>JAAVCF010000008.1 GCA_014802445.1 Bacteroides sp. | reverse complement strand
GAACCTCCCCCTCGGCACCATCAAGAGCCGCATCTTCTTCGCCCGCAAGAAGCTCCAGGCACGCTTTGCCGACTATCGCTAAAGCTCGGCGGCATCCCTGAGCGGCGGGGATCGAGAGAAAGAAAGAGAGGTTGACCCCGCAAGCTCACATTCAGCCCCATCACAGCCGGACGGCCCGCAGGCCGCCCGG
Organism: Bacteroides sp.; assembly: GCA_014802445.1. Taxonomy (GTDB): domain Bacteria; phylum Bacteroidota; class Bacteroidia; order Bacteroidales; family Muribaculaceae; genus CAG-1031. The sequence continues at coordinate 382,483 of JAAVCF010000008.1, read as the reverse complement.
CTGATTGATTTTCAGCGTCCGATGAAGAGCGCGCGAACCGCACCCTTATGAAAACACCCCGCAGCAACAGAGCCGCGGGGTGCTTGACAATTCAGTTAAGGGGTTGTGAGGCTCAGCGCACGGTCCAGGTGTCGCCGGCCAGAGCCATGTCGCGGAGCGACGAGAAGTTTTTCTTGGCTCTCACCTCAGCAATCTGCTGATCCAGAGCCTCATTATAGACGGGGCTTTCCACATCGCGAATCACACCGAGCGCCAGGGGGAGGTCATGGCCGTCCATCATGGCAAGCTGCTGATGGAGGAAGTTGGACGGGGTGTGGGCGTCATGCACCAGCACATCGTCAATGGTCCAGCCGTCCTGACCGATTGTCACCGCCTTGAGCGAGAAACCGTCGGCCACAATGCCGCGCTCATTGTCCTTGCCGAAGAGCATCTTCTCGCCGTGGCGCAGATGGATGGTGCGCTCGGCACGATACTCCTTGTCGGTGAAGAAGTTGTGGATGCCGTGATTGAAAATCACGCAGTTTTGGAGCACCTCCACCACAGAGGCTCCGCGATGGCGGGCAGCGGCCTCCATGACCTCGCGGGAAATTTCAAGCTCCACGTCGATGGCGCGGGCAAAGAACTGGCCGCGAGCGCCAAACACGAGCTCGGCGGGGATGAAGGGGTCCTCAACGGTGCCATAAGGCGATGACTTCGACACGAAGCCACGGTCAGACGTGGGGCTATACTGGCCCTTGGTGAGACCATAAATCTTGTTGTTGAAGAGCAGGATGTTGATGTCGATGTTGCGGCGCAGGGCGTGGATGAAGTGGTTACCGCCGATAGCGAGGCCGTCGCCGTCGCCCGACACCTGCCACACCGTCATGTCAGGGCGGGCAATCTTATAGCCTGTGGCAATGGCAGCCGCACGTCCGTGGATTGTGTGGAAGCCATAGGTGTTCATATAGTAAGGGAGGCGCGAGCTGCAACCGATGCCGGAGATTACGGCAGTTTTTTCGGGAGCGATGCCCAGCGCGGCCATAGCCTTGTGGAGCGAGTTGAGGATAGCGTGGTCACCGCATCCGGGACACCAGCGCACTGACTGGTCACTCTTGAAATCGGCAGCAGTGAAAGTTTTGTTTTCCATGTGGGTTGGTGAGAAAAGGATTAGCGGTTAATAATTTCGTTGATGCGCTCTTTGAGCTCGCTGACAAGGAAGGGCTGGCCCTGAATCTTGTTGATGCGCTCAATCTTGACTTCGGGGAACTGAGCCTGGAGATAGTCAGCAAACTGGCCGGTGTTAAGCTCGGCCACGATTACGCGCTTGTAGCGGCGGAGCACCTCGCCGGTGTTGGCGGGGAGGGGCTTGATGTAGCGGAACTGAGCGCTGTCAATGCTGACGCCTTCGCGGCAAAGCTCGGTGGCGGCAGTGCGGAGATGACCGTAGGTGCCACCCCAGCCCACCAGGAGAGTGTCGGCATCGCCGTTGCCAATCACCTCAAGCTGAGGGATTGAGTCGGCAATGCGTTCAATCTTTTCGCGGCGCACCATGACCATGTGTTCATGGTTGGCGGCATCGGTTGAGATGGAGCCGTTGTTAAAATCCTTTTCGAGGCCACCCAGGCGGTGAGTGTGGCCATGTTCGTCGCCGGGGACAGCCCAGTTGCGCACCATAGTGCGGGGGTCACGGCGATAGGGGCGCCAGTCCTCGCCGCAGTTAGCAGCGTCAAGGAGGGGCGGATTGATTGCGGGGAGCTCGTCGGCCTCAGGGATTCGCCATGCTGACGAACCGTTGCCGATGAATGCATCGGTGAGGAGAATAACAGGGGTCATGTGCTCCATGGCGATGCGACAAGCCTCGAAAGCCATAGTGAAGCAGTCAGTGGGCGACACGGGAGCCACCACAGCCACGGGGCTCTCGCCGTTGCGGCCATAGAGGGCCTGCATGAGGTCAGTCTGCTCAGTCTTGGTGGGGAGGCCTGTTGAGGGACCGCCGCGCTGCACGTCGATAACCACCAGCGGGAGCTCGGCCATCACAGCCAGGCCTATAGCCTCGCTCTTGAGGGCCAGGCCGGGGCCTGAGGTGGAGGTTACGGCGAGGTCACCGGCAAATGAGGCGCCGATAGCCGAGCACACGCCGGCAATCTCGTCCTCCATCTGCACGGCCTTCACGCCGAGGTCCTTGCGCTTGGCAAGCTCGTGGAGGATGTCAGTGGCGGGGGTGATGGGATATGAGCCCAGGAAGAGGGGACGACCACTCTTCTCAGAGGCTGCAATGAGGCCCCAGGCGGTGGCGGTGTTGCCGGTGATGTCAGTGTAGACACCGGGGCGGGGCTCGTCAGTTTCAATGCGGTAAACGGCACCTGTGGCGTGGGTGTTCGCACCATAGTCATAGCCTGCGCGGAGCACCTTTGAGTTTGCTTCAAACACGGCAGGCTTCTTGGCAAACTTGGAGCGGAGATGGTCAAGCGCGCGCTCCAGGGGGCGGTCAAAGAGCCAGCACACGAGGCCGAGGGCGAAGATGTTGCGACACTTCAGGACGGCTTTGACGTCGAGGCCACTATCGGCCAGGGCGGCCTTGGTGAGCGAGGTTACGGGCACACGGACCACACGCTCCTCCTTGAGGCCGAGCTCGGCCACGGGGTCGTCAGTCTGGAACAGTGCCTTCTTAAGGTCAGCGGGGCGGAACGAGTCGCTGTCAGCGATCACGATGCCGTCAGGCTTGAGGAATTTAACATTCTGCTTCAGCGCCGCGGGGTTCATGGCCACAAGGACATCGCAGGCGTCGCCGGGGGTGTGCACACCGGTGCCTACGCTTACCTGAAACCCTGACACGCCGCTGAGCGAACCCTGCGGGGCGCGGATTTCAGCCGGATAATCCGGGAAAGTGGATACTTCGTTGCCAAGCGCGGCCGACACATTCGTAAAGATGTTGCCGGCAAGCTGCATGCCGTCGCCGGAATCGCCCGAAAAGCGTAACACGACTTTGTCGAGCGTAGTGATTTTAGGTGTTGTAGACAACGTGATAAATGTTAAAAGTTTGTAATCTTGGTATCTATCCTCTCGATTTAAGGTTTTCTGCAGTATCTGAGCGCCATGCCGCGCACCGTCGGGTCAACGCGATGGCCGTCCCACACGCGGCGGCCGTTGAGCCATGTTGATGCCACGCGGTAACGGAGCATGATGCCCGCCAGGGGGGTCCATCCGCAGCGGCTGAGCACGTCGGCGTCGCTCACCACGGTGTCGGCCCGCTCCACCAGAGCAAGGTCGGCATAACATCCCTGACGGATGAATCCGCGGCCCACAATGCCATAGAGCCTTGCGGGGTTATGAGCCATCGTCTCCACCACTTTCTCGATGGTGAAGGCTCCTTCATCAGCCAGCGTGAGCATGGCGGGGAGAGAGAACTGAATCATGGGCATGCCTGACACGGCGGTCAGCGCGTTGCCCTGCTTCTCGGCCAGGAGGTGGGGAGCATGGTCAGTGGCCACGCAGTCAATCCGTCCGGTGGCCACGGCCTCAAGGAGGGCTGCGCGGTCAAGGGGGCTCTTGATGGCGGGGTTACACTTCACGCGGGCTCCGCGCTCGGCATAGTCGCCGTCGTCAAAGAGCAGATACTGCGGACATGTTTCGGCAGTGATGCGCTTTGACTCCACGGCGCCGGGGGTGAAGAGGGCGAGCTCGTCGGCTGTGGAGATGTGGAGCACGTGGAGGCGCGCACCTGTGGCGCGGGCCATCTCCACGGCGGCTTTCGTGGCCTCGAAGCATGCCCGGCGCGAGCGGATGAGCGGGTGGAGCTCCACGGGGAGATTGTCGCCGCGCTCGGCCTTGAAGCGGCTGCGGTTTTCGGCGATAATGGCCTCGCTCTCAGCGTGAACGGCAATGAGCGCGTCCACATCCTCAAAGATGCGGCGGATGGTTTGGTTGCTGTCAACGAGCATATTGCCCGTTGAAGAACCTAAAAACAGCTTCACGCCGGCTATGGTGGAGAAGTCGGCGGCTGTGAGTTCGTCAATATTATCGTTGGTGGCTCCGATGTAGAAGCCATAGTTGGCAGTTGCCACTGCGGCGGCGCGGTGCATCTTGTCGGCCACGGCGGCGCGGGTGGTTGACTGGGGGATGGTGTTGGGCATGTCGATAAACGACGTGACACCGCCGGCAGCGGCAGCGGCTGTCTCGCAGGCCATGTCGGCCTTGTGGGTCAGTCCGGGGTCACGGAAATGGACATGCTCGTCAATGGCACCGGGGAGGAGGAAGCGGCCCTGAGCGTCGACCGTTTCAGCGGCGCCCTGCAGGAGCTCCTGAGGCGCGTCGTCACGGCCCACGGCCGAGATGAAGCCGCCGGTCACGGCCACCCATCCGCGGAAGCGGGCGCCCTCGTTGACAATGAGGGCATTGTGGATAAGGAGGTCAGCGGTCATGGCGATTGTAATTCTTGAACCAACCGTCCCAGCGCAGACGCATAACGCCAAACACGGCCTCGCCGAAGATGCCGCTGTTCATCTTGCTCTCGCCAAGCACGCGGTTGACGAAGATGATGGGCACCTCCTTGATGCGGAAGCCAAGCTTGTGGGCGGTAAACTTCATTTCAATCTGGAAAGCGTAGCCCTTGAAGCGGATGGCGTCAAGGTCCATAGCGGCGAGCACCTTGCGGGTGTAGCAGACGAACCCGGCGGTGGTGTCGCGGACGGTGAGGCCTGTGATGAGGCGCACATAGGCCGAGGCATAGTAGCTCATGAGCACACGGCCCATGGGCCAGTTGACCACGTTGACGCCGGTGACATAGCGGGAGCCCACGGCCACGTCGGCCTCACCGCTGCGGCAAGCCTCATAGAGGGCGGCCAGGTCAGCGGGATTGTGGGAGAAGTCAGCGTCCATCTCAAAGATATATTGATAGCGGGGACGCTCCAGGGCCCACTTGAAGCCCATGATATAAGCTGTGCCGAGGCCAAGCTTGCCGGGACGTTCGAGCAGGTGGACCCGCGAGGGATACTCCTGCATCTTGGCCCTCACAATGGAGGCCGTGGCGTCAGGGGAATTATCGTCAATAATGAGCACGTCAAAGCCTTGGGGCATCTTCACCACGGCATCGATGATAGCCGCGACGTTCTCCTCCTCCTTGTAGGTGGGGATAATCACGAGCCCGTCGGCATTGCCTGACGCAACCTTATGTTCGGTCAATTCATTCATACTGCTTAAAACAGTTTTTTCAGCCCGCTTTGCCGATGCTCGGCGGGATACATTCGCAAATTTAGTGACATTTCCGGCATTTTCAATCATTCCTGCTGAAAAAATCAGCATAGGGGCTGATTTAGCGTCAGCGGAGCGCCTGACGGATGTCGTCGAAGAGGTCGTCCACATCCTCCAGGCCCACCGAGAGGCGGATTGTGGTGTCGGACACATCCATATCCCGGCGCTCGGCGTCAGAGAAGTTGCCGTAGATGGTGCTGGCGGGATGGATGGCGAGGGTTTTATTGTCAAAGAGGTTGGTGGCGCGGCGGATGAGCTTGAGCGAGTCGATGAAGCGGAAGCAGGCGTCGCGGTCAGCGAGGTCAATGGTGAGCATGCCGCCGGCCGTGGGGCCAAACTGGCTCACTGCCAGGTCATGGAAGGGATTGTCCGGGAGGCCTATATAGTTCACCCGCTTGATTTCAGGGAGGGTGGTGAGGCGGCGCGCCAGGTCAAGAGCGTTGGCGCTCTGGAGGCGATAGCGGGCGTCGAGGGTTTCGAGGCCTATGGTCTGCATGTAGGCCACGTGGGGGGTCATGTAGGCGCCGAGGTTAAACACCATCTCGAAGCGTATGCGCTTGGCAAATCCCGGGCAGGTGCCGTAGTCAATGATAAGGCCGCCCAGGGAGGTGGCGCCGCCTGAGAGGTACTTGGTGCTTGACACCACCTCGATGTCCACGCCCAGCTCGCCGGCATTGAACTCGGTGAAGGGGATGGCAGTGGTGTCGGCAATGAGGGGGATGCCGTGGCGGCGGCAGATGGCCGAGAGGGCGCGGAGGTCAGCCACCTCAAGCTGAGGGTTGGTTACAATCTCAAGATAGACGCAGCATGTGGACTCGTCAATCATCTGCTCTACCTGAGCGGGATCAGTGAGGTCACAGAGGCGCGCAGTGACGTCGAAGCGCTTCATGGTACCTGAGATGAGGGCAAAGGTGTTGCCGAACATGTGGCGCGACGACACGATGTTCTTTCCGGCAGCGGCCACGGCAAAGAGAGTGTTGCTGATGGCGGCCATGCCTGAGCTGAAGGCAATTACGTCGGCGGCGCCGGTGAGCTCCTTCACCTTGTCCTCGAAGAACATCACCGTGGGGTTAAGTACGCGTGAATAGTCCGGCTCGATAACCTTGCCGGTGAAAGCGTCGGCCATGTGGGCGGCCGTGTCAAATTCATAAGCGGCCGTGTGATAAACGGGCATGCTCAGAGCACCATACGCGTCGGCTTTGGGAAAAGCGGAGTGGATGGCGCGTGTTTGTTTCTTCATCAGTAGTCGTTTTTCAAAAATCACCGTAAAGTTATACATTATTTTTCACTATCTTTGTCTATAATAACCCTCAACTATGGAGAAAATCAGCAAAACCAACGCTGCGCGGCTTCTTGACCGCGCCGGGATAGCCTATGAGCTCGCGCCTTATGAGGTTGACGAGAGCGATCTGTCGGCCACGCATGTGGCGGCGCAGCTCGGCGAGGATGTGACGCGGGTGTTCAAAACCCTTGTGCTCAAGGGTGAGCGTCCGGCGTGCCACTTTGTGTGTGTGGTGCCCGGGGATGCCGAGGTTGACCTCAAGAAAGCGGCCCGCGCCGCCGGGGTGAAGAAGGCCGAGCTGATTCCCATGAAGGAGCTGCTGCCGCTGACGGGCTACATCCGCGGCGGCTGCACGGCCATAGGGATGAAGAAGCCGTTCCCGGCTTATTTCCACACCACGGCGCTCGACGCTCCCTTCTTCTACGTGAGCGCCGGGCAGCGCGGCCTGCAAATCAAGGTCAACCCGCAGGAGTTCATTGCCTATGCCAAGGGCTCCACGGCCGACCTCATCACCGACACGGAAGGAGGTGAGGAATGAACAGCTTCGGACACTCATTCAGGCTCACCACATTTGGCGAGTCACACGGACCCGCCCTGGGAGGAATAATTGACGGCATGCCCGCCGGCATCAGGATTGACCTTGAGGCCGTGCAGCGCGAGCTTGACCGCCGCCGCCCCGGGCAGAGCGCCATCGTGACCCAGCGGAGCGAGGCTGACCGCGTGGAAATCCTCTCGGGGCTGCTTGACGGGGTGACCACCGGCACTCCCATAGGCTTTGAGATTCGCAACACCTCGCAGCGCAGCGCTGACTATGAGGAGATGCGCCATACCTTCCGCCCGAGCCATGCCGACTATACCTATCAGGCCAAATATGGCATCCGCGACCATCGCGGCGGAGGGCGCGCCTCGGCCCGCGAGACAGCCGCAAGGGTGGTTGGCGGTGCCTTTGCCCGCCAACTGCTGGCGCTCCACGGCATCACCATCACGGCCTACACGGCCCGAGTGGGGAGCGTAGCCCTTGCCGAGCGCTATCCGCATGTGGATGCGGCGGTGATAGAAAGCAACGATGTGAGATGTCCTGACGCCGAGACAGCCGAGCGCATGCGCCGCCTCATCCTTGAGGTGAAGGGGCGGGGCGACACGGTGGGCGGCATCGTGGAGTGTCAGGTGACGGGGGTGCCGGCCGGACTCGGCAATCCGCTGGCCGACAAGCTTCAGGCCTCGCTGGCCGGGGCCATGCTGACCATTCCGGCGGCCAAGGGGTTTGACTACGGCATGGGCTTTGACGGCGCCGAGGGACTCGGCAGCGAGCTCATTGACCTCTTCACCACCGATGCCGACGGACGCATCACCACTCTGACCAACCATTCCGGCGGCATCCAGGGAGGCATCAGCAACGGCATGCCGCTGACGTTCAGGGTGGCCTTCAAACCCGTGGCCACGCTGCTGCGGGAGGTTGCCACGGTGACTGACCGCGGCGAGGCCACGACGCTGCATGCGCGCGGACGTCACGACGCCTGCGTGGTGCCCCGCGCGGTGCCCGTGGTTGAGGCCATGGCGGCTATTGTTCTTGCTGACGCTTGGCTGCAGCGCTGAGGCGCTTGCCGGTGATGGCGCAGACGCATGAGTCAGACCACACGTTCTCAGCCGTTTCCACCATGTCAATGATGGTGTAGATGGGCAGGATTATGCCCATAATCCCCACATTGGCCCCGATGCCCGACATCAGTGACAGGGTGAGGAAATAGCACCCCATAGGCACCCCGGCATTGCCCACGGCGGAAAACACCGAGATAAACAGCCACAGAATCATGGTGGGGAGCGTCAGCTCCATGCCATTGTTCTGCATGACGAAGAGCGATGTGACGAGGATGAACGCCGCGCAGCCGTTCATGTTGATGGTGGTGCAGATGGGGAGGACAAAGCGGGCCACGCGCGGATTCACGCCGAGACGGTTCTCGGCATTGTCCATCGTCACGGGGAGAGTTGCCGCCGAGCTCTTGGTGAACAGCGCCATGAGCACCGCCGGCATCATGCCGCTGAGGGTACGCAGGGGGTTGAGGCCGTTGAGGAGCAGAAACAGCGGCAGGATGATGAAGAACTGCACACAGTTGCCCCCTATAATCACCAGCACATACTTGCCCAGCGAGTCAAGCATCACGCCCGCTCCCACCTCGGCGGTGAGCTGCGCCGCGAAGGCCACAATGCCTACGGGAAGCACCGCAATGAGCCAGCGGATGAGGGTGAACAGCAGCTCCTGAAGCCCCGTCAATCCGTTGACGAGCACCTCCTTGGGGCGACCGTCGGGCATGCGCGACAAGGCTATGCCGGCAGCGAAACACATCAGCAGCAGCGCCAGCACATTTCCGTCAAGCAGCGGCTTGACCACATTGTCAGGGATGACGGTCAGGAAGTGGTCAAAATAGCTCAGGCTCTGCTCGCCGGTGGCCACAGCCGTGGCATCCTCGGCGCTGACAGCCCCGGCGGGAAGATTGCCCGGAGCAATGAGCAGATAGAGCGCCAGCCCCACGGCGGCGGCCGCCGTGGTGGTAAGGAGCGTGAATGTCAGGGCCGTGCGAAACATCCGCCCCATCTCCTTGCCCCCGCCGAGCGAGGCCAGGGTGGTGATGACGGCAAGCACGATTGTGGGCACCGCCAGGAGGCGGAAGAGCCGGGTGAACACTGTGGCGATGAAATTCATCACCGTGTTGACCTGCGGGATACCGAGCAGGCCTATGCCCACACCCACTGCCAGGGCTGCGAGCCAAATGTAAATCTGAGCCTTTTTCACGCGCGCGAACCTTAATTAAGTAATTACAGTGTTACCATTCGTAGTCGAAGCGCTCAATGTCCTCCTCAATGAGGTTGGTGCCTTGCTGCACTTCGATAAAGGTCAGCGAGGTATTGGCGCGGAGCGTGTGGAGACACCCCTTGGGAATGGTGATGACGTCGCCGCGCTTCACGGGTTTACGCTCGCCGTCAAGCACAATCTCGCCCTCTCCGTTGATAAAGGTCCACACCTCGTCGCGCGACGAATGGCGCTGATAGCTCAGCGCGCAGCCGGGATTGAGGGTGAGCTGCTTGGTGAGGGCGCAGAAACCGTCCGGGAACTCCACGCTCTCAATGACTTTGTAGATACCCCATCGGCGCTCCTCATACATGGGACGCTTGTCAAGCTCCTTCACAAGGTGCTTGATTTTCTCGCTCTGCTTGCGCTCGGAGACGATAATGCCATCGGGCGACGCGGCGATAACCATGTCCTTGGCGCCGATACACACCATGGGAATCTCCAGCTCATTGATGACGCATGTGTCTGTGCATGAGTCGAGAATCACATTTCCGGCGGCGGGCTCGGTGAGCTCGTCGGTGAGAGTGTTCCATGTGCCGAGGTCACGCCATTCGCCGTAATAGGGCACCACGGCGAGGGAGCTGCAGCGCTCCACCACCTCATAGTCAAAGCTGATTTCGGGCAGCTCGGAATAGCGGGCGCGCACGTTGGCGAAGCTCGTGTCAGGGATATAGCGGGCCAGGAGGTCCATCATGTATCCGAGGCGGAAGGCAAACACACCGCCGTTCCAGAGCGCTCCCTCATAGAGGAGCTCACGCGCCTGGTCCACATCAGGCTTCTCGATGAAGCGCTCCACGGCGGCGGCATTGTTGCGCCAGGGCATGGTGCGGGGCACAATGTAGCCATACTTGGTGGTGGGGAACGTGGGGCGGACACCCATCAGGACAATGTCAGCCACCCCCTCCTCCACCGCCCGGTGCATGCTGCCGATGGCGGCAAAGTAAGCATCGGAGGCATAGGTGTCACAGGGCATCACAATCACCGGCTCGGAGAGCGGGGTGCCCTCGGCGGCCAGCGAGGCGCAGGCAAGGGCAATGGCGGGGAATGTGCGGCGGCGGGTGGGCTCGGTGACTATGTTGACATCGGGGCCCAGCTGATTGCTCACGGCGTCGTGCTGGCCGGCGCCGGTGGCCACGACGATGCCGTCGGCAGCCACACCGGCCGCCTCAAGCTGACGCACCACTCGCTGAATCATTGACTCCTTGGAGCCGTCAGGGGCCGCCAACAATCGCAGGAACTGCTTGGAGCGGCTATTGTTTGAAAGGGGCCACAGGCGCTTGCCCGAGCCTCCTGAAAGAAGAATCACTTTCATCGTTCTGCACGTATAGGATTAGTCGCGTCGGAAAATATCGCGGGTGTAAACTTTGGAGCGCACATCGTCAAGGACAGCGTCATAGCGGTTAGCCAGAATGGCCTTAGAGCGGGCCTTGAACTCGGCCAGGTCATTGACCACAAGGCTGCCGAAGAAGGTGGTGCCGTTGTCAAGCGTGGGCTCGTAGATGATCACCTTGGCGCCCTTGGCCTTGATGCGCTTCATGACTCCCTGGATTGACGACTGGCGGAAGTTGTCGCTGTTTGACTTCATTGTCAGGCGATAGACCCCGATGGTGCAATCCTGCTCGGCGCCGGGGCTATACTGGCTGTTGTAGCCGTAGTAGCCCGCCTTGCGGAGCACCTGGTCAGCGATGAAGTCCTTGCGGGTGCGGTTGCTCTCCACGATGGCTGTCATCATGTTCTGCGGCACCTCGGCATAGTTGGCCAGAAGCTGCTTGGTGTCCTTGGGTAGGCAGTAGCCGCCGTAGCCGAAGGATGGATTGTTATAGTGGCTGCCTATGCGGGGGTCAAGGCCTATGCCTTCGATGATGGAGGCTGAGTCAAGCCCTTTGAGCTCGGCATAGGTGTCAAGCTCGTTGAAATAGCTCACACGAAGCGCCAGATAGGTGTTGGCAAACAGCTTCACGGCCTCGGCCTCCTTCATGCCCATGAAGAGGGTGGGGATGTCGGGCTTGAGCGCTCCCTGCTGCATCAGGGCGGCAAAGGTGCGGGCGGCGGCATTGAGGCGGTCAAGGTCGGCCAGGCGGCTTATGGCCTCATTCTCGGCGCGAAACTTATCGCCGGGGAGAATCTTGGGCACACCCACGATGATGCGGCCGGGATAGAGATTGTCATAGAGCGCCTTTGACTCGCGGAGAAACTCGGGCGAGAACAGCAGATTGAGACGCGTCACTCCGGCGTCGGCATAGCGGCGGTAGAGCGAGCGGCAATAGCCCACGGGGATGGTGGATTTGATGACCATCACGGCGTCGGGGTTGACGCTGAGCACCATGTCAATCACGTCCTCAATGTTGTGAGTGTCAAAGCAGTTGGTCTCGGAGTCATAGTTGGTGGGCACGGCGATGATTACGAACTCGGCCGAGCGGTAAGCCTCGGCGGCATCGAGGGTGGCCGTCAGGTCAAGCTCTTTCTCGGCGAGGTAACGCTCAATGTAGTCGTCCTGGATGGGCGACTTGCGGCGGTTGATTTTCTCCACCTTTTCGGGAATTACGTCAACCGCGGTGACGGTGTTGTGCTGGGCCAGGAGCGTGGCCACGCTCAGCCCCACATAGCCGGTGCCGGCAACTGCTATTCTCATACCATTATTAATAATAGACTGCAAATTTAGCGATTTTCCGCCGATGAAGCGCCCCCAGAGCCCATCAAAACGCCCCGCGCACTGAAAACACCCCTTCGGGGTCACTAATAATAGTGATTGCGGGGTGAGGCGGGAATGGATAATTTTGCAGTGTATGTCAGGACTGCTCTTACCTCTGCTCGTTGTCGCTGCGGCTGCCGCGGCTGATTCCGCTTCCGTGCCGGCGGCTGTGACGCTTGATGAAGTGTCGGTGACCGCCATCAAGGGGGGTGCCGGCTCCACGGCGCTCAAGCCTGTTGCGGCCACTGTGGTGGGCGAGAATGAGATTGAGCGCCTGGGCATCGTGACGATGAAGGATGTCAGCGAGCTTGCCCCTAACTTCTACATCCCTGACTATGGGTCGAGAATGACATCGTCAATCTATGTGCGCGGCATCGGCGCGAGGATTGACCAGCCGTCAGTGGGGCTCAACGTTGACAATGTGCCCTTTCTCAACAAGGACAACTATGACTTTGACCTCGTTGACATTGAGCGCATAGAGGTGATGCGCGGGCCGCAGTCAACCCTCTACGGCCGCAACACCATGGCCGGCACCATCAATGTGACCACCCTATCGCCGCTGCGCTGGCAGGGGGTCAGAGTGATGGCCGAGGGGGGCACCGGAGGCACCGCGCGGGCCGCTGCGGGCTTCTACGGCAAGCTCCACCCCCGCCTGGGAATGGCCCTGACGGCCGACTTCCACTATCAGAACGGCTTCTTCAAGAACAGCTATAACGGCGCTCGCGCCGACCGTGAGGAGGGGGGCTCCCTGCGCTGGAAAACCGCCTGGCGACCCGCAGCGGCCACGATGGTGGAGAACACCGCATCACTAACTTTATCGAGGCAGCACGGCTATCCTTACGCCTATGTGGAGACGGGCCGCATTGCCTACAATGACACCTGCTTCTACAAGCGCACGGGCATCACTGACGGCCTGACGGTGAAGTGGACCGGAGGGAGGGTGAGCGTGTCGTCAATCACTTCATTCCAATACATTGACGACAATATGACCCTTGACCAGGACTTCCTGCCTGACAGCTACTTCACCCTCACTCAGAAGCGCCGCGAATGGGGTCTGACGCAGGATGTGGTGGCGCAGGGCACGGCAGGACGCTACACCTGGCTCGGCGGCCTCTTCGGCTTCTACAAGCGCGGCACCATGGACGCCCCTGTGACCTTCAAGGAGGACGGCATTGAGCGCCTGATCATTGCCCACCGCAATGAGATGAACGCTGACTACCCCGTGAGCTGGGACTCGGACCGCTTCCCGCTGCTGAGCTATTTCACCATCCCCGTGGGGGGCTTCGCGGCCTATCACCGCTCAAGCCTTGAGCTGGGAGAATGGACCCTTGCGGCCGACCTCCGCCTTGACATCGAGCACACCCGGCTGGACTATCGCAGCGTGTGTGACGCCTCCTACACCATCCATGACCTCACCGGCGCGGAGCCGACAGTGTTCGGCACCGAGCGCGTGGATATTGACAACGCCGGCTCCCTGAGCCACACCTACGTACAGCTCCTGCCCAAGTTAACCGTGACCCGCCGCCTTGACCTCCCCGAGTCAATCATCTATGCCTCATCCTCCAAGGGCTACAAGGCCGGGGGCTATAACACCCAGATGTTCAGCGACGTGCTCCAGCAGCAGGTGATGGCCTCGATGGGTGTGACCTCAAAATACGACGTGGCCGAGATTGTGAGCTACAAGCCCGAGCAGAGCTGGAACTTTGAGGTGGGCACCCACCTGTCCACCCCCTCGCGGCGCCTCACGGCCGACGTGGCGCTGTTCTGGATAGAGTGTCGTGACCAGCAGCTCACCATGTTCCCTGACGGTGTAACCACCGGCCGCATAATGGCCAATGCGGGGCGTACCCGCAGCCTCGGCGCCGAGCTGTCGGCATCATGGCTCATTGGCGGCGGCCTGAGCCTCAAAGGCGCGTGGGGCTACACCAACGCCACCTTCCGCCAATTCAACAACGGCATGATCGACTACTCGGGCAAGCGTGTGCCCTACGCCCCGAGCAACACCCTCTTCCTGGGCGCCACGTGGGCCAAGCGCTTTGCCCCCGGCTCACTCATAGAAGGGATTGAGGCCAACATCAACGCCCGCGGCCTGGGCGACATCTACTGGGACGAAGCCAACACCCACCGCCAGCCCTTCTACATGCTGGCCGGCGCCTCGGTGAGACTGAGCCGCGGAGTGTGGAGCGTTGACCTCTGGGGCGAGAACCTCACCGCCACCCGCTTCAACACTTTCAGCTACGTGTCAGTGGGCAACACCTTCCTGCAGCGCGGCAAGCCATGCCGCGGAGGCATCACCCTGCGCCTGACATTTGCCAACACCTAAAGAAACAATCTTAAAAAAACACAATATGAAAAAATTCAATTTCCTTTTCATCCTGTGCGCCATGATGGCCTTCACCTCCTGTCTGAACAACGACAGCGATGACACCCAGACCACCGTGACCCGCAACTACACCCAGTGCTTCAACAGCGTCTACGACAACGCCACCGGCGAGATTGTCCTCACCGCCCAGCCCAAATATGTGTTCAACATCATCTACAAAGGCGACGGCAGCATCTACGGCCAGATTTCAATGACCAACGTGTCACTGGGCATCGACATCCCCTACACCAACTTTGACCTCCCCGAGCTGAAATTTACCCTCACCGGCAACTCAGCCCCCGTGATCAAAGCCACCGACGTCTTCCCCACCAACCTGGCCAACGCCCACGCCGTGACCTTCACCGAGGTGCGCCTGTCAGTGCTTGACCGTGTGCTCAAGAACGAGAATACCCTCCAGCAGGAGATTTACACGGCCTACAGCCTTAGCTTCACCGTCAACAACCGCTATGAGGTGACCGTCTACCCCACCCAGTACTACTACTTCGGCACCACAGGCACCGTGGCCGACGCCGACGGCAGCGAGTTCTCCACCACCTCACCCCGCTATGCCATCAGCCTCAACCCCCAGACCAAGAAGGCCAGCATCGACATCACCGGCGCACAGTTTGTGAGCAACATGCCCGCCATGAACATGACCTTCGGCGACATTGACTTCACCACCACCCGCGGCAACCTCGTGATGGAGAAGGATGCCCTGACCCCCACCATCAACAACACCCCCTTCCCCACCTTCCCCATCAGCGAGCTCACCGCCATGCTCAACCCCGAGAAGACCACCGGCACCCTGCGCTTCAACTGCACCGCCGCCACCATGGGCGCCTATAAGGTTGCCGTGGCCCTCCAGGAAGAGCCCATCAACCCGAAGAACTGATTGACAGTCAACATATAAACAAATCTACAACGTCGAGGCGCGCCACAGGTGCGCCCCGATGCTCGATAAAAACCAAAATAACAAGTTACACAGTTATGAAGAAAATCCGCGCCGCCGTAGTGGGCTACGGCAACATAGGCCGCTATGCCACCGAGGCACTCCTTGCGGCTCCTGACTTTGAAGTGGCCGGCATTGTCCGCCGCAATCCCGCCGACACCGAGGGTGTGCCCGCCGGCATCCCCGTGGTGGCCTCAGTGAGCGAGCTTGGTGATGTGGACGTGGCCATCCTTGCCACTCCCACCCGCAAAGTTGAGGAACACGCCACCGAACTCCTTGCCCGCGGCATCAACACCGTTGACAGCTTCGACATCCACACCCAGATTCCCGAGCTGCGCAAGCGCCTCGACGCCAGCGCCAAGGCCGGAGGCACCGTGGCCGTGATTGCCGCCGGATGGGACCCCGGATCTGACTCAGTGGTCCGCACTCTGCTTGAAGCCATCGCCCCCAAAGGCATCACCTACACCAACTTCGGCCCCGGCATGAGCATGGGCCACACCGTTGCCGTCAAGGCCATTGAAGGCGTAAAATCAGCCCTGTCAATGACCATCCCTCTGGGCACAGGCATCCATCGCCGCATGGTCTACGTGGAGCTCCTGCCCGGCCACACCCTTGAGAAAGTGGCCGCCGACATCAAGGCCGACCCCTACTTTGCCAACGACGAGACCCACGTGATGACCGTGGAGAGCGTGGACGCCCTCAAGGATATGGGCCACGGCGTCAACATGACCCGCAAGGGCGTGAGCGGCAACACCCAGAACCAGCTCTTTGTGTTTGACATGAAAATCAACAACCCCGCCCTGACAGGCCAGGTGCTGGTGTGTGTGGCCCGCGCCTCAATGCGCCTGCAGCCCGGCGCCTACACCATGATTGAGATTCCCCCAGTGGCCCTGCTTCCCGGCGAGGCCGACGAGTGGATCGGCAAGCTTGTGTAATCCCCCCAACTCACATCGACAGCATCAGCTGTCTGACCACTGACACTGCACTCCATAAATTCCATGTGGAGTGCAGTTCTCATATCCTGCCGCCTCATTTGGAAAAGGCCTAAATTGCAAACAACCTTAATCCAAAGGTATTATTGTTCACATACCTACCCAATCCGAAAACTACTTATCGGTCAGTTTCATCAGCAAAAAACATTTTCAAGATAGTATTTTTGCCAATACATCATCTTATTTCAATAGTTTTCTATCTTTGTCGCCGCTTTCCAACACACTCATTTGATGTATGGCTATACGGTTGAGTTTCATGAGCCGCTCATTCTGCGGCATACCCTGTTCGATAAACACGGCATTGAGGTTTTCCATATTTGAAAGGCATATCAGTTCGTTGATTGAAGCGTAGTCGCGGATATTGCCTTTCAAATCCAAATTTTCTTCACGCCACTGTCGAGCCGTTTTACCGAACATTGCCACATTAAGCACATCAGCTTCATCAGCATAGACATACGAAGCCTGTTCGCGCGTAATTTCGGCCGGAAGTAAATGTGTCTTTATCGCATCAGTATGAATGCGATAATTGATTTTCGACAATTCTCGTTTTGCCGACCAACCGAGCAGTTTTTGTTCCTCCGTTTTAAGTCGCTGAAATTCTTTGACAATATACAACTCAAACTCAACTGAAATCCAACTTGCAAACTTGAATGCAATATCTTTGTGTGCATAGGTTCCACCGTAACGACCTGATTTTGCGATTATACCGACGGCATTTGTGGATTCGATCCATTTTTTCGGTGAAAGAGTGAACGCGTTCAAACCGGCTTGCATTCTAAACCCCTCGAATTCGATGGGTTTGAAATCAGGATTATAAAGTTGTTCCCAAATTCCGAGATACTCAATAGTATTGCGGTTTCGCATCCAGTTTGCAATCACTGCATTAGGCTCATCACTCTTATGTCGCGCCAAATCCGTCAAAGAGATGTAATCATCTCCATCAACTGAAATTATTGTTATATTCGTATTTTGTACGTTAATTTTAGCCATAATATTTTCAAGTCGTTGGTATACAAACGCAAATTTACGAATAATATTTTGAATGTCAGCTTATTATATAGATGTCTTTTTCATAATGTTCTCAACCGGTTCGTGGCCAAGATTGTACCATCAGCGGACGGGAAAGCTTACGGACCCGCAAACAAAGGTTAGAGCACATTCGGTTCGATTTACATTACTCGTATATCCGGCCCAAGAGAAGGAGGGGGCGGGGCTGGGTGCCGCTAAACTATGCTGTTAAACATTGCCCGGAGCTATTGCATTACAGCTGATTTACACTATTTTTGCCATCGACAGACAGACCTGTCACCCTTAAAAAGATAGTACCATGATAATCGGAGTTCCTAAAGAAATCAAGAACAATGAAAACCGTGTGTCAATGACACCGGCAGGAGTGAAAGAGATGACCGGCAGAGGCCACACCGTCTACGTGCAGGCCGGCGCGGGCACAGGCAGCGGCTTTGCCGACAGCGAGTATGAGGCCGCAGGCGCCAGGATGCTCCCCACAATCGAGGAGGTGTATGCCATCGCCGAGATGATTGTCAAGGTCAAGGAACCGATTGAACCGGAATATAAGCTGGTGAAGAAGGGTCAGGTGCTGTTCACCTACTTCCACTTTGCATGCGACAAGCCGCTGACCGATGCCATGATGGAGGCCGGCGCCGTTTGTATTGCCTACGAGACGGTGCGCCTGGCCGACGGCTCGCTGCCGCTGCTGGTGCCCATGAGCGAGGTGGCCGGCCGCATGTCGGTGCAGGAAGCCTGCCGCTTCATGGAGAAGCCCCAGGGAGGCCGCGGAGTGCTTATGGGCGGAGTTCCGGGCGTGAAGCCCGCCAAGGTGCTGATTCTGGGCGCCGGCGTGGTGGGTCGCAACGCCGCGCTGATGGCTTCGGGCATGGGTGCCGACGTGACCATCACTGACATCTCGCTGCCCACACTGCGCCGCGTGGCCGACACCATGCGCCCCAACGTGAAGACCCTCTACTCATCGCGCCACAACATCGAGCAGGAGCTCCCCACGGCCGACGTGGTTATCGGCTCGGTGCTCATTCCCGGCGCCAAGGCACCTCACCTGGTGACCCGCGACATGCTCAAGCTCATGCAGCCCGGCGCGCTGCTCGTTGACGTGGCCATTGACCAGGGCGGCTGCTTCGAGACCTCCCGCCCCACCACCCACAGCGAACCCGTCTATGAGCTTGACGGTGTGATGCACTATGCCGTGGCCAACATCCCCGGCGCCGTGCCCCGCACCTCCACCTTCGCTCTGACCAACGCCACCCTCCCCTACGCCCTGCTGCTTGCCGACAAGGGCTGGAAGGAAGCCTGCCGCATGAACGCCGCACTGGCTCAGGGCGTGAACATGGTTGACGGCCATGTGACCTATCCCGGTGTGGCCGAAGCTTTCGGCCTCCCCCTGACCAAGCTTGACCTGGCCTAAAACCCGAACGAAAACAAACACACACCCCCGTCAGCGGGCACCCTCGGAGCACCTCCGGGCGTGTCCGCTGATTTTCTCAGACCCCGCTCCCCAATATTCAAGAGGAATTGCGTAATTTTGAGCCATGAAAGCTCAATCAGGGCCATTATGGCGCGACTATGCGGCATTTCTGGCGGGGATGTTTCCCGGCAAGATGCAGAAGATTGCGGTGAACGCCGGATTCAGCTGTCCCAACCGCGACGGTACTCTGGGGCGCGGCGGATGCATCTACTGTGCCAACAGCTCCTTCACTCCGGGCTACTGCAGCGGCGCGCGGAGCGTCACCGAGCAGCTTGAGGAGGGGAAGCGGTTCTTTGCCCGCAAATATCCCTCCATGCGCTATCTGGCTTACTTTCAGGCTTACACATCCACCCATGCCGCCGACACCGGCCGCCTGATGGAGCTCTATGCCGAGGCGCTGGAGGTGGAGGGGGTGGACGGCCTCATCATTGCCACTCGGCCTGACTGCATGCCTCAGCAGCTCCTTGACAGCCTTGCGGGGCTGCCGAAGCGAGTGATTGTGGAATACGGTGCCGAGACGAGCCACGACGTGACCCTGAGCCGCATCAACCGCTGCCACACCGCTGCCGCCACGGAGGATGCCGTGAGGCGCACAGCCGAGGCGGGCATCCCTGTGGGGCTCCACCTCATCAACGGCCTGCCGGGCGAGACGGAGCAGATGATGCTCGAAACGGTTGACTGGGTGAACCGTCAGAGGGTGGCCACGGTGAAGTTTCACCATCTGCAGACCCTTCGCGGCACCACTCTGGAGCGCCTTGACCCGCCTGACGCGGTGAGCTTCACCCCTGAGAGCTATGCGCGGCTATGCGCCCTAATCGTGGAGCGGCTGCGGCCTGACATCGCCATTGACCGCTTTCTGGCTCAGTCACCGCCTGAAATGGTGGTGAAGCCGCGATGGGGGCTCAAGAACTATCAGTTTACCCACATGGTGGAGCGTCAGCTGCTCACCATGCGGCAGAGCGAGCGGTAAGCCTTGAGGGTGCCCACGAGGGTGAGCACGTCGCCGGCGGCCACCTTGGTGGTGGCATAGCTCTCCGGCGGGATGATGCGCGCCTTGCGGATGGCCATGCTCAGGGCGTTGGTCATGTCCACATAGCGGCTCACCGACACGAGCCTCAGCCCGTAGTCATGCTCAAAGTCAATGTCGGAATAGCGCATGCCGTTGAAGAAGGCGGGGGCGCCGAAGCGGAGCACATAAGTGTCATCGGCCACCTGCATTGACTCCACCTGGGTGCCGAGCGACATCTCCCACACGAGGTCGCGCGCGGCGCGCTGCTCGGGGGTGATGATGCGGTCCACGTGGAAGCCCTCCAGGATGGAATAATGCAGCGGGTCCACGGCGCGGGCGTAGATGTGGGGCACTCCGGCCTTCTTGAGCATGGCCACCGTGCGCACACTGGCGCCGAAGTTCTCTCCGATTGCCACAATCACCAGGTCAACGTTGAGCAGCGGGAGCATGCTCAGCGAGGCCTCGTCGAGTGAGTCGAGGATATAGGCCGTGGAGATAGAGTCCTTGATGCTCTCCACGATGGCCGGGTCAGAGTCAGCGCCGATAACCTCATGGCCCATGCGGGTGAGGTCAATGGCCAGATTGGAGCCATAGATTCCGAGTCCGATGATAAGATAGCGCATATCAGTTGATTATAATATTGTCAGTGGGATAATGGACGAGTGCTTTGCGGCTGGTGCCTGTGAGTCCGGCCACGAGCGAGAGGATGCCCACGCGCCCGAAGAGCATGGCCGAGCAGAGCACAATCTTGCCCGAGGGGCTCAGCAGCGGAGTGGCGCCGAGCGAGGAGCCCACGGTGAAGAGGGCCGACAGGGTTTCAAAGAGCACCTTGCGCGCCGGTAGCTCAGGCTCAAGGATGAGCATGAGCATCGAGTAGGCAAACAGGGCTATGATTGACACGGCCACCACGGCGTTGGCGCGGCGGATGGAGGCCCCGGCCACGGTGCGGTGGAAGGCGGTGACGCGCTCGCGCCCTGTGACGATGGCGCGCAGGTTAAGGCAGATGGCAGCCAGCGAGTTGACCTTGATGCCGCCGGCGGTGGACTGGGCCGCACCGCCCACCCACATCAAGAACATCACCATCACCAGCGTGACGCTCAGGAAGCTGGCGGGGCTCACCGAGGCGAAGCCGGCCGAGCGGGGGGTGACGGAGTTGAACACTGACTGGCTTATGCGCTCCCAGAGGGTCATGCCGCGCAGAGTGTTGTGAGCCTCAAGGAGATAGAAGCCCACGGCGCCGAGCAGAAAGAGGAGCGTGAAGGTGACGAGCACTACCTTTGTGTTCATGTCAAAGAGGTGGAAGTTGACCGCGCGGCGGCGGCGCATGATGCGTCCGGTGAGGGCGCTGAACTTGGCGGCCAGCGCGTCGCGAAAGTTCACCAGGATGGGGAAGCTGATGGCTCCGGCCACGATGATGGCGCTCATGGACCAGTAGATGGCCTGGTTGCCGGTGAGCAGGGCGGGGTTTGACATGCCGTCAGGGAGGTTGGAGAAGCCGGCGTTGCAGAAGGCCGACACGGAGTGAAACACGGCAAACATCACCCGGTCAGGCACCGAGAGGGCTATGGTGTCAGGCAGCGAGAAATATAGCGCAACTGCTCCCAGAGCCTCGGTGACCACGGTGAAGCCGAGGATATAGAGCAGCGTGGGAAACAGCGAGTTCATTGACTTGGAGTAAATGACGTCGCGCATCAGCAGCTGGCTGAATATCGACTGGTTGCCGGTGAAGAACATGGCGAAGAAGCAGGTGAAGGTCATCACCCCGAGGGCGCCGATTTCAATGAGCACCCCCAGCACCGCGAGCCCCAGCGGGGTGAAGGTGACCGCAATGTCCACCGGGGTGAGCCCGGTGATACACACGGCGCTTGTGGACACAAACAGGGCGTTGACAAACGTGATGCCGCCCACCGTACACTTGGGGAGCATCAGCGCCAGCGTGCCCAGGAAGATAAACACAAGGAAGCTCACCGTGAGCAGCAACGAGGGATTGGTGCGCTTGCCGGGGAGGCGCATCAGGGCATAGCAGAGCTGCACGGCCGAGTAGCCGCCGAGAATCACAAAGAGCGTCACACGCGAATAAACCACCGTGGAGAGCCACGGAATCCACGGGCGTGCCGGGTGAGGATAAAGCAGCGGCAGCAGGGTCAGCAGCAGGATGAGGTCAACACATCGCCCAAGGGTGTCGCGCCCGGCACAGTAGCGCCTGAAGTCAAACACCAGGCGGAAGAGCAGGGTGATGAGAAATGTGGCCTGACTCATGCGAATCACGTGCATGAGCAGGCGAAGGTCCTGCGAACGGTGGTCAAACCCCACATAGACCGTCATGGCCACAAGGCAGGCCACCGCCGCCACCACCGAGAGCCATCCGAGCACACTGCCCAGGGGATTGAGAACGGTGGAAAAACGATGGGAAAAGCGCGTCAGGCCGACAGCAATCGCGTGGCGGCGGAGGCGCAACCGACGGATGAAACGTGAGTCCACGTCATTATAACGCCGGCGCGCGCCGAGATGTTTGGAGGCTCCCGGCCGGCGCCCCCGGATAAATCAAGAGCCGCCGGAAATTCCGGCGGCCCGTTAGATATAGACTTTGAGCGTGAAGAGCTGTCGTGTCTAATAAAATAACTGATAACTGCTGTGGCATATTGCCTGGTGCAAAGGTAGGGAGAATTATTCTATTTCAGATATATTTAACATATTTTTAACATAAAAAGCGGCGTCCGCAGTGGACGCCGCTCGGGGTTAACTGTTTGACAGCAGGTTATTTCTTCAGGCCGCAGCTCTGACACTTCTCTGATATTTGGGTGAAGAAGTCATTGCCCTTGTCGTCCACGAGAATGAAGGCGGGGAAATCCTCCACTTCAATCTTCCAGATGGCCTCCATGCCGAGCTCGGGATACTCCAGGAGCTCCACTTTCTTGATGGAGTTCTTGGCCAGGATGGCAGCGGGGCCGCCTATCGAGCCCAGATAGAAACCGCCGTGCTTGTGGCAAGCGTCGGTCACCTGCTTTGAGCGGTTGCCCTTTGCAATCATGACCATCGAGCCGCCGGCAGCCTGGAACTGGTCAACGTAGGAGTCCATGCGACCTGCGGTGGTGGGGCCGAATGAGCCTGAGGGGAGACCCTTGGGGGTTTTGGCCGGACCGGCATAGTAGATGGGATGGTCCTTGAGATACTGGGGCATCTCCTCGCCGCGGTCAAGGCGCTCCTTGATTTTGGCGTGGGCAATGTCGCGGCCCACAATGATGGTGCCGTTGAGCGACAGGCGGGTTGACACGGGATACTTCGAGAGCTCCTTGCGAATCTCGTCCATGGGGCGGTTGAGGTCAATCTTCACCACTTCGCCCTCGCCGGCCTTGCGGTAAGCTTCGGGGATGAGCTCGCCGGGGGTTGAGTCAAGCTTCTCAATCCAGAGGCCCTCGCGGTTAATCTTGGCCTTCACATTACGGTCAGCCGAGCAGCTCACGCCGAGACCCACGGGGCATGAGGCGCCGTGGCGGGGGAGGCGAATCACACGGATGTCATGAGCAAAGTATTTGCCGCCGAACTGCGCGCCGAGGCCAATCTTGCGGGTCTCCTCCAGGAGCTGCTTCTCCAGCTCTTTGTCGCGGAATGCGTGGCCCAGCTCGTTGCCGTGGTCAGGAAGCTCGTCGTAGTATTTCACCGAAGCTTTCTTGACGGTTTCGAGGTTCTTCTCGGCCGATGTGCCGCCGATCACGAAGGCAATGTGATAGGGGGGGCATGCAGCGGTGCCCAGGGTCTTCATCTTCTCCACAAGGAAGGGGATGAGGGTCTTGGGATTGATCAGCGCCTTGGTTTCCTGATAGAGGTAGGTCTTGTTGGCCGAGCCGCCGCCCTTGGCCACGAAGAGGAAGTGATATTCATCGCCGTCGGTGGCGTGGATGTCAATCTGAGCGGGGAGGTTGCAGCCGGTGTTCACCTCGTCATACATGTTGAGCGGAGCGTTCTGGCTGTAGCGGAGATTGTCCTCAGTGTAGGTGTCATAAACGCCGTGGCTCAGGAACTCCTCGTCGTGTCCGCCGGTCCACACAGCCTGGCCCTTTTCGCCGTGGACAATGGCTGTGCCGGTGTCCTGGCAGAAGGGGAGCTGACCCAGGGATGCCACTTCGGCATTGCGGAGCATGGTGAGCGCCACAAACTTATCGTTTTCGCTCGCTTCGGGGTCATGGAGAATCTTGGCCACCATTTCATTGTGCTCGCGGCGGAGCATGAAGGCGTTGGCGTGGGTGGCGTGGCGGGCCAGCACACGGAGAGCTTCGGGGTCAACCACGAGCATCTCGTGGCCATTCCAGTTTTCGGTCTTTACATAGTCCGAGGTGATGAGTTCATACTCGGTTTTGTCAGGACCCAGGGGAAACATTTCCTGATACTTGAACGGAGGGGGTGTTGCCATGATTTCAATAGGTTGAATTAGGATTGTTATGTGCAAAAGTAATGAAAATCCTCGTGCCGCGAAGCGGGGCGGCCGGAAATTTTCATGCGCGGGGGAAGATAGAGGGTGATTGTGAACCTATGTTCAATGAAAAGCATTATTTTTGCATACTGAAATGAAACTCTTTACTAACGACGAAATACGCGGCATTGACCGCTACACCATCGACGAGGAGGGCATCCCCGCCCGCGAGCTCATCCAGAGGGTGGCCGAGGGGGTGGCAGCCGAGATTCTGGCACGGAGGCGCCCGTCGCAGCCGGTGACAGTGTTTGCCGGCCCGGGCAACAACGGGGCCGACGCTCTGGCTGTGGCGCGCCTGCTCATCGAGCAGGGCTTTGACCCTGAGGTGTTCCTTTTCAACATCCGCGGCAACAGCCTGTCGAGGGAGTGCCGTGTGTGTCGCGACGAACTTCTGGCCACAGGCCGCGCACGCCTCATTGAAATCACTGACTCCATGGAGCATCCCGAGCTCACGGAGCGCCATCTGGTGGTGGACGGCCTTTTCGGCAGCGGCCTGCGTGACCATCTGGGCAGCGGCTATGCCATGCTGGTGCGTGACATCAATGACAGCGGCGCCGAGGTGGTGTCAATCGACATCCCCTCAGGGCTCTTTGCCGACTGGAACCCTAACCTGATTGAGCGCAACGTGGTCCACGCCTCGCTGACGTGTGCCATCCAGTTTCCGCGCCTGTCGTTCTTCATGGCCGACAACGCCGCCATCACAGGCCATGTGAAGGTGATTGACATAGGGCTGAGCAAGGCCGCCATCAGGGCCACTCCGTCAAAGTATCATCTGGTGGAGGCGGCTGATTTGCGGCGTGTGTTGCGCGAGCGTCCGCTCTTTGCGTCGAAGGCAGACTTCGGCTCGGCGCTGCTCGTGGCCGGCAGTTACGGCATGATGGGCGCGGCCCTTCTCGCCGCCCGAGGCGCACTCCGCTCAGGCGTGGGCAAGCTCACGGTCCACTCCCCCCGCTGCGGCTTCAACATCCTCCAGAGCGGTGCCCCCGAGGCGCTGTTTCATCACGACAAGAACGACGTGGCCGTCACTGACATCATGCCGCAGCATGACTATAATGCCGTGGCCGTGGGCCCGGGCATCGGTGTGGCCGACGCCACCATCCAGGCCATTGACATCTTCATCCGCAACTATCGCCAGCCATCGGTGCTTGACGCCGACGCGCTCAACTGCCTGGCGCGCCGCCAGCCGCTGCTGGCCATGCTCACCCCCGGCACGGTGCTCACCCCCCACGCCGCCGAGTTTGACCGCCTGTTCGGGCCCCAGCCGTCGGCCGAGGCGCGCCTGCTCAAGGCCATCGACATTTGCCGCCGCCAGAAGATTGTGATTGTCCTCAAGGGGCATTACACGGCCACCGTGCGCCCTGACGGCAAGGTGTTCTTCAACTCCAGCGGCAACCCCGGCATGGCAACGGCCGGAAGCGGCGACGTGCTCACCGGCATCATAGCCTCACTCATGGCTCAGGGCTACCGCAGCGAGCTGGCAGCCGTGGCCGGAGTGTTTATCCACGGTCTGGCGGGCGACATCGCCGCCAAGCGCCACGGTGAATGGGGCCTCACTTCGGCCGACATTGCCGACTGCGTGGGCCAGGCCATCAAAACCATCATGGAATAACCTCCACTCTCCCACCCCCCGACTCACACTCACACAACTGTCAAGAACATGAACATCCGCCACCTTATTATAATGCTCCCGGCGCTGCTCTGCGCCTCGCTGACGCTCTCCGCACAGTCAACCCAGCGCTTCTCGGCCGGCAAGAGCAATGAGTATGGGCTGAGCTATTCGCTGCCCGTCACCGTGTTTGAAGTGACTGTGGCCGCCGAGCGCACCGAGGCCACTCCGGGCGAGTTTCGCCTCTATGCGCGCAAGTATCTCAACCTCGACCCCATCCTGGAGCCGTCGGTGCGCTGGACCCTCACCGGAGCCGACGTGGTGCCCGCAGCCCGTCAGAGTGCCGACGATGACGAATCGCGCTATCTGGTGCAGTTCAAGAGCGGCTCAACCCCCTTCATGATGCTCACCCCCGAGGGATTTCCCGTGACGGTCAACGATGCCGACTTCAACCCCGCCCCTGCCGCCGCCTCGAAGCTCGCCGCAGTGGCGCCGCAACCCACCATCCTGGAGAGCCCCGCGGCGCGCCAGGCCGTGACGGAGGAGATGCTGCGCAGCCATTCAGTGGCCAAGCGCGCAGAACTGGCAGCCGCCCGCATCTATGAAATCCGCCAGACCCGCTCCGACATCCTCTCCGGCCAGGCCGACGCCATGCCCGCCGACGGCGCGGCGATGAAGCTCGTGCTTGACAATCTGGAGCAGCAGGAAGCCGCGCTCACAGCCATGTTCACCGGCACACTGAAAAAGAGCACCGAAGTGGCCTCATTCACCGTCACTCCGCCCTCAGCCGACGCTCCGGGGCGCTACGTGGTGGCCCGCCTGTCGGCACTCAACGGCATCGTTGACCCCGACGACCTCACCGGCGCGCCAATCTTCATTGACTTCTCCGACATCACCTCGCCCACCCTCCCCGTCAACGAAAAGGGGCAGCCCAAAAGCTTCCCCAAGAACGGCCTGGCCTATCGCATCCCCGGCACAGCCACGGTGACCCTCACCTATGACGGGCGCACCCTTGACCGCCTGGCCCGCGCCGAGGTGGCGCAGTATGGCGTGGTGTTCGGCCTTGACCCCTCGCTCTTCACTGACAAGAAAGCGCCCTCCTATGTGCGCTTCAACCCCCTGACGGGCGCCGTCACCGAGCTTGACCTTATCAGAAAGCCCACAGCCGATAACTGATTCCCACGCCCACCATGGGCTGCACCCCGGCCGGAGTCACAGCCACCCCGGCCGTAACGCCCACGCTCCATCGCGAAGAGCGCACCCGCTGCTGCGGCTGCGTCAGGCTCACGCGCATCAGCTCGCGCCGCAGCTCCAGCGAGTCGAGCCGCGCCTCATAGCCGCTCACCACAGCCCTGTAGCCCTCCCCCTCATAGACGGTCCTCTCGATGGGCACGCTGACCCTCAGCGTGTCAGCCGACACAGCATCGCCGCTGTCGGCCACGGCCGGCAGCTCCCTGACCACACTCGCCACTCTCACCCTGCTGAGCTCGGCAGGCCGCTCCACAAGCAGAGTGTCAGTCACCCACACCGTGTCGGCCACCACCTCACCGAAGCCCCCGCAGCGGGGCCCACACACCGTCAGAGCAGCAGCCATGGCCGCCCCTCCTGCAATCACACCTATAACAAAACGCTTCATACCCGCAAACTTACACCTCCCCCACCCCCGAAACAGGGACATCGCGCGTAAAATAGTTAGGAGTGAGGAGTTAGGAGTTAGGAGTTAGGAGTTGGGGGGGGGGGTGATAAATTGTGTTAAAAATTTTGAAAGGTGAAAAATGAATCTTAATTTAGCGGGGTTGATGCCAGTCATGGCATCTTTTTGAGATTTTATCTACTTATCAATTCTTAACCTTATTCATTTTCATCATGAAGAAGATTTTACTCTGCATGGTTGCTTTCTTCGCAGCTATGGTTGGCAACGCGGCTACGTGTACGCTTGCCGGCGGTTTTAACGGGTGGAGCACCGATGCCACGCCCATGACCGAAAACAATGGCGTGTGGTCAGTCACCGTGCCCCAGCTCATCAATGAATTCAAGGTGGTGTATGACGGCTCTTGGCTGGGCGCCACCAACGGCCAGAAACTCACCCTGGGCGAACCGCTCACGCTGGGCGACGGTGCAAACATCACCTTTGCCGACGCTTCAATCAACGCCATTGACAATGCTCTTGTGGAGTTTAACGCCACCACCAAGCAGCTCACCGTCACCGGCTCTGTGGGCGAGGCCACTGTGACCTATGCCATTCACGGCAGCTTTGCCAACGGCACTGACTGGGTGACGACCGACATGACCGAGGCCAACGGCACATGGTCAGTGACCTTCACCGGCCTCAACAATGCCTCGGGCAGCTTCGGCATCAAGCAGCTCACCGCCGGCAATCAGAGCGCGTGGATTGCATGCCCCGAGGGTGCTGACTACGACGTCATCTCAGGCCCCGTGACCAACCTGGTGTGCGCCGATGCCAACACTGTCAACTTCACCGTTGACGGCCTCACCGGCAACTTCGACTTTATCTTCAACGCCGACGCCAAAACCCTCACCATCAAGGAGGCCGGCGGCGAGCCCGTGACCCCTTCCGAAACCTGCTGCCTGGCCGGCGGCTTCAACGGCTGGAGCACCGATGCCACTCCCATGACTCTTGCCGACGGCCTCTGGACCGTCACCGTGGCTCAGCTGACCAATGAGTTCAAGGTGGTTTACAACGGCTCATGGCTCGGCTCTGACTCCAGGCTCACCCTGGGCGAGGCTCTGCTCCTCTCAGCCGCCGAGCAGGGCAACGTCACTTTTGCCGACGAGGCTATCACCGTTATTGACAATGCTCTGGTGACCTTCAACCCCGCCAGCTCAGAACTGACCGTCACCGGCACCATCGGCGAGGCCACAGTGAGCTATGCTCTCCACGGCAACTTCGCCACCGGCGAATGGATGACCTCTGACATGACCGCCACCGGCAGTGTGTGGAGCGTAACCTTCCAGGCTCTCGAGAACGCCACCGGCGAGTTCGGCATCAAGGAGCTCACCGCGGGCGCCCAGTCCGCCTGGTACTCTTGCCCCGCCGAGGCTGACTATCTTACCATCACCGGCCCCGTCACCAACCTGGCTTGCGCCACGGCCGACAATGCCAACTTCATAGTGGAAGGCCTGACGGGCAACTTCGAGTTTGCCTTCGATGCCGAGGCCAAGACCCTCACCGTCAAGGAAGCTCAGATGGACGGTATTGAAAGCGTCGATGCTGACGCTGCCGCTCCCGCCATGTGGTTCACCCTGAGCGGTGTGCGTGTGGCCGAGCCCACTGCCGCCGGTCTCTATCTGCGCAAGCAGGGCCGCCAGGTGACCAAGGTCATCGTCAAATAACATCCCGCGATATTGATACCCCCCTCAAGGCGTCCGGCTCCCCCCGGGCGCCTTGCTCATGCCTGAGCGGAGGGGAATAGAATGAGGGAGCGCCCGCAACGGACGCTCCCTCTTCTATGGGATTGATGATGATATTACGGTGGCATCAGGCCAGGGCCGCGAGGATGGCTTCGCGGGCGGCCGCGATACCCTGGGCGTCCTTGCCGCCGGCCTGGGCAAATCCGGGCTGACCGCCACCGCCGCCCTTGATGGCCTTGGCGGCTTCGCGTACAATCTGCGAGGCGTTGAGGCCGCGTGAGGCCACAATGTCGTCAGTGAGCATCACAGTGAGCAGGGGCTTGCCGGCGGGATCAATGGTGGCACCCACAAAGGCTGTGGCCTCAGGCGAGGCGGCGCGCACTCCGAAGGCCACGTTCTTCACCACGTCGGGCAGGCGCAGGCCGGTGAGTTCCACAATCTTGAGGCCGCCCACAGTGCGGGCTTCGGCCATGAGTTCCTTGGTGAGGGTCTTGATGCGCTCACGGAAGTATTCCTCCACCTCCTTGCGCAGGGCGGCATTGTCCTCCACCGAGCGGCGCAGGGCGCTGACCACGTCAGGAGCATTGTTGAGCAGGGCACTGATTTCCTTGAGTGAGCGGCCCATCTCGTCCATGGCGTTCTCCACACGCTCGCCGGTGATGGCCTCGATGCGGCGGATGCCGGCGGCGATGCTGCTCTCTGACACGATTTTAATCATGCCGATGTTGCCGGTGTTGTCAACGTGGGTGCCACCGCAGAGCTCCACAGAGTCGCCGTAGGCAATCACGCGCACCTCGTCGCCATACTTCTCGCCGAACAGGGCCATGGCGCCCATTTCAAGAGCCTGGGAGATAGGCACGTTGCGGGCCTCGTTGCGGGCAATGGCCTGACGCACGGCGCGGTTGGCCAGGTGCTCCACACGGCTGATTTCCTCAGGGGTGAGCTTCTGGAAGTGGGAGAAGTCAAAGCGCAGCAGGTCAGGGCTTACGAATGAGCCTTTCTGCTCCACGTGGGTGCCGAGCACCTGACGCAGCGCGTGGTGCAGCAGGTGGGTGGCGGTGTGGTTGGCCGATGTGGCGCGGCGCGCTTCAATGTCGATGGTGGCGGTGAACTCGGCGGTGGGGTCGGCAGGCATCTCTTTAACAAGGTGCACGGCCATGCCGTTTTCGCGCTTGGTGTCGTAGATTTCGGTCACACGGCCTTCGGGGTCGGTGAGGGTGCCGCGGTCGCCCACCTGACCGCCCATTTCGGCGTAGAAGGGTGATTCGGCCAGCACAATCTGGAAGAACTCGGCCTTCTTCTGCTTCACCTTGCGATAGCGCAGGATGGTGGTGGCGCATGAGTCGGTGTCATAGCCCACAAAGCGGGGCTCGCCTTCGCTCACCACCACCCAGTCGCCGGTTTCCACGGCGGCGGCATTGCGGGCGCGGGCCTTCTGGGCCTCCATCTCGCGGTCAAAGCCCTCGCGGTCCATGGTCATGCCGTTTTCCTTGAGGATGAGCTCGGTGAGGTCAAGGGGGAAGCCATAGGTGTCATACATGGTGAAGGCGTCCTTGCCCGAGATTTCGGTGAGTCCGGCAGCGCGGGCGGCGGCAATGGCNTTGTCGAGCATGCGGATGCCGTTTTCGNGGGTGCGGAGGAATGAGTCCTCCTCTTCCTTAATCACNCGCATGATGAGCTCGCGCTGGGCGGGGAGCTCGGGATAGGCCTGGCCCATTGAGTCAATGAGGGTGTCAACAAGGAGATACATGAACGCCTCCTTGCGGCCCAGGAANGTGTAGGCATANCGCACGGCGCGGCGCAGGATGCGGCGGATCACGTAGCCGGCCTTGGCGTTGCCGGGCAGCTGCGAGTCAGCGATGGAGAAGGCGATGGTGCGCACATGGTCAGCCACCACACGCATGGCCACGTCCACCTTCCTGTCCTTGCCGTATTCCAGGCCTGAGAGGCTGCTGATTTTGGCAATGAGGGGGGTGAACACGTCGGTGTCGTAGTTTGACTTCTTGCCCTGGAGGGCCATGCAGAGGCGCTCAAAGCCCATGCCGGTGTCAATCACCTTGGCGGGGAGGGGCTCGAGCGAGCCGTTGGCCTTGCGCTCAAACTGCATGAACACCAGGTTCCAGATTTCAATCACCTGGGGATNNTCNTTGTTGACNAGCNNNGCGCCGTCNNCANCTCTNCGCGCTCCTCNTCNNNNCGGAGGTCNATNTGGATTTCNGAGCANGGNCCGCAGGGNCCNGTNTCGCCCATNTCCCAGAANTTGTCNTGCTTGTTACCGTTGATGATGTGTGAGGNGGGGAGGTGCTTCTCCCAGATGGCNGCGGCTTCGTCATCGCGGCTCAGGCCGTCCTCGGCCGAGCCTTCAAACACGGTGGCGTAAAGGCGGTCAGGGTCAAGGCCGAGCACGTCAACCAGNTATTCCCAGGCCCAGTCAATGGCCTCCTGCTTGAAGTAGTCGCCGAATGACCAGTTGCCGAGCATCTCAAACATGGTGTGGTGATACGTGTCCATGCCCACTTCCTCAAGGTCGTTGTGCTTGCCGCTGACGCGCAGACACTTCTGCGAGTCGGCCACACGGCGCGCCTTGGGCGCTACGTTGCCAAGGATAATNTCCTTGAACTGGTTCATACCTGCGTTGGTAAACATCAGCGTCGGGTCGTCCTTGACAACCATGGGCGCCGACGGTACAATCTTGTGGCCCTTCGAGGCGAAAAAGTCCTTGAATGAGTCGCGTATCTCTTTGGCGGTAAGCATATAATGTTGGGNTTACGTTACTTGAGTGAAAATATCGTGCAAAATTACGGCTTTTTCGCTACTTTTGCAACTCAAATGGCTGACTCGCTTGAGAAGAAATATTATAAGATACGTGAAGTGTCGGCTCTGCTTGACCTTCCCGCCCCCACTCTGCGCTTCTGGGAGAACGAATTTCCTGACCTGAAGCCGCAGCGCAACGAGGGGGGCACGCGCTTCTACACCCCTGCCGACATCGAGACGCTGCGCATCATCAAGTATCTTGTCAAGGACAAGGGGCTGAANCTGGCNGCCGCCCGTGAGATGCTCCACACCAACCGCGAGGGCCTGTCGCGCCGCAGCANCGCCATTGACCGCCTGCGCACCATCCGCGCCACCCTCCAAGGCCTCCTCGACGCNCTCAACCAACGCCGCAATTAACCTCCCCCCGCAAAACGCAAACCCCGCCCGCAAATGTCAATNCAATTTGCGGGCGGGGCTTCGTAGCACCGAGCCGGAGCAGCGGAGCATAGGATTTCGCAGGCGAAACTCCTAACTCCTAACTNCTNACTGATAGAAGCTCCTAACTCCTCACTGAATTACGACCTTGCTCGCCCCGGCGGCGGTGCGGCGCACGTAAATGCCGGGCTNGCGGGGCTCGGCCACGCGGATGCCNTGGAGGGTCCACCACTCAGTGGCNCCNTCNNCNCCNTCGGCAGCGTCAGGCAGGAGCACATAGGTGATGGCGGTGGTNACCTCGCGGGCCGTCAGGCTGCCGCGCAGGGGGTTGGCCGTGATGGTNTAGGTGCCGGCGGGGAGGGTCCACGACTTGCAGTCGGCGGCATTCACCCCCTTGGGATANGCCATCATCTTCGACGGGCTGTCGGCGCTCAGCGTGGTGCCTTCGGCTGCGGGGCCCCAGCGGTTTGAGCCGGCGTTGAGGGCCTCCCATGAGTCGGCNGGGCGGTCGGTGATGTTGAAATAGCATGAGGCGGGAGCGTCAGAGGCNGCGCGTGAGGCTGTTTCGGCCACAAGCTCCACGGTCTGAGCCACATANTCGTCGCCATCGCGCTCCATGCGCACACCGCGGTCAGTCATCCAGCTNCCCTCCTTGAGGTTGCCCAGGATGTAGAGNGCCTCGATGTNGGNCAGGNNATACTCTCCTGCGTNAGTGAAATTCTTTGTGGTGGTGCCCTTGTAGCAGTGGCCGTCGGCGGGGTTGGTCACGTCGTTGGTCTGAAGCCCATTGTTATTNTTGTTAAACACCACCCCCGTGGTGCCNTCGGGAATNACGGCGCTCCACACATTGTCAATGCCGCGCTCCATCGCTATGCCGGGCCATGTGCTCTCCTCGGCGCCCCANTAGTGCACATACACCTCNTCCCAGCCTGAGGCGGAGTTGTCAAAGAACACTCTGAGCCCCTCCTCGGCGGGCACGGGGTCAACGGGGGTGTCGCCGCCGCCGGGGATGGTGGGCACATCNGTGGTGGCCCACACGCAATAGTCCGTGCCNGAGGCTTTGATCTGGCTGTCGGTGTAACCGTCNGGCGACNNGTAGGCCGANCCCACCTTCACCACCAGGCGGCCGCGGGTGCCGGTCACCTCGGCCATNTAGCAGTCAGCAGCGGAGCGGAGCACCTTCACGGCCGACATATTGTTGACTCCCACGGCATTGCGCACGGCAATGAGGCGGCTCAGCTCGCTCTTGTGGTCAAGCCAGTGGCGCAGAAACACGCAGGGAGTGCCCGGCGAACAGAGGATGAACGCGTTGGCCGCCACCACGTTGCCNGTGAAGCGGCTGCCGTCGCGATAGGTGTCGTGGTTCTCCACAAAGGTCACCGCATAGCGCGGATAGCCATANTGAATCATGCCGGCGGGCTGNGGGGTGGTGCCGTTGGCNTTCCACACCAGTTTGGTCATGTCGCCTGACGCAAAGGCCTCGTTGATAGCGTATTTTCCGGGGAAGTCAAAGGCTGCGCTCTCGCGTCCCGTGCCCTCGATCCATGCGGCCACGGCATCNTAGGATGCATCCCAGTATTCCCCCACCGANAAGCGCGGGGAGGCATACTGATTGTAAATCTTGGTGTACTGCGGAGCGTAGCCCTTCACCATATCATAGCGAAAGCCCTCGTAGCCATACTTCTGCAGCAGGCACAGGGCATAGTTCTTGCAATTGTTNTGCACGTTGGCGTTGGTGTGGTCAAGNTCACGCGCACCGTCAAAGTCGTCGCCCGTGTCGGCCGCACCGGTGGGCTTGGCCTGNCCTGCCGCGTTGCGCACCTCGTCGGTTGAGCAGATGCCGTCGGNGCCAATGTNCCAGGTGGNGCCGTTCCACGTCTCGGTGGGGAAATCGGTCCAGTTTGTCACTCCGTTGCGATGGTTGATTACCACGTCGGCAATCATNCCCGTGCCCTTGGCCTTGAACGTTGCTATCATGTCAAGGAGCTCGGCCTCGGTGCCGAATGATGAATTGTGGTTAGTGAACCAATACTGAGGCATATAGCCCATGTTGTTGCCACCCCCGCAGCTACCGCTGTTGGGAATCCANATGAGGCTGAAATTGCTGCTCAGCTCATCGGCCTGNGCCTTGAGNTTTGACCACTTGGTGTCGGAATATGAATCCCAGAAGAAGCCCTGGAGCATCACNCCCTCATAATTTGCAGGCCAACCCTCGGCAAAAGCCNCCGGGCTGCCGGCCACACACAAAGCCGCCGCCACAGGCAGCGCCATGCGCCTTAANAGATTGAATTTCATGTCAGAGATGTGAGGTTAAAAAATTGTAAGAGATATAATCACCGCAAAGATAATCATTTCTCCAACAACTCCAAACCCTTTTCACCTCCTGCTGCTGACCGCGATTCGCTGCGGNGNGNGNGCTTAACCGGCGGCGCTGTCAAGAATCTCGGCGATGGAGCGGGCACCTTTCTGGCGCAGGTAAGCGTCGAGGCCGCTCTCGCCCNAGGCCTCCTGNCGGAGNCGATACTGACGCGAACGCTCGCGGTCNGCCTCACGCTCGGCCTGGCGGCGCTGCTCGTATGCCTGGCGCCCCGCGTCAAGGAGCGTNNCNTGAGGCTGCGCCCCGCNATTNTTNACCGCGCGCGGAGCCTGNGGCGCCACACACTGCGGACGNCCGCGCTCAATCTTCACCTTCATGTGGTTNAACAGATGGCCNAGGGTCCAGCCCGACGCAGGCTCGCCCTTGAGCTCCCACTCGCGCACCACCAGCTGCGCCAAAGCGCGGATTTCCTCCACATTTATGTGCCACATCTGCTGCAGCTTGTCAAGCGGATACGACACGAAGAACCGCTCCAGAAACTCCTCCGTGTCAGGCACCTGAGCCGCAGCAGGAGCGGGAGCAGGAGTAGGGGCGGGCTTCGGAGCCTCCTCAGCCTCAGGTGCCACGGGAGCGGGAGCAGGAGCAGGGGCAGGAGTCGCCTTGGGCGCCTTGACAGCCTGAGCCGCAGGCGCTTCGCCGATAATGTAAGGCAGCTCGGCGCGGGCCACCTTGCGCTTCCGCGTGGCCTCAAAATAGCGCTCTTGAATCCCCTTGGAGGTCAATACCCCATGAGCCTCAAACATCTCACGGTCAAAGAATTTCCACTCCACCAGAAACTCCACCAGCCCCTCGGCCTGCTCCTGTGTCAAGCCATCCACGTTAATCATCAGCTTGCGGCACGCCAACTCGTTCCACTCCATGAAATAGCCGCGTGAGTAGATATAGGTCATCAGGCGCACCACGGCCACCACGCCGGCATGGCCATACGTCTGAGCCACACACTCAATCTTGGCGTTTTGAAAAAAGTTTACATCCATCGGGAAGTAGTCGAGGCCGGTTTTCATCATCCGTGACATAGCAAAGGGGGTGTTAAGTGTTGTTGAATAAATCCGTTGCAAATATACAACGGTAAACCACCCATTTGCAATTGGTCCATAGTTAAATTCTCTTAAAAATTCAACCCAACAACACCAACATGTGCGGGCACCCAGGGTTTGCGGCGTGGTTTTGTCTCGGAGCGCGGGCGCCCCGAACAGGCGACCCTACATTTTGCGGGTCCGGTTTGCGGGAGCATTGCGGGTGCGGTTAGCCGCAAGAGATTGTAGGGGCGGCCGTTCGGGCCGCCCGCCCCTCCGAGTCAAATAATCCGCGGAGTGATGTTTGCGGCACAAATTGTCGCATGGATGCATCAATCCAAAAACCCCTCCGCAAACCATCCGCCAAACACCCGCTAATGAATGTAGGGGCGGCCGTTCGGGCCGCCCGCCCTCCGCGACAACGAAAACGATTGAGAATCAATCGTAACCACCGCGTCGCAAAACCGAGCCACGGAGTGGCGACATTGTGTTTAACCCGGACACGACCGAAGGGAGTGCCGGGACAGACCCTCCCCACACAATGAGTCGCGGAGCGACGATGTTGTGAATCCGGTTGCATAAATCCAAAAACCTCTTCAAAAAAACTCAACCCATCAACAACACCAACCAACACAAACAACACCAACAATCACCAACCCCTCGCGTGCGCGCAATGTTGTTGATGTTGTTGGTGTTATTTATTTAATTTAGTTTTCTTTTTTTTTATTTGCTTTGCTTTCCTTTATGTATGGCGGCGCAATCCGCGGAAAAAAGGCGCGGAATGAGGAGTGAGGGGTTAGCGGCGGTCGGTGTGGCCTTCGTAGAAGTTGATGTAGGCGCGGTTGACCAGGCGGATGCCGCCGGGGGTGGGATAGTTGCCGGAGAAGTACCAGTCGCCGGGCGATGAGGGCACGGCAGCGTGGAGTCCGTCGATGCTCTGATAGAGGATGTCGACCTTGGCGTTGACGCCTTCGGGGGTAAGCATCTGCGCTATCTTGGCTGAGATTTCAGCATCAGTGAATGGGGCGTAGACGGCTTTGACACAGTTTTGGAGCTTGGTGGGGTCAGTCACTCTCTCCTGCTCGAGGCAGCGCTCGTAGACTTCGCGGAGCAGCAGCTCGCGGCCCGACTCGCGCAGCAGGGCCACGGCGGCGCGGAAGGCTATGAACTCGCCCAGGCGCGACATGTCGATGCCATAGTAGTCAGGATAACGCACCTGCGGCGATGACGACACGATGATGATGCGGCGCGGGTGGAGGCGGTCAAGCATGTTGATGATTGACTGGCGCAGGGTGGTGCCGCGCACAATGGAGTCGTCGATGGCCACGAGGGTGTCCTTGCCGGGGCTGACAATGCCGTAGGTGACGTCGTAGACGTGAGCAGCGAGCTCATTTCGGCTCTCGCCCTCGGCAATGAAGGTGCGCAGCTTGATGTCCTTGATGGCCACCTTCTCCACTCTCAGCTTGTGGGCCATGATGGCTTCAAGGGTGGGGCGGGTGAGGGTGCCGGCGGCCTGCTCCCGGAGGATGCTGGCGGTTTTGAGGCGGTCAAGCTCGGCTTCGAGGCCGTCAACCATTCCGCGGAAGGCCACTTCGGCGGTGTTGGGGATGAAGGAGAACACCGTGTGGTCAAGCTCATCATGAAGCATCGTCATGAGCTCAGGTACAAGGTTGCGGCCCAGGGCTTTGCGTTCCTGATAAATCAGCGCGTCGCTGCCGCGCGAAAAGTAGATGCGCTCAAATGAGCAGCGCTCGTTGCGCCCCTGGCCCAGAATGTCCTCCACGCTGACGGTGCCTTTCTTGCTCACAATGAGGGCCGAGCCGGGGGTGAGCTCGGTGATGGCCTCCAGGGGTACGTTCATCACCGTCTGGATGACGGGGCGCTCCGAGGCGAGCACCACAATCTCGTCGTCGGCATAGTAGAATGCCGGGCGGATGCCGTGGCTGTCGCGCAGGGCAAACATGTCGCCCGAGCCGGTGGCGCCGCATATCACGAAGCCGCCGTCCCAGCTCCGGGCGGAGTTGCGGAGCATCCGGGCAATGTCAAGGCGGTCCTCGATGGCCATTGTCAGGCGGGGCTCCTCGAGCTCGTCGCGCAGCTCCTTGTAGATGCGGCTGTTCTCGTGGTCAAGGGCGTAGCCCAGCTGCTCCAGCAGGACAATGGTGTCACTGTAAATCCTGGGGTGCTGTCCGCGCTCCACCACGGCGTTAAACATCTCCTCGACGTTGGTCATGTTGAAGTTGCCACACATCAGCAGGTTGCGTGACCGCCAGTTGTTGCGCCTCAGGAAGGGGTGGACATAGGTGATGCCCTTCTTGCCGGTGGTGGAGTAGCGCAGGTGGCCCATATAGATTTCGCCGATGAAGGGCACTTCCTCCTCCACGGTGCTTGCCGAGGGCTCCGAGGCCAGGAGCGAGTCGACCGGCGGGCGGATGGCCGAGAAAATCTCCTGAATGGCTCCGGGGCCGAGTGCACGCTCGCGAAACACGTATTCCTGGCCCGGCCGGGCGTGCATCTTGACCACGCCCACTCCGGCGCCTTCCTGGCCGCGGTTGTGCTGCTTCTCCATCAGCAGATAGAGCTTATTGAGCGCGTAGGCATAGGTGCCATACTTTTCTTTGTAATAGTCAAGCGGCTTAAGGAGGCGAATCATCGCCACGCCACATTCATGCTTCAGAGGTTCCAATGTGATCTGTGTGGGGGATTAGATGTGTGGGGTTAATGGGGGAGGCAGAGAGGGCAGGGGAGAGATTAACGACTGCCGGCGGCTCTGCGGGGGCAAAGCCGCCGGCGGCGGATGAGGGGTGAGGACGTTAGCGGATGAAGAGGAGCTCGCGATACTTGGGCAGGGGCCACATCTCGTTGTCAACCAGCAGCTCCAGCTTGTCGATGTGGTGGCGGATGGTTTCGAGGCGGGGAGCCACGGTGTCATGATAAGCGATGGCTTTCTCGCGCTCGCTCTCAATGCGGTTGGCCTCCTTGCGGGCGTTGACCATTGCGGTCACTTCTTCGATGATGGCCTTGTTGTGGCGGGCTATGCGCTCGATTGTTGAGCGGTCAGCGCCCGACATTTCACGGCCCTGCTCGCCGGGGAAGAGGGTCTCCATCTTGTAGACATTGTCAAGCAGCACATTGAGATAGCGGCCGGCCACGGGCACGATGTGGTTCACGGCGAGGTCACCGAGCACACGCGCCTCAATCTGGATTTTCTTGGTGTACATTTCCCACTTCACCTCGTTGCGGGCCTTGAGCTCGCGCTCGGTCATGACACCTGTGGAGGTGAACATCTTCACCGACGAGGGGCGCAGGTAAGCGTCGAAAATCAGCGGGGCGCTCGTCTCGCAGTCAAGGCCGCGGCGGGCAGCTTCGGCCTTCCATTCGTCGCTGTAGCCGTTGCCGTCAAAGTGGATGGGGGCGCTCTCCTTGATCAGGCGGCGCACCTCGGCCAGGATGGCATGGTTAAGCTCTTCGCCGGCTTCCACGCGGGCGTCGACGGCGGCCTTGAACTCGGTGAGCTGTTCAGCCACGGCAGCGTTGAGAGTGAGCATGGCGGAGCCACAGTTTGACGACGAGCCCACGGCGCGGAATTCAAAGCGGTTGCCGGTGAAGGCGAAGGGCGATGTGCGGTTGCGGTCAGTGTTGTCAATGAGCAGCTCGGGAATCTGGGCCACATTGAGGTTGATGTTTTTCTTCTCGCCCACTTCGATGGTGTCGTCGGAAGCGCTGTTGGCCACATTGTCAAGAATTTCGGCCAGCTTGCTGCCGGTGAAGATTGAGATGATGGCGGGGGGTGCCTCGTTGGCTCCCAGGCGGTGAGCGTTGGTGGCCGACATTATCGAGGCCTTGATCAGGGCGTTATGGCGGTGAACGGCGGCCATGATGTTGGCCACGAAGGTGATGAACTGAAGATTGTCAAGCGGAGTCTTGCCGGGGGCCACAAGGAGCTTGCCCTTGTCGGTGCCGAGGCTCCAGTTGTTGTGCTTGCCGGAGCCGTTGATGCCTGCAAAGGGCTTTTCATGGAGCAGCACACGGAAGTTGTGGCGGCGCGCCACCTCGTGAATCAGCGACATGAGTAGCATGTTGTGGTCATTGGCCAGGTTTGCCTCCTCGAAAATCGGGGCGAGCTCAAACTGGTTGGGTGCCACCTCATTATGGCGGGTCTTGGCGGGGATGCCCAGGCGGTGACACTCAATCTCGAGGTCAAGCAT
Source organism: Bacteroides sp. (assembly GCA_014802445.1). Classification (GTDB taxonomy): domain Bacteria; phylum Bacteroidota; class Bacteroidia; order Bacteroidales; family Muribaculaceae; genus CAG-1031. The sequence continues at coordinate 342,384 of JAAVCF010000008.1, read as the reverse complement.
GAAGGCCTCCACGCGTGAGGGGATGGCGCCGAAATAGTGGTCCTCCAGCTGCTGGTTCTTGGCGCTCTCATGGCCCATGAGGGTGCGTCCGGTGAGCACCAGGTCAGGGCGTGCGTCATAGAGGGCTTCGTCCACGAGGAAATATTCCTGCTCCCATCCCAGATAGGCCACCACATGGTTCACCTCGGGGTCAAAATAGCGGGCCACGCCTGTGGCGGCCTTGTCAACGGCGGCCAGGGCGCGCAGCAGGGGAGTCTTGTAGTCAAGAGCCTCACCGGTGTAGCTGATGAACACGGTGGGGATACACAGAGTGTTGTCCATGATAAACACGGGCGAGGAGATGTCCCAGGCCGAATAGCCGCGGGCCTCAAACGTGTTTCGGATGCCGCCGTTGGGGAATGACGAAGCGTCAGGCTCCTGCTGCACAAGGAGCTTGCCGGAGAATTTCTCCACCATGCCCCCCTTGCCGTCGTGCTCCACGAAGCCGTCGTGTTTCTCGGCTGTGGTTTCGGTCAGAGGCTGGAACCAGTGGGTGTAGTGGCGGGCGCCGTTGTCAATGGCCCACTGCTTCATGCCTTGGGCCACACTGTCGGCATATTCGCGGGGCAGGGGCTCCTTGTTCTCGATGGAGTGGACAAGCGCCTCGAAGGTTTCACGGGGCAGATACTCAAACATTTTCTGACGGTTGAACACCTTCTCGGCATAGTAAGCGGCGGGGCGCTCCGCGGGAATCTCCACCGGGATTGCTTTGCGGTTGGAAGCTTCCTCTACAACCTTGAATCTTAATGACGACATAATTGAATAAACTCTGTGATTGATTGAAAAATATGTTTTTAGAAAGGATTATTTGAGATTGTTGATGCGCTCCACGGCTTCGAGAGTGGCCTGGTGAGTGTTGAAGGCCGTGAGGCGGAAATAGCCTTCGCCTGAGGGGCCGAAGCCCACGCCGGGAGTGCCTGCCACGCAACATTCATGGAGCAGCTTGTCAAAGAACTCCCATGAGCCCATGCCTCCGGGGGTCTTGAGCCAGACGTAGGGGGAGTTGACTCCGCCCACGGCTTCGATGCCACGGCTGCGCAGCCCGTCAAGGAGCAGGGAGGCGTTGCGCATGTAATAGCCCACGGTTTCGGCCACCTGACGGCGTCCCTCGGGACTGTAGAGGGCCTCGGCGGCGCGCTGGATAACGTAGCTGGCACCGTTGAATTTGGTGCACTGGCGGCGGTTCCACAGGCGGTTGAGCTCCACGGGGCGCCCTTCGGCGTCAAGGCCGGTGAGCTCGTGAGGCACCACGGTGTAGCCGCAGCGCAGGCCGGTGAAACCCGCCGTCTTTGAGAAGCTGCGGAATTCAATGGCACAGCGGCGCGCTCCGGGAATCTCGAAGATGGAGTGAGGCACATCGTCCTCGGTGATATAAGCCTCATAGGCAGCGTCAAAGAGAATCAGCGCGCCGTGGGCAAGGGCATAGTCCACCCACTCCTTGAGTTGGCTGCGGGTGAGGGTGGTGCCTGTGGGATTGTTGGGATAGCAAAGGTAAATCACGTCAGGGTTGCCCTTGGGGAGCGCGGGAACGAAACCGTTGGCCAGGGTGCAGGGCAGGTACTCGATGCCGCTCCAGCAGCCGTCGGGCTGCAGGGTGCCGGCGCGTCCGGCCATGACGTTGGTGTCCACATACACGGGATAGACCGGGTCAGTGACGGCCACCTTGTCGGTAAGGGCCAGGATGTCGCCGATGTTGCCGGTGTCGCTCTTGGCACCGTCGCTCACAAAAATCTCGTCGGTGGCAATCTCCACACCGCGCGCCTTGAAGTCAATCTCGGCAATGCGCTCGCGCAGAAAGGCATAGCCCTGCTCGGGGCCGTAGCCGTGGAATGAGGGTGCCGAGGCCTGATCATCGACGGCGCGATGCAGCGCCTCGATGGCGGCGGGGCAGATGGGACGGGTCACGTCGCCGATGCCCATGCGGATGATGGTTTTGTCAGGGTTCTCCAGGCGGAAACGCTCAAGGCGCTTTGCCACCTCTGAGAATAGGTAGCTTGCCGGGAGCTTGCAGAAGTTATCGTTGATTTTGAACATAATCTCTTGAGGGGGGATTGGCTGTTACGCATCGTTTAGGTGAGGCGTGATGTTTCTGCTTGCTGCCGGCGGGAGTTTTCATTGGAGGGGTAATCAGTGTCGCGGTGGGGTTTCGGGTCCGGCGGAGGAGTGGGAGGCAGAGCGGCGTCGGTAAGTGCCTTCAAACACTGTTGCCGCAGGCCCCGTCATCATCACATGCCCGTCGGGGTTGAGCCTGATTGTAAGGTCGCCGCCAAGGAGTCTCACAGTGGTGCGGGAGCCTGCCCGGCCGGTGAGGTTGGCTGCCACCGCCACGGCACAGGCGCCGGTGCCGCAGGCCATCGTCTCGCCACTGCCTCGCTCCCACACTCTCATGCGGAGCGAGCCGTCAGGCAGGGGCTCCACAAACTCAATGTTGGCCCGGTGAGGCCACATGGGGTGCATCTCCAGCTCGCGGCCCAGCCCGTGGACGTCAACCCCCTCCAGGGTGTCGACAAAGATAACTCCGTGGGGATTGCCCATTGACACGGCGGTGAGCTTCAGCGGTCCGGCAGAGGTGGTCACCGGCTCTTCAATCATCATGGCCGAGGGGGCGTTGACGGGCACCAGGGCGGCCTCGGTGACGGGCGCGCCCATGTCGACGGTCACGCTCTCAATCAGGCCGTCAGGGCCGGGGTGCATGTCGAGAATCTTCACGCCCGAGCGGGTGTCGACACTGATGCGCAGCCCCTTGACGATGCCCTTGTCGTGGACAAACTTGCCCACGCAGCGGATGCCGTTGCCACACATCATGGCCTCACTGCCGTCAGCGTTGAAAATGCGCATCATGCAGTCAGCTTTGTCACTCGGAAGAATCAGGATTATGCCGTCGCCGCCCACGCCGGTGTGGCGGTCGCTCATCTCCATCGACAGGGAGGGCAAATCTTCGGGCACCGACTCCATACAGTTAATGTAGATGTAGTCATTGCCTATGCCGTGCATTTTTGTGAACCGGATTTCGGAATTGTCGAGGCTCATGAACGAGGCGTTGCAAGTTAGCGAAGTGATGGAAACATCACGCGGCAAAATTACTCAAACTTCCGCACCCCACCAAACATTTTGCTTAAAAAATCTCGCCACAGCCGTCGCCACCTTAATACATAGACCATTAGGGAAGCACGGCTGCTATTAAAGTGCAACTTTGAAAAATCTTAAGTTGCACTTTAAGAATGGTGTGGCTCAAATGTCACGGATATTGACGGCGGCAGGAGGAAAAGCCGGACCATTGTAAATCACAGTGGTGGAGGCCACATCGGGGAGCAAAGCGGCCAGAGCTTTTGCATTGCGAGTGAAGTCAGGGCGCAGTGTGTCGCCTGATTTTATCTCGTAGAGATGGAGCTTGCCGCCGGAGTGGAGCAGAGCGTCAACCTCGGCGCCTGACTTCTCGCGATAAAAATTAATGCGCGGGTCCTTGCCCTGATTATATTCGCGCTTGATGAGCTCACAGATGGCCAGATTCTCGAATATGGCGCCGCGGAAGGGGCTGCGTTCAAGCTGCTCGGCGTTTTCTATACCGAGCAGGAAGCAGGCCAGCCCCGTGTCATAGAAATACACCTTTGGCATCTTGGTCAGCTGCTTGGACACGTTAGTAAAGAACGGCCGGAGCGGGAAGGCAATGTAGGAAGTGGTGAGAATCGACATCCACTCCGTCACTGACACCGACGACACTCCCACTTCACGCGAGATGGCCGAGGCGTTAAATTCCGAGCCGATGCGCGATGCAAGGAGCCGCATGAATGAGTCGAATGCAAGGAGGTTTTTGACGTTGAGTAAATTGCGCAGGTCACGCTCCACGTAGGTGTTGTAATAATTGCGGTAAAATAGCTCGGCGGGAACTCCGTTGGCCACCACTCCCGGATAGAGTCCGTTGTGCATTATATCGCCTATAGTCATGGATTTGACCTGCTCAGCCACCTCAGGCAGCGAGAACGGGAGCAGGGTGAACAGAGCCGCGCGTCCCGCCAGTGACTGACTGACGCGCTCCAGCAATGAAAAGTTGCTGCTCCCCGTGAGCACATAGCGCCGCTCGCGGTTATCATCCACTCTGATTTGAATCATCGACAAAATTTCAGGCACATTCTGGACCTCGTCAATTATCGCATGATGCCCCAGCGAGTCAATGAATCCGGCAGGGTCATCTGCAGCCAGCGCGCGAGTGGTGATATCCTCCAGATTCACGTATTTGTAATCAGGATAAAGATGCCGGCAGAGACTCGTCTTGCCTGACTGGCGCGGGCCGGTGACCACCAGCACCGGGAAGTATCTGTGGGCCTCCTCAATCTTCGGCATAATCAGGCGAGGGATATATTGACTCATACTTTAATTTATTTTAAGTTGTACTTTAAGAGTGGCTAACGATATAATAAAACAGGGTGTTAGCCCTGCATACATCGTTAGGTTGTTCAGGATCCGGAGCGCTCCGGCAGCTATCGCAAAGGTACAGATTATTTTCTTGCCGTCAAAATCCGCAGGATTAATCATCAGCAAAGCGGAGAGAGCTGAGTTTAGGTGAGGCCGGAGATTTCAGGCGGAAAGAAGGCGGGTGATTGCTCAGGAGGGGTTTGCATTGTCGGGATTAATGGTTATCTTTGTGGTAATATATTAGCTGTATTATGGAAATGAGCAGTAATAATAATAGTATATTGTCAGTATTGGAGGGCTTTGCGCTTGATAATGCTGAGGAGATTGCAATGCAGGTGGCTGAGAATTTTCGCAAGCGCCGAGTGGAGAAGAATATAACCCGGCAGCGCATGGCCCAAATGTCAGGCGTAGCCTTGTCCACACTGGCGCGCTTTGAACAGAAAGGCCTCATTGCGTTTGACTCGCTGATAAAGCTTGCCATGGCGCTGGGATATGCTTCGGAAATAAAAAATCTATTCAGCGCTCCCAAGTTCGACACAATGGAGGAGCTTGACCTGATACGTCAGAAAGCCAATGACAAAAGAGCCTACCCTAAAAGCAAGAAGAGATGAAAAAGACTGAGAAGCTTAATGTTATGTTCCGCGGGCGCTCGGTTGGCACGTTGTCAATGACGCCTGATAATCGCCTGAATGTTTTTGAGTATGATAAATCATGGCTTACCGACGGATTCAGCATCTCACCGCTTGAACTGCCGTTGAAGCCGGGTGTGTTCATTGCCAAAGCGCAACCGTTTTATGGAAATTTCGGTGTGTTTGAGGATAGTCTTCCCGATGGTTATGGCCGCTATCTTCTTCATAAGGCATTGCTCCGCAACGGGATTAATGACTATGACCTGTCGTCGCTTGACAGGCTTGCGCTGGTGGGCGAAAATGGCATGGGGGCTTTAACCTATTCCCCTGCCGCACACCTTGAACAGGAGCTCAGTGTGACGGATTTTGACCGTCTTCAGGAGATTGCTCTTGAAGTTCTTAAGGAACAGCAGGACCGCGATGCGGGGCTACTGCTCTATAATAGCGGTAATAGTGGAGGAGCCCGGCCCAAAGCGATATTTTCAGATGACGAAGGACACTGGATAGTTAAATTCCGCCACACCTATGACCCCAAAGATATAGGCCTTCAGGAGGCGCGATACAATGAGGTTGCAAGAAAATGCGGAATCATCGTGCCCGATTTCAGGCTTGTCAACGGACGATATTTTGCGTCACGACGGTTTGATATTGACGATGACGGTAATCGCCTCCACACGGCGACGGCCGGCGGATTGATGTGTGTGTCACTCTCAGAGCCGTTTCTGGATTACTCAAATCTGCTGGCACTCACCGGGTTCATCACTCGGAGTAAGGAAGATGTGGAGCAGATGTATCGCAGAATGATGTTCAATTATCTGATGGATAATAAGGATGACCATTGCAAGAATTTCAGTTTCTATGTGGTCCGCAACGGTGATTCAAAGGCATGGAGATGGAGGCTTGCGCCGGCCTATGACCTGACCCTTTGCACCGAGGGTTATAATGGACAACACGCCACCTCTGTAAACGGCACAGGCCATCCACGGATGTCGGATTTCATCGCTGTGGGCAAGAAAGCCAAGCTTTCAGAAGCTCGATGCCGTGAGATTATTGACGAAGTGAGGCGGGGGGCTGAGGGGGGCTGACGCAGCGCGCCCGGCCTGAGGGGTGCTCGGGCCGGGCGCGGGTATGAGCGGGAATCCGGGGGGATTATTCAGCGCGGTAAAGGTCCACCTGCTCGGGGCGGAAGTTGGCGATGAAGTCAAAGTGCTTGGCAATCTCAGCCTGAGCCATCTTGACGTAGACGCGGAGCGACTTGTCAAACATGCCTGCTTCGTCACGCTGGGCGTCGAGCAGGAGCAGGAAGCTCATGATGATGTTGCCGGCCATCTCCACCAGGCGACGGGCCACGAAGTCAAGATAAGTGGTGTCCTTGACCTCGTTAACGCGGGCCACAGTGTCGTCATACACCTTCACCATCTCCAGGATGGCATCACGCACGCTCTTGAGCTCCTCCTTCACCTCGGTTTCGGCGTAGAGGTCCATGAGCTGCTTGTAGGTGCCGGTGGTGACGTGGCGGATTGCGGCCACCACCTGGAGCTGGGTTGTGCCCTCATAGATTGAGGTGATGCGGGCGTCGCGGTAGATGCGTTCGCAGGCATAGTCCTTCATGAAGCCTGAGCCGCCGTGGATCTGGATGCAGTCGTAGGCGTTCTGGTTGCAGTATTCGCTGCCGAGGCCTTTTGCCATGGGGGTCAGGGCGTCGGCCAGGCGGGTGTAGAGCTTCATCTCCTTGCGTTCCTCGGGGGTGAGGGTGCGCTCCTTGGCGATGTCCTCGTAGACCTTGTAGATGTCAACGTAGCGAGCGGTCATGTAGAGCAGCGAGCGGCTTGCGTCGAGCTTGGCCTTCATGACGGCGAGCATCTCAAACACGGCGGGGAAGTCAATGATTGCCTTGCCAAACTGGCGACGGTCACGTGCATAGGCCAGCGCTTCGCGATAGGCGAGTTCGCTGACGCCCACGCTCTGTGCGGCGATGCCCAGACGGGCGCCGTTCATCAGGGCCATCACATACTTGATGAGGCCCAGGCGGCGAGAGCCGCAGAGCTCGGCTTTGGCGTTTTTGAACACCAGCTCGCAGGTGGGGCTGCCCTTGATGCCCATCTTGTTTTCGATGCGGCGCACGGTCACACCGCCGTCGCGCTTGTCGTAGATGAACATTGACAGGCCGCGGCCGTCCTTGGTTCCGTCCTCGGAGCGGGCGAGCACCAGGTGGATGTCGCTGTCGCCGTTGGTGATGAATCGCTTCACACCGTTGAGGCGCCAGGTGCCGTCGGGCTGCTCGGTGGCCTTGAGCATTACGCTCTGGAGGTCAGAGCCGGCGTCGGGCTCGGTGAGGTCCATTGACATTGTTTCGCCCTGACACACGCGGGTGATGAAGCGCTGCTTCTGGTCCTCGTCGGCAAATTCGTAGATGGTTTCGGCGCAGTCCTGGAGGCCCCAGAGGTTCTCAAAGCCTGTGTCGGCGCGGCTCACGATGTCGGCCGCCATGATGTAGGGGGTGATGGGGAAGTTGAGGCCACCGAAGCGGCGGGGCATAGCCATGCCCATCAGGCCGGCCTTGCGACACACGTCGAGGTTCTTGACCGTGCCGTCGGCATATTCCACGCGGCCGTCAACCACACGGGGACCCTGATGGTCCACATCCTCGGCGTTGGCCGCGATGGTCTCGCCGCAGATGTCGCCCACGATGTCGAGCACGCGGTCATAGTTGTCAAGAGCGTCGGCATAGTCCGTCGGGGCGGTGTCAAACTTGTCGGCTTCAGTGTAGTTGCGCTCGCGGAGTTCCACGATTTTCTCCATCAGGGGATGGGTAAGGTGGTGCTTGAGCGCGGGGTTATCGTTATAAAAGTTAGCCATTGGAGTGAGTCGCTTACTTTGAGTTTTTCTTGTAATATTTAATCAGTTTGGGCACCACGTCCTCCACCTCGCCGGTGATCACATAGTCAGCGATGGTGTTGATGGGGGCGTTGGGGTCATTGTTGATCGAGATGATGATGGAGCTGTCCTGCATGCCGGCAATGTGCTGAATCTGGCCTGAGATTCCGCATGCAATGTAGAGCTTGGGACGCACTGTCACACCCGTCTGGCCAATCTGGCGCTCATGCTCGCAGAATCCGGCATCCACGGCGGCGCGGCTGGCGCCCACTTCGCCGCCCAGGGTTTCGGCAAGCTGGTGGAGCAGCTCAAAGTTTTCCTTGCTGCCCACGCCGTAGCCGCCGGCCACGATGATGGGTGAGTTCTTGATGTTGACCTTTGACTTTTCGATGTGGCGGTCAATGATTTCCACCACGAAGTCCTCGGGGCTCACATATTTCGATGCGTCGAGGTTGATAACCTCGCCGGTGTAGTTGGGGTCACGCACCTCTTTCTTCATCACGCCTTCACGCACGGTGGCCATCTGGGGGCGGCAGTCGGGGTTGACGATTGTTGCCACGATGTTGCCGCCGAATGCGGGGCGAATCTGATAGAGGAGGTTTTCATATTCCTTGCCGGTCTTGGGGTCCTTGTGGGGGCCGATTTCAAGAGCGGTGCAGTCAGCGGTGAGGCCGCTGTGGAGGGCGGAGCTCACGCGGGGACCGAGGTCACGGCCAATGCAGGTGGCACCCATGAGACACACCTGAGGCTTGATTTCGCGGAAGAGGTTGATGAGCACCGCAGCGTGGGGGTTGCTCGTGTAGGGGTAGAGGCGCTTGTCGGCCACCTTATAAACGGTGTCGACGCCGTAGGGCATCACCTGCTTCTCCACGTCGTCGAGGTTGTCGCCGATGATGAGCGCTTCGAGCTTCACGCCGAGCTTGTCGGCGAGCACACGGCCTTTGGTGAGCAGTTCCAGCGACACGTCGGCCACCTTGCCGTCCTCGTATTCGCAATAAACTATGAGATTATTCTGGTCTGACATTTTGATTAGCCGATTGTGTGGTTAGCGATAAGTTCTTTGACAAGGTTCTCGATTTTCTCGTCGTCATTGTCCATGCAGAGGCTCTCCTTGGCGGTGAACACTACATTTTCGATGGCTTTCACCTTGGTGGGCGAGCCGGGCATGCCGATCTGGGTGGGGTCGGCCTCAACGAAGGCTGCGCTCCATTCGGGAATCTGAAGGTCAGGGCGGGCGGCCACACGGGCTTTCACGTCGTCGCTCTTGCCGGCGAGCTCACCGGCGGCGCAGGCGTTCTTGTAGCGGATCACGCGGAAGGCGTTGCGGGGGCGGCACTCGGGGGCTGAGCCGGTGACGGTCACCACGCAGGGCAGGGGAGCTTTGACGGTCTCCACGCCGTGCTCCAGGCGGCGGAGCACTGTCACATAGCCGTCCTTGAGGTCAAGGATGTCTTCGGCATAGGTAACCTGGGGGATGCCGAGCTTCTCGGCAATCTGGGGACCCACCTGGGCGGTGTCGCCGTCAATGGCCTGGCGACCGCCGAGGATGATGTCGAAGTCGCCGATTTTCTTGACAGCCTGCGCCAGTGAGTAAGAGGTGGCGAGGGTGTCGGCGCCGCCGAGCACACGGTCGGTCAGCACGATGCCGCCGTCGGCTCCGCGATACATTGCTTCGCGGATAATCTCGGCTGCACGGGGAAGTCCCATGGTAAGGAGTGTCACTTTGCTTCCGGGGTTCGCTTCTTTCAGGCGGAGTGCCTGCTCCAGAGCGTTGAGGTCCTCGGGATTGAAGATGGCCGGCAGCGCTGCGCGGTTGATGGTGCCATCCTCTTTCATTGCATCTTTGCCCACATTGCGGGTGTCAGGTACCTGCTTGGCGAGCACAATGATGTTAAGGCTCATATTGTGAATCTGATTAGTTTGAATTTTATTTCAAGGTTGCAAAGATACTAACAAATGTCAATAAATCAAAACTTCGGCCCGCTAAATGCTTCCGAAGGTGCTCATCCGGGGTGCCCCGGGGGCGGGAAGGGGGCATAAAACGAACGTGAGCTTGCCTCACGGCAAACTCACGCGTTTGTTAACAGCAGTTATCAGTTCTTATTTCACGATTGTTTTCACAGTATCTTTTATTGTCTTTACGATGTAGAGGCCGGCTACGGGCACGGTCACCGCGCTGCCTGAGCCCTGGAGGGCGCCGTCAACGCTGTAGACGCTAACCTCTGAACCTTCGCAGCTGATGGTGCGGCCGTCGATGGTGACGGTGGCGGCAGCTGAGTCGATGGCGTCGATTGAGGTGTAGACGGTGAAGGTGGCGGGAGCCTTGGCTTCCACGGGGACGTTGGCAAACTCGATTGTCACGTTGCCGTCCTTGGTGGCTACATTTGCGGCATTGGTGGCGAAGAGGTTGCTGGGCTCGCCGTTCTCGTCGATGAAGTTGTCTTCAAGGCCGTGGAGGGCGGCTTCGCTGATGAGGATTGAAGAGGTCACCTTGCCCTGGCGGATGATGGCGGTGGCATTGAAGTTGACGGTCACTGAGGTGTTCGCGTCGGGAACCGCGTTGATTTCAGGGGTGGTGGCGCTGAAGCTGATGTCGCCGAAGGTGTTGTCTTCGCTCTGGCCGAGTTCGTCGCCGGCGTCGTTGCTCACTGAGCTGTCAGCGGCGTCGTAGACGGTGTCTTCGTCATCGTTGATGTAGGCGCCTTCGTTGGTGAATTCCCAGCGGAGCACGGGGGCGGGGGTCACAACCTTTTCTGCCACGCCTTCGTCGTTGGTCACGTATTCGGTGACCTTGAGGAATTCGGTGTCATTGATGTTGAGGTCGGCGGTGTAGGTTGCGCCGTCTTCGGTGCTGTGCCATTCCAGGGGGTTGGCCTTGAGGTCGGGCGACATGTAGAACACGCCGGGGAGGCCGATTTCAGGAGTGGTGGCAGTGTAGGTGTGGTAGTTGCTGGGCTCCTCGTCGCAGAAGTGATAGGTCACCTTTGAGATGAGGTTTCTGGGGAGAGTTTCGGGATGCTCGGGGTTGTAGATGAGCGTGAGGGTCTGGCCGAGGATGGTGAGGCGGGTGGCGCTCTTCTCCTGCTCGTCGTTGCCGGTGCGCTCTGAGAATGAGTAGCGGCTCATCAGCTCGCCGGTTTCGGTGTTGTAGAAGCGGCCGTTCTCGGGGTTGAAGGCGTAGTTGCGGTTAAACTTGGCGTTGGTGAGTTCGGGAGTACCGTCCACGTTGTCAAAGTAGATGAATGACTCTTCAGTGTCAGCGTTGAGGGTGAGGTCATATTCCACGTTGGCTGAGTAGATGCCGCTGAAATCGGGGAGGGCGTAGCGCACGCGGTCAGCTTCGAAATCCTCGGCTGATTCGTAGCCGTGTTCAGTCACGTCGGTGTTGGCATAGAAGCGGTTGAATCCGCGGTCATACCAGCGATAGATTGCGGCGTTGAAGATGTTGGGCGAGTCGCTGCGGTGGTTGGCATCGAGGTCGGCGTCACGGTCAAAGCTGTAAGAGTAGTCAATGGCGGTCACGGCGTCGAGCACATATTCGCCCTCGAAACGGAGCCACACTTTCTCGCTCTGGCGCATGCCTTCGTTCTCCACTTCGATGATGATGCGCTTCACACGCACGTCATATTCTGCAAGGAGGCGGTTGTCGCCGATTTTGTTCTTCACCTCGGTGGTTTCCTCGATGGTGGGGTTAGGATTCTCGGTGAGGTCGATGTCGTTCCAGCGGCCAAAGTCGAGCATGTTGACGGGCTGTCCGTTCAGACGGAGCACGCGGCCGTATTTGATGAAGCGATATTTTGCGTCGGGGTCATTCTCCACGCCTTCGCCATAGTTGGCGTTGATGAGGTCAAAGCGCACACCTGAGCGGAGAATCATGGGCACGTCGGCATAAACGTCGTCGGCGCCGTTGTTGGCCATTTCAGAGCTCAGAGGCACGGTCAGGAGCACACCCTGAGGGTCATACTCGGTGAAGTCAATCACGTAGGTTGATGCGTTCTCGTGGTAGCGGATAATCTGGGTGCCGTCGTAGCCTTCCACAGCCAGGGGGTTGCCTTCGCCGTCGCGGGGCACGTCAACAATGAGAGCTTCGTCAGCCAGGCGGCCGGCAATCATGTTGCGCTGACCGTGGAGCTTCACATATTTGCTGAAGAAGGGTGAGGTGGTGTCACGGAGCACGTCGTTCAGACCGCCTGAGGTGTTCCAGCTCACGCGGGCGTCGCTGAGGTCCCATGCGCCGAAGAGGATGTTGCCCTTGCCTTCGCTGTCCACAACGGGCAGCCCGGCCAGAGGATAGTAGCCCTTGATGAAGAGCACGCCTGCGCCTTCAGCGGGCTGGGCGGGAGTGGCATCGCCGGCAAAGTTATAGTCTGCCTCGTCGTTTGAGGGGAGGAGGCGGATTTCAATGCGCTCAATCACGGCACCTGCGGGGAGCACACCGTTGTGGCTGCCACCGTAGAAAATGGGGAGTTCCTGGTCAAGCACGAGATTGACGTTGGCGCCGGGCACGATTACGGTGTTCCTGGGCCAGCCGGTGGGGCTGCCGCTGATGGCAAATTCAGTGTCCTCGGCAGGGATGGTGAATCCGCCGGGGAAGTTAACATAGTAGTAACCGGTTTCGGCGTCGAGGCGGAAGCGGTAAGCGTCGTTTGACTGGTTGCTCCAGTCAGTGTCGCCAAACACACCGCCGCGGAGCCAGAAGTCGGCATATTCGTTGGGGTCCACGATGGGGCCGAAGCCTTCGGGATAATATTCGTCGGCCAGGAATGTCAGATAGCCTGCGCCGGTGTCGGGCAGGAATTCATCGGTGGCATCCTCTGTGTTGGTGGGGAGAGTCATGTAGAGGCTGCGGTAAGTGCCGGTGGCGGGGGTGTGACCGTTGCGGTTGCCACCATAATAAATGGCGAAAGGCTCGCCAACCACGGCATTGCCCTCAGCATCGCCGGCCACAATCACTTTGCCGTCCCAGCCTGCGCGGGGACCGATGGCGAATGCGCGGTCGCTAACGGCGTACTCTCCGTTTTTCTCAGTGTTGAAATTGTAATAAACGGCCGATCCTTCTTCGTTGGCCCAAAGAAGTTCGGCTGCACTCGAATCCCAGCCGTCAGTGCCGGAAAGCTCGGGTCCGCGAAGGAAAAGTCCGGAGCCGGTGCCCACTTCCACGGCCCACAGCATTGACGCTGACGTGGCCAGTGTGAATGTCATCAGTGCTTTTTTGAATTGCATTGTGTGTTGGTGTTAAATAAGTATGAAATTGATTGAAGAATTTGATGTGAAACTGCCGAATAAGATGGTGTGCTGAATCACGGATGCAAAATTATCCGCTTGTTTTCACACCGCATGAGAGTATATGGATTATATAGTCAGAATTAAAGGTTTGAAATTGTAAGTGTTTGTCATACAATGGTCAGCAATTGAGTGTGTCAAATAAAATATAATGGTGTGTATAGTGGTGAAAATGCTCGATTTTAACCGATTTTTTCATATTTTCAGCAATCTTCAAAACTGTTACCGGGTTGTTAACATTTGCTCTTGGCGGCCGGGGCAAATAATCGCGGATGCGTTTCCTGTTTTCGCCGAGATTGATTACTTTTGTGGCTGAAAACTCTTGAATACATTATGGCACAGAAACCCTCCATCCCCAAAGGCACGCGCGATTTCACCCCCGCTGAAATGGCGCGCCGCAACTACATTTTCGACACCATCCGCGATGTGTTTCGCCTCTACGGCTTCCGCCAGATTGAAACCCCCGCAATGGAAAATCTCTCCACCCTCATGGGAAAATATGGCGAGGAGGGCGACAAGCTGCTGTTTAAGATTCTCAACTCGGGCGACTTTCTGCGCGGTGTGGATCCGGCCCTGCTTGACGATGCTGACCAGCGTGGTCGCCTTGCCGCTCAGCTCTGCGAGAAGGGCCTGCGCTATGACCTCACCGTGCCTTTTGCGCGCTTTGTGGTGATGCGCCGCAATGACCTCCAGATGCCCTTCAAGCGCTATCAGATTCAGCCCGTGTGGCGCGCTGACCGCCCCCAGAAGGGACGCTACCGCGAGTTCTATCAGTGTGACGCCGACGTGGTGGGCAGCGATTCGCTGCTCAACGAGGTGGAGCTGCTGAAGATGATCGACGATGTGTTCACCCGCCTGGGTGTGCGCATTGCCATCAAGCTCAATAACCGCAAGGTGCTGGCAGGCATAGCCGAAATCATAGGCCGCCCTGACAAGCTCATTGACATCACCGTGGCCATCGACAAGATTGACAAGATTGGCCTTGACAATGTGAAGGCCGAGCTGGTGGAGCGCGGCATCGAAGCTGACGCCGTGGAGCGCCTGGTGCCCGTGCTGATGATTGACGGCACCATCGAGGAACGCCTCGAAAAGCTCGCCAAGGTGCTCGCCGACAGTCCCACAGGCCTCAAGGGTGTGGAGGAGCTGCGCACAGTGGTGGGCTCCACTCTGGCCCGCGGCCTCAAAGCCGAGCTTGACCTCGACGTGAGCCTGGCCCGCGGTCTCAACTATTACACCGGCACTATTATAGAGGTGAAAGCCCTCGATGTGGCCATCGGCTCAATCTCGGGCGGAGGCCGCTATGACAATCTCACGGGTGTGTTCGGCATGCCGGGCCTGTCGGGCGTGGGAGTGTCGTTCGGCGCTGACCGCATCTACGATGTGCTTAACACTCTTGACCTCTATCCTCCTCACATCCTGGAGTCAACGCGGGTGCTCTTCGTTAACTTCGGCGATGCCGAGGCTGCCGCAGCCGCGCGGGTGGTCGACTCGCTCCGCGCCGCCGGAGTGTCGGCCGAGCTCTATCCTGAAGCCGCCAAGATGAAGAAGCAGATGAAATATGCTGATGACCTCAGCATCCCTTACGTGGCCATCATTGGCGAGACGGAAGCCGCCGCCGGCACCGTCACCCTTAAAAATATGGCCACGGGCGAGCAGCAGTCGCTCACCGTCGCTCAGACCATCGAAGCGCTCAAAGGCTAACTCTCTGGCGCTTTCGGCCTCACATAATGGGTCGGGGAGGGCAGTGGCTCTCTCCGGCCCCTTTTTTGCGCTTTCATTAACAGTCAGTGAAACAAATTTTAATCAACGGTTGTTATAGTTATAAAATCTGAAAAATTAAAAAACTCAATAATCACTGTTTAACTAAACTGACAAAATTATGAAAGCGCTCAATGTAAATTTCTGGGGACAGTCCCGCGCATGGTGGGTGGTCCTTCTCGTAGGTATCGCAATGGTGCTCTGCGGCTTCGCATATTGGTTCTGGCCGGTGGCCGGCTACGCTGTCGCATCACAGATTTTCGGATGGCTCCTGGTGCTGACCGGTATTGTTCAGCTCTGTGTGGGCGCCGGCCCTGACCGCGGACGCGGCTGGGGATGGTGGATTGCCGGCGGCGTGATTGACATGTTTATCGGCTTCATGCTCGTGCGCAGCATCGTCCTCTCAGAGGTAGTGTTCCCCTATTTCATTGCCTTCATCTTTATCTTCTGGGGCATCTCCTGCCTGGTTAAGTCGGTCAACGACAGCAAGCTGCGCTACTGGTGGCTCTATCTTGTCAATGGCATCCTGCTCATGCTCATCGGTTTCTTCTTCATTGAAGCCGGCTGGACTCAGGACATGATGATGACCAGCTTCCTGACCTCGCTTGCCTTCATCTACTGGGGCTTCTCAATCGCAATGATTTCTTACGACATGAAGCCCGTGCGTAAGTAACCCCGGGGCACCTCCCTCATCAACCAAAGAAATTCAATTCCCTCAAGGCCCGGCCCCATCGGCCGGGCCTTTGTTGATTATTCGGCTCGGCGGTGACTGAAAATGACTGAAATTATAGTTAAAAAGGCGTTTGTCAGGAAAATAATTGCTATATTTGTGGTTCTAAGGTTAAACCTGCGCTTTGACTGACGGTCTAACCATAAAACCATTTAACTCAATGAAAGGAGTCACACCTATGAACAGCGCTAAAAAAATATTGTTGCTCGGCATGGCCCTTGCGGTTTCCTCCGTTGCGGCCCTCCGCGCTCAGGACATCTACGACGACATCTACTATAACCCCAAGAACGATAAAAAGGCCGCCAAGTCAGCCACGAAGGGCACCACAACTACGACTACGACGACCACCACCACAACCACCACCGTGCCGGCCGATTACCCCGCTGCCGACACCTACATCGTCACCACCACTGGCGCCACTCGCGATGTTGACGAGTATAACCGTCGCGGCATCTTCGCCATCGACACCGTGGCCGTGGTTGACGACACTCCCGAATCATTTGCCTGCACCCGCCGCATCGAGCGTTTTTATAATGCCGACGTGGTGGTGGGCTCATCTGACCCCACTCTGGCCGAGGTTTACTATGCCCAGCCCGCTCAGGAGGTCAACATCTACATCAACAACCCCGGTGGCTACTGGGGCTACGCCTACTCACCCTGGGCCTGGAACACAGGCTTCTACAGCCCCTCGTGGTACTGGAACTCATGGTATCCCTCCTATGCCTGGAACTGGGGCTGGTCATGGGGCTGGACTCCCGGATGGGGCTACGGTCCCGGCTGGGGTTGGGACTGGGGATGGGGTCCCGGCTGGAACTGGGGCTGGGGAGGCTATCCCTCTCATCACCCCGGCTTTGCAGGTCCCGCTCACCGTCCCTCTAACCGCCACCCCGGCGCTATGGGTCGGCCCAATCCCGGCATGAACCCCGGCCACGGCTCAGGCTCTCACTCAGGAGCACGCCCCGGTGCTGTCACCGCTGCAGGCCGCCATCCCGGCGCCGCTCCGACCCACGGCAACGCCCAGACCCGCCCCGGCGCAGTGAGCGGCGGATTCCGCCCCGGAACCTCCGTGCGCCCCTCTGCATCAGGCTCTAACGCCACCCCCTCGGTCAATCTCAACTCAGGCCGTCGCCCCGGTGCTGCGTCAGGCTCACGCCCCGTAACCACTACAACCACCACCGTCAACCGACAGCCCTCTTACAACAACTCCAACTCCAACTACTCACGCCCCTCTAACAGCAACTCCAACTATTCCCGCCCCTCAAATAGCGGCGGCGGTTATCGCGGAGGCTCTATGGGCGGCGGAGGCAACCGTGGCGGTGGAGGCGGTGGCCGCGGACGTCACTGATTCCCCTCCCCCGGGCTCTCCTCATAATCTGAAATTCAAATCCCTGTAACTCTGTGAAAATGAAGCGAACTCTCATCATCGCCGCCCTGACGGCGATTCCGGCCGCAATGAGCGCCCAGACCGCTCTTGATGCCTACTCTCTGAGCGGCAGCAACCAGCTCAGGGGCACTGCACGATTCATGAGTATGGGCGGTGCGTTCACCGCTCTCGGCGGCGACCTCACAACCCTCGGTCAGAACCCCGCAGGCATCGGCGTGTATCGCTACAGCGAAGTGGGCGCCACTCTTGACATTAACTTCCAGAGCGTTACGGCCAACACACCCGGCTCATCGCTCAACTCCACCCAGACCAAGGCCTACTGCAACAACGTGGGCTATATCGGCGCCGTTAACCTCCACAACAGCGTCATGCCCTTCTTCCAGTGGGGTGCCACCTACGGCCGAAAGGCTTCATTTGACAGGGTCTACAGCGGCGACATCACCTCGCTCAATACCTCGCTCACCAACTATGTGGCCGGATTCACCGGCGCCGAAGGATGGACTCCGGCTGACCTCAACGGCTATCAGTCAGGCTACGACCCCTTCCAGAGCACCCTCGCTCCCTGGACAAGCATCCTGATGTATAACGCCTACGGCATCAACCCCTCATCCGACTCATCCACCGACTATCGCGGCCTCTACAACGGCACCCCCGGCACAGGCTCATTCGACGTTGTGGAGAAGGGCTACGTCGACGAGTACAACATCAACTTCGGCGGCAACATCATGAACATGGTCTACTGGGGCATCGGCTTCGGAATCGAGGATATTGACTACACCAACTCCACCTACTATTCCGAGTCATTCAACAAGGCCTGCATCTCCGGCTCTAACGGCCAGGGATTCGACACCGGCGCAGCCTCGCTCGGCCTCCAGAGCTGGAAACACCTCTACGGCACCGGATGGAACTTCAAGGTGGGCGTAATTGTCAAGCCCATCAACGAGTTCCGCATCGGCGTGGCTGTCCACACCCCCACATATTACAACCTCAACTATCAGGGATGGGCACAGACGCAGTTTGACTATTCCAACGGCATCAACGGATACTATCCCAACACATCAACCTACGGCACCTCCGACGACTATTTCACCTGGAAATACCGCACCCCCTGGCGCCTCATGGTGGGCGCTGCCGGAGTGATAGGCCAGAAGGGTATCATCAGTGTGGACTATGAATATCGTCCCTACGACAAGATGCAGGTCAAGGACTACAACGGCAACTCCTACACCGACGTGGAAGGCGACATCGCCACCTACTATAAGGCTCAGAACATCCTCCGCCTCGGCGCAGAATATCGCCTGACCCCCAACTGGAGCCTCCGCGCAGGCTACAGCTACATGTCATCGCCCGTCACCACCGAGACCCGCGACGGCTATCAGGCCATCTACACCTCAGGCCCCGATGACACCGAGACTCAGCCCTCCTACTCATTCGACGGCGACACCCAGTTCGTCACCGCCGGCATCGGCTTCCACATCGGCGCATTCTATGCCGACGCGGCCTACGTGTGGCGCCACGCCACCTCTTCATGGCACGCCTTCACCCCCAACGACTACACCGCCGCAGGGCCTGAGGCCTCCATCACTGACAATCAGTCAAACATCGTGCTCTCCGTCGGATTCAAATTCTGATGGGCCGCCGAAAAAAGACATCCCCCTCGGGCAACATTGACCTTGAGAATCCCGAATTCAAGACTCTCAAGACCCTGCTCGAACACACCTCACAGTCGATTTTCCTAACCGGCAAAGCCGGAACGGGAAAGTCGACTTTCTTGCGCCACATCATCGCCACCACGCGAAAAAAGTGTGTGGTCCTCGCCCCCACAGGCATCGCCGCCGTCAATGTGGGCGCGCAGACCATCCACTCCTTCTTTCGCATGCCCCTGAAGCCGCTGCTCCCTGATGACCCTGACTTCGCCGTCCACCGCTTGCGCCAGCGCCTCAAGTACCCCAAGGCCCACGCTCGCCTCATCAAGGAGTTGGAGCTCATTGTCATTGATGAAATCTCAATGGTCCGCGCTGACATGATTGACTTCATTGACAAGGTGCTGAGAGTCTACAGCGGCCGCATGCGCGAACCCTTCGGCGGAAAGCAGCTCCTCCTTGTGGGCGACATCTTCCAACTCGAACCGGTGATGACGGCCGACATGCGCCAGCTCCTCCGCCCCTTCTATCCCTGCACCTACTTCTTCGGCGCCCGCGCCTTCTCGCAGGTCAACATCGTCTCCATCGAGCTCCGCAAGGTTTACCGACAGAACGATCCCCGCTTCATTGACCTCCTTGACCGCGTGCGCGCCGGTGCCGTCAATGCCGCTGACCTCGCCGCCATCAATGCCCGCTGCCTGCCCCACGGCATCACCGAGGAGGCCGACGGCCTGACGATGACCCTCGCCACCCGCCGCGACATGGTGGACTCCATCAACGAAACCCGCCTGGCCCGCATTGAGAGCGAGCCCACGGTGTGGAAAGGCATCATCACCGGCGATTTTCCTGACCATTCCCTCCCCACGGCCCTTGAGCTTACCCTCAAGGAGGGCGCACAGGTGGTGTTCATCAAGAACGACCCTGACCGCCGCTGGGTCAACGGCACTCTGGGCCGCGTCACCTCCCTGGCAGGCCATGCCATAGAGGTGCAGGTGGAGAGCGGCCAGAGCTACATCGTGGAGCCCGCCGTGTGGTCAAACATCCGCTACACCTACGATGAGAAAACCCGCCGCGTCATCGAGCAGGAGATAGGCTCCTTCACCCAGCTACCCCTCAAGCTGGCATGGGCCCTGACCATCCACAAGAGCCAGGGCCTGACATTCTCCAACGTTGTTATCGACATTGGCCGCGGGGCCTTCTCTTCAGGCCAGACCTATGTGGCCCTGTCGCGCTGCACCTCCCTTGAGGGCATGACCCTGCGAAGCACCATAGCCCACAGCGACATTTTTGTCAACCCCATGCTGCGGCAGTTCAGCACCTCATTCAATGATGTGGCCAGCGTGCGCAGCGCCCTTGACAATGCCCGGGCGCGTGAAAAATTCATCGAGGCCGCATCGCTCCTGGAGGACTTCGCTCCCGCCGAGGCATTTCAGCTCTACATGGAAGCCCGCACCGCCACAGGCACTGACCCCCTCGGCATCCCCGCCGTGGCCCGACTGGTGCGCCGCCGCCTGGCCTCATATGATGCCGTCAAGGCCCGCGTGGAGGAGCTCAAGCTCCTCTGTCATGAGCAGAAGTCGAAGCTGCGCGGACTCGCCGCCGAATATATCTGCATGGGCGACGAGTGTTATGAGTCAGGCATGCTCTCCCCGGCGCTCGCCAACTATGAGAAAGCTGTGTCGCTCGACGAGACAGACCCCGCCAACGCCGCCATCCTCAAAAAAATCCGCAAGCTCAAAAAGTCCATGTCCTGACCGCGCCGGCTAAATTCGTGACTAACGGCATCGCTGCGCCGAGGTGTCGCGGCTTTTGTCGGGTGACGGTGAGGCACATTTCTTCCGGCCTATAATCCAGGGGGCGCAGCGCGTCACCGCTTCTATAATCACCACAAGGATTACCCACATCAGCGCCCTCATCCACGGTCCGGCGTCAATGAGAAACACCGAGGTCAGCACCAGCGCCACCACCTGGTGAAAGGCCAGCACGATGTAGGAGTTGCGCCCGAAGTAGCGCAGGGTGAAAATCATCGGCGAGGCATAGCGGCCGGTGGCGCGGGATATAACGTTGGCTATCACACAGAGCATCAGCGCTCCGCTCAGGGCCGTGACGTAGGTGAGCGGGCCGGTGCCGAGATGGTTCAGGAAGTAGTCAGGGCGGGGCTTGTTGAATATCGAGCCGAGGGTGAACAGCAGGCACACTCCGCCCCACAGCAGAATGTGGCGCAGCGGGCGGCTCTCCATAAACTCCGTGAGCGGGCGGCTCAGCAGGCTCCCGAGTCCGAAAAACATCACGGCCGTGAGAGCAAAGTTGAGGTTCCACACATTGGCAGCGTCAATCCTGTAGAGCCAGAATCCGCCGGCGGCAAGGGCAGTGATGGCCGCCGCGCGGAGCAGCGGAGCTTTCAGCGCCTTGCAAATGAGCAGGAAAAGGAGCTGGGTGGCGAGCAGCACGGGGATGAACCACAGTGCATAGCCACACCATCCCACGCTGCCGAAGTCGCTGATCTGCTCCTTACACATCTGCGGGCTGACCAAATAAAATCCGGCCAGCACCGCGATGGAGAAGATTATGAACGGGCGGATAAGGGTGGCCCCGCGCTTGCGCAGCAGGCTCAGCGGCCCGGCATAGCGGTCAGGGTCAAAGAGAAGGCCGGAAACAAGGAAGAAGAAGGGGATGCGGAATGCCTTGAGCCAGTTGGTGAGGAAGGGCACGTCAGAGAGTCCGTAGTGGCCGTAAACCACCAGGATGATTGACAGTCCTTTGGCAATGTCTATCCATAATATTCGCTTGCGTCCGGCGGTCATCTCACTTTGTGCGGGCAAGAATCAGGGCCGACGTCGGGGCCACGCTCAGCTTGCCGCCGCGGGTGGTGCCCAGCCCTTCGGCGTTGAGTTTGCCGTCCTGAGCAATGATGGTCCAGTTGCCTTTGGCCACATTGACGGTGCGCTCGGAGTCAGCTCCGTTGAAAATCACCTTGATTTCCTTCCACTCATCGCCGTTGGCGTTGTTTTTCAGCGAGTAAGAAATCAGGTTAGGCTCTTTGACGTTGTCAAACACGAGGTTGCGGGCCACCTCCTCGGCTGTGGTCATGCGGAAGGCGGGGTGGGCTTTGCGCAGGGCAATCAGCTGGCGGTAATATTCCATCTGGTCAGCATTGGCGGCCTTGAGGCTCCAGTCAATGGCGTTGACGGAGTCGGGCGAGCAGAAGGAGTTGTGCACCCCTTTTTTGTCGCGGAAAATCTCTTCGCCACACCACATGAACGGGGTGCCCTGCGAGGTGAACACGATGGTCTGTGCCAGGCGGGCGGCACGCTGACGCACGGAGTCATTCTCGGCCTCGCCGGTCATTGACTTGCGCAGCTTGTCGGTGAGCATCAGGTCATCATGGCAGCTCACGTAGTTTATCACCTGAGTGGGATTTTTAGCGTAAGGCTTGGTGGAGTTGTTGCCTTTGCTCCAGTCCACCTGGGGGTGGGCCGTGGCGCCCACAATGCCTATCTTCACGGTTTCTTCATTACCGGGCTTGCCGGTGACGAATCCGCGGTCGGAGGCGTTGGAGTAGTGGCCCTTGACGGCATCGCGGATGTCGTCCGAGAACACGGCCACGTCAGGCATCATCCACACATTGTCCTTCAGTGCGCGGCGCTCGATGGGGAGCGGTGAGTCGCCGGCGGTCCACCCTTCGCCGTAGACGAAGATGGAGGGGTTGACCTTCTTCAGCTCTTCGGCCACCTGATTCATCGTCTCTGTGTCATGAATGGCCATCAGGTCAAAGCGGAAGCCGTCAATGTGGTACTCCTCAGCCCAGTATTTCACCGAGTTGATGATGTAGTCGCGCATCTGCTGACGGTCAGAGGCGGTTTCGTTGCCGCAGGCCGAGGCGTTGCTGTAGCTGCCGTCGGGGCGGTGGCGGTAGTAATATCCGGGGGCGGTGAGTGAGAAGTTTGAGTTGTCATTGCGCGCCGTGTGGTTGTAGACCACGTCCATCACCACGCCTATGCCGGCGTCGTGGAGCGCCTTGACCATCTGCTTCATCTCGCTCACACGGGTGGCGGGGTCGGCGGGGTTGGTGGAGTAGGAGCCTTCGGGGGCGTTGTAGTTCACAGGGTCGTAGCCCCAGTTATATTGCGGGGTGGCGAGGTTAGTCTCGTCCACGCTTGAATAGTCGTAGCTCGGCAGGATGTGAACGTGGGTTACTCCCAGCTCTTTCAGATGGTCAATGCCGGTGGCCAGCCCTTCGGGGCTCTTGGTGCCCGGCTCGGTGAGGGCCAGGAATTTGCCTTTGTTGACAATGCCTGACGAGGGGTGGACCGAGAAGTCGCGGTGGTGCATCTCGTAGATTACGGCGTCATTGATGTGCTTCAGCTCGGGGCCGCGGTCAGCCTCCCAGCCCTGGGGATTGGTGGCTGCAAAGTCAATGATGGCTGCGCGGTCACCGTTGGCACCCACGGCTTTGGCCCACACGCCGGGGGTCTCGGCAAGCCATTTGCCGTTGTCAAGGATGCTGAAAGTGTAGAATTTGCCGTAGAGTTGGCCGGGCAGCGTGGCGGTCCATGTGCCGCTCTCGGCGCGGGTCATGTCGATGGTGTCGGTGGCGGGAGTGTTGCGTCCGGTGTCGTAGAGGCGGAGCTTCACGGCCTGCGCTGTGGGAGCCCACAGGCGGAAGCGGGTACCCGCATTGTCAACGGTCAGCTCAAGGTCAGAGCCGTTGTAGGTGGGCAGTTGTGAGTAAGGGTCGTTCATGGTGTCGGCAAAGGCTGTAGGGCAGCCTGCGGCGAGTGCCCCGGCAGTCATCACTCCGGTGCAGAATCTTTGAAAATTCATTGAGCGTAAAAGGGTATGGGTAAGTATGATTATAGTTAAGGAGCTAAGGGGGGAGTGGGGATTGTCACTTCACAACAATGCGCTTTGACCACTGCGCCGTCTTGACGATATAGTAACCTGCGGGCAGGTCCACAGTAACGTCCATGCCCGGAGCCACCTCCAAATCCTTAACCATCTGGCCGGTTATGGAGTAAATCATGAAGCGGGCGGGTGAGGGTGAGTCGTGGCTCACTGACAGCTCCAGAGCGCCGTGCACGGGCTTAGCTGTCAGCGTCCCCTGGCTCACCCCGATTTCGGGCTGCGATGCAGCGGCGGCCACCATGCCCGTAGCGGGCGCGGCGAGCAGCAAGGTCAGTATGAGCAGGAGCTTTTTCATGGCTATGAGTGTTTCTTACAAAAGTAACGCTTTTCCGCGGAATAATAAAATGCTTTAATAAAATTTAACCCCCTCCGGTCCATCGCTGAGGGCGCCTTCCGGGCCTCTTCAGGGCCCTTTCTAAAGGCGTTTTGGCCCCTCCCCCGTAATCTAAACTCTTCCAATTGGTCAATCATCTGACGCACAGTTATGTAGCCAATTTGGGCTCTGCCGGAAATATAACCTTTTTTGGCGCTTTTTAAGTCTATATTACCTCTTGTGTGTGAGGAAGTTCGGAAATAATGTGTATCTTTGCACTTCAATTATAACTGACACGCATGGAATCAGCCAAGGTTAACCTCGACTTGCTGTTTGAAACAAGTTGGGAAGTTTGTAACAAGATTGGCGGTATTTACACCGTACTGTCCACTAAAGCCAAAACGCTTCAGAAATTATACAAGGACCGCGTAGTGTTCATCGGCCCCGATGTGTGGAGTGCTGAGCATCCCTCTCCGTGGTTCACCCCCTCCCGCACCTTGCTTAAGGATTGGCTCGCGCAGGCCAGCCTTCCCGAGGGTGTAAGCGTCAGAGTGGGCCGCTGGAATGTCCCCGGAAAGCCCATCGCCGTGTTGGTGAAGTTTGACGGCATGTATGCTGTCAAGGATGAATTCTACGGCGAGATGTGGCGCCGCTTCGGCGTTGACTCCCTCCATGCCTATGGCGACTATGACGAGGGCTGCGCCTTTGCCCACGCCGCCGGTGTGGTCATCAAGAGCATCTGTGACTTCCAAGGCATCCAGAATAAGAACGTGATAGCTCATTTCGACGAGTGGACCACTGCCATGGGTCTCCTCTATGTGAAATGGCAGCTCCCTCAGGTGGCAACCGTGTTCACCACCCATGCCACCTGCATAGGCCGCAGCATCTGCGGCAACGGCAAGCCCCTCTATGACTATCTCAAGGGCTACAACGGCGACCAGATGGCCCGCGAGCTCAACATGGAGTCAAAACACTCTCTCGAAAAAGCCGCCGCCCATCAGGCCGACTGCTTCACCACCGTGAGCGACATCACCGCCGACGAGTGTGAGCAGCTCCTTGAGCTCCGCCCCCAGGTGGTGACCCCCAACGGCTTCGAGGGCGACTTCGTGCCCTCCCGCACCAAATTTGCCGCAGCCCGCGCCGAGGCCCGCAAGAGCCTCCTCGATGTGGCATCGGCCCTCACTGGCAAGAGCTACACCGACAAGACTTTCCTCATCGCCACGTCAGGCCGCTGCGAGTATCGCAACAAGGGTCTCGACGTGTTTCTTGACTCGATGGTGCGCCTTACTGACCTCAAGCCCGGCGTCCGTACCGTGGCCTTCGTCATGGTGCCCGCATGGAGCAAGTGTGCGCGCCCTGACCTTGCCGAGCGTATCGGCGAGCGCCGACGCGAGGCTCTCCCTGATCCCGTGATTACCCATGAGCTCAACGAGCCCTGGACCGACGCCGTGTATAACCGCATCAAGGGTCTCCACATTGACAACGCCCCTGACCGCAAGGTCGACGTCATCTATGTGCCCTGCTATCTCAACGGCAACGACGGCATCTTCAATCGCGACTACTATGCAACCCTCATAGGCATGGACGCCACCGTCTTCCCCAGCTACTATGAGCCTTGGGGCTACACCCCGCTGGAAAGCGTGGCCTTCGGTGTGCCCACAGTCACCACCTCGCTCAGCGGCTTCGGCCAGTGGGTGCTCAAAACCTTCGACAATCAGTTTGAAGCCTGTGGCGTCAACGTCACCGCCCGCGGCGACTTCAACTATGACGCCGTGGTTGACTCCATTGCCCGCTCGCTCAAATTCCTCACCGTGTGTGACTCCGAGCAGCGCGCCATCATCTCAAAGGCTGCCGTGACCACCGCCGCCACCGCCGCCTGGAAATACTTCATTGAATACTACGTCGAAGCTTACACCGTGGCTCTCACCCGCGCAGCTGCCCGCTGCTCGTAAGCTCCGCCCCTGTATATATTAATAATGTGTGGTCCCGGCCCCGCATTGACTATCAATCATTGACTCTAACTAAACTTTATAGAACAGACTATGAAACTTCCTGTTAGCAACACTAACGTTCCCGTGTGGCGCGACGTGACCGTCAACGCCCACCTGCCCGAGAAGCTAAAGAGCCTCGAAGAACTGGCCAAGAACCTGTGGTGGGTTTGGAACAGCAGTGGCAAGAATCTCTTCCGCGACCTCGACCCCGATCTGTGGCGCTCAACCGGTGAAAATCCCGTGATGCTGCTCCAGCAGATTCGCGCCGAGCGCCTCGACGAAGTGTCGGCTTCAAAGGAATGGATGGACCGCATTGCCGGCGTCTATGCCGAATTCAAGGCCTACATGAACGAGCCCATGCGCAAGGACGTGCCTTCCGTGAGCTACTTCTCAATGGAATATGGCCTCTGCAGCTGCCTCAAGATTTATTCAGGCGGTCTCGGCGTCCTCGCAGGTGACTATATCAAGGAAGCCAGTGACAGCCGCGTCGACATGACCGCCGTGGGCTTCCTCTATCGCTACGGCTACTTCGCTCAGTCACTCTCCGTTGACGGTCAGCAGGTGGCCAACTACGAGCCTCAGAACTTCGCTCAGCTCCCCATTGAGCAGGTGCTTGACGACAATGGTCAGCCCATGATTCTCGAGGTGCCCTATCCCGGCCGCGTGGTCTACAGCCACATCTGGCGCGTCAACGTGGGCCGCATGAAGCTCTACCTCCTCGACACTGACTTCGACATGAACAGCGAGTATGACCGCGTGATTACCCATCAGCTCTATGGCGGCGACTGGGAAAACCGCATCAAGCAGGAATATCTGCTCGGCATCGGCGGTGTGCTCATGCTCAAGAAGCTCGGCGTTAACTCCACCCTCTATCACTGCAACGAAGGCCACGCTGCGCTGCTCAACCTCCAGCGCCTCGTTGACTTCATCCAGGAGAAGCACATTGACTTCAACACCGCCCTCGAACTGGTGCGCGCCTCATCGCTCTACACCGTCCACACTCCCGTGCCCGCCGGTCATGACTACTTCGACGAAGGCCTCTTCGGCAAGTACATGGGCGGGTATCCCGCCAAGCTCGGAATCAGCTGGCAGGAGCTCATGAACATGGGTCGCG
This sequence comes from Bacteroides sp., assembly GCA_014802445.1. Taxonomy (GTDB): domain Bacteria; phylum Bacteroidota; class Bacteroidia; order Bacteroidales; family Muribaculaceae; genus CAG-1031. The sequence continues at coordinate 315,305 of JAAVCF010000008.1, read as the reverse complement.
AGAATCCCGACTCTAATGAACGCTTCTCAATGAGCGTGTTCGCCCTCAACACCTGCCAGGAAGCAAACGGTGTGAGCTGGCTCCACGGCGAAGTGTCAAAGAAGATGTTCGCCGGTATCTGGAAGGGCTACAACTGGCGCGAAAGCCACGTGGGCTACGTGACCAACGGTGTCCACATGCCCACCTGGGCCGCAAGCGAATGGAAGGACTTCTACGGCACCCATCTCGGTCAGCAGGTGTTCGCCAACCAGAGCGACCCCGAAGCATGGAAGGGTATCTTTGACGTTGACGACGAAGCCATCTGGAACATGCGCATGCACCTCAAGAACAAGTTCATCAACTTCGTTAAGCGTGACTTCAAGGCTCGCTGGCTCGCTAACCAGGGCGATCCCGGCGCCGTGATGAAGATTCTTGACAAGATTAACCCCAACGCCCTCATCATCGGCTTCGCTCGCCGCTTCGCCACCTACAAGCGCGCCCACCTGCTCTTCACTGACCTTGACCGTCTGGCCAAGATTGTCAACAACGAGCAGTTCCCCGTGCAGTTCATCTTCTCAGGCAAGGCTCACCCCGCCGACGGCGCCGGTCAGGACCTCATCAAGCGCATCATCGAAATCTCGCGCATGCCTCAGTTCCAGGGCAAGATTATCTTCCTTGAGGACTATAACATGATTGTGGCCAAGCGCCTCGTAACCGGCGTTGACATCTGGCTCAACACTCCCACCCGTCCCCTCGAAGCATCCGGCACCTCAGGCGAGAAGGCCGAGATGAACGGTGTGCTCAACTTCTCAGTCCTCGACGGCTGGTGGTATGAGGGCTATCGCTTCGACGAAAAGGCCGGATGGGCGCTCACTGACAAGCGCACCTTCACTGACCAGGGTCAGCAGGACAAGCTCGACGCAGCCACCATCTATTCGATGCTCGAAAACGAAATCGTGCCCCTTTACTTCGCCAAGAACTCAAAGGGCTATTCTCCCGAATGGATTGACTACATCAAGCGCTCAATCGGTCACATCGCGCCTCACTTCACCATGAAGCGCATGATTGACGATTACATCTCTCGCTTCTATAACAAGGAAGCTGCCCGCTTCAACCGTCTTGCCGCCAATGACTTTGCTCTGGCAAAGGAAATCGTGGCATGGAAAGAGAGCGTGGCCGCTGCTTGGGACGGCGTGAACGTAATCTCACTCGACGGCGTAAACGGCCTTTCAGGCACCATCAAGACCGGCGAACAGGCATCTTTCAAGGCTGTGATTGACACCAACGGTCTGGGCAAATCTCTCGGCCTCGAAATGGTGCTCTACAGCATCGTCAACGGTCAGGAAGAGTATGCCGGCCGCGTGCCCTTCAAGCTTGACAGCCTCGACGGCAACATCGCCACCTACTCACTCACCGAGACCATGCGTAACCCCGGCATGTTCCGCTACGCATTCCGTCTCTATCCCGTCAACAGCGAGCTGCCTCACCGCGCTGACTTCGCTTTCGTTCGCTGGATCTAATCCTCCGGCATCCACTCATAATCACGGCCCGCAGCTTTCACCCGCTGCGGGCCGTTGCTTTACCCATCCCCTTGCCATCCCGCTGCGTCAGTAGCAGGGTGGAGGCCGATGCACTCCGCCGGCAGCTCTCGGAGCGCTGCCATCCTGCCGTTAACCAACAAAAGAGGCCCGCGCCGGTGCGCGGGCCTCTTGGCTATCTGAGGATAGGGGGAAATCCTTATTTCTGGCGGATGATAATCACATCCAGCGGCTCGGTGGCACCCCAGCGGCTGCCGTCGGTGAAGAAGGCGCGGATGCGATAGTTGCCGTCGGGCAGCGATGCATCAGGCGTCCAGTTCCAGGGGAACGACACGGCGGTGCGGCTCACAACGGTGTTGTGGCTGCCGTCCTCCACCACCACGCGGGTCACCTGGGCCGATGAGGGAACATTGATGCCGATGGAGGTCTTGCCCGTCACGATGGGGTTGTCAATGCTCAGAGTGCCTGCCAGCGACTGGCTCACCACGGTGAAGGGGATGGTGCGCATTGACTGATTGCCCACGTTGTCGCTCACGGTGAGGGTCAGTGTGTGATTGCCGTCAACAACTCCGCTGTAGGGAACCTTGAGCAGGGCTGCGCCGTCGCCACCCCAAGTAAGAAGGTTGGAGGCGATGGAGCTGCTTGAGCTGCCGTCGAGGCTCACAGTCAGGCGGTGGCCCACAGTGGCGTTGCTCACATTGATGCCTGAGGCGTCAGGCTCTATGCGGGCGTGGAGGGTGAAGTCAGAGGCCACGGCATCACCTTCGGCAAAGGTGGACGTGTTGAGATACATCTCTGAGATTTCAGGACCTTCGGTGTCGTCAGTGGCAGCGGCTGATGCGGGGTCGGTCACTGACAGTCCGGTGTAGGAGCCCAGAGCCATGTTGCCATCGCCGTTGGTGGCCCACACCTGGATGCGGTTGCTCTTGCCGGCCACTGAACCCACCGGAGGGGTCAGCGTAGCGGTCCAGTCGCCGTTCTTCACCGTGGCGCCTGTGCGGGCAAGCACGGAGTGGTCAACGTCGAATTTTGTCGAGGGGTCAGAGTCTGTGGCGATGGTGGTCACGGTGTGAGCGCCGTCATGGATGGTAATCACCACTTCGCCGTTAAAGTTGCGGTCAATGGTGCCGTCGTTCTTGGTGATTGAGCCTGTGAGGGTCACGGGCTTCAGGGCCGTCACCTGCATGCTGCCGGAGGCGGCTGTGCCGTTGACGGTGTTGACCGTGGCGCGGCGGTCAGGCACGGCCAGAGGCAGCGCGGGGTCACACACCAGGTTGTAACAGAGAGTGTTGAGGCCGTAGGTCTGGTCAAAGTTGGTCAGCACTTCATTGTGGGCCTTGCGCCACACGTCGCCCACGCAGTCGCCTGCCGCAGGAGCGTAATAGCGCTCCATAAAGGCATCATAGAGAGCCTTGTTGCGGTTGAGATAAACGGTGCGGCATGCGCCGATCACACCCACTGCGGCGTCCTTGCTGGCCACCAGCGCATCGCCCAGGTAACCCTTGGAGCTATCAATCTGCATTTCGGCACAGGTGGAGAGGAACACAAGGGGATGGTTAGGGAAGGCAATGTCAGAGAGCATGCCCACGCTGAAGCCGCAGTCCACACCGGTGAGCGCCGAGTGGCCCGAGAAGCCGAGCAGGTTCACACCGGCCGATGCTGTCTCAATCAGGAAGCGGCGACACAGTCGCAGGTTGGCATCGCTGTTCGACGAGTTGCGGAAGAAGCCGCGATACACCTTGTAGGCCGTCACGTCGGGCTGTCCCTGGAGCATGAGCTTGCTGGCGTTGTCGGCCATCTGCATGTGGGAGTTGTCGTCGCCGGCACCGCCCAGGAAGGCCGTGCGGGTCATGAAGTCGCGGGTCAGATAGGTGTCCATATAGTTCTCCACCTTATCTATAAGCATGTGGGCGTCAGAGAGCCCCTTGGCGGGCATGCGGCCCACGTTGAGGTAAGTGGTCTGACGATAGATGGAGCGGGGGGTGAAGCTGTCGGCAAGCATGCCGAAGTAGTTGTCGGAGCAGAAGTTGGTCACCTCATAGTTGCTCCATGAGGTGTAGCCCCATTCGCGGTCCTCTTCCACCTCGTAGCAGAACAGGTATGACCCGTCGTCGGTGATGTTAAGGTGGCGGTGGTCATACGTGCCACGGCCCAGGAGCAGCAGGTGCTTGAGCATGCCGGGATTGCGGTCATGAAGCATCTTCACATAGCGGCGATAGGCTATGGCCGAGGGTGTGCCTGATGAAAATTCGTTGAAGATGTCCTGCTGGTCCACAACTTTCACCATCAGCCCCTGGCGCTCTTCATGGAGTGTGGCCAGGCGTTGCGCTGCGGGGAGCATGGCGGTGGTGGTGATGATTACCATGTCGTAGTCAGCGGCGTCGGCGTGGAGGTTGGTGGCTGTGCCGAGGGTCTCCACATAGGCGGGGGTGGGCAGAGAGGTTGATTCGGGGTCAAAGGCCACCAGGGTTAGCGCGCCTTCGCCGGGGCTCACGGTCATCGTGCCCGCTTCAGGGTCATAATTCCCTTCAAGGGGGCGAACAGAGAGGGGAGTGCTCACGTTCCACACCTGGCAGTTCTCTCCGGCTTCGGTCACGCTCACATTGCTGCCTCCGTCAAGGTTCAGATAGTGCATCTGAATCTGACCGTGGTCGGCAAGGCGATTGTAGCGGCTGTAAAGCAGGGTCACATAGTCCACTGCAATCCAGTCAGCCCCGGTGTAGGTGTTGGTGAAGGTGATGGGGAAATCGGTGTGGCCATTCCATAGGCGCGCTCTGATGATGCTCGGGTTGGTCAGGGAGTTGTAGAGCAGGTAGGTGCGGTCGCCTTGGTTGGGTGACACTCGGGTGTAGGAGTTGCTGGTGCGGTTGAGCGTGTTGGGGTCAAGGGTGGCCTGAACGGTCACGTTCTGAGTGGCGTTGACCACCGGCAGGAATGAAAACACGGCGTTGGGTGTGTTCTCGGTGGCCGTGGGCAGGAAGTCCTCGGCATGGAGGGTGAAGGTGCGGCTCTCGTTGGCCTTCAGGGGGGTGGAGAACCACATCACGCCGCCTTCGCCGGGGATATACTCCTCCGGCTCGATATAGTCAATGGAGGTGTGGGAAATCTCGGCTGCTTCCTTCTCGGTGAAGGGGAGGGCGGAGGCCAGGGGGGCGTCCGGCTCGGCGTCGGAGAGGAAATAGCAGCTGTAAGTGGCATAATGGTTGCGGGTGCGGATAATGTCAGTGGCGCTGCGCATACGCAGGCGCACGTCGCTCTCGCCGTAGAAGAACAGGGCGTCGTCACTGTGCTGTGAATACTGCACCGGCAGGTCGTCAGGGGCAGTCATGGAGAAGGTGTTGGATGCGAGCTCCATGCCGCTGAAGCCATACACGTGCACTTTCTCCGGCTCGGAGAATCCCCAGGCGCGGAGCTGGTCATGACTGATGCGCTGCACACCCTCGGTGGTGACCTTTACTTTCACCCAGCGGGTGCCTGATGCCAGGCGTGACGTGGTCGAATAATATGACGTGTCAAGCGCATGCACCGTCGGCACCGTCAGCATCACGGCCGCTGCCGTGAGGACTAATTGTCCGGCTGTTTTATGTTTGATTTTTGACATTGCTTGATGTTATGTGAGTGGAGATTAGGTTTGTTAAATCATTTTATTCTGACTGTGAACGGGTCAGAGCCGTTAAGACTGAAGGACACTTCGGTGTCCTGACCGGCGGTGATGCCCAGGGGGAGCGTGAAGGGCATCACGGCATCGCCCATCTGCATCATGGCGTAGCGACTGAGCACGGCCACGGCTTCGTCGGCGTTGACGTGGCTTGGCGGGAGGGTGATGCGGGTGCCGAAGCCGTCGAGCTCCCACGGGGTGCCGCTTTCGGGCAGGAGCTGCCAGGGGCCCATGGCCACGGTGGAGTCAATGGCGGTCAGGAGGCCGCCAAGCTCGGGACGGTGCTCGAAGTCCACCGGCACAAAATTAATCACCGGGGCTACGGCGTCGTAGTAGCGCGACGCAAAGCGGCTATCGATGCTCTTGCCCAGACGGCATATTCTCAGCGCCACACCCGGACGCGCCTCCCAGCGGTCGCCGAAACCGGGCACAAAGAAGGGCTTGCCGTTGACAATGATGGCCGACGAGGGGTAGTGACGGATTACGGGAGGATTCATCACCGGGCATCCCGGCTGGCGGAGCAGGGCGAGCAGTTTCATCTTACGGGCGAGTTTTGAGCGTCAATGCGGTTATACATCACGGCAAGATGGGCATAGATGGAGGTGTTGGTCACCACGATTCCTTCCTCGGTGCGGATACGGTAAGGGGTGAAGTTCCAGAGCGCTTTCACTCCGGCTTCCACAAGCCTGTCGGCCACCTCCTGGGCTTTCTCGGCGGGAACGGCCACAATGCCTATCTCGGCGCGGTAAAGCTGCCGGCATTCGGCAAGCTCCGAGATGTCAAACACCGGCACATTTCCAATCCTTGTGCCGGTGACGGAGGCCGAGATGTCAAATCCGGCCACAATGTTGAGCCCGTAGCGCTGGAGGCCTTTGTCGGCAATGAGGGCGGAGCCAAGGCTGCCCACGCCGGCTATGATGGCGTTGTGGCCGCGCTTGAAGCCCAGAAATTCCTCCAGCTCATGCTCCAGCTCGGCCACATCGTAGCCTATACGGGTTTTACCCTTGATGGAGAGAAACGAGAGGTCCTTGGCTATCTGCGAGGCGTCAACGTTGAGCTTGCGGGAGATGGCCGTGGACGACACATATTCCACGCCCTGTGAGGCAAGGATGCTCACATAAGCCAGATACCACGGAAGCCGTCTGAGCGTGGGCTCGGGCAGCGCGCGCGGTGCAACGGGGGTCGGTGTCATTGCCTTTTCCATTTTTTTACATCTGCAAATGTACGAAAAATAGCATGAATGACCAACATTAAAGGGCTGCAACGGCTATGCGGCGTGACTCGGAGGTTTCCTGCTCGCCATCGGTGGTCACCGTGGCGCGATACACGTAGATGCCGCGCGGCACACGGCGTCCGCTCCGGTCAGTGAGGTTCCACGTAATGGGGGTGCTCACAAACATGTCGCTGCGGCCGGTGGCAGTGTCGCTCCACTGCTCGCGTCCCTGAAGGTCATACACAGCGATTTTCACCGTCAGGGTGGCATCGGGGCGGTTGTGGCGCACATAGAAGTTGGCTTCGGTGTAGGCGGGATTGGTGTCGGTGTAGACGTCGAAAATCTTCGGGGCCAGGCCTGGCTGCACATAGAAGTCAATGGTTGACTGGGCGAAGTTGTTCGACGTGTCCCACACTCGGAAGGTCAGCGTATGGTTGCCGGCGGCGAGGTTCTCCACGGGGTAGGTCACCGTGCCTGAGGGGGTGCCGTCGGAGGCGGGGATGTAGTATTCGCTCACATCAGTGAACCCTTCGGTGTCATCTATTCTCATTAGCAGGGTGTGGCCCACGCCGGCGGTGGAGAGGTTGATGCCTATGTTGTCGCTCACCTGAGCAAACATCATCGGGCTTTCGTTGACCACGTCGCCGTTGGCAAAGGTCTCGTGGTTGAGATAGAGGGCATCGATTTTCGGGCCTTCATCGTCAGCTTCAACGGTGTCGTCGTAGCCATACACATAGAAGTTTCTGTTGCATCCCATGGCCTCAAGGGAGCTGTCGTCGCTCACGGCATACATATTGGCGGCCGCGTTGCGATAGTTCCACGCTATCTCCGAGGGCATGGCCACGGTGATGCTGAAGCGGCCGTTGACAATCTTGTCGCGTCCGGTGTAGAGCTTGGAGCCTTGCTGCTCAAACACGTCCACCTTGCCGGGGTCCTTCTCGTCGCCTCGGCCAAGGGTCACTATGCTCTGCTCGGCGTCATAGATGGTCAGATAGAGGGTGCCGTTGAAGTCGGTGAGCACGTTGCCCTCCCAGTCGGTTACATAGCCGGTCATCACGGGGCGCTGATGGGCCATCACGGTGGGCTGCTCGTCAGGGTTGTCAAGCTCCACACCGTTGATGCTCTCCAGCACAATCTTGTTGGCCGGAGTGGGCACTCGCATGGCGGGGTCGCCGTTGATAACGTAGCGGAGCTTGTTGCTGTCGGCTCCGTTGCGGTTCTTGGCGCGGCGCACAATCTCGCCAATGGGCAGGAAGCGGCCCGTCTCGTCGCGCTCCAGGAAGGTGGCGCCCATGTTGCGCGAGAAGATGCCGTTGGATGATATGTAGACCGGTCTCACCGGGCATATCGAGGCTATGACGCCGCCGTTGGGGTTCATCACCATCAGCTCGGCGCCTGAATCGTCGGTGCCGTCCCATGATGAGAAGGTGCAGGTGGCGGCATAGAGAATCGGCAGGCGGCGGAAGTAGAGGTTGTCATTGATGTCGCTGTGGGTGAGCATCCCCTCCTTGGTCCAGGTGTCGATGCTCGCATGGCCAATATACATCCACCACATCGCGCCTTCGTTGAGCCATTTATACATCTGGGTGCGCGCGCCTTCGGTCACGCCGTTCACCTTTTCGTAAGCATCAATGTAGACTTTGTTATACATGTGGTCAAGGCCGTCAGGCGCCACCTGCATCTGCCCCACGAGGGTCTCGGCCTGCGACAGGTGGACGCCGTTGTCCTGGTCGTCGGCAAGGATAACGATTTTGTTCTTCCAATCACCCTCGGGCATGCGTGAGTGATAGTTCATGAACTTGTCCACATAGGTCTTGGCGGCGGCAGCATCGCGCACGGCAATGCGTCCCACGGCAATGCTGAGGATGTCGGAGTTGATGGTCTTGCCGGAGTTGTCCTCCAGCATGGCCAGAAAGTCGTCGGTGGAGTAGGAGTTACTGTCGGAATTACCGGCATCGGTCTGCCAGATGGGCATGTTGTCATACGCGCCGGCGGCCGACATCACCTCCGTCAGGTGGCGATGGTCATGCGAGGGGCGGCCCATCATCAGGGCATACTTCAGGCGGTGGCCGTCGTCGGCGGTGCCGCGGTCATAGAACATCTTCAGCATCTTGCGCACGGCGTTGATGTCGGCAACGCCTGAGCCGAACTCGTTCCACACTTTCTCTTTATTGACCACAAGCACCCGCAGCGAGTCGGCCGACTGACGGTGGAAGTCAGCAATGCGCTCGGCCTGCTGGAGCATGGCGCCGGAGCTCACAATCACCATGTCAGGCACGGGCTCGGCATGGATATTCTGATTCTCCACCCGTCCGGCAAATTCAGGCACGGGCAGTGTGGAGTTCTCATTGAAGGCGGCATAGCGGCGATAGCCGGTGTAGGGGCTGGTCCATGTGGCGGTGGTGCCGGAGGTGGTCTTCATCCGCTTCACGGCCAGGGGGGTGGTAACGTCCCACACCACTGTGGCATCGCCGGCGCCGGCAAGGCTCAGGGTTTGATTGTCGCTCCCGAAGGTCAGAGCCTGATTGCCGCTCAGGGTGAGCTGGCGGGTGTAGCTCACCCCCAGATTGTCAAGGTTGGCCATGCGGGTCACGCCGGTGGAGCTTAGCGAGAGGCCCACATTGAGGCGGGTGCCGCTCACGCTGACCCCTTTTGACACCACGCGGCAGGTGTCGCCCCAGGTGGAGGAGGTGGTGATGGGTAGGCGCGTGGGTGTCCCCAGCTGGCTGTTGTTGGCGCTGATGGTGAGCGTGGGGCTGCCTGAGGAGATGAAGGTGAAAAAGCGGGTGCGGATATCCACAGGGGTGCCCTCGGCACGTCCGGGCATGTCGAGGGTGAAGGTGTTGCGGTTGTTATAGCGGAAGTCCTCGCCCACAAGCAGATGGCCGCTCTCGCCGGGCGATGTGCGGTCAAGCTCGTGGAAGGCATAGGCTCTCACGGTCGTGGACGGGCGTGAGCCGCCGGCCGTCCCCTCGGTGGGGATGGCGGCCGCGGGCTCGTCACTCTCGGTGATGAAGTAGTAGCCCACGGTGCTCCAGGGATTCTGACGGTGGTCAAGCAGGCCGTCGCTGTCAGGCTCTGAGAGGCTCACAGGGCCGGTGGCATAAAAGGCTATGCTGCCATTCTTGAGCGTGACGGTCTGTACGGCCGGAAGGTCGTCGATGTAGTTCTCAAGTGTCAGATGGTCAGGAATGCGGGCTCCGCCGTAGCCATACACTCTCACTTTCGAGGGGTCGGTGAACCCCCATTCACGCAGTGTGGCCACGGGAAGCATGTGCATGCCGGTTGAGGTCACGGCCACTTTCACCCATCTCCCTTCGGCCAGCTGAGAGGCAGTGGTGTAGGTGGTGAGAGGAAAGGCGTGACAGGGATGGGGTGCCGCTGCAATCAGCGCGGCGCCCGCAAGTATATTGTAAAGGACATTAGACTTTTTCACGCTTTTATAACGCGTGATGTGCCTGATTATTGCGCGGCCATGAGCTTCTCCACCCAATTTTCCCATTCTTCGCGGCTGCCGTTGAAGGTGTTCATGTCAACGAGGCCGTCCACTCCGTCCACGCGTCCGCGATGGGTGTGTTGCCACAGTGTCCAGGGATAGCGGCTGTCAGGCTCGGAGAATGTGCAGAGCCACAGGGGGATGTTGCGCGGATGCCCTTCGAAAAAGCGGTCGAGCCCTTTCTTGTTGGTGTAGATCATCAGCGGATAGCCGTGGCGCTCAAGATAATCGGTCATCTCCCAGAGGCGGTCAAGCACGGCCTCAACGGGTTCGTTGCCGGGATTGGTCCACTCTTCAACGTCGATGGTCAGCGGCAGGTCAAGGCTGAGCCCTCTCACGGAGTGAAGCATGTTGAGGGCCTGCATGTGGCCGGGGGTGTCGAAGCGGAAAAAGTGGTAGGCGCCCACTTTCAGGCCCGCTTTGCGCGCGCGGCGATAGTTGTCAATGAAGGCTTTGTCCTTGAAGGTGGCGCCTTCGGTGGCTTTGATTATCACGAAGTCAACATTGTCGGCGGCCACTTTCTCAAAGTTGATGGTGCCGTTGTGGGCCGACACGTCGATGCCCGTCACGGGATACACCTCTTTGTCAATAGGCAGCGACATGATGTCACGTCCGCGCTCATCCATCACCAGCCACACGGCGGCAGTGACCACACACAGTGTTGACACTACGATGGAAATTAGGGCAATCTGCCGCGGGCGTGAGATTTTCATGGTGGTCAGTGAGAGAGGGGAGGGGAGTTACTGGAGCATTGAGGCCACGCGCTTCAGAGCGTCAACAAAGGCGTCGGCTTCGGCGAGAGTGTTGTAGGCTGCGAATGAGGCCCTTACGGTGCCCTCTATGCCCAGAGCGTGCATCAGCGGCTGGGCGCAGTGGTGGCCCGTGCGCACGGCCACACCGAGCTTGTCAAGCAGCATCCCCGTGTCATAATGGTGAGCCCCTTTGAGGTTGAAGGAGATGATGGCACACTTGCCGGGGGCCGTGCCGTAAATCTCTATGCCGGGTATCTCCTCAAGGAGGCGGCGGGTGGTGTGCTCCAGCAGGGTGTGTTCATGGGCGACAATGGCGTCAATGCCTGTGCGCTCCATGAAGTCAAGGGCTTCAGGCAGGGCAGAGGCGCCCACAAAGTCAGGAGTGCCGGCCTCGAACTTAAAGGGGAGCTCGGCAAAGGTGGTGCGCTCAAAGCTCACGCTCTCAATCATTTCACCGCCGCCCTGATAGGGGGGCATGGCGTTGAGAAGCGCCTCTTTGCCGTAGAGGATGCCTATCCCCGTGGGGCCATACATTTTGTGGGCCGAGAAGGCATAGAAGTCCGCGTCAAGGGCTCTGACGTCCACTTTCATGTGGGGCAGAGCCTGGGCGCCGTCAATCACCACCGGAATCCCGCGGCTGTGGGCTTCGGCTATGATGTCGGCAACGGGGTTGACGGTGCCGAGCACGTTTGAGGCGTGACACACGCTCACAATCTTCGTGCGCTCGCTCAGCAGACCGCGGAAGGCGTCCATATCGAGCGACCCGTCGGGGCGTATGGGCACTACCTTGATGCTGAACGGGATGCGGCTCTGAAGGAGTTGCCAGGGCACTATGTTGGCATGGTGCTCCATGACGGTGAGTATCAGTTCGTCGCCGGCCTGCAGGCGGCTCCCGCCGAAGCTCGATGCCACAAGGTTGAGACTCTCCGTGGTGCCGCGGGTGAAGATGATTTCACGCTCTGAGGCGGCGTTGATGTAGTCCCTCACTCGCCGGCGCGATTTCTCCATCATCTCGGTGGCTTCCTGCGACAGGGTGTGAACCCCGCGGTGCACGTTGGCCTTGGCGGTGGTGTAGCCGCTGACAATAGCGTCAACCACCGCCGCAGGGGTCTGTGACGTGGCTGTGTTGTCAAGATAAATCAGCGGCCTGTTATAGAGCGTGCGCTCAAGGCCGGGAAATTCGCTGCGTATGCGGGTCACATCGTAGTCCATGACGGTTCAGAGGGTTAGGGGTGAAACAGAGGCGCAGTCGCCGCAGCTTTCCGAGGGGTCCTTGCGGGCAAAGCGGCGCTCCACAAGGTGGCGCAGTCGCTCGCGCAGCCCTTCAATGCCCACACGGTCAATTACGTCGCTCATGAACGCCTGCATCAGCAGGGTGCGGGCCTCAGCCATGGGGATGCCGCGGGTCTGCATGTAGAACAGGGCTTTTGAATCAAGCTGTCCGGTGGTGGCGCCGTGGCTGCATTTCACTTCGTCGTTATAGATTTCAAGCCTGGGCTTGGAGTGCATGCGGGCGCCTTCGGCGGCAAGGATGTTGCGGTTGCTCTGGTAGGCTTCGGTGAAGGGGGCCTCGCCGGTCACGAGGATACTCCCCTCGAATGAGCCGGTCGACTCGTCGTCGAGGGTGTACTTGAAGAGCTGGTCGCTCTTGCAGTGGGCTGCCCGGTGGTTCACCGAGGTGTTGTTGTCAATATGCATCTTGCCGCCCCCTATGGCCATGCCTGACAGGCGGGTGGTGCAGTGGTGACCTTCGATGTCAATGGTGTAGTCGTTGCGGGTGGTGCCGCAGGTCAGGGTCACTCCTGTGATTTCCAGCTGCGAGCCGTCGGCCTGACGGGCGTAGAGGCTGCTGTGGCGCGAGGTCTTGGCCGATGATTCTTCGATGGTGCACATGTTGATGCGCGAGCCGGCGCCGGCATGGATTTCCACCACTTCCGAGGCCAGATAGGAGTGGTCAGCATCATTGGTGTGGTCACACACAAGCAGTTCAAGCGATGAGTTCTCCTCGGCCACGATGAGAACCCGGCGTGGTGCCATGAGGTCAACCGGTGAGCTGAAGATGTTCACAAGCTGCAGCGGGCGCTGGGTGCGCGCTCCCGGAGCAAGGTGAATCAGCACTCCGTCCTGCGCCAGCAGGGTGTTGAGCGCCGTCGAGGGCTCGGTGAGCGGTGCCAGCTTGCCATAGTATTTCTCGATAATCTCGGGGTGGTCCTGAGCTGCGCGGCGCAGGCTCATGAAGGTAACCCCTTCGGGCAGCCGCTCGTCAAGATTGCCCGTGGTGTGAAACATGTCGTTGACCGTCACGCCGAGCAGGGTCGACATGTGGGGCACGGCACACTTGAAGGTGGCCGCAAGGTCAACCGGGATGTCCACCCTTCCGGGATTGAGCCCGAAGTCAGGGGCATAGAGGTCCTCGAGCGAGGTGCGCTCATAGCCTTCGGTGCGGCGGGTGGGCAGCATGGCGCCCTCCAGCGCTTTGAGCGCTTCGGGGCGACGGGCGTTGAGCGCGGGCGCCGAGTTGGCGTCAAAGAGGCCGCTGTTGGCCTCGTAGAGCTTCACGTATTGGTCAAGAGCACTCATTCGCCGTCAATTTCTCGTTTAATCCAGTCATAGCCTTTGTCCTCCAGCTCAAGGGCCAGCTCGGGACCGCCCGTGCGGACAATCCGGCCTTTGTAAAGCACATGAACATAGTCAGGCTTGATGTAGTCAAGCAGGCGCTGATAGTGGGTGATGACAATGGTGGCATTGTCAGCGGTCTTGAGCTTGTTGACGCCGCCGGCCACCACTCGCAGCGCGTCGATGTCAAGTCCCGAATCGGTCTCGTCAAGAATCGACAGGCGGGGCTCCAGCACGGCCATCTGGAAAATCTCGTTACGCTTCTTCTCGCCTCCGGAAAATCCTTCGTTCACCGAGCGCGAGGCAAGCTTGTTGTCAAGCTCCACAATGGCGCGTTTGGTGCGCATGAGCTTCAGAAACTCGCTGGCGCTCAGTGGCTTCTGATGGAAGTAAGCTCGCTTGGCGTTGACCGCCGCACGCATGAAATTGACCATTGACACGCCCGGAATCTCAACCGGATACTGGAACGAGAGAAACAGCCCTTCATGGCTGCGGTCCTCGGGCGACAATGACAGCAGGTCGATGCCGTGGAAGGTGGCTGACCCTCCGGTGACAGTGTAAGCCGGGTTGCCGGCAAGCACACCGCTGAGGGTGCTCTTGCCTGAGCCGTTGGGGCCCATGATGGCATGCACTTCGCCGGGACGGATTTCAAGGTTGATGCCTTTGAGAATCTCCTTGCCGTCAATCTCGGCGCGCAGTTCATTGACTTTTAACAGTGTATCGCTCATGATATGGTGGATATGCGGAATATTAACAATTGCAGAGGCCGCATAGTCGGCTTCAACATGCAAATTTAGCAAAAAAATTGTTAACCGCTCCCGTCTGCCCCCTCTAAAAACCCCTAAAAACATGCGGCGTTGCCCATCAGGCTTCAAAGCCTCGGAGCAACGCCGCTGTGGGGTTGGTTTCAACTGTTTTTAACAGGGTGCGGAGTGGAATTGACGGTCAGGGTCACTCCTCCTTGTCCTTGGTCCTGTTTTTGGCTTTTGACTTTGACTTCGTGGCCGATGAGTCAATGTCCTTTTCTTCCTTGAGGTCAATCTCATTGCCTTCGGAGTCAACCACCCTGTATTGCAGGTAGGCCAGGCTCTGGTCAGGCATGATTCTGAATTTTTTGGCGGCTTCCATGCGCCATTTTCTGTAGAGCGAGATGATGCCTTTCTTGATGTAGGCGTCAACAAACGGGTGGACATACATGATGAACCCCGTCATGGCAAGCTCGCCGGTGAGATAGTCAATCTTCTCTTTAAGGGTGTCGGTGAAGAGCAGCGACGGCTGAACTTTGCCTTTGCCGTAGCATGAGGGGCAGTCCTCGGCCGTGATGATGTCCATGGCCGGACGCACTCTCTGGCGCGTTATCTGCATGAGCCCGAATTTGCTCAGGGGCAGGATGTTGTGGCGCGCACGGTCATTGGCCATCAGCTCCTTCATGTGTTCAAACAGTTTCTGACGGTGTTCCTGCTTGTTCATGTCAATGAAGTCAATGACAATGATGCCGCCCATGTCGCGCAGGCGCAGCTGGCGAGCTATTTCGTCGGCGGCGCGCATGTTCACTTCAAGTGCGTTGGTCTCCTGATCGGAGCCGGCCTTGGAGCGGTTGCCGCTGTTCACGTCAATTACGTGGAGCGCTTCGGTGTGCTCTATGATGAGATAGGCGCCGCTCTTGAACGACACGGTTTTGCCAAACGATGATTTTATCTGGCGGGTGATGCTGAAATGATCGAAGATGGGCTCTGGCTTGTTGTAGAGCTTCACAATCTCCGCACGCTCGGGGGCTATCAGTTCAACATATTTTTTTATCTGCGCAAACACGTCGGCATCGTTCACGTGGATGGCTTCGAATGAGGGGCTGAACACATCGCGGAGCATTCCCACAATGCGGCTTTCCTCTTCAAACACCAGCGCCGGAGCCGTGGCTTTCTGCGCTTTGGCTATGGTCTGTTCCCAACATTCAAGCAGGGTCTTGAGCTCGTTGTTGAGCTCGGCCACTCGCTTGCCTTCGGCTGAGGTGCGGATGATGACGCCGAAGTTCTTGGGCTTGATGGCTTCGATAAGCTGACGCAGGCGCACTTTCTCTTCGGTGGTCTTGATTTTCTGAGATATGGAAATCTTGTCGCCGAAGGGTATGAGCACCATGTAGCGCCCCGTGAAGGTTATCTCGGTGGTGAGGCGCGGGCCTTTCGATGAAATGGGCTCTTTGACAATCTGAACAAGCAGCTCCTGTCCTTGCTGGAGGACGTCGACCACTGAGCCGTGCTTGGGAATGTCAGGCAGAAGCTTCATCCGCTGAAGCTGGGGAACCTTCTTCTTGTCAGTAAGAGCGGTTTTTACTAATTCGTAGTAGGAAGAAAATTGCGAGCCAAGGTCCAGATAATGGAGAAATGCATCCTTTTCGTAACCCACATTGACAAATGCGGCATTAAGGCCCGGCATCAGTTTCTTAACCTTGGCCAGGTAGATGTCGCCCACCGCATAGGAGATGTTGCGGGCCTCCTGCTGTAGGGAGACAAGCCGCGAGTCCTCGGTCAGTGCTATGGACACTTCCGTGGGCTTAACATCCACAATGAGTTCGCTTTGCATGGGTGATCTGGGTGGATTATTGGATGGTTTGCTTGGTTCGACGCGCTCCGGGAGCGCTGCTTAAGGGGTTCGGGCGCTATAAACGCAAAGAACAGACCTTGAAGCACCTTGCTGTGGAGGAGGCACGGGGTCTGTTCTTTGTGATTTGCGTTTATGGCGCGTCTCAGACTCTCGTCGAGCCTATTTTACTTTTTCTTGTGACGGTTCTTTCTGAGACGTTTTTTGCGCTTGTGTGTAGCCATCTTGTGGCCTTTTCTTTTCTTTCCGCTGGGCATGATAAAAAGAATTTTACGGGGTGAGTATTCGTTATGTGATGATTGGAGAGAGTCGACTTTACTTCACATCTTCCATGAACACTTTCGCGGGCTTGAAAGCGGGAATCTTGTGCTCGGGGATGATGATGGTGGTGTTTTTAGAGATGTTGCGAGCGGTCTTTTCGGAACGAGTCTTGACGATGAAGCTGCCGAAACCGCGGAGATAAACGTTCTCTCCGTGAGCCAGTGAATCCTTCACAACTTCCATGAATTTCTCAATGGTGTCAAGCACGTTGGCCTTGTCGATACCGGTCGACTTGGAAATCTCGTTTACAATGTCGGCTTTAGTCATTTTTTGTTGCTTTTTATATATTATGGTTATAGATTTCTTACCATGCGTCCGCCGCCCTTAGGGGCCTGCCAAAACGCAAGTGCAAATATCGTAACTTTTTTTCAATTAGCGACCGTCAATCACCATTTTTTTTTGCAATAAATCTCACTTAGGCAACATTTTGGGTCGACTCAAGCCGCGATTCGGCCGCTCGGAGCCTCTTGACCACCCTTATTGTCACCGGCAGAATCATAATCTCATAGGCCGTTTTGAGCAGGGTCTGGGTCAGAATAAGGGTCAGAATGGTGTCCCACGCCAACACTCCCCCGAAGGCTATCGGGAAAAATATCAGCGAGTCCGTCCCTTCGCCCCACAGGGTGGAGATGATGGCTCGGCGCGAAAAGCGCTCGCCCTGGCTGCGCTTGCCTTTCATCCTGGCCATGACAAAGGCGTTGACCATTGACCCGCACAGGAAGGCCGTGAAGCTGGCGCAGAGTATGCGGGGAGTGGCGCCGAAAATCAGGCTCATGGCTTCCTGGCCGGTCCAGTCGGCGTTGCCGGGCAGCCATAGCCCTATCTGGAGCAGGATGGTCACAAGAAGGTTCATGGCAAAGCCAAGCCATATCACGAGCCGGGCGCGCGAAAATCCGTAGATTTCCACTATGCAGTCACTGATGATGTAGGAGATGGGAAACACAATGACGCCCGCCGTGATGGTGAGCGGACCCGCATCAATGGTTTTTATCTCCATAAGGTTGCTCACAATCAGACACACGCAGAAGAGAAGCGTGAGCACAAGAAATGTTACTGATACCGTTGATTTCATTGTCTTCCTAACGGGATTTTCCGCCTTTATATTATAATAGGTGGTGGCCGCCCGCGGCCGATGTGGTTTTGGAGGGTGCAAAGTTACGCATTTTTCTGAAAAAAGGCGTAACTTTGCCGGTGCATCATGGAATCCATAAAGTATATCTACAAAATCGGGAAGGGTCCCTCCAGTTCCCACACAATGGGCCCGCGAAAGGCGGCGCAAGTGTTTGCTTCTGCACTTGATAATGCGGCCGCTTGCCGCGTGACGCTCTACGGTGCTCTCGCCGCTACCGGCAAGGGTCACCTCACTGACAAGGCTATCCTGGAGGTGCTCTCGCCTGTGCGCCCCACCGAGATTGTCTGGGAGCCTGACACGGTCCTGCCGTTCCACACTAACGGAATGAAGTTTGAAGCGATTGATGATAAGGGCAATCTCCTCAAGCAGCGCACTTTCTTCAGCATCGGCGGTGGCGACATTGTGGAGGAGGGCGGCAGTCGCCGTGCCGTGGAGTCCATCTATGAGATGACTACCATTGCCGACATTCTTCACTGGTGTGAGGAGTCGGGACGCAGCTTCTGGGAGTATGTGGATCTCATCGAGGGCCCTGAAATCTGGGAGTATCTCGCTGAGGTGTGGAGCGTGATGAAGGCCGCCGTTGAGCGTGGTCTGGAGGCCGAGGGTGTGCTTCCCGGTGGCCTCGGGGTGCGCCGCAAGGCTGTGGGCTATTACATGCAGGCCACCGGCCATGCCACTTCTCTGAAAAGCCGCGGTCTGGTCTATGCCTATGCGCTGGCCGTGAGTGAGGAGAACGCGTCGGGCGGACAGATTGTCACTGCCCCCACGTGTGGCTCTTGCGGAGTGGTGCCCGCTGTGCTCTATCATCTCCACACTTCCAAGGGGTTCAGCGAGCAGCGCATCCTCCGCGCGCTGGCCACGGCCGGCCTCTTCGGCAATGTGGTCAAGTTTAATGCGTCGGTGTCAGGGGCCGAGGTGGGCTGTCAGGGTGAAGTGGGCGTGGCATGCGCCATGGCCGCCGCGGCAGCTTCGCAGCTGTTTGGAGGCACCCCGGCGCAGATTGAATACTCGGCCGAAATGGGGCTTGAGCACCATCTGGGGCTCACATGCGACCCCGTCTGCGGCCTGGTCCAGATTCCGTGTATCGAGCGCAATGCCTATGCAGCTGCCCGAGCGCTTGATGCCAATCTCTATGCGGCGTTCTCTGACGGTCGTCATCGCGTGGACTTTGACCGCATCGTGGAGGTTATGAAGCAAACCGGCCACGACATCCCGTCGCTCTATAAGGAGACGGCTCTTGGTGGTCTGGCGGCCACTCAGCAGCCGCCGGCGTGTGGTTGCGCCGTCAGGAGGCCTCGGTAAATCTTCATCAGGCGCTCGTAGTAGCTCTCGGCCGAATAGCGTTCGGCGGCTTCGCGGGCAATGGCGGGGTAGTCAAACTCGGCCTGCTGCATCAGTGCTATCTTCTCTTTCAGGTCAGCAACATCGCCGCTGGTGAAGGTCATGCCGTTCACCCCTTCGGTGATAAGCTCGGGGATGCCGCCTATGCGCGCGCCCAGCACCGGTGTGCCCGTTGCCAGTGACTCAATGATGGTCAGCGGATTGTTCTCGCTCCATTCTGAGGGCACCACCATGAACCGTGCCTGTTCCAGCAGGGGGCGGAAGTCGTTCCATTCCATCTTCCCTTTGAAGGTGATGTTGGAGCTGCCGGCATAGCGCTCGCGCAGCTCGGGCAGGAGCTCGCCGTCGCCAATCACCGTCAGGTGTCCCGGCATCTGTGAGGCGGCTTCGCAGAGGGTGTGCACTCCTTTGTCGCGGTTCACGCGGCCCACATACACGTAGCTGTCGCCCCCTTTGTTGTCATATCTCACGCCTTCACATTTGGCCGTGTCTATGAAGTTGCTGAGCACTTCCATCTTCTCTGCCGCATACCCTCCGCGCACCATCACGTCTTTAAGAAACTGCGACGGGGGCAGAAACAGGTTGGTGATGCTCTGAAGCTTCTCCTTGTTCCATTTCAGCAGCTCACGCCAGCCTATCACGGCGCCGGGAAGGCTCCCGGGCATGCAGCGGTGGCGCACCACGGCTTTGGCATCGCTGAAGCATTCCTCACACCATTCTCCGTTGCGCATGCAGGTGTAGCAGGGACACACGGGCTTCGTGTCATGAAGGGTCCACACCACCGGGATGCCGCGCTGCGAGGCTATCTCGGCTATCACGGGCGATAGCTGGGTGTGGATGTTGTGGAGATGCACAATCTCCGGGCGGAAGTCGTCAAGCAGTCGGCTGAAGCCTTCCTTCACCTGCCGTGAGCCGAAGGGGCGCGTAAGGGCGTCGAGGGGCCTCATGTCAGGGGCCCAGTAGGAGCTCCATTTGCTCGGCAGGTTCTCGGGATAGTTCATCGAGTAGATAGCCGTGTCATGGCCATGTTCGTTGAGCAGTTTCTCAAGGTTCATGGTCACTATGCAGTCACCTCCGCGGCGGTAGTAGAATTTATTGGCAAGGAGTATTTTCATGCGTGATAGTCGGTTATTTGCGGCGACAGCCTGTTATGTGGAGGTGGCGCTTATCTTCCGGCGGCAGCTGCATGTAGTCGCCGTAGAGGCGGCTCAGATAGGCGTGGGCATCTTCGGGTCCGTAAAATTCTGTGTCGGCGAAGGCATAGAGCTTACCGCTGCCAAACACGCTGCGGGGCACGGCTTCGCGCATCCCCCACGCGCCATACACGTTGGTGAGATACTCTCCGCCTATGTGGCGCTCCAGCGTCCTGCGTATCATGGCGGGGATGGTGGTGCGGAGCAGTGGCGCCAGCAGCAGTTTGGCCAGGATGGCCGCGAGCTTGCGGCTCCCGTGGCGCTGTTTCGTTGACAGGAAGCGGTAGTAATGCACTCCTTTGAGCTGCAACGCTTTGCGATAGCTGCCCAGATGGCACTCATCCACTCCGTCAAGGGGAAAGATGTCAATGTTGACTCCTATTCGCTCTTTGGCGTTCTCTTTGAAGAGCTCGTCCATCTCGGTGCGGGTGTCCTCAATCTTGAGGATGTCGCTGAGCATGACTGAGGAGGTTTGGAGGGTCACCACGCGGTAGTGGGCGGGTAGCCGCTGTTCAAGCAGGGCGCGCAGGCGGTCAAAGTGTTCGCGGGGCACCCCGAAGTCCATGTCGTCGTCCCACGGTATGAATCCGCCGTGGCGCACCGCCCCCAGCATCGTCCCTCCAAGCATGTAGCAGGGCACGTTCCCCTCCCGGCACACGCGCTGCAGCTCGCGCGCTATGTCAAGGAGTATGGCGTGGATTTCTTCGGCCGTGGTGATTTCTGTCATGGTTATTTGTAGCTGTAGCCGCCGTTCACCTCAATCAGGCTGCCGTTAACAAAGGGGTTGTCAACGCAGAATCGGAAGGCGTCAACAATCTCGTCCACGCTGGCAAAGCGGTGGATAGCGGTTTTGCGGTATATGTTCTGCTTGATTTCTTCGGGCTTCTCTTTCTGCCAGGGTGTCTCCACAAAGCCGGGCACAATGGCGTTGACGGTGGTGCCGGTGCCTTCAAATTCTTTCACCAGGTTCTTGGCAAGGGCATGCACGGCGGCTTTCGTCACTCCGTAGGCCAGCACAGTGGCGTGGGGGTCAAGGCCCATCTGTGACCCCGTGAAGAGGATGCGTGAGCCGGCGGGGATGAGCGAGAAGAGCTCGCGGATGATGATATAGTGGGAATTGACGGCCACTTCCATCATCTTGTCCCATTCGCCGTCGGTCATCTCGGTGAATCCTTTCCTGACGGTCATTCCGGCGTTACACACTATGCAGTCCACGCTCTCGGTGGCACCTTTCACGGTCTCCAGAAAGGCGTAGAGGTCGCTGCGTGAGCTTTGGTCCACTTTCACCGGGATAAACTGCGGGTCATCGCTCTTGACGGTATCGCCCACATAGGTGGCAAACACGCGGTAGCCTTTATCCATCAGCATCCGGGCCACGCCGGCGCCTATTCCTGACGTTCCTCCTGTTACAATTGCGGTTTTCATCATATTTCAATCATGTTTTCGCGCTGACGGAATTTCTGCATGATGCCGGCCATGCAGATGCTCTCGCTGCGGCGCAGGCGGGCGGATGACAGGCGTCCGTCAACTATGCACTTCACAAACTCCACAAGTTCGTAGCGCAGGCCGGCTCCGTCCCATTTATAGAAAAATTTCTTGTTTTGATTCTGGTCTTCGTAGCGGAGCTCGAAGTAGTCGGTTTTCCACCATGGGCTGGGCACGTAGGCATAACCCTTGGTGCCTGAAATCACAAGGTTGCCCTCGGTCTTCACTCCCAGGCCGAGCTTGAAACTCCCCACGCCTTTCTTATACACCATCTCCCCTTTGGTGAAGATGTCGATACCGTTGGCCATGCGTGAGTAGAAGCGCAGCTCTTCATAGTCAGTGCCCATCAGTTTGATGATGGGGAGGAAGGGGTAGCTGCCAAGCTCATAGAGCGAGCCACCTGCCTGCGCGGGGTCAAACTCGCGCACCGTGGGGTCGCCCCACACTTTCGAGAGCGATGCTTCAATGTCAACCACTTCGCCAATCTCGCCGCTCTTGATCATTGACATCAGGTGATTGAAGGCGGGGCAGTGGGCCGTCTTGTTGGCTTCCATAAGCACCAGCCCGCGCTCTTCGGCCAGGGTATAGAGCTCGCGGGCTTCCTCGTCGTCAAGGGTCATCGGGGTTTCGCAGAGCACATGGCGCCCTGACTCAAGCGCTTCTTTTATCAGAGCGTAGTGGGTCAGGTGAGGGGTGGCTATATACACGGCGTCAACCTCTTTCAGCATCGCGCCGTAGTTCGGGGCCACGTTCTCAATGCCGTGGGCCGAGGCAAACTCTGCCGCGCGGGCTTCGTCAATGTCACACACGGTGGTGATTCTGATGCCGCTCACGTGGCGTGACTCACTCACGAAGCGGGGGGCAATACGTCCCGCTCCTACCATTCCCAGCTTCACTTCCTTGCTGGCTTCGGCACGAAGCTGTGTGCTGCTTATCCCTTCGGTGCGGGGCAGGTAGACCACCTGGCAGTATTCGTTGAGATAGTCAAACTTGCCCTCCCAGTCAGAGCCGATGGCAAAAATGTCAACGTCGTATTTCTCAATGTCGTCGATTTTCTGCCCCACATAGTCCTCAATGATAATCTGGTCGGCAAGTCCGGTGGCTTTCACGGCTTCCACGCGCTCCAGCACGTTTTTACACACGTTGAGCTTCCCTCGGTTGCGGTCAAAGTTGTCGTTCGTCACGCCAACAATCAGCCAGTCGCCCAGCGCTTTGGCACGCTTGAGCAGGTTTATGTGGCCCTGATGGAACAGGTCATATGTGCCGTAGGTGATTACTTTCTTCATGATTTGCGGGGAGATGATGGGGTTTGAAGCATGGCGCGGTAGGCGGCCGTATATTCCGCTGCGGTGCGGCTCACGTCGAAGCGTTCAAGGGTGTGGGCATAGGCTTCGTCAATCAGGCGGGCAGGATAGCCGTGGGTGATGAACCTTTCCAGTTGCGTGGCAAGGCTCTCGGCGCTGCCGGTGGTGAAGGTCATGCCCAGGCGGCCGCCGTCAAGAATCTCCAGCGGCCCTTCGCTGTCGCTCACCAACACGGGGATGCGCGCCGCGCAGGCTTCGGCAACGGTGAGCCCGAAGCCCTCGAAGCGTGAGGGCTGGATGTAGAGGTCAAACTCGTGAAGGTGGGCATAAACCCACTTCCTGTCGCGCAGTCCCTCAAATGTCACGTTCTTTTCAAGGCCGAGACTGCGGGTGAGCTGCCGCAGCATCTCTTCGTCGGGCCCGTCGCCGATGAAGTGCATCATTATCCGCTCTCGCAGAGTGGGTTGGCGCTCAAAGAGCATGGCCAGTGCTTCCAGAATAAGGTCTTGCCCTTTCTGCTTCACAAACAGGCGCGACACTTGCACCATGTGCAGCTTTCCGTCATTATAGCCTGCCGGCTCATGATTGATGGCGCCGCATTTTATTCCGTTGAGAATCATCGGGATGTCGTGGCCGGCAGCTTTCCATTCGTCCACCACCGCCCTGCTGATTGCAAAGCATCTGTCGTAGCGGGCTATCTCGCTGATGTCGTTGGTGGTGTTGTGGACCGTCCTCACAAACAGGCGGGGCCGGTGGAAAATGTATTTGTAGAGCTTACCGAAGTGGGTGTGGACCACGTCGGGCCGCAGCTTCAGCAGCAGCATATTGAGTTTTAGCAGGGGCAGCGGTGAGCGTGACCCGGCTTTGCGGTTGCAGCAGTGAAAGCTCACCCCCTCGGGTATGGCCGCAAGCATCTCGGGATTGCTCGGTGAGTTCACAGCCACTATATGCACATCAGCTTCGGCAGTCTGTGCCGAAGCTATGTCTATGAGCATGGTTTCCACACCGCCCATGGTGAGCTGCCAGATAACGTGAACTATCGTCATAATCCGAACGCAGAGTTTCCTGTTTCGTTCTACAAATATACAAAACTATATTCAAACGCCCCCCATCGCCCTCATCTTTTTTAACTTGAGGGGCAATGGGGGGCGTGGCTCGTTATCGGGCTGTGTGCCTGTTAATCCAGTTCGCCGATTGAGCGCAGATATTCCACCTGGTTTATGCGATACTGCGTTTGTGCCTCAATCAGATTTGAGTAGGATGTCTGCCATTGTGACTGAGCTTCAAGAAGGTCGGTCAGCGTGTTTAACCCCACTTCATATTGCTCTCTCATCATTCGCAGGTTCTCATCAGCCTCGTTCATAGCCTTATCAGCCGTCCGGATAAGCTCCAGTCCTGTCACCACGTTGTTGTAGTTCTGACGGGCCTCAAGCTGCATCAGCTTGGTGTTGCGCTGCAGCGAGAGCTGCGCATTCTCCACATCCAGCTTGGCACGGCGCACTTTCTTAATCCCTTCACCCCAATGAAACAGGGGAATCTGAACCGAAAGGATGCCTGAAAAGCCATTATCGTTGGTGGTCGAGGAGAAGGGCACGGGATTGCCCGCTTCATCTTGTGACCATCCTTTCATCTTGATGTTGCCGTAGGCTGACCATCCCAGCTGCAAGCCCACCACGGGCAGGAAGTCGGCACGTGTCATTGTCACCTGGTGCTTTTTCAGCTCTATGTTCTTGCTGAGGATGATTGATTCAGGACGGTTCGTGACGTCGTTGTTCATCATCGGCAGGTTGTCGCTGACGGATATTGATTCGGTGGGATGAATCGTCGTAGTGTCGGAAACTCCGATTGCCCGGCACAGGGCCATGCGGCAGATGTCAGCACCGGCCTGCGCCTGGTTGAGGCGATAAACAATCTCGCTCCTGCGGGTATTGACGCGGAGCAGCGACTGGCGGTTAGCCATACCGATTTCCACGGAGTTATTGGTCATCTCATAAACGGAGTCCATCAGTGCCAGATAAGCTTTCGTCATTTCCACTTTCTCAAGCACTCCCACATAGGTCCAGTAGGCTTTCTCTGCGTCGGCAATCACATCCATTCTCGTGGCTCGCAATTGCTGGCGATACACGTCTTGCCCCACCGCCGCCATGCGGTTGGCGGCGCTGATTTTACCTCCGGTGTAGATGGGCTGCGTCAGGTTGATGCCTGCCATGTAGGCCCCGCGCAGTTGCAGAGTCATCATGTCGCCTATTTTTGAGTCGGGGGCGGTGTAAATGGCCGATGCACTGCCGGCAAATTTGGGCAGATACTGGGTCTTGGCCACGCCGCGGTCCAGGTCGGCTCCTTCCAGGTTGTTCTCGGCTATCTTCAGGCTCTCGTCAGTGTTCAGGGCCATTTCCCTGCACTCTGCGAGCGACAGGTTGAGCGCCGAGGCATTGGCCGCAATGAGCAGCGTCAGTATGGTTGATGAAATCTTTTTCATGAGCGTTTAACGTTGAAGAATACTGAATAGAGTGTAGGCAGCAACAGGAGCGTGGCAAAGGTGCCTATCAGCAGTCCGCCTATAATGGTCACGGCAAGTGAGCCATACATCGGGTCGCCAACCAACGGTATCATGCCGGCGATGGTGGTGAACGACGCAAGAATTACAGGCATCACGCGCGACACCGTGGCGCGGATGATTGCCGGATATAGTTCCACTTTTTCTTCCGTTGTCAGGCGAGCTATTTCGTCCACCAGCACTATCGCATTCTTTATTGTCATACCCATCAGTCCCATCACTCCCAGGATGGCGATGAAGGTGAAGGGTGTGTCCGTGATAAGCAGCGCCGGAACGATGCCGCAGATCACAAACGGGAAGCACAGCAGAATCACGGCGAGCTTCTTCCAGCTGTTGAAAAGCAGCAGCAGGATGATGACGATGATTGCAATCATCATGGGCATGAATCCGGCCAGAAGTTCGTTTGATTCGTTTGACGATTCGCTCTCGCCCGTAAATCGCATGTGGTAGCCGTCAGGCAGCGGAATTGCCTCTATCTCAGGACGTATCATGCTGAGTATTTTGGCGGGGGTTGCATCGGGATTGGTGATGTCCGGGTCACATTCGGCCTCAATCACTCGCTGACCGTTAAGGCGGTGAATCATCCCTTCGCTCCATGACGGATCAATTGAATTGACGCATGACGACATCAGTGTGGTGGAGTACATCTTGCTGTTCAACTCCTCTGCGGTCATAGCTCCGCTCATCATTGCCGAGATGTCGTTGCCTGACACATTGATGTTCATCATTGACCACACGGGCAGCGTCCCGAGGTCCTCAATCTTTGAGCCGTCGGTGTTGCGGACTTTCATGTAGATGGGCAGCATCTTGTCGCGGTCATTGACCACTCCTATTGCATAGCCGTCAGTGGCGGCCTGCAGCGCGTTGCCAACGTCTGAGCGGTTCACCCCTGCCGCTGTGGCCAGGTGTGACGAATAGTCCACTGAGATGGAGCGGTTGCGCCCCAGCCAGTTGTTCTGCACCGATTCTTTATCCACGAGCTTGCAGTCGCGCATTATCGCTTCGGCTTTTCCCGCAAGCATGCGCAGGGTGTCGGCGTCGGGTCCGGAGAATTCCACTTCCACGGTGTGGGTGCTGGATATTGACAGGTTGTAGCGGCGTGAGCGGATGTAGGCTTCTGGGGCTATGGTCCTCAGCTTGGCAATCAGTTCGCTCGACAGGCGCTTCACAGTCTTGAAGTCATCACACCCCACAATAAACTCGGCATACTCTTCGCCGCCGCTGGGCATGGGGCGGACAAGGCAGTAGCGGCCCGGTGCGCCTCCAAGGCTGATGGCCACACTCTTGACGCCGTCAAAGGCCATCACACTGTCGGATAGCTGAAGCATACGCTCTCTAACGGTGTCGGAGTTGCTTTCTGCAGGGGAGGTACATTCCACCACAAACTGGTCATACTCAAAGTCAGGGAAGAACACATTGCGAAGATATTTCATCGACATGCCCGATGCAATGAGGATGATGAAGGCTGCCGCCACCGACACCCATTTGTGGTCAATCAGGACCACCACGATCCTCTTGATAACGCGCTGTATTGCATTAAGCTTCAGCTCTTTGACTTCTTTCGCCACGTCAGGGTCAGGCCCGAGCCATTGGTCGGAGCACACAGGCACCTGAATCAAGGCCAGAATCCAGCTGGCCACAAGGCTCACGCATATCACCAGAAACAGGTCGCCGGCAAATTCGCCCACTGAGCCGGGCGTGAAGTAGATAGGCATGAAGGTGGCGGCGGCAATAGCCGTGGCGCCAAGTAGCGGAAGCGCGGTCTTCTTGCCGGTGTTGAAGAGATACACGTCTCTTTTCAATCCTCGCTTGCGGTCGTTGAGAATGCCGTCCATTATCACCACGGCGTTGTCAACCAGCATACCCATCGCCACAATGAAGGCGCCCAGCGAGATTCGCTGAAGGGTGGTGCCGGCGGCCGACAGCAGCGGGAACGATAAGGCCACGGTCAGAATCAGTCCGAAGCCGATAATCAGGCCCGCCTTCCAGCCCATAGCAAGCAGGATGACTATGAACACAATGCCCACTGACTCCAGAAGGTTTATCATAAACGACGACACGGCTGACGTCACACGCTCAGGCTGGAAGAACACCTTTTCCACCGTGATGCCGGCGGGAAGATTGTCTATCGTCTGAGCTATACTTTTGTCCACGGCGGCGCCCACATCAGGCACCACTGCCGTTTTCTCCAGCGTAACCATGATGGTCAGTGACTCGTCCTTGCCGATAAAAAACTCGTTGCTGCCGGGCTCGGCTTCATGACGTGACACTGTAGCTATATCCCTGATGCGCACTTTCTTGCCGTCAGGCATTGACAGCAGCACGTTTGAAATCTGCTCTTCCGTCACTGCGCCGTCGGTGATGTCCAGGGCTATGCGGTCGTTACCGTTGTCAACCTTTCCCGCATTTATCACTGCGGTGGACGATTGCAGCGCCTGGGCCACGAGCATCGGCAACATTCCGTTGCGTTTGATTTGGTCAGGGGTAAACGTGATGTCAATAACTTCGCGCTGTACCCCTCCAATGTTAACTCGCTTCACGCCCTTAACGGTCAGAATCTCTTCACGCAGTTTCTTGGCATAATGCTCAAGCTCAGCCGTTGTGTAGCCGTCACCTCTCACTGCATAGAAAATGCCATACACGTCCATCATGTCGTCAATAACCATGGGTGGCATGCATCCCTGCGGCAGTGAGCCTTGGATGTCGTTCACTTTGCGGCGCAGCAGGTCAAAGTACTGTTCCATGTCTTCCATGGGAACATCCAGCTGATATTCCACACCGATCACGGCTTGCCCGCGGCGCACGTCGCTCTTCAGTTTCTTAATGTTGGGGAGGGTGCGCAATTGGTCCTCGAGCAGGGTCACCACATCGCGCTCAATCACCTCGCTGTCAGCCCCGGGATAGATCACCACCACAGTGGATTGTTTCACTGCAATGGCCGGGTCTTCGAGCTTGGGCATCTTCAGGAAGTACAGCACTCCCGCAAACAGGATTATGATTATCGCCGACCAAAACAGAGTGCGGCGCGTCAAAAAGAATTGTAGCAGTCTGTTCATGGGGCAATTTATTTGTCAAGCGATTTAATGTCTCCGGCAATGCTCACTTTCTCGCCGTCAGAGAGATGGTTAACCCCCACGGCAACAATCGTTTCGCTGCCGTCAAGGCCGGTGACGGTGCTGTTCTTCCCGTGGTGCATTCCCTCGCGCTCAATCTCTTTGGCTGTGAGCGTGGAGTCCTTGATAACCCACACGTATTCCTTGCCGTTTCTCTCAAAAATAGCTCTTGACGGAATCGTGTAGCTGTTATCGTTCTCGGAGTTGTCAAACTGGAGTGTCACCGCAAGATTCATCCCCGGAAGCAGTTTCCCCTGCATTGACGAGGGCACTTTCAGTCGGAGTCGGAAAAGGGAGTTGTTGTCCGCATCCGGCACAAAGGCTATGATGTCAAGCGGAATCTCCGTCTCGCCCACCACAGGCGACTTGCCCGTGCATGACACAATCTTGTGGCGCTTGGCGTACACTGACGATGGAATGGCCACCGAGGTCTCCAGGCCTGAATTGTCCACGATTTTATAGATGGGAGTGCCGGCGCCGGCCATCTCCCCTTCTTCCATGTAGCGCTCCACAATGTGGCCTGAGGTGGGAGCCTCAAGTCGGGTGTAAGCCAGCTGATTGCGGGTCATTTCCAGACTCGTTCTCAGTTGCTCGAATCCGGCGCGGGCCTTTTCGTAGTCGTTGGGGGCTATATTGTTGCGCTTGAACATTTCATCCAGGCGCTTCATCTCTGACGCCATCTGGTTATACTGGGCCTCGAGCTGAGCCACTTGCAGCTTATAGTCAGTGTCATCGAGATAGCCTATAATCTGTCCTTTCCTCACAGCGTCGCCTTCCTTAACCGTCAGCTTTCTGATCTGACCACCGGTCTTAAAACCCAGATTCACGCTTTTCCCTTCTTCCACGGTCGACGTGTAGACCCTGCTCTCCGACGTGCCGTTTGAAACCGGAGTGGTGGAGTAAACGTTGATTGTTCTATCCTTTTGAGTTTCAGTGGTTTTATTGCCACATGCCGTGATTAATAACAAGGGGGTGAAAACTGTTATTAATGTGAAGATTTTGTTCATTATTATATGGTCTGAAAATTTTTTGCAAAATTAGTGTTTTGTCCACTATCCCAAGTTATCCGTATTTGGCATAATGTGTTCTAAAACTGATATTATCCCGTTTTATTTGAAAAATTTTCGCTATTTTAGTGGTCTAATTCCGACATTGAATTTTCCTCTGCTCTGAAATGGACAATATCTCCGATAATTCTTATGTGCTGATTGATATGCAGGAAATCCTCCGCGTGGGTGGAAATCTCTCATCCTGCGGCGGCTACATCCTCTTTGACAATTACCATGACGCTGTCAATAAGCCGGTTTCCGACATGCCTCTCATGGGGGTCCCCCTGATGATGCAGGCCTACACTCTTATGGTTTGCAAAGAGGGATGCCTCGACTATAGGCTGGATTATTACCATCCTATCACCATCAGTGGCGGCGAATTCATCTTTTTCCAGAATGGTCAGATTATTGAGTTTATCGGGGTTAAGGACAACCCGAAAATCCTCTTTATCACAGTGTCGAAGGAAAACATGATTGACCTTCTTCATTATGTGCCGGATGAGTGCATGCCTCAGTCAAAGCCTCTGAAACTCTCCGGTGAGCTCTTTGATGAAATCCATTTTTACTATAAGATGATGAGGGACTACATTGATTCCTCCACTTTGCCGGCTCAGAAGGATGTGTTGAGGGCCTACATGTTTATCATCCTCATGAGGCTGGGCGGCAAAGTCAATCGTCAGCCGCTGACCGCCAGTGTGTCTGACACGTCAGGCGTCAGAAAAATGGAAATTTACCATCGCTTTGTTAACGAGGTCAAGAAGCATTTCAAGGAGCATAAGGATGTGGAGTTCTATGCCTCTTCGCTCTGTTTGTCCGCGGCCCATTTGTCGCGTATAATCAAGGCCATCAGCGGAAAAACCGTTCGCGGATGGATTCGTGACTATGTTATTCTTGAAGCTAAGGTGATGTTGCAGACGTCAAATATCACGATTTCCCAGATTAGCGACAGTCTCAACTTCCCCAATCCGTCGTTCTTCTCAAAGTATTTCCGCGAGGCCACTGGCATCTCCCCCGGCCAGTATCGCAAATCCTACAAGGCTTGATTTTCGCCGCATGGATGATTACGCCTTCACCTGTTCATACACTTCCACGGTCTGCCGTGCTATGGTGTCCCAGTTGTAGGGGCTCAGGTCATATTGGCGGGGAGTGGCTCCGGCGGCGAGCTTGCGGCTCAGCAGTGCCGCCAGTGCGTCGGTGTCGCCGGTGGGATAGTGGTCTGCAGGGGTGAGGCAGTCAAGCAGGCATGCGGGGATATCGCTCACAGCCACGTCAAGATTGTAGCTCATCGCTTCCAGCAGGGCAATCGGCAGCCCTTCGTGGTAAGAGGGCATGGCAAAGAGCGCCGCGTGGCTCATGAGCTGGCGCATCTTCTCCCCGCGGATAAATCCCGTGAGCACCGTCCCTTGCTCTTTGGCCATCTGTTTAAGGCGCTCTGAGTAGGCGTCGGGATGGTCGGCGTCGCCGGCAATCACAAGCTTGAACCCCTTCGCGCCGGCCTTGGCAAAGGCCTCTATGAGGTCATGAAATCCTTTCTCTTCAACAAAGCGCCCCAGCGCCACAACATAGCGCCCCGGCTCAAGCCCCAGCTCCGTTATATAGTCTGTAGCCGCGGCTTTATCGGGGGTGTTCACTCCGTTGAATATCAGGTCGGTGTCTCTGCGTCCGTATTTTGAGACGAGGATGCCGGCAATTACTTTAGAAATCACTATCACTCGGTTGCTGAACCGTGCGCCCATGCGTTCGCCGGTGCGCAGCGCGGCCTTGGCAACCTTTCCCCATTTCTGGCGGTCATAGTCGGGTCCGTGGTTGGTGGTCACCACTTTGAAGCCCATCAGGCGCGCCACAGGGGTGAGAAGCGCCGGGCCCACGGCGTGGATGTGCACAATGTCGGGGCGCTCGCGGCGCGCTGCCCGCAGTGCCCTCCAGGTGTGGATAATGGCTTCCAGACTCTTGCGCCGGGGGGTGGGGATGGAGAGCAGTTTCACTCCTTTGTATTCATCCCCCTTGACGGTCTGGTACGGCGCCCGGCAGGCCACGGTCACTTCATGACCCATAGCCGCTATGCGGGGGTAGAGCTCCTGACAGTGGGTCTCCACTCCTCCCTGTATCTCGGGGATACCGCGGGTGCCGGTCACAAAGATTTTCATTTGCCCAGATTTCCTTGCATGGGGTCTTGCCCCACATCGTGCCATTTCGGGTCAATACACACGGGCTTCCCTCGCAGTGAGCGCAGCTTGTTCTTGATGGCCCACGCTGCGGGGTGCTTGATATATTTGTGCATCACGGGCGAGGCAGTCCCCACCATCCAGCAGTTTTTGGGACATTTGCGCACAAGCGCTCTCACTCGCGCGGCTTGCTCGCTGTTCCATATCTCCATGAAGGGTGCGTCGTGGATGTTGCCCATCGATTCTTTCCAGTATTTCTCCTCGAGGCCGTTGCAGGGATACACTTCACCCCACGGGTCAATGAAGAAGTTGGTGCTGCCCGCTTCGCAGGGGAGCATGCGGCGCCCGCCGTCAATGTAGTTGATGAGGCCCATGTTGAACCATGCGCGAAACCATGACTTGGGGTTGTTCTCCTTCATCTGCATCTCTATGAGTTTCCGGAAGTTACCGGTCACTTCATCGCGGTTGGTGATGCAGTTGTCATCTTTGTGGAAGTAGAATGAGTTGTGGAATGAGGCGGTGGCAAATTCCATCCCTAAGGATTTCGACAGGCGGTAGAGCGATAGCATGTCGGCCGAGTTGCGGTTCGACACCGTACACCCGAAGCCTATATCCTTAAGCCCCATCTCCTTGAGTTTGAGCAGCGTGCGCAGGCCGCGGTCAAACCCGCCCTGACGTCCGCGCAGCTCGTCGTTCTTCTCGCTCAGACCCTCTATGGAAATTCTGATGCCTATCTTCGGGAAGCGGCGGGCAAGCTCAATCACTCTGTCCTCAAACCATCCCGAGGTGGAGATTACAATGCGGGGAGCATGCTTGTAACATTCCTCCACAATCTCGGCAAGGTCCTCTCTGATAAAGGGTTCTCCTCCGGTGAGGTTGATAAATTTAAGCTTGGGGAGGGTGCGAAGGTCCGACGCTTTGATTTCTTCCTCGCGTCGAGTGGGGAAGTGCCATATATTACACATCTTACACTGCATCGGGCAGCGGTAAGTGAGAATTATTGATGCGTCGGTTGGAACTGGAACATTCATGCTTCTCTAACGTCGTGTCTGTGTCGTTTAGTGTGCAAAATTACTAATTCCGTAGCGCTTTTTTCCTGAGTACCGAAAAAAAAGCTAATTTTGACGAATATTTGAGCAGAGGGCTCTCTGCTCGCAATCATTCCCTTCCATGAAGAATAATGACTCTCTGATTCATGACCTGATGGCGTTTCTCGACGAGTCGCCGGTCAATTTCCTTGCGGCAGATGCTGTGTGCCGCCGTCTCGACTCTGCCGGTTTCAAGCGTCTTGACCCGGCCGAGGCTTGGTCGCTCGCCCCTGGCGATAAGCGCTATATCGTCAAAAATTCTTCGGCCGTGATGGCTTTTGTGGTCGGCAACGGCGGTGCCGCTGCTCCGTTCCATATCATCTCGGCCCACAGTGATTCGCCGGGATTCCGAATCAAGCCGGCGCCGGAAATGCTGTGTGAGGGCAATGTGGTGAAGCTCAACACTGAGGTCTATGGAGGCCCCATTCTCTACACGTGGTTTGACCGCCCTCTCTCGGTGGCTGGCCGTGTGGTGCTCCGCAGCTCTGACCCTCTGTTCCCGCGCTGCGTCACCGTGATGGTAAAGCGTCCGCTCTTGGTCATCCCGCATCTGGCCATCCATTTCAATCGTGCTGTCAATGAGGGTAATCCGCTCTCTAAGCAGAAGGATATGCTCCCCGTCATCGGCTTTGTCAATTCTCAGGCTGAGGCGCATAACCTCATGCTCCGCCTGGTGGCCGAGGAGCTGAAGGTGGACGTGGCTGATATTCTCGATTTTGATCTCGGTCTCTATGACATGGCGCCCGCTTGCCTCGTGGGTCTCAACAATGAGTTTATCAATTCAGGCCGTCTGGATGATTTGTCGATGGTCCATGCGGCAGTATCGTCGCTCATTGCTCAGGCCGATGTTCCTTCCGACGCCACTCGCGTGGCTGCCATCTTTGACAATGAGGAAACCGGAAGCGGCACCAAGCAGGGTGCTGCCTCTCCTGTGCTGATGAACCTGCTGCGCCGCATCTCCGGATGTCTTGGCGGAACTGAGGAGGACTATCTGCGCGGTGTGGCACGCTCGTTCATGATTTCGGCCGACAATGCCCATGCGCTCCATCCCAACTATCCCGAAAAGCATGATCCCACAAACCATCCCGTCATTGGCGGCGGCCCGGTGATAAAAATCAATGCCAATTGCAAGTATATGACNGATGCNGACTCGGCAGCTGTCTATGAGGCTGTGTGTCAGCGTGCAGGGGTGCCGGTGCAACGCTTTGTCAATCATAGCGACATGGCNGGCGGCTCCACGCTTGGCAACATTCTCACCTCGCAGATTGACCTCCGTGGGGTCGACATGGGCGCAGCCATCTGGGCCATGCACTCNTGCCGCGAAACGGCNTCNGTGGCNGACCANGGNTCGATTTCGGCCTCGTTCCGCGAATTTTTCGCTCTCTAATTTGTTAATAGTATAAAATCAGTATATTATGAAGCTTAATCTCAAATCTCTCCTTGTGGCGCTGCCCGTATCGTTGCTCGCCATGCCGGCTCAGGCAGCGCCTGACCTCCAGGACATTCTCTCAGGCCTCGCCGGAAAGGGCAAGACTGAAACCACCGAGCAGTCCGGCGCCACCTCTTCTTCGTCTGACTCAAAATCGTCAGGCGGCGGCCTCAGTGACCTCCTGGAGGGCGTTCAGTCGCTCGGCAACAAGCTGGGCATCATCCCNTCAAAGACTGTCGANGTGGCTTATCTNCAGGGCCGCTGGGACTATAAGAAGCCGGCCGTGGCTTTCAAGAGTGATAATTTTCTGGCTAAGGCCGGAGGCGTGGCCGCTTCGGCCAAGGTGGAGAGCGAGCTCGCCGAGTATTATAAGAAGGTGGGCTTTGACAAGTCNGTCCTTTCGGTGAAGTCCGACAGCACTTTCACTCTCCAGCTCTCTAAGATTAAGCTCAACGGCACAATCGAGAGCTCCCCCTCTGATGGCACTCTGACGTTCAATTTCATGCTCATGGGCAAGAAAATCACCTCCATGACCGCTTACGTCAATGCCGAGACCAACAAGACNATGTCAATCACTTTCGACGTTTCCAAACTNCTCACTCTCGTGGAGAAGGTGGCTTCGTTCTCTGGCAATTCCACTCTCAAGTCGCTCTCNGCNCTGCTCAATAATTATGAGGGCATGACCGCCGGTTTCTATATGACCAAGACTGCCGACAAGGTGGATTGACACCTCAGCGAAGATCCACGTAGCAACACCCGTTATCNAGGCGTCGGTTAATCCGGCGCCTTTCTTTGTCTATCAGCCACCCCCATTTGCAGAAGTAGCGGNCCATGTTCACCATGTGGATGCGNAGCATNCGCCCTGAGTGGTAGCTGGCGGCGCGGTGGTCATGCGTGGCCTCNTCGTGNGGCCAGTAGAGGGTCACGTAGTGACGGTGGATGCGCCGGGTCAGGTCAATATCTTCGGGATACATGAAGAAGCGCTCGTCAAANAGTCCGGCGCGTTTCAGGGCNTCTATTCTCAGCAGCATGAAGCTCCCCTGATGATAGGGNACGTTCAGGGGCCTGTCGTGGTCAAGATGCTTCAGCAGATAGCGGTNATCGCGCCGCTCCATCCATCNGCGNGGCAGAAAGCGACGCCCTATCANGTCAAGAGGGGTGGGCAGNCNTCTCACTGTCCACTGCATGCTNCCGTCGGGGTTGAGNAGCCGGGGCTGCATCTGNCCCACACCGGGGTGGCGCNCCATGAAGCTNACCATGCGCCGCAGTATCTCGGGGCGGAATCTNACGTCGGAGTTCACCACCAGGTGAAANTTCGCCTCATCCTCTGCCATCACTNGGCGCAGGGCCGCGTTGTGACCGGCTCCGTAGCCGCGGTTCTCATGCGGGATGTACGTGACATTAGGGTANTCGCCGCATAGNTGCTCCGTGGCGGCGTCCGTGGAGTTGTCCACCACGTAGATGCGCTTCACTGCCGGGCTGTCAAGCGATTTCAGGCATCGCCGCAGCTCGTCAGGGTCGGTGTGATAGGTGACTATGGAAACTGTCAGCATCCCGGGCTCAGTTTTTCTCGTCAAGTTCAAGCCATCGCAGCTCTTTCTCGTCAAGGAGCTCTTTCACTTCTGAATAGCGTTCGCTGCCGCGGGCTATCTCGTCGGCCGNCGCGCCGGANGCAAACAGGGCNTCAAGCTCCGCTTTCTCAGCGCTCAGGGCTTCTATCTCGGCTGTGAGGGCNTCGAATTCCTTGCGCTCNGCAAAGGTCAGCTTGACTTTGCGCTCGGTGCGCACTTTGGCNNNCTTGGGNGCGGCCTGCTCGGCGGCTATGCGGCTCTGGCGCTCNGCTTCGGTGCGCCATGCGCGATATTCGCTGTAGGTGCCNGGAAAGTCCTTGACGGTGCCGTTCCCTTCAAGCACAAACAGATGGTCAACAATGGANTCAAGGAAGAAGCGGTCATGNGACACCACGATTACGCATCCTCCGAAATCTCGNAGATACTCTTCCAGAATCCCCAGGGTCACGATGTCCAGGTCATTAGTGGGCTCGTCGAGAATCAGGAAGTTGGGGCTCCGCATCAACACCGANGCAAGGTGGAGCCTGCTCTTCTCGCCGCCGCTGAGGGTGGAGATATATTTCTGCTGGTCAGCGGGACTGAACAGGAAGTGGGTCAGGAATTGCATGGGTGTGTAGTGGCGGTCACCGTTCACCACCACATCCTCGGCTATCTCGGTGATGGCGTCAATCACTTTCTTGCCGGGGTCAAGCTTGATGCCTTCCTGGGAGTAGTAGCCGAAGCGAACGGTCGAGCCCACGTCCCATTCTCCTTTGTCAGGAGNCACAAGGCCTTGCAGCATCTTGATGAAGGTGGACTTGCCTATGCCGTTGGGGCCTATGATGCCCACTTTCTCATAGCGTGAGAAGGTGTAGCTGAAATCGTCNAGTATCTTCTTGCTGCCGAAGGCTTTGCTCACGTGTTTGGCCTCGAAGATTTTGGAGCCTATATAGGAGGATTTAACCTCCAGGTTCACGTTTTTCTCCGTNAGGTTGACTTTTGAGCGCTCTTTGAGATNATAGAAGGCGTCAATGCGGAATTTGGCTTTGCCGGCGCGGGCCTGGGGCTGCCNGTTCATCCACTCTTGCTCTTTGCGTAGGGTGTTTTTCACTCGTGCCAGNTCNGCGCTCATGGCTTCTATGCGCTCGGCGCGGCGGCGCAGATAGAGGTCNTAGTTGCCTTGATAGGTGAATATCCGCTCAAGGTCAATCTCNATCACTTTGTTACACACACGGTCAAGGAAATACCGGTCATGGGTCACCATCAGCAGGGTGGTGCGCTGGCGCGACAGGTACTTCTCCAGCCATTCNATAAGCTCTATGTCAAGGTGGTTNGTGGGCTCGTCGAGAATCAGCAGGTCNGGCTCGGCAAGCAGCATCGCGGCTATGGCCACGCGCTTTGACTGCCCNCCGGAGAGGGTCCCCACAATGGCGTCGGTGTCTGTCACNCCGAGCTGATAGAGCATCTGGCGCATGCGGTCGTCAAAATCCCATGCCTGGCGGTCGGCNNCGGTGGCGGCTTCGCGGCAGGCTTCAAGGGCGCTCAGGCTCGTGTTGAGCTTAGGGGTCTGTTCCAGATAGCCTGTCTTGATGCCGTCGGCAAAGGTCACTTTNCCGGAGTCAGGGGCTTCCTTGCCGGCTATAATGCTCAGAAGNGTNCTTTTGCCGGTGCCGTTCTTGGCCACTATGCCTATCTTGTCACCTTCGTTCACACCGAAGGTCACATCGGCAAAGAGCATGCGCTCGCCGTAGCTCTTTGTCAGGTTCTCAATCTGGAGTATGCTTGCCATTGTCTGTNGGTTGAGGGGTGGGGGTGTCTGCCGGNGNCACACTGTCTGCCGGGGCCGGCTCTGCGTTCTTTTTCTTGCGCANGCGTCTCACAAAGTCAAACAGGTAGTCGAAGTCGCGCTTGAACACCACTCCCACACCCTGGGTTGTCAGGGCTGATTTGAGGTAGTAGTTCTGGTCGTTGTAGCGGTTGTAGGCTTTGAGGCGTATCGAGCCGCTGCGGTTCAGAAGGTACTCTATGTCGAAATCGCCTATGAATGAGTTGTCGTTGAGTGATTTGTCGCGGTAGCCGAAGTTGCCGTTGAGCAGCAGGCGGTTGTTNAGNAGNTGGCTCGAGAGGGCCACGTCNACTTCCACGTCGCTGAAGTCGCCGCGGTCACTGCGGAATGACGGGGCTATGCTGAATTTGTCGCTTAGCTGACCCAGCATGNTGCTCAGCTGCGAGGAGATGGTGGAGGAGGCCACTGACACCAGTTCGTTGCCGCGGGTGGCTTCCATATAGTCTGGNGTGTAGAAGCGGTTCAGNGCCAGCAGATAGATAATCTGGCGGTTCATCATNTCGTCGGTCGACACGATGGAGCGCACTTTGCGGTANGTGTCCTGNGTCAGGGTGGGGAAGTCAAGGTCAAAGCTTATCTCGGGTGAACGCATGTCGCCGCTCACGTTCATCACGGCNTGGACGGGCACATTGGTGCGGTTCAGCTCGCGGTCCTGGAGGAATGACTCNTCAAGGTCGCTGAGGTTGGCGTTCAGCGCGTAGTAGGCTTTGATGTCGAGNAGGGCGGCGTANGGNTCGCCGTGGAAGGCTATCGAGCTGCCGTTCTCAATGGTGAAGTCCTTGATGATGATGTCCTGNAGGGTGAAGTTATATGACCCTTGCTCAAGGGTNTAGGTGCCATACATTTTCANCTCTTCGCTCTTGGAGTCGTAGCTCATGCGCAGGTTGCCGCGGCCGGTGGCGCGGATGCGGTCGCCNCCCACAGGGTCCATCACCAGGGTCACTTTGGCAGCCGGGGTCACGTCGATGTTGAAGGTCATGGCGTAGGCCGTGGGCGAGTCGTCGCTCTGTGAGGCTATCTTGTTGCGCAGCGCGGTCACNAGGGCGGGCTCGGNGTGAGCACTGTCANNCTCAAGCTTCACGCGNAGNTCTTCAGGGGTCTTGTCGCGGAAGGTCAGGAAGTTATACTCTGCNGCCACTTCGGCGTCGGAGAGCACGAAGGTGAAGTCGGTGCCGGGTGCGGTGGCCATNTCCACCCCTATGTTCACNATTCCGGGCTCGCCGGTNATGGTCACNGAGCCNGNGCCGTACACTTTGCCATACCANGGNTGCTCGGTGTTCTCTTTNATGTCATAGGCCAGGAAGTCGCGGGCGTCGGTCACTCGGAAGTTGAAGCGGGGCTCTTTGAAGTCGCGGTGGGTGACGGTGCCTGACAGCACTGCCGTCTTGCCGTGGTCATCGGTGATAACCACGTCTTTTATCTCTATCAGGCCGGGGGCTATGTGAACGGAGTCGGTGGTGTGATAGGTGGTGTTGGTGAAGCCTATGTCCATGGCAAGGTCTTCGCCATAGATGTCGCCGGTCATGTCCAGGAGCTTGAAGGTGCCGTAGAGGTGGGCGTCGCCTGAGGCGTAGCCGCTTATGCCGTCGCAGAAGGCGGCCATGAAGGGTTGCAGGAAGCCCACAGGAGCTTTGTCGGCCTTGAAGCGGAAGTCAAGCAGCTCCTTGGTGGGGTGGATGGAGCCGTCNATGTAGCTCTTCCGCCCTTGCTGNCCGTCAATAACGGCGTTAATGCTTATGTCACCTGCNGCTTCGGGNTGCCAGGCGCTCTTGATGTGGGCNTCGCCCATCACGCAGCCGTTGTAGCTTATGTCCTTCACAAAGAGGTTGTCGGTGTAGGCCACCGGGGTCTTNGTGAAGAGGCGGGAGGCATAGAAGGTGCCGGTGGCGTCGCCGCCAAACATCACGTTGGGTATGTTNAGGGTCTCAAACACGTAGTCGAGGTTGATGTCGCGCAGGCGCAACACAAGGGTCGAGGTNGTGTCGGCGGAGGCTTCGCCGGTGATTGACACGAGCTGGTCACTGTGGCTCACTCGGAAGTTGTTGACTCTCACTTTCTTGTCAGCTATGGTTATCACCGANGGGGCCACGCTCCAGATGGTGTCGTTAAACACTATCCGGCCGGGGTTGACGTCAACGCGGGTGGTGAGCCCGGGANTGCGGCTGAAGGANGTGGTGAAGCGNAGGTCGCCGTTGTTGGGGCGCCCGGCCACATCCCAGTCAATCTCGGTGTCATGCACGCCGTTATANGCGCGGTTNTTCACCTCAAGGGTCATCGGACCGGCTTTGGTGGGGAGGATGGAGGCCACGCTCAGGGTGGCGCTGCGCTCGGGGCCGTGGGCGGCAAAGTGGAGCCCTGTGCCTTCTATTATCTTGTCNTTCTGGCGTATGTAGGGGGCGCTNATGTCAAGGNTCATGTGGCCCTGNGGGCTCTCCAGGCGGCTGTCGATNGTGAGGGGGGCCAGCAGTCCCACGGGGAGGTTCAGGAAGTTCAGAACGGGGTTTTCGGGCTCCACGCTCAAGTGAAGCGTGAGGTCGTCGTCAGGAAGCTCCTGGGTGGCGGTGCCGTCGGGAAACAGTTCGGGATTGATACGGGCCAGCACCCCTTTCACGGCGTTGGGAAGGGTGGCGAAGCGGAAGTGGCCGGTGGCGGCTCCGTTGATTACTTCGCTCTGCAGGGCTATGGTGCGCCCGCTCACACTGTCAGTGTCGGCGGTGATGTCAAAGCGGTTTATGTGGAGCGCGGGGGCGTCGCTGTTGTCGTGGTTGCGGAAGTCGAGGTCAAGGAGGCTCACATTGCCGGTCACGTCGTCGATGGTGCGCCCTGTCAGCACTGTCTCAAGGTGGCCGCTCAGTGTGTAGCCGGGATATTTTGCGGTGAGGTCAAGGGCTCCGGGGTTCATGCGGCGAAGCTCGGTCACCATGGCCAGGCTTTTCTGCTCGTTGCCGAAGTTGCCGTGACCGTCAATGGTGACGGAGAGGTTGGGGTCGTCCACTTCAAGGCTCCCCTCCACGTTGGTGCCGTCGAGAGTCACGTCGGCCAGAATGTCGGCGTAGGAGTAACCTTTCCACACCGGGTTCTTGATTTCCCCTTTCAGGAAGCCGCTGCGGGTGTCGGCGTTGCCGAAGCTGTAGCTCACGTCTGCGTCAATCCCTATGGGGGGCATCTGGCGGAACTCGGCCGACAGGGCGGCTATGTCAATTCCTTCGGTGAAGATGTGGCCGGTGATGTTGGCTATGCCGTCCAGTTTCATCCGGGCGTTGAGCTCCACATTGCCCACGGCTGTCTTGATGTCGGCGGCCACTTCGCTGTCGCTGCGCGAGCCTGCGCCGTGAAGGGCCACATTGACCGTCCCCAGACCGGTGAGGGTGCTGACGGTCTTGTCAGGGATAGGGGTCAGGGCGCTCGCCATCTGCAGGGCTTCGGCGGCTTCGGCGGTGATGTCGAGGCGGGGCAGCTTCACGTTCATATTCTCGGGGCCTTGGTTGAGGTCAGTCACCTGGGCTTCGAGGGCTATGCGTATTTTGTCGGCGGGTGTGGCGGCTTTGAAGGTGTGGATGGCAAAGTCAGCCATGCTGCCTTCGGCATCAAGCTCCAGCGTGATGGGGTCGGTGAGCGCGCCCAGGGCGGGCACAAGCCCGCGTAGGTCGGCGGGAGTCACGTGGCTGCCGGGGAGGAGTCTGATTTGCAGCGGGGTGGTCTTGAGGTCGGCATGCAGGGGGATGGCTATGCTGTTGAAGCGCAGCTCGGTGCCGGGGAGCTGTATCACGGGTGTGGCGGCTCTCACTTCACGGGCGTTGATGTCGACGGTGGTGGACAGGCTGCGGAGGGTCACGAGGTTCTCGGCGGCGAAGGCCAGGCGCTTTACGTCAATGCGCGTCAGCTCGTTGCTGATGCGGGGCAGGGTGGCGTCGGCGCGTAGGTCATACACGGCTATGTGGTTGGGCGTGAAGCGTCCGTCGCTCTCGGGGGCGTCAAGCACGTCGTAGTGAAGCTCTGATTTGCGTATCACCACAGTGGTAATGGCAAGGTCAAATTTGGCGGGCTCTTTCTTCTCGTCTTTCTTGCTGAGCTTGTCAATGATTGGCTGGATGTTAAGGGGTGAGTCGGCGTTGGCGCGGTAGACTCTCACGTTCATCCCCAGCAGTTCGGCGTAGGTCACGCGGATGTCGCCCTGCAATAGGTCGGTGAGGTCAATGCCGGCGCCCAGTCGGCTCACTTCAAGGGCTTTGACGCCGTAGGGGTCGGTCACTGACACGTCAAAGAGGGTCACACTCGACATGGGGGCCACGCCCACGCGGCCTATCTCCACCTTGGCTCCCAGAAGCTCCGTGAGCTCGCTCTCGGCAATGTGGCGCAGCTTGTTCTGCACCGGGGGGAGCGAGATGGCCACAAAAAGCATGGCGGGCAGCAGGATGGCAAGGATAAAAACCGTCACCATCACGCCGCGCAGAATCTTGTATGTAACCCTCAGTCCTTTCATCACATAGGGTCTACGTCATAGTAAACAACAGCGCCTTTCAGGGCCCCGGCGGCGTGCATATCCTCGCGGAGCTTGCGCAGAATCTCTTTGACCTTGGGCATGGAGGCGGACACCTCTATCTTGAGCATGATGCGGCGGATAAAGAGGTTCTGGATGCGCGACACGTAGGGGGTGTCAGGCCCCTGCACTCGGGTGCCGAACAGGTTACGCAGGCAGGTGGAATAGGCTGCGGCAAGGTTCTCCACGGCTCGCTCGTCGCGGTGCTTGAGGTAGATATACACCAGCCGTGTGAACGGGGGATAGTTAAACTCCCGGCGCTCGGCTATCTCGCTCTCATAGAAGCCGTTGTAGTCGTGGCGCAGGAGGTGCTCAAACAGGGGGTGTTCGGGCTGATAGGTCTGGATGGTCACCTGTCCTTTGAGGCTGCCACGGCGCCCGGCACGTCCGGCCACCTGCTCTATGAGGCAGAAGGCGCGCTCGGCCCCTCTGAAGTCAGGGATGTTAATCATGGAGTCGGCATTGATGATGCCCACCTGGCTCACACCGTCAAAGTCAAGCCCTTTGGTCACCATCTGGGTGCCCACAAGTATCTGCGATTTGCGCTGTGAAAAGTTCTCGATAATAGTGGCATAGCCGTCCTTATTGCGGGTGGTGTCGAGGTCCATGCGGGCTATCTGCGTGTCAGGAAACGCAAACTCTATCTCGTTCTCCACGCGCTCGGTGCCGTAACCCACGGGGTTGATGTCCGGCTCATGGCAGGCAGGGCAGCTGCGGGGCAGTTCGTAGGCTGTGCCGCAGTAGTGACACACAAGCTTGTCTATGCTCTTGTGGTAGGTCAGGGCCACGTCGCAGTTCTCGCAGCGGGGCACGTAGCCACACATGCCGCAGCGGGCCACAGGTGAGAAGCCGCGACGGTTCTGAAACAGAATCACCTGCTCGCCGCGCTGCAGCGCATCGGTGATTTTCTGCTTGAGGTCAAGGGTGAGTGCGCCGTAGGTCTGGCCTTTCTTGCGGGCCAGCGTGAGGTCCACAATCTCCATCCGCGGCAGCTCCACTCCTTCGTAACGCTCGGTGAGGCTCACCAGGCCGAAGCGGCCGCTGAGGGCTTTATAGTATGTGTCGATGGCCGGGGTGGCACTGCCTAACAGCACCTTGGCTCCGTGCATGCCGGCAAGCACCACGGCGGCGTCTCGTCCGTTGTAGCGGGGCGCGGGGTCTTGCTGCTTATAGCTGCTCTCATGCTCTTCGTCAACAATCACTATGCCGAGGTTGGCAAAGGGGAGGAACACCGATGAGCGGGCGCCGATGACCACTCGCGGGGAGTTGTCGTCAAGCATCCTCCGCCACAGCTCCACACGTTCGTTGTCGCTGAACTTGGAGTGATAAATCAGCACCTTGTCGCCAAACACGCGCTGCAGTCGGCGTGTGAGCTGGGTGGTGAGTGCTATCTCAGGCACAAGAAACAGGGCCTGACGCCCCTGACGCAGCACAAAGTCAATGAGGTGAATGTAAATCTCCGTCTTGCCGCTTGAGGTGACTCCGTGAAGCAGGGTCACGTCCTTCTCCTTCCACGACAGGTGAATCTCACGCAGAGCGGCGTCCTGAGCCGCGGAGAGGGTGGGAAGCTCGCCGTCAGGCAGCTCCGTGGGGTCAAAACGGCTCACGGATTTCTTGACCTGTCTCACCAGCCCGCGGGTCTCAAGGGCCGAGATGATGGCGGGCGACACTTCGGCACGCTCCAGCAGCTCCTTCTTGGTGACCTCGCGGAGGTCAATGTCCTTGCGCAGGAACCCTGACATTTCCAGAAGGGTCAGAAAGGCCTTCTCCTGACGGGGGGAGGAGCTGATGACGTCGAAAGCGGTGTGAACGGCTTCGGAGTTGTAGCGGTCAAGCGCCACCTCCACATAGGTCTCTCTCTTGGGTCGGTAACGCTCCACGAGCTTCTCGCTGACCATCACGGCACCGCGCTCCATAAGGCGCGCTGTCAGCGAGGCAACGTTGCGGAAGCCGGAGGCTTCGGCAAGGTCAGCCATGCTCATGCGCTTCTCGGCATGCGCAAGTATATGCAGAATCATCACCTCGCGTTCGCTGAGGCGATGATTCGTGTCTTCTTCAAAATCGGGATTGATGTCGATGTAGGTCTCGCTCTCGATTTTCAGTCCGGCGGGCAGTGCGGCTTTATACACTTCGCCGGGGGAGCAGAGATAGTAGTCAGCCAGCCAGTTCCAGAACTTTAGCTGGGGGTGGCGGACTATCGGGGCGGTGTCAAGAACCTGTGACACAGGCTTGACCTCGAAGCCCTCCGGCTCGCGAGGGGCAAAGCCCGTCACGATGCCGGTGTAGAACTTCTTGGCGCCGAAAG
The DNA here is from genome assembly GCA_014802445.1 of Bacteroides sp. GTDB lineage: Bacteria > Bacteroidota > Bacteroidia > Bacteroidales > Muribaculaceae > CAG-1031. The sequence continues at coordinate 271,037 of JAAVCF010000008.1, read as the reverse complement.
GCACAATGACGCGGTGGCCGGGACACACTTGGGCTGACATCTCGGGCGGCACGCTGTAAGTGAACGTTCCTTGCAGCGGGAGGGGCAGCAGTATCTCGGCAAAGGTCATCAGGCCTTGTCGCGTCCGTGACAGTTTTTGTACTTCTTGCCGCTGCCGCAGGGGCACGGGTCATTGCGGCCTATGCGGGCGGCTGCCTTGGCGGGCATGGGGCGCTGTGCCTGGCCCTGAGCGGCCGAGGCTGCCTGACGCTGGGCGCCGGCCTCGGCATTCACATCCTCCTTGCTGGTGCGATACTGCGAGTAGTCCTGGCGCTGCTCAGGCATGGCGCGCTCCACCTTGGGCTGGGGCTTCTCCTGAGGTGCCTGAGGCTGCTCTTCGCCGTTCTCACCGGCTTCAGCGGGCTCGGGCTGACGGGGCTGGGGAATGTAAATCTGGCCGCGCATGAGGGTTGACATGGCCTTGACGTTCATGCGGTTGAGCATCTGCTCGAAGATATGGAACGATTCCACCTTGTAAATCACCAGGGGGTCTTTCTGCTCATATGAGGCGTTCTGAACGCTCTGACGCAGCTGGTCAAGCTCGCGCAGGTGTTCTTTCCAGAGCTCGTCGATGGTCAGCAGCAGCACTGCCTTGTGCCATTCCTTGACAATGGCCTTGGAGTCAGTGTCGTAAGCCTTCTTGAGGTCAACCACAAGGTTGAAGAAGCGCTTGCCGTCAGTGAGNGGCACTGCGATGCGTCCGTCCATGTTGCGATTCTCCACGCAGTCCTTAACCACGGGACGGGCCACCTCGATGATGCGCTGGCTCTTGCGGTCAAAGGCTTCCTGAGCGGCGGCGTGAATCTTGTCGATGGCATCCTCCTTGCTCATGTTGCGATACTCATCCTCGGTGAAGGGAGTCTCGATGGTCAGAATCTTGAAGAGCTCCATTGACAGGTCAGAGTAGTCACCGGGATTGCTGTAGGTCTGCACGAGGTTCTCCACCACGTCATAGAGCATGTTGGCGATGTCAATGCCGATGCGTTCNCCGATGAGGGCGTGGTGACGGCGCGCATAGATGTAGGTGCGCTGNTTGTTCATCACGTCGTCATATTCGAGCAGACGCTTACGGATGCCGAAGTTGTTCTCCTCCACGCGCTTCTGTGCGTTCTCAATGGCCTTGGTGACCATCTTCGATTCAATGCGNTCGCCCTCTTTAAGNCCGAGGGTGTCAAGCATCTTCATCACGCGGTCAGTGGCAAACAGACGCATCAGCTGGTCCTCAAACGACACATAGAACACCGATGAACCGGGGTCGCCCTGACGGCCGGCACGACCGCGGAGCTGGCGGTCAACGCGGCGGCTCTCATGGCGCTCGGTGCCGATGATGGCCAGACCGCCGGCATCCTTCACCTCCTTGGGGAGCTTGATGTCAGTACCACGNCCGGCCATNTTGGTGGCGATGGTGACTGTGCCCGGCTTACCTGCCAGGGCCACCACCTGAGCTTCCTGCTGGTGGAGCTTGGCGTTGAGCACGTTGTGGGGGATATTGCGCATCTTGAGCATGCGGCTGAGGAGTTCGGAGATGTCGACCGAGGTGGTGCCCACAAGCACGGGGCGNCCGGCTTTGACAAGCTCNTCTATCTCTTCNATTACGGCAGCATACTTCTCTTTCTTGGTCTTNTAAACGCGGTCATTCATGTCCTCACGCGCCACGGGGCGGTTGGTGGGGATGGTGACCACATCNAGCTTATAGATGTCCCAGAGCTCGCCGGCTTCGGTTTCGGCGGTACCGGTCATACCNGCCAGCTTGTGATACATGCGGAAGTAGTTCTGCAGGGTGATGGTGGCGAAGGTCTGAGTGGCGGCTTCCACCTTCACNCCCTCCTTGGCCTCGATGGCCTGNTGGAGTCCGTCGCTGTAGCGACGCCCTTCCATGATACGGCCCGTCTGCTCGTCCACAATCTTAATCTTACCCTCGTCAATGACGTACTCCACATCCTTCTCGAAGAGGGTGTAGGCCTTGAGGAGCTGGCTTACGGTGTGAACGCGCTCAGCCTTCACGGCATAGTCCTGCATCAGGGCATCCTTCTTTTCCTGACGGGTGGCGAGGTCCTGAATGTGTTCGGTTTCGCTCAGCTGCGAAGCAATGTCAGGAAGGACGAAGAACTGGGGATCATTGGTCTTGCCGGTCANCTCGTCGATGCCCTTGTCGGTGAGGTCCACGCTGTGGTTCTTCTCGTCGATAACGAAATAGAGNGGCTCGGTGGCCTTGGGCATCTCGCGNGCATTGTCCTGGAGATAGTAAGCCTCGGTTTGGAGNAGNACGTTCTTCATGCCCTCCTGGCTGAGGAATTTTATGAGGGCNCCGTTCTTGGGCAGNCCCTTGTAGGCNCGGAAAAGTGCCANAGCNCCCTCCTTCTGGGTGTCCTTGTTGTCACTGGCAAGNTTGGTCTTGGCCTCNCTGAGAAGCTGGGTCACCAGGCGGCGCTGAGCCTGTACCACCTTCTCCACATTGTACTTATACTGGTCAAAGAGCTGGTCATCGCCCTTAGGCACGGGNCCGGAGATAATCAGAGGCGTACGGGCGTCGTCAATGAGCACGGAGTCAACCTCGTCGACGATGGCATAGTAGTGCTTGCGCTGCACCATGTCGTCGGGGCTCATGGCCATGTTGTCGCGCAGATAGTCGAAGCCAAACTCGTTGTTGGTGCCGAAGGTGATGTCGCAGTTGTAGGCGCGGCGACGTGCGGGGGTGTTGGGCTGGTGCTTGTCGATGCAGTCAACGGTGGAGCCGTGGAACATGTAGAGCGGGCCCATCCACTCGCTGTCGCGCTTGGACAGGTAGTCATTGACGGTCACCACGTGGACGCCTCNGCCCGAGAGNGAGCGGAGGAACACGGGGAGNGTTGCCACGAGGGTCTTACCTTCACCGGTGGCCATCTCGGCAATCTTGCCCTGATGGAGGACGATGCCGCCAATGAGCTGCACATCGTAATGAATCATGTCCCACTTCATGTCGTTGCCGCCGGCAAGCCAGTGGGTGTTGTAGATGGCCTTGTCGCCNTCAATGGCAACGAAATCGNGNCCCTGAGCCGCNAGGTCGCGGTCCATCTGGGTTGCGGTCACCTCCACGGTGTCGTTATGGGCNAAACGCGCTGCGGTTTCGCGCAGGGTTGCGAACACCACGGGGAGGTGTTCGTCAAGTTTCTTTTCGAGAGTGTCGAGAATGTTCTTCTCGTGGCTGTCAATCTTGTCCCAGAGGGGCTGACGCTCTTCGAAAGGCAGATCCTCTACTTTTTCGCGGATTTCGGCAATNGCGTCCTCGTCGGCCTTGATGGCAGCCTTGATGTCGGCACGCACATCGTTGATTTTACCGCGCAGGGCGTCGTTGTCCAGCTTTTCGAGCTCGGGGCCGAGGGCCTTGATGGAGTTGACAATCGGCTGAATTTCCTTGAGGTCGCGCTGCGACTTATTGCCGAATATTTTGCTTAAGAATGAGTTGAGTGACAAAACTATGATGTTTTTATTGATTAGCGGATGGGGATAATGACAGGAGAGAGGGGGGAGGNAAGAGCGCCGGAGGGTCAGTCGACACGCAGCGGCGTCAGAGCCGCACCNTTGGGTGAGCGGATGCGCAGCAGTCGCGAGAGGGTGGGCGCGAGCACACAGGCGTCGGTGGGNGTGTAGAGCCNCTGAGGGGTGACGCCCGGAGCAAGGATGAATCCGGGATAGGTTTCGGTGGCCAGGCGCGACACCTGAGGACGCTTCATCTTGCTGTCAGTGACAGTGGTGTCGTCCTCAATCTCCCATCCGGGAGCAATGGTGAGGCGGATGTCGCCGGCGGTGTTNACCGCAGTGTTGCGCAGCAGCGTCTCGGCCGAACTGCCGGCGCGGCGCGCAATGATGTNGTCAATAGTAAACGCNTCCACCACACCGCTCATGCGGGTCATGAAGTCAGCGGCTTCACGGCGCACGTCGGTGACGTCNAGGTTGCGGTCCTTTATCAGCTTGGTGTTGAGAAACAGCTGACGGTCATGATAGCCGCTCACCCATTCACCGTTGCCGTGAAGGGCCATGAGGTACATGTTGAGCAGCGACACGGCCTTGCGGGGTGAGAACTGGCCGTAGGGGATGCGGAAGCGTTCNTCGTCACGCTTGCCCGAAGGGGGAGCGGGGACTCCTGCCACCCACACCAGAGTGCGCGCCATGCCGGGNCCGTGAGTGTCNATGGTGCGGAACAGGCGNCCNAGGTCAGCGTCAAGGCGCAGGTAAGCGTCAAGAGTCTCCAGGCGNGAGTCNGGGTCCTTTGACCATCGGTAAGGNGCNACGGTGTAGGCCAGATTGAGCATGTCAGGCTCATCGGCCTTGCCGAGAGCCATAGAGGTCAGGAAGTCAATNGCCACGCTTGTGACCTCAGTGTTGACCTTTGCCGAGCCNTTGAAGGCGCGGTAGCGGTCACGGTCATTGTGCTGATAGACGTGGCGGAAGGGGTAAGCCTTCTTGTAGGCCGGNATGCCCGGATAGCGGCTGATGTCGAGCGCCGGGGTCCACTTGAGGGTGTCAAGACGAGCCGACAGGGNGGAGCTGAAATTGCGCGCCGAGAGGGCCGTNGGNACGTCAGTGAAATAGGTGGTTGTTGACCANTTGCCGTTGGTGTCGTTAATCCAGAAGCCGGCGTTGCCAGCGTGGCCTGCCAGCAGGATGGCCTGCTGAGGNTCNGGCGCAATGGCATAGGCACGGTTGGTGCCTCCGGAAGCCACGCGAAACTCATCGGTCAGAGTGCTCACGGGGAGNGCCTGAGGGGAGAGAGTCTCGCTTGTGAAGTTGCCGAGCGTGGCGGGGTCAAGAAGCACCTGACGGCTCTGNTTGGTGTCAGTGTCAAACACATAGCCGCCCTGAATCCCTGTGAGGGAAGCCGGGGCGCCTGTCATGAGCATCGAAGTGGCGGCTGTGGCATCAATGCCGGGGCCGTAGTCAATGTCAGACAACACGACACCCTCCTGNTCCAGCCTNACGAAGCCCTCCTTGGAGAAGAGGTCGCGAAGCAGGTCAAGATAGTAATCGTTGAGCCCTTCAACCGTTATGCCGACCACGAGCGCCGGAGGCTCCGACGGGTTACGTGCCGACAGGCTGAATGTGACCAGCGAAGCCGTCAGGGCGGCCGCCAGTCGCATGCTCAAGCTTAGTGTTGTTGACGCGGTGCGATGCATCGGTTGTGGTAAATATATATCAAAGAGCGCATCAAGTCACTGAAAATCAGCGGCCAAAATGCGGTGTTGAGCTTCTGGATGCCGAAGCAGCCCAAAAGTCCCAGAGTGAAAACAAGTGCAAAGTTAACAATTTGCCACCAATAAACCGCATTTGTCCACTTTTTTATCCACACACCCACGGCAATGAACAGGCAGGCGGGATTGAGCCAGAGATAGAGCCAATTGGGCGACGTGGCCTCATGGACCGACACGAAGATGAGGAAGGTGAGCAGCAGTCCGGCAATGCCGAAGATGCCGAACAGAACGCTGTCAATCCAGCGCGACTGGCGGCGCACCACAAAGTCGCGCCACGTGACGAGGGTGGTGATTGCGAACATCACCCAGCACCAGAAGTCGGGTCCCAGCCACCAGGGGGTGGGGGGAAGGGTGGCACCTTCAGGTGCGCCGGGGATGAGTTCGCGACATTCGCTGACCAGCTGATGATAGCAGCCGTCGCCATCGTTGACGGTGGCGTTCTGCAACATACTGAAGAGTTCCACGGGGGCGAAAGCCTTCTCGCGGGTGGTTATAGGACGGTCAATGCCGCTGCCCAGCGCCAGGTCAATGCCAAACTGATACCAAGGGTAGTTGGCGTGATAATGGCGCATGATGTCGCGGAACGAGGTGCCGCTGCCGGCGTAGGGAGCTATGCAGAGAGTGTCGCCCGTGGCCTTCTCCACCGTGACAAGCGCACGCGTGGCGCAGTTGTCAAGCACATAATTGTAGCGGTAAATGCGGTTGGCAGGGAGAAGGTTAATGTGGATGAGATTTATCAGGCTGTCAAGCTGACGGTCATTGAGGTCAAGCTTCTGCTCCATCACGCGGCGCCCCGAGGAGCGGTAGTGGTCGAGATAATAATCAGTGGGGACGGCGGCGACAGTATAGTCAGTCTCGCCCTTGACGAAGCGATAGATGAAATTGGGAGTGTTGAAATCAAAGGTGCCCCAATTATAGGTGAGGTCGCCCTGTTCGTCAATCACTCTCAGAGCAGTGTGGCCTTCCAGCTCATAGACCTCGCTGCCGGGATAGAACGTGAGGAGCGAAGCACTGCGGCCACCGCACAAGGCGGGGAGCGCGGCGCAAAGGGAGAGCATCACCAGGAGAAAGAGCTTTTTCATCCCATCATCTTGTTAAGGGTGTCCATTGTCAGGACGGTGAANGTGCGCTCGCCGTCAGGAGTGTAGCCCGGCGCGGGAAGCTTCATCAGCTCTCCGGTTATGCGGTCCATCTCGTCGGTGGTCAGAGGCTGGCCGGTCTTAATTGCGGCNCTTTCAGCCATGGCNAGCGCTATGCGCTCACGGATGTTGTCGCCCGGTTCCTCGCCAGTGGAAGTGACATCCTCCACCATGGCCAGAATCATGTCGCGGGGGTTGGCATCAGCCAGCGCTGCGGGAGCCGCATTGACGGCCCACGTGTTGTCGCCCAGGAAGCTCATGTCGAAGCCCAGACGCGCCGCCTCGGGGGCCAGCGCCTCCATGATGGCATTCTGAGCCGGAGAAAGGCAGAGCATCTCCGGGAAGATGAGCCGCTGCGAGGCCAGAGAATCGTGGGCGGCGGAGCGGATGTAGCGCTCATAGAGCACCCGCTTGTGGGCGCGGTGCTGGTCAACCACCAGCAGACCGTCGCGCGAAGGGGTGAGGATGTAGCGATTCTTGAGCTGAATGACCACGGGCGCCACTGAAGCGAAATCGAGGTCGAGCTCACCCTGCAGAGTGGCNTGCAGCGGTGTGGCCTCCTCGCGGTCAGCCAAATCACTATTGAGGGAGCTGCTGATGACCCCCGAAGGGAGCGAAGCACTCTCCAGAGCATCGGCACGGCGCGAATTGAAATTCTCATAGAGCTTGTCCCAGTCGGCCGGCACTGAAGCCCGCTGCTGCGGCGCAGAGCTCTGACGGAACGGATTATAGTCAGTGTCAATGTTTATGTCAATGCCACCCCCCGCCGATGACTCAGGAGAGAAAGCAGGGATTTCCGGGGCATCCTCGCGCTCGAAGTCGAGCGCCGGGCCCGCGTTGAAGCGTCCGAGCGATTCACGCACGGCAGCCACAAGAATCTGCCAGATGGCCTGCTCGTTCTCAAACTTTATCTCATTCTTTGTGGGATGGATGTTGACGTCGATACTGTCAGGGTCAACCGTCAGGTTCAGGAAATAATTGGGCTGCTGGTCAGAGGGAATCAGCTCCTCATAGCACGACATGATGGCCTTGTGGAAGTAAGGGTGGCGCATGTTGCGGCCATTGACCGTGAGATATTGCAGAGGGTTGCGACGTCGCGCATGCTCGGGGAGTCCGATGTAGCCCTCGATGCGCACGATTGACGTGTCGCTTTCCACCGGGATGAGCTGTTTGTCAAGACTCTTGCCGAAGAGGTCGGCAATGCGGCGCAACACGGGAGCCTTTCGCAGAGCGTGGAGCGTGACATCATTATGGATGAGAGTGAACTCACGGTCACAATTGACCAGCGCCAGGCGCTCGAATTCACGCATAATCTGGCTAAGCTCCACAGAGTCCTTCTTCAGAAACTTGCGCCTGGCCGGCACGTTGAAGAACAGATTCTTGACCATCATGTTGGTGCCCGGCACGCATGCCTCGGGCTGCTGGCTCTCCACCTTTGAGCCGTTGATGATGAGGCGGGTGCCCATCTCAGCCCCCTTGAGCATGGAGCGGAGGTCAACCTGAGCCACCGCCGCAATTGAGGCAAGCGCCTCACCGCGGAAGCCCATGGTGTGGAGCGCGAAAAGGTCGGCGGCATCGCTGATTTTTGACGTGGCATGACGCTCAAACGCCATGCGGGCATCAGTGTCACTCATGCCCGAGCCATTGTCAATCACCTGGATGAGCGTGCGCCCGGCGTCCTTAAGAATTATGGTAATAGATGTGGCGCCGGCATCCACAGCGTTCTCCACCAACTCCTTGATTACAGAAGCGGGGCGCTGAATCACCTCGCCGGCAGCAATCTGGTTGGCCACTGAATCGGGTAACAGACGGATAATATCACTCATATCCTGCAAAGGTAACAAAATAATTCCACATCCCGGCCTCTTGCCCGGGTAAGGGCACAAAGACAGGGGACATTCCCCGCCCGGGTTGATGCCCCTGCCTCTGATTGTCAGGGCTATTGCCGAATGTCGGCCTTTCTCCGATTGGAGCGAGATGGAAAAGGGTTAAAGGGGTGGAGAAAGACCTCCGGGCCTTCGCCCTCCGGGCCACGCCGGTCGCGACTGCGACGTGTCCGGTGAGTGTCAACCCCTCCTCAATGATGATGGCATTAATGATGATGGCTTAGCGGAGCTTACAGCGGAATTGAGGAAGGATGACGATGCAAAGGTAACACCCCCGCGAAACGAAAAAGGGGACATCCTGACCCTTGGGTGAAAAAAATGCGAAAAACTAAAGAATTAGTTGCGCAACTAAATTATTAGTTTTATTTTTGCCACGTAACTAATTTTTTAGTCGATGAAACCAGGACGAAAAGCTCAGACCCTTACCGAACGCGAACTGCCGATAATGAAAGCCCTTTGGGAACACGGCCCCATGTTTGTGCGCGAGATTGTGGAGACCTATCCCGAGCCCAGGCCGCATCAGAACACCGTGGCCACCCTTGTGAAGATACTTGAAGAGAAAGGCCATGTGACCCATGAAGCTGTGGGCAACTCCCACAGGTTTAAGGCAGTGACACCTCAGCGCGAACTGCGCAACCGCTCGCTCAGAACGGTAATCAATGATTTTTTCGGCAACTCCTATAAATCAGTGGTGTCGGCACTGGTGGAAGAAGAGAAAATCTCTGTGGATGAACTGCGCGACATTATCCGCATGATAGAAGAAAAATCCAAACGCTGAATTATGGGAACACTCTTTGCCGCCTCACTGACCGGGGCCATCATCCTTGCCGCCCTTTATGTGCCCTACTCACTGGTGCTGGCCAGAGAGAACCGGCCACGCCTTAACCGCGCCCTGATAATAGCTATCTATATCACCGCGCTGGCCGCGCCGCTGATAATTCCGATGCTTGCTAACGGGCGAGCCAGCGGAGCTGCTGCAGCGATGGTGCAACCCGCTGAAATCAAGGCCCTAATCATGAGCGGGCAGAGCGGCGGAAGCCATCTTTGGGGGACGCTGCTGACCATCTATGTGACAGGGATGGCGGGAGTGGCAGCGCTGACGCTTCTCCCCTGCGTGAAACTGCGGAGAATCATCCGCCAATCCGGGCCGAAAGAGATTTGCGGCCTGAGAGTGAGAGTGATCGCCGACCCCACGATAGCCCCCTTCAGCATCCTGAGAACCATCATTATCCCCGCTAAGGATGTGGACGAAAATGTGGAGATGGTGATTGCACATGAGCGTGCCCATGTGGCTGCGAATCATTGGGCCGACCTGATGCTGGCTCACGCAGTGTGTGTGGTTCAATGGTTCAATCCCGCCGCGTGGTTCATGCTCAGGCAATTGCGCGCGGTCCACGAATATCAGGCCGATTCAGAGGTAATCAAGAGCGGAGTGGATTGCCGGGCCTACCAGATGTTATTAGTAAGAAAGGCTATTGGCGGAGGATTCCCGTCGCTCGCCAATAGCCTGAGTCACAGTAATCTTAAAAACAGAATCACTATGATGTATTCAAAAAGTCCGAAGGGACTGAGGCGTGTCGCCCCGTTCCTTCTGCTGCCCGTGTTAGGAGGGGCAGTGTGGTTAACCCGCGTTCCCGCCGTGGCATCTGTGCTGACCCAAGCCTCGACGGCCCGGATGATTATCAGCGATGCCAAGCCCTCTGCCATAATGATTGAGGACGCACCGGCAGCCGACATTGTCATGACCGCGAGCAGCCCGGTCGACAGCAAAGTTAGCGAAACAAAGCCACCTGTGCAAACCGTGGCTCCGAAAGGCAACACACAGAAAGAGGAGACGGTGTATGCGGCCGTGGACGAAATGCCTGAATATCCCGGCGGCCTGCAGCAGATGATGAAAGACCTGGCGAGCTCGCTGGTGTATCCCGAAGAAGCCGTGAAGACCCAGACCGAAGGAAAAGTGGTGATAGGCTTCATTGTGGACAAAAGCGGAAAGATAACCGACTGCAAAGTCATCAAAAGCGTGACGGCCGAGCTTGATGCAGCGGCAATTGCCGCCGTGAAGCAGCTCAAGCCCTTTGAGCCCGCAAAGGTGAACGGAGAGCCCGTGATGATTGAATATGCCCTGCCGGTGATGTTTAAGCTCACCGAAGAGGCTACAGTCCCGGAATCAACTCCCGCCACGGAGGCACAATAACTCAAACAAAGCAAACAGCCCTGCGGACATTAGAGGTGCGCAGGGCTGTTTTAATGCAAAAAAGCGCTTTTAGCGGGGAAGGAGCGACAGCGCTTTTTCGAGGACACGGTCAATGCCCGAGAAGATTTCAGCCGTTTCCTCGACCATCACATCAGGGATAATGCCAACGCCAATGAAACGCGTGCCGTCAGGGAGCCATTCATTGCGGGTGCATATCCGCGAAGCGTAACCATGGCCGAGGTCAATCATAATGGGCTGTCCGGTGCTGCCGCCTGTGGGAGTGCCGACAATCAAGCCACGGTTAGCGGCCTTGAAAAGCGCAGCAAAATCCTCCGAAGCAGAGAAAGTGCCGCTATTGACCAGAAGAATCACCGGCGCAGTGAACGGAGCGAATTCAGAAGTCTCCATGCATATGGGAACCAACTTACCCCCCTCCTTCTGATAGAGTTCCTGAGGCTGACCCCACGCCTGAAGAACAGCCACATACTGCGGAGATGACCATGGAAGCCCCTGAATGGTGTCGGTGCAGATCAGCTGCATAATCGCATTGCCATAAAGGGAGTTGCCCCCGTTATTGTCACGGATGTCAATAATCAGCCCCGACACATTGCGGAGAGAATCATAAGCCTCCAGAAAAGTATTGCCGTCAAACCGCCCCTGCTGAAAAGATGGAATCTTAATGTAGCCCACATTGTCAGGGAGCATGCGGAACGAGACTGTCTGTTTGAGATAAGGATTGTGCTGCCAATTCATGTCGCGTGCCACATTGAGCGAGAACACAGAGTCAGGACCATTGCAGAACTTAACATTGACGCTGCGGTTGACCGGGCCGTTGGTGAGCCATCCGCCGAAGAAAGATTCGAACTCAGACCATTGAGGAGTGGAAGAGGGGAGATAAGGAATCACATTACGGCGGCCATAGTCAATGACGGGGAGATGGTCAATCTCCAGCACCTCGGTGCCCGGCCGCAGCCCGGCGGCAATCATGCTGTCAGTAATCACATCAGTGACAAACACACGGTTGCCGAAACGCTTGGTGAAAAACGGCAGCGGCCAGTCACGCACGGCGGGAGTGTTGCACCACACGGCAGTGTGACCATCATGGAGTGTGGCGCACAGCAATTTGAGACTGTCAAGGAAAGCCTCGTCGGAATGAGTGGCCACAATTTCGGGCAAACGCGCCGAGCAAATGCTGTCCCAGGAGCCCTTGACATTGTCCAGGTGAGCGAAATTGTACTTCACCTCAGTGGCAAAGCGAGTGACAATGGCGGCCTTGTCAGCCGCCGAGAGCTGCGAGGAATCCTTAGCGACGGTGACATCGCGAACTATCAAGCCCGATAGCATGATAGTGAAAATTAAAATACGTAGCATAAGCGAAAAACGATTAGGAATTATGCTGCAAAATTACCGAATTGTCACCGGAAAGTGCAACTACACAATCTTACATTTCCTATTGTAAACGACTGACAGTCAGAGTGCGATTGCGATGATTTGCAACAAGCCGCGACACGGCGGAGGAATCAGTTGAAAAAGCTGAGATAGTCATCCTTTCGGGAGCAATCACCGTTGCTTATCACCGACTTCAGACGCGATTTGTAAACATAGAGATTGCGCAGCGAAGAGCCTGTGAACACACTGATGGATTGAAGCGAGAAACCGCAGAACAGGTAAAGCGCCAGACGATACTGAGCCTTGCTCAGAGAGGGGAAATCGCTGCGGAAATGCTCCATGAGATTGCTCGAATAGTTATTGACCAACGCTTCAAGCTGACGAGAGGCAGTTTCAGAGCTGAAGTCGTTGATGGAGTCTCTGACACGCAGATAGATTCTCTTCTGTTCATGAGGAGTGTCGTGGCTTTCGAAGAAAGCGGAGGCAAGCCCGTCGAGGAGAGTGAAACGGTCACGAAACATCTCGGAAATGCGGGTCGACATCTCCTTGTTGCGGCTATTGGATTCAAAAAGGGTGTTTTGCAACGCGCAGAGCCTGTAGAGGTCACGTTCATGCTCAAGGCGGAGCATGCGGTTGCGCTTGCGCAGGATAATGAACAGCGCCACAGCTCCGAAGGCCAGAATGATGGTGCAGAACACCGCGATGAGCGTTCGCTGACGAGTGCGCGCCACTTCCATCCAAGCAGTTTTGATGGCCGATTCAAACTTTATGTTTACGGCCATAGAGCGCTCCTGAAGGCGCTTTTCGTCAAAAATTTTATTCTCGGCGATAGATCTCAGACTGTCGATGCGCGGCAGGCTGGCTGACCGGCCCAGCTTCTCATAGATTTTATACTCGACATTGCGACACAGATACTCATCCGTGGCATTATGTGGCAGCGCATTTGCTTGGCGGATTAGGAGCAATGCACTGTCAAGACGGTTGATTCTCCCATAGGCGAGGGCACGGTGGGCAAGAGTGTTTGAGTTGGCATTGCTGTCATTGCAGATGCTGTTCCATATTTCCAGCGCCACCTCAGTGCGGCCGTTAGAATCGTAGGCACGTGCAAGATTATCGAGAAATTCAAGCCGCTGCGAGGGGGAAGCGTGGGCCAGCATGTCATCACGGAGCGCAAGCATGGAGTCGAGCATGGTTGCATAATCACGCTCAACGCAGATGGCCCCAATGATGTCAAGACGAGCCTTCCGCACAAGCGAAGGAGAGTCGAGCTCACGGAAAATCCCAACAGCTTTTTCAGCGTAATATTTGGCCACAATGGCGTTATAACCATCAGAATAGGTGCGCGACAGCATCCGGTAAATCACACCGAGGTCAAAACGGTCATCAATCTGTCCGGCCAGAAACTCGGCATCCTTGAGGAGTTCGATGCGCCGAACGGGGTTTGCCTTACGCTCCGCATCAGCGGCTTTTACGAGGAGCCATTTCACCTCATCAGAGTCAAGGCGCCCGCTGAACGCATTGTTACCCTCGGCAATGGCGCATGAATCCAGCAAAGGCAGCTCAGCGCCGTCGGCTAACAAAGCGGAGAAAGAGCTGAGCAGCCGGTGACGCAACCTCTGATTGCCGGAGAGAGCAGTGGTGTCAATCTCCGCCAGCAGTGACACGGCCGAGTCAGGAGAATGGACAATCAGACTCTCAGCGCGGGCCAGTTGAGCAGCTGACTCCGAGCCCGAGCTGCACGATGAAGCCATGCCGCCGGCAAAGGAAGCAAGGAGCATCATGACGGCCGATGCCAAGAGATTGCTGATTCTGAACGGGAGCATGCGCATGAAGGGGTTTATGCAAAGGTACGGAAAAAGGGCGCACCCCGGAAGTGTTCGGTTAAGAAACTTCCGGGGTGCGGCGAATAAGGGGGAAGCCGGAGCTGAGCCGGCATGCGAATCAATACACTTCGTCCTGGCCTTTGAGAGTGTCAGGCGACATTTTCTTGCGGTCCATCGAGTGCCAAACGTAAGCAATGTAGCCAGCGACGAAAGGCACCAGGATTGACACCACGCTCATGACCTCGAGAGTGAACTGGCTTGACGAGCTGTTGCGGATGGTCAGCGAGCTTGCCATGTCCACCGAAGGATAGAAGGGAGTGTCATTGTAACCGGCCACCCAGAAGAGAGTGAGCACCACGAGGATTGTGCCGATGCCGCTGAACCAGATGCCCTTGGTGAAAGGGGCTTTGGACAGGACGGTGCGGCCGATGCCGTAGAGCACCATCAGCACACCGGCAAGGAAGATAATCAGACCCCACCACATGTCAATGAAATTCTTGAAATACTTGAATTTCACCACCTCAAAAGCGTGGAGATTGTCAGGCACGCCATTGGCGGTCAAAGCCTGATAACCATCGCGGCAGAGGAGCACAACGACGAAAGCCACGAAGAGCACCACGAAAATCAGGCCGTTGATGAGCACAGAGCGGCGCTGTTCCTGATAGAAAGCGTCATTGTCAGAGATGTTGTTGATGAAATAGAGCGAAGCCTGAGTGCGCGCCAGGAAGAGGACGGTGAAGCCGAGCAGGAGGTTAAACCAGTCAAAGATGGCTTCGAAGCCGTGGGTGGGGGCCCAGCGAGAGATTACGGGCGAGCCGCCGTCGAGGATGTTGCCCATGCCGACGGTGAAGTCAGAAGGGTTGAAGAACATTGCCACAGCCACGCCGAGGAGCACACAGCCCACGCAGCCGTTGATGAAGAGAAACACATCGTAGGTGGCGGTTCCGAACAGGTTGCCCGGCTTAGAGCGGAACTCATAGCTGACGGCCTGAATGATGAAGCTGAAGAGAATCAGCATCCAGAGCCAGTAGGCCCCGCCGAAGCTTGTGGAATAGAACAGAGGGAATGAAGCGAAGAAAGCTCCGCCGAAAACCACGAGGGTTGTGAACGTGAGTTCCCACTTATGACCCAGCGAGTTGACCATCAGCTCCACGGGCATTGATTTGGGACGACGAGAGAGCAGCAGAGTCTGTCCGCCCTGGACAAAGAGCAGAAAGACGAGGACTGCACCGAGGACAGATATGAGCAGCCACCAGTAGGTCTGCAGGTGTTGGAGTTCAATCATCGTTTTTAGTCTTTTAAGAGTTCATAGTTAGTTTTTGAGCCCTTTGAAATCTGGCGGAGCATGATGCCGACTTCGGCAATGAGGAGGCCGGTGAACACCAGAGCGAAGAGCGAGAAGGTGATGACCACAGTAGATGTGGAGATGCTTGAGATGGCAGCCTTGGTGGGCATGATGCTCTCGATAATCCAGGGCTGACGGCCAAACTCGGCTGTCATCCAGCCACACTCGCTACAGATGTAGACGGCGGCGATGGAGAGCATGCCGATCCATAGCACCCAGGGACGGGAGAGCATCTGCGGCATCTTGTAGGCAAAGAGGAGCATTGCGGCGAGGAACAGGAGGAGATAGCCGCCGAAGGTCACCATGAGATGGAAAGCGTAGAATGTCACGCCTACGGGCGGGATGGCCTCCTGAGGCGAGTCAAGGTAGCCGTAGCCGAAGTATTTGTAGTTGGCCTTGAGCACGGCAGCAGCCGAGTCCATGGCTTGAGAGTCGCCGGCCAGCGAGGCAGTGTCGTAGGCGCGGAGAGCCTCGTGGGCGGTGCGGCCGATGGCAATGCGGTCGGCATAGCTGACGGTGTGGACAGTGTCGCCTGTCTGCGTCAGCTCGATGCCGTCGACAAGGTCAGAGATGCCGGGCACAAAAGAGTTGATGTCATGGTTGGCAAGCAGGGAGAGGCCCTTGGGGATGGCAATCTTCACCAGGAACTCATCCTCCTGACTCTCGGGTGACCAAGAAGGATTGAGGATGCCGAAAGCAATGATTTCCTGGCCGCATTTGCCGTGGTTGAGGCCCTCCATGGCGGCGAGCTTCATGGGCTGCACGCGAGCCACGTCGACAGCGGAGCCGTCGCCGGTCCAGAGGGTTATGAGGAGACCGAAGAGGCCCACCCATCCTGCCACCTTGATTGAGCGCATTGCCATGTCGCTATTGCGCTTTTTGAGCAGGAACCAGCAGCTTACGCCGATGACGAACACCGATGCCAGCACCCAGCCGGACAGGACAGTGTGGAAGAACTTGTGGATTGCCACGGGTGAGAGTACCACATCAAAGAAGCTGACCATGACATTGCGCATCTGGTCAGGGTCAAACTCCATGCCCACAGGATACTGCATCCATGCATTGGCAATGAGAATCCACATAGCCGAGAGGGTGGCGCCGAGGGCAGTGAGCCATGTGGCGGTGAGATGGAAGGCGGGGCTGACCTTTTTCCAGCCGAAGAACATCACGGCGATGAAGGTTGACTCCATGAAGAAAGCCAGAATGCCCTCAATGGCCAGCGGCGCGCCGAAGATGTCGCCCACAAACCAACTGTAGTTTGACCAGTTGGTGCCGAACTCAAACTCGAGAATGATGCCGGTGGCCACACCGATAGCAAAGTTGACGCCGAAGAGAGTCATCCAGAACTTGGTGATGGCGAGCCAGCGCTCACTCCGTGTGCGGAAATAGATTGTCTCCATGATGGCGACAATGACCGAGATGCCGAGCGTCAGCGGAACAAACAGCCAATGATACATGGCCGTCAGTGCGAACTGAGCTCTTGACCAGTCAACTACACTCATTAAATCGTCCATAAGCGAATTTTAAGGTAAAAAATTATTATACTTGTTGATTTTGGTTTTCATGGGGTGAAACACTCGGGAGATAGAGGAGGGAGACAGACAGGTCAATGACGAGCCGGGTCAAGCATGGAGCGGCGCACGGCCGAAGCCCTGTCGGCGTCATTGTCATAGTCACGATTCAAAATGTTGGGGAAAAAGAACAGCTTCAACACAAAAAAGATTATAAACAGCTTAATCAGGATTATGGCCCAAAGGTAGCGGCCCACGGTCATGGCCTTGAAACCGTCTACATAGAAACGGAAAATCCTGACGGGTAACGGTTTGCGCTTTACTTGCTGCATGGCTTATGAGAGGGTTGAGGCTGTAGATGGGTTGACGTGAAAGTATTTAATTCCCCAATATTAACGAATTTAGACAAACGGAGTTCTTGCTTTAACCTATTTTAACAAGAATGGTTGTAACTTTACACCGCCGTCAGTGCATCAAACGAGTGAAATCAAAATCACAAACCAAAAAGAAAATGAAACTCAAACTATTCATCGCATCACTCATCACAATTGCGGCCGCCGCTACGGCTGACGCCGCCTCGGCAACCAAACCGTCAGCACCGGCGGCTCCCGCTCAGATTGAAACCACCGACACCCTGACCGCCACGGCCGACACCCTTATAATCGTTGATGCCGACGACCGTGTGGAACAGTTCATGGAGACCGACGTGGCTCAGGAAATCATTGAACGCCTGAACCGCAACAACGCCAGAGAAGACTCAAACGAGCTCAAGAAGATTCTGGCCATCATAGGCGTGTTTTTCATCCCCGCCGTGGTGCTCATAGTGGGCATGATTCTCGGCACCCGCTATCTTAACGAACGCGGCACCCGCCGCGCCTCGCTCATAGAGCTGTCGCTTCGTCTGGGCAACCCCCTGCCCCCGGAATTCTATCGCGACACCAGAAAAAAAGACCTTAGGATGACCCGCATCCGCTCCGGGCTGCTGTGGATTGCATGGGGATTCGGCTTCTTCCTGTTCTTTGAATGTGTTGATGCCGATGCTCCGGCCGCGCTGATGACAGTGCCTATATTTATAGGTATCTCCAAGCTCCTGACTGTATTGATTGAGAATCGCCTGATGAAGGATAAGGAGAATGGCTCTGAGCAAGATTGACGAACTGGCCCTGATAGCGCGCTGTCTGGCAATGGATGACCGGCGCGCTTTCGGGAGGCTGGTGGAGGCTACGCAGGAACCGCTCCGGCGGTTTCTGCTCAATCTCACCGGGGGCGACGCCTCGCTCACTGATGATCTGGCTCAGGAAGCCTATCTCAAAGCGTGGAAAGGGCTCCGCGGATTCAAAGCCACCTCACGCTTCCGCACCTGGGTGACCTCGATAGCCATGCATGAGTACTTCTCGTGGCTAAGAGCCGAGCATCCCGCGGCTGACTATGACAGCCTGCCTGACTCGGCGCTCGGGGCGCAGGACACGGCCTCGCAGATTGATGCCGGGCATGATGTGGGAGTGGCGCTCGCCTCGCTGGCCCCTCTTGACCGCAGCCTCGTGTTGCTGCGCTACATTGAAGATTTGCCTCTCGGCAAGATAGCCCGCATGACGGGCCTGACCGAAGGCAACGTTAAAATCCGCCTTCACCGGGCCAAAGCCCGGATGGCTCAAACACTTGAACAAGCATGATTGATGACAAACAGTTTTCCGAAATATTGAAGCAACAGCTGCCCGAGGCACCCCGCACCCCGTGGTTTACCCGCAAGGTGCTCAACCGGCTTCCAGTGGCTTCATCGTCGCCGCTTGAGCGTGTGGCTTATGCGTTAGGCATTGTCGCCGCAGTGGCGTTTGTGGTGTGGTCGTTACTCACTGACCGCGCCACGCCGGGCGTCACCGTGAAGATGCTCAGCGGCATAGCGGCCGCCACGGGCATCCTTGTGAGCATAGCCTGCAGCGTGCTCAGGGCGAAATCGGTGGCCACTCCCGGCGACTGACCGCTAAACCGTCAGGGGCTTCGGGGCGTTTTAGAGGTAAATACCTCTGTGTCATGAAGCCTGAAAGAGACTACACACTTGTCAATGTGCTCATCGTGGTGGGACTCCTCGCCACGATGATGTTTGTGCTTATGAGCTACTTCTGGGGCTTCGTGATGTTTCTGTGGCTTGCCATTGCTGCGGGCCTCGTGACGTTTGTGTTGTCGCTCATCCGGTTCTTTGAATGGTGAGAAGAGGCGTTTTTAACATTTTTTGAGTTAATTGTGTGATATTCTTTTCTAATTTTACAAGCTAAATCACAGAATAATCACATGGCAAAAACCGAACCGTCATCGTCGTCAGCCGACGCCATCCGGGAGCTTGAGGCGCGCCTTAAGAATCCCGCGCAGGCCCGCGCTGCATTCTCGGAGGCCATAGCCGCTTTCAGCGAGCCGCTTTACTGGCAAATCCGTCGAATGGTCAACAGCCACGATGACGCCAATGACCTGCTGCAGAACACGTTCATGAAGGCATGGCAGTCGCTCGATAACTTTCGCGGCGACGCGCGCCTGAGCACATGGCTCCATAAGATTGCCATCAATGAAAGCCTCACCTTTCTCGAGAAAGAGCGCAAGCGGCAGAATGTGTCGCTTGACAATCCCGAGTCGCACACGGTCAAAGCCATAGAAGCCGACACGATGATCGACGGCGACGAACTGGCTCTGCAGCTACGCAAAGCCGTGGCCGAGTTGCCTGACAAGCAGAGGCTTGTGTTCAATATGCGCTACTATGACGAAATGAAATACGAAGATATGTCCGAGATTCTCGGCACCTCCGTCGGCGCCCTGAAAGCATCCTATCATCTTGCGGTGAAAAAAATAGAGAAATTTTTTGGCGAAGGTGACTAAACCAAGAGGCCCCTCGGGAGTCTAATCATCAATAACAAAAGGAAGAAACTGATGAAACAGAACGACATATTAAACAAAGTTGACCGCCGGACGGGCATGACAGTGCCTGACGGCTATTTCAACGACTTTGCGGCCCGGATGGCGGCATCGCTCCCTGAGCAGCCGTGGGAACGCGAGCAGGCCGAGCGTCAGAAGCCCGCACCGCGCAACTTCTGGCAGACGGTGCGCCCTTATGTGTATATGGCGGCGATGTTTGCAGGAGTGTGGCTGATGATGAATCTTTTTGACCACATCCGCCCCTCCAACAATCTCTCGATTGACTCCAACCCCGTGTTGGCCGAGGCGCTGTCAAACGACACATTTATTGATGAATATTTCCTCGGGCAGTCCGACACGGACGAGCTTGTTGACGAAATATGGAATGGAAACTAACCACTTGACACAACAATGAAGAAACTGATTATCACACTGTTGATGGTCGTGGCGATGATGCCGGCCATGTGGGCTCAGCAGAAGCATCCCGGAGGAGCCGAACGCGCCGCGTGGATGAAGGAGATGGTGCAGTATAAGCACGAATATCTCACCAAGGAGCTTGGTCTCAGCGCCGAGCAGCAGAAACAGTTCTTTGCTGTTTATGACGCTATGGACGCCGAGCAGCGCAAACTCGGAGAGGAGATGCGCCGCATGGTGGAAGAGGTGAGCAAGAAAGGCGACAAGGCCACTGATCTGGAGCTTACCAAAGCTGCGGAGGCCCAGTTTGAGATGCGTGGACGCGAAAACGCCATCGAGATGCGCTATTTTCCCAAATTCAAGGCTATTCTCACCCCTGCACAGCTTTTTAAGCTGAAAAAGACCGAGATGAAGTTTAACCGCATGATTATCAAGGAGCATCAGAACCGTCGCAAAGCCTCCAAGAAGGCAAAGCGCTGATTCCTCCACTATTATATCCACATTTACACGAGAGAGGAGCCGCGGTTCCTCTCTTGACTTTTATCAACGAATGTTCATTGGAATATGAAACGATTCATTGTCTATTGTGTTGCGGCAGCCCTGAGCCTCGCCGCAATGGCCCAGAAAGTCAGCGCGCCTGATTTTGCCTATCCCGCAAAGGTGGCCGAGCAGGCTGAGTCCTCGCTCAAGTCGGCCCTGAAAAGCGGTAACGGACAGATGGTGGTGAAAGCGCTGATTGACGGCACCATAGCCCGCACCTCGGTTAACCCCGAGGATGCGGCGAAGTCACTGGCTGTCATTAACGATGCGCGCTCACAGGTGACCGATTCTGTGACAGCCTCGATGGTTGACCTGCTGCTGGCCAACATCTATCAGGAGATTTATGACATCAACCGCTGGAACTATGATCAGCGCGTGTTGCCCCTCAACGCCTATCCTGCCAATGTGATGGAGTGGAGCGGGGATATGTTCCGAAGCCGCATCTGCAACCTCTATGACCGCGCGCTGGCCAATCAGGAAGCGCTGCTGGGCACGTCGGTGCAGAAGTGGGACACGGTTCTGACATTCGACAAGCTTTCAGCCATTTATTATCCCACACTGTTTGATTTTGCCGCCAATCAGGCCTTGAAAAGCTATCAGTCAATCCTGACGGTGGGCGATGTGGTGCCGCTGAGCGCGCTTCACAAGCCTGCCGGAAGTGTGCGGCTCAGTGCCCCTGACGCATGGCGGATTCTCGAGCTTTATGACCGCTTGGTGGATTGCCACGCCAATCAGCCGGCCCCGCAGATTTATCAGCAGGTTCAGCGCCTGATGTTCCTGTCATTCCATATCTTCGGCACCTCCTATGTCAACAATGACAGTCAGGAGAGCCTGCTCCGTCAGCTTCGTGGCATATATGACTCGCGGTTTCGCGACACGGAGTTTTCCGGCGAGGCGCTGATTGCCATCTGCGAGAAGACAAGTGCCGATGTCACTAACGCCAACGGACGCGCGCTGCTGAAGGACATCAACCGATTCCTCAAGGCCTATCCCGCCTTTCTCCGGGCTAACGTGCTGAAAAACCACAAAGCTATGCTGGAGCAAAAGCGCATGGATGTGTCCACACCCAAGGCGTTTGCACCGGGCAGTGAAGTGAAAATTGAAGTCAATGCCGAGAACGTCACTTCAGGGCACGTTGATATATATAAGGTGAAACGTCCTCAGGCGCAGCGGTCAATGATGGAGCTCACGCCTGACTGTGAAAAAATAGGAACATTCGCCGTGTCGTTAGGCGACACCATCCCTTGCTATGGCAAGGTGAGTCTGAACTATAAGTTTGACAAAGAAGGATGCTATATAGTTGTGCCCGTGATTGAAGGCGTTGCCATCAAGAACAATGCGTATGAGCCGCTCTGGTGTACTCGCCTGGCAATTTCCGGCTCCACCTTCGACACCCCGGCTGTGTGGGTGATGAACGGCGAAGATGGCCGTCCGCTGGACAATATAAGCGTTTTCGGACTTAAAGCCACAGGAAATAGAAGCATCTATGCCGGAGGAGGCCAGACCGTCAACTTGGGGACCACTGATGCCGAAGGGAAATGTGTNNTCCCGNNAACCGGAGACAATGGGATGCCATTGTGGGCCACTGACGGCACCTCATACACACCGTCCATCTGGCTTTACAGCTATAACAACCGGAAAGACANGCAGAGCGTGAAGAGGGCTATGGTCTATACGTCGCTTCCNGTGTATCGTCCCGGCGATAAAATGGAGTGGAGCGCCGTGGTTTACAGTGTAGGTCCCGAGTCAAAGCAGCTGGTCTGCGATAAAGAGCTGACGGTGGTGCTTATGGATGAATTTTCCACCGAGATAGCCTCGGTAACAGCCGTGACNGATGACTACGGTCGCCTTTCCGGCAGCTTTGACCTGCCGGCGTCAATGATGCAGAGCCAATGCCGNATNGTTGTCAACGACGGGANATCCTACGTTGGNGACGGCCGGTTTACGGTGTCGGACTATAAGCTACCCACCTTTGCCGTCGAGNCCTCAGGCGCAGAGACCCGCCCGGATGGCANCGTGATTCTCCNNGGNGTGGCAAAAGCTTATTCNGGNTTCCCGATGGGGGANGCCAAGGTCAGTGTGTCGCTCCGCGCCACNTCGCGCTATCGCTGGAGGCCTGTTGAGTCNCAGCCGTTTTTCANCGCNGAAATGGTGACCGGGNCTGACGGCTCATTCACCGTGACGATCCCCGCCGAGGCCCTTGACAACTCACCCGCCCCTCAGGGACCTTACATTGCACGATTCACCGTCACCTCCGCCAGNGGCGAAAGNTGCGAAGCGTCGCAGATTTTTNCACGCGGNCCGGTATATTCACTCTTTGTGGAGACCCCCAACGCTATCGACATCTCAAAGCCGGCATCNCTCGGNGTGAAAGTGACNNATATGGANGACAAACCGGTTAACACCCGCGTGGCTTACCGGGTGATGCGCGGCGACACCCTGCTGCTGTCNGGNAACTTCATGGCGTCCAATCCCGTTGTTGACCTGTCAAAAGCAGGGCAGGGGGCNGCCTCCATCTCCTTCAGGGTGGAGGAGGGTGGCGACTCGGCCACTGTNAGCACCATTCTTTACTCACCCGCGGCTAAGGTGTCGCCCGTAAAGGATTGCGTGATATGGACCCCGGCAGGAAGTGTTGCCCTTGACGGTTCGCGCCGCGGCCAAGTGCTGATTGCGGCGCCCAAGTCAACTCACCTGCTCTACACCCTCTTCTCAAAGGGTAAAATTCTGGAGCAGCGCTGGATTGATTTCCCTGCCGGCATGCGCANNGTNGAGGTGTCGCTNCCNGAAGGCGTAGAAGAGGCATCGGCATCCTTTGACGCTATGGCCGACTATAAGACGGGCANCCTGACCGTCAAACTCACCGCGCCGGANAGTTGCCGCAAGCTCGAAATCAAGGCCGAGTCAATGCGCGACAAAGTGGTGCCCGGNTCGCAGGAGACATGGACCTTCACCATCACAGACACCGAAGGTACGGCTGAAGCGGCCGCTGTGATTCTCGACATGTATAACAGCGCCCTTGATGCCATCCTGCCCTCATNCTGGACATTTGACCCCGCTTTAAGCTATTATCGCAGCTGGTCAATGCAGACGTCGGCGGTTAACAATGACATAATCAGCGGGCTGTATTCAAGAGTCAAGCATTTTGACACGCAGTCTCTCAGCGTCCCTGAATTCAACACCTACGGACGATCATTGGCAGGGCGACATNTGGGCAACACCATAATGTACAAGAACGCCTCACGCGCGGTGATGACGGAATTCAGAGCCGTAGATTCTGGGGCGGATGCCGTAGATGAGGTGGCCGTANAAGAGGTGGCTATGGTTGCCGGAAGTGCCGAGTNCGCAGAAGGCGGCTCCTACACATCGACCGACGTCCCCTTCACTTATCGAGACAAAGAGGTGNCCCTGGCATTCTTCCGCCCCATGCTCACCACTGATGACAATGGACGACTGTCAGTGACCTTCACCGTGCCTGACGCCAACACCACCTGGAGCTTCAACGCCATTGCCTTTAACAAGGCACTGCTTGCCGCCGAGATGACCAATGTGGCTGTTCTGGCCTCCAAGCCCGTGATGGTTCAGCCCAATCTTCCCCGNTATCTCCGCCAGGGCGANCGTGCCGAGATNAGNGCTCTGGTNATGAACAACAGCGACGAGCACCACACGGTGAGCACCGTAGTGGAGATTTTTGACCCNGCTGACGGACGCGTCCTTCAGACCGAGAAATTCACCTCNCAGCTCGCTCCGCAAGCATCGGAGCCTGTGGTGGTGACTATCGACGCACCCCGCTCNCTGACCATGCTCGGCTATCNTGTGAAATCATCCATTGACCGTTTTGCCGACGGCGAGCAGGCNCTCATTCCGCTCCTCGAAGCCGCGCAGCCCGTGGTTCAGACCATGCCCTTCTATATCCCTGAAGGCGAGCGGGTGTACAGCCAGAAGCTCCCTGAAATGTCGGCCGACGCCGCNGTGACCCTCGAATTCTGCGAGAATCCGGCGTGGTACGTTGTGACGGCCCTCCCCGGCCTCACCACGTCAGGGGTCAACACATCAATCAATGCCGCCTCGGTGCTCTTCTCGGCAGCCGTGGCCGACGGCATCATCCGCCAGAATCCNTCGGTGGCCAANGCCCTGCGTCAGTGGACCGAGAGCNACCGCTCCGACTCCGTGCTCGTGTCGATGCTTGAACGCAATGCCGACCTCAAGATAGCCCTGCTNCAGGCCACACCCTGGATGATGGACNCCCGCAGCGACACCGAGCGCATGGAGCGCCTGAGCCTCCTCTTTGACCGCGGNGAGATTGACAAGACTATCGCCTCGGCCGTCAGCGCGCTGTCAAAGATGCAGGTTGACGGAGGCTGGAGNTGGTGTGCCGANGCCAAGAGCCCTGACCGNTGGGCCACCGANCGCGTGCTCTCCATTCTCGGCTCGCTCAACCGATTGGGCTNNACNCCCAAGAATTCNACCCTCGCCTCGATGGTNAACAAAGCCGTAACATGGCTTGACGCAAGCGTGGCCGAGGACTATCGCAAGTATCCCAACTCCAACTACACCAACTATACCCGCATCCGCGATTGCTTCCCCGACGTGCGCCAGTCAACGGCGGCGCAGCGAGTGTCGTCGGCCACCGTCCAGCAGCTTCTGGGCCGATGGAAGGACCTNGANGTTGCNGANAAGGCCGTGGCAGCCATGATTCTNTATAACCATAATTATGCCACCACGGCGTCAGGCATCCTGGAATCGCTTCGCGAGTATGCCGAGACNTCGNCCGCCAAGGGCATGTGGTGGCCCTCNATCAGCTACGGGTCATACAACGACGCGGCAGCCACCTGTGTGGTGCTCGACGCNTTTGCCATGTGTGATCCCGGNTGCGCCGATATTGACCGCATCCGCCAGTGGCTCGTGCTTCAGAAAGGNGCGCAGAACTGGGGNGATTGCATTTCGGCCACACGCATTGTGGCATCCTTCCTCGCCTCGTCAGGCAAGTGGATGACCCCTGCCCGCGGAGTGGAGGTGAAAGTTGGCGACACCACTGTTGACGCCACTCCCGCCGACCANACCCTCGGCTACTTCCGCCGCGACATATCNTCGCTCCATCCCTCAGGCTCCACGCTCACCATTGCCGGCAGCGCCGCNACCCCCTCATGGGGCGCAGTGTTCTGCCGCGATNTGCAGCCCCTGACGGCCATCGAGCCTCACTCGGTTGATGATCTGGAGATTGAGAAATCAAGCCTGATTATAGCGCCTGACGGCACAGCGCGTGAAGCCAACGGCCGCATGCAGGTGGGCGACAGAGTGCGCGTGACCCTCACCATCCNCGCCGGNCGCACCATTGACTATGTGGCCATCATTGACAACCGTCCGGCATGTTTCGAGCCCGTGGAGCAGCTTCCGGGCTACGTGTGGAGCGAAGGGCTGAGCTTCTATCGCGTCAACGCCGACGCCACCACCTCGCTCTATATCNGCCGCCTTCCCGCCGGCACCTATCTGTTGACCTATGACATGTGGGTCAACTCGGCAGGAATCTACACCGCCGGNNCCGCCACGGCCCAGAGCCAATATGCACCCTCCCTCACAGCCAATTCCTCAGGAGGCATGATTGAGGTGGAACAGCGATAAATCATTACTGCGGGGCCGTGTGAAAACATGGCCCCGCAAATTTTTGGGCCCTTTTAGTGCCGATTTTCATATTGAAAAGAAAAATTTTGCGGTGTGAAACATAGTTGTTAACTTTGTGGCGCACGGGTGGACTCANCNGTTTGCTACCATGAAATTTACATCATTCTTATAACGCAATGACAGAAAAGAAAGAATTATTGTTTGACATGTTTCCGCCCGTTTCCACAGAGGAATGGCGCGCAAAGGTAGAGGCCGACCTCAAGGGCGCTCCCTTTGATAAGAAACTTGTCTGGAGAACTGCCGAAGGCTTTGACCTGCAGCCGATGTATCGTGCCGAAGACATCGAAGGCCTGTCAACAACCGATTCACTTCCCGGTGAGTATCCCTATATGCGCGGCACGCGTGTTGACAATGACTGGCTCACCCGTCAGGAAATTCTCGAGGACACCCCCGAGGCTGCTAANGCCAAAGCGCTCGACGTNCTCGGCAAGGGCGTAACCTCGCTCGGTTTCCATGTCGGCAATCCTTCTGTCGAAGTGCTTGAGGCACTCCTTAAGGATATCCACGTTCCCGCAGTGGAAATCAATTTCTCNTGCTGCCCCAAGAGCGCTCTCGCTCTGGCCGAGGCTCTTGTGGCCTTCCTCAAGGCCAAGGGCTGGGAAAAGGAATTCCGCGGTTCAATTGACTTTAACCCCATGCGTCGTGCCCTGCGCCACGGCGAGNCTTTCGGCGGNGACATCGCCAANATGGCCGTTGAGCTCGTTGCGGCAGTGAAGGATGTGCCCGGCGTGAAGGTTCTCGCCGTTGACTCAGTGATGCTGAGCAACGCNGGCGCTTATATCTATCAGGANCTCGGCTATGCAATGGCCTGGGGCGCTGAATGGATGGCAATGCTCACCGATGCCGGTCTCTCGGCCGACGAGGTTGCCCGCCGCATTAAATTCAACATGGGCGTGAGCTCAAACTATTTCATGGAGCTGGCCAAATTCCGCGCCGCCCGCATGCTCTGGGCTCAGATTGCCCACAGCTTCGGCGCTTCGGAAGCTGACTCCAAGATGGCTGTTCACGCTGTCACCTCNCGCTTCAACCAGACCATNTATGACGCNCATGTGAACCTGCTCCGCAGCCAGACCGAGGCCATGTCNGCCGCTCTCGCCGGTGTGGATTCCATCACCGTCACTCCCTTCGACGTTCCCTATCAGAAGCCTGATGACTTCTCTGAGCGNATTGCCCGCAANCAGCAGTTCCTGCTCAAGGAGGAAAGCCATCTTGACAANGTGGTTGACCCCGCCGGCGGCTCTTACTATGTGGAACACCTCACTGTGGCCATCGCCAACGAAGCCTGGAANCTCTTCCTTGACGTTGAGGAGAATGGCGGCTTCCTTGCCTGCATCAACAANGACAGTGTGCAGAAGGCCATCCGCGCCACCAGCGAGAAGCGTCACACCGACGTGGCTCGCCGNAAGGAGATTCTGCTGGGCACCAACCAGTATCCCAACATCAACGAGACCGCCGCACAGAAGATNGTGTGTGACGCCGGCGCNAACGCCTGCGGCTGCTCACANGGCGAAGAGGCTCCTGCAGCCGGTCTGCCCAACACCCGCGCCGCAAGCCAGTTTGAGGCCCTGCGCCTTGAAACCGAGGCCGCTNCCAAGCGTCCCCGNGTGTTCATGCTGACCATCGGCAATCTTGCCATGCGTCTGGCCCGCGCTCAGTTCTCAGGCAACTTCTTTGGCTGCGCCGGTTANGAGATTATTGACAACAACGGCTTCAAGACCGTNGAGGAAGGCATNGAAGCCGCTATGGAGAAGAAGGCCGACGTGGTGGTGCTCTGCTCAAGCGACGACGAGTATGCCGAATACGCTCCCGCAGCGTTCAAGGCTCTTGACGGCCGCGCCGAGTTTGTTGTGGCTGGTGCTCCCGCCTGCATGGACGAGCTCAAGGCTGCCGGCATCAATGACTTTGTTCACGTNCGCGTCAACGTTCTTGACACCCTGCGCGACTTCAACCGCCGCCTGCTCAACAAGTAATCTTCACCTTTAATTATAGTAACTGAAATGAGACCTGATTTCAAATCAATCGATATCACCAAGGAGGCATTTGCTGTTCCCGAGCACAAGCCCCTTGCTCAGGGTGAAGAGTGGGTNACCCCCGAACTTATCCCTGTAAAACCCGTCTACACCAAGGACGACCTCGAAGGCCTGGAGCACCTNAACTATGTGAGCGGTCTGCCCCCCTTCCTCCGCGGTCCGTACAGCGCCATGTATCCCCTGCGCCCCTGGACCATCCGTCAGTATGCCGGCTTCTCAACCGCCGCTGAGTCAAACGCCTTCTATCGCCGCAACCTTGCGTCGGGTCAGAAGGGCCTCTCTGTGGCATTTGACCTNGCCACNCACCGCGGCTATGACGCTGACCACGAACGCGTGGTTGGTGACGTGGGCAAGGCCGGTGTGTCAATCTGCTCGCTCGACGACATGCAGGTGCTCTTCGACGGTATTCCCCTCAACAAGATGTCTGTGTCAATGACCATGAACGGCGCCGTTCTCCCCGTGCTCGCCTTCTACATCAACGCAGGTCTGGAGCAGGGTGCCAAGCTCGAAGAGATGGCCGGTACCATTCAGAACGACATCCTTAAGGAATTCATGGTGCGTAACACCTACATCTACCCGCCTGAATTCTCAATGCGAATCATCGCTGACATCTTCGAGTTCACCTCGAAGAACATGCCCAAGTTCAACTCAATCTCAATCTCCGGCTACCACATGCAGGAGGCAGGTGCCACCTGCGACATTGAGCTCGCTTACACCCTGGCCGACGGTCTGGAATATCTCCGCGCCGGTGTGAACGCAGGCATGGACATCGACTCATTCGCACCCCGCCTCTCATTCTTCTGGGCCATCGGCATGAACTTCTTCATGGAGATTGCCAAGATGCGTGCCGCCCGTATGCTCTGGGCCAAGATTGTGAAGCAGTTCAACCCCAAGAACCCCAAGTCACTGGCNCTGCGCACCCACTCCCAGACCTCTGGCTGGTCACTCACCGAGCAGGACCCCTTCAACAACGTTGGCCGCACATGTATCGAAGCTATGGGCGCAGCTCTGGGCCACACTCAGAGTCTCCACACCAACGCTCTCGACGAGGCTATCGCACTGCCCACCGACTTCTCGGCACGTATTGCACGTAACACTCAGATTTACATNCAGGAGGAGACCATGGTCACCAAGCAGGTTGACCCCTGGGCCGGTTCTTACTACGTGGAAGCTCTCACTAACGAGATTGCTCACCGCGCATGGGAACACCTCCAGGAAATCGAGAAGCTCGGCGGCATGGCCAAGGCCATCGAAACCGGTCTGCCCAAGCTCCGCATCGAAGAGGCTTCAGCCCGCACTCAGGCCCGCATCGACTCAGGCCGTCAGACCATCGTGGGTATCAACAAGTATCGTCTTGACCACGAGGATCCCATTGACATCCTTGAGATTGACAACACCGAGGTGCGCAAGGAGCAGATTGAACGCCTTGACAATGTGAAGGCTNATCGCGACGAAGCTGCCGTGAAGAAAGCTCTTGAGGATATCACCGAATGTGTGCGCACCAAGAAGGGCAACCTCCTTGACCTCGCTGTCAAGGCTGCCGGCCTGCGTGCCACCCTCGGCGAAATCTCATCGGCTTGCGAAGAAGTTGTTGGCCGTTACAAGGCTGTAATCCGAACTATTTCAGGCGTGTACTCTTCAGAAACTAAGAATGATGCTGACTTCCACAAGGCTCAGGAACTTTGCGAGAAGTTTGCCAAGCGTGAGGGCCGTCAGCCCCGTATCATGATTGCCAAGATGGGTCAGGATGGCCATGACCGCGGCGCCAAGGTTGTTGCCACCGGCTATGCCGACTGCGGCTTCGACGTTGACATGGGCCCGCTGTTCCAGACTCCTGCCGAGGCTGCCCGTCAGGCTGTGGAGAATGACGTTCACATCCTTGGTGTGAGCTCGCTCGCCGCAGGCCANAAGACTCTCATCCCTCAGGTGATTGAAGAGCTCAAGAAGCTTGGCCGCGAGGATATTATGGTCACTGCCGGCGGTGTGATCCCCGCTCAGGACTACGACTTCCTCTACAAGGCNGGCGTGGCCGCCATCTTCGGCCCCGGCACCCGCATCCCCTCCTCGGCCATCAAGATGCTTGAACTTCTCATGCCCGAAGAATAATTCTCATCTTCCGTCATAACAGAAACTCCCGGCGAGCTCAGTGCTTTCCGGGAGTTTTGATTTTTCTAACGGTGACGCCGCGTTGCCCNATGTGGAAACTGTTCATTTCCAGCGGTGTCAGCACCCGGGCGCCTTCTATTTCCTTGNGNGGTATCTTTTTCATAGTTATTTGTGTTTTTCGGCCATGGGCATGACCGCGTTNAGNCCCANAAGGGCNCATCCGTANACGGCTATCAACACGGCNATTGNGGGGCTNAGAGGGAGAATCCGNGAGTACCATCCGCCGCCAAGNTAGCATCCAAATTGCAGCCAGAGCATTGCCTGAATGGTGAGGCACATTGTGCACCAGGCTTTTGCCCTGAACCGCTGATACCACACGCTCCAGAAGCTAAACGGAAGCGCGCAGAGATTTATCAGCGCCAGCCACCCCATGTGTTGCGGAAAGAGCANCATGGTNGCAAAGGTCACNGCGAAGTAGCTCAGTCCCACCTCGCTCCANCCGAAGAGNCCGAAAAATTTCGAGGCCGAAGTGGANAGCACNGTGTCGCACCCNCCGGGCTGNAGCGCGCCGCACACACGCTTGGCGGCCTTGTCCTCATAGCCTAACTGATGGCGTACCAGCAGGATGGAAATGTAGATGCCGGCAATGTCAATGGCNGNGAGGCCGATGGTTGACCAAGAATCATAAAGGCCNCGNGTGACGAAAAAGTAGCNTAGCATCACTGCGGCCAGCATCGCCAGGACATAACGCTTTGCCTTGTTGGCCAGCTCCACATTGTGGTGAANCGTGAATGACGGTTCCTNTGACTTTTCGTCAGGATAGGCAATCATGGCCACACCGGTCCAGCTTTTTTCAAACTCCNTCCGGGCCATGGTTCTACGACGTCCCGAGGCCACATACTCCACACTGTCAGGAGTCAATGCGGTCATTATCACGGCGTTGTTACCCTGCGTCAGCGTCAGACACGGCAGGGGCAGACGTTCAAGCCCCGCCTTGTCGGCCATCTCCACAGCCGNGCTGTCCACACCAAANTCCTCAAGCAGCTTTTTCAGCCCGAAAAGTGTGTGNAANGGCATGCTGTGAAAACGCTTGTCGCAATACGAGGCTGTGACGGGTACCCCCAGTTCCACGAGCCAGTCAGTGAGCGGCGATGTCAGGGCCGGGCGTTTCATGTCACTTCAGATACTTCTCGACTTTTCCGAGCANAGCCTCNGCATCAATNTCGCCNGAGTGNCGCCACACCTCTTTTGAGTCAGAGTAGAGAATGAATGTGGGCACTGACTGCACGTTCTGGTCGTCGGCNAGNTCCTCATTTTGGTCAATGTCAAACTGNACCACCTGTGCACGACCTTCGAGCAANTCCTTGATTTGCTCTACGATGGGCATCATTTTGCGGCAATGAGGACACCATGTGGCGTAGAATTCCACGAGGGTAACGGGAACAGTGTTCAATAAATCCTGATAGGTCATAGCGATTAATTTTAATAGGTTTCATCGCTATAACACTTGAATTTNCCGAGAGGTTTATTTGAGAATCACCTTCACCTGGCCCACGGGCAACNTNCCGACGAGCTGCAGAGCNGTGTGGNAAGCATCGGTGGAGAGCCAGGCCTCCATGTCGTCGCTTGATTTNTTCTTGCCGTCAGTGGTGAAGCTGAAAGTNATGTGATAGGCGTCCTGCTTGCCGCTCTTGCCGGGAAGTGACAGCTTNGTAACTCCCTGATATGTAACAGTGAGCAGCTCGCTTTTCTTGCCGGAGAACACTGTGGTTTTGAATGTCTCTCCCGGCTTCATCGNGGCATAGTTNAAGGTCCTGACATAGTAGAACACCGAAAGCATGTCGAANGCNGCGCCGGTGGCTGAGAGTTGCTTCTCAGTGGTGGNGATTTTCCCTTTCTTTTCCCGGCGGCGCTCCGCTTTGCCGAGCGTCACACCTCCGGCGCGGGTGTANGTAATGCGGTCGTAGGAATACTTTCCGTCCTCATGTGCCACTTTTACGTATTCCTGAGGAAAAAATCCTTTTTTGGTCACGATGCCCTTNAGNGTGTCACGAACGCTGTAGATTTTGTCNGCCCAAGGTTTTGATGCGGCGGTGAGAGTCATGNTGTAGNTGTCGCCCTTGTTGCGCAGCGTGAGGGTGGCCGTGCCGGCTTCTTTTTGTATCAGCCCCCANTTGTAAGTCACTGAGTAGTGNAGAGTTTCATCGGGGAGGGTGGTGGCGGCAGCCGTTATGCCGAGCAGGCAAATGANNGCGAATAATGTCAGACGGAAAGTTTTCATTCTGCAAATATAGCGTTTCCGCGTCCGATTAGTGAGGAAAAAACCTTAAATTTGTATTTGAAATGTCAACAGAATTCAATACCATTCAGAAAATCAANCGCCGCTTTTTCGCTCTGCGTAACGGCGTGATTGCGGACTACATGCGCAAATCAGGCGCACCTTACCGCATTGTNTTCGGCTTGACTCTCCCTCAAATCAGTGAGATAGCCTCCGAATTCGGCCCTGATGCCGGGCTGGCACGTGAATTGCGAGGCAATTCGTCAACCCGTGAGAGTCTNCTTTTGGCTCCCATGCTGATGCCNCCGGCAGANCTCACTCAGGAGGAAGCCACGGAGTGGCTTGAAGGAGCGGCGTCGGCCGAGGTGATTGACGTGCTGTGTCTCAAACTGCTCAAAAAGCTCCCTTTTGCACCCGGGATAGCCCAGGAGATGATGAAAAAGGAGGNTCCGCTGNCTCGGTATGCAGCTTTNAGGCTGAGTTTCAACCTTCTGCCTCAGGAGATGGACACAGCCGAGGAGTTTGCCCGCCAGGAGCTGAGCCGCAACGAACCGCTGACCCGCGGAGTGGCACGCCAGCTTATCGANGAAATTGAATTCCTCAAAGAGGGGTGANGCNTNAGGCTCAGGAGCCTTGCTTGAGCTGTGACTTGCGTCCGAGATAATCGCTCAGCCACACTCCGAAAAGAATCAGNGCNCAGCCGGTNTAGCCCACAAAGGTAACCTTCTCGCCCAGAACAATCCATGATGCAATCAGAGTGACGATTGGCTGGAAGTAGAGATAGTTGGAGGCTTTCACGGTGCCCATCCGCTTGATTGACTCAGCCCAGATCATATAGGCGAGCAGTGAGGCGAAGACGGCCAGNAACACCAGATTGACCCACACCGGAGTGCGGAGCAGAACGGCCGGAGAGGATATTTCGGGCTGAAACGCAAGAAATGGCAGCGCCGTCAGCACACCGTAGAAGAATGTCTTGCGGGTGATGAAGGTGGCGTTATAGAAGGCGTTGAGGCGTCGGAGCACAAGCGCATAGATTGCAAACGTGCATGCTGCGCCGAGGGCCAGAAGGTCGCCTAACGGATTGATTTCGGGGTTAAAGCTGCTGTTGAATATCACGAAGCCCACGCCTATGAAGGCAATCACCGAGCCGCCNAGCACTCCCGCCGATGGTCTNTCTGACTTGTAGAGAGCGCCCAGAAGCAGAGTGGTGAGGAGCGGTGANAGGGTGGTGATNAGCGACACATTGCTCACCAAGGTGTGGTTAAGCGCGGTGTTTTCAGCAATGAAATAGATTGAGCCGCCGCANATGCCGCAGGTGAGAAACAGCAGTTCATCGCGCATGTTGTTGCTAAGCAGCTTCTTGTGGCAGANAAGCAGNAGTATCAGATAGGCGAGTCCGAAACGGTAGATGTAGGCTTCCACGGCCTGAAGACCGTTGACGAGCAACACTTTGGTTGATACGAAAGAGATGCCCCATGCCACCATNGCGAGAATAGCGCCGATGTGACACCAGAACAAGGCGCGGTCCTTTCCAACGACCGATCTGCCCGAGTCAGAAGTTTTGCGAGCTGCCATAAAANTGAGCTTGAATTTCTATCCGGTCACAAAATTAGTTAAAATTATCATTCATGCAAGAGAAAAATCATCATCTGTGTGTTAATAATCCAAGGAGTTACGCCAAGCGCGATTCCGGCACGAATTGTTAACTAAACTTCAAACTATTTATACATTATGAAACTCATTAAACTGTGTGGCGGCCTCACGTTGGCAGCCTGTGTGATGATGTCGACGGGGTGTAACATGAACAATCTCGGCAAGGGTGCCCTGATTGGCGGTGGCGGTGGCGGCGCTGTGGGCGCAGGCCTCGGTGCTCTCATNGGCGGCGGCAAGGGTGCCGGAATCGGTGCTGCAATCGGTGCAGCAGTAGGCGCCGGCGCCGGTGCGCTCATCGGCAACAAGATGGANAAGCAGAAAAAGGAGCTTGAGCAGCAGCTCGGCGATGCTGCAACTGTTCAGACCGTCACTGACCAGAACGGCCTTCAGGCCATCAANGTGACATTTGACAGCGCAATCCTGTTCCCCACCAACGGCACCTCGCTCAGCCAGAGCGCAAAGAANGATCTCACCCAGTTTGCCGCTTCGCTGCGCAACAATCCCGACACTGATGTGCAGATTGACGGTTACACTGACAACACCGGCACGTATGCCGTGAATGAGCGTGTGGCCAACGGACGTGCCGATGCCGTTAAGACNTATCTGATTAACAGCGGCATNTCTCCCTCACGCCTTGCTGCCTACGGTTATCCCATGACCGATTATGTGGCTTCAAATGACACTCCCGAAGGCCGCGCGCAGAATCGTCGTGTGGAAATCTANATCACNGCCAATCAGCAGATGATTCAGCAGGCCGAGGCCGGAACGCTGAAATAAGGCCCTGAATGGNCCNGCTAAGGCCGCGAAACTACTAAAAAATGTGATTACCGAACGTAAGTTGCGAATAAATGCGTAATTTTGCGTTCGGTAATCCGTTTTTATAAGCATGAACCATACTCAGAAAAAAGCAAAACAGCGCAAATCGCCGCGCTCACTCGTCGTGGTAATGTGGACAGNTTTCGGGCTGTTTGTGGCCGCGATTTTCCTGTTTTTCTTTCTTATATACAATGGTGTAATCGGCTATATGCCTCCCGTAGAGGAGCTGAAAAACCCTCGTGATAGGTTTGCTTCAGTGGTNTANTCGGCCGACGGTCAGGAGATTGGCCGTTATTTCCGCAACACAGGCAACCGNGTGTATGCCGACTTTGATGAAATTTCGGAGCATGTGGTGGATGCGCTGATAGCCACCGAGGATGTGCGCTTCGAGGANCATTCCGGNATTGACGGNAGGGCGTTGGGACGTGTGNTGCTGCGCACTCTCATCATGCGCCAGAAAAATGCAGGCGGCGGCTCCACNCTCACCCAGCAGCTGGCCAAGCAGCTTTATTCGCCTGAAAGCTCCGGCTTCTTCTCCCGCGCGCTTCAAAAACCCATTGAATGGATGATTGCCGTCAAACTGGAGCGTTATTACTCCAAGGATGAGATTATAAAGATGTATCTCAACCAGTTTGACTTCCTCTATAACGCCGTGGGCATCAAGAGTGCCGCGTGGGTTTACTTCGGCAAGGAGGCNAAGGANCTCAANGTTCAGGAGGCNGCCACGCTTGTGGGAATGGTGAAGAACCCCGCGTTCTATAACCCCGTGCGTCACTANGAGCGCACGCTCCAGCGCCGCAATGTGGTGTTTGAACAGATGCAGAAAGCCGGCCTTCTCACTGAGGCTGAGGTTGATTCGCTGTCGCAGCTGCCCATTGAACTTAACTTCCATAAGGTGGACCATAAGGATGGTGTGGCTCCCTATTTCCGCGAGGAGTTGCGCCGGGTTNTGCGCGCTAAGAAGCCTGAACGCTCCAATTATCGCGGCTGGGAGACCCAGAAATTCATTGACGACTCCATTGCCTGGGAAACCAATCCGCTCTTCGGATGGATTGAGAAGAATCCCAAGCCCGATGGTTCGAANTANGACATCTATGCCGACGGCCTGAAAATCTACACCACTATCGACACACGCATGCAGCAGTATGCCGAGGAGGCTGTGGCCAAGCACATGGGNGGTTATCTNCAGCCCGCTTTCTTCCGNGAAAAGCGCGGGCAGTCAAGCGCTCCTTATTCGAGCGACCGCCGNGAGCTGTCGGAAATCCGCCTAAACCACCTGCTCCGCTCGGCCATGCGCAACACTGACCGTTACCGCACCATGCAGAAGGCCGGAGCCTCGCGCAGCGAAATTGAGCAGGCGTTCCGCACCCCGCGTGAAATGAAGGTNTTCAGCTATCATGGCATGATTGACACCGTNATGACCCCGCTTGATTCGGTGCGTTACCACAAGAGCTTCCTGCGCTGCGGCTTNATGGCTGTTGACCCCCGCAACGGTCATATCAAGGCTTATGTGGGCGGTCCTGACTTCTCGTTCTTCCAGTATGACATGGTGTCAACCGGACGCCGCCAGATTGGTTCTACGGTCAAGCCGTTCCTCTACGCCTATGCGATGGAGGAGGGCTACACCCCTTGCGATGTGTTTCTCAANTCCCAGCCGGTGCTCCAGGATGAGAACGGTGTGCCGTGGATGCCGCGCAATGCCGGCAGCGCGCGTGTGGGTGAGATGGTTGACCTCCGATGGGCGCTCACCATGTCAAANAACTGGATTTCAGCGCGTCTGATTTCGGCATTGTCGCCCGCAAGTCTTGTCCGTACAATGCATAATTTCGGCATCAANAGCCATCTTGACCCTGTGTTGTCGCTCTGTCTCGGTCCTTGCGACGTGTCGGTCAAGGAGATGGCAGGNGCCTACACGGCATTCGCCAACAACGGTATGCGCGTTGACCCGATGATGGTCACNGCCATTGCTGACAGCAACGGTAANATCATCTCCGAGTTTACCCCCAAACACACTGAGGTGCTCAGTCAGAAGGCTTATTACCGCATTCTGTCGATGCTGCTCAATGTGGTGGACAGCGGTACGGCCCACCGCCTCCGCTCCACCTATGGCATNACTGCTCAGATGGGTGGCAAGACCGGTACCACCAACTATAATGCCGACGGATGGTTTATGGGCTTCACGCCTGACCTTGTGGCAGCCACTTGGGTGGGNGGNGATGAGCGCTTTATCCACTTCAACAACATGGGCTATGGTCAGGGTGCCGCTATGGCGCTCCCCATCTACGGCCTGTTCATGAAGAAGGTTTATGCTGACTCCTCGCTACCTTACAGCCAGNCAGCCCGCTTTGAATTCCCTGAAGATCTGAANCTCTGCGAGAAGGAATTCTATGGCGGCTATGCCGGTGATGGCGGCAGCAGCGAAGGCAGCGGTGACTCCGGCGATGTGGAGGAGTCAATTGAGGACATTTTTGACTGATTCGGACATTTCATCCCGTCCGGCAAAAATAATCCCCGAAGCAACTGTAACGCTTCGGGGATTTTTACGTCAATAGTGTAGGATGCTATGTGCCGATGGTCAATTATTGACACTCAAACGGTGGAGTTATGAAAAATGTTGCTAACTTTGCATCTTGAAATAAATTAATGTATGTTCCGCAAACTATCCACATACACATTGGTCACTCTGCTGGGTTTGGCAGCTGCAAGCTGTAACTCCGACCCTCAGGAGACCACNGTCTCAACCTATGAGAGCACGGTTGTAGAGGGCTTTGCGCTTGCCGCTAATGACAAGGTGCTGGCCAATCTTGACTCTGTGTTTTTCTCGATTGACCTCAAGAACGCCAAGATTTATAATGCCGACTCGCTNCCGAANGGCACCGATGTCAGCAAGCTNCTGGTCAACATCTCCACTTCAAACGTGGCCGGAGTGGAGCTCATTGTTAACCGTGGCGNCCAAGGTGACACCATATATAATTACCTGAGCTCTCAGAAGGACAGCATTGACTTCACTCGCCCCGTTACGCTGAAAATCACCGCTCAGAGCGGCATCACTCGTAACTATGAAGTGAAGGTCAACGTCCACACCATTGACCCTGATTCGCTTTTCTGGAGCGAGACCGCGCTCACCGCGCTGCCGTCGCTTCTGAAATCGCCTGTGGCTCAGAAGACTGTGGAGTTTAACGGCGATGTGGTCACTCTCACGGCCGATGCCGAAGGTAATGGCTGTGTGGCCGTGTCAGAGAATCCCGCCATGGGGTGGGAGAGCAAGCGCGTGACGCTCCCTGCAGGAGTTAATGTGCGCACCTTCGCAGCCACCAAGACAGCTCTTTATGTCCTTGACAATGCCGGTGCGCTCTACACGTGCAACGAACCCGGAGCCGAATGGACCCCCACAGGAGCGAAGATGGCCTCTATTATAGGTGGTTATGAGTCGACGCTGCTCGGCATAGAGCTTAATGCGGCAGGCACTCCGGTGTTCACATCATTCCCAGCCGGAGCCGTCAAGGCGGCTGATGTGCCTGCTGATTTCCCCGTCAGCGGCAGCTCTACACCTTTGAGCTACTCCTCAAAATGGACCCCCTCAACCACCGTTGTGATTGCCGGCGGCGTTAATGCAGCCGGTGAACCCGTGCGCTCCACATGGGCGTTTGACGGTAGTGAATGGGCGCGGATAAGCGCCGATGTGCTTCCCGCAGCTGAGGGCATGACGCTGATTCCCTATTTCGCTTTTAGGACCGCTGCCAACTGGGTGGTGACTGAAGAGACCGTGGTGCTGGCCATGGGTGGCCGCAAGGCTGACGGCTCGCTGAACCGTGCAGTGTACATTTCTCGTGACCGCGGCATCAACTGGCGCCCGGCTGCAACCACCTTCGCTCTGCCTGACTATATCCCCTCGTTTGCTTTTGCTGACGCTGTGGTGGTTAACACCGAGATGACAACAGAGCCGGCCGCTGCTGCATTATGGCAGGATATGCCCGCCATGAGTCTCCCCCGCTGGTGGAAGATGGCTGCGCCTGATTCACGCGCGGTGACCGCCGTCACTGAGTGGGAGTGTCCTTACATCTACCTGTTTGGCGGAACCAATGCCGACGGTCAGCTTCGTAACACTGTTTGGCGCGGAGTTATCAATCGTCTTTATTTCACCCCGCTTTACTGATTATGACCAGGCTCTTGCTGAGAATATTGGCTGTGGTGCTTCCGGCTTTCTTGTCGGGAGCCGCCATGCTTCATGCCGAGGAGGCAGAGAGCTATAAGTTTGATATAGGCGCCGGAGTGGGCATGAGCGGATATCTTGGCGATGCCAATGAGAGCAATCTGTTTCACAAGCCCGGGTTTGACGGCAATGTGTCGTTCAGATGGCTGGCGAGCAATCGCTTTGCCCTCCGCTCCATGCTTAATGTGGCTACTCTCAGCGGCAACACGGCCGATTTTGAGAACGCACTGCCCGGTGGCGCACAGTATGAATTCTCATCCACAGTGTTTGACCTCGGTGCTCGCGCTGAGTTCAACTTCCTTCCTTTCGGAATGGGGGAGACCTATAAGCAGCTGCGCCGCTGGACCCCGTATCTGGCCGTGGGTGTGGGATGTGCGTTGGCTTCGAGCGACGGCAACTCGGCTGTGGCTTTCAGCTTGCCAATGGCTGTGGGCGTGAAGTTCAAAGTGCGCCCGCGCTTTAATCTGGCTCTGGAGTTTTCCATGACCAAAGTGTTCGGCGACAAAGTTGACGGTCGAGATCTCAACGACCTCTACACCATAAAGAGCTCTTTTTTGAAAAATACCGACTGGTTTTCCACACTGGGCATCTCATTCTCCTACGAGTTTGGCCCTCGATGTGTGGTGTGCCATCGAATAGATTGATTCACAGCGTATCATGTCACTGATTGATCAAATAGACAAATCACGGGTTCCGGCCCATGTAGCCATAATAATGGACGGCAACGGACGCTGGGCCCGGGTCCGCAACCTTGACCGTTCCGAGGGTCATGTGGAGGGTGTGGGCACCGTGCGCCGCATCACCACAGCCGCTTCCGAATTAGGGGTGAAATATCTCACGCTTTACACATTCTCCACTGAAAACTGGAACCGCCCGCAGGCTGAAGTGGATGCCCTGATGCACCTCATCGGAGTGGCCATCGAAAAGGAAACCCCAGATTTGATTAAAA
Organism: Bacteroides sp.; assembly: GCA_014802445.1. Taxonomy (GTDB): domain Bacteria; phylum Bacteroidota; class Bacteroidia; order Bacteroidales; family Muribaculaceae; genus CAG-1031. The sequence continues at coordinate 230,904 of JAAVCF010000008.1, read as the reverse complement.
ATAACGTCAAGCTTGCCGTGATTGGCGACTTTGACCGCATGCCAGAGCAGGCACGAGCCTGCCTCAACCGCTGCATCGACGCCACGTCACATTGCACCGGGCTTACTCTCATTCTTGCCCTGAGCTATTCGGCCCGCTGGGAGATTGTGGAGGCTGTGCGTCATCTGGCCAAAGAGGCTGCCGAGGGTAAGATTAACCCCGAGGCCATCACTGAAGCTGACGTGGCGGCGGCCCTCAACACTGCCGCTTATCCCGACCCCGACCTGCTGATCCGCACCGGCGGTGAGATGAGGGTGAGCAATTTCCTGCTGTGGCAGATTGCTTACAGTGAGCTCTATGTTGTCGACACATTCTGGCCTGACTTCACTAACGAAGAATTCTACAAGGCCATCTTATCATACCAGAAAAGGGAGCGCCGCTACGGTCTCACGTCCGATCAGATAAAGTAATTCTTAACCTCTGCGCCTCTTTACCCACACCATCTTATATCCTGCATCACATCATGCCTTCCAAGCGATTCAATATTCTGTCAATCATTCTTCCGGCCATCCTCGCCATGCCCTCGGCGGCATCGGCGCAGTTTACCGCTCAGAATGACACAATCTACAATCCAACGGTGATTTTCAGCGGCTTGCCCCGCACTTATGAGATTGCTGACATCACTGTGAACGGAGCTGACAACTACGAAGACTTCAATATAATCGGCTTTGCCGGCCTCAAGATTGGCGAGGAGATTAAAATTCCCGGCAGCGACATCAACAATGCGGCCAAGCGCCTCTGGCGTCAGGCGCTGTTCTCGAAGGTGCAGATTACGGTTGACAAGGTTGTCGGTGACCGTGTGTGGCTGTCGATTAACCTCCGTCAGCAGCCCAGAATCAGCGAGATTAACTATAACGGCATCAAGAAGAGCGAACGTGACGACCTGCAGGAACGCCTCAAGCTGATGAAGGGCAATCACATCACGCCCAACATTGTGGACCGTGCCGACAAAATCATCAAGCAATACTATTCGGAAAAGGGCTTCCCCAACGCTAAGGTGCAGATTGTTCAGCATGAGGACCTTTCTCACCCCAATGAGATGATTGTTGACATCAACATCAAGAAAAACGACAAGGTAAAGGTTCATAAAATCTACATTGACGGCAACGAGGTGTTGAGCGACAACGCTGTGCAGAATGCCATGAAGAAGACTAATGAGAACGGCAAACTGCTCAACATTTTCAAGCAAAAGAAATTCGTGGAGAGCGACTATGAGGACGACCTCAAGCGCATAATCCAGAAATATAACGAGAAAGGCTATCGTGACGCTGTGATTGTAAGTGACTCCGTGGTGCCTTACAACGATAAGTATGTGGATGTCTACATCACTCTTGACGAAGGTAAGAAGTACTTCATCAACAACATCAGCTGGGTGGGCAACACTGTCTATTCCTCTGAATATCTTGCCGATGTGCTCGGAATCCACAAGGGTGACGTCTACAATCAGAAGTTGCTTGACAAGCGCACCCGCGATGATGAGGACGCCATCAGCAACATCTATATGGACAATGGCTACCTGTTCTATAACATTGTGCCTGTGGAGCGCAACATCCAGGGCGACTCCATTGACCTTGAAATGCGAATCATGGAGGGTCCGCAAGCCCGCATCAACAATGTGGTCATTAACGGTAACGACCGCCTTTATGAGAAGGTGGTGCGCCGTGAGCTGCGTGTGAAGCCCGGTGAGCTGTTCAGCAAGAGTGACCTTATCCGCTCCGCCCGTGAAATTGCCGCCACCGGCCACTTCAACCCTGAAAACCTTGACATCCAGCCCGAGCCTAATGAAGAGAACGGCACCGTCGACGTGGTGTTCAATCTCGAGTCAAAAGCCAATGACCAGCTGGAGCTCTCGCTTGGCTGGGGTCAGACCGGTATCATCGGCAAGGTGGGCGTGAAGTTCACCAACTTCTCAATCAAGAATCTGCTCTATCCCAGCACCTACCGCGGCATTGTGCCTCAGGGTGAGGGACAGACACTGTCAATCTCGGCACAGACCAATGCCCGCTACTATCAGGCCTACAGCATCTCGTTCCTCGACCCCTGGTTTGGCGGCAAGCGTCCCAATTCACTCTCTATTTCAGGCTTCTACAGCCGTCAGACAGGCGTGAACAGCAGCTTCTACGGCAACAACTGGTCAAATCCTCTCCTTTACAGCCAGAGCGGTCTCGGAGGCATGAACAGTATATATAACGACTACTATCAGAACTCCATCGAGAATGCTTATGACCCCAACAAGTATCTCCAGATGGCGAGCGTTACCGTGGGCTTCGGCAAGCGTCTGAGCTGGCCTGATGACTGGTTCGTGTTCCGCGCTTCGCTGAGCTACAACTGGTATAACCTCAAGAACTGGGAGTATCTCTACTATATGAACAACGGCACCTCCAATGCCTTCCTCCTTGGCCTGACGCTTGAGCGAAACTCAATGGACAATCCCATGGGCTTCAACCGTTCAGGCAGCTACTTCTCGGTTGACCTCACCATGACGCCTCCCGCTTCACTCTTCGGCAAGAAGAACTGGAAGCAGCTCTCTGAGCAGAACACCGTTGAATCCAAGAAAGAGCTTTACCGCTGGATTGAATACTGGAAACTGCGCTTCAAGTCACGCACTTACACCCCGCTGTTCAACCCCTACAGTACCTACACTCTCGTGCTTATGACCCGCGCCGACTTCGGCTTGCTGGGTAGCTACAATAAGTACCTCAAATCACCGTTCGAGACCTTCTATGTGGGTGGTGACGGTATGTCGGGAACCACTTCCTATGCTACCGAAACCGTGGCCCTGCGCGGTTATGACAACGGTGACCTCACCCCTTACGGTCAGGAAGGCTACGCTTATGCACGTCTGGGCATGGAGCTCCACTTCCCGCTCATGCTTCAGTCATCAACCACCATTTACGCCACTATGTTTGCCGAGGCCGGTAACGCCTGGACTTCAGTGGGCAAGATCACGCCCTTCAATCTCAAGCGCAGTGCCGGTGTGGGTATTCGCGTGATTCTGCCTATGGTGGGTCTGATGGGTATTGACTGGGCCTATGGTTTCGACAAGGTACGCGGCGAGCGCGGCGGTAGCCACTTCCACTTCGTGTTAGGCCAGGAGTTCTAAACCTTTTGTCCGCTCAGTTGTCTAATATTTTGAATAATTACAAAATATCCCGAACAATGAAAAAAGTACTTTTAATCGCCATAGTGTTTGCAGCATGTGCCTTCGGAGCATCGGCCCAGAAGTTTGCTCTCGTTGACATGGAGTATATCCTGAAGAATGTGCCGTCGTATGAGATGGCTAACGAGCAGCTTAATCAGTTCTCTCTCCGCTGGCAGAAAGAAGTGGAGGCCATCACGCGTGAAGCCGAGACAATGTATAAGAACTATCAGGCTGATCTGGTGTTTCTTACCGACGAGCAGAAGAAGCAGCGCGAGACTGAAATCGTGGCCAAGGAAAAAGAGGCCGTGGAGCTCCGCAATAAATACTTCGGCCCCGAGGGTGACCTCTATAAGAAACGTCAGAGCCTCATGAAACCCATTCAGGACGATGTGTACAATGCCATCAAGAAGCTTGCTGAGGAGCGTGGCTATCAGGCCATTTTTGATCGCGCATCGTCAACTGACATTGTCTTTGCATCGCCGCGCATCGATGTGAGCAATGAGGTGCTTGACAAGTTAGGATATTCAAAATAATTGAGTAACTTTGTCATCATAAACCATCAATCGGAAATAAATCAAAAAAAGCATATAAAGATGATTAAGAAAATTCTGCTTGCGGTTGCACTCATTCTGCCCGCAATGAGCATGTCGGCTCAGAAATTCGGCACCGTTAACGTTGATGAAATCATGGAAGCCCTGCCTGCTTACGCCGAGATGAAAACCAAAATCGAAGCTTCATCCAAGACCTACGAGGACGAGTTTGCCAAACTTCAGCAGGAGATGGAAAAGAAGTACACCGAATTCCAGCAGATGGAGCAGACCACTCCCGAAGCCATCAAGGAGCGTCGCATGCAGGAACTTCAGGAACTCGACCAGAAGATTCAGCAGTTCCGCGCCACTGCCCAGCAGGACCTCCAGCGTCAGCAGATGCAGCTCATGCAGCCCATTCAGGAAAGCATCATGAAGGCCATTCAGACCGTGGGCGCCAGCGGTAACTACACATTCATTTTCGACGCCGGCCAGAGCTACTATGCCGGTCCCACCGTTGAGAATGTGACTCCCCAGGTTAAGAGCGCGCTCGGCATCAAGTAAAAAACAAGACATTTCACTCCCCACTATAAAATCCCGCCTTGAGCGGGATTTTTTTTTAGATTATGGACAATTCACAAGAACTTCTGCCGCTGGTGGATGAAACCGGGCGGCAGGTTGGCACTGCCACAAGAGGCGAGTGTCACAGTGGGTCAAAACTGCTTCACCCGGTGGTGCATCTGCATGTGTTTGACACCGAAGGAAGGCTCTATCTTCAAAAGCGCCCCGTCTGGAAGGATATACAGCCCGGTAAGTGGGACACCGCTGTTGGTGGCCACATGGATCCGGGCGAGACCGTTGAACAGGCCTTGGAGCGCGAAGCCTTTGAAGAGATTGGCTTGAAAGACTTCACGCCTGAGCATCTTTGCAGCTACATCTTCGAGTCGGACCGCGAGCGGGAGCTCGTCAATGCCTTCCGCGCCGTGGTCACAGAGGTTCCGCAGCCGAGCGCCGAGCTTGATGGCGGACGCTTCTGGACCCTCGCCGAGATTGAGGCCGCAATGGGCTGCGAGGTTTTCACGCCCAACTTCGAGCAGGAATTCCGCCGGCTGTTTATGTAACATCCTCAGCATAACAAAGGCTGCGCCCGGCATCTTTGCAGGGCGCAGCCTTATATGTTAGGGATAATCGGAATCAGTCAAAAATGTGACGGAGCTTGCTGAAGATGCGATTCTTCACGCTCTCGCTCGGCGTCATGTTAGGCTTACCCTGGAGGCTCTCGATGATTTTCTTTTCATCGTCAGTCATCTGCTCGGGGATGTAGACCATCACGTTTACAAGCTCGTCGCCGGTGCCGTAGCCTTCGGTTGAGGGGAGACCTTTGCCGCGCAGACGGAGCACCTTGCCGGGCTGAGTGCCTGCAGGAATCTTCAGGCGCGCGCGGCCGGTGAGGGTGGGCACCTCCACTGAGCCGCCGAGGGCAGCCGTGGGGATGTCGAGCATAAGGTTGTAAATCACGTCGTTGCCATCGCGGATGAGGTCGGGGTGCTTCACCTCCTCAATCACAATCAGTAGGTCGCCGTTCACACCGCCATGCACGGCAGCGTTGCCTTTGCCCTTCATGGTGAGCACCATACCGTCCGTCACGCCGGCGGGGATGCTGAACGACACCACTTCCTCCTTGCGCTCCACGCCTTCGCCGTGGCAGTAAGGACATGACTCTGTGATAATCTTGCCCTCGCCGTTACACTGCGGACAGGTGGTGGCGCTCTGCATTGCACCGAACATGGTTTGCTGTGTTGTCATCACAGAGCCTGAACCGTGACAGGTGGGGCAGGTGGAGAATGCCGTGCCATCCTTGGCGCCGGTGCCGTGGCAATGGTTGTCAGGCACCAGAGTGGGGATTTTGAGGGTCTTGGTCACACCTGTGGCAATCTCTTCAAGGGTCATCTTCACCTTGATGCGGAGGTCACTGCCTTTGCGCTGGCGGCGACGCGAGGTGCGACCTCCGGCACTGCCGAATCCGCCCATATCGCCAAATCCGCCGCCGAAAATGTCGCCGAAGTGAGAGAAGATGTCCTCCATGCTCATGCCGCCGGCGTGGAAACCACCGCCGCCACCGGGGAATCCCTGCGGGCCCATATTGTGACCAAACTGGTCATATTTGGCGCGCTTTTCAGGATTGGAGAGCACGTCGTAAGCTTCGGCCGCCTCCTTGAATTTCTCCTCGGCGTCCTTGTCGCCCTGATTACGGTCAGGGTGGTATTTTATGGCCAGCTTTCGGTAGGCCTTCTTCAGTTCGTCGGCTGAAGCGTTCTTGTCAACGCCCAGCACTTCATAGTAATCTCTTTTGTCCATGTGGCGGTGTGATGATTATTGGGCCACCACCACTTTTGCGTGGCGCAGCACTTTATCGTTCAGAGTATAACCCTTGGTGGGAGTGTCAATCACTTTGCCCTTTGATTCCTCGTCAGGGGCGGGAACCATAGCTATGGCTTCGTGAATGTCGGGGTTGAATTCGGCACCGGTGCTCTCAATTGCTTTCACACCGTTCTGCTCAAGATATTTCACGAGTTTGTTATAAATCAGCTCCATGCCCTGCTTCACGGTTTCGGCATCGTCAACATTGCGGTTTGCTTCAAGGCCACGCTCAAAATCGTCGACAATGGGGAGGAGTCCGGCCAGCACCTTCTCGCCGGCATTCTTGATAATGTCAGCTTTCTCCTTGACGGTGCGCTTGCGGAAGTTGTCAAACTCGGCCATGAGGAAAAGATACTCTTTCTTCTCCTTTTCAAGAGCGGCATTCACGTCGGCCAGGTCCTTCTCCAGCTTGTCGATGGTGTTTTCCTGACCTTCAATCATTTGCTCCTGTTCATCCTGCACGGTCTGGTCCTCAGCTTCGGGCACATTGTCGTCCACCTCCATGCCGGGATCGAGATCGTTAAGCGGTGAGTTATTCTCGCGGTTATCGGCATACTGCCGGTTCTTATTCTTGCTCATGACTGCATGTATGATTTTATAGTTATTTCCGTTCACCGTCAGTGCAAAAAGCTTGCCAAACTGGCGGCGCTTTACTATATTAACAATAATCGGGGGATAACGTTCACTCTCAGCTCAGAGTGGCGGCAAGACAGGCACATCCGGGAAACTCTGCGTCAGTGTCGACTGACAAAGTGTCATCCTTGAAGATTCCGTAGACGGCTGAGCCTGACCCTGACATGGAGGCATAGGTGGCTCCAAGCTCATAAAGGCGCTCCTTGATGCGGGCTATCTCGCTGTGGGCCGGGAAGATGGACTCCTCAAAGTCATTTTTAATGACCCCGCGCCATTGGTCAGGAGTGAGGTTGAGAATGTCGGCGGCAAGATTCCGCTCCGGCTCGCGGGGTGTCACACCGGCATAGGCTTCGCGAGTCGACACATGCACCTGCGGCTTCACCACAACGATGCGCATCCCCTTCAGCGACAGGGGCACGGGTGTGAGGGTGGTGCCGGTGGCAGTGGCGAGCATGGGGCGATTGTGAATGAAGAAAGTGCAGTCTGCGCCAATCTCCGATGCTATTATGGCCAGTCGCGTGTCAGAGAGCGACAGGGCAAACATGTCGTTGAGCATCCGCAGTGTGAAAGCGGCATCAGCCGAGCCACCGCCCAGTCCGGCACCGTCAGGGATAATCTTGCGCAGATAGATGTCGACCGGCGGAAGCGGTCCGGCGGCAAGGTCAAGCGCACGGTAGGCCTTCATCACCAGATTCTTCTCAGGGGGACAGTCGCAAGGGTTTCCGCTCACACTCAGAGTGGTTTCGGTGCCTTTGGCAGGCACAATCTCAAGTACATCGCGCCAGGGGAGGGGATAAAACACGCTCACGAGATTGTGATAGCCATCGGGCCGACGCGCCACAATGTCGAGCCCTATATTGATTTTTGCATTGGGAAAGCTTATCATCTACTTGAAGGTCAGAGGAAGTTGGATAAAAAAATGCCGGCCGCAATAAAGCGACCGGCATCCGTCATTGAGTGCTCGAAGCGGGACTCGAACCCGCACGGCCGCGAAGCCAAGGGATTTTAAGTCCCTCGTGTCTACCATTCCACCATTCGAGCATCATGCGGAATTTCGGCCATGTCGGCTAAAGCGCTACAAAAGTACGAAATTTTTTCTAATCTGCAAATGACAGTGTAACGTTTGGAGGCATTCCTCGTCATTATAGTAGATGATTATTTCAGCCACTATATATAATAAGGTGTGGAAAGCCCTGTCGGTAATCGCTGCGCTGATGATGCTTTGTCCTGCGGTGAAGTCGGAGGAGAGGCCTCGGTGTGTGGTGGCTGATTCTGTGAGCAGGATGCCGCTTGCCGGCGCTTCAATATTTGACCATCGCGGCAATGCATTGGGAATGAGCGGCCACGACGGCCGGATGCCTTATGTGGCAGCCGCGGCTTACCCTCTGACCATCCGTTATCTCGGCTATAAGGAGCTTACAGTTTCCGCCGCCGCTGTTGCCGCTGACACAATCTTCCTTCGGGAAAATCCATCAGAGCTTCCCGAGGTGGTCATTGAGTCAAAGAGTCAGAAAGTGCTTCACATGTTGGCCTATGTACGGGAATATTCCACGCTGAGCACCTACATTGACACCGTGTTTCTTTTCCGAGAAAAGATGGTTGACTATATGCTGCCCACTGACAAAGGGGTGAGATTCCGGGGGTGGAGCAGTCCCAGAGTGTTGGCCAGCCGCTCTTATTACCGGTTCATTGACACCTACGGCAATGACAGTGTGAGCGATGAGAGCAACCATCATTTCTCGTGGTCTGACTGGATGGGCTTGCCTCCCGTCAGCCAAATCCCTCGCCAACTGATTGATGCTGAGGCGGGGAGCGACACCGTGAGAGGGAAGTATCGTCCCGCCGAAATAACAGTGCGGAGCAACGACCGGATAACGGTTGATGTCAATGTGCTTAACGACTCTGTGAGTCGCAGATGGGTGCCATCGCTTAACGGATTTTTCAGTGACGACCTTGATTTCGAGACTTTTAAGGCCAGGTTTAACTATGACAACGTGGCCGGAGCTGAAATTCAACCGGCAGATCTGACGAGCTTTTCCTATAACATTGAATCGCGCGGACGCGGGCGCGGAATGTTTCGGTTCAACCGTGTCGACCAGCCGTTCTTTGTCACCACTTATGCCGAGGTGTATTTCCTTGACAAAGAGTATATAACGGTGGGTGAGGCCCGAAAATGGGCCAAAATCACCTTTAAGGCTGAAGGCATTGATATTGTTGAAGCTCCTGAGGCTCCAGAGCTTCAAGCTTCTGTGAAAGAGCTTGTAGCTCGGGTAATGAACGTCGATAAGGGCGCCGTGAGGCTCGGCGTGACGCCTGACCACCGTTTGGGGAGCGGACGTGACAGTAGCAAGAACTTCGCTTTCGGGCGCCGCGTGTTGACCCTGCTGAAAGACCTCGTCGGCATAACGGGTTATAAGTCACGCAAGAATATGAAAAAGAACTGGAATGAATTCAAGAGTGAACGATTGCAGCGCAATGCTCAGCGTTATGCTGACTGAGCTCAGCGCGTCACCACGATATATTCCAGGGCTGTGCTGCCGCGGTTCACGTGGTAGCGCGTCAGGGCGTAATGGCGCGTGACGGCCGGACCTGACACCGGAGTGCCATAGTTGCTGAACACGTCATACTCGCTTCCGCATTCCGGACAGCGGGCCAGATTGGTCTCGCGGTCAATGTTCACAATAATGTCCTGTCGGGCCTCGACGGGGCACGATAGGTCAAAGGCCTGCGGATCGCCCAAAATGTCTGCCACGAGGAGCACACCCCCGAAACCGGTGTAGGACAGGGCTGTGTAGGGAAACCCTGCGGGGAGCTTCTTCTGAAGAATAAATCGCCGATAATCAGTGGCTCCCGGCACTCCGTAGCTCTCCCACATGCCGGCGCTCTGAAACACAATGTTGACCGGCATGGGGGGGATGCGGTCATCATCAAGGCTCTCACATGAAGTGAGGAAAGCGGCCGGGAGTAACACCGACGCAACCAGGGCGGGGAGTCGCATTTCTTAACGTAAGGTTATAGCAAGGGCGGGATGTCAGGATATTATCCCTGCAGCCCGCCCTTGACAGATTATTTCGAAAGATTGAAGAAGTTACCGAGCATTTCGCCGAGACGATTAGCCGCTTCCTCCATTTTGGGAGCAACGAGGGGGCGCAGCATGGCGGGCACCTCCACGGTGATGGAGGGGGCCAGGATTGTTGCGTCCGGGCTTTCGCCGGCGGGAGTAAGGTTGATGTCAACCGTCATGGGAACGGGTGAGTTAGCCGCGGTGAAGGTCATGCCCTGTGATTCGCGACGGTCAGTGACGGCGAGAGTGATTTCGCCGACGGGAGCTGCCGTAATCAGGATGGCATCGGGAGTGAAGCGCACATCGCCGATTTTGGCGCGAATCTCCTCGGGAAGCTGGTCCATATAGGTCTGATAGTCACCGAGGTTAGCGAGTTTCTGGTACACCTCATTCTGAGGACGCTGGATTTCTACGGGTTTACCTGTGAAAGTGGTCATAGGTGAATCGTGGATGAATGATTAGTCCTTCTGAGGAGCGGGAGTCCAGTTAGCGGGGTCTTCGCGCCACTGACGCAGGGTTTCCACGTCCTTCTCCTGAATATAGTTGGTTTCAAGCGCAGCTTCGAGCATTGAGTTGTAGTTGCTGAGGGTGCAGAGGGTCACATTGGCATCCTTGAAGCGCTTCACGGCGATGGGGAAACCATAAGTGAAGATAGCTGCCATGCCCACAACTTCGCAACCGGCTGCGCGGATGGCCTCAACAGCCTTGAGCGAGCTTCCGCCGGTGGAGATAAGGTCCTCGATAACCACCACCTTCTGGCCGGGCTTGAGATTACCTTCGATGAGGTTTTCCAGACCGTGGTCCTTGGGAGTAGAGCGCACGTAAACATAGGGTAGACCCATAGTGTCGGCCACAAGAGCTCCCTGAGCGATGGCACCGGTGGCCACGCCGGCAATTGCGTCGGGCTCCTCAAAATTCTCCATAATCAGACGGCAAAGCTCCACCTTGATGAAGTTGCGGATGTCGGGATACGAGAGGGTTTTGCGGTTGTCGGTGTATATGGGTGAGTTCCATCCTGACGCCCAGATGAAAGGCATTTCGGGTTGGAGCTGTATGGCGCTGATTCGCAGAAGTTTTTCGGCCAAAAGGCGGTCTAACTGTTTCATGACAAAAGTATTCTTGGTTTATTCAGTGCAAAGTTAGTTCATAGCGGGTCGTTTTGCAAGAATTAGAAGTAAAAAAGAGCCGAAAAAAAGCGTGTTTTTTCACAAATGTCAATAAAATGAAGATGAAGATTAAACTATCATGCTTTTATTTGTTCTAATATATGAGCGGAGCAGCCAAAGCCTCCTCACCCTCATATATTATTATGTATAGGATTATGAAGAAGATTTTCACCACAGCAGCTATGCTTATTGCCTGTGCCTCACTGATGGTGCAGCCTGCAATTGCCGATAACCGTCACAAAGGCGCACGCCCCTCACACTCAGCCTCTTCACAGAAGGGTCACGAACATTCAGGGAGTATGCGTCCCGGCTCCTCCGGCCATAACCGTCCTGACAAGGGTCATCACAATGGAGGAGGGTCATCCCACAATAAGCCTTCGCAGCGCCCCCCTCAGCAACAGCATAAGCCCGATCACAAACCAAACCACCAGCACAAGCCCGATCATAAACCAAACTATCAGCATAAGCCCGATCACAAACCAAACCATCAGCATAAGCCTCAGCCTCAGCACCGTCCGGGGCCCGCGGCTCACCGTCCGGGCCATGCGCATCAGCCTGCCCGTCCGCCGCACTTTGCCGGCCACTCCAGACCCTCGCATTTCGGCCATATGCCTCGTCCGGCTGTGGGATGGTCACGCCCCGTGCCTCCTCCCCACTGGAAGCCCCGTCGCACCGTGCCTACCATCGGCACCATTCTCGGCCTGACACTGGGCACAGCTTTTGACGCCACCCTCGGCTATCTGGCTTCAAACAATTATGTTACATCGGCCTACACTCCTGAAGAGATTCTGGTGGCAAATGTGGCCGCTTATGGCTTCAGCTGGCCCACGGCCCGACTCCTTTATTCCAATGGGGCGCTCTACGGCTCGCAGTACTGCTATGCGAATCCGCGTAACGACAGGTCACGTTACAATGCTCTTTATCGGTCATTTACGTCAACCTATGGCATGCCGGTGAGCACCACCAACATCTCGGCCACGTGGTATGGTGCCAATAATGGGTTCATCACCCTCACCTATCAGCCTGTCCGCTCAGGGGGTGCGTTGCAATATTACACCACCGTGTCGCTCGGCAATTGAATTGTCACTTGCGCGGGGCTATAGTCCTGTCGCCAAGATACTTTGCAAACTCAGCTTTCAGCTGCGTAAGCTCAATCAGCCGCTCCATCAACGCCTGTATCTGCTCAAGATCAGAGTTTGGGGCGGCTGCAAGCGTTTCAATGCGGCTCCTGATGTCGCGCCGTTCGCTCTCAAGGATGGCATCCTTGAGCTCATAGAGCGCGCGGGGCACCAGCTCATGCAGACGGTCACGCTCGGTTTCCACTCTGGCAAATTTGGTGTGGATGCGGCTCAACACATACTTCTCAGCCACGAACTCCGTTGACAGCCTACGCACCTCATCGTCAGGGTCGTTGACAATGCGTCGGGCAATGTAGCCGGCACGGAAGCTGTCCTCGGCGCTCTCGCTTTCGGCGGTAATCCGGTCTTCCATGCTTCGCTCCATCTGCTCAATGGCTCCGAGGTCTGGAGCGGTGGTGCGTATCTGTTCAAGTCCTTCGGCGCGTTTGCGCACCTTTTCTGCCTCATTCTCAGTCATGAAGTGGGCCAAATCAGCGTTCCAGCTGTCGCCGGATATGCTTCGTGCCGTGTCCCACACTTTGGCCAGGTCAGCATTAGTGAAGGTTATCTCCTCGGTGTAGAGGTCAGAGGCCACGTAGTCAATCAGTGTCATTGGCAGCGGGTTACCGTTCTCATCCACCGCTTCGCCGATAATCACCATGCCGTATTTGAGCACGTATTCCAGCAGATGTGCCTCATATTTCCGGAGAAAAGCCGCTGCCGGTGAGGGCTTTGAAGCCTCCTGCCTCGTGGGAGCCGCGGCCGCCGCCTGCGCCCTACCCTGAGCGGGCGCGGGGGCGTCAATCCGGGTGTCGGGGTCGCGGTCAAGGGCGGCATGCTCGCGCTCACGCTGGCGCTCTTCGCGGGATTTTTTGGCGTTCTCGGCAATGAATTTGAGGGTCTGGGCCGATAGCACACCGTCATCAATATTCAGCATGCGGCTGCATTCCTGAATATAGACCGTGCGCTGAATCTCCGACGGAATCACCGCAATTGACCTCACTATCTCCGTGATGGCTCGGGAGCGGGCAATAGGGTCATTTTCCACTCCCTCAAGGAGGATTTTGGTTTTGAAGCGGATGAAATCGGTTTCATTCTCAGCTATGTAAGCCTCCACCTCCGATGATGAGTGCGACTGCGCAAACGAGTCAGGGTCATCCCCCTCGGGAAGCAGCAGCACTTTCACGTTAAGACCGTCGGCCAGCAGCATGTCAATGCCTCGCAGAGATGCCTTGATGCCCGCGGCGTCACTGTCATAAATGACCGTCACATTCTCCGTGAAGCGGTGGATGAGGTTCACTTGCCTGTCAGTGAGCGAGGTGCCTGAGGAGGCCACCACATTCTCCACCCCCCGCTGGTGCATGGAGATAACATCCATATAGCCCTCCACAAGGATGCATTTGTCCTTGCGGTTGATGGCTTGCTTGGCCTGATAGAGACCGTAGAGTTCGGTTCGCTTGCTGTAGATGATGCTCTCCGGCGAGTTGACATATTTGGCCATACTCTTGTCTGACCGCAGGGTTCTGCCGCCGAAGGCCACCACCTTGCCCGATAGGGTAAACACGGGATAAATCACGCGCCCGCGGAAGCGGTCGTAGATTTTGCCTTGATCTGACTTGCTGCACAATCCGGTGTCAATCAGATACTTCTCTGAGTAGCCGGCTTTCAAGGCCGCATTGAGCAGGTCATCGTGCCGGTCAAGAGCATATCCCAAGTGGAATCGCTCTATCATGCTGTCATTGATGCCTCGCTCGCGGAAATAGGCCAGGCCAATGTCGCGTCCGGCGTCGGTGTGGAGCATGTTGTGCTCAAAATGCTTCATGGCAAAGTCATTGATTGCCATCATCGATTCACGCGCGCTCTCGGCTTCGCGCTCCTCGCGGGTCATCTCGCGCTCCTTTATCTCGATGCCGTATTTTCGGGCAAGGTATCGCAACGCCTCATAGTAAGAGAGTTGCTCAATCTCCATGATGAAATTGACGGCCGAACCGCCTTTGCCGCAACTGAAGCACTTGCAGATGCCTTTGGCGCGCGACACGGAGAACGACGGGGTGCGCTCGTTGTGGAACGGACAGAGGCCCGTGTAGTTGGCGCCGCGACGTTTCAGGGTCACGAAATCGCTAACCACCTCTACGATGTCGGCAGCGTCAAGGATGCGCTGCACGGTTTCATGGTCAATCCTTTTCATCCTACAGCAGGGGCTTATGACAGGAGGTAAACACAGAGGAATCCCACGGCGGTGCCTGCAAGCACTTGGCCGAGTGTGTGGCGCTCAAGGAGCACTCGCGATGCTCCCACGCATCCTGCAAGAATCACTACCACAGAGAGCCAGCCGTTCATTGACACCATTTCGACACCGTCGGCCACAATGCGGAAAAACAGGGCCACAAGTCCGCCCATGGCTGCCATGTGGGCCGAAATCTTCCAGCGGGTGTTGACGGCTATACATATCAACGTGGCCAGCGCGCCGCCAAACATCAGGGCGAAGAGCCACACGGGCGCATTGGCGCGCCACAGATAGAATCCGCAGCCAAGATAGCAGAGGAAGGTGATGAGATACGGTGTGGTGCGCTCGGTGCGATTGTTGAGCTGCGGGTCCTTGATAATGTGGAGTTTCCACAGTGTGATGATGGCAAGCAGCGGCAGCAGGCAGGTGATGGCAAACGTCACGCTGATTACGCTCCATTTCACTCCCGTCGGAAGCAGGGTGAGGATGGAGAGCCACATGGCGGCCATGACGCCGTAGGTGGGCACCAGCAGCGGAGAAAATACGGTGGAGAAAACCGACGCCGTCAGTGACTCCACGCTATGTTTGGGTTTGAAATCTTCTTTTTCCATTGTTTCAGGGTGTTAGAGCTCCCGGCGCAGGCGCGCCACGGGGATTGACAATTGTTCGCGATACTTTGTGACCGTGCGGCGTGCCACATCGTAGCCTTTCTTGGCCAATGCCTGCGATAAGGCTTCGTCGCTGAGTGGTTTACGGGGATTTTCGGCGTCGATGAGCGCCTTGAGTTCGGTGAGAATTTCGCGTGAGGAGGTGTTGGGCGCCTCTGAGCTGAATTTCTCGTTGAAGAAATGCTTCAGGGGAAAAATGCCCCAGGGGGTGCTGACATATTTGCCTGACGTGGCGCGGGAAATCACCGATTGGTCATCGCCCGTGAGTGCGCTCACATCCTTGAGTATCATCGGCTTGATGGCAGCCTCATTGCCGCTCAGGAAGAATGGCCGCTGAAGCTTCACGATGGCGCTCATCACCCGGAAGAGGGTCTCGTTGCGCATCTTGACAATGCGGATAAAGCCCTGGGCCTCGTCGCGTTTATGGCGGATAAAGGTGTCGGCCTCGCTCTGTCCTCGCGTGGGTTTTGCGGCCACGGTGGTGTCGTGGTCAAATGTCTTTTCTATGCTCAGCTCGGGGATATTGCTCAGCAGTGTCACGGTGAGATTGTCGTTGGGGTCGGCCTCCACGGCAAAGTCGGGGGTCACGTGGCGCAGGCGGTCGTCATCGCTGCCGCCGCCAATCTCGCTGCCGGGCTTGGGGTTGAGTGAGCGTATTATCGCCACTGCATCGCGCAATTGCTCGCGGTTCAGGCCGGTGGCTGATTCAATCTTGTCGTAATGCTTCTTGGAGAAGAGGTCAAAGTAGTGGCCCGTGATTTCGCGGGCGGCCATCACTTCGGGGGTGGGCTCGCGGCGTTTCAACTGGAGCAGGAGGCAGTCGCGGAGGTCATAAGCTCCCACTCCGGCGGGGTCGAGCGAGCGGATGGTTTCGAGCACGCTACGCACCTGCGCGGGGCTCACCTCCACGCCGCCGGCCATGGTGATGTCGTCGGCCAGCACGTCGGGCGTGCGGGTCAGATAGCCGTTGTCGTCGATGTTGCCGATTATGTAACGTCCTATAGCCTTGTCGGTTTCTGACAGGTCAGTGAGTGAGAGCTGGTCAGAGAGCACATCCATCAGCGAGCCGTCGGCCTCCACCGCCGTGGGCTCGATGTAGCGGTCGTTGACCGAGTGGTTGCGGGCTTCGAGCCTGTAGGATGGTATGTCGTCCTCGTTGCGATAGTCGGCCAGCTGCATCTGTTCGGCGCTCTCCTCAAAGGTGTCGGCGGGGGCATCGTCGGCGTCCTTGACTTCCAGCGCCGGGTTTTCGTCGAGGGCACGGCGCACTTCCTCCTCCATCCGGGCGTCTGACATCTCAAGCATCTTGAAATATCTCACCTGGAGGGGTGAAAGCGTCTGCTGCAGTCGCTGTTCGTTAGAAAGATGGAGTTTCTGCTGTGGCATCGTATCCGTAAAACAATCGAGAGGTGCGTAGGGTTAGAGCTCTATCAGTGAATCGTAGTCAAAGTCGCGCTTGGCGCGGGTGCCGATAACGGTGTCCCACATCATGGGCGACAGGCCGTTGCCGGGGCGCTTCACGGTGAGGTTGTCTTCTGTCAGTAGTTCGCCGGCATGGATGGGTCGCGCCGCCACTATGCTCTTGCGGGCCACGGCTATGTTGGGGGCCTCGCTGGGTGTTATGCGCTTGTTGCCGTCGCCCAGTGCCAGCTCGATATTGCGCACGCTGTCCACCATCGCCCGGAGTTCCTGCGGGTTGAGCGAGGCGCGATGGTCGGGCCCGTCCATGCTCTTGTCGAGGGTGAAATGCTTCTCAATCACCACCGCGCCAAGTGCCACGGCTGCAACGGGCACCTCAATCCCCTGTGTGTGGTCACTGTAGCCCACGCCTCCGCAGCCCAGCGTGCGGAGGGCGTCCATGGCGCGGAGGTTCACGTCGGCCATCGGGGTGGGATATTGCGTGGTGCAGTGAAGCAGAATGATGTCATGTCGCGCTATGCCCCCTTTTTCGAGCATGTCCACGGCCTGACTCACCTCTTCAAGGGTCGACATGCCTGTGGAGAGGATGATTTTGCCCCCTTTCGAGGCCACTTTGCGCAGGTAGGGCAGGTTGGTGATTTCGCCCGAGGGGAGCTTCCAGTAGTCCATGTGCATGGCTGCCAGAGTGTCAATTGACTCAAGGTCAAAAGGGGTGCTCATGAAGCCTATCCCGGCGCGTTCACATTCTTCGGCAATCATCCCGAAGCTCTCCGGGGTCAGCTCAAGCTTTTTCAGCATGGCAAGCTGCGAAGTGTCGCTGTCGCCGCAGTTACGCTGCTGATATTCAGCTTTAACGGCGCTGCGGGCCACAAGCTTCTCGGCATTGAAGGTCTGAAATTTTATATAGTCAGCACCCGCCTCAGCGGCCACTCTGACCATCTGCAGCGCGGTGGAGGCATCGCCGTTATGATTCACACCGGCCTCGGCTATTATTATGGTATGATTCATTATGTCAGGATTTTTTGATAAGTCGGGCGGGAACTCCGGCATAGGTGCCCGGCTCGGTAATGTCGCCGCACACTGCCGCTCCAAGCCCAATCACGGCTCGGTCACACACTCTGATGCCGGGCCTGAGCACGGCCCCGGCGCCTATAAACACATCGTTGCCCACAGTCACGCCGCCGCATACAATAGCACCCGGCCCGGCAAACACGTTCTCTCCCAGGCGGCAGTCATGCTCAATCACGGCGGCAGTGTTGATCACGCAGTGGCGCCCTGTCTCAGTGCAGGCGTTGACCACTGCGTTGTGCATCACCGCGGTGCCTTTGCCAAGCGTGGCCGTCGGGGCCACAAATGCACTCGGGCTCACAATCGTGGCGTAAGGCCGCTCGCCGTAGGCGTCAATGAGCTTCCTGCGCAGGGTCAGGCTGCCGTCGCTCCCTGTGCCGGCGGTTATCACGGCTTCCATCGCGGCCCACTCGCGCCCTGCGCGGCAGGCTTCGTCGTCGCCGGCATGCACCAGCCCTCCGAGCACCGGGTCGGTGGCCGCGGTGGGGTCGGCGTAGGCTGTCGCCTCATAGCGGGGCGCGCAGGCCTGCGCCACGGAGCGGGCGTGGCCCCCGGCGCCTATGAGTAGCAGTGGAGCTGGTGAGTGGGTCATCGGTTGTAAATGTTGGCTTTGTATTTGGCGAGGTTATCGGGGTTGACAAACCATTCTGCGGTGCGTCGCAGGCCCTCTTCGAGGCTCACTTCCGGGCGCCAGTCGGTGAGGGTGGTAATCAGGGTGTTGTCGCCACACAGACGCCTCACTTCGCTCCCTGAGGGGCGCATGCGGGCGGGGTCAACGGTCCAGCGCACCTCTTTGCCCATCACCTTGGCGATGGTCTCGAGGGTCTCGCGCATGCTCACCTCTGTGCCGGTGGCTATGTTGATGTCGCGGCCTTCAATGCCGGGTGCGGTGCCCAGGGCCAGGAAGCCTCTCACGGTGTCGCCCACATAGTTGAAATCGCGGGTGGGGGAGAGGTCGCCCACTTTTATCTCCTCCATCCCCGAGGCTATCTGCGAGATGATGGTGGGGATGATGGCGCGGGCGCTCTGCCGCGGGCCATAGGTGTTGAAGGGCCGCGCAATCACCAGCGGCAGCTCAAATGAGTTGTAAAAGCTCATGGCAATCGCGTCGGCGCCGATTTTCGTGGCCGAGTAGGGCGACTGGGGCTGGCGGGGGTGGTTTTCGTCGATGGGCACTCGCAGCGCCGTGCCGTAAACTTCGCTGGTTGAGGTCACTACAATGCGGTCAACGCCGGCTTCCAGCGCTGCCTGACACATGTTGAGCGTCCCCTTCACATTGGTGTCAACATACGAGTCAGGAGCCACATAGCTGTAAGGAATAGCTATCAGGGCCGCCAGATGATACACCGTCGAGCAGTCTTTCACCAGGTGACGGCAGAAGGCGGCGTCGCGCACGTCGCCGCTCACCACTTCGAGTCTCGGATGCTTCACACCCTCAAGCCATCCCCAGTTGTTGAATGAGTTGTATTGGCTCAGGGCTCTCACATCATAGCCCTCGCTGAGCAGTAGCTCCGTGAGGTGTGACCCTATGAAGCCGTCGGCACCGGTCACCAGTATCTTCTTGTCGTTTGCCATTGTTCAATAGATTTTTTTGAGCACGCAGGTCATGGTCTCTCCCGAATCGAGCACTCGGCTGAGCACAATCTCGCGCCCGCTCCTCTTTTCAATAGTGAAGGCCACGGTGCGGTTGTCGGGAATCTGGAGAATCACCGGGGGGGTATACATGTAGGCGTTCTCCTGCCCCTGGCTGTGGGTGAAGTCAAGAATCAGGCTGTTGCCCTCTTCCTCCCATGTGCCGAATCCTTCGTCATAATCATGGAGCTCGTCGTAGGTGTTGATTGCCACTATATTGTTCTGGAATGACCATGTGATCATGCCGTTATATGCCGGGTCAGGCTCACCGTCAAGGTTCAGCGCCGTCATGCGCCAATATCCGAACCATGGCGATATGTCGCCGTTGTTCTGAGTGCAGGCGCTCAGTCCGGCCATCATCACAATCAGAGTCAACAGGTTGAGTATCTTCGTTTTCATAGGTTGAGGTTTCCGCTATATGTTAGTGACACCATTGCGCCGAATGAGTTTCCGGGCATGCTTCCGTGGTCATAGGCGAGCATGCCGGTCAGCGACAGCCCTTTCACGCAGGCCATCTTCCATTTCACATCCACGGCCACTGAGGTGCTGTGGATATTCTCGGGGAGCATCACGCGCCCGTTGCCGTAGCCCACGCGATAGCCTCCCATAGCTCTCCAGTCAAGCCCGGGCAGAATCTGTCCTTCCAGCGCCACGTGAAAGCCGCGCATGCGGTTGGCCACGTAGGCTAAATAACCGTCGAGGTTAAAAATCGGGGCCATCAGCATCGGTGTGCCTATCGACATCCCGTAGTTGGCATAGGCGTTGTAAAACTGGTTGTTATAGTAGTCGTCGCCGCCCGTGGCTTCGCTCCCTATTGTGTTGCCGGGAAAATCGCCGGGGGCAAAGTGCTGAGGTCCGCTCTGGTTGGTCATGTCGATATATTCGGCCACGGCGCCGTGAATAGGCAGGTTGCTGTCAGGCGCATGCCATTCAAGGCCCCATAGGCCGTCCCAGCCGTTGCGGCGTCCTATGCCTGAGCCGTCTTCCCAGGGCCATTCGAAATAGGCTTTCACTTCGTGGCCGCTCACAAAGCGGTAACGGGCCATGAAGTCCCATGACCCCAGATGGTTACCTTCATAAAAGCCTTCGCCGCTGCCGCGCATGGGAAGCAGGGCGTTCCAGAATGCCTTGAGGTTCACCTTGGTCTTCTCAGGCTCGCGGGTCATCTCACCGCGGTTATACACGTAGCGGGTGCCACCGAACGTGGCTGCTGCCTGCATGCCTAAGGTCACTGAGAATCTCTCCGAGGGCTTGGTGCGGAAATAGCAGCGTTTGTAGTTATACCATTCGCCGGTTACCACGTGATAGTTGTAGTAGTTGTAACGGTCTGTCCACCAGTCGCTGTCGGTCATCTTTCCGTAGCCCAGCTCGCCTTGAATCTGAACCCATCCGTTGGTCAGCGGTATGTCCTGGAAATCAATGAAGCCTATTCTCACTTCGGGAATCGGGCGGGCATTGCCGCTCTCCACCAGGTCACCGCTTGAAAGAGTAGGGCTGAGCAGGGCCGACGAGTGCTCTTTCATGCCGGCGGTCAGAAACACTCCGCGGTATTTCACCTCGCCGTAAAGCTGCTGGAGCCATATCCGGGGCGGATGGCAGCTGCGCTCGCCCCAGCCGCTTTCGGCATTGTAGATGGCATAGTTGTTGGCCGACGACCATCCTGCCAGAAAGTCAGCGCCAAAGCCGTAGCTGAATCGCCGGTCGGTCTCCATCTCGCGCTGGAGCTTCCCTTCAATCAGGGCGTTGTTGGCCGCCGTCACTTTGCCGTGGCGCAGAGCGTTTATATAATAAGGTGTAAAATCTCCCGTCGATCCCGTGCCTGTCAGCGTAGCCTCGTAGCTCAGCGGATAGTCCGCCCGGGCTTCGCCCCATGTGAGCATGGCTGCCGCCACCATCAGGGCCGGGGTTAAGGATTTGAATGTTTTCATTGATAGTATTTCGGGGTCTGTAGTTTTTTGAGACTGACTTAGCTTGCAAAGTTAGCGAAAAAATGCGAAACACTCTCCGAAAAACGTAGCGCGGAGACCCCGCTTCTGATAGCAAGGTCTCCGCCGTGATTCTATGGTCAGTTGAGTATGGTTCCGCTCAGCGATGGCACTGACAGCGCCGGTTCGGGTGAATAGCATCGCGCAAGTTGGCGCAGAAAGTGAAGGGTCGACGCCTTCGGTCCCGGAGTGTCATGGCCTGATTCGGAGCGGGTGGCTTTATAGTGTATCATGTCTTGACGGGATAGTTGGGTAGAAGTTTTCTTCATAGGCAGTTGATTTGAGGATGTGGTTGAGGTCTTTTTACATTTCCTTAACGCCTTTACTCGCCCCGTTATTGTGGCATCACTATCTTTTTTGTCGTTTTCTCACCCTTTGGCGGTTTATTGTGTCAGTTGTGTTAAATATCGCAAAATTAATCTTCACACTATTGCACATTTCATTCCATTTTCGTAATTTTGTACTTACCAATCAAAATGTAACCAATATTCTAACTTAAAATTTCTCCTTGCCTATCGACACACCATTACTCTAACCAATAAAATTACAGTAATGCAGAATCTGACTAAGCTTACCGACGAGCAGTTGGTAATGGCTTACGCCAATGGTGAGAATAAGGCTTTCGACACGCTCCTCAAGCGTCATGAGAACCGCGTGTTTTCCTATATTTTCTACATCGTAAAAAACAAAGACCTTGCCGACGACATCTTTCAGGAAACCTTCGTCAAGGCCATAACCACCATACGCCAGGGTCGTTACACCGAAAGCGGTAAGTTTTCGGCATGGATAACCCGCATTGCCCACAATCTGATTATTGACCACTATCGTCAGGAAAAGAGCGAAAATCACGTCTCTGCCGACACTGATGACGGTTTCGACATCTTCAACCGCCGCGAACTCAGCGACGGTACCATCGAGGATCTCATGGTCAGCAAGCAGATCACCGACGATGTGCGCCGACTCATAAAGGCGCTCCCCAAATCCCAGCGACAGGTGCTCGTGATGCGCTATTATCGCAATATGTCCTTCAAGGAAATTGCCGAAGCCACAGGCGTGTCAATCAACACCGCCCTCGGCCGCATGCGCTACGCCATCCTCAACATGCGCCGCCTCGCCCAGGAAAACAACATCGCCCTCTCCGCCTGACCCTCCCCGGTCCGGCCCCACTCATCACGCTCCTCGCCCCCGCGAGGAGCGTTTATTTTATCCCCCCGGCCCCAACTCACCCGCAAAATGTAGGGGCGCCCGTTCGGGGCGCCCGCCCACCGCGCCCAACCCCTCTGTGGCAATATCCCCCCGGCCCCCAACTCACCCGCAAAATGTAGGGGCGCCCGTTCGGGGCGCCCGCCCTCCGCGACATCAAAAACGATTGGGACAATCGTAAAAAACGGCAATCCCGAGCCACGGAGTGGCGACATTGTGTTTAACCCGGCCACGACCGTAGGGAGTGCCGGGCCAGCCCCACACCACACAAAGAGTCGCGGAGCGACGATGTTGTGAATCTAACACGCCCCCCAAAACCCTCCTCCCATCCCTCAATTCATGCCGATTTTTTGGATGTGACATTTTCAAGATTTTTTTGTACCTTTGCAAAAATTTTCATATAGCACAGAAATGGAGAAGAAATTCACCGAGTATAACGGTCTGAATCTTTCAGCCGTAAATGCTGAGGAACTGGCGCGATGGGATGCAGCCGGCCTCTTTGAGCAGACCCTCAAAGTTCGTGAGGGTGCACCCTCTTTTGTGTTCTATGAGGGTCCCCCCTCGGCTAACGGCATGCCCGGTATTCACCACGTGCTTGCCCGCACAATTAAGGATACGTTCTGTCGCTATAAGACAATGAAGGGCTTCCAGGTTAACCGCAAGGCAGGATGGGACACCCACGGCCTCCCCGTGGAGCTCGGTGTAGAGAAAGCGCTCGGCATCACCAAGGAAGACATCGGCAAGAAAATCTCTGTCGATGAATACAATGCCGCTTGCCGTCGCGAGGTCATGAAGTACACTCAGGAGTGGGAAACTCTTACCCGCCGCATAGGCTACTTCGTCGACATGAACGACCCCTATATCACCTACGACAATCGCTACATCGAAACCGTTTGGTGGCTCCTTGCCCAGCTCTATAAGAAGGGCTATCTCTATAAGGGTTACACCATTCAGCCTTATTCTCCCGCTGCCGGCACCGGCCTCAGCTCTCACGAGCTCAACCAGCCCGGATGCTATCGCGATGTTAAGGATACCACCTGCACCGCCCAGTTCAAGGTGCTTGACCCCCTCGATGTCATGAAGGGATGGGGCACCCCCGCGTTCCTCGCCTGGACCACAACCCCCTGGACCCTTCCCTCAAACACTGCGCTCGCCGTCGGCCCCTCGATTGAATATGCCGTGGTGCGCACCTATAATCCCTATTCCGGTGAGCCCGTTACCGTAGTGTGTGCCGACTCACTCCTCGCCGCCACCTTCGGCGCCAAGGGCGCTGACCTCCCCCTGGAGGACTATAAGAAGGGCGACAAGGTTATCCCTTGGCAGGTTGTGGCCCGCATGAAGGGCGCTGACCTCGTAGGGCTCCACTATGAGCAGCTCATCCCCTGGGTCAACCCCGGTGAGGGTGCTTTCCGCGTAATCCCCGGTGACTATGTGACCACCGAGGATGGTACCGGCATTGTCCACATCGCTGGCACTTTCGGTGCTGATGACCTTCGTGTGTCGCGCCAGAACAATATTCCCCCGCTTCACATGGTCGACAAGGATGGCAACCTCCGTCCTATGGTTGACCTCACAGGCCGCTTCTTCAGCCTCGACGCGCTTGACCCCGAATGGGTTAAGGCCAACGTTGACGTTGAGGCTTACTCTGAATGGGCCGGCCGCCCCGTCAAGAACGCTTATGACTCTTCGCTCCCCGAGGATGCCGAGACTCTTGACGTGTCAATCTGCATGATGCTCAAGCAGCAGGGCAAGGTGTTCCGCATCGAGAAGCACACCCACAACTATCCCCACTGCTGGCGCACCGACAAGCCCGTCCTCTATTATCCTCTCGACAGCTGGTTCATCCGTTCCACCGCTGCCCGTGAACGCATGATGGAGCTCAATGACACCATTAAGTGGAAGCCCGCATCCACCGGCTCGGGCCGATTCGGTAAGTGGCTGGAGAATCTGCAGGACTGGAACCTCTCTCGCAGCCGCTATTGGGGCACTCCGCTCCCTATCTGGCGCACTGAGGATGGTGCCGAAGAAATCTGCATCGACTCTTGCGAGATGCTCTTCAATGAAATGGACCGCGCCGTTGAGGCCGGCTTCATGAAGTCAAACCCCTGGCGCGACAAGGGCTTCGTCCCCGGCGACTATTCGCGTGAAAACTATGAGAAGATTGATCTCCATCGTCCTTATGTCGATGATTTCATCCTCGTGTCTCCCTCGGGTAAGCCCATGAAGCGTGAGCTTGACCTCATTGACGTGTGGTTTGACTCCGGCGCAATGCCTTACGCTCAGATTCACTATCCTTTTGAAAATAAGGAGCGTCTCGATTCAGGCGAGCTCTTCCCCGCCGACTTCATCGCTGAGGGCGTTGACCAGACTCGTGGCTGGTTCTTCACTCTCCACGCCATCGCCACAATGGTGTTTGACTCCACCGCCTATAAGGCCGTAATCTCTAACGGTCTGGTGCTCGACAAGAATGGCAACAAGATGTCAAAGCGTCTCGGCAATGCCGTCAATCCCTTCGGAGCCATTGACGATAACGGCTCTGACCCCCTCCGCTGGTACATGATTGCCACCAACTCTCCCTGGGAGAACCTCAAGTACGACGACAAGGGTGTCAAGGAAATTGCCCGCAAGTTCTTCGCCACTCTCTATAACACTTACAGCTTCTTCGCTCTCTACGCCAACGTTGACGGCTTTGACCCGGCTGCGCCCCAGGTGCCCCTGGCTGAGCGTCCCGAGATTGACCGCTGGATTATCTCGCTCCTTAACTCGCTCATCCACACCGTTGAGGAAGCTCTTGACGATTATGAACCCACCCGCGCCGCTCGCGCCATCAGTGACTTTGTCATTGACAATCTCTCCAACTGGTATGTGCGCCTCAACCGCAAGCGCTTCTGGGGTGGCGAAATGACTGTCGACAAGCTCGCCGCTTATCAGACTCTCTACACCTGTCTCGAAACCGTCAGCCGCCTCATGGCTCCCATCGCGCCGTTCTATGCTGACCGTCTCTATCGCGACCTCTCTATGGGCGCCGGCAAGGATTCCGTTCACCTCGCTGACTATCCCGTCTACGATGCCGCTATGGTCGACAAGGCTCTCGAGGAGCGTATGGCTATCGCTCAGACCATCACTTCGATGGTGCTCTCCCTCCGCCGCAAGGTCAACCTCAAGGTGCGCCAGCCGCTGGCCACTCTCATGATTCCCGTTGACGATGAGGCCCGCCGTCAGGCCATTGAACAGGTGCGTGACCTCATTCTCGGTGAGGTCAATGTCAAGGACATCCGCTTCGTCTCAAGTGAGGACGGCGTGCTCGTAAAGCGCGTGAAGCCTGACTTCAAGAAGCTCGGCCCCAAGCATGGCAAGGCCATGAAGGCCGTGGCCGCCGCTCTTCAGCAGCTCAGCCAGCATGACATTGCCGCCTTTGAGCGCGATGGCCACATCGAGCTCACCATCGAGGGTCAGCCCCGAATGGTGGATGCCGCCGACGTGGAAATCATCTCTGAGGACATCCCCGGTTGGCTCGTGGCTAATGAGGGCAACATCACCATCGCTCTCGACGTCACCCTCACCGATGCTCTCCGCCGCGAGGGTATTGCCCGTGACATCGTTAACCGTATTCAGAACATCCGTAAGGACCGCGGATTCAACATCACTGACAAGATTACTCTCCGCTTCGAGAGCAATCCCGAGGCTGATGCCGCTATCAATGACTTCAGTGACTACATCGCCCGTCAGGTGCTCGCCACTTCTGTGGAAATCGTGCCCTCCCTCGCTGAGTTCGAGGAGCTTGACATTGACGGCCTGCTCCTGAAGGTCAACGTGGCGCTCGCCAACTGATTCCCTGCAGTCCCAGTTTATTAATCTTGAAATTATCCCTCTTTCCCATGAGTGAAATCAAACGCTATTCCGACGAGGATCTTCAGGAGTTTAAGGAGCTGATTCTCAAAAAGCTTGAGAAGGCTCAGCGTGACTATGAACTGCTGCGCTCCGATGTTAATAACGCCGACGGTAATGACACCGCCGACACATCGCCTACTTTCAAGACTCTCGAGGAGGGTGCAAGCACTCTCGGGAAGGAGGCGTTAAGCCAGCTCGCTCAGCGTCAGATGAAGTTCATCAAGCATCTTCAGGCGGCTCTGGTGAGAATTGAAAACAAAACTTACGGCATATGCCGTGAAACCGGCGAGCTCATCCCCAAGGAGCGTCTCCGCGCCGTGCCTCACGCCACCCTCAGCATTGCCGCTAAGGATAAACGCAAATAAGTCAAAATGACAAAAGCCCGACAAGGCTGGCTTGCGGCCGCCATAGCTGTGATCGTCGTGTTGCTTGACCAGATTCTCAAAATCTGGGTCAAAACATCGTTCTATCTTGGCGAAAGCGTCCACATCACTGATTGGTTCCAGTTGTTTTTCATCGAAAACAATGGTATGGCTTTCGGAATGGAGCTGGGCAGCAAGCTGATTCTCACGCTGTTCCGAATCGTGGCCGTGGCCGGGCTCGTCTATTACATGTGGCGTCTGCTGCGCCCCGGTGTGCCGAGCGTCAAGACCGGTTTCCTGGTCTGCATTGCGCTCGTCACAGCCGGAGCCGCAGGCAACATTTTTGACTGTCTCTTCTATGGGCTTATCTTCAACAATCCGATGCCCCCTGAGGTGGCGCAGTTCCTGCCTCCCGATGGTGGCTATGCGCCTCTGTTCCATGGCAAGGTTGTCGATATGCTCTATTTCCCTCTTTTCAGTTTCGACTGGCCTTCATGGATGCCTTTCGTCGGCGGTCAGCATTTCCTGTTCTTCCAGCCGGTGTTTAATCTCGCCGATGCGGCAATCACTGTAGGCATGCTCACTCTGCTGATTTTCTATTCGGGTTCGCTCGTGTGGCCGAAGGAGACGGCCGTGGCCGATGAAAAAGCGTGATGCTTTCTGCCTCCTCGGCGCGGCGTTGCTCATGGCTGCCTGCTCGGGTGTCCCCTCGGGGGTGATTCCGCCGGAGCGCATGGCGCGCCTCATGGCTGACCTTGAGATTGCCGAATCGGTGGTGGAGACTGAGCCCGCCAAGTTCAGGGGCGATTCGCTTAAGAAGACGCTCCTCCAGTCGGTCTATCTTCGCAATGGCGTGACGAGTGAGGAGGTCGATTCCTCTATGATGTGGTATGGCCGTCACATTGACCGCTACAAGGATGTGGTGGCGCGCACCGTCGAGATTCTTCAGGATGATGAGGAACAGGCGCGTGTGGCTGCCGGTCGTGCATCGGGCCGCAATTCTGCCATTGGCGGCATGACTGCCGATGGTGATTCTGTTGATGTCTGGAACCTCTCGCGCCTGTGGCGTCTGTCGCGCACATCGCCGGCGAGCATCGTCCGCTTCAATCTGTCGCGTGACCGCAACTGGGAGCCGGGCGATGGCTATGAGCTGCGCTTCAAGACTGTCGGTGCCGTCAATCCCGTTGAGGTAAGCCTCGCCGCTGATTGTCAGCTGGGCAAGCGAGTGTTCATCAATGAGCGTAGGCGCGGCAATGGCTGGCATTCGGTGCGCTTGCAGCTTGACTCGGCTGCCACGGCTTCGCAGCTTTATGGCACCCTCACTTACCTCACCTCCGGTCCCGAGACGGTCTACCTCGATTCGATCACCCTCATCCGCACCCACTGGAAGAAGAGCCGGGCTCACATTCCTGCGGCGCAGCAGTCCATCAACAAGTGATGACGCGCCGGGTCCTTGCTCATTATGTCCGCTTCCAAGGCCGGCTCCGCCGCCTGGCTGTTTTGGAGTGGGATGGGGAAGCGGCCCCCCGGATTGTCGAGGTGGAGGGCGAAATTCACTCCACGGTTTTCTTCAATGGCGTTGTAGCGGTAGTGTCTCCCGGCTGCCAGCTCCCGGCTTCGGTCAGGGCGGCTGAGGTGGAGGGGCTGATGAAAAAATTGCCCGAGCCTGAGCCCGGGCAACCGTATGATGTCGTTATGATTCCGTTTTCTGCCTGAGGGCGGCGCTCAGATAATGCCTCTGAGCTCGGAAATGTCGGCCACTCCGTGGCACGCGCAGTAGTCCTCAATCTCATCAAGAACTCGCATGGTCACGGCGGGGTCCATGAAGTTTGCCGTGCCCACCTCAATGGCGGTGGCACCGGCCATGATGAATTCCAGAGCGTCGCGGCCGCAGGTGATGCCGCCTAATCCCACCACGGGAATCTTCACCGCCTTCGCTACCTGCCACACCATGCGAACGGCCACAGGGCGCACTGCCGGACCTGACAGGCCGCCGGTGATTGTCGACAGGCAGGGGCGGCGGCGCTCCACGTCGATGGCCATACCCATCAGGGTGTTGATGAGCGACACGCTGTCTGCGCCCTCGGCCTCCACGGCGAGAGCAATGTCGGACACGGAGGTAACGTTAGGCGATAGCTTCACAATCACGTGACGGGGGAAGGCCTCGCGAACGGCGCGGGTGATCGTGGCCGCTCCCTCACAGGTGGTGCCGAAGGCCATGCCTCCCTGCTTCACGTTGGGACAGGAGATGTTCACTTCAATAGCTGCCACTTTGTCAAGCGGGGCAAGGCGCCTGCACACTTCGGCATAGTCCTCGGGCGAGGCGCCTGACACGTTCACCACCATGGCGGCGTCAACTTCGCGGATGCGGGGATAGATGTGGCTGATGAAGTAGTCCACTCCTTTATTCTGAAGCCCCACGGCGTTGAGCATCCCGGAAGGGGTCTCGGCCATGCGGGGATAGTCGTTGCCTTCGCGAGGGTTTAGTGTCGTCCCTTTCACGATGTAGCCGCCCAGACGGTTCAGGTCAATGAAGTCGGCAAACTCCTCGCCGTAGCCGAAGGTGCCGGAGGCGGTCATGACCGGATTTTTCAGTTTCAGACCCCGGCCCAGGTCCACATTGAGATTTACCATGTGAGCTGTTCTGTATTGAAGACGGGGCCCTCGGTGCACACACACACGTTGCCCTTCACTGTTTTTTCCACACAACACAGGCATGCGCCGAGGCCACACGCCATCATATTTTCAAGCGACACTTCGCAGGGCGAACCCGTGGCTCGTGCAGCTGCCGCCACGGCCTTCATCATCGGCGCCGGTCCGCAGCAGTAAACCATGTCGTATTTTTTGCCCATGCTCTCGTGGTTGGTGACGAAGCCGCGGGTGCCGGCCGAACCGTCCTCGGTGGTCACGTTCACCTTACCGGTGCGCTCAAAGGCGTCCATCTCCAGAAGGTCGGCCTCGGTGCGTGCGCCCAGCAGAAACTCGGGCTCGCTACCGGCTGCCTTGAGATCATGGCCCAGCTGGAGCAGGGGAGCCACACCCACACCGCCGCCCACAAGCAGCACCTTGCTGCCTGTCGGAGCTATGCTGAATCCGTTGCCAAGCGGAAGCACAAGATTGAGCTTGCCGCCGGGGGCCACGTCGTGGATCATCGACCGCGTGCCCTTGCCGGCATCACGGATGAGCAGCCACAGGAGGTTGCGCTCGCGGTCTACAAAATTTATGGAGATGGGACGACGCAGCATCACGTCCTTGCAGGCGGCATCAACCTGCACAAACTGGCCGGCACGGATGTCAGGACTCAGCGCCGAGCCGTCGGCGGGGCGCAGCTTCAAGAGCCCGTAGCGTCCTCCTGCGAGCAGCGTGCGCTCCTCGACAGTGAAATCGGTAATCTGCTTTTTCATGCGAGTGATTGTTATTCACCTGCAAAGTTACAACATTTCTCTCAGCGGGCAAAGGGGGAGCGCCCCGTAGGGTCAGGCACGAATGATTCGTAGCTGTTGTCGTCGTAATAGACCACAATGCTTATCACCCTCTTCCCTTTGTCGCCGAAGGTTATCGTGGCCGACGCTTCTCCGCTCCGTGCGGGTGCGTCAAACTTGTCAATAGGCCCCGTAGCGGCCTGAGTGGCGCTCCTTGAATTTTCTGACTCGTCGTTGCTGAACTCGGAGTCAAAGTCAAAGTGAGGAGTAGAGGTCAGTGGGTCAGGCTGTTGTTGCGGAGCTGAGGCTTGTGGAGCGCCGTTTTGAGGCTCTGAGATTTCAATATTCGCGGGCGTCTCCATCATTCCCTCGCCAAACATCAGCCATAGCACGGACAGACGAGGGTAGGCCTCGTGGATTTTGGAAATCACCTCATCGCTCACCTTCTTGTTCCTCCCGTTAAGGAGCTGCGACAGGGTGGGACGCGGAATCCGGCAGTTGTCCGCAAACTGGGTCACGGGAATCTGGTGTGCGTCAATGAAGCGTTTTAGTCGCGAAACGATGTCCATGCGTTTGTAAATTTGAAGTTGTAATTGGATGTGCAAATGTAATGAGATTATTTTGAATATGCAAATTGAAATTGTAAATTGCGAATTTGCAAACTGAAATATATGTTTAATAATGCAAATGTGAATTTGCAAACTCCTCTGCTCTGCTCTAATTTGCTTAAAGTATGATTTATATTTATGATGTAACACACTGGCCCGTAGTAGGGTAGTCATTGTAAACACACATAAAAAGCCCTCTAACGCCATATTAGAGGGCTTTTCTTAAAGTAGTGGTGTATGTATTCTATGTATTAGGTATGATAATCACATAGTTGTGTAGTTTGTTAATGGTTCTTTAATTGATTGTTTTGCTTTTGAATGTCTGTTTTGTAAACACAATCACTCTCGCAATCCTGAGTTGGAATTGGATTTCCTTATTCAAATTTGCATGATTGAAATTGGAATTTGTGATTGCTAATTTTGCTTTGTTTACGTAAACTTTACATTAGCAAATTCAACCGTGAACTATCAATGAACTACTGTTTGGTTTCCCAAACGCGCCTTTCAGCGCGTCTCTCATCACTATAACACCCCAAACCCCCATTTTGTCGCATCCCCCCTCCACTTTTAACATTCACCCGCCACTCTCACCACATCCTCTCTGTATCTCCGTGACATTGGCAGCTCCTCTCCCCCTTCCATCACCACACTGCTTCTTCTTATCTCGCTAACCATCGTGAGGTTGACCACGTAGGATTTATGTATCCTTATGAACATGTTTGGCGGAAGCGTCGCTATTAGTTCTTTCAGTGTTATTCGTGTCATAATCCTCTCAGTGACGGTGTGAATTCTCACATAGTTCTCTATTGACTCAAGATAAAGAATCGTCTCTGTCCGGATTCGCCTGTAAACCTTCTCTGCTCTCACATAGATGGCTTTGTCCCTATTGGGCCCTTTCCTGTAAGCTAAATATTGCTCTGCCTTTTCTATCGCCTGAGTGAATCGCGGATATGACACCGGTTTGAGCAGGTAGTCACACACGTTCAGCTCAAATCCTCTGATGGCATACTCCTCATAGGCGCTCACAACGATGATTGCTGACTCCACGGTTCTTGACGCTATAAAGTCCAGCCCGGAAATCTCCGGCATCTGTATGTCCAGAAAAATTATGTCCGGCGTTGGGTTGTGGTCGAGATAGTTTTCGAGTTCAAATGCATCTCTGAGCTCGGCAACGCATTTAAGGCCCGGTGTTTTGCAGATGTAGCTCCTGATGCCATAACGTGCCATCGCTTCATCGTCAACTATTGCGCAGGTGGTTTGCGGTGTCTCTGTCATAGTGCAAGGGTGAGTTTTGCGGTGCAATGTGTGGCGGTTCTCTCGATTTCCAGTTTATGACAGTCTGCATACTGCAGTGCCAGGAGTTTCTTCAGGTTCTCCAATCCGAAGCCTGATTTTTGCAGTTTGCTATCGGTACTTTCCGGCGTTGTTGTTACTGTGTTTTCCACGCAAAATATTAATGCCCGGTTGGGTCGCTGCAGGGTTATGGTCACTCGCGCTGGTCTTCCTCCCAGATGTTTGAATGCGTTCTCCACAAGTGGCTGGAGCAGATGCGGGTGTATTAGGTCCTCTCTATAGCTGTGGTCAATATCCATGCGGATATCCACATCATTTTTGTATCTCAAGCGATACAGCGCTATGTAACTGTCCAGCAATGCCACTTCTCTGTTGAGTGTCACCGGTTTGTCGTCGTTGGATAGTTGGCTCCTGAGCAGTTTTGAGAGGTGTTCAATCGCATCCCTTGCCTCTTCGTTATTGTCATCAACAGCGAAGTAGATAGTGTTGAGCATATTAAACAGGAAGTGAGGGTGAAACTGGTTTCTCAATAGTTGAAGTTCGAGCGCTGACTTGGCATGTATGCTTTTTTCCTCTTTTAGCAGGGTTTCCGTGTAAAGTCTGTTAAGGACATGATTTTTCAGAGCGAGATACATCCACACCGTTATCAACACCGTCACGGTGAATGGAATAATCATCTCTATGGCTTCGCTGAGCAGTGGTGTGTCATGTGACATTGACATGATTCCCACGGCTAACGCGCAGGGAACCATGCATACCACAGCGTGTTCCACAATGTTGCCAATCTTCTTTTTCCGGCAGAATTCCATCCATTGTCTGGCGAAATAAAAGTTGAGGTAGCTTCCCGCTATTACCCCTGCCACTTCTATTGCTATGAATTGCACACTGTGTGAAAAATAGTTGAGCCCGGAGGGTATATCGTTGATTATGCGTATTAGTAGAAACAGAATCAGAGCATATAGCAGAGGAGCAGATTTCATTGCGACAAATTCAAGGGGGAGTGATGTTACAGTGGTTGCTATTACAAATTTACGCGATTCAATTCGTCTATCCAAGTGTCGCGTGTGTCGTGTGATGCTTTTGTCCCTCCGCTGAAAGTAAAAGCCACTGACAGGCCCGCTTTCCTCATATCCTCAAATTCTTTTTCGTAAAGGTAGGCTTCTCGTCCGTTTAGATAAATGGTTGATTTTGTGTGGTTGGTGTTGAAGATGTCGTTCACATAAAGCGAAAGCGCTAGTCGGTTGTTCAGGAGTCTCTTCCCTATGCTTAGATTGCTGAGAAAAAGGGATGACGTCTTGACCTGCCCGTAGACAATCGGCGCACGATAAGATAGCTTCAACTCTGCTGTTATCCCTGCCGGCAGGCTGACAATATTCGTCAGGTCAAGCAGGGGTGAGAGCAACACGTTTGGTGACAGTGACATTGACTCAGGGAAGCTGTAGCGGGAGTAGATGAGATTCCCTGAAGCTGAGAGATGCCACGCTGACATAATGCTTATGTCTGTGGTTGATGCCGATAGACCCACAGTTATGTGCCGGGGCAGATTCTCGGGGCACACGTAAACTATTTTGTCAGTCAGCTCTCTGTAGCATTTCACCATTTCATCTGCTGTGTATTCGGCCGAGAGCGCTATTCGGATCCGGCTGTTGTCTGACCATGCAAGGTTAAGTGAATGGTTCGTCGATTCTTTGAGGTTGATGTTGCCGCCCACGTGTGTGATGTCGTCAAAAATGTGTATGAACGGGTCCAGATCGGAAAAACCGGGACGTTTCACTCTTGCGGTGTAGGAGAGTGACCATGAGCCGGCGGCGTTGAGCATCACTGACATTGAGGGATAAAAGTGGATATAATGCGTGAAAACGGAGCTTTGTGCTGCACTCTCATTTCCCGAAAATCTGTTGCTGTGGTTGCTTTGTTCCGCTCTCAATCCTGCGGTGGCGCGTATTGGTCCGTAGCTTGTCTTTGTTTCGAGGTACAGAGCGTTGACGTTTTCTTTGTACGCGAATGATGAGCCAAGGCCGCCTATCTCCCCGTCGGTGGAGGAGTATATTCCGGAGCTTGTCAACCCCACATAGGAGCATCGTGCTCCTGATGATAGTGACCAGTGGTGGGAGATGGCTTTGTTAAATTCAAATGATGCTACAATCCCGAATGTTGTCCCTGTCATATTGCCCTTTACGGTTTCCAATCGGTTGTCCTCCATAAATTGCCTCTCGGTGCTTTTATGGGAAAAGAAATCGCATGCGGCGGTCCAGTCGCTCTCTTTTGAGTCCGAAGAACGTCTCACATAAACCTCTCCATAGATGTTGCTGGTGCGGAAAAGAGCGTTATTTCGGGTGATTGTGGGCGCGTCATTGAGGGGTACGGAGGTTTCCATGACAGCCGGTTCTTTTCGGTTGAAATAGTTGTAGTGAAGTGCGGTTCCTGCGGATAGTCTGGATGTCGGATGATAGTCATAGGTCAGCTCGGCATGATGCATCCTGTCCTTTCTCAGGCGATGATACTTCTGGGTGAGTCTTTCATCACTTTTGAGATAGGGACGGTTAGTCAGCAGCTCCGACGGATTGTGTGCGAAATAGGTGGAATAGCTTCCGTTAATGCTGTGACTGATAGTGTTGTATTGGCCGTAGGCGGCGCCGTAGAATTGGCGAGCCTTATAGATTTGGCCGTCCATGTTTATTCCTGCGGAATAGCCTGATGATTTCTCTCTTTTCCGCGTTAGATTGAGGATGGTGGGGCTGTCCTGTCCGTCAGCTCGGGCTCCGGTAACGTAGCTTATCTCTATCTTTGCAATGTTGGAGACAGGTGTTGATTTAAGGTAATTTAACAATTCTGTACCCTGCAGGATGAATTTGCGATTATCCAAATAGACCGTGAGCTTTGAAGTGCCGTTCAGTTCAATCTCGCCGTCGGAGCGTACCGTAATCTCCGGAATGGAACGTAAGGCGTCGTAAACATTCCCGTTGTTGCCTGTCACCATTGCCGAGGGGATGAAGCTTACATTATCGGGCTTGACAAATGACGACTGACGTCGGGCCTCAATCGTGACTTCGCTTAATGACGTAGGGGCTA
The DNA here is from genome assembly GCA_014802445.1 of Bacteroides sp. Taxonomy (GTDB): domain Bacteria; phylum Bacteroidota; class Bacteroidia; order Bacteroidales; family Muribaculaceae; genus CAG-1031. Next base: position 195,944 of record JAAVCF010000008.1, on the reverse strand, counting down.
CGGTGTCGGAATCAGCCGTGGGAGAAGCGGCTGTAGAGACTCGGCAGAGGGATAGTGCAAGAATGAGCAGCGGATGTTTATGACGTTTCATGAGCATGGAGATTTTGGGCTAAAATTAGCCGTGTCTCTTAGCTCGGAGAGAATTTTTGTGACGAGTGGCCCGATGATGGTGATGTGTGGCGGGAGAGGGTAAAGACAGCAGAGGCCGCTCGGGGGGGGCGGCCTCTGCTATATATTTATAGGTGGGGATGGGTCAGATGACTTCGAGGTTGGCGGCCAGACGCTGGCGCACCACCTCATACATGGCTATGCCGGAGGCCACCGATACGTTGAGGGAACCTATGCGGCCGAACATGGGGATGGAAACCAGGACATCGCACTGCTTGAGGACCTCGGGAGAGATGCCGGTGTCCTCGGCGCCCATCACGAGGGCCACAGGGTCAGTGTAGGAGGTCATGGTGTAGTTTATGTCGGCTTTCTCGCTCACGCCTACAATCTTGTAACCGTTGTCCTTGAGGAAGCGGACGGCGGAGAGTGTGGAGCGTTCGCGACACACGGGGATGTGGTGGAGCGCGCCGGCTGAGGTCTTGATGGCGTCGCCGCCCACGCTCACACTGCCGTGCTCGGGGATGATGAGGGCATCAACGCCGGCACACTCCGCGGTGCGCGCTATGGCGCCGAAGTTTCTCACGTCAGTGATGCCGTCGAGCACCACCACAAAGGGGAGCAGCCCGGCCTCATAGAGCTCGGGCAGAAGGTGTCCGAGATTGTGGTAGGTGATGGCCGAGAGCATCGCCAGAGCGCCCTGATGGTTCTTGCGGGTTACGCGGTTGATGCGTTCGGGGGGCACACGCTGCATCACTATGCGGGCTTTTCGCGCTTTGTCTATGAGCTCCTGAGCGAGGTCGCCGTGGAGGTCTTTCGCAAGGAAAATCTTGTCGATTTCTTTACCGGCCTCAATGGCCTCAATGATGGCACGAAGGCCATAAATATAGTCGGAACGTTCCATATTCTTGGGTGGTGGTTAGCGGGGTTATTTCTGCATGAGGGAGCGCGCGTTGGCCAGCGCTGTCTCGTCATTGGCGTTGCCGGAGAGCATGAGCGCTATCTCTGCCACGCGCTCCTCCGAGCCGAGGAGGCGGATGTGGGTGTGGGTGGCGGTGTCGGTGTCCTGCTTGTAGACCTTGTAGTGGTGGGCGCCTTTGGCGGCCACGGCGGGAAGGTGGGTGATGGCTATAACCTGAATCGAGGAGGAGATGCGGCGCATCATGTCGCCCATACGGTGGGCCACGTCGCCTGACACTCCTGTGTCAATCTCGTCAAAGATGATTGAGGGCAGCTCTATGCGTGAGGCTATGATGGTCTTTATGGAGAGCATCAGGCGCGAAATCTCGCCGCCGGAGGCTCCGGAGGCCACTGAGATGGGCTGCTGATTCTTGTTGAAGGCAAAGAGGAAGTCTACCTTGTCGGCACCGGTGGAGGAGAGGTCAGCCGGCTCCACGCGGATGTCAACATGGAGGTTCTTCATGCCCAGAGGTGAGGCTGTGGCGGTGAGCTCGCGTGCGAAGCCTTCGGCTGCCACTTTGCGGCGTGCGGTTATCTCGGCGGCCGTCTCCTTGGCAAGTGCCTGTAGGCGGCGTGCCTCGGTGGCGAGGCGGCGCAGTGTGTCGTCGCTGTTGTCGAGGGCGGCGAGCTTGGCCGCGAGTGATTCCCGCAGGGTGATGAGCTCCTCCACGGAGGCAACGTGGTGCTTGTGTTGAAGCGAATAGATGGCGCCGAGACGCTGCTCCACGGCTTCGAGGCGGCCGGGGTCGGCATGCAGCGATGAGTCAACGCGCTGCAGGGTGTCAAGGATGTCCGACAGCTCAATTGATGCGTTCTCAAGGCGTTCGGCGAAATTGTCGGTTGTCTCGAAGAGTGATTCACATTCATCGAGGGCGTCGGAGGCGGTGCGAAGCGAATCAAGCGCGCCCCCCTCCTCATTGTCAAGAGCCGAGATGGCCTCGGATAGGTGGTGCTTGAGGGTGGAGAGGTTTGACAGCACATCGCGCTCGCGCTCCAGTTCCTCCTGCTCGCCCTCGGACAGGTCAAGCTCGTCGAGCTGTTCAAGCTGGAAGCGCATGTACTCCTCGTCGTCACGCGCCTTGGTCAGAGCGGCCTGGGCCGCCTTCATGCGGCGCACAGCCTCGCGGAAGGCGTGGTAGCGCTTGGAGTGCTCGCGCAGCAGCGACGCGTTGTCAGCCAGCGAGTCAATAATCTGCAGCTGAAATTCGGGGCGCGCCAGAAGCTGGTTCTGGTGCTGAGAGTGAATGTCAATCAGCAGCATGGCCACCCCGCTGAGCTTGGCCAGCGGCACCGGAGAGTCATTGACAAACGCGCGTGAGCGGCCGGTGGATGCGTTGATTTCGCGGCGCAGAATGCAGCGGGTGTCGTCCCACTCAATGTCGTTGTCGTCACAGTAGCGCTTCAGCGCGGGGTAATTGCCGATGCGGAAAGTGGCCTCTATCACTGACTTGCGTGAGGGGTCGGTGACTGCGCGCGAGTCGGCTCTGCCCCCGAGAATGAGCGACAGGGCGCCGAGCATTATCGACTTGCCCGCGCCGGTTTCGCCTGTGATGATGTTGAGGCCGCTGCCGAAGTCAATGTTGACCTCATCAATCAGCGCATAGTTGGATATGTGAAGCGATTCAAGCATAGGTTACTTGTTTGTGCCCTCTTTGATAAGGCGAATACGGTCCTGATCGGTGGGATAGAGCGAGGAGAGAATCTCAACCACGCGGTCGCGCTCCTCCTGTGAGCCTTTGGTGTAGATATTGACCAGTTCATCAAGCTTGGCGTCACGGAAAATGGAGAGGCCAACCGACATGGGCGACACATTATAAATGTTCTTCAGAATGTCCATCGTGGAGGTGATTTTGGAACGTCCCTTGTCGGGGCTGAGCGACATCTGGTCGAGGCCCTGAAGATGGTAGTCATAGTAGAGGTCACGGAGCTGCTGCGTGGAGGGGTCGGTGAATGCCGCCAGCACGGCCGCGCGATTCTTGTTGTCCTCAAACGCGCGCCAGCCCGTTTCGCCTGATGACTGCGCCATCTGGACAATCTGCTCCAGACGTTCGTAGAAGGGGTTGCCGCCGCGAGGCGAGAAACTGTCGAAGTCAACGGCCAGAATCAGGTAGGCGTAGAAGTTGAGGATGGCGGTGAGCTGGCTCTCCATTGTCATCTCGGAAAACTGGAGCTGGTCACCCTCCTGATAGGAGAAGTCAATCTTCGAGTCCTTGAAGTTGAGGAGAGTGGTGGTGTAGGAGCTGTTGTAGACCGGCCGGGTGGACTGCACCTGAAGGTCGCCGGTGACCACATTATCAGTGTAGTCCTTGACGGTGAAGAAGAGCTTACACTCCACCTTCTCCATAGGGGAGAACTGGGCGTTGCTGAACTTCGTGGTGTTCATGTAGTCACGGATGGCCTCCTGAAGAGTGTTGAACACCGATGAATTGTTGGTGCCGCTCACCTGCGAGGAGTTGACCTCGACGGTGCAGTTAAGCTCCTGAGCTTTGAGCTGCAGGAGCGCCGATGCGGCTATGAGGAGAAAAAGCAGTCGTTTCATTCCGGGGAGAATAAAGAGTCAAGAATATCAGCGGCTACTTCAGACTTGGGCTTGAGCGGGAACTCGCGGACGGAGCCTGAACGCGAGATGATGGTGACCTTATTGGTGTCGGTGCGGAAACCGGCCCCGGCATCGCGGAGCGAGTTGAGCACAATCATGTCGAGATTCTTGCGCTCGAGCTTGCTCCGGGCATTTGCCGCTTCATTGTCAGTTTCAAGAGCGAAACCGGCAATCTTCTGGTCAGGACGCTTGGCCTTTCCGAGAGTGGCGGCAATGTCAGGATTGGCCACAAGGCGCAGCTCCACATCGCTGCATCCCTCACGCTTGATTTTGGAGTCAGCGCGTTCGGCGGGGCGATAGTCGGCCACGGCGGCACACATGATGGCCGCATCCGCAGCGGGAAACTCCGCGAGGCAGGCATCGAGCATTTCAAGAGCACTCTCCACCTCTATAACCCTGATGCGGGGATTGATGGCCTTAACGTCGACGGGGCCGCTCACGAGCGCCACATCGGCACCGCGCGCGGCAGCCTCCTCGGCCAGGGCATAACCCATTTTGCCTGATGAGTAGTTGCCAATGAAACGCACGGGGTCAATCTTTTCGTGTGTGGGACCGGCCGTTATTAGAATCTTTTTACCTTTTAGTGACTCACGGCTGGCGAAGAACTCCGAGAGAATCTCGGCTATACGCTCAGGCTCCTCCATGCGCCCCTTGCCCACGAGCTTGCTGGCGAGCTCGCCGGCGGCAGGCTCTATAATGTGGTTGCCGTAAGAGCGGAGCGCTTCGATGTTGCGCAGAGTGGAGGGGTGGGCCATCATGTCGAGGTCCATTGCCGGAGCCACAAACACAGGAGCCTTGGCCGATAGGTAAGTGGTGACGAGCATATTGTCGGCGATGCCGTTGGCCATCTTGCCTATGGTGGAGGCTGTGGCCGGGGCTATGACCATAGCGTCGGCCCAGAGACCGAGGTCAACGTGGCTGTGCCACTCGCCGGTGTTGGCTGTGAAAAATTCGCTCACCACCGGCTTACCGCTCAGCGCCGAGAGGGTGACCGGGGTGATAAACTCTTTGCCGGAAGGGGTGATGACCACCTGTACTTCGGCGCCGGCCTTGACCAGCAGACGCAGCAGAGTGACGCTCTTGTAGGCCGCTATGCCCCCGGTGATGCCGAGGATAATGTGCTTCCCTTTAAGCATTGCAAAGGATGATGAAGGGGTTCAGAGAAAACGTAAATATAAACGCAAGCCGAGAATCATTTCTTGGCGCGCAGCTTGATGCGGGTGAAGCAGTCCTTGGTGTTCTGCGGGAAATCGCCCTGCAGAATCCAGCTGTAATAGCCCGAATCGTTGCGCATCACCTCCTCGGCCAGGCGCCCTTTGTACTTGCCGAAATTGATAACCTCGCGATTCTGGTCATCATAGATAAGGCGACCCATCAGGTCAACATTGCGATTCTGCGACGAGAAATCGCTCAGGGCGTCAATGTCGTTGGGGAGGTCGGCATAACGGTCAAGCTGAGCCTTCAGCACCTCATAGGTGGCGCGGGTGTCGGCGTTGGCCGAGTGAGCCTCGTCAAGATCCTTGCCGCAATAGAACTTGTAAGCGGCAACGAGAGTGCGCTGCTCCTTCTTGTGAAAGATGGTCTGGACGTCGATGAAGCGCGCGCGTGAGAAGTCAAACGAGATTCCGGCGCGGCGAAACTCCTGGTCAAGCACCGGGATGTCAAAGCGATTGGAGTTGAACCCGGCGATGTCACATCCGGTGAACAGGTCGGCCAGCGAGCGGGCAATCTGTTTGAATGTGGGCTCATTGGCCACGTCGGCATCGGTGATATGGTGCACTGCAGTAGCCTCGGCGGGGATGGGCATCTCAGGGTTGATGCGGCGTGTGCGCTCCAACTCCTGACCGTCAGGAGTGATTTTTATGAGTGAAATCTCAACTATGCGGTCGTTGGTGACATTGGTGCCGGTGGTCTCCAGGTCAAAGAAGATAATCGGCTTTTTAAGATTCAGTTGCATCAGAATTCGGTTACGAGCATTGGCATAAGGAGCATGAGCAGTTCGGTGTCAGGCTTGTTTTCAGCGGGGACAAACACGCCGGGACGAGAGGGGTCAGAGAGCTTTACAATGACCTCCTCAGAGTTGATGACACCGAGAATCTCGCTGATATAGGGGGCGCTGAAACCAATCACCATGCCCTCGCCGGTGAACTGACAGGGAACAGACTCCCATGCCGAAGCATTGAAAGTTGACTCGGAAGCCTTCATTTCAAGTGATTCGGGGCGGATGGAGAAACGGACAAGGCCGTTGGCAGCGTCGCAGAACGCACCGATGCGGCGCACCGAGCTCTGGAACGACACACGGTCAACGGTCAGCTCATAGGGGTTGGCCTGGGGAATCACGCGGTTATAGTCAGGGAAGGTGCCTTTGAGGAAGCGAGAGTTGAACACATAATTCTCACTTTCGAATTTCACACCCTTCTCCTCAAGGGTGACCTTGACGGTCTGGTCCTTGGCAAAAACGTTCTTGAACACCACGGTTGACTTCAGCGGCAGGATGAACGAACCCTCGCAACCGGGCTGAACTGACGAGTCAGTGAACTTTACGAGCTTGCGAGTGTCAGTGGCCACGAAGATAAGGCTGTCAGGCTTCACATCCCAGAGGATACCCATCATCTGAGGACGGAGCTCATCATTGCCCACGGCAAACACAGTGTTGTCAATGCCACGGATGAGCTTTGCGCTCTCGGCAGAGAAGGTGTAGCGCACGGCATCCTCGTTGAGCTCCTCGGGGAGAGGAAACTCCATGCCGTTAAAGCCCATGAAATTGAACTTACCATTGGAATATTCAAGCGTCATGGCATAGTTGAGCTCAGGCTCCACGGTGATTGACACTCCGAGGTCAGGGAGCTCTTTGAGCAGGTCAGTGAGACGGCGAGCGTCAACACAAACGGTGCCCTCACCGGAAGCGTCCGACACCTGCAGGCGGCCTTCGAGAAAATTTTCACCGTCGCCGGCCATGATTGAGAGCATGTCGCCACGCAATTCGAGGCGGAAATTGTTGAGAATTGTCAGCGCGTTCTTGCTGTTTATGATTTTGCTCACAGCCGAGGCGGTGGAGTAGAGAGCCTTGCTCGATACGTTGAATTTCATCGTCGGATGGTTATATAGATTTTTATTGATTAGCTATTCAATGCGGAGAGCGCCGGGGCGGGGCGGCGCTTACCTTATTAATATGCAAATATAGTAATAACTCCGCTAAAAACTGCTACCATCCTGCTTGAAATTGCACCGTCGGCATGTAAAATGTGGAGAATCAAGGCGTTGAACAATCCCTTGAAAGCCCTCTTGGAGTTAACACGGCTAATGATAAGTAGTTGTAAAGATATGTTGAGAAATATATCGAAATATTTCCATAATAGTTCGGAATTGCGTATTTTTGTCGCCGTAACCCTATGCCTGGAAGGATTCAAACCTCAGGGCGACAACTAATCAACTATCTAAGCAATGGAACAGAAAAAGCTACGTTTCAGAGACCTTACTCTCCGTGACGGCCAGCAGTCGCTCTTCGCCACTCGCCTGAGCCAGAATGTAATTGACGGGCTGCTCCCTCTTTACGAGCACGCCGGTTTCTATATTATGGAATGTTGGGGTGGTGCGGTGCCCGACTCAGTGATGCGCTACCTCGACGAGTCACCCTGGGAGCGCCTCCGCAAGTTCAGCGCTGCAATGAAAGGCAAGTCATTGCTTTCAGCACTCTCACGCGGCCGTAACCTCTTCGGCTACGTACCCTATCCCGATTCAGTGCTCAAAGGTTTCTACAAGGAAGCCATTGCCAACGGTCTTAACGTGATGCGTATTTTCGACGCACTCAACGATATTGACAACGTCAAGGAGTCAATCAAGCTCATCAATGAGCTCGGCGGCATTGCCGACGGTGCCGTTTGCTACACTGTGGACCCCAAGGGCGAAGAGCAGCCCAAGCCCGGCTTCTTTGCCCGTCTGCTCGGCAAGAAGGCAGCGGAGCCCGAGAAGATTTTCACCGATGACTACTTCGTAAACAAAGCCAAGGCTATGGAAGCCCTCGGCGCGAAAATCATCACACTGAAGGATATGGCCGGTCTGGTTAACCCCTCACGCGCCGCTTCAATCATCTCACGCCTGAAGAAAGCCGTGAATGTGCCTGTGGACTTCCACACCCACTGTACACCCGGCTACGGCCTTGCATCATCACTGATGGCCATCCTCAACGGCGTTGACATTCTCGACACCAACATCTGGTGGTTCGGCGGCGGCTCCGCAGCCCCCGCAATCGAGCTCATCTACATCTTCTGTAAGAAGCTCGGCATCGAGATGGAAGTGAACATGGAAGCTGTGGGTCAGATTCGCGACAAGCTCCTTGACGCCCGCCACACCCTCGCCGCCTTTGACCTCCACAAGGACGACATGCAGAAGCCCTTCGACCCCATCAACGACAAGCTTCCCGCTGACGTAGACGCCCTGTTTGACAAGGCTATCGCCTGCGCCAAGGCCAACGATGAAGAGGGTCTGCTGGCTGCCTGCCACGCCATCGAGGCCTACTTCGGCTTCCCCAAGCCCAATGAAATCGTGAAGTTTGCCGAGGTTCCCGGCGGTATGTACTCCAACATGGTGGCCCAGCTCAAGGCCCTCAAGAGCGAAGACCTTCTTGAGGATGCCATGAAGCTGATTCCCAAGGTTCGTCGTGACGCAGGTCTGGTGCCCCTGGTGACCCCCACCAGCCAGATTGTGGGCTCACAGGCCGTGTTCCTCGCCATTGACCGCAAGAAAGGCAACCCTGATTACTCCAACGCCTCAAACCAGTTTATCTCGCTTGTAAAGGGCGAATATGGCAAGACCCCCGTGCCCGTTGATCCCGCCTTCCGCGAGAAAATCACCGGCAGCCCCGTGGAGAAAGCTTATGACGTGTCGTCCTACAAGAAGCCCGAGAATCCCACAGTGGAAGAATTCGGCGGTGTGAAGCTCGCTTCAAACGACGAAGAGTACCTGCTGCTGGAGTTGCTCCCCAACGTTGCCAACGGATTCCTCCGTCGTCGCCGTCAGGAAGAGTTTGAGGCCAAGAAAGCCGCTAACACCGCAGCCGCCCCCAAAGAGGAAGCCGCCGCAGCCGCAGCCGCTCCTGAAGCAGCTAACGACGCCGTGACCGGTCCCTGTCTGAAGGCACCCATGGGCGGCCGCATCATTGAGTTCAAGGTTAAGCCCGGCGACAAAGTGAACGCCGGCCAGACCGTTCTGGTGTATGAAGCCATGAAGATGGAGAACGACCTCGCCAGCGACATGTCAGGCACCGTGAAGCGTCTGCTCGTCAATGTTGACGAAGTGGTTGGCACTGACCAGAACCTCATTGAGTTTGAATAATCTCCCATCATAGGGGAGCAATCCCATCATCAATCCCGCTGCGGAGGCAACACTCCCGGCGGGATTGTTATTTTTTTCAGCAAAGGACACTCCCGGGAGGATGGAACTAAGGCGAAAAATGCTTACCTTTGCCGCAGAGATTATAACATACTTTAACGCAGCGCCAAGCGAAAGTGACGGCTGCTGCCAACACCTAAAACAAACATCATGAGATTATCTTTACTCCCCGGATTCATTGCAGGGTTGCTCGTGGCCACCACTGCCGCCGAAGGCTTCAGTGCCGAACCGTCAGGCACGCTCCCGGTGCTCTACATCGAGACCCCTGACCATCAACCCATCACCTCAAAAGAGACCTACATTTCCAACACCTCCTACTGGCTTGACCCCAAAGGAGACCCCGAAGTGGAGGCGCTGGGGAGCAAAGAGGCCCCGCTGACAATGCAGATCCGCGGTCGCGGCAACTACACTTGGACCGGATTTGACAAGAAGCCCTATCGCCTCAAGCTTGAAAGCAAGCAACCCATCATGGGGATGGACAAGAGCAAACACTGGGCGCTGATGGCGCATGCCGACGACAATCTCGGCTTCCTGCGCGCACCCATCACCTTCAAACTCTCCGAGCTCACCGGACTGGCATGGACCCCACAGCATCGTCCCCTTGAAGTGGTGCTCAACGGCGACTACATAGGCCTTTACTTCCTCACCCAGACCGTGAGAGTGGACAAGGACCGCGTGGACATTGTGGAACAGGCCGACAACAGCGATGCAGACGTGACCGGCGGCTGGCTCCTTGAGATTGACAACTATCAGGAAGAGAACCAGCTGAGAATGACCGAGGGCGATGGTTCTGAGATGTGGATAACTTACAAGAGCCCTGAAGTGCTCTGCGACGCACAGTATCAGTATCTCAAGGGTCAGATGGAAGCCCTCAACAACGCCTTCTATCAGCAATCGCCGCAGTCAACTGACTGGGAGAAGCTTGCCGACAAAGAAGCCCTGGCGGCCTACTATCTGGTTCAGGAGATGACGGACAACTACGAGTCATTCCACGGCAGCTGCTACTTTACCCGCAACGCCGGCGCCGACTGTCTGTGGACATGGGGGCCGGTATGGGATACCGGAAGCACCTTCATGCGTGACCCCGGGCAATTCATGTATGACTCGCAGTGGCATCAGACCTGGATACCGCAGATTGTGAAATTCGACAGCTTCAAGAGCGCCTACACCGAGGCGATGAAACAATTCCTTGACAACCACTACGGCGAAGTGGCTCCCTATATCCGCAACTATGCAGCCCGTATAGCCGAAGCAGCCCGCCACGATGCGGAGCGCTGGCCACAGTATGGCAACCCCGATGTGGAAGCTGACTGCGCCAAGATTCTCTCACTGTGGAGCAACCGAGTGATGTGGCTCTCCGAGCAGTGGGGGATTGAAGCTGACGTGCCACGTGCGTCGGGCATCTATCTTCGCGGCGACATGAACGGTTGGGGCACAGATGCCGCGTGGGAATTTACCACCACTGCCACCAAAGGCGTGTATGAACTGACCGACGTGACCCTCAGCGGCAGCTTCAAGATTGCCGATAAAGACTGGGGCAGCGTGAACTACGGACGCGCTAATAATGGAGCCAACCCTGTGGCTGACGAGCCCTTCCTCCTAACCCAAGGGACGGACTCACAGAACATGCAAGCTGACGGCAGCTATGCCCGAGTGGTGTTCACGATGACCGACGACGGCCAGGCCACCCTGCTGCTTTCAACCGAAGAAGCCTCCATTGACAGCACCGAGCTGCCCTCAGCGACGATTCAGGTCAGCGGCAACACCGTGAGCACCACCGATGGAAGCACACTGAGAGTCTACACCATTCAAGGCGCCCTGACGGCGTGCGGCAGCAGCGTCAGCCTGCCTGCAGGGATGTATATAGCCGTGAGCAGCAGCTGCGGAGCGAAAAAAGTGGCTATAAAGTGAAAAAACGTGAAAATAAACATTGAAAGGTTTGGTGCTCTGAAAAATAAAGCGTAAATTTGCGGCGCCATTACGAATGAAGGCGCCTTACCAGCGCGGCATTTTATCACATCCATATAACTGAAAAGAAAAATGAAAAAAGATATCCATCCTTCAAGCTATCGCGAAGTTGTGTTCAAGGACATGTCAAATGATGAAATCTTCATCACTCGTTCTACTATCGCCTCTAAGGAGACTATCGAAGTTGACGGTGTGACCTATCCTCTGGTAAAGCTTGAAATCACCTCATCAAGCCACCCCTTCTTCACCGGCAAGCAGAAGCTTGTCGACACCGCAGGTCGTGTGGACAAGTTCATGAGCCGCTACGGCAACCGCAAGAAGAAGTAATTGACCGTCACAATCAATACACAGGGGCGCTTCTCACACTGAGGAGCGCCCTTGACTTTTTCGGCGCTTTCACGAAAAGATGAACCGTAAGGGCACAAAGACAGGGAGCATCCCCCGCCCGGGTTGATGCCCCTGCCTCTGATTGTCAGGGTTATTGCCGAATGTCGGCCTTTCTCCGATTGGAGCGAGATGGAAAAGGGTTAAAGGGGTGGAGAAAGACCTCCGGGCCTTCGCCCTCCGGACCACGCCGGTCGCGACTGCGACGTGTCCGGTGAGTGTCACCCCTCCTTAATGATGATGATGGCATTGCGGAGCTTAAAGCGGAATTGAGGAAGGATGACAATGCAAAGATAGCACCCCACGAAACGAAAAAAGGGACATCCTGACCCTTGGGTGAAAAAAAACGGGTCAGATGTAAAACCGGATTAATGTGTTAAAAATGTGAGTTTAGCGGGGTATCGGCGCTCCCGGCCCGCAACGTCAACAGTATGTCTTAACAACCACTTTTTTACATTGACGCAAAAAAACTTCAAAAGAGACACGGCGAAAACTTGCCGCTTGACAGGGAATTAGTAATTTTGCCGTTATGCGCAGATTGGTTTACATGGTTTGGCTTATGGTGGCTGCATGCGTGGCAACATCATGCGTCAGTGACACCGAGCAGAGATTGCGTGCTGCCGCCGATGCGGTGGCCACGAATCCTGACACGGCCCTGGTGATTCTTGACGGTATCCGACGGGAGAACCTCCGCACGGACAAGCAGGTGGCTGAATTTGCCTATATAAAAGGGTATGCCACCGCCTCGCTGGGGCGCTCGCTGCTCACCGACACCCTGCTTGACGAGTCGGCGGCTTATTTCCGCAGTCAGGGCGACACGCTGAGATGGTGTGTGGCCTCAAAGATGCTTGCCGCCCGCTACTATGTGAGCGGCGATTATGCGAAAGGCGCGGCGGTGATTGACACTGTGCTGGAGCAGGTGAGCCAGCCCGAGCTGCAGTGGGAGCTCCGCTGCGGGCGCATGGAGCTTGCATTTCTGCAGCAGGATCTGGACGTGTTTGTCAGTGACGCGTCGTGGCTTGCCTGTCACACCACGAAGCCCGAGGATTTGATGCGCTATTCCACCATGGTGATGGCCGGCGAATATATGCGCGGCAACACCGACATAGCACTGCAAAAAGGGCGAAAAATCGCCGAAAGTGACTTCCTGCCCGCCGAAGGCACGGGAGCGTGGGCCGAGTTTATGTGTGACTACGCCCACATACTTGAAGGCGCCGGCAAGAGTGACGAAGCGCTGAGAGTGATGGAGAGAGTGGAAGCGCTCGGTCCCGCTCCTGACGCGACAGAGCACGAATCGCGCCTGCTCTCCCTGGCACAATTCCGCCTGTCAAACGGCGACACCTCAGGCGCCCTGGCGGCCCTTGACTCACTGAATGAAGCCAACCTGGCGCAGCACCCCGAAGCCTACGTGAGAGCCGGCATTCTGAGGAGCGCCATAGAGTACAAGAAGACAGGGAAGCTGCCTGTGAATGAGCTGGTGATGATTCCCAAGCGTGCCGAGACCTCGTTGAGGTTGGCGCTGCTTGACCGTATGACGGCCCTTGAAACGGTCCATAATCTGTATAGCGAAAACTACAGGCTCGCGCTTGAGCGTCAGCGCCTGTGGCTGGTAATCTCCGTGGTGATAACGGCACTGCTGATAGTGGTCACCGCAGGATGGTTGCTGCTCAGCCGGCGCAGGAAGCTCACCGTGGAGGCCGAAGAGCGCGCCGAAGCCCTCCAAACCCTCGTGAAAGAGCTTAAAGAGCGCCCCGAGAGCAAGCTTAAAAACTCGCTCCTGCGCCATTTTGACATCCTCAAGGCATTTGCCGAAGCCCCCACCGCGCAGAACCGCGCCGCACTCCGCACAATCTCACTGGCCGGAGGAGGCGACGGGTTAGTGGACTGGGACGCACTCTATGCAGCGGAGGATGATCTCTATGACGGCTTCTACAGCCGCCTCGTTGCCGAGCATCCCCAGCTGACCGAAAAAGAGGTGCAGATAATATGCCTGATCCGCGCCGGATTTTCGACCAAGGAGATAGGAGTGCTGACGGAGCAGAGCAGCGCCACAATCTATGTGCGCAAAACCGCCATCCGCAAGAAGCTTGCCACTCCTGCCGACGGCGATTTCATAGCACAGCTCACGCAGCGTCAGCGTGAGGCGGCCGATGACTGAGCGGGGGTGGCATCAACGGAAATGAGTTTGCCCGAACTGCGCTTCTGGCGCCCCCAATTGAGATTGTAGTTGACCCTGAGGAACGGCATGCACATGTCGAGGCGCAGATGCGACTCATTGGTGTTCCAGCGGTTGAGCGATTTGCTGCCTTGGTCATACTTGCCGAACGGATTGAGGACACCCGCCGTGAAGCGCCAATTGCGCAGAGAGTAGGCCAGGCTGATTATTGACGTGCTTTCGCCCCAGATGATTTTCTCGCCCCAGAGAGTGCGCTCGGCGCGGATGTAAGTGGCCATGAACATCCAGCCCTTATAGGAGGCCATGAGGTCAATCTCGCCGCTGAGGTCATGGTTATAATGCGTATAGTTCTGTCCCTTCATCTGCTCGGCACGATAGCGAATCACGCCGCCAATTGCCAGATGACGCGGCACAATGACGATTTCAGGAGCAAGCCAGAGGCAGAGATTGCGCAGCCCCCGGCTGTTTTCAAACGACGTGACGAGCCTGTCGGCGTCCCACTGCATGAAGGGAGTGACGGCATCCGGCGATGAGTAGCCACACACGGCCAGGACGCCGCTTACCCGTGGAAGCGAGAAAGAATACTGCGCGGTGAGCTTATAGCTCCGCGAAGTGTGGAGGAGAGGATTACCCATCTGCCACTGGAAGCCGTCAATCTGCTGCTCGACGGGATTGGTTTCGACGAGCGACGGGGCTGTTTGCCACGAAGTGAAGTCGAGGCGTAACTGAGAGTTGCGCGGGAGATTCCATGACGCCGAGACCTGCGGGCGGAGATGCCACGATGACTCACCCTGACCGCTCTCGGCGGCCATGAAGGAGATAAATTGGGCCCCAAGACCGCCTGTGAGGCTGACGTTGCCTATGCGGTGATTATATTCAGCGAAAAGATAAGCGCGGTCCTGACGCTGGTGGAAAGCCTCGCCGGGCAGATTATTGTAGACCGAGCGATTGCGGTTGGCCGTGTAGGAAGCGCCTGCAGTGAGGCGTGCCATGCGCCAATGCTTGATGTAGTTAGCCTCAAGGGCGTAAGCGGCGTTGCGGTCACTGATGGAGGTATGGATGTCACTGAGAATCCCGCTTGGAGTGGATTCAGAATGGTCATTGGAAGAGTGGCCCGAGAAGAGCGACGCATTGAAGTCAGCCACAATTATCTGACTGTGGGGGAGATGATGCTCGAAATAGGCCGACAGGGAGGGAGTGGTGCCCGGATTGCCGTGGGAATCACACACCGTGATGTCAGGAGAGCCGTCGCTGAGCGAGAGCAACCCCCGATAATAGAAACTATCAGAGAAATTGCGGGATGCGCCGAGGCTGACATAGAGCATCGTGGTGTCGGGCTTGACATAGTTATATGACAGGCGCGCATGGCCGAAAGAATTGTCGAAATGGCCTGACAATGGGGATTCGGTGCGGGTGAGCGAGCTGCCGTCAGGGCGGGTGAAAGTCTCGGAATAGTCACGGTGGGAACCGATATTCTCGGTGAGTTTGAAATTGGCCAGCGCCTCCCACTGGGACCGGCCGGAATTGAGCTTCACATCCGCCATATAGTAGCCCCAGGCACTGTTGAGGGCCGGCATGGCGCTTGCCATTACCGAACCGCCGAGCGTGGGGTTAGTAACGATGAGATTCAGCACCGCAGGAGCGCCATTATAGCGCAAGCCGGGATTCTCAATCCATTCCACGCGCTTGACGCTTTCAGGGCTCACGGCATTGAGCTGCGAGGCAGACGCCGTGCGCCCGTTGATGCGCAGCTGAATATCCTGACCGCCGAATTTGACCGAAGAGAGCACATCGTTGACCTGCACTGCCGGAATCCTGAGATTGGAAAGGAGCTGGAGACTATTGGCCGCGTTGGTAACCGCCGAGGCCGACGGAATGTAGACCTCCATGTCGGATTTATGAATGACGCGCGAGGCTTCAACCGTGACTTCGGCGAGCTCTGTTGACTGAGGTTCATCCTGCGCCCAAGCCTGAAGGGAGGCCACAAGAAGGAATGGTAAGAATGACAAAGCTTTCATTTTGCGATGGTTTTTGTTCATCGCAAAATTACCCCCTCAGGAGCGATTTCAGGCACTAAACGGGGAGATGAATTGTCTTAATGCGGCTTTTGTAAACTCCTGATTAACAACGGTAATTGCCCTTAAATGTCTTAACGGAGCTTTTCAGGGCCTTAACTGGCGGGGAGCAGACGGAAATAAAAGCGGAGAGATGCACCACACTCAACTATTTCCACTATATTTGCATCCGAACACTAAAACATCACGGTTATGGCAAAAATCCTGAACATTAAAGCTTGGCTTGTCGGAATTATTATGATGATGGCAGGGCTATCAGGCTGCGGGAACACAAGCAGCGAAAAGACTCAGAAGATTTCCGGAGAGGAGTGGAACGTGACCGTGCATAGGGCTTGGGAGTTTAATGACACCGTCAACGGCATTGGCATCACTACGGATTGCAAATACAGAGTGGCAGATACGGCTCAGGTGAATCAGGCTCTGGCAGGGATTAAACCTGAAACAGGACATTTCAGCTTCGGCTGGACAATTGAGAGCAGCGACGGCACTGTATGGCTGGTGGCGTATGAAGATGAGCCGTTGCTCTCAGAACGAGTGAAGGTGACTACAGCTAATTCTCTCCCGGAATATGAGGGGAATGTGCAAGTGGCTTTTCGATTTGCAGATGCCGACAAGTGGGCTGCCATTACCGAGGAGAACATCGGTAAAAGATTAGCTGTGATAGTGAACGGCCAGGTTATGAATGCGCCGCAGGTGAACATGCGGATAAATTCAGGAAACTGTTCGGTGTCAATACCGGCAGATAAGATTCGAGAATATTTGCCGAACCTTGATATGGAAAAGCTGAAACAATAAGCGAGAAGCGCTCCCCGACGGGAGCGTTTTTTCTGAACTTAACGGGCGGTGAGGGAGGAGGTGATGAAGGCGCAGAGAGAGGCGGGGTCCTTGCTGCCGGTGACGTATTTGCTTCCGTCGGTGAGGCGGAGGAGGACGCAGCCGGAGGCTTTTCCGAAGAAGCCGAAGAAGCGGCCGAGGTCACGCTCGGCGAAGATGCCCCAGTAGCCCATGAAGCCGCCGGAGGCACAGATGCGCTGAGTGCCCATGGTGGGCTGGAAAGGCTCGGCGCTTGCAATGCGGTTCATGGGGATTGACCGGCGCCAGAGAGGGCTGCAGAGCGTGACAGAGCTTGCGGTGACCACTATTTTCACCGGGGCGAAAAAGAACGACGCCACCAAGGGGATGGCGAGCAAAGCCGAGACGGTGATACACATCCAGAGGTCGCCACGCGTCATAAAGGCCACGCAAGCCATCATGACAATGAAGCTGAGGGTGAAGATGATGCAGAATTTGCTATAAGGAACTTTGTAGGTCATAATGCTCAAAGTTACAAAAACTTTTTTGAAAAGAAAGCCGCCGGTTCGGTGAAGAATCGGCGGCTGAATGATTATGTGGGCTTAAAAGCTTACTTCTGAGGTTTGAGCCAGCGGTCAAGCCAACGGAAGAACACGCGCTGCCAGAGGACGGCGTTCTGAGGCTTGAGAATCCAATGGTTTTCATCAGGGAAGATGAGCATTTCGGCGGGCACACCGCGGAGGCGAGCAGCATTGTAAGCCATCATACCCTGAGAGGCGAGGATGCGGTAGTCAAGTTCGCCGTGAGTGACGAGGATGGGGGTGTCCCATTTGTCAACAAACTTGTGGGGCGAAGTGGCGAAAGTGGCCTGAGCGGTGGCATTGTCCTTGTCCCAGGGAGCGCCGCCCATGTCCCAGTTGGCAAACCACATCTCCTCAGTTTCAAGATACTGAGCCTCGATGTCAAAGATGCCTGCGTGGGCAATGAAGCATGCAAAGCGCTTGTCGTGGTGACCGGCGAGCCAGTAGACCGAGAAGCCGCCATAAGAGGCACCAACGGCACCGATGCGGGCGGGGTCAATGTAAGATTCGCGCTTCATATAGTCAACGGCGCTGAGATAGTCGCGCATGTTCTGGCCGCCATAGTCGCCTGAAATCTGGGCGTTCCATTCGGTGCCGAAGCCGGGGAGGCCGCGGCGGTTGGGGGCTATGACAATGTAGCCGTTAGAGGCCATGAGGGCGAGGTTCCAGCGGTAGCTCCAGAACTGGCTGACGGGCTGCTGCGGGCCGCCCTGGCAGTAGAGAAGCGAAGGATAAGAGCCTGAGGCGTCGAAGTGGGGAGGATAAACCACCCAGGTGGTCATCTTCTTACCGTCGGTGGTGTTGACGAGTCGTTTCTCAACGGTGGGCATGTCAAGAGCGCTGAGCACGGCGGTGTTGACGTCAGTGAGCTGGCGCACTTTACCGTCGGTGCTGACGCTGAAAATCTCGTTGGGCGAGGTCATTGAGTGACGCAGGGTGATGGCGGTCTTATTGTCGACGGGCACCACCGAAGCATAGTCGGCAATGGCATCGTTGACAAGCTTGACGCTGCCAGAGCGGGCATCAATGGTGAAGATGGGGGTTACACCGTCCTTGGGAGCGATGAACCAGAGCGAACGACCGTCGGGGTTCCAGGCGATGGCATCGACAGAATAGTCCCACTCAGCGGTGAGGTCGGTGCGCTTGCCGGTTCGGAAATCGTGGACGAAGATGCGATTCTTGTCGCTCTCATAACCGTCATGCTCCATGCTCAGCCACGCCAGGCGAGAGCCGTCGGGCGAGAATGTGGGGCAAGTGTCATAGCCCATCATGCCCTCGGTGAGATTGCGGGTGGTGCCGGTGCGAAGGTCGTAGAGATAGAGGTTAGAATCAGTGGAGATGGCATATTCCATTCCGGTTTTCTTGCGCGACACGTAGACAAGCTGGTTACTGTCAGGGCTCCACGCGAAAGATTCCGAGCCACCGAAGGGCTTCATGGGAGCCTCGAAAGGTTCGTCGGCCATGATGTCGCGGATGCCGCTGACGGTGTTGCCGTCAAATTCGGCCAGGAAGGGGTGGGGGATTTCAGTGACCCATTCGTCCCAATGCTTATACATGAGGTCGTCCACGATGCGTCCGGTGGCCTTAGGCAGGTCAGGGTAAACATCCTCAGCGGTGCGGGCGAACTTGACGGGAGAGATGAGGACGATCTTCTTTTCGTCAGGAGAGAAGAGGAATCCGTCGACGCCTTTTTCAACCGATGTGAGACATTTGCGGTCAGAGCCGTCGGCGTTCATGACCCAGAGCTGTCCCACCTTGTTATCATCGGGATAGATGAAGGCGATGCGGCGTCCGCCCTCAATCCAGCGCGCGCCGTTTTCAGAAGCGGCGGTGCGGGTGAGGCGTTCAGGCACGCCGGGGTGAGCGAGGTCAAGGACATAGAGGTCATTGTTGCTGCGGTTAAGCTCGACGCTCTCATAGGCAATGCCGAAGAGCACCTTCTTGCCGTCAGGCGACACAACGGGGTCAGTGACACGTCCAAGAGCCTCGAGGGCCTCGATTGAGAATCGACGGTCAGCGGGGGCCTTGAACTCGGGGCGGTCAATGATTACTTCGCTGTCAGAAGCGGCGGCAGCCGACGCTCCGACGCCTGAGGCGAGGAGTGCGGCTGCTGCGATGGTTTTCAGGGATGCTGCCATGGTCAGTCCTTATTTAATTCCTTATTTAATAAGGTAGGCGTTTGAGATTGACTCGCAAGACTGCACGCGACGGATGGTGTCGGCAAACAGTTCGGCCACGCTGATGATGGTGGCTTTGGGGCAGTTCTTGCCTTCCTTGTCAAAGGGAATGGAGTTGGTGAAGATAATCTCGGTCAGGGCGCTGTCATTGACACGTTCTGAGGCGGGATCACTCATGACGGCGTGAGAGCAGAGTGCGCGCACGCTCTTGGCGCCGTTTTCGAGCATGAGGTTGGCAGCCTTGGTGATGGTGCCTGCGGTGTCGACCATGTCGTCGATGATGATGACGTTTTTATCCTTAACGTCGCCGATGACGGTCATGTTGGCCACAACGTTGGCCTTGGCGCGCTGCTTGTGGCAAAGCACGAGGGGGCAGTCGAGATACTTGGCGTAAGAGTTGGCACGCTTAGCACCGCCGACGTCGGGAGTGGCGATAACGAGGTTGTCGAGGTTAAGCGACTGGATATAAGGGATGAAAACGTTTGAAGCGTAGAGGTGGTCCAGGGGGATGTCAAAGAAGCCCTGAATCTGGTCAGCATGGAGGTCCATGGTAATCACACGGTCAACACCGGCCACGCTGAGAAGATTAGCCACGAGCTTGGCTGCAATCGAAACGCGAGGTTTGTCCTTACGGTCCTGACGGGCCCAACCGAAGTAAGGGATAACGGCGATGATGGAGCGGGCGGAAGCACGACGAGCAGCGTCAATCATCAGCAGGAGCTCCATGAGATTGTCGGAGTTGGCGAAGGTTGACTGCACGAGGTACACGTCGCGGCCGCGAATCGACTCCTCGAACGACACGCCGAATTCGCCGTCAGCGAAGTGGGTGATGTTCATCTTGCCGAGTTCTACACCAAGGTGCTTGCAGATTTCCTTGGCCATGTACTCTGATTTGGTTCCGGAAAAAACTTTGAATGAAGGAAGATTTGTGGTTGACATACAAATTGTGATGAGTTTGGATTATTCCGTATGCAAAGTTACGACTTTTTCGACTTACGACGTGAGGGGCGGGCGCTTTTTTGTTCAGAAGGTTTCTGCGGGGCGGTGGAGAATTTCCACACCACTGCGCCAGAGGGGCCCACGGAGGTGACGAAAGGTTCGTCGGGGGTGAAGTTTTTAATCTCTGTTTTGCCGGAGAGCAATTCGGTGGATTTCAGGCCGGTGGCTCTTGTCATACCGAGAACGTCGAAGGCGTGCTCGGGGATATTGACGGCCACGTCGGCGGCATGGTCATCGAAGTTGACGATAATGAGCAGGGACTCGTCAGCGCCGGTGGAGCGCAGGAAGGCATACTGGCGGTGAGGGTTGAAGCGGGGGTTATCGTAGTTGACATACATGAGGTCAAAGAACTTTCCGCTTGAGATGGCTTTTTCGCTGTTGCAGAGGTTGAGGATGGAGGCGTAGACACCGCGGAGCCATTTTTCACGCGCAGTGAGGGCAGCGCCCTTGGCCTTGAGGTCAGGGCCGAGCCAGCGGCGCAGAGTGGAGAGGCTCCAGAAGTCAAAGATGGTGGTGCGACCGTCAGGGCCGCTGTAGCCCTCGGCGTCGGCAGCCTGCTCGCCGATTTCCTGGCCCATGTAGATCATCATGGGGGCGGTGCTGATCATTGAGCTGACCACGAGCGAGGGGATGACCTTGGCCGGGTCACCGGCAAACTGGCGCGAGCCGAAGCGCTGCTCGTCGTGATTCTCAAGGAAGTTGAGCATATTGCCCGCGATGCCTTCGACGGTTTGCCAGCAGCTTGTGAGCTGCGCGGCGGAGAGGTTGTGACACTGGATTCCGCGCAGGGTGTCGTAGAGCGTCACTTTGTCATAGAGATAATCAAAGCCGCCCTGATGGATGAAGGGGCGATAGAGGCCCGGCTCATAGATTTCGGCAATGAAAATTATGTGGGGGAACTGACGGCGCACGGCGGGGATGGCCCATTGCCAGAACTCAAGGGGGACCATGTGGACCATGTCGCAGCGGAATCCGTCGACGCCCTTGGCGGCCCAATAACGGAGGATGTGGAGCATCTTTAGCCATGTGTCAGGGATGGGCTCGAAGTGACGGGAATGGTCGCCGTAGTCCACGCCGTAGTTGAGCTTTACGGTGTCGTACCAGTCATACTGGCCGGGGAAGGCGGTGAAACAGTCGTTGCCCGATGCCTTGGCGGGAAACTCCACGTAGGCATCGCTGCCGCTGCCAAGGTCCACGCCTGAGGGCGAGAAGAGCTGGCGGGGGATGTAATAGAAGTTATTGTTATGGCCGAAGTAGAGCGACTGGTCATCGCCGGCGCCGAGGTCATCCACACCGGCAGGATGGGCGTCGCTGTGGTAGCATCGCGCCACATGGTTAGGCACGAAGTCGATAATCACCTTCAGGCCGGCGGCGTGGGTACGCTCCACGAGCTCCTCAAACTCCTCGATGCGGCGGTCAATGTTCTCGGCAAGGTCAGGGGCGATGTCATAGTAGTCCTTGACGGCGTAAGGGGAGCCGGCTTTTCCTTTGACCACGTGGGGATTGTCGGGGGTGATGCCGTGGGCTGAATGGTCAGTGGTGGTGGCATGTTCGAGCACGCCGGTGTACCACACGTGGGTGGCACCGAGGTCGCGGATGCTCTTGAGGATATCGGCGTTGATGTGGTTGAGCTTGCCAACGCCGTTTTGTTCAACTGTTCCGTTGGGGATGCAGGCGTCGTTGAGGTTGGAGAACAGACGCGGGAGCAGCTGATAGATTATCGGTTTTTCCAATGTGAAGAAAAATGAAGGGTGATTGTGAGATTCTATTTTTTTGCCTTCTGCTTGGCGGCAAGGGGGTCGACAAATCCGTTTTCAAGCAGGGCCTTCTTTGTGAGGGCATAGCCCTGGCGGAACACATGGTTGATTTCCTTGAGGTTAAACACCTTATAGCTTGCAATTTCGGGCATGTCGATGGCCAGGTCGCATAATTCCATGTCGGACCATGTGTTTGACTTCACGGCCAGGTTGTAGCTTGCCTGGGCAATGTCAAGGAGGGTGTCCTTATATTTACGCTTGGGGAGAGATGAGCAGTTGAGGCCGATGAGGTATTTGCAGCGGTCACGGATGGCCCAGGCGGGGAGATTGTGGAGCACACCGCCGTCGATATAGCGGACACCGTCAATCTTTACGGGCTTGAAGATGATGGGGATGCTGCACGAAGCGGCTACGCGTTCGGGGAGGGCGCCGCTCTCAAAAGCCACGGGCTTGCCATTGTCCATGTCAGTGGCGCAAATGACAGTGGGGAGGGGGAGGGATTCAATGGTTGGATAGACCACATTTCGGCTAATGAGCTGTTTGAATCCGTCCATGGTGAAAAAACCGTCCTTCGGCACGGAGAGCTGGCAGAGGTCACTGAACTTCTGGTTGGAGAAAATCTCCACCATCTGCTCAGGCTTGAGGCCACCGGCGTAGAGGGCACACACCACACTGCCGGCGCTGACGCCGGCCACGATATCGGGCTTGAGCCCCATCTCCTCAAAGGCCTTTATGGCCCCTGCATGGGCAAAACCACGGGCACCGCCGCCACTGAAGGCAATGCCGAGCTTGAAGGGTTTCTTGTTGCCGAAACTGAACATCTCTGAAATAAGGCTTTGTTTTCGCAAAGATAGCAAAAAATCACCAAGGAATTTTCATTCCCCGGTGATTTCAGAGTCGGTGTAGTCGTTATCCTCGAGGTCGTCGAGGTCAAAATCAAAGTCCCAGCCGTCATTGTCGGCCATTGAGTCGGTGAAGCGGGCCAGGTCACGCCCCTCGCGCTTGGTGGGGCGGCCGAGGCCTTTGCGCCTGTCGATGAAGCCGGAAATGCGCACCACGTCAAGGAGATGGAGCTCGCTTGCGGGAGTGATATTCTCCATATACTCGGGCACGAGCTTGGCGCCAAGACGGTTTTGGGTGACGTTGAGCACCCGGAATGAATAAGTGACCGGCGGTTTCTTGACCTTGACGATGTCGCCGGGCTTTACGGTGCGCGACGGCTTGGCCACGGCATCGCCTACGAGCACGCGGCCTTTCTTGCATGCTTCTGTGGCCACGGAGCGCGTCTTGAAAATGCGCATGGCCCAGGTCCATTTGTCAACACGAACTTCTGCCATAACACGTTAGCTTATTTATTGTTGAAACCACACATGGCTTTGTCAATTCCTTCGAGGCAAAACGCCTTGACGGCATCCACGGCGATGTCAATGCGGGTGGGGAGCTCCGCCTCCTGCTCAGGGGTGAAGCAGCCGAGCACATAGTCAATCTGACATCCGCGGGGATAGTCGTTGCCGATGCCGAAGCGCAGGCGTGGATAAGCCTGGGTGCCGAGCATGGCGGCAATGTTTTTCAGGCCATTATGGCCGGCGTCGCTGCCTGATGGCTTGAGGCGGATGGCTCCGAAGGGGAGGGCCACGTCATCCACACACACAAGGATGCGGCTTTTGTCAATCTTTTCCTTGTCGGCCCAATATCTCACGGCGTTACCGGAGAGGTTCATAAAGGTGGAAGGCTTGAGAAGCACCACCTGGGCGTTTTTGATTCGCCCGCGACCGATGTCGCCGTAACGCTCGGTGGAAAAAGAAATATTGGACGCCTTTGCTAAGGCGTCCAATATCCTGAATCCTATATTGTGGCGCGTGGCGGCATATTCGTTGCCGATGTTGCCAAGCCCTACAATAAGATATTTCATAAGCGGATTGATTACTTACCTGCGGCAGCAGCTGCGGCACCACGAGCGGCACGAGTGAGCTGAACGGCGCAAACAACGGCGTTCTTGGCGTTCATCAGTTCAAGACCGTCGAAGTGGAGCTCGCCAATCTGGAGGGTCTTGCCGAGACCGAGGTTGTCAACGTTGATGACAACGCGTTCGGGGATTTCGGTGTAAACGGCCTTAACCTTGATTTTCTTCATAGAGAGGGTGAGCTTACCACCGGCCTTCACACCTTCGGCGTGGCCTTCGAGCTTAACGGGAACGCTGATGGTTACGGGCTTCTTGTCGTTCACTTCGAGGAGGTCCATGTGGAGGATGGTGTCCTTAACGGGGTGGAACTGGAGGTCCTTGAGGACAGCCATGCGCTTTTCGCCGTTAACATCGAGCTCGATAGCGAAGATGTCGGGAGTGTAGACGAGCTTGCGAACAGCGTCCTGGGTCACAGCGAGATCGGTGGTGATGAGGCCCTTGCCGTTGCCGATTTCAACAATCTTCTCGCCGTCCTTCAGAGGCTTGTTGTAGGGGAGATCGAAAATCTCACCACCGTTGAGAACTACGGGAATTTTGTTTTCCTTGCGGAGGGCCTGAGCGGCCTTCTTGCCGAGGTCAGTACGGGGCTCGGCAGTCAGCTGAAATACTTTCATTACTGTTGATTGAATGTGTTACTAAAAATTATGAAACATAATTTCCCATCACACGGTTAAATTGTGGCGGGTTGCCTAAAAAGCGCCGCAAAGTTACAAAATTTTTTCCTCTCTGTCAACCCCTGAGCCTAAATTTTATAAATCTGAGGACCGGGAATGTCCTAAAGCGATGCCAAAAATCGTAATTGACGCTTTTGTAAGGAGCGTAAACGCCTAATATAGAGAAAAATCGAAAAGAAATCGGAGCAAGACCAGAGGCTAATTGAAGAAAACTTCATCTTCCAAACATTTGCATAAGTTGGCCCCGGCCCGATTGACCGTTTTGTCAGTCGGGCTTCGGTATGACCGGACAGGCTTGATTGGCTACAAATTGTGATTGTTTTTGAAAAATGGTTACTGAATAATTATAGCTGGGAGGAAAATAACTATATTTACATTATAAGACAATAACAATATGAAAAAGAACAAAATTCTCGTTGATGTAAGCTGGACAGGAGATAATTTTTGTTGCTCATGGGATGATGGACAAGATGGGATGGTGTTAGTGACAGCCAAAACATTCCAGAAATTAAAAGATGATTTTAGCGAATCTGTCCGCCTCCACATTCAAGGATGTGTGGAGGATGGGGATGTATTTCCTGACTATCTGGTTGACGGAGAGTATGACATTGAGTTTAATATTGATGATGCCGCTCTTATCCGAAATGTGTAAGTAATCGGTTTGTCATTTCTATTCTCAAATTGATAGATTGGTCGCAAAGGTATGTAGGGGCGGCCGTTCGGGCCGCCCGCACTCCGCGACCTAATTTGCAGCGGAGGAGGGGTGCGAGAGGTGTATTCCTTTGCGGAAAGGCGTGCGGGTGATTTTGCGATTGATTCTCAATTGCCCGCTTTAAGGACGGTGTGGAAGTTTTGGACAATTTTTTTTGTGCGTCCTTTGCCTTTTTCCTCAGCGACAGAGAGGGTAAACGGTGAACGATTATAGCAAAATCGTCTATTCTGCGTCTATGCTCTGGAAAGAAAAAGAGCCTAAGCAACTGCGATTCAGCGTCTTAGACTCTTTTATGCGGAGAGGACGAGATTCGAACTCGTGGTAGGATTGCTCCTACGTCAGTTTAGCAAACTGGTGGTTTCAGCCACTCACCCACCTCTCCTGGCGGTTGTTAATTTCTCAACTGCGGTGCAAAGTTAGTTATTGTGTTTGAATTGTGCAACAGTTTTGGCGATTTTTTTGCAGAATAATTTCTATCCAATTGGAGTAGAGTAGCAAAGCATGTGAGTGCCAGGTGTCGACGGGAGGATTGGCCGGATTGTTGGCAGGGTAGTAGTTGGCCGGGATGTGAGGATTGATGCCTTTTGCAAGGTCGCGGCGATATTCCGCGTCGAGCGTCATGAGCGAATATTCCGGGTGAGCGCAGAGGTAGGTGTGGAGGCCGTCATGGATCAGGCCGATGC
This sequence comes from Bacteroides sp., assembly GCA_014802445.1. Classification (GTDB taxonomy): domain Bacteria; phylum Bacteroidota; class Bacteroidia; order Bacteroidales; family Muribaculaceae; genus CAG-1031. The sequence goes on along the minus strand of JAAVCF010000008.1, from coordinate 169,948 downwards.
CTGAATCGGCAGAGTCGGCCAGGACGCTGAGGGAGGGATGGAGCGCTACCTCTTCACGCTGCCATGCCGCATGACGACTGTTGGGCATATTGAAGCACTCGGGGAGTCCCCGGGTGAGCGGATGGGCTGCGCGCTTTCGCTGGGGATAGATACCGGAAATTTTGCGCTCCAGATAGTGCATCGCTACGCCGTGGAGATGATAGAGGGCGGCAAAAGCTCCCCAGCAGATGTTGAGCATGGGGAGATGGTTGGCGCACGCATAGTGAAACAGCTCCGTCAACTGGTGCCAATAGTCCACTGACTCAAAAGGGAGGTGCTCCACAGGGGCTCCGGTGAGAATCAGGGCATCGTAGCTGCCGTTCATGGCCGCGGACATATCGCTATAAAAACGGTCAATATGAGCCTGAGGGGTGTTTTTGGAGGGATGGCTGAGGGGTGCGAGGAGGTCAATCTTCACACTGCACGCAGCGGGAGCGAGCAGCGACAGGATGTCGCGCTCGGCATCAGGCTTGATAGGCATGAGATTGATCAGGCCGATGGTAAGTTCCGCGGTGGAGGATGATGACAATGGGAGGTGCTCGGCTGCCGGGAGCCCGTCGGGAAGAATCAGTGGCATGAGAGGATTGACGTTAAGGATTGGAGATTAGGAGAGCGGGTTATCGGCAGAGAGCTTCACGGGCTGTGCGGAGCAATGTAAATGCCGTCTGTCGGCCGGCCGAAAGCTTGTCGGCATAATGGCTGTCGCTGTTGACAACTATCGGAATGCCGGCCCGGAGCAGGCGAGTGAGCCAGCGCTCACGCGGGAAGGTTCTGCCGGTGTCGTCGGTCACCTTAGTGTTGATTTCCACCGCCATTGACCCTCGGGAGGCTATTGCGTCAATAAGCGTCTCCACATGGCGGCAATACCAAGGCTCGTCCTCAATTCCTGGCGCGAAAAGCGAGGCATTGCGCCCCACCTTGTCAAGATGGCCCACAATGTCAAAGCCTCCGGCTTCAACCATCTCAATAGAGCGCGTGAAAAAAGTGTTGACCACATAGCGGATGTCATTGTCAAAATAGCTGTGCATTTTCCGGCGGAAACTGCTGAAACGGCCGTCAATGTCAATGAGCTGTCCGTTTTGGTCAGGAATAAAATGGACGGAACCAATGATATAATCCAGCGGGAGGGATGCAATGTAACTGCTGGAGGGTCCCCACTCACTGCCGAGATAATCCACCTCCATCCCGGCGAAGATGTCGAGCTTGCCGGCGGCATACTCTTGCAAACGTTCTATCTCAGCAAGATAGGCGGCCACATCCTCGCGGCTCATGTTACACGGCGACTCAATAGGCACCGGGCTGTGAGGTGTAAAACCGATGGCATCAAAGCCTTGACTGAGCGCGGCGTCCACAAATTCGCGCATTGAGCTGCGTCCGTCGCAAAACTGAGTGTGGCAGTGGAGATTGTATTTCCGAATGTCAGCGAATCTCGCTATTGACCACATAGTTGGCAAGCTGCTTCAATTTCTTAAGATTGCGTTCAAGCTCATCCTCGCGAGCCGCGATTTCGCCACGGGTGGCATCCCGGCTCATACGAAGGCTTTCAAGCTCACTCCTGTTGCGCGCTACAGTTGCGTTCATTTCAAGCCATTCCTCCATGGCTTCGCGGGCTTCTGACGAGCGGAAGTCAGTGAGGAGTGTCATTATCCTTCCGTCAGGCATGGCAAATTCAAAGGCGGCTTCGGCACTCTTGCGATGGTTAAGAGCGTTGAGCACCCCGAAAATGTCAGCGCGCACGGCACCATCGGCCGGAGTGAAGCGGGAAAGCATTGCGTAGCTCTCAATCGATTCGGTGTCAGAGGGGTAGTTTGAGCGTAGGTCAGAATTCTTGAAGATGTAAATCTTCACATGGTCCTCATCCGTGTTCCTGTCAGTGGCCCACCATCCGGCGCCCGTAACCTCGTCAATCACCATCATATAGTCATTGGCGGGGGAGTTATAAGGCATGCCAATGTTTGAGGGCTGGAGAAAACCGTCATCGCCGTCGCGACGGGCAATGAAGATGTCCAGGCCGCCGAGCGACTGCGGCCCGTCGGCTGCAAAATAGAGCGTCACGCCATCGGCCATCATGAAGGGGGCATAAATTTGTCCGGGGCAATCGTCGCCGAACACCGTTGAGCGGTCAAACAGTGCTCGCGGAGTCTCCCATGAGCCGTCGGCAAGCAGCCATGACTCCATGAGCCGGAAGGATGCGTTGCCGTCAGCTTCGGAAGTGTCCACCCACAGCATCATCTCGCCGTCGCCCGACACATACACGGGAGTTACAACCTCGTCGGTCTTTCCCGGGAAGCGTTCTGCCTGATCGGTGGAGAGGAGGCGTCCGGTTGACGGGTCGAGCCTGAAATGGCGGAAAAACTCGTCGCGGTCCACAGTCATGGAGTCGACAATGGCCACCTTTTCAACCCTTTCAAGCATGTTACGGCCCAGAGCTATGCGCTCGGCAAGGTCATCCACGCGGTCAGAATACATCCCTGCCTTGTAGGGATTTTCAATCCTGTCAGCGGCAATCTGATCCTTCTTGCGCTTAGAACTGTAGGTGTCAAGCAAAGACTCGGCCTCTTCAAAATCATAGCGGCCGAAAGCGGCAAGCGCCTTGTCGTAGTCAGACGTCTGAGCTGATGCGCCAAGGGCTGCCACAAGACATAATGCCGGAAAAACTGATTTTTTCATCAGACTCGATGCGGGGGGATGAGTGTGGAGCGGATAAGAGGGTCTGGGATTACTCTACGGTCACTGATTTGGCCAGGTTTCGAGGCTGGTCAACGTCGCAACCCTTGAATCGGGCAATGTGATAAGCCAGAAGCTGGAGAGGCACAGAGGCAACGATGGGAGTGAGGCACTCCATCACCTCGGGAATCTCAAGGCAGTAGTCGGCCAGCTCTTCCATCTTCTTGTTGCCATAATTGGTGATTGCCACCACATGGCCGCCGCGTGACTTCACCTGCTGCACATTGCTAACAATCTTGTCGTAGAGCGAGTCGCTGGGAGCGATAATCACTGAAGGCATCGTGGGGTCAATCAGCGCGATAGGACCGTGCTTCATCTCGGCCGCGGGATAGCCTTCGGCATGGATGTAGCTGATTTCCTTGAGCTTGAGTGCTCCTTCAAGGGCAGTGGGGTAGTTGTAGCCACGGCCAAGATAGAGGAAATTGTGGGCGTAGGTGAACATGCGCGCCAGACTGCTGATCCGCTCGTCGAGCTTGAGCACTTCGCGGATAATGTCGGGCAGACGCAGAAGTTCGCTTGCAATCTTCTTGACCTTCTCGTCGCTTACAGTGCCGCGAAGCTGGCCAACGCAGAGAGCCAGCAGGGTGAGCACGGTCACCTGACCGGTGAAAGCCTTTGTGGAAGCCACGCCGATTTCAGGACCAACGTGGATATATGTGCCCGAGTGGGTGGCGCGGGGGATGGAGGCGCCCACCACGTTGCAAATGCCATACACAAATGCGCCCTTCTTCTTGGCCAGCTCGATGGCTGCAAGGGTGTCGGCCGTTTCGCCGCTCTGCGAGATGGCAATCACAATGTCAGAATCGGTTATATAAGGAGTGCCGTAGCGGAACTCAGAGGCATATTCCACCTCAACGGGGATGGAACACATCTCCTGAATCACGCGCTTGCCGATAAGGGCGGCATGCCAGGAGGTGCCGCAGGCCACAATGACAATGCGCTTGGCATTGATAAACTTCTCTTTGTGAAGGTCCACGCCGGCCAGAACCACTCGTGAACCATCTTCAGCAATGCGACCGCGCAGACAGTCGGTGAGGGTTTCAGGCTGCTCGTAAATCTCCTTGAGCATGAAGGTGTCAAAACCGCCCTTTTCGAGCTGTTCCACACTCAGGCGGAGAGTCTGCACATCGAGGTCAGGATGAGAACCGTCATTGAGAGAGGTGACATCCAGCATACCGTCGCGGGTGATAACGGCCATCTCATCATCGCCCAGATAAACCACCTTGTCGGTATAGCCCACAATGGGAGTAGCATCTGAAGCAACGAAGGTCTCGCCGTCGCCGAGGCCGATAACCAGAGGGCTGCTTCGGCGCGCCACAACGAGAGTGTCGGGATTGTTGCGCTCAATCACAGCAATGGCGAATGCGCCTACAACCTGCTTCAGAGCTTCGCGAACAGCGTCGGTCAGCGAGCATTCATTGGTGAGGCGGATATATTCAATGAGCTGAACCAGCACCTCGGTGTCAGTGTCGCTCTCAAACTTGCATTCCTGAGCCAGCAGAGCCTCCTTGAGGATGGCATAGTTCTCAATGGTGCCGTTGTGGACAATGGCAATCTGGTGGTCCTCCGACACGTGGGGGTGTGCGTTTACGTCGTTGGGAGTGCCGTGGGTTGCCCAGCGGGTGTGGGCAATGCCAAGGGTGCCGTCATGGTTGAGACCGTTGACGGACGTCTCCAGATTTGACACTTTACCGTGTGATTTATACACACGCAGAGTGCCGTCATTATCCTCAAGAGCCACACCGGCGCTGTCATAACCACGGTATTCGAGTCGATGGAGTCCCTTAATCAGAATCTCATAAGCAGGGCGAGTGCCCAGATAACCTACAATTCCACACATATATGTGATTCTTTGTTATTCCTGCTGCAGCCCCGCAAGGGGATGCGGTTTATTTACAGAATAGTGATTGTTTTATTATGTCAAACTCAAGAAACCCCGGTCCTGCCCGAAACTTTCACAGATTGACAGCTGCGGTCAGGTCTAAAGATTTCCATGGGGTGTAATCCCCAAATTCACTGCAAATTTCGGAATTATTATCCACTTTAACAAACAACTGTCCTTAAAACCGGGATAATTTACCTGAATTAACACATCCTCAGCCCTGTGCGGTCAGGGAATCCAATAGTAAGGGGCCGCGGCTCTGTGATTGCTGATCCAGCGGCGCAATTGGTCAAGATTGGTGATGCCATCCGCTATCACTGCCTCGTAATATTCCACCCCGTGAATGACTTCGTTCTCCGGTGTCTCAAATTTCAGTCGCATGATTGTTTCCTTCTGCTCCGGCGTGGCCACTTCGGTTATTCTGTCGGCCATGCGTTCAAAAAAGCCGTCATATTCCGTTCCTTCCTCAATGTGGATGATGTCGAATTTCCAGATTGTTCCATCGGTGGCTTTATAATGGACGTGCCATGCCATGCAATGTTCATCGGTGTGAAGTCCGTTTATGCTCGTAATGTCCACCACGCCGCTGATAGCCGACATTTTTGCCGCTATGGCAAAGGTGGATTCTTCGGTGATTCCTTTGGAATACACGTGGAGGTCAATGTCATTATGAGTCACCAGAAGATTCATCCGCAGTGACCCTACGATGTTGACCCGGCATCCTGCCTGTTGCCACACATCTCTGATGCCTGACGTTTCCAGCACATGATTTGCCGCTTTCTGTTTAGCTTCGGCAATAGCTTTGATTTCTTGAATCTGCATGATTGGTTGAGATTGGATAAATCTGCAAAGATAAGCAATGCATGGCAAAAACTAAGCATCATGGTGTTTTTAGTTCGCATACGCCCAAAAAAATAACGGGTGGCCGATGTTTCTACCGACCACCCGTGAGAGAGGGGAATGTTGAGGTCCGTGAACCCACGGACCGATGATTATTTCTGAAGCTTGAGCGAATAGTTCAGGCCGGGCATGGTTGATGCCTCGAGATCAGAGCTGACCAGTGTGATGGTAGAGTCATTCTCAACGAGGAAGTACATCACATCAGTGCTTGCGCCGCGGTCAGAGTCCTTAACGTCAGGAGTGAGCTGGATATACTTCTTGCCGTCCTTGGTGTTGACGGTGAAGTCGCCCTCTGACTGGAAAGTGTTCTGAATCTTGTAGCCTGCGGCGGTGGTGTCGCTGGCCATAAACTGTTCGGTGAGGTCATAGTCACCCTTGGTGTTATTGTCGTCGTAGTCGAGTTTCAGAGTGTAGGTAACGCCATCTGCATCAGCAGCAGGAAGCACGCCGGTGTAGACCTCATCGGCCTTTTCGCGTGAGTTGCATGTGCCGTTGCATGAAGAGTTTCCGCTACAAGAAGCCATTGTAGCAAGGCCGAGAACTGCAGCGGCCAGATAGTAAGTCTTTTTCATTGTTGCTGTAATTTTTTGTTACTTTTACTTAAAACATCCTCTATCAGGGAAAAGTTTACCCCAGCTGCGGAAAAAGCGTCTTGTTTTTCGTACATAAGCGCGGGGTTGAGATGAAGCGTCGGTTCTTTTGTTAAAATATAGTCAAAAACGCTTGCCATGTCGGATTATGTTATTATATTTGAGGCAAATTCAACAAGTAACAATTATGATTGATTTCCTAACTGCCGTTCTACATACTGTTTTTGTTATTGTAATCAATATAATTGGCTGGGGTATGCTTGTTGCAGGTGTAATAGGTTTTATACGTATTTGTTGGGCCATCATTTCCGGGGAAAATTGCGGTAAACTTCCCTGGCTCTAACTCTTGCCCTCTCCGAACAGCCCCGCAATCATCTCCGCCCGGTTACGGTTACGCCATCGCTCCAGCCATATGGCTTGACAATAGAGCTGCGCCCATTCCTCCTCCGTCTCAATCATTTCAACATCCACGTGCAGATTAGCCCGGATTAAGGCACACCCTTTGGCGAAGCCGTCCTCATCGTCCCGCTCTGCCAGCATGTGTGCCTCTACAAGTTTTTTATTAAGCCCTGGAAGCCGTTGAGAACGTGGCCCAGCTGCGTCTGCACAGCCATGAAGAGCAGCGCATCCGTGCGCAGATCCTCGCTGCCGCCCAGCCAGCAGTTGTCAAACATCACCTTGCCGGCCTCCACCTCATCATTCTTGGCAACTTTCATTTGGCTTGGTTCCCGGCCTCATGGTGCAGGACCGAGAGCGCTTTCATTTGCTCTGCCCGCGCCAACGTGCTTTTATGTCGCTTTTTATTCTTTTGGAGCGCATGAGGCAAAAAAGCATGCATTGTTGCGAAAATTTCGTTATTTTTGCATTTTATTTCAGGCAAAATGCTCGAACCACTCAATAACTTACCCGAAATAGCGCGTTTGCGCGAGCTGATTGATCGCGCCAAAGAGATTGTGATCACATGCCACGTGTCGCCCGACGGCGATGCCATAGGGTCATCATTGGCCATGCAGCGCGTCATGTCGCGCCTCAAAAAGATAGCATGGGTGGTCACGCCCGATCTGGCCCCGCGTTCGCTCGGCTTCCTGCCGGGAGTTCACGATATTATCGCCGCCAGCCAGAAGCCGGCGCGCGCCCGCGAGCTCATGGCCCGGGCCGACCTTGTGGTGTGTCTGGATTTCAATGCCATCATGCGTGTCGACAAGCTCGGTGACAGCTTGCGCACGTCGCCGGCTCCGAAAGTGCTGATTGACCATCATCTCTATCCCGAATCATTCGCCGAGGTGATAATCTCGCGCCCCGAGGCATCCTCCACGTGCTACCTATTATATAATGTGTTGTGTGCACTGGGGATGGACAGCCTTATTGACCGTGAAGCCGCTGAATGTATCTACACCGGCATGATGACCGACACCGGCGGCTTCACCTACAATTCCAATGACCCCGGACTCTATCTTGTTATAGCGGCGCTTCTTGAGCGCGGTTTTGACAAGGACCGCATCTACAAGCTTGTGTTTGACACCTCCAGCGAGACGCGTCTGCGTCTTTGCGGCTATGCGCTCTATAAGAAGATGATGGTGTTTCCCGAGCACAGGGCCGCGCTGATCACACTATCGTGTGAGGAGCTGGCGGAGTTCAACTATTGCAAAGGTGACACTGAGAGTCTCGTGAACCGTCCGCTCGCCATGCCCGGAGTGGTGTGGAGCGTGTTTCTGCGCGAGGACGAGCACGGTTTTGTCAAGGTGTCAACGCGCAGCAAGGGGCATTTCCCGGTCAACAAGGTTTGTGAGCGTCACTTTGGCGGTGGAGGCCATGAGAATGCCGCCGGCGGTGAGTTCTACGGCAGTCTTGACGAGGCAGTCGCCGTGTTGCTCGAAGCCATGCCTGAATATGACCGCTATCTCCCCAAAAGTAAAAAGTAATCCCTCTCAAAATAATTCAGATGAAACTATTCTCTCTTGCAGCTCCCCTGACGGCTCTGGCCCTGCTTGCCGCGGTTATGACATCGTGCAGTGATTCAAAGAGCTACTCCGAACTTCTTACGGAAGAGAACCAATATGTGAACCACTTCCTCAGTGACCAGAGGGTGGTGGACTATTTCCCCGAGGACTCCTATGAAGTGGGCCCCGATGCTCCTTACTATAAGATGGATGAAGAGGGAAATGTCTACATGCAGATTCTCGACCCCGGAAATGACCAGCGTCCCGAGAAAGACAATCGTGTTTATTTCCGCTTCACCCGTTTTAACCTTGCCCGTTACGAAACCGGCGAGGGGCTTTCAGGTCTTGGCAACGCCGACGACATCTCTGGCGGAAACGGCTTAGGGTCAATGTATTTCCTTTATGAGAACTACACTCTTGCCGTGTCGTATCAGTATGGCACCGGCATCCAGATTCCCATGCGTTATCTGGGCTCAAACGCAAAGGTGAACCTCGTTGTCAAGTCACAGTATGGCTGGACTAACGAGACGGCCAATGTCATCCCGTTCCTCTATAACATCCGCTATTATGAAAGCCCGATGTTCCCTTGGACAAGCGAACCGGTTGATTAACTCTCAGATTAATTCTAAAAACCATTCATCACCAAGATATTATGTCACTAATCAAGTCGATTTCAGGTATTCGCGGAACTATCGGCGGACATGTTGGCGAGGGTCTGTCGCCTGTTGATGTCGTTAAGTTTACCGCTGCTTACGCTTCGTTCATCCGTCGCACCACCACCCGCACGTCAAACGTCATTGTAGTGGGTCGTGACGCCCGTCTGTCAGGTCCGATGGTTGAAAAACTCGTTGAAGCAACCCTCTGTGGCATGGGCTTTGACGTTGTTAACATCGGCCTTGCTTCCACTCCCACCACTGAAGTGGCTGTGACCGGACAGAACGCTTGTGGCGGCATCATCCTCACCGCCAGCCACAATCCCATGCAATGGAACGCCCTCAAGCTCCTCAATGAGCACGGTGAATTCCTCAATGCCGAGGAGGGTGCCGAGGTGCTCCGCCTGGCTGAGAATGACGATTTTACCTTTGCCGATGTTACCGAACTGGGCCACGTGGAGACCGACACCACCTGGAACCGCCGACATATTGACCAGGTGCTTGCTCTCAAGCTCGTTGACCGTGAGGCTATTGCCAAGGCCGGATTCACCGTTGCCGTGGATGCCGTTAACTCTGTGGGCGGCATCATCATCCCCCGCCTGCTCAGTGCGCTCGGCGTGAAGAACATTATCGAGCTCAATTGTGAGGCCACCGGCAAGTTTGCCCACACTCCCGAGCCTATCCCCGAAAACCTCACTCAGATTGCTGACCTTATGAAGGAGGGGAAGGCCGATGTGGGCTTCGTTGTTGACCCTGACGTTGACCGCCTCGCCATCGTGATGGAGAACGGTGAGATGTTTGTGGAGGAGTACACTCTGGTGGCTGTTGCCGACTATGTGCTCGCTCACACTCCCGGCTCTACGGTGTCAAACCTCAGCTCGTCGCGAGCTCTGCGTGATGTCACTCTGGCTCACGGTTGCAGCTATGAGGCCTCGGCCGTAGGTGAGGTCAATGTCACCACGCTCATGAAGAAAAACGGCGCCGTTATCGGTGGCGAAGGCAATGGCGGTGTGATCTATCCCGAAGCTCACTATGGCCGTGATGCTCTGGTGGGTGTGGCTCTGTTCCTCACTCTGCTGGCTAAGAGCGGCAAGAAGGTCAGCGAACTCAAGAAGGGCTATCCTGCCTATGAGATTGCCAAAAACAAAATTGAGCTTACCCCTGACATTGACGTCGACGCCATTCTTGAGGCCGTGAAATCACGTTATGCTTCCGAGAAAATCACCGATATTGACGGCGTGAAGATAGACTTTGCCAACAGCTGGGTACACCTCCGCAAATCCAACACCGAACCTATTATCCGCATCTATGCCGAAGCCGCCACTATGGCTGAGGCCGAAGCTCTCGCTGCCGACATCAAGGCCGTGATTGCATCGCTGGCTTAAGAACCATCCCGTTATTCACATACCAAAATTCAGACTATGAAAAAGCTCTTAGTAGCAGTGGTGACTGCTTTGGCCGCAGTGATTCCCGCTTCGGCTCTCCCGCTGGGCATTTTTGACCATGTGGGCGTAGGTGCCGGCGTGGGCACAACCGGTATCACCATCGAAGCCGCCACTCCTATCACACATTGGGTTCAGATGAGAGCCGGTGTGTCAATCATGCCCTCCATCAAGTTTGGTGTTGATGCCGACGTGGACTATACCGCCAACGTTGACGGTCAGCAGTATCCCCGAACCACTGAAGTGAACCTTAAGGGCGACCTCAGCCGTGTGCAGGGTCAGATTATTTTCAATGTCTATCCCATCCCCTTCAAGTCACTGTTTATCGCTGCCGGTGCTTACTTCGGTGGCTCCACCATTGTAGGCATCAACGGTCACAGCGCTGACCTCGAAGGTATTGAGGATGGCCAGGTAACTGTGGGTGACTACACTCTCCCCGTTGACCAAAACGGTAATGTGAAGGGTGGCATCAAGGTGAACGGCTTCCGTCCTTACCTCGGCATTGGCTGGGGTCGTGCGGTGCCGGGCAAGCTCGTCAACTTCCAGGTGGACCTCGGTGTGCAGTTCCACGGCAAGCCCTCGCTTTACACTGACTTCGGCGATCTCGGTGTGCCCAAGGAGATTGACGATGACACTTTCCAGAAGATTATGGACAAAGTGAAGGTGTATCCCACACTGACCTTCCGCATCAACTTCCGCCCCTGGTAAGCAATCAAAAAGACCATTCTATACGCAGCAGCGCCGCAGAAAGTCAAATTCTGCGGCGCTGTCGTGTTATCTCCTCAGTGGTTATTAGTGACGCTTTGAGGTCATGATTTCAAGGATGAGTTTGTCAGTCTCGCGCATGCCGTAGCGGCCTATGCGGGTGAGGTTGGCGATGGTGCGGTCCACGTCATCATCTATGATGCCTTCGCTTGATGTGACGCAATGACCCTCCATTGCCATCATTGCCGACATCATAGCCGTCGACACTCCGCTCGTAACCTTCAGGGCGCATGAGGGCTTGGCGCCGTCACAGATCATGCCGGTGAGGTTGGCCACCATGTTCTTCGTGGTTGCCACCACCTCTTTGAATCCGCCCCCCATCAGGTAGCAGATGCCGCAGCCTGACCCTGTGGCGGCCACCACGCATCCACACAGGGCCGAGAGGCGTCCCAGGCTCTGCTTGATGTAGATGACCATGAGGTGGCTCAGAGCCAGGGCGCGGATGGTGTGCTCCTCGTCGGCAAACACCTCTTCGGCATAGACAGCCACGGGGAGGGTTGCCGCGATGCCCTGGTTGCCGCTGCCGCTGTTGCTCATCACGGCGAGTGTGGCGCCGGCCATTCGTGCGTCGGCTGCTGCCGAGGTGTAGGAGAGGATGCGTGAGAATATGCTGTCCCCCATAATGGCAAGCTGGCGGTTACTGTGGAGCATGCGCCCCATGCAATGACCATATTCGCCGATAAATGACTGTTCTGCAATAGCCTTGTTCATCCTGCGGCTTTCGAGGATAAAACGCAGCTCGTCGATAGGCGAGTGGATGGCATAGCGCCACACGGTGGCCATGTCGAGATGACATTCGTCTGTATCACCGTTGGCTGCCGATTCTGACTCTGGGCAGCCTGCGCGGTGCATGCGGTCAAGCTTCACGTCGCCATCCACGGCCAGATACACCAGCGCCGTGTGTCCGCCCGAGATTATCGCTGTGGCCTTCCTGCCGGATTCGCCGGTCACAATCGCCTCGGTGTAGACCACGGGCAGAGTGCCGTCAGCATCCTCCTTCAGCGAAATCTTTACCGAGGGGATAAACTCGCGGCCCGCCGCCACATTCTCCTCGGTCATCCCTCCCAACACCTCCAGCTCATTGCCGGGATTGCCGAAGAGGGTGCCGAGCGCCACGGCGATAGGTAGTCCGGTCATTCCCGTGCCGGGAATGCCCACACCCATAGCGTTCTTCAGAATATTAGCACTAAGCAGAATCTCTACTGCCTTCGGGGCTTCATCGCCCAACGCACGCGCGGCGTGTGCGGCACACAAGGCCACAGCCACGGGTTCGGTGCATCCGGTTGCGGGCACCACTTCACGATGGATAAGTTCGGTTATCCTGTCGCGTTCGAACTTATCAAGAGGTTTGTCAATAGTCATGCTGCAAAATTAATGGAAAATTTCACTCATTATACTTTCGGGTAGAAAAATTTGCCGTTTGGGATTATTCGTTCCCGGGGAGTGGTCGGTTTCGCTAATTTATGCTAACTTTGTCAGCCGATTGACCATCGCAGCTCTTGGCTGTGATGTCAATCCGTGAGAAATTTACAGATATGCTGATTACCCATTGCCTTACCACTTTCGGTCGTTACTGCATGTTTATGCGCAAGGTCTGCACCGTGCCTGACCGCTGGCGCACTTTCGGCAGCCGCACCGTCTTTGAAATATCCAAGCTTGGTGTCGACTCGATACCGCTCGTTATGATTATCTCGCTCTTCATCGGAGCCGTGATTGCCATTCAGATGCAGCTCAACATCAACTCGCCGCTCATCCCCAGCTATTCGGTGGGTCTGGCCACGCGTGACATTGTGCTGCTTGAGTTCTCCAACTCCATTCTGTGCCTGATTCTTGCCGGCAAGGTGGGGTCAAACATCGCCTCCGAGATTGGCACCATGCGCGTCACCGAGCAGATTGATGCTCTTGACATTATGGGCGTCAACTCGGCCAATTTCCTCGTTCTTCCCAAGGTTGTGGCCTTCCTGTTCTTCATGCCGGTGCTGGTGTCGTTCTGTATCGCCACATCGCTCTTCGGCGGTTATGCCGTGGCGCTGTTCACTGACATTATCACCGTGTCGCGCTACACCTATGGTCTCCAGACCATGTTCCAGGAATGGTATGTGTGGTATGGCCTTATCAAGTCACTTTTCTTCTCGTTCATTATCACCACGGTGGCTTCGTATTATGGCTACTATGTGAAGGGTGGTGCCCTTGAAGTTGGTAAAGCCAGCACCGATGCTGTGGTCTACAGCTCAATCCTTATTCTCCTGATGGACGTTATTCTCACCAAACTACTGCTGCAATGATTGAAGTAAAAGGTGTCACAAAGTCATTTGACGGCAAAACCATTCTCCACGGTGTTGACGCCGTGTTTGAAACCGGCAAAACTAACCTGATTATCGGTCAGAGCGGTTCGGGAAAGACGGTGCTCATGAAATCCGTGGTGGGGCTTGTACGCCCTGAGCAGGGCCAGATTCTTTTTGATGGTCGTGACCTACTGAAAATGAACGCTGACCAGGTGAAAAATCTGCGCAAGGAGATTGGAATGCTTTTTCAGGGGTCGGCGCTGTTTGACAGTGAGACCGTGCTCGGTAATGTGAGCTTCCCGCTGCGTATGTTCACCAATCTCTCGCCGGCTGAAATCCGTGACCGTGCCCGATTCTGCATTGAGCGTGTGAACCTTCAGGGCGCTGACAATAAGTATCCCTCCGAGATTTCCGGCGGCATGCAGAAGCGTGTGGCCATTGCTCGCGCAATTGCCCTGAATCCCAAGTACCTGTTCTGCGATGAACCAAATTCAGGCCTCGACCCGCGCACATCGATTCTGATTGACGAACTGCTTAGCGACATCACCCACGAGTATAACATCACGACGATTATCAACACTCACGACATGAACTCCGTGCTTGGTATCGGTGAAAACATCATCTTCATCAAGCAGGGTTATCGTGAATGGGTGGGTGATATGCACCAGATTTACACCACGGCCAACGAGGCTCTCAACGATTTTGTTTTTGCCAATGACCTTTTCCAGAAGGTCAGGGCCTATGTTGTTGAAAACGAGCATAAGTGAGAATTCAGTGTGCCCCCATATCCGACGATTTGCGTCGCGAAGCTCTGTCGTGTGTCGAAAATTTTGACAGTGACGGTGAGGTCATCTATCAGGGGCGCAACACCATCAAGGTGTTTGACACTCCTCAGGGTCGCCTCAATGTGAAGGCTTTCCGCATTCCGGGTTTGCTTAATAGGCTAATTTACACGTTTGTGCGCTCTCCCAAGGGGCAGCGGGCGTTTGACTATCCGCGTGTGATGGCTGCCCGAGGCGTGGCCACGCCTTCACCGCTTATATATATGGAGGAGCGCAAGCATGGTCTCATTGCACGCTCCTGGCTCGTGACGCGCCAAAGCCCGTTAAGCCGCAGGATGTATGAGTTTGGTGATAAGGATATGACTGACACTGCTGACCGCGAGATTATCAGCGCTTTTGCCCGTTTTGCGGCCAAGATGCATGAGGCGGGGGTGCTCCATCGCGACTTTTCGCCCGGCAACATTCTCTTTGACCGTCAGGACGGCCAGTGGCGGTTTGAGGTGGTGGATGTGAACCGCATGACCTTCCGCAGCCGGATTTCAGTGGAGGAGGGGTGTGCCAACTTTGCGCGCCTGTGGGGTCAGCCTGAAATGTTCCGTTTGCTGGCCGATGAGTATGCTGCGGCGCGTGGTGCCGATGCCGCTGCGTGCTTCTCAATGATTGCGGCAGCGCGCGAAAAATTTTGGCGCCGGTTTGCCCGACGCCATAAGCTCAAGTACCGTTACCGGTCACTTTTCTGATTTATCAGCTTTCTCTTCCTGATAGGTTCTTGCGGCCTGTGAGCGGGCCACGGCGAGCTGTTTCTCAAGCTTTTCGTGCTCGTAGGCTGCCACTTTGAGGTCGGTGCTCACCTTTGCATAGCGGGCTATTATGGCCAGGCCATTCTGCTCTTTCGGGGTGAGCTGTCGGGAAAAGGATGATGCTCCGTTCCAGGTTATCGTCACAGGCCCGGTGGCGTCGGCTATTAATCGCAGCAGCGAGTCACACTCGGCCCCCACAAAGTGGACTGTTTCACGGCCTTGGCTCCACACGGAACGCTCGCCGTCGTTGGGAACGCTTGCCGTTGTGGCACTGCCTCCGTCGGCGGTTGCCGTCAGTGAGCGGTGACGTACATTATGGCCGGTGAGTGATGACACCACGTAGGCCACTCCGTCAGGCGATAGACGCGCCTGAATCCCGGTGGCGGGAAGCGTTGAGCCGGAGGCGATGATGTAAGGCTCCACTGCGTTTGGCACTCGCTGTAAGGACCCTGAGAGTGTTTCGTTTTCCAAAGTCAGTGCGGCTATCAGGCTGTCAGTCTGAGCCAGACGGTCAACAATGGTTCGCTCCTGGGCCCGAGCCCTGATGTGCATGGCCTGACGGCGCACATCGGTGGCCGACGGGTAACGAGAATCGAGCGTGTCAAGCATGGCCAGCGCTTCGGCGGCATTTCCGCGTTCAAGCGTGGCTGTGGCGCTCTCGTAGAGCTGACGGGCTGCATCGGAGGTCTTGTCGCCCCCGCATGATGCCAGGCACAGTGCCGTGAGNGAGCTGAGAATGAGTTTAGTTGCTGCGTTGCACATCTTTAACACCTTTAACGGTTTTGATTTTACGGATAAGGGCGGCGAGGGTTTCCGTGTCGGCCACACCCACCACCAGGTAACCCCTGAACAATCCGTCGTGTGANTCNATGGATATGTTGCGGAGGCTCACNTTTTTCTCTTTNTTGATGATTGAGGTGATGTTGGTCACGATGCCTATGTCATCCTGNCCCACCACGGAGAGCGTNGCGCCGAAATGNTCACCGGCTTTGCCTGCCCAGCGGGTGCGNATCAGTCGGTAGGGGTACTTGTTGCGTATATGGGCCGCATTGGGGCAGTCGGCTCTGTGAATCTTGATTACNCCNTCGGCTGAGATGAATCCGAACACGTCGTCNCCATAAATGGGGTTGCAGCAGCGGGCNAGTTTGTAGCTGATGCCCTTGATGCCTTCGCCTATCACCACAGTGTCACCTGANGNCGCCACGGCCTCTTCCAGCTCGGGNGTGTTCTGAAGCGAGAACTCNTCNGCCGACACTTTTTCGGCCGTTTCGGCTTCCTTGCGNTCAAGAAGNTCATACTCCATCAGCACNGTAGGNGCGTCAAGCTGCCCTTCGCCNATGGCGCTGTANAAGTCGGTCACNGTCTTGTAGCCCATCTTCTTGATGAGCCTCATCAGGGTCCCTTCCTCAATCTCGCGCTTGCGGTTCTTGGCTCGGCGGTGCAGCGTTTCCTTGCCGGTTTCGGCGGCGCGGTTGGCTTGCTCGTTGAGGGTCTGGCGGATTTTGGTNCGGGCCTTTGAGGTGACCACAAAGTTGAGCCAGTCGGCTCTCGGGGTCTGAGTGGCGGCGGTGATAACCTCCACGGTGTCGCCGCTCTGCAGCCGCCAGTTGAGCTTGCGGTTGCGTCCGTTCACCCGCGCTCCCACGCAGCTGCATCCCAGCTTTGAGTGAATGTTGAAGGCAAAGTCAAGCACTGTGGCGCCGAAGGGGAGCTTGTAGAGGTCGCCCTTGGGGGTGAACACAAACACCTCTTTGTCATAGAGGTCCATCTTGAAGTCCTTCATCAGCTCCATCGGTCCGGAGGTGCCGGCTTCGAGGATGTCGCGGATGTTGTTCATCCAGGTGTCAAGGTCGCCTTCGCTCTTGATGCCNTTATATTTCCAGTGGGCCGCAAGGCCTTTTTCGGCCACGAGGTCCATACGCTTGGTGCGGATTTGCACCTCCACCCATTTGTTGTCAGGACCTTGCACNGTTGTGTGAAGGCTCTCATAGCCGTTGCTCTTGGGTATTGACAGCCAGTCCTTGAGTCGGGCNGGNTTGGGGGTGTACATGTCGGCCACGATAGAGTAGACGTTCCAACATTCGGGCTTCTCGCGCTCGCGGGGCACGTCGAGGATTATCCTGATGGCAAACAGGTCATACACATCCTTGAGCTCCACCTGCTGGCGGCGCAGCTTGCTCCAGATGGAGTAGATGGATTTTGTGCGTCCTTTTATNGTGTAGGTCAGGCCCGTTTCGTCGAGTTTNCGCTTCAGCGGCTCTATGAACGACGCTATGTAGGCGTCGCGGGCCACTTTCGTNTCGTTAAGCTCGTTGGCTATGCGGGTATATGTCTCGCGGTTGGTGTATTTGAGCGACAGNTCCTCAAGNTCNCCCTTGATTTTATAGAGGCCNAGGCGATGGGCCAGAGGNGCNTAGAGGTAGCTTGANTCTGTGGCCACATCGCGCACCATCTTCTCATTGGGATGGTGGTTGATGGCGCGCATAAGCGCCAGTCGGTCAACAATCATGATGATGATNACCCTTATGTCCTCGGCAAAGGTGAGCAGCAGCTTNCGGAAGTTGTCGCTCTCCACGGAGGATTGCTTGCCGTAGATGCCGGCCACTTTCAGGCGGCCGTTCACAAGCTTGGCCACATCGTCGCCCCACTGTCNGGTCAGCTCCTCCACGGTNAGAAGGCCGTCCTGAACGAGCGGAAACAGCATCACGGCCACAATCATGTTGCGGTCAGGCGAAATCTGCTCACACAGTAAGGCTGCCGTTTCAAGGTTGTGGATAATAACGTTAAGCCCGGCACGGTTACGCGCCGTTAGTCCCTTTTCGGCTCCGTCACGCAGAGCGCTGATTATCTTCCTGAGGTCTGACGGCTCGCTGACTGCTGCTGAGGCGCGGGTCAGTGAGCGCACAAGCCCGGGGAGTTTGGCTTTTTCTTCGGGGGTGAAAAACTTTTCAGTCAATTACGTCGGGGAATGAGTTGATGAATGGAACAATATGTGTAATGTTGAGTCTCTCCGGGNTCAGTCTTTGGGGTCAAAGAGCTTTTCCTCCTCGTTGAGCTTGAAGTCGTGGGATAACACGGCTATAAAGCGCGAAATCTGCTTTACNGCATTGGCGGTTTCGGGCGTGATTTCCTTGCTCTGAAGGCGCAGCATNAGCATNCCGTAGAGGGCGTTGAAGCATGTCTCTATTTCGCCCGCGGGGTTCTCGCCGGCTTTTGAGCGNAGCTCCACAATGTAAGGGAGCGTCTTGTAAAACTCTGCCGTNTAGTCCTGAAATTTGGGGTCCTTCAGCAGTGCCTGATGCAGCTCCACAAGCTGCCCTATCACATTCTTGTTGAGCTGAAGATGTCCGCTTTTCTCCACTCCTTCGCGGCGCATCATGTCAATCAGTGACTCATACCATTCCACCATCTCCTTGCGCTGCTGCGGCTCAAGCTGAAAGCGGTCAATGACATTCTTCTCTATTTTCGAGATGTCAAGGTCGTTGGCACGGATTATATCCTCAATCTGCCACATGTAAAGCAGATATTCGGCTATGTTCTCTTTGCGTTTTTGCGAAGCTATAATCATAGGAGTAATTGTTTCTATNTGTATATGCTACTTAAACAAATAGCGGAGNANCGTGATTACAAATTTAACACATTTTTCCATTTNAGGCTCTATCCGGGCATTAAAAAATGAGGGGACACCTCCGCTTTATCTCGCGGTGNGTCCCCTCATTGTNAGGTTCAAAGTCAGGNGTCAGGCNTTTTCTCCGGCAGGCTTCTCGGCGTAGGTTTCGTTGATGAAGAACACCGAAAGCGAGCCCAGAATCAGCAGCACGCCGGCAAGNACAATCATGTAAATCTGATGGGTGCCTCCAAGCAGGCCGAACACCACTCCGCCNAGGGCGGCCGCAGCAATCTGCGGCAAGGTGATGGTGCCGTTAAANAGGCCAAGATATGCGCCCATATGCTGTCCTGAAATGGANTTGGTCAGGATGGTAAACGGCATGGCAAGCATGGCTGCCCAGGCTGTGCCCACAAGGAAGAATGAGAAGAACAGGCCATACTGATTGGTGATGAACAGTGACGAGATAAACCCTATNCCGCCAATCAGAAGGCTCACGCTGTAGCCAACCTTGCGGTTCTTGAACATGGGCAGAATCACGGCCCAGATCACTGAACCAACGGCCTGCACGGCAAAGAGGATACCGGTCCAGTTGCCGGCGTCCTGATATGATGCGGCGCTTGTGGGGTCAATGCCCGGACGCCANCCGAAGGCCTGCTCGGCTACGCCGCCGGTGGTGTANGTCCACATATACATGAATGCCGCCCAGCAGAAAAACTGCACCAGNCCCACGGTCCAGAACACCTTGGGCGCTTTCACCAGCAGGGTCACGAAGCTTTCNTTTGTTTTCTCCTCTTTTTCTGTGATGCCGTGNTATTCAGCATATTCCTTCGGGGGCATCTCCTTGACTTTCCAGAAGGTGTAAAGTACGCAGAGAATCAGGATGGCCGCTCCGATGTAGAATGACCACGCCACTGATTCAGGCACCTGATTGCCCTCGGCGGTGTTCTTAAAGCCTACCCATGCAAGCACATAGGGGAATACGAAGCCCACCACTGAGCCGGCGTTACACAGAAAGCTCTGGATGGAGTAGGCCAGTCCTTTCTGTTTCTCGTTGACCATGTCGCCCACAAGCATCTTGAACGGCTGCATCGACACATTGATTGACAGGTCAAGAAACATCAGCGCCACNGCTCCGAAAATCAGCGCGCCGGCCACAGCGAAATGAAAGCTGCCGGCGTTGGGAAGCAGACACATAACCACCACGGCCATCAGCGAGCCTACAATGAGGTAGGGGAGTCGGCGGCCGAATCGGTTCCAGGTCTTNTCNCTGAGCGAGCCCACAATGGGCTGGATGATNAGGCCCGCCAGAGGGGGCAGNAGCCAGAAGTANCTNAGNTTGTGAGGGTCAGCCCCGAGAGTGGAGAATATGCGCGAAATGTTGGCGCTCTGCAGGGCATAGGCAATCTGGACTCCGAAAAAGCCGAAGCTGAGGTTCCATAGAGCCCAGAATGATTGGTCAGGTTTATTTTTCATGCCTTAGGTTTTGGGTTGTGATTGTATGATATGATATTTTGTAGATTCTCAGTTTGTTATGAGTGAATATAGCCATTTGATTTCTTCGGCCCACCGCTCTTCGTCGGGAGTTTCCAGGATAATCGGGATATTATCCAGTCGGGGGTCGTTCATCAGCAGCTCAAAGAAGCGGCTGCCTATGTGGCCTTCGCGCAGCGGTGCATGGCGGTCAATCTTGGCGCCGAGTTCGCGNTTGGAGTCGTTGAGATGGATGCCTGACAGGTACTGAAGCCCCACGGTNCGGTCAAATTCATCCCACGTGGCGTTATAGGCCTCGTCCGTTGAAAGGTCATATCCTGCCGCAAAGGTGTGGCAGGTGTCAATGCACACTCCCACACGGCTCTTGTCCTCCACNCGGTCAATAATCCGCGCTATCTGCTCAAAGCGNTAGCCCAGGTTAGAGCCCTGNCCNGCCGTGTTCTCNATCACGGCTTTCACNCCTTCNGTGGCCTCNAGGGTGAGGTTTATCGAGTCGGCAATAAGNTCAAGACAGGCNTCCGGCTCCATCAGTTTCAGGTGGCTCCCGGGGTGAAAGTTGAGCAGAGTAAGCCCNAGCTGCTCGCAGCGGCGAAACTCNTCGAGNAAGGCCTTGCGGCTCTTCTCAAGCTTCTCTGAGTCAGGGGCTCCGAGGTTAATCAGATAGCTGTCATGGGGCAGTATCACTGACGCGTCATAGCCACACTCTTCACAGTTTCGCTTAAAGGCGTCAATCTCCGCTGTGGTCAGCGGTTTGGAGGCCCAGCGCGACGGATTGCGGGTGAACAGCGCGAACGCCCGGGCTCCTATGAGCCGCGCATTCAGGGGCGCTTTGTCCACTCCGTCCTGTGCCGATACGTGTGCTCCTATTTTTTTCATTGGCAGAATGAGAATTGTTTTCTCCACAAAATTAAGCAACTCTTTTAACATTAGCAATTATTTTGCCTATATAGTCACGAATCTGCCCATCCTGCGGCCGCCGAGCTTATCATGACCATTTCGCTCCACTCATTCCCGTCTGCATATTGTCAGTTTTTTCAGAATTATGTACCTTTGTAGATGTATGATAGAATTCAGCAATAGTTTGCGCCGACTTGTGGCATCGCTCGATAATGTGCGGCATCGCCGCGAGGAGGGGCTGTTCAAGGCCGAAGGAACAAAGTGTGTTGCCGACACCATCGGTGCCTTCCGCCTCAAATTCCTTATAGCCACTGACCGTTGGATGTCAGAAAATCCGGCTTTGGCGGGGAGGGTTAACTGCNTGTGTCCCAATCGTGAACTNGAGCGNATATCCTCTNTGAAAACCCCGCAGGGNGTGGTGGCNGTTTATGAGCTTCCGTCTCAGNAANCNCCTTCGCTCATTGAGGGGCAGCCGGCTCTGGCTCTCGACTCCATTCGCGANCCGGGCAACCTCGGCACAATCATGCGTGTGGCCGACTGGTTTGGCGTCAGGCGCATCATCGCCTCCCCTGACACTGTTGACTGCTTCTCGCCCAAGGTGGTNCAGGCAACCATGGGCGCCATCTCAAGGGTNGAGGTGTGTTACACNGACCTNCCNGAATTCCTTGCCGGATGNGGCCGTGAGGTTNTCGGCACNTTNCTGGGNGGTGACAANATGATGAGNGCCGACATGCCTTGCGACGCTATTCTGGTGACAGGCAACGAGGGCCGCGGCATCTCTGACGAGGTGGCCCGCGTGGTCACTCGCCGCCTCACCATCCCGTCGTATCCTCCGGGCGANCCCACGTCTGAGTCGCTNAATGCGGCNGTAGCCACTTCTATCTCGCTCGCTCTCCTCCGTCGTCCCCAACTAATCCCCTGANTNCCTATGGCACAGAAAGTTAAAACGGCATGGTTCTGCANNAGNTGNGGNGCCGAATCCTCAAAGTGGGTGGGCAAGTG
Source organism: Bacteroides sp. (assembly GCA_014802445.1). GTDB lineage: Bacteria > Bacteroidota > Bacteroidia > Bacteroidales > Muribaculaceae > CAG-1031. The sequence goes on along the minus strand of JAAVCF010000008.1, from coordinate 148,143 downwards.
CCCCGCTTGCGGCCAGTGGAACACTATGGTGGAGGAAAAGGTGGTNNCCAAACCGTCCAAAACTCTCAGCCCTTCNTCGCGTCGNTCGGCCATGCAGAAGCCNGTGGCTGTGCCNTTGATTGAAAAGTCATCGGAGGANCGCATCACCATGCCCAGCAAGGAGCTTGACCGTGTGTTGGGCGGCGGCCTCGTGGCCGGCTCNCTGGTGCTCATNGGNGGCGAACCGGGCATAGGCAAGTCAACGCTGGTGCTTCAGAACATTCTCTCCATAAAATCCCGCACCATCCTTTACGTGTCGGGCGAGGAGAGTGCGCAGCAGATTAAAATGCGCGCTGATCGNATAGGACGCTCCACCACGGCCGACAATTGCTTCATTGTCTGCGAAACGTCGCTCGAAAACATCATGGAGCATGTCGAGACCGTCAANCCGGGNNTGCTGGTGGTNGACTCCATTCAAACCATTGCCTCTGACGTTCTTGACTCGGCGGCGGGCTCGGTGAGTCAGGTCAGGGANTGCGCTGCTTCCCTGCTGCGCTATGCCAAGGAGACGGGCGTGCCCGTAATCCTCATAGGCCACATCACCAAGGAGGGCAGCATCGCCGGTCCCAAGGTGCTGGAGCATATTGTCGANGCNGTGCTGCAGTTTGAGGGTGACAGNCAGTATATGTATCGCATCCTCCGCTCAATCAAGAACCGCTTCGGCTCCACCTCTGAGCTGGGCATCTACGAGATGTGTCAGCGGGGTCTGCGTGAGGTNACCAATCCCAGCGAGATGNTGCTCAGCCAGAATGTCGACGAGAATCTNTCCGGCATGGCTGTGGGCGTCACCCTTGAGGGTATGCGCCCGTTCCTCATCGAGGCGCAGGCNCTTGTCAGNACTGCCGCTTATGGCACTCCGCAGCGCTCNGTCACCGGNTTTGACTCCAAGCGNATGAACATGNTGCTGGCCGTGCTCGAAAAGCGGGCGGGCTTCAAACTGGCGGCAAAGGACGTGTTTCTCAANATTGCNGGCGGACTCAAAGTGAGCGATCCTGCTCTTGACCTNGCGGTAATNACNGCCATCCTGTCGTCNAACATTGACATGCCGGTGCCGCGCAAGGTGTGTNTGGCAGGCGAGGTTGGCCTCTCNGGNGAGATTCGTCCCGTCACCCGCCTTGAGCAGCGCATCCTTGAGGCCGAGAAGCTCGGCATGGAGGAAATCATTGTGCCTTGCGGNAACCTCAAGGGGNTTGACCGCAGCCGCCTGACAATCAGGGTCACAGAGGTGTCGAAAGTTGANGACGCCGTCAGGGCGCTTTTTGCTTGATGTAGATAATGATGAAATTTGACTGGAAAGGCCATGCGTCAATGCTTGGCGCTAATGTTATGTGGGGACTGATGTCGCCCGTTGCCAAGCTGCTGNTNGTGGGAGGCATNGTGGCCCCGCTTATTCTCACTGATTTGAGGGTGTTCGGAGCCATGATTCTGTTCTGGCTCGTATCGTTCTTTCAGAAGCGCGAGCATGTGCCGGCTGTCGATAAGCTCAAACTCTTTGGTGCGTCGCTTCTCGCCATTGTGTTTAATCAGGGCTGCTTTGTCTTCGGAGTGGGCATGACATNGCCTGGTGATGCGTCGATAATCACCACCAGCATGCCGCTCTGGGCCATGGTGTTCTCAGCCATCTATCTCAAGGAGCCTATAACCCCGCGCAAGGTTGGCGGCATANTGTTCGGCGCATTCGGCGCNCTCCTTCTCATTATGGGCGGNAGGGGATTCTCCACCGCNACCGCCTCAAACGCCGTCCTCGGCGACATTCTCGTGCTCATGGCCCAGATGAGCTATGCGCTTTATCTCGTTCTGTTCAAGAACTTTGTGAGCCGCTATTCGCTTGTCACCACCATGAAATGGATGTTCACCTTCGCCTCCCTGGCTCTGCTCCCGTTCTCATGGAGCAGTCTTGTGGCCACTGATTGGCTCGCCCTCACTGTCCGTGATTTGNGCAGCNTAGCCTTCGTGGTGGCCGGTGCCACCTTCCTCAGCTATCTGCTCGTCATCAACGGNCAGCGCCGCCTCCGGCCCANAGTCACCGGAATGTATAATTATGTCCAGCCCATCGTGGCCTGCGCCGTGGCCGTGGCCCTCGGACTTGACAGCTTCAACGCCGTCAAAGCCTTCGCNATCATCCTCATCTTCACCGGAGTCTTCCTCGTCACCACAAGCAAATCNCGCCCCGTCCAATCTCCCGCAAAATTGTAGGACCTCCCGCNCTNATCGTCAGCCCTCCGCGCCAACGAAAATGCNTGGGAATCAATTGNCCCCACGCCTCGCAAAGCTGCACCNTGTCATTACTATGCNNCGGAATTGCTTTACCGTCTTGTCCTGTTTTCGCGCTCTTGTTGTTNGGCCATCTTCTTGCGTTTACGCTTCTCCATAAGTGTACCTATATTTTCTTCCAATAAGAACCGCAGCCATTCCGGGCGCTCCTTCTTCGGCTTTCGCTCTAATTCTATCGGTTTATCCTCCGGAAGGCCAAGTGCATCCCAATCCCATTCCGGCTTTGATTCATAGCTTATCCCACTTGCTCTCGGTTTCTNCCACGGGTGAAGCGGTTGGCCTGTTTTCTTATGCTCGAAACGGCACGTTTCGGGATTCCACTTGTATTCGTTGTAGGGTGGCCAATCAGGCAACAGCGGAGCCCAATATCCTCCTTTCCAAGGTTTNCTCGGATTGTAGTAATACCAGTTCCGACCGCCATTTGTAGCCATAATCCACAAAAANCGCATGAAGAAAATCACCAAGGATATCATCATTAACACACAGATGGCCTTGCATATCCATCCAAATAACGTCCATANAATTTCNTGCATAGCTATTCCTTAATNGGTAATGGCAACACCTTCTTGTATCTNTGGCCACATTCCTTACACACCCAATCTTCGAGTNTGTCGANGTCATCAGGNATGCAACATCCGCCCAATATAATCTCGCCGCGTGAAGTTGCCTCAAAACACTCGTGCGAGGGGTAACCGTAAAGAATAGGAAGCACCGCACCACCGCAGTTTTGACACTTCCGCGGCTTATTCCGTCTCTTGATTATCGGGCTNCCTGACCTATCCATTACGCAAAGATAGCAAATCCTCACAAATCNCCACCCCTCACCTCCAATTTNTCACNATCCGCCCCCTCCTTTTNCNTTATCTATCNCNCCTGTTCGAGACCNCCCGGAAGCATTGACCTTCCAATTGTTGGATTTTCAAAGGAATNGACTTTCTTTGCAGCATCATCAAGGGTTTGATTGGCGATTGCCTGCGAATTTGATTTCGCTGAGGACAGCCACTCGAGCCCTTTATTTTTATCAAACCATACTTACTAAGGAGTTGTTGTTGACTATCGGTAGAATAATATTCTCTGCCTCTCGCCAATGGAAACCCTTGCTGTGAAATAGAATTAGTATCGTTATAACTTCTGCATCTGAAAGCCTTGCGGGTTTATTGCGGTGGACTTTGCCATCGCTCAGTTGATGTTTTTTCAGTTCTGATGAAAAATACTTGCAGAAGTCATCGGCAAGACAGAAAATTTCAGTAATTCTGTCCTCGGTAATCNTAGCGGTAAATTCTTGTAAATGTTATAATTAAGCACTATAAATTTACAAATTTTTCGCAAGACTACCAAGAAAATCAGCCACTTAGTTTTGCACTAAATGGCTGATTGTTTTATCGTTGAGTGTCTTCTTNTATCGTACTCACGTTAAAATACTACCTTCAGATAAGGTATTATTGTTATAATTGGATGTTATGAGCCATTGCGGTAAATTCTTCCTAATATGCCNGCCTGTATGTGTCAAATTTACCTTTTCAAAAGTTCGAAAAGGATTAACGGCCGTATATTCTGATTTCAGAAAGACAAAGGTCANCCCATTTCTTTCCAGGATAGAATTTACCCCTGTGAAAGAGGAGTCCTACAACTTCGGTCTTATGCCTATTATCAAACTCATCACGTACACTGAGATACTGAAAATCCATGTTGTCTCTGAGCGGACCATCATATATTACGTCATCGGGCTCGATATATCCCATGGCTTGATCCTCAGCGAATTCGCCATCATATTCNGGATGATANCGATAAATGGTAATCCACGATGCACGGGTATTATTAGTAAATGAAGACGAGTTCTTGCAGTAGCCGTTTTGTATCTCTACACCATCTATTTTCGACGGTGTTTCAAGATAGAATTTAGGACCGACAATTATACCATTAGAATAATCATCTGAGATTTGGCTAAGCTTTGCAGCCCATGTTGTTGCAGAATTTCCATCAATCATATTACGGGGATGGTAATTGTTGCCTGCCTGGTTGTTAAGCTTGTACATGCAATCTGCTCTTTCGATTTCAAGTTGACGGATNGGTGCAGAGCTATTTTCACATTCATCCCTACTACCCTTATCGGATGATTGTCTTAAGTCAACGTTTTGCTCCTCGGAATATGTAGTCTGCGACGATTTTTCAGTAGAGCTGCACGCAGAATCCCCGAGCAACCTAAAAATAGATAAAACAACGAAGGCATTAAGAAGTATTTTCATTTCAGAGTCAGATTTCTTCGAGAATTTCTTCGAGATAAGAATTAATAAAGACCGGGATCTCAAATTTTTTAAGTCCCGGTCTTGTTAGAGAGTTCGTGTTTTCTACGAAGGGATTACTCTTCGATNGCAGCCTGCGCCGCCGCAACGCGGGCNATGGGCACGCGGAAGGGTGAGCAGCTCACGTAGTTCATGCCAAGCTTGGCGCAGAACTTAACTGATGAGGGCTCGCCGCCGTGTTCGCCGCAGATACCAACCTTGAGGTCNGGACGGGTGGCACGGCCTTTCTCTACGCCCATCTTCACGAGCTGACCTACGCCGGCCTGGTCGAGAACTTCAAAGGGATCCACCTTAATGATGCCGTGCTCCTTGTAGTATTTGAGGAACTTGGGTGCATCGTCACGTGAGAAGCCNAAGGTCATCTGAGTCAGGTCGTTAGTACCGAATGAGAAGAATTCGGCCACNTCTGCAATCTCGTTGGCGGTGAGNGCGGCGCGGGGCACCTCNATCATCGTACCAACCTTGTAGATTACGCTCTGACCCTTTTCCTCAAACACCTTGGCAGCGGTGGTGTTGATCACGTCTGCCTGGTTCTGAATCTCCTTCAGTGANCCCACCAGAGGAATCATGATTTCGGGGAACACCTTGATGCCGCGAGCCTGNACAGCGAGGGCTGCCTCGATGATGGCNCGGGTCTGCATCTCAGTGATTTCGGGATAGGTGATGCCAAGACGGCAGCCNCGGTGACCNAGCATGGGNTTGAATTCCTCCAGTGAGTCAACCTTAGCCTTAACCTCGGCGAGGGTGATGCCCATCTCATCGGCCAGTTCCTTCTGGGTAGCGGTCTGATGAGGCACGAATTCGTGCAGCGGGGGATCGAGCAGACGGATGGTCACGCCGTAGCCGTCCATAGCTTCGAAGATGCCTTCAAAGTCGCCGCGCTGCATGGGCAGGAGCTTCTTGAGGGCTTCGCGACGTCCTGCTTCGTCTGAAGCGAGAATCATTTCGCGAACNGCCTTGATGCGGTCGCCTTCNAAGAACATGTGCTCGGTGCGGCACAGNCCGATACCCTGNGCGCCGAAGTGGCGTGCCTGGCGGGCATCGCGGGGAGTGTCGGCGTTAGTNCGAACGAGGGTCTTGGTAAACTTGGCTGCNAGGTTCATGATTGCGCCGAAGTCACCGTCGAGCTCGGGCTCGGTGGTGGGCACCTGGCCGTCATAAACGTCACCGGTTGAACCGTTCAGTGAAATCCAGTCACCTTCGTTGTAAACCTTNCCGCCCATTTCAACGGTCTTCTTCTCGTANTCAACCTTGATTTCGCCGGCACCTGACACGCAGCACTTGCCCATACCGCGGGCCACAACGGCTGCGTGGCTGGTCATACCGCCGCGCATGGTGAGAATACCCTGAGCAACGGCCATACCGCGGAGGTCCTCAGGNGAGGTTTCGATACGAACCAGAACAACTTTCTTTTTCTTCTCTGCCCANGCTTCTGCTTCGTCAGCGAAGAACACAATCTGACCGGCAGCTGCACCGGGTGATGCGGGAAGACCCTTGGCCATCACTTTGGCGCGCTTCACGGCGTCCTTGTCAAATACGGGGTGGAGGAGCTCATCGAGCTTCTGGGGCTCCATGCGCAGCAGGGCGGTCTTTTCGTCNATTTCGCCAGCGCGGAGGAGGTCCATGGCAATCTTAACCATGGCAGCACCGGTGCGCTTGCCGTTACGGGTCTGGAGCATCCAGAGCTTGCCGTCCTGAATGGTGAACTCCATGTCCTGCATNTCCTTGTAGTAATCCTCAAGGCGGTGTGCAATGGCAATGAGCTCGGCGGCGCAAGTGGGCATTGATTCCTCGAGTGAGGGATACTTCTCGGCGCGTTCNGCCTCGCTGATGCCCTGGAGGGCAGCCCAGCGGCGTGAACCTTCCACAGTAATCTGCTGNGGNGTGCGGATACCGGCCACCACATCCTCGCCCTGAGCGTTGATGAGGTANTCNCCGTTGAAGATATTCTCACCGGTGGCGGCGTCGCGGCTGAATGCCACNCCGGTGGCTGAGTTGTTGCCCATGTTGCCGTAAACCATAGCCTGAACGTTAACGGCGGTTCCCCATTCTTCGGGAATCTGGTTCATGCGGCGGTAAAGGATGGCGCGCTCGTTCATCCAGCTGTCAAACACGGCGCAGATGCCGCCCCAGAGCTGTTCCCATGCGTCATCGGGGAAGTCCTTGCCGGTGAATTCCTTAACGGCGCCTTTGAAGAGCACAACCAGTTTCTTGAGGTCCTCAACGTCAAGCTCAGTGTCAAGCTTCACGCCCTTTTCCTCTTTCACCTTCTCCATGATGGCTTCGAAGGGATCGATGTCGGCCTTGCTCTTGGGCTTCATGCCNAGAACCACGTCGCCATACATCTGNACGAAACGACGATAGCTGTCCCATGCAAAGCGGGGATTGCCGCTCTTCTCGGCCAGAGATGCCACGGTGGCGTCGTTCATACCGAGGTTAAGAACGGTGTCCATCATGCCGGGCATTGAGGCGCGGGCACCTGAACGTACAGAAACAAGCAGGGGGTTCTGAGGATCGTTAAACTTCTTGCCGGTCAGCTCTTCAACGTGAGCAATGGCTTTCTCAACTTCTGCCTTGATGTTCTTAACCACTTCNTCGCGACCATACTGGGTGTACTCGCCGCAAACTTCGGTGGTGATGGTGAAGCCCGGAGGAACAGGCATACCCAAAAGATTCATCTCGGCGAGGTTGGCACCCTTGCCGCCAAGGAGATTGCGCATCGAGGCATTACCCTCAGCCTTGCCGTCTCCAAACGTATAGACTCTTTTCATCTTGTTGGTTATAAGGTTAATAGTATATTAAATTACCGTTTTTGTGTGGCGTCGGAGCATCTCACTCCTTTGCCTCCTGCAAATTTACGGTAAAATTGGCGCATGAGAAAATTTTTTGAAATAAAATGGGCTATTTTGGTATTTTTTAGGAAAGCCGTAACTTTGTCCTCTCAAAAAATCAACTTTGTCAATATGGGACGTAAACGCAAACCGCTCCCTCTTCTCGAGGGTGTGGAGATTATAGATGTGGCCGCCGAGGGNAAAAGCCTTGCGCGTGTGTCGGAAATGGTGGTGTTCATTCCGTTCGGCGCGCCGGGCGACGTTGCCACGGTGAAGCTCGACAAGAAAAAGAAGAGCTACGCCGAGGGTCATATCGTTGAGCTCACCAAGCCGTCTGACCTGCGCGTGGAGCCGCGCTGCGAGCATTTTACGGTGTGTGGCGGATGTCGTTGGCAGCACTTGCCTTACGATTTTCAGCTGCAGGCCAAGCAGCGTCAGGTCACTGACGCATTGACTCGTATAGCAAAGGTGGAGCTCCCCGAGGTGTCGCCCATCCTGGGCTCGGAAAATGTGTGGGCCTATCGCAATAAGATGGAGTACACGTTCTCCAACAAGTCATGGCTCACGTTTGAGCAGCTCAATTCCGGCNACGAGTTCCCTGACCGCGATGCTGCGGGATTTCACATCCCCGGCGCGTTTGACAAGGTGCTGGACATCAAGAAGTGTCATCTTCAGGAGGATTTCTCCAACCGTCTCCGCCTCTTTATCAAGGATTATGCCAAGTCAAAGGGCTACACGTTCTATGACCTCCGCAACCACACCGGCCTGCTGCGCACCGTCATGATTCGCACGGCCTCAACGGGCCAGAAGATGGTGGTCATCTCGTTTGGCGAGGACCGCCCGGAGGAGATTGCCGACATTCTTAACGCCGTGCAGCGTGAGTTTCCCGAGCTGACGTCGCTGCTTTATGTGGTCAACACTAAGGTCAACGACACCATCGGCGACCTTGACATCCTCTGCCATTCCGGCGCCGAATTTATCATTGANGAGATGGAGGGACTGAAGTTCCGCGTGGGTCCCAAGTCNTTCTATCAAACCAACTCCGCTCAGGCGTATCGCCTTTACAGTGTGGTGCGTGACTTCGCCGGTCTCAAGGGCGACGAACTGGTTTATGACCTTTACACGGGCACAGGCACGATAGCCTGTTTTCTGGCACGAACGGCCTCTAAGGTTGTAGGCATAGAGTACGTTCCGGAAGCGATTGAGGATGCAAAAGTCAATGCGTCAATCAACGGCCTTGACAACACTCTCTTCTATGCCGGCGACATGAAGGATGTGCTCAATGCCGAGTTTATCGAGCGTCACGGACGTCCTGACGTCATGGTTGTTGACCCGCCTCGTGCCGGCATGCATGAGGATGTGGTGAAGGTGATTCTCGAGGCTGCCCCCAAAACCATTGTCTACGTAAGCTGCAATCCGGCCACTCAGGCTCGTGACCTTGCTCTGCTGGACAGTATATATAAGGTGACGGCGGTTCAGCCAGTGGACATGTTCCCTCACACTCACCATGTGGAGAACGTGGTGAAGCTGGAGNTACGCTGACGGTGGCATCTCGCCGCCGNCGGCGAGCACCGAATTGTAGTAGCGCNCATCGCCCGTCACCTCCCGGCCTATGAAGTCGGGCAGGGGAGGGCACGCCNCNGCGTCGTCAAGCTCCACTTCGGCCACCACGAGGCCTTCCAGCGCGCCGTGAAATTCATCCACCTCCCATCGAAAGCCTTCGTGGTCAATNATGTGGCGGGTCTTTGACAGTACCGGTGTGACTGANAGNNGAAGCATCTCCTCNGCNTCGGCCACCGGCACCTCATANTCCCATTCGCCCCTCTCGGCGCCTTTGTTGATGCTCTTCACGGTNAGCCAGGCCTGCGAGCCTGCTATGCGCACCCTCACCGTGGCCTCNGCGTTGTCGCTCAGGTAACCCTGCACAATGCGGCGGCTCTCAATGCTCCGTGACTTGTAGTTTTCTGACCTCACAAGGAATTTGCGTTCAATCTCTTTTGCCATAATGTGGACAATTTTCCTAAAAAAGACGAAAAAAGGCGCGCTTTGGTCCTCACACGGTCCAAATTGCCTACTTTTGCAAAATTAATGGAAAAATCATTCTCTGCAATCTAACAGGCTTGAATACTATTCTGCGAAGTGTGCTGATTTTCCTTGTGGTCCTCCTTGCTGCGCCTGCGCTGCGGGCTGTCGAGGTGGAGGGACTGGTGGTCGACTCGCTCACCCGCGAGCCGGTGCCTTATGCGGCTGTGCTTCTCACCGGCACAAGTCGCGGAGTGCTGTGTGATGACGCGGGCCGCTTTGCGCTCTCCACTGCCCGCAACTATAGCGGAGTGACAGTCTCCACNATGGGCTACACCACCAAGCAGGTCCCTCGTCCCAAAAATGGCGACAGGTTTCTTGTGGAGCTCGTTCCCACGGGAGTNGCNCTCAATGAGGTGACAGTCAAGCCCGNNAAGGAACACTATTCNAAGAAGAACAATCCNGCTGTTGACCTCATGCAGCGCATCCGCTCTTCGAGCGACCTCAATGACCCGCGCCGCAACCCCAACTACAACTACGATAAGTATGAGCGCATAACTCTTGCGCTTGATGAGATGGANGGNGATGGTGCTCTTGTCAAGAAGTTTCCGGTGCTCAGGGAGCACATGGACACCTCTGTGCTCACCGGACGTCCAATCCTCAANATTGCCCTGCGCGAGAAGGCCTCGCACATTAACTATCGCCATAGCCCAAAGAGTGAGAAAGAAATCGTAACAGGACTCCGCAGCGAGGGTATTGACCAGATGGTTGACCCTCAGNCCATGCAGACTCTCTATGAGGATGTGTTGCGTGACATTGACATCTATGCNAACGACATCACGCTGATGCAGAATCGCTTTGTGAGCCCGCTGTCGCGCATTGCNCCTGACTTCTATAAGTTCTATCTNAANGACACCGTGATGGTTGGCNCCGACACNTGTGTGGTGCTCAGCTTCGCNCCACACAATCCTCAGGGGTTCGGCTTCACCGGCAAGCTNTATGTTGACAAGAATGACTCCACNCTNCTCATTCGCCGAATCGAGATGCAGGTGCCTCATAAAATCAACCTTAACTTCATAAAGCACCTNTCNATTGTTCAGGAGTATCAGCGGGCGCCTGACGGCTCNCGCCTCAAAACCCGCGACGAGCTCACCCTTCAAGCCGGCATCCTNTCGGCTGAGTCGCAGCTCTATGCCCGCCGCGTCACGGCTTATTCAGGGCATAATTTCAACACNGCGCCTGACCCCAAGGTGTTCAATCGCATGGCTTCGGTTATCACCCTGCCGGGNGCCGACACTCGCGACGAGAGCTTTTGGCANAGCAGGCGTNTGGCTGAGATTTCAAGGGGAGAGAACAGTGTCGGTNCCATGCTGGAGCGNCTGCGTGAGTATCCGCTTTATTATTGGTCGGAAAAGGTNCTGAAAGTCCTTGTCAGCGGCTATATNACCACNGGGNCNCGCTCCAAATGGGACTTCGGNCCGATGAACACCACTGTGAGTTATAACAGTCTGGAAGGNCTTAGGTTGCGNGCCGGCGGNATGACNACNGCCAACCTGTCGCGCCACTTCTTTAACCGCGACTATGTGGCCTACGGNTTCCATGACCACAAGTGGAANTATCTCACCGAGTGGGAGTGGTCNTTCAACGAGAAGGCTTACCATAGCNGNGAGTTCCCGGTCCACTCGTTCCGCTTCACCCACCTCTATGATGTGGACATGCTCGGCCAACACTATCTCTTCACCAACGCTGACAATGTGTTCCTGTCGTTCAAGCGCAGCGGTGACGACCTTATGACCTATCACCGAGTCACAAAGCTGGAATACACCCTTGAGCTTGAAAACAACTTCTCGGTCCGCCTAAAAGCCGAGCATGAGCGTCAGGAGTCGAGCCGCTTTGTCGACTTCTACAACGGCTTGGGAGAGCGCTTCGGACATGTCAACACATCCACCTTGGAGCTCACGCTGCGCTATGCGCCCGGCGAGAAGTTCTATCAGACAAAATCAGCCCGACTGCCGGTGAACCTCGATGCACCCGTGGTGCAGCTCAGTCATCGTTGGGGGCCCAAGGGTGTGGCAGGCAATCGGTTTGCTCTCTCGGTGACGGAGCTGAGCTTCCAGAAAAGATTCTGGCTCTCGGCCTTTGGCTATGTCGACGCCATCCTCAAGGGCGGCCATGTGTGGACACGCTCTCCTTATTTCAATCTGCTGATTCCCAACGCCAACCTTTCCTATACCATCCAGCCCGAGAGTTATGCGCTTATGGATGCTATGGAGTTTGTCAATGACAGCTATGCTTCATGGGACCTCACCTACTGGGCCAATGGAGCGCTGTTTAACTACGTTCCCTTGCTGAACCGCCTGAAGCTCAGGGAGGTGGTGGCCTTCCGCGGCCTCTGGGGGCATCTGAGCCGTAAAAACCGCCCCGACCTTCATGACCGCCTTCTGCAGTACCCTGAGCAGAGCCATGTGCGCCTGATGACCGACACTCCCTACATGGAGGTCAGCGCCGGCGTTGACAATATTTTCCGCATCCTGCGGGTTGACTACGTGTGGCGACTCACCTATCGCTCCGACCCTCTGTGCAGCAAGGGAGGTGTGAGAATTGCGCTTCATTTTGCTTTTTAGCCTGTTAAATAGGCTTAATTCAACATTTATTTGCACTTACCATAATAATTGAGTAACTTTGTGACGTTGACGGAAGTTTCTGTTTTTCTCCGTCCGAATCACAATCAACATATTCACGCTCTCAACAAATGAAAAATTTTCTCAACAGCTTTCTGGGTACTCTTGCCGGAATCTGGGTGACAATCTTCATCCTCGGAGCCATCATGATTTTCTCGCTGGTGGTAGCTGCTGTGAGCGGCACCTCCGGCAGCGGAGTTTCCGTGAAGGACCACTCCGTTCTCTATATAGACCTTAATGACAACATCACCGAGTGTCGCGAGCGTCGCAACCTCATAAGCGAGCTTCAGGGTGAAGTGACAGGCTCGATGCCTCTCAATGAGCTCACGGCTGTGATTCGCCGCGCCGCTTATGATGACCACATTCAGGGCATTTTCATTGATTGTAACGGAGCATCGGCCGGTATGGCTCAGCGCGAGGCCATTAACGCCGCTCTCAAAGCGTTCAAAAAGGAGTCGCCTGACAAATGGATTTACGCCTATGGCGACACATACACTCAGGGCGATTACTACACTGCCTGCGCCGCCGACAGCATTTTCATTAACCCCTCCGGCATGATTGACATTCATGGTCTGTCGTCAACGGCGCTTTACTTCAAAGGGCTGATGGACAAGCTCGGCGTCAATATGCAGGTGGTGAAGGTGGGCACCTACAAAAGCGCTGTGGAGCCCTACATCATGGATGGTCCCAGTGAGCCCTCGGTGGAGCAGCAGACCCTGTTCCTCAACAATATCTGGGCCTCTATCCGCAAAACTATCGCCGAGGCGCGCCACACCTCGCCTGACACTGTCAACTCATGGGCCAACTCGCTGATGATGGCCAAGGATGTTGACTTCTACCTCTCAGCCCGTATAGCCGACGGCAAGATGTACCGCCACGAATTCCTTGACAAGCTTAAGAAGCTCACCGGTCGTGACAAGCTGCGCCTTGTGTCTGTGAAGGATTACGCCGGAGCTGTTGACCTCGATTTGGACCGCGGACATTCCACCACCATCGCAGTCTATTACGCCTCAGGCGAGATTTTTGACAAGGGAGAGCAGGGCATAACCGCCGAGAAGATGGTGGATGACCTTCTTGACCTTGCCGACAACGACAAGATTGACGGTCTGATTCTGCGCGTAAACTCACCCGGCGGCAGCGCCTTCGCCTCAGAGCAGATCTGGGAGGCAGTGGAGCAGTTCAAGGAGATAACCGGCAAGCCCGTGTATGTGTCAATGAGTGATTACGCCGCTTCCGGAGGCTACTACATCTCCTGCGGTGCTGACCGCATCTATGCCGAGCCCCTGACGCTCACAGGCTCCATCGGCATCTTCGGTCTCATCCCCGATGCACACGGCCTTATCACCGACAAGTTAGGAGTGACCACTCACACCATCGCAACCAACCCTGACGGCGATCTACCCTCGCTCTTCAAGCCTATGACCCCTGTGCAGCAGACGCAGATGCAAGCCTACGTGAACCGCGGCTATGAGCTCTTTGTGAAGCGTGTGGCCGACGGACGTCACATGCCCGTTGACTCTGTGAAGATGATTGCTGAAGGCAGAGTGTGGGATGGCGCTGAAGCTATGAAACGCGGCCTTGTGGACAAGCTCGGAGGCCTCGACGCAGCTCTGCGCGACATGGCCAAATCCCTCAATGCCGCCGACTATAACATCGTGGAATATCCCGACTATAATGCTGAATGGTGGGAGATGTTCCTTGACATAAAAGCACAAGCCGAGGCTAACGCCGTGCGCAAGCATCTCGGTGATGCCAACACCCTCTATGAAACCCTGCGTCGCTTCAACCTCATGGCGCCGGTGCAGGCACGAATGGATTATGTAACCGTCAATATGTAAACGACGTCAGATGGCTCGGAATGTAATTCTGTCAAAGGTCCTGTTGTGGCCCCTGTCGAAACTCTTCGGCCTGGGGGTTGCATTCCGCAACTATCTCTTTGAGCGTAAGCTCCTGCTCAAGCAAACCGAATTTGACATCCCTGTGATTGTGGTTGGCAACATCGCCGTGGGCGGCACAGGCAAGACCCCACACGTGGAGTATGTCACCTCGCTGCTCCGAGAGAACCACCATCTGGCAGTGCTCTCACGCGGCTACCGACGCAAGACCAAAGGATTCGTGCTGGCCTCCGGTCGCTCCAAGCCCGACGACATAGGCGATGAGCCCTTCCAGATTTTCCAGAAGTTTGGCAGCGACGTTCGTGTGGCTGTGTGTGAGAAGCGCGTGGAGGGCATCAATAAGCTGCGTGAGATTGACAAGGACATTGACATAGTGGTGCTTGACGATGCGTTTCAGCATCGCTATGTGAAGCCCAAAGTGGCTATTGTGCTCACGGAGTACAGCCGCCCCGCATTTACCGATTCACTGATGCCTTACGGACGTCTTCGCGAGCCGGCCTCGGCCATCAGTCGCGCCGACATAGTGGTGGTGACGAAATGCCCTGTCAACATGAAGCCGATGGAGTATCGCATCTTCAAGGAGAGCCTCAACCTGTTCCCCTATCAGAAGCTGTTCTTCTCCCGCTACGTCTATGGTCACCTTGTGCCCGTATTTCCTGAGCGCGCCACCTCCATTCCCTATCCTGAATGGTTCACGGAGAAGGACTCTGTGCTGATTGTGACCGGCATAGCCAATCCTCGGCCCTTTGTGCGCCACATACGCCGCTATAAGGCCAAGGTGCGCCTGATTCGCTTCCATGACCACGTGAACTTCACGGCGGCTGACATCGACGCAATACGACGCAAATTTGCCGGGCTCACAGGTAGCCACCGTTACATCATCACCACGGAAAAGGACGCTGTGAAGCTGTCACACAGCCCCTATTTCCCTCCCGAGTTGCAGAACAAGACCTTCTATCTGCCCGTGAGTGTGGAATTCGTGCCCCCCGTCGGTGACGAGCCCGGATTTGACGATGCCCTGAAAAAATCGATTAACAACACAAATCTTTACTGACCTCCGATTGTTATAGTTATTCGGAACCAGATTTGTTTCACTCATAACCTCTAACACCACAAAGAAAATGCTTGACCGTATTAAACAGACCGCTGACTATCTGCGCGGACGCATTGCGAATATCCCCAACACAGCCATCATCCTCGGCACCGGCCTGGGCGCCCTCGTGGACCATATGACCGACACCGTCTATATCCCCTACAGCGAAATCCCCAACTTCCCCGTGTCGACAGTGGAGGGCCACAGTGGCAACCTCATCTTCGGCAAGCTCGGCAATAAGGACGTTATCGCCATGCAGGGCCGCTTCCACTACTATGAGGGCTACGACATGAAGCAGGTGACCTTTCCCGTCAGAGTGTTTCAGGCACTGGGCGTCAAGACCCTCTTTGTGTCAAACGCATCAGGCGGCATGAACAAGGAGTTTCAGGTGGGGGACGTGATGACCATCACTGACCACATCAACCTCTTCCCCGAGAACCCCCTGCGCGGCCGCAACTATAACGAGCTCGGCACCCGCTTCCCCGCCATGACCGAGGCT
Source organism: Bacteroides sp. (assembly GCA_014802445.1). GTDB lineage: Bacteria > Bacteroidota > Bacteroidia > Bacteroidales > Muribaculaceae > CAG-1031. Next base: position 132,506 of record JAAVCF010000008.1, on the reverse strand, counting down.
TATGACAAGAAACTCATCCGTCTGGCCGATGAAATTGCTGCAGAGAAGGGCATCCGACTGATGCACGGCGTGTATGTGGGCGTGACCGGTCCCACCTTCGAGACCCCCGCAGAATATGAGTTCTTCCGCGTGATCGGAGGCGATGCCGTGGGTATGTCGACAGTTCCCGAAGTCATTGTCGCCGTGCATGCAGGCATGCGCGTGTATGGCATCTCCGTCATCACCGACCTTGGCGGCAAGGATGTGACCCAGGTGCCCACCCATGAAGAGGTGCAGAAGGCTGCCGGCATTGCCCAGCCCAAGTGCCTCGAGATTATGAAGGAACTCGTAAACCGCGCTGACTGATGGACAACAACGAAAACAAGCTCACCGAAATCTCCAGCCTCGGTGAGTTCGGCCTTATAGACCGTCTGACCAAGGACCTGCCTAAGGTCAACGAGTCGACAGTCAAAGCAGTGGGAGATGACGCAGCGCTGCTGCGCTATCCCTCCACCGATGTGCTGGTGACCACCGACCTGCTCCTTGAAGGGGTGCATTTCGACCTCACCTACGTGCCGCTCAAACACCTCGGCTATAAAGCCGCCGTGGTTAATTTCAGCGACATCTACGCCATGAACGGCACACCCCGACAGATTACAGTGTCGCTGGGCATCTCCTGCCGCTTTGCTGTGGAACACATAGAAGAGCTTTACAGCGGCATCCGTCTGGCCTGTGAAATCTACGGAGTGGACCTTGTGGGAGGCGACACTACCTCATCACGTCAGGGCCTTGTGATCAGCATCACCTGCATCGGTGACGCAGCAGAAGGCACCGCAGTGTATCGCGACGGCGCTCATGACACCGACCTCATTTGCGTGAGCGGCGACCTCGGAGCGGCCTACATGGGCCTCCAGCTCCTTGAGCGCGAGAAAGTGGCCTCAGCCGGCATGAAGGACTTCCAGCCCGACTTCCAGGGCAAGGAGTACCTCGTGGAGCGTCAGCTCAAACCGGAAGCACGCCGCGACATCATCAAGGCGCTGGCCGACGCCGGCATCAAGCCTACGGCAATGATGGACGTGAGCGATGGATTGTCAAGCGAGCTTATGCACATTTGCAAAGCCAGCAAGACCGGATGCAGAGTCTACGAAGACCGCATACCCATCGACTACCAGACCGCAGTGATGGCCGAAGAGCTTGGCATGAACCTCGTGACCGCCGCGCTCAACGGCGGCGAAGACTATGAACTGCTCTTCACCGTGCCGCTGACTGCGCATGACGCTGTCAGCAAAATTCCGGGTGTGAAAGTCATAGGTCACATCACCAAAGAGGACCTTGGCTGCGCGCTCGTGACCCGCGACGGCAATGAACTCCCCCTTAAAGCCCAAGGATGGAATCCCCTGCAATGATACTCAACCGGCTGTTCGAGACCACCTATGGCGAACAGCCGGTTACTTCACTCGAAATTTTCGGTTCAGGCTCGGCCCGCAGATACTATCGTCTGCAGGCCGCGTCAGGTTTTACGGTCATCGGCACTGTGGGAACCGACACAGCGGAGAACCGCGCTTTTATCTACCTTGACAGCGTGTTTCGCGAGCTCGGAATCCACGTGGCCCGCGTGATTGCCGTGAGCGACGACGAGACCGCCTACCTCCAGGAGGACTTGGGCGATTGCCAGCTCCTCAGCCTCATCACCGAGCATCCCGATGCCGAAAGAACCGCAGGACTGCTGCGCGAGACCGTGAGCCTGCTCCCTGATCTCCAGTTCAAAGGGGGAATGGCGGTGGATTTCAGTCGCTGTTACCCCGTGGCAGAGTTTGACCGTCGCAGTGTGATGTGGGACCTCAACTACTTCAAGTACAGCTTTCTGAAGCCCTCAGGAGTGGAGTTTGACGAGAGCCGGCTCGAAGATGATTTAGAGACCCTTGCCACGCTGCTGCTCTCAGACAAGAGCATGACGGGGTTCATGTATCGCGACTTCCAATCACGCAACGTCATGGTCCATAAGGACGCCCCGTGGTTCATTGACTTTCAGGGCGGACGCCGCGGCCCCGTGCTCTATGATCTGGCCTCATTCCTCTGGCAAGCAAAAGCCGGATTCAGCGACGCTACCCGCCAAGAGCTTGCCATGACCTACAAGCGCTCCGCCACCCGCTATTGCGACACAGGCACCGACAATGAGTTTATGTCACGCCTCAGACTCATGGCCCTGTTCCGCACCCTGCAAGTGCTCGGAGCCTACGGATTCCGCGGACTGGTGGGAGGGAAACCTCACTTTATAGAGAGCATTCCCGCAGCCGTGGAGAACCTCAGAGGACTCCTCGATGCGCTCACTCAGGGCGAATTCACAGAGCTTGAGCGAGCACTCCGCGCTATCGTGGAGTTGCCCCAGTATCAGCCCCGGAAAGCCGCGAGCGGCCTTGTGGTGGAGGTGAATAGCTTCGGATTCCGCAAGAGCGGCATCCCACGCGACTACACCGGCAACGGAGGCGGCTACGTGTTTGACTGCCGCGCCGTGACCAATCCCGGTCGCTACGACCAGTATAAGCCTCTGACAGGCCTTGACGCCCCTGTGAAAGAATTTCTGGAGCAAGGAGGCGAGATTCAGGAATTCCTTGAATCAGTGCGCCGGATTGTGGGGCACAGCGTGCGCCGCTATATGGAGCGCGACTTCAGCAACCTGAAAGTGTCATTCGGCTGCACCGGCGGCCGGCACCGCTCCGTCTACTCCGCTCAGAACACGGCAGAATGGATTAGCGAGACCTTCGGAGTGGAGGTGGAGCTTCACCATATTGAACAGAACATACACCAGCACTTTCCCCGCCGATGAAAGGAATGATCTTTGCCGCCGGCCTCGGTACACGCCTGCGCCCGCTCACTGACACCGTGCCCAAATGCCTCATAGAGGTGGGAGGAAAGCCGATGCTTGAGCGCGTGATAGAATCGTTTCAGCGCGCCGGCATCACCGACATCACCGTCAATGTTCACCACCATGCGGAGCAGGTGAAGCAATGGCTTTCCGAGCATCCCTCGGGCGCCCGCATCACCGTCAGCGACGAGTCAGAACAGCTCCTCGACACCGGAGGGGGCCTTCTCAAAGCCGCACCCATGCTCGAAGACAGCGACGGGATTGTGATTCACAATGCCGACGTGCTCACCGACATTGACCTGCGCCGGATGATGGAGGCCCACACCGCCTCCGGCGCTGACGCTATGCTGCTGACCCGCAGCAAAGTGTCGGCCCGCGCTTTGATGTGGGACACCGATGGGCGCCTCCGCGGATGGGCAAACCTGCAGACCGGGCAGACACGCCCGGAAGGACTTGACCTGAGCGGACTGACCGCAATGGGTTTTGGAGGAGTGCACATTATAAAGCCCGCATTGCTGCGGGCCTTACGAGAGTATGCCTCGGGAGTGTTTTCAATCACCCCCTTCTATGCCGACATGTGTGACAGGCTAATCATACGTTCATATCCGCTTGCCGACAAGCAGTGGATTGACATAGGGAAGCCCGAGTCACTGGCGAAAGCCCGCGAGCTTTATTCGGCCACCACGTAATCCACGCAAGCCCGCGCCTCCTTGAGAGGCGCGATGATTGCCGCCGCCGCCACATGGGCGGGATGGGCCGCATAGACAGCCACATTCTCCATTGTGTCAATGGTGGCTATGAGCGTCACGTCCCAATCCTCGGCCGGATTTTCATTGATGCCCACCTCCATAGCGGCAAGGCAGTCAATGACGTCAGGGAGAGCAAGGAGAGCCTTGCGGAAAGCCTCGGAGGCAGCCTGCCGCTCATGGGCGGAGCCTTGCAGCTTGAAAGTCACAACGTGCTTAATCATTATGCCTGAGAGTAGAGACGCTCGCGGGCAGCGGCCACACGCTCGTCGGTGATATAATCGTCATATTCGGTCATCTTGTCGATGATGCCGTAAGGAGTAAGCTCGATGATGCGGTTGGCCACTGTCTGGATAAACTCGTGGTCATGGCTGGTGAAGAGCACATTGCCGCGGAAAGCCTGCAGAGTGTTGTTGAACGCCTGAATCGATTCGAGGTCAAGGTGGTTGGTGGGCGAATCGAGAATCAGAGTGTTGGCATCGGTCATCATCATGCGGGCAATCATGCAACGCATTTTCTCACCTCCGGAGAGCACCGAAGCCTTTTTGAGGACCTCTTCACCTGAGAAAAGCATCTTGCCGAGGAAGCCCTTGAGATAAATCTCGCTTGAATCCTTTGAGAACTGACAGAGCCAGTCAACGAGGTTGAGGTCAGTGTTGAAGAACTCCGAATTGTCAAGCGGGAGGTAAGCCGTGGTGATTGTCTGGCCCCACTCATAAGAGCCCGAATCAGGCTTGCGATTGCCGGTGATAATCTCAAAGAATGCGGTCATGGCACGAGGGTCATGGCTGAGGAAGCAGATTTTGTCGCCCTTCTCAACCTGGAAGTTGACATCCTTGAAGAGCACAGTGCCGTCAACGGAGGCAGAGAGACCCTTGACCTCCAGAATCTTATTGCCGGGGTCACGCTCGGGAGTGAAGATGATGCCCGGGTAGCGACGTGAAGAAGGCTTGATTTCCTCCACATTGAGCTTTTCGAGCATCTTCTTGCGCGAAGTGGTTTGCTTTGACTTTGACACATTGGCGCTGAAACGCTGGATGAACTCAAGGAGCTCTTTACGCTTCTCCTCAGCCTTCTTGTTGGCCTGCTGCTGCTGACGGAGGGCCAGCTGGCTTGACTCATACCAGAAGCTATAGTTGCCTGCGAAGAGAGAAATCTTGTTATAGTCAATGTCAAGAGTGTGGGTTGACACGGCATCAAGGAAGTGACGGTCATGGCTGACCACAAGCACCGTATTCTCAAAGTTAGAGAGGTAATTTTCGAGCCAAGCCACAGTTTCGAGGTCAAGGTCATTGGTGGGCTCATCCAGCAGCAGATTGTCAGGGTTGCCGAAGAGAGCCTTAGCGAGCAGCACGCGCACTTTTTCCTTACCGCTCATGTCACGCATCAGCGTGTAATGGCGGTCCTCCTTAATGCCCAGGCCGCTGAGCAGGGCAGCCGCATCGCTCTCTGCGTTCCAACCCTCGAGCTCGGCAAACTTCTCCTCCAGTTCAGAGGCACGGATGCCATCCTCATCGCTGAAGTCGGCCTTAGCATAGAGCGCGTCCTTCTCCTTCATGATGTCCCAGAGGACGGTGTGGCCCTGAAGGACGGTCTCCATCACGGTGAAATCGTCAAACTTGAAGTGGTCCTGCTCAAGGACGCTCATGCGTTCGCCGGGGCCCTGAGTGACGTTTCCGTGGGTGGGCTGGAGCTGACCGCTGAGGATTCGCATGAGAGTGGACTTACCGGCACCGTTGGCACCGATGATGCCATAACAATTGCCGGGAGTGAACTTAAGGTTGACGTCCTGAAAGAGGACGCGTTTACCGAACTGTATTCCGAGATTATTTGCCGCTATCATAAAGTAGCTCTGTAAAGATTGGTTTCAATAATGAAATTCCACGTTGGCCGGGCTTGCCGGAGAGTGGAAAAGCGGGTGCAAAGTTAGCTATTTTTCCCCTGACCCCCAAATCGAGCTTAAAAAGGCCTGACAGAGAGTTAAGGGTACAAAGAGAGGGAGCATCTCCCGCCCCCGGGATGATGCCCCTGTCTCAATGGTTCAGGGTTGTTGCCTTTCGGCCTTTCTCCGATTGGAGATTTATGGCTTTGATGGTTTTGGGTGGAGAAAGACCTCCGGGCTTAAAGCCCCGACGCCCACGCCGGTCGCGACTGCGACGTGAACGTTTGAAAAGTGTCATCCCCGTCCAAGACTTGTCCCCGTTCAGAAGTGGATGACGATGCAAAGTTAAGAGCGCCGAAATCCAAAAAACGGACATCCTGCGGAAAAGATGAAAAAAATTTAGGTTTTATCGGGAGAGAAACGGGCACGAAAAAAGAGAGGGGGTCTCACGACTGCCTCTCTCTCCATTCATCACATTATGCTTATTCTGTCAGTTCTCTTATGTTGTTCTTATTCTGTTTTGAAGCTTAATTGTAGTCTTAATGAGTAATCAGTAGCGGCTTGCCACGATGTCCCAGTCAACAATGTCCCAGAGGGCATTGAGGGCATCGGCGCGGCGATTCTGATAGTCTAGATAGTAGGCATGCTCCCACACATCGAAAGTGAGTAGAGGAGTGAGACCCTCGCGGAGAGGACTCATTGCATTCTGGCCCTGAGTGATGAAGAGCTTGCCGTCATTGTCACGCGACAGCCACACCCATCCTGAGCCGAAGAGGCCCACACCGGCCTGAACGAAAGCCTTCTTGAAGTCATCAAACGAGCCGAACTGCTCATCGATGGCCTTGCGGAGCTCACCGTCAGGTTCGCCGCCTCCTTCAGGAGAGAAGGAGAAGAAATAGAAGATGTGGTTCCAAGCCTGCGAAGCGTTGTTGAAGAGCGCGCCATCGGCCTTGCGGATAATTTCTTCGAGCTCCATATCCTCAAATTCAGTGCCCTCGATAAGCTTGTTGAGATTGTCAATGTAGGCCTTCTCATGCTTGCCGTAGTGGAAGTCGACAGTTTCCTGCGAGATTGCGGGAGCGAGAGCGTCGGGAGCGTAGGGGAGTTTGGGTTGTGTATATTTCATTGTGAGTGTAATTTTATGTTTGTTTTGGAAATAAAACACGTCCGAAGCGCAATAGGTTGAGCTTCGGACGTTAAAAATGAGTTAAGGAGTACAAATAAAAGCTATGTCCCGACGGCAAAGCGCTCTATTCAAAAAGAATAGCGATTGAGCTTGGCCAGAGTGACATGGTACTGGCCGATGTCCTCCAGATAATTCAGGCGCGCCTGAGAGAAATACTCAAGTTCCTGAAGGAAGTCGAGGAGCGAAATCTGGCCGGCGGAATAGGCCTTTTCCAGCAGCTTGATGTTGTCGCACTTCTCGAATACCGGGCCGAGATTGTTAATCTCCGACTCCAGTTGACGTGCGGACGCCACAAGCGCATGATACTGAGCACGGCGGGTGGCAACCACGCCTATTGAGGCCATGGCTGCCGCCTCGGCCTGCAGACGAGCCGCGGCGGCACGCTTCACATTGGCGCGAGAAGGAAGAGTCATGCCGATGGAGAAGCCATTGAAAGTTTCGCCCTGCTCAAGGCTGTAGGTGTAGCCGGCGGAGAAGCCCGGGAAATTTGAGCGGCGCTCAATCCTGGCGCTGATTTCGGCCTGACGCACCTCAGAAGCGTTGGCGATGATTTCAGAGTCCTTGGCCATCATGTCGCGGACATACTGCTCCTCGTCAGGAATTGACATGACGGGGTAAGCATCATCGAGTCGCGAAAGGATTTCGCGAGTGTCCATTTCGGAAGTCTCGGAGATGGAGCCCTCGAGGTCCTCCACGCGAGATGTGGCTAGATGGATTTCATGATGGATTGACGCTTGAGCGATTGTAATCTTGTTGACATCCAGGATGGAGATTTCGCCCCCCTCATAGCCGCGCCTGATGAGTTGCTCCTGACGGTCAAGTACCGAGCCAACCTCATTGAGAGCCGCCAGAGTGCGACGCGCGGCAATGTAGTCAACCAGAAGGCTACGGAGAGTGGCTGAAAGCTCACGCCTCTTGGCGCGCTCCGAGTCAACAAGCGCCTGCTCCGCCTCCTTCACCGCCTCATGGCGGGCAGAGTAGACCCCGGGCCAGTCAAATGACTGCGACACTCCGGCATTGAGCTTTGTGCCGATGCCGTGGAGCCCCCACTCATAGGAGAACTCCACCTCGGGGCCGGGCAGGGAAGCATCCGCCTTGAGCGATTCTATTCCGGCCCTTGCAGCCAGCACCTCAGAGTCAATGGTTGGCTGGGAGCCTGACAGCGCGGCCAAAGCCTCGTCAAAAGTCATGGCATGAGCGCTGGGACCGAAAGAGAGAGCACCGGCGGCAAGCAGGAAAACCAATTGTTTTTTCATTTATGAATTATTTTTTCGACGTGATATAATAAAGTAGAAACAGGGGACAACGAAGAGATTCAGCAGCGTTGAAGAGAGCAAGCCGCCGAGAATCACCACAGCAATTGGCGCCTGAAGCTCATTGCCCGGCAGATGGCCGCGGATGGCCAGCGGGAGAAGAGCGAGAGCCGACGTGAGCGCCGTCATGAGAATGGCGTTAAGACGCTCGGCTGAGCCGCGGACAATGCGGTCAGTGAGGCCGACCCCCTCGGCACGCAGAGCCTCGTAGCGCGACATGAGCAGCATGCCATTGCGAGTGGCGATGCCTGCCAGCGACAAGAACCCGATGATGGCCGGGATGTTAAGCTCATCATACGTGACCCACAGCAGGAAGATGGCACCTATGAGCGCCAAAGGCATGTTGACCAGAATAATCAGCGAGCGGCTGACATTGCGAAACTCAGAGTAGACAAGCATGAAAATGAGCACGATGGCACCGATTGAGGCGAGGAGGAGAGTGGTCATGGCTCTCTGCTGATTCTCAAACTGGCCACCATAATCTATACGGTAACCGTCAGGGAGGTCAATGGCCGAAAGCTTTTCACGCAGCTCACGCACGGCACCGTCGAGGTCACGCCCGTCAACATTGGCCGACACCACCAGACGGCGAGCCACATTCTCGCGGCTGATGGAGTTAGGGCCTGAAGTGGAGATAATGTCGGCAATCTCGCCGAGAGGCACGGCGCCGGAAGCAGTGGTGACAGGAAGGTCAGCCAGCACCTCGGGACGCGAGCGCAGCTCAGGAGCAAGAGTGAGAGTGACATCGCGCGCGGCACCATTACTATAAATAGAAGATACGGCAACCCCTTTGAGAGAAGTCTCCACCCAGCGGCGGAACTCAGGGAGAGTGATGCCATAATGAGCCAGCATGGCCATGCGCGGACGAATGTCGATTTGCGGGCGACCCTGAGTCTGCTCCATATTGATGTCGACAATGCCGCTGACCTCTGCCATCTCCTCGGTGACCTTGCGGCCGATGGTCTGGAGACGCAGCATTGACGGGCCGAAAATTTTCACGGCAATCTGAGCCTCAGTGCCTGAGAGCATGGCATCGATGCGGTGAGACACCGGCTGGCCCACCTCGATGTTGACACCCGGAATCTCGCTGAGACGCTCGCGGATGTCGGCAGCCACCTCGCGGCGCGAGCGGCCTGAGAGAGTGTAAGGCGCTTCGATTTCCGAGACATTTGAGCCGAGCGAATGCTCGTCGAGCTCGGCGCGCCCCGTCTTGCCGGCCACGGTGTTGACCTCAGGCACCTCGAGAATAATCTCCTCGGCCAGGCGCGCAATGCGGTCACTCTCATCAATGGAAATGCCCGGCAGAGCGCTGACATTGACGGTGAAAGCACCCTCATTGAACGGAGGCAGGAAGCCGCGTCCCATGCCGAGCATGACAATCACGGCAAGGACGAAGAGCACAGCCGTGGTGCCAATCCAAGCCTTGCGATGGCTGATGGCCGAAGGGAGCACCCGGGCGTAACCATTGCGGAGCTTAACGGCGAAAGGCGACTCCTTGAGCTCACGCGCCGTCTGCTTCTTGCTGCCCAGGAGGAACAGACAGAGGACGGGAGTGACAGTGAGAGCCACCAGAGTGGATGCCAGCAGAGCGATTATGAACGACACACCTAAGGGCACCATCATACGTCCCTCTACACCCGAGAGGAAGAAGATGGGCAGAAAGCCGGCAATGATGATCAGAGAAGAGTTGAACACAGGCACGCGCACCTCACGCGAGGCCTCGAAGACAACCTTCATCACCGACACACCCTCGCGGCGCTCACGCAGACGACGATAAACGTTCTCGACATCGACAATGGCATCGTCGACAAGCGAGCCGATGGCAATGGCGATACCACCGAGAGTCATGGTGTTGATGGTGATGCCGAGAAGGTTGAGCACAATCACTGTGAGAAGGATGGAGAGCGGGAGAGCCACAATGGAAATCAGAGCCGTGCGCAGGTTCATAAGGAAGAAGAAGAGCACGATGATGACCATGAGAGCGCCCACGAGGAGCGACTCCTGAAGGCTGCCGATTGACGCCTCGATGAAATCGCTCTGGCGGAAAATGTCAGTTGACACCTGCACTGACGCGGGGAGATTGCTGTCAGCAACCACCTGTTCAATGCGCTTGGTGAGAGGCACGGTGCCCACATGGGGCTGCTTGGTGACAGTGAGCAACACAGCCTCGCGGCCCTTGACGGAAGCCTTGCCCACCACCGGCTCCTTAGCACCGCGACTGACGCGAGCCACATCGGCCAAAGTGACGGGACGGCCTGAGGCGTCAGAGCCGACAGTGGCAGAGGCAATCACTGCGGGGTCAGCCGAGGCGAGCATGGCGCGGAGCATATACTCATTGCCATGGGCGTTCATGACACCACCGCCGGCATTGGCACACATATCGGTGACAGCTTCGGTAACCTGGTCAAGCGTGAGGCCGGCAACCTGCAGTGCGGAAGCGTCGAGCTCAATGCGGATTTCCTCCTCCTCGCCACCGATGACGGTGACCTGCGACACGCCCTGCAAGGCAGTGAGCTGAGGCTTTAGGCGAGTGTCGGCAATGGTTCGCAAATCCATGGCCGAGATGGAGTCGGAGGTGAGGCCGAGGATGAAAATTTCGCCGAGGATTGATGACTGCGGCCCAATGACCGGAGAGGCTACACCTGCAGGGAGGTCGGCCGGGAGCGTCATGAGGCGCTCCGTAACGGAACGCCGCGCGGCATCAGTGGAGGTGGACCAGTCAAACTCCACCCACACAACTGAATAGCCCGGCATGGAAGAAGAGCGGACGCGGCGCACACCTGAGGCACCCATGAGAGAAGTCTCGACGGGATATGTGACGAGCTGCTCCACATCTTCAGGCGAGAAGCCCGGGGCCTCGGTCATGATGGCCACGGTGGGGGAGTTGAGGTCAGGGAAAATGTCAATGTCGCTGCGGACGGTGGTGACCACACCGAGCACCAGAAGGATTGCCGCGATGACCAGCACGGCCACACGGTTGTCAAGCGAGATACGGATCAGACGGTTAAGCATCGCGGTCAATGATTATGTGTGTGACCCTGAGGTGCGTTGGCGCGGGTTTCGGCCAGACGGATGAAGACGGCGCCGGCGGTGACGACACTGTCGGCAGCGGAGACACCCGAGCGGATTTCGACATTGCGGCCGTCGGAATTGCCGATTTCCACCGGCACACGGCGATAATGGCCGGGGCTGACCTTGACGAACAAGCTATAGACGCCTTCCTGCTCATTGAGGCATGCCTGAGGGACGATCAGCGGTTTGACATCACTGCCAATGGTGACAGAGGCTTCGACAGCCGAACCGGGCACGAGGGCAGGGGAGGAGACGGGACCGAAATAGGCTGTGATGTAACCTGAGGCATCGGTGGCTGCGGCGGTGGTGTGGCGCGGCAGGGAGAGGCGCCGGCCGTCAGGAGTGGTGACCGATGCGGCCGACATGGCCCCGAGCTGCGAGGCGAGACGGCGCGGCACATCAACGCGCAGCATGGCCGAGGAGGTCTCGGCGCCGAGAATCTTCACAATAGGGTCACCGGCATTGACATAGGCGCCGTTGGCGGCCATTACGGAAGCGATGACTCCTGAGGCAGGGGCCGTGACGCTTCCCGAGCCTGAGGCTGTGGATGCAAGCTTTCGGAGTTCAGCGGCTTCGGCCATGAGAGCGTTGAAGTCTTTGCGGGTGACGATGCCTTCATTTACCAGCGGGGTTACACGCTGAATCTCAGCTTCAACCACTGCCAGGCGAGCCTTTGCGGCAGCGTCAGTGTCGCCCCCGGTGACGCCTTGGGCCGACACTGAGGCAACGGTCTGACCACGGCTCACGCGGTTGCCTTCTCTGACAGAAGCGGGGAGAGAGAGCCTGCCGCTGCGGGGAGCGGTGAGAATGGTCTGGGCGTCGGAGGTGCCAACCACAGTGGCGGGGAGAGTGACAGTTTCTGCAATGTCGCCCTGACGGGGAATGTCAAGGACAACATCGAAGCGAGCGGCCTCGGCGTCAGAGAATTCGATGAGGCCATCGTGGGATTTCTCTTCGGCTTTGCCGTGTCCATCGTGGTCATGATCGTGGTCGTGGTCATGACCATGTTCGTGGGTTTCATGACCGTCGTGGTGGTCATGACCGTCGGCCTCAGAGTGACCACATGTTGAGAGCGAGGCGGCTGTGATAAGTATAAAAGCAGCTTTTGAAAGTTTCATAATATCCTGTTGATGTGTGAATTAAATGGCTGAATAGAAGGGCATTATTCACACTGCAGGAGGGGCTCTGAGCTGCATTGAGCCCACAGCGTTGACAACCGGAATACGTTTAGACCCGTCAGGAGCGTAAGGAGAAAGGCCTGTAAGCTCGGGCTCGGGGATTTGCACCGTCTCGGAGCCAACCATAAAGTCGGGATGCGGAATGACGAGGCCCGACAAAATGTTGTGGTAACGGAAAATGAAGTGAGACGGCGAAAGGGCACATTCGGTGTCGTCAGGCGCCGAGTGACTGTGGTGGGCGCAATGATGGGATGAATGATGAGCAAAAGTCAAGTCAAGCGATTCAGCCAAGGCAATCATGGTGCAGCCGTCATCGTGATGGTGATGAAACTGAACCAGATTGGCCAGGACCAGAATAAGCAGGGCTATGACTGATTTGTTGCCTGATTTCATAACGGGTACAAAAATAGCAATCTGCGGGGAAATAACCAAGCGATAACTCATAATCAGGATTATGTTAAATAATGCATTCTGGATTCCGGAATGAGATTTAATCCGTTGCCCCATCCTCACTTGTGGCGAGATGCGAGCGCTGCGTGAAGGCCTCTGAGGTTTGCGTGAAACTGAATAAGGCATCAAACGTCCTGAAATATGCAAACGTCAGGCGGTGTGCTTTTGTGGAGGCACGGTGCTACGAACGCGATTGCGGGGCTTCCCTTGCCTTAATTATATTAGCGTTTGAGTGTGCGCGTGGTTTGCTTGACGGACTCTGACACGCGGAACGATTCGCGAATTTTGGACAACGCTTTGTTGTGGGTCCAAGAATCGAGATGATTCTGAGCGAGCCACGTCATCGTGTAGTCGGGATTCCGGACACAAGCCACTGATACCGCCCATGCTACGGCCATACGGACATAATAACCCTCATGAACCACCTGCTCAAAGAGTCCGAGAATCTGCGGCACTGATTCAGAATCAAGGAAATAGCTCATGAGCATGACCACGGCGAAGCGAACCTTATATTCCTCAGAAGAATCAAGGAATCCCATGACAAAATCAAACAGACGCTGCCTATTTGCGGCGACAAACCGCTTCCCGCCGGCAAAGGTGAATGTGTCGCACACCGACCAGCTGTTTATCCGCTTTACAAAAGCATGAACATCAGAGAGATAACGGTCAATGTCAGTGACTTTGACCTGGCCGAGGACAAGACCGTGGAGCGTACGATGCTCCATATATCCGTCGCCCGGATTGGCAAGGTACTCCTCCACCCGACCTGAGCGCGCAATCTCCCGGGCCAGAGCTCGCAGGGCCGGAATGCGGATGCCCAGCACACCGTCAATGCCCGGATGGAGCGACGCGGAAAACGGCTTGTTGCCGCTCTGTGCGAGAGTTTCAAGGGCCTGAGTGACAGAGAGTCCGCTGTCAAGGATGAACTGTTTCATAGTTGCAAAATTAACAAAAGTTTTGATTTTTTGACCATCTTTGACCCAACCTATTGCCACGGACTGACGTTATGCTTTCGAAACAATCAAACAACGAATATGAAAACAATAATCAATAGCAAAATGCCCGAGTTTTCACTTCCCGCCTTTGTGGACGGAGAGTTCAAAACCGTCACAGACAAGGATGTGAAAGGGAAATGGGGCGTGTTTTTCTTCTATCCGGCCGACTTCACCTTTGTGTGCCCTACAGAGTTAGTGGACATGGCCGAGAACTATGACAAGTTTAAGGAACTTGGCGCCGAGGTTTACTCGGTGAGCACCGACACACAGTTTACTCACAAAGCATGGTACGACACCAGCGACAGCATCAAGAAAGTGAAATTCCCTATGCTGGCCGATAAGACCGGCTTCCTCTCTGAAGCTTTCGGAGTGCTGAACGCTGATGACTTCCTTGCCTACCGAGGCACTGTGGTGGTCAATCCCGAGGGCGAAGTCAAGATTTTCGAAATCAATGACAACGGCATCGGGCGTAATGCAGAAGAATTGCTGCGCAAACTTGAAGCAGCGCAGTTTGTGGCCGAGCACGGCGATCAGGTGTGCCCGGCGAAATGGAAGCCGGGGTCTAAGACTCTTAAACCCGGCATTGACCTGGTGGGCAAGATCTAAGGCTTTTTTCAGCCTGCCCGGCCAATAAGAGATGAAGCGAAAAGAAACTCTCTCTTCAAGGCTCTCCTCGCTTCATTTTGATTCCATTTCTATGAATTGCCGTTCGCAATCCTTACAGCGCAAAGCTGGACGGATGCGGGCGGCAATTGTAGTTCATGGCCATCACCTCGCCGTAAGCACCGGTAGAACGGAGAGCCAGAAAATCGCCGCGTTTCACCTCGGGGAGCATGCACTGCTCGGCGAAGCGGTCGCTGGATTCGCAGATGGGTCCCACTACGTCATAGGCCTGCTCAGGAGCATCGGGCGACGAGATGTTTTCAATCTTATGGTAAGCCTGATAGAGAGCGGGACGAATGAGGTCAGACATGCCGGCATCGACAATGGCAAACTTGCGCGACAGCCCCTCCTTGACGTAGAGAACGCGAGTGATGAGCGAGCCGCACTGAGCCACGAGCGAACGGCCCAGCTCAAAGTGGAGCTCCTGGCCCTCACGCAGCTTAAGCCCGCGACGGAACACATCGAAGTAGCCGCGGAAGTCAGGCACGGGGTTGGCGTCGGGGTTCTGATAGTCAATGCCCAGTCCGCCGCCCACATTGATGGTCTTGAAGGTTATGCCCTTGGCGTTCCATTCATCCTGAAGAGCGTTGATGCGCTCGCAAAGCAGCTCATAAGGGCCCATTTCGGTGATTTGAGAGCCGATGTGGAAATGCAGGCCTACGAAATCGAGCGAAGGATTGCTGACGGCAGTTTCCACCAGCGGAGCCAGCAGCTCGGGGCTGATGCCGAACTTGTTTTCCTTCAGGCCGGTGGAGATATACTTGTGGGTGTGGGGGTCTACATCGGGGTTGACGCGGAAAGCCACGCGCGCCACTTTGCCCATGCGCGAAGCAATCTCGGCGATAACATCGAGTTCAGGGCGTGACTCCACATTGAAGCAACCAATGCCGGCTTCAAGCGCCAGCTCAATCTCGGCATCGCTCTTCCCCACTCCGGCAAAGACAACCGACTCAGGGGCGAAACCATTTTCAAGAGCCTGCTGAATCTCGCCGCCGCTCACGCAGTCAGCACCGAAGCCGGCACCGCTGATGCGCTTGAGCAGCAGAGGATTGGCATTGGCCTTAACGGCATAGTGAATCTTATAGAGAGGGCTTCCTGCAGCCTCTTTGGCAGCCGCGAGGGTTTGGTCAAGCAGCGGGAGATCGTAGAAATAAAAAGGAGTGCGGAGAGAGTTGAATTCTGATAAGGGAAAAATTTTCGCCATTTTTCAATTCCGATTAAAAAGGTGTGAGCTGAGAAGATTGAGGGCCTTAACCTTGTCGCAAGCTTTTACGAGCACGGAGATGTTGTAGTTGCTGCCACCGTAGGAAATCATTCTCACGGGGATGTCGCGCAGAGCATCAAGAACGCTTGCCTCGAAGCCCTTGTGCTGCCACTCCAGGTCGCCGGCAATACAGATGATGACCATGTCAGTGTCAACGGTCACACTACCGAGCTTTTCAAGGTCAGTAACGATGGGCTGAAGATTGGAGCAATCGTCAATAGTTACAGACACACCGACCTCGGAGGTCACAATCATGTCAATAGGAGTGCGATAAGTTTCAAAAATCTCGAACACCTTGCGCAGGAAGCCGTAGGCCAGCAGCATGCGGCCGCTCTTGATTTTAATGGCGGTGATATTGTCCTTGGCGGCCACGGCTTTGATGCCATTGTCGTCAAGGTGATTGTCAATGAGAGTGCCACGTGCGGCAGGCTCCATTGTGTTGAGCAGGCGCACGGGGATGTTGGCCTCACGTGCGGGAAGAATACAGGTGGGGTGAAGAATCTTCGCGCCGAAATAAGCCAGCTCGGCGGCCTCCTCGAAGTGGAGATGCTTCACGGGAGCCGTGTGTTCCACAAAGCGGGGGTCGTTATTGTGCATGCCGTCAATGTCGGTCCAGATTTCAATCTCGTCGGCTCCAACTGCGGCACCGATAAGCGAGGCAGAATAGTCGCTGCCGCCACGCTTGAGATTGTCAATCTCACCGCAGGCATTGCGGCAGATAAAGCCCTGGGTGATGTAGATGGGAGCCTTGCCGGCATTGTCAATCACCACGGCAAGCTTTTCGGAGATGGCTTTGAGGTCAGGCTCGCCGTTCTCGTCGATGCGCATATAGTCCAGAGCGGGGAGCAGAGCGGCATTGACGCCGATGCTGTGGAGATAAAGCGTGAAAAGGCGGGTTGACATGAGCTCGCCCTGAGCCACGATTTCTTTATCGCCGGGGAAGGTTCGCAGAAGCACGAAGCTTGCGCCTACAGCTTCGCGGGCCTGAGCACGGTAATCCTCGCTGTCATAGAGAGCTTCAATCACCCCTGCATACTTATTCTCCAGCTCGCTGATGAGACTGAGAGCCTCGTCACGCTTGCCGGCCGTGATGGCTTCGGAAATGCCGATGAGTGCGTTGGTGGTGCCGGACATGGCCGAGAGCACAACTATGTTGCCGCCTTCAGAGCCGATAATTTTGGCCACATTCTTCATTCTGTCGGCCGAGCCGACGGATGTGCCTCCGAACTTAAGTACCTTCATTATCAAAAATATGTTGTTGTAGAAATTATAGTCTTCAATTCTTATCAAGGGCGATGGCGATGACGTCGCTCACCATTGCCACATAGTGGAAGGTCATTCCCTCGAGATAGTCAGGCTTGATGTCCTCAATGTCCTTGCGATTGTCCTTGCAGAGAATGATTTCATTGATGCCCGCGCGCTTGGCCGCCAGAATCTTCTCCTTAATGCCACCCACGGGGAGCACCTTGCCTCTGAGAGTTATCTCGCCGGTCATGGCAAGGCGTGATTTCACGGGCACACCGGTGAAGGCCGATATAATAGAGGTGGCCATGGTGATACCTGCCGAAGGACCATCCTTGGGAATGGCGCCTTCAGGCACATGGATGTGGAGCGAACGACTCTCAAACAGCTCGGGGTTGATGCCGAACTCCGAAGCATGAGCCTTGACATACTGAAGAGCAATCATGGCCGACTCCTTCATGACATCGCCGAGATTGCCGGTGAGGGTGAGTTTCTCGCCCTTGCCGTTGGCCAGCGAGGATTCAATGAACAGAATCTCACCGCCCACAGCGGTCCAGGCCAGGCCGGTGGCAACGCCGGGGAGACCCGAAGTGTCAAACCTGTCCTTTGTGAACTTCTCTACTCCGAGCATGTCACGGATAGTTTCGGGAGTCACTTCAGTGAATTCCGACTTGTTTCGCAGCTTGCGGAGGATAGACTTCCGCACAATCGAGCCAATCTCCTTTTCGAGCTGGCGCACACCGCTCTCGGCAGTGTAGTTTTCAATGATTTTCACCAGAGCATCGCGGCTGAAGTCAATCTGACCCTCCACATTGTTCTCCGTCAGGGCGCGGCGCACCAGATGGCGGTTGGCAATCTCAACCTTCTCTTCGAGCAGATAACCGGGGATTTCGATTATCTCCATGCGGTCAATGAGTGGCTGAGGCACCGTGGAGAGTGTGTTGGCAGTGGCGATGAACAGCACCTTCGAGAGGTCAAAGTCCACATCCACGTAATTGTCATGGAAGCGATTGTTCTGTTCGGGGTCAAGCACCTCCAGCAGAGCAGCTGAAGGGTCGCCACGGAAGTCCTTGCCAAGCTTGTCAATCTCGTCAAGAAGAAGCAGAGGATTTGACGATCCAGCGCGCTTCACCGCGTCGATGATTCGGCCGGGCATGGCACCGATATATGTGCGACGATGGCCGCGAATTTCGGCTTCGTCATGCATGCCGCCAAGAGAGATACGTTTGTAGTTTCGGCCCAGTGCCTTTGCGATAGATTTGCCGAGCGAGGTTTTACCCACGCCGGGAGCTCCTACAAGACATATAATAGGTGAGCGTCCCGAAGGATTGTGCATCATCACGGCAAGCTGCTCAAGGATGCGCTCCTTGACCTTTTCAAGACCGTAATGTTCGCCTTCGAGCACCTCCTCCGCAGCGGCGAAGTCATCGTTGAGCTCGGTGGGCTTGTTCCAAGGGAGGCTTACGAGAGTGTCGAGATAAGAGTACTGCACAGAATAGTCAGGGCTCTGCGGATTAAGGCGCGAAAGCTTCTCAACCTCCTTCTCGAAAGTCTGGCGCACATCGTCGGGGAAGTTTACGGCAGCCCCGCGGTCGCGCATCTTCTTCACGTCATCGTCATCATCGCCATAAAGCTCCTCCTTGATGGCCTCAATCTGCTGAGCCAGGAAGGCATTGCGCTGCTGCTCATTGATGCGCTGACGGGTGCGCTCCTTTATACCCTCCATAATGTCGGCCATCTGCTCGCTGCGTGTGAGCTCGCCCAGCAGGAGAAATGCGCGCTCCTTTATGCGGGAGCATTTGAGCATCTCGATTTTGGTGGCCGAGGGGAAGGGAGTGTAGGCAGCCACCATGTTGACAATCATCACAGGGTTGGCCACCGATTCAAGATTGACCGAGAGGTCAGAAGGGCCCTCGCCGGTTTTCTTGACCAGCTTGAGAGTTGTGTCCTTGATAATCTGAGAGAGAGCGAGAAATTCTTTGTCGGAAGTGCGGGGACGAGTGTCACGCACAATCTTCACTGCAGCCGAGGGCACTCCGGGAATCTCCTCTCCCCTGCCCTCGCCTGTAATTTTTATCTTCTTGAAAGCCTGAACCACGGCCGTTTTGGTGCCGTCAGGCAGGTCAAACACATTGAGGACCATTGCCGTCACGCCATAGGGATAGAGCCCTTCAGTGACCGAGGGAGTTTCCTCCTGGGGGTCTCTCTGACATACCACGCCGATGGGTATGCCCTTTTCATGGGCTTCGGTGGCCACGGTGACGGAAGCCTTGCGTCCCAGCGAGATGGGAAACACAACGTCAGGGAACAGCACAAGGTCACGAGTGGCCAGCAGAGGCAGGTCGTCAGTCTTGGGCTCGGGAGCACCTTTTGTCAGGTCTATATCCAATTTACCTATGGAAACAATGGGATGTATATCTTCGCTCATAATTATCTACAGTGACAGGCTTTTAGCATGCCGAAAGCCTCGGCTCCGACAAAAGCGGTGCAAAATTACTCAAAATCGTTGAATAAAGCATCATGATGAGAGCCAAAACGCTTAAAAGTTAAG
The DNA here is from genome assembly GCA_014802445.1 of Bacteroides sp. Classification (GTDB taxonomy): domain Bacteria; phylum Bacteroidota; class Bacteroidia; order Bacteroidales; family Muribaculaceae; genus CAG-1031. The sequence goes on along the minus strand of JAAVCF010000008.1, from coordinate 113,119 downwards.
AATATGTTGCGTAACATATTTTTTATCGTCCGATTTGTTACAAAATTCATTAATTTTCGGACGATATAAATTTAACGAAGTGACCTTACACAGTCAGAAACCCTCTAAATCAATAATAACATGAAGAGTTACAGAACCAACGAAATCAAAAACATAGCCTTGCTCGGCAGCAAAGGCTCCGGAAAAACCACACTCGCTGAAGCAATGCTTTTCGAGTGTGGAGTTATAAAACGTCGTGGCTCCGTAGAGCAGAAAAACACTGTTTGTGACTACTTCCCCGTAGAAAAGGAATACGGCTACTCGGTGTTCTCCACCGTTTTCTATGCCGAGTTTCTCAATAAAAAGCTCAATGTGATTGACTGTCCCGGAGGCGATGACTTCGTGGGCAATGCAGTAACGGCGCTCAATGTCACTGACACAGGCGTGATTGTGGTCAACGGTCAGTATGGCGTGGAGGTGGGCACCCAGAACATTTTCCGCACCGCTTCAAAGGTCAAGAAGCCCATTATCTTCGCTCTGAATCAGCTTGACGGCGAAAAAGCCGATTATGACAACGTGATGGAGCAGATGCGCGAGCATTTCGGCAACAAGCTCGTGGCAATCCAGTATCCGCTTTCCACCGGTCCCGGCTTCAATGCCATGATCGACGTGCTCCTGATGAAGAAATACTCATGGGGCCCTGACGGCGGCACGCCCGTTATCGAGGATATTCCCGCAGAGGAACTTGACCGCGCCCGCGAGCTCAATCAGGCACTCGTGGAGGCCGCTGCCGAGAACGATGAGACCCTCATGGAGAAATTCTTCGAGCAGGGCAGTCTCACCGAGGATGAAATGCGCGAAGGCATCCGCAAAGGCCTCGTTGACAGGTCAATCTATCCCGTGTTCTGCGTGAGCGCCGCCAAGGATATGGGCGTGCGCCGCATGATGGAATTCCTCGGCAATGTGGTGCCCTTCGTTGAAGATATGCCCGCACCTGTTGACACTGCCGGCAATGAAGTGGCTCCCGACTCCGCAGGCCCGGTTTCACTCTTCATGTTCAAAACCACCGTGGAGCCTCACATTGGTGAGGTGAGCTACTTCAAAGTCATGTCAGGTACCCTGCGTCCGGGTATGGACCTTGACAATGTGACACGCGGAAGCAAAGAGCGCATCGCTCAGATTTACTGCGTGTGTGGCCAAATTAAGACTCAGGTTGACGAGCTTCATGCCGGCGACATCGGCGCCACCGTCAAGCTCAAGGATGTGCGCACGGGCAACACCCTCGATGAAAAGGGCTGCGATTATGCCTTTGACTTCATCCGCTATCCCGAGCCGAAATATCAGCGCGCCGTGCGCCCCGTGACCGAGAGCGATGCCGAGAAGCTCAACTCTATCCTCACCCGCATGCATGAGGAAGATCCCACATGGATTGTGGAGCAATCCAAGGAACTCAAGCAAACCATCCTCAAAGGTCAGGGCGAATTCCATCTACGCACGCTCAAATGGCGCGTGGAGAACAACGACAAGCTCCCCATTACGTTTGAGGAACCGCGTATCCCCTATCGCGAGACAATCACCAAGGCTGCCCGCGCTGACTATCGCCACAAGAAACAGAGCGGCGGCGCCGGTCAGTTTGGCGAGGTTCACCTCATCATCGAGCCTTACACCGAAGGCATGCCCGCGCCTGACACCTATAAATTCGGCAATCAGGAGTTTAAGATGAGCGTGCGTGACACTCAGGAGATTCCTCTTGACTGGGGCGGCAAGCTGGTGGTTCACAACTGTATTGTGGGTGGTGCTATCGATGCCCGCTTCATTCCCGCCATTGTCAAGGGGCTGATGGACCGCATGGAGCAAGGTCCTCTCACCGGCAGCTATGCCCGCGATGTGCGTGTGTGCATCTACGACGGCAAAATGCACCCCGTGGATTCCAATGAAATCTCCTTCCGCCTTGCAGCGCGCAACGCCTTCTCAGAAGCTTTCCGCAACTCTAATCCCAAGATTCTTGAACCGGTCTACGACGTGGAGGTGTTGGTTCCCTCTGACGTGATGGGAGATGTGATGAGCGACCTTCAGGCACGCCGCGCAATCATCATGGGCATGGAGAGCGACAGCGGCTTCGAGAAGATATCGGCAAAGGTGCCCCTCAAAGAGATGGCGTCCTACTCCACTGCACTGAGCTCAATCACCGGCGGCCGCTCCTCGTTCACCATGAAGTTTGCAAGCTATGAGCTTGTGCCCTCCGATGTGCAGGAAAAACTGCTCAAGGATTACGCTGACAATCAGACTGAAGAATAATCATTAGTCACATATCTGTTGCTCTGTTCCGGGTCATCATGCTGATGGCCCGGAATTTTTTTCGAGGCGTAAAACTTAAATAATGTCAATTGTGTTAATTATTCAAATTCACTAACATTATTCGCGTATGAAGTCCTCGTTTGACATGCTAACTGATCGGCGTACGGTAATCTCCCGATGGTGGATTATTGTGCTCACCTGTGTTCTTATCTATGGCTTTGCAACCCTGATAACGGTGACATGTAAAGCGTTTCGTGACAAACCTCCTATGCCCGAGCAGGTTATTGGTCAGGACGGCAACGTGCTGTTCACCAAAGCTGACATCGAGAAGGGACAGCAACTGTTTCTGCGCTACGGACTTATGGACAATGGCTCCATCTGGGGCCATGGTGCTTACCTCGGTCCTGACTTCTCGGCTCTCTATCTTCATGACCTTGCACTGAATTATGCCGACAGCATTCCTGATGCGTCACATCGCATTGAGCTGGCCAAGCACAATCGCTATGATTTAGCCACAGGCACACTTGTCTATAACGACATTGAAGCCCGCACGCTTGCCGAATCTCCCGCACGCTGGAAGGACTATTTCAGCGACCCGGCCAAGAACGGCGGTCTGAAAAGGAACCTCATCACTGATCCCGAGGAGCTGCGCCAGCTCTCAGCCTATTTCTCTTGGGCTGCATGGGCCACTGTGGCAAACCGTCCCGGGGCCGACTACTCCTACACCAACAATTTCCCTGCGGAGGAACTCGTGGGCAACGCTCCCACCACCTCCACAGCCGTGTGGAGTGCGGCCAGTCTGCTCTTCCTCCTCTTTGGCGTTGGCGGTTGCCTCTTTTTCATCGGCCGTCATAGCGAGGATGACTGGAATCCCGCAAAAAATCCTGTAGCTCCCGCAATGGAGGATGGCCACACCCCGTCGTCAATCCGCGCGCTGCTCAAATTCTCGGCAGTGGTGGCGCTCCTCTTCCTTGCCCAGACCCTTGTGGGCGGAGCGGTGGCACACTACCGAGCCGAGCCCGGTAACTTCTATGGCTGGGACATGAGCTCTCTCTGGCCGAGTCAGCTCATGCGCTCATGGCACCTTCAGCTTGCCATATTCTGGATTGCAACCGGCTTTGTTATCGGCGGTCTGCTGCTGTCGCGCATCCTCGGCGGAAAAGAGTGGAAAGGCCTCACAGCGTTCACCAATGTTATTTTTGCCGCCTTTGCCGTGGTGATTTTCGGCTCGCTGCTCAGCCAGTGGGCAGGCACAGCAGGCTGGTGGGATAATCTCACCTTCTGGCTCGGTCCTCAAGGCTGGGAATATATAGAGCTTGGCCGCGCATGGCAGTATGCCCTCATTGCCGGCTTCCTTCTGTGGGCGTTCGTTCTTCTGCGCAACACCATTCCGGCTGTTAAGCGCTTGTCCACCAAACCCCTCGGCATTGTGTTCCTGATTGCGGCATTTGCTATCCCCGTGTTCTATCTCCCAGCCATTTTCTTTGACAGCAACACAAACTTCACCGTCGTTGACACCTGGCGCTTCTGGGTTATCCATCTCTGGGTGGAAGGATTCTTTGAACTGTTTGCCACAGTGATGGTTGCACTGGTGTTTATCGAAATGGGCCTCGTTGGCCGCAGCCAGGGTCTGCGAATCATGTTCCTTGACGCCATCCTCACCCTCATGGGCGGCATTATCGGCACCGGTCACCATTGGTACTTCGAAGGCCAGACAGAGTTTAACATGGCCGTGTCATCCTGCTTCTCAGCCCTTGAAGTGGTGCCTTTGGTGCTCCTCACCATCGAAGCTGCCGGATTTATGCGCACCTCACGCACAGGCGGCCTCCCCGGAGTGGCTCATCAGCACCGTTGGACGCTCAATTTCTTCATGGCCGTAGGCGTTTGGAATTTCGTTGGTGCGGGAGTGTTCGGCTTCCTTATCAACACCCCCATTGTCAGCTACTTTGAAATAGGCACGCAGCTCACCCCCAACCACGGTCACACGGCAATGTTCGGCGTGTTTGGCTTTCTTGCCCTCGGCCTGTCACTCTTTGCCATGCGCAAGAACCTCACTGACGAACAGTGGGCTCGCATCACTCCCTGGATCAAGTGCTCATTCTGGGGCCTCAACATCGGCCTGGCCCTCATGGTCATCCTGAGTATGCTCCCTGCCGGTTTCTATCAGATGTTTGACTCACTGAAGAACGGCTACTGGCACGCCCGCTCAATTGAGTTCACCAATAATCACACCATGGCCACTCTCGGCTGGCTGCGTATCATCGGTGATGTCATCTTCATTGTGTTCGGAGCCTTCCCCTTCTTTGTGGCAGCAGCAAAGAGCTATCTCATCGGCCGCAAGCCCTCCCCTGCTCAGATTCAGGAAGCTGAATCCTGAAAGGTCACACCAGATTAAATAAGCATACAGCCACGTAGCTCAATAGCTACGTGGCTGTATGCTTTTATCGTTATAAGCCCTAAATTGGGCGCATGGTGGCGGGGTTGAACAGTTGGACCGATTGCGGATGCGAAGGTTTTGACTTATGGCCCTCCGCAATGAGCGAGGTGGCTCTGGCGGCCGAGGCAACATGCACGGAAGCTGACGCGGTGAGATTCTCATTGAGGGAGTCAATGACATTCATCAGCCGCTTGCGGCGCTCATCCTCAGCCACATCATGGAAAAGACTCTGCTGAAAACCCTCCTCCGAAGTGATGCGGGAGATGGTTATGCCGGCCTTCTTGAAGCCCACTCCGGCGCGAAACACGCGCTTGAGCGCGCGTGTTGCTGCGGCTGATATGAGCATCGTGTCGGCCGTGGCATCAAGGAAAGTCTCTCGGGCCATGGATGAATATTGCGGGTTCTTTTCATTGAAGCGATTGGTGCGCGCCCACACCTCTATTTCCAGCGCCAGGCCATGCTGCTTGCGCAGTTTTCGGGATGCTATGGCCGCGAATGTGGCCACAGCCTGACGCAGCTCGTCGAATGAATAAATGTCCTTGGGGAATGACCGCGAAGTGGTGATTGTCTGGCGTTCAGGAGGCACGGTGACATGCTCTATACAGGCTTCGCCTCGCAGCTCGCGCCACGTTTTCTCGCCCACCACGGTAAAGAGCCTGCGCACCTGCTCGCGCTCCAATGATGCAAATCCGGCCGCCGTGACAATGCTCATTGCCTTGAGCTTGGCGCTCTGGCGCCGCCCTATCCCCCACACATCGCCAATCTCCGTAAGCTCCAGAGCTTTCAGGCGCTTGACATCAGTGTCAATCATGCATGCGCCATGATAGCCGGGATACTTTTTGGCAAACCGTGCGGCCATCTTGGCCAGAGTCCTGGTGGGGGCCATGCCTATTGACACGGGGATGCCCGTGTAGCGCTTCACGGTCTCCACAATATAGCGTCCGAAGCCCTCCAGATCGCCCGTGTTAGGCTCAAAAAGCAGGAAAGCCTCGTCAATGCTGTAAACCTCAATGGACGGGACAAGAGAGCGCAACACGCTCATCACGCGGTCCGACATGTCGCCGTAAAGCCTGTGATTGCCCGAGAGGGCTATGAGCCCATCCCGTTCCAGATAGCGGACCTTGAAATAAGGCTCACCGCGGGTTATGCCCAGCTTCTTGGCCTCATTGCTCATGGCCACAACACATCCGTCATTATTGCTCAGCACAACCACGGGTTTTCCATCAAGCGAGGGGTTAAACACGCGTTCACACGACACAAAAAAGTTGTTGCAGTCAACCAGCCCTATCATCCCCTCAGTCATAGAAATTTTCTGGTCACGGGGCGGCGGTTGGACTTGATGGTATGAGTCACCACTCCCCATACCTTGAAATCCATCTCAGAGGTTACCTCGATGGGTGAATAGGCGGGATTGGAGGGCATGAGCCACACCCGGTCATGCTCCAGGCGCAGCCGCTTGAGGGTGAACTCACCGTCGAGACAACACACGGCTAAATCGCCGTTTTCAGGCATCAGTGACTTGTCAATGATAATGAGGTCATCCTCATCGATGCCTTCGCCTGACATGGAGTCGCCCACCACCCTGCCATAAAACGTGGCGGCAGGATGGCTCACGAGCTCCCGGTTGAGGTCCATCTTCTCATTGACATAGTCCTCGGCCGGGCTGGGGAATCCGGCCCTGATGCCGCTGTCGGCATAGGCCAGTTCGAGCGACGTATTGACGTCGGCCTGTCGGATGTCGGCAACAATTACTTTTCCATCGTCATTGTTCATAACGACAAAATTAGCAATTAGCCTGCAGATTTGCAACAGGCCCCCCTCTCTCTGTTACACGCTCCCGGTGGTGTTGCTGTCAGACTGCCGGGGAGTGGCAGTCCCCACAGTATCCTTGCCGGCAAAGAGGCGCGACAGATACTTCTCCCTGAATTTCTCAAGAAGCTCCCAGAAGTTGGGCACAAAGAGCGTGCCTGCAATGGCATTGACAGCCATGCCGAACACCACGGCCGTGCCGAGCGATATACGGCTCTGAGCACCTGCGCCGCTGGCAAAAAGCATGGGCAGAACGCCAAACACAAATGCCAGGGCCGTCATCATAATGGGGCGGAAACGGATTCTTCCGGCGTCAAGAGCGGCCTGACGGATGTCAGCGCCTGACTTGCGGAAATCAATGGCATACTCCACAATCAGAATGGCATTTTTGGCCGATAGACCCAGCAGCAGGATGATGCCGATCTGGGTGTAGATGCTGATGCTCTGGTTCATGAACAGGCAGCCGATAATGGTGCCCAGAATTGCGGTGGGCATTGAGAGCACCACGGCAAGAGGGTCGGTCCAGCTTTCATACTGCGCTGCAAGCACAAGGATTGTCATGACGATAGCAAAGATGAGGACCATCGATATCGTTGTGCCGGCTCCGGTTTCCTGATAGGCCTCGCCGGTCCAGGCGTAGGAGAAATTAGGCCCTGCCACCTGCTTGAAGATTTCCTCCATAGCCTTGATGCCTTCTGACGAGCTGACACCCTTGGCGGGAGTGGCCGTCAATGCGGCGGTGGTGTACATATTGTAGCGGCTCACTGTGGGCTGTCCCATCACAGGTTCAATCTTTGTGAACGATGCGAAAGGCACCATCTCGCCCTGTGAATTGGTCACGGCGAGTTTCAGCACATCGTCAATAAGCGCTCGCGAAGCGGCATCGCCCTTAACCGTCACCTGATACACGCGTCCAAACTCCACGAAGTCATTCACATAGCTGCCCCCCATGAAGGCTGACAGAGCGGAATAGACACTGCCCAGATCCAGCCCTTGCATCTCCAGCTTGTCGCGGTCAATGTTGAGGGTGTACTGCGGCACCTCGCCCTGAAATTCGGTGGTTACCGAGGCTATGCGTGAGTCCTTCTGAGCCGCCACGGTGATTTCCTGAAGAATCTGCTTGAGCTCCTTCGGCCCGAGGTTGTTGATGTCAAGAAGCTGCATAGATAGGCCCGATGTCATGCCCAGACCCGGGATGGCGGGCGGGTTGATGGCAAAGCTGATAGCCTCCTGATAAGCGCCGCCAAGACGGTTGACGGAATCCACAAGCGCAAACACGCTCTCGGAGGTTTTCTTGCGGTCAGCCCACGGCTCACACACCACTTGCAGTGACCCGAGATTGCTCCCTGAGCCTCCGGCTATAAATGACATGCCGGTTATGGACAGCACATCTTTCACTCCCGGGAGCGCCTTGATGTCGGCCGTAAGGTCGTTGACCACACTCTCGGTGCGTTCAAGCGATGCTCCCGGAGGCAATTGCACGGAGGCCATGAAGTAGCCCATATCCTCCTCAGGTACATAGCTTGTGGGCCAGTTGATGAAGCCCCAGAAGGCCGCGCCGGTGAGCACCAGATAGAGACTGAGCGCCACCCAGGGGCGTTTGAGAAACACGCCGACGATTTTCATATAGCCTGACAGTGTGGCGCCAAAGCCCTTCTCAAACCAGCGGTAGATGAAGAACTTGCCGGGCTTGCTCGGACGCAGAAACAGCGCACACATGGCCGGAGTGAATGTAAGGGCATTGAAGCCTGAAAAGGCTGTTGACACCGCAATGGTGAGCGCAAATTGCTTGTAAAGCTCGCCGGTGATGCCGGAAATGAATGCCGTGGGAATAAACACGGACAAAAGCACTAACACCTCGCCCACGATGGGACCCTGAAGCTCCACCATTGCTTTTTCAGCGGCCTGAACAGGCGACAGGGTGCCTTTGTCAACCAATCGCGAACAGTCCTCCACCACCACTATCGCATCGTCAACCACAATAGCGATGGCAAGTACAAGTCCGAACAGTGTGAGGGTGTTGAGCGTGAAACCAAGCAGTTTCATGACGGCGAAGGTGGCAATCAGTGACACCGGAATGGTTATCATCGGGATAATCACCGCGCGCCAGTTCTGGAGGAAGAGCAGAATCACCACCATCACAATCAGAGTTGTCTCAACGAAGGTGACAAGCACCTCATCAATCGATGCGGTGACAAATTCCGTGGTGTTGAGAATCACACGGTAGTGAACCCCTTCTGGAAAGTATTGCGCAAGCTCGTCAAGCTTATCCTGAGCTGCCTTGGCCACGGTGAGGGCGTTAGCTCCCGGAAGCTGGTAGATACCGAGCAGTCCGGCAGGCTGCCCGTCAACATTGGCCACCACACTGTAACTCTCGCTGCCAAGGTCAATCCTGGCCACGTCGCGCAAACGCAGCAGCGACTGACCGTCGGCCGATTTCTTTATTACGATGTTGCCAAACTCATCGGTGGTTTTCAGTCGGCCTGCGGATGTCAATGTGTATTCAAACTGAGGCGCGCCTGCTGTGGGCGATGAGCCTACGGAGCCGGCGGACACCTGGATGTTCTGGGCCTCGATGGCGGCCATGACATCGGAGGGGTCCACACCGCGGATGCGCATCTTCTCCGGGTCAAGCCACACACGCATGCTGTACTCGCCGGCACCGAATGCGCCAACCTCGCCCACTCCATCCACACGCGACAGTTCGTCAACAAGATTGAGCTTCGCATAATTGGTAAGATACAGAGCGTCATAACGCTGAGGATTGTCACTTTCCAGCGCTATGAACAGAATGACATTGGTGGAGCGTGACATGACTGACACACCCTGCTCTTTCACGCTTGTGGGGAGCGTGGGTTCGGCAAGCGCCACACGGTTCTGCACCTTCACTGTGGCCATGTCAACATCCGTTCCCACTTCAAAAGTGATGGTGAGATTATAACTGCCGTCACTGCCTGAGGTGGAGCTCATGTAGAGCATGCCCTCCACACCGTTGACCTGCTGCTCGATGGGCACTCCGACGGTCTCGGCTACGGTGTTTGCATCCGCGCCGGGATAAGTGGCGGTAACCTGAATGGTTGGCGGAGTGATGTCGGGATACTGGGCTATAGGGAGCGTCTCGACCGTGATGATGCCCACAATAATCATCAGTACGGCCAGCACTGTAGCAAAAATAGGTCGGGATATGAAGAACTTGGAAAACACGGAGTTAGCAGTTGAGGATGGAACAGAAGGGTTATTTTACTATGACAGGGCGAATTTCCTCGCCGGCGCGCACTTTGAGCAGTGCTTTTGTGACATAGCGTGACTGAGGAGTTAGACCTTCGGTGACAATGCGCATGGTGTCGTTGATGAGTTCGCCCACCTTCACCGGGGTGTAAACCACGCGGTTAGAATCGTTAACAGTGTAGAGATAGCGCCCGAGCTGGTCAGTGCCTATCGAAGCGTCCTTGACCATGATTGCCTGCGGGTCAAAGCGCGAAGGCAGGAGGATGTTGACAAACATGCCGGCACGCAGTTCGCCGTAGGGGTTGTCAACTGCCGCCTTGAGGAGGATTGTGCCGGTGCCGGTGTCAATGTTCGGTGCCTGATAATTGAGTTTTCCGGTGTAGGTGTGAGGGAGTGGTTCATCGAAGTTAAGGGTCACATGGTCATAGTCCACCCCGGGAGTGTTCGCCTGTGCGCTGATGATTTGCAGGTGAGAGGCGTCATCAACAGTGAACACAGCGTCAATCATACTGTCGTCGTACAGTGTGCCGAGTACGAACGGCGAGCCGGCACCGCTCACATACCCGCCGACGCTGATGGTTGATGCTGACATCCTGCCTGAACGCGGAGCGCGGATTGTGCAGTAGCTCAGATTGGTGCGGGCTGTTTCGAGGGCTGCCTGTGCGCTCTTGATGTTGGCTTTAGCCTGATTCATGTTGCTCTCGGCCTGCGCCAGCTCCTGCTGGCTCACGGCATCGCTCTCCATGGCTTTTTTCACAGCCTCATAATGGCTTGTGGCATATTCGCAGGCACTTTTGGCTGTGGACAGAGCAGCCTCGGCCTGACGCACTTGGTCAGCATACGTGGTGCTCTCGATTGTGAACAGCACTTGCCCGGCCTTGACAATGTCGCCTCCGGTGTAGTTCTGGGAGGTGAGATAACCGTTCACCCGTGCCACAATGTCAATCTTTTGATCGGCAGTGAGATAGCCGGGATAGGTTTTATGAAGCATCACGGAGTCCACAACCACGTTGGCCACGTCGATTGCGGGAGTGGGTTGCTGAGGTGCCTGCTCCTTCTTTTTGCATCCGCCAAGGGTGAAAAGCAGACATGCGGAGGCTATGATGGCAGGAGTGAAGAATCTTTTCATGTGAGTCAGGGATGAGTTGAGGGTTTACATATTGTCAGTGGTCCAGCCGCCGCCAAGTGCTTCACACAGGTTGATGAGCGCCGTCAGCGCTTTCCCTTGTGATTCAATCAGGGTGTTGCTGTAAGAGAGATAGGTCATCTGGGCGTTTGCCACATCGGTGAAGCCTGACAGGCCGCTTTTGTAGAGGTCAACAGAGAGGTCCACCGTTTTACGGGCCTGATTGACAACATCGTTGACCAGAGTCACCTCCTCGCATGCGCTCTTATAGCTTATAAGGGCGTTTTCCACCTCTTTGACAGCTGTAAGCACAGTGAGATTGTAAGAGTCAATCCCCGCAAGCATCTGCTCCTTGGCTGCGGCCACGGCATATTTTCGCTTCATGCCGTCAAACACGGTCCATGACAGCGTGGGGGCGATTGAATATTCCAGAGAGTTGTTTTTGAACAGGTCACCGGCACGATGGGCCACAGTGCCTATTGAGCCGTTCAGTGAAAGCGTAGGCAGGAAATCCTTCTTCGCTATTCCCACTGCTGCTGCCAGTGCGGCGAGGTTGGCTTCGGCCTGAACAATGTCAGGACGTCGGCGGATAAGCTCGCGCGGTACGCCGGCCGTTATAAGCATGTGGAAATCCGGCATCGGTCCGCTGATAAGCAGGCTATTGATGTCGCCGGGCATGTCTCCCACCAGCACATTGATGGCATTCATTGTGGCCTGGATTGACGAGTTGAGGCCCGGGAGGGTTGCTTTGGTGGAGCTGTAGACCGTAGATGCTTGAAGCACGTCGAGCTGCGAGGCCAGACCGGCTTCGTAACGGGCACGGGTGATATTGACCACCGTTTCCTGACGCTGAAGATGCTCCTCAGCCACTTTTTTCTGAGCCTGCAACATTCGCAGCTGTATATACGACGACGCGATGTCACCGCAAAGGGTCAGCATCGCGCCGGCATACTCGGCTCTGGAGGCTTGCCAGTTGGCTTTGCCTTCACGCACCTGAGCCGTAATCTTGCCGAAGATATCGATCTGCCAGCTCAGATCGGCTCCGAGATTGAAACTGCTTGATGACGAAGCAGGTGTGGATGTGGAACTCATTGCACCCGAGGTGCGGTTCTTGGTCCACCCGCCGCTGATGTTGACCGAGGGGAAGTAAAGCGAACGCACCTCATTGAGGGTCTGCCTTGATACTTCCATCCTTCTTGCCGCCATCAAGACGTCGTAGTTGTTGTCAAGCCCGAGCGAGATGAGGGTGTCAAGAGTGGCGTCGTTAAAACGATGCCACCACATGGTGTCCTCACTCCCCGGCAGCTGTCCGGCATAATCCGAGACATACTGCCAGGTTTCGGGGAGCGAATCGGCCGGCAAAGGTTGCCCGGGTTGTTCAGCCCTGACAAAGGTTGCCGAGGTGCCGATCAGCAATAATCCCATAAATAAACGTGAAACGCGAGTAGTGTTAAGCATCTTACAATGTTTAGCTTGTATCACTATAACCGTTTTTCTTCGCCGTTTGTTCGGCGGAAGGCTGCGATTTTTTAACCATTTTGTAACAAGAAATACCACCGATTAGCGTTTTTACCGAAAAGGAGTGTTATGTCAGATTTATCTTCGTTTCTTTTCAACATAAATATATCCGCCGCCAGCCCCGAGCCGGGTTCGCTGCTCGTGGCTGAGCCGTTTCTGCGTGAGTCATACTTTAATCATGCCGTTATCTGCCTTATTGACCACGGGCCGGGACATGCCACGATGGGCGTGGTGCTCAACAAGCTTTCGGGACATTATCTGGGCGAGCTTGTGGAGGGCATAAGCGAGAAGGTGGAGGTGCCGGTGTTTTGCGGCGGCCCGATGTCATGTGACCGCCTTTTCTTTCTCCACACTCTCGGTGACACTATCATCCCCGGCGCCCGGGAGATTAATGGGGGCTTGTGGATAGGGGGTGATTTTGAGGCCATGAAGCAGTATGTCAATGCCGGTTATCCTCTGGAGGGTCACATAAGGTTCTTCATAGGCTATTCAGGCTGGGAGGATGGTCAGCTTGAAGGTGAATTGCGCGGTAATGTGTGGGCAGTGGCCCCCGTCAGCCGGCCGGCCGACCTCTTCACCGGTGCGGAGGATGCTTTCTGGCACAGGCAGGTGCGCAATATGGGTGAGTGTTACCGCGGATGGCTGTATCATCCTCAAAATCCACGAGCCAATTGACCCGGGGGTAAAAAATCAATCAGACTTATCCTCTGAAAGCGGCTTTTTAGCTATCTTTGTAACAGAATCTGAAAATAAGCAGAAATCGAAGTATACCTATGGAAATCATTGAAAATCGTGAATTCGGAGGTGAGCGTCCGCTTTTTGCCTCACATAATCTGAAACTTGAGAATGTAACCATCCATGCCGGTGAGTCGGCGCTTAAGGAATGTTCTGACATCGAAGCTGTTAAATGCACCTTTGAGGGGAAATACCCTTTCTGGCATGTCAATGGATTCCGCATCACTGACTGTTTGTTTCGCGAAGGTGCGCGTGCCGCTCTGTGGTACAGTCGTGACCTTGTGATGAAGGACACTCTGGTGGAGGCTCCCAAGATGTTTCGCGAGATGGACAATGTCGTTCTTGAGAACGTGAAGATTCCTGATGCTCAGGAAACTCTGTGGCATTGCCGCAATGTGAGGCTCCGCGATGTGGAGGTGAACAAGGCTGACTATCTGTTTATGCACTCGGCCGATATTGACATTGCGCGTTATCGTCAGCAGGGCAATTACTCTTTTCAGTATTGCCGCAATGTGGAAATCCGCGACGCTGTAATCCATTCCAAGGATGCTTTCTGGGGCACTGAGAATGTCACAGTTTATGATTCGGAACTGACAGGCGAGTATCTCGGCTGGCATTCAAAGAATCTGCGACTGGTGCGCTGCCGCATTTCCGGCACTCAGCCGCTCTGCTATTGCAAGGGCCTTGTGATGGAGGACTGCACTATGGCTGACGATGCCGATCTGGCTTTTGAGTGCAGCGATGTCAATGCCACTATAAAGGGCAATGTGACAAGTATAAAGAATCCCATGACAGGTCACATCAAGGCTGATTCAGTGGGTGAAGTCATCATTGACGAAAACATCTGGCAGCCGGCTGACTGCAAGTTTGAAATTGGCAAATAAGAAACCACTTAGCGAACACATACGCCTGGGCGACGCTTTGACCATGAAGCGTCGCCTATGGCTTGTCATGTCGCTTAGTTTCCCGTCCATCGTTGCCCAACTATCGGCGGTGGTGATGGAGTATATTGATGCGGCAATGGTGGGAAGTCTCGGAGCTAATGATTCAGCGTCGATAGGCCTTGTGGCCACTTCCACATGGCTGTTTTTCGGACTATGCTCAGCATTTTCTGCGGGTTTCACCGTTCAGGTGGCTCATCGTCTCGGAGCGGGTAATCGCAGCGCGGCCCGCAGCGTGATGCGTCAGGGAATGACATCGGCTCTGATTTTCTCGCTGATTGTGGGTGCCATCGGTGTGGCTGTGAGCGGTCCGTTACCGGGCTGGCTCGGTGGCTCGCCGGCCATCACACATAACGCCACGCTCTATTTCAGAGTGTTTTCTATGGCGCTTCCGGTGATTATGTTCAGTTTTATGACCGGCGGTTTGCTGCGGTGTAGCGGCAACACTCTTGTGCCGGGAGTGATGGGTGTGGTGATGTGTGTTCTTGACGTGATGTTTAACTTTATGCTCATCTTCCCCACTCGTGAGGTGACGCTGTTAGGCATGTCGTGGACAATGCCCGGAGCCGGTCTCGGGGTGTGGGGAGCGGCTTTAGGCACTGGCCTTGCTGAGGCTGTCACCACGCTGTCCATGTTCATTTATTTATGGTATAGAGGCGGCGAGCTTCGCCTTTCAGGGCGCAGTGACAATAGTTTCCGCGTCAGGAAGGACACGCTGAGGCGCGCTTTCTCCATCTCGTGGCCCATTGGGATGGAGAGGTTTGTCACGTCGGTGGCCCAGATTACTATCACGGTCATCGTGGCCCCGCTCGGTGCATGCTCCATTGCGGCCAACGCTTTTGCTGTGACGGCCGAGAGCCTCTGTTACATGCCGGGCTACGGCATTGCAGATGCCGCCCAGACGTTGACCGGTCAGAGTCTGGGTGCGGGCAACAGGAGGCTGGCACGTTCGTTCGGCAATCTGACTGTTGCCATAGGCATTGCGGTGATGACCGTGATGGGTGTGATTATGTATGCCGCTGCGCCGCTGATGATTGGCCTTATGTCGCCGGTGAAAGAGATTGTGGACCTCGGTGTGGAAGCGCTGCGCATCGAGGCCTGGGCCGAGCCGATGTTTGCGGCTTCGATAGTGTCCTACGGTGTGTTTGTAGGTGCCGGCGACACTGTGGTTCCCTGCATAATGAATCTTGCAAGCATGTGGCTTGTGAGAATCACGCTTGCTGCCCTACTCGCCCCCACCATGGGCCTGGCCGGCGTTTGGCTGGCAATGTGTATTGAACTGTCATTCAGAGGAATTATCTTTCTGTGGAGACTTAAGGGCGACAAATGGATGGCAGCTATCAAGAGTTTAGGAGTAAACAATCAATAAAAATATAGATTATGGTTTATAATTTTGACGAAGTGGTTGAACGCCACAACACCATGAGCCTCAAGTGGGATCAGGAACCTTCGGCTGATGTCCTGCCTATGTGGGTTGCCGACATGGACTTCCGCACAGCACCCGAGATTGTGGATGCTTTACGTCGTCGTGTGGATCACGGTGTGTTTGGCTACACCAAGCCTTCTGAACGTTACTATGAGGCTATCATCAACTGGTTTGAGTCGCGTCATGGCTGGAAGATTGAGCGTGACCACATTCTCTATACAATCGGCGTGGTTCCGGCTGTTTCGGCCGTAATCAAGGCGCTGTGCAGGAAGGGTGAGAAAGTGTTGGTGATGACTCCGGTCTACAACTGCTTCTTCAGCTCCATCCGCAACAACGGCTGTCAGCTGGCTGCGGCTCCGCTTAAATACTCGGAATCTGACGGTTACACCATTGACTACGAGGCTTTAGAGGCTCAGGCCGCCGAGTCAGACGTCACCATGCTTCTGCTTTGCAATCCTCACAACCCCGGCGGACGTGTGTGGACGGTTGACGAACTGAAACGTGTGGGTGAAATCTGTCAGCGCCATGGTGTGAAAATAGTCTCGGATGAGATTCATTGTGAGCTCACCTTTGACGGTCACCGTTACACTCCCATGGCCACCCTCTTCCCTGATTGCATCACCTGCGTTTCGCCCTCAAAGGCCTTTAACATAGCTGGCCTTCAGAACGCCATAATCGTTTGCCCTGATGCCGAGGAGCGCGCCGCAATTGACCGGGCCATCAATATCAATGAAATCTGCGATGTCAACCCTCTGGGCATCACTGCGGTGATTGCTGCTTATGAACAGGGTGCACCCTGGCTTGAAGCCCTTAAGAGCTACATCTATGAGAACTATTTGACAGTTAAGCGGTTTTTGCAGGATGAACTGCCTATGCTGACCATGGCGCCTCTGGAAGGTACCTATCTGCTGTGGATTGACATCACTGCGCTCGGCATAACCTCGCAGGAGCTTTCTGACCTCATAAAGCGTCACGGTCTCCACCTGAATCCGGGCACAATGTATGGTCCGGAAGGCGAGGGATATATCCGTCTTAACGTGGCATGTCCGCAATCTTTGCTCAAAGAGGGGCTCCGCCGCATTAAAGAAGCTGTCAAGTCAATTTGACAGAGTGGGTTAATTGATTATATTTTGCTATCTTTGCGGGTAGCCAATTTAGAATAATAATCAATCTGACATGAAAATAAAAACCACCCTACTGCTATTTGTGATTGCTCTCAGCGGCATCACCGGCTATGCAGCGTCAACACCGCGTGAAGCGCTGATTGCGTCGCGAAAAGCCGATCTCGCCAAGGCCCGGACGCCGGAGGACAGTCTGGAGATTCTGTTTGACCTCTTTGACCTAAGGCCGTATATGCAGCCCGGTCAAGAGATTGCCGGTCAGATTTATAATCTGGGGGCACGCCTTAAACGTCCCGAGGTTCAGCTTGACCTTCTGCGTGACCTTGCTGCCGTTTACATCGAGAACGACACGGCCATGCGCATGATTGTCAAGGCGGCACGCTCATTCCCGGAGAGCGATGAGCAGCGTGAAACGCTGACATATTGCCGTGTAATGGAGAGTGAGACAGGTGCGCGCGCCAATGCCCTCCTAAATCTCCAGGAGGATCAGGCTGCACGTTTGATTAAGGAGATGTCTGACTCGCTGGCGTATAACTCGCAGAACATCAACGACAGGATTCTGACCATGTTTACCGTGGTGCGCTATCTGCGAAAGAACTCACCCGGTGTGTTGATGGAGAATCTTCTCTCCACACTCAACAAGAGCATGGAAAAGCTTCCGCTGAAGCTCTATGACCTGCGCAAGGAGTATTTTGACGAGAGCGCCAGTGCGTTCACGCATCTCAACATGCCCATGCGCGCTGTCCAGACCAATCGCGAACTGTTGCGCCTTCTTAACGAGAATGAGGCTCAGATGCGTAGCTCGGGTAGAAAATACTACACCGATGACTTCTATCGCTATCGTTGCTATCGGCGAATGTTGACCAACTTCAAAGTCCTTAACAACGAGGAGATTGAAAGCATCTACAAGAAAATCAAGAGCCTTGCTGCCGTTAATCTCGACGTTGCCGCCGATATGGAGGAGAACGGACGTGCCGAAATCAACTATGCTGTTGCTCATAAAAATTGGGCGAAAGCGCTTCCGCTGCTCCAGAAATATCTGGATGAACCCAGCAATGTGGAAATGAGGCGTTTCTTTCTGAAGTATTTACTGCAGGGTGCTCTTGCCACGAACAACAATGAGCTTTACACCGAAGCTGCCACAGAATATATAGCGGAGCTCGAGAACATGCTTGAGCAGAGGTATGATGAACGCACCCACGAGCTTCAGATTATGACCGAGATGAACAACGCCGGAGAACGTGCGCGCGAGCTTCAGAATCTTCAGGAACAGTCAAAGATTGAGAATCAGCGCAAGTGGGTGTTGGCCGCTTTCATCATCATCCCGTTGCTTTTGCTGCTTATCGGTGGGTTGTTCTTCGTTATCCATCGCACTCGTAAATATAAGGCTCGCCTTGAGGAAAGCGTCAACGAGCTCAAAAAGGAGCGTGACAATGTGCTCAACACGCAGCGTGAGCTTATTACCGCGCGTAATCGAGCCCAAGTGGCCAACCGCCAGAAAAC
Source organism: Bacteroides sp. (assembly GCA_014802445.1). GTDB lineage: Bacteria > Bacteroidota > Bacteroidia > Bacteroidales > Muribaculaceae > CAG-1031. Next base: position 94,998 of record JAAVCF010000008.1, on the reverse strand, counting down.
GGAGTTTATCAACAACATGACGCACGAGGTGAGAACTCCCCTCACCGCCATCGCTGACTATTCTCGCCTGATTACCGATTGCATTGCGGATGACAAGCGTACTTATCTCGACAATTACGTTAAGCTCATTGAGTTTAACAATGAGCTGGTGGAAACGATTGTCAACGATGTGCTCGAGATTTCCGAGATTGACAACCACCGCCTGAAGGTTAACTTGAAGCCTGAGCCTATCAAAGTTATCTGTGAGATTGCTATGGAAAATGCAGCTCAGTATCTCCACCCGGGAGTGGAAATGGTGTTTGCCAATAGAAACAGCGAGGATGTGACCGTCACCACTGACCGCCGCCGTGTGGAGCAGGTGCTTATCAATCTTCTCAACAACGCCGCTAAATTCACTAAGCAAGGCCGCGTGACCTTATCTTATAAGGTGGTGGGCAACATGCTTGAGTTTGAGGTCACTGACACCGGTAGCGGCATTCCTCCAGAAAAGGCCGCGCTGGTGTTTGAGCGCTTCGAGAAGCTTGACTCGTCAACGCAGGGCGCTGGCCTGGGTCTACCGATTGCACGCCTTCTGGCAGGACTGCTGAAAGGCAGCCTTAAGCTTGACACAAGCTACACCGGAGGTGCAAGATTCGTGTTTACCATCCCCCTGAAATGAGTTTGCAATCCATGTGAAACATCCTTGATAAACATTTGTCACACTGCTGACATAGTGGTGACAATGGAGTTAAAATGCTTGGTACTCAGTGCCGAGCATTTTAATTTTGCAGTGAAATGAATGGTGAAGTTCTATCAAGCCGGACATTCAACTGTAGATTATCATGAAGAAAACTCTTATTATAATAGCGTCGCTGTGTGTTCTCCTGATTGTACTGTTGGGAGGATACGTGTTCTTAAACTCACAGCACCCCTGCATTTCCTCCTCAAATCTTTCGCAACCTACTGATGAGACTGAGGCCCGCTTCATTCTCGAAGACGGCCTGATTCATATAGGCAACGATGTCAAGATGCGCTGTCACACCGGCAACTCAATTTCATTGATTACCGAGGCTGACGTCAAGCGTCTCCGTGATATGGGTGCGGAGGTGAAGGAACAGTGGTTCCCCACATTTGCCCACGACATTCTCGGCAATGTTATTCTGGCTACAAAGCGTTATGAGGTGAATCTGCCAGTCTATGAGTCCACCTATGTGCCTGACTCTCTCTCATCCGGCCATTATATTTATACGGACCGGATTGTCAGTCACATCTCAAAAGCGGTGTTTCTGCCCGCCCCCGCCGATAGCGAGGAAAGCATTATCGGCACGGACATCCTCGAGAATTTCGTTCTGGAGTATATGCCTGACTGCAAAGCGCTCTGTCTGCGCTCTTCAGTGCCCGCCGGTTATAATCTCCTCACCAACATAGATTCCTCTTTCTTCGATGAAGCGTTGCTGGGAAATGGCAACCGTTACTATGTGTCGCTTGAGATTAACAATTCACCCTACCGCTTTTTTATTGACTCTGGCTCCGAGATGACTCCCGTGAAGCTTCCTTCGGCCGACTTTTCAGGTGATTCAAACTCAAAAGATGTGGTCTATCACAGTCCCGAGGGCGACGTAGCCGCCAAGCTTGTTGACCTTGTGTGGCTCAAGATTGGCAACCGCGCAAGTTCACGCTCGGCTCTTTATGCTGATGGCGCCGGCGAAGAATATTCAATCAATCCTCTCACATTCTTCATTCAGGATGTGGTTATCGACCTCAAAGGCGGCGGAATTTATCTGCATCCTCATGCTACTTTTGCCGAGGCTGAAGAGTCCGGAAGGCCTTACTATCGCCGCTAATTGTAACGGACTGACATATTAAACCAAAACAATGACGTGAGTGTTTTTCTTATAAAACTCACGTCATTATGTTTTTGAGAGAATTGTTTGCCACCCGCAAGGAGGTGATTTACAACATCCTCCATTTGATTATTCTTGGGCTGTCCATCTTTCTGGTGGTCAGCATTTCCATTGACACCTTTGACAATAAAGAGGTTTTTACGCAGCGCCGGTTCATGCGCGAGCAGTTTTGGATCTGTATAGTCTTTCTCGCTGACTATTTTATAGAATTCTTCATGGCGGAGAGGAAAATGCACTATTTCCTGACCCGCATGACCTTCCTGCTCGTCTCCATCCCTTATCTTAACATTATCCACCACTATGGATGGAGTTTTTCGCCAGAAGTGACCTATTTGCTGCGCTTCATCCCACTTATACGCGGTGGATATGCGCTGGCTATTGTTGTGGGCTGGTTCACATCCAACAAGGCAGCCTCGCTTGTGCTGACCTATCTGTTGGTGCTCGTAGCCAGCGTGTATTTCGGAGCTATGGTGTTCTATTCTGTGGAGCACTCCGTCAACCCCGGAGTAGAGAACTTCTACAACGCTCTATGGTGGGCCGCAATGGACACCACCACCACCGGGTCAAACATCACGGCCATGACACCTATCGGACAGGTGCTCTCAGTTATTCTTTCATGCTTAGGGGTGATGATGCTGCCTCTGTTCACTGTCTATGTGACCACTCTCATCCAGAAGCGTAATGACCTGTTTCTTGCACAAAAGCAGGCTTTGGCAAAGGCCGGCAAGGCAGTTGACACACCGTCGGATGAGAAGGAGTGACATCGTGCCCCTCTAAAAAACAAATGGGGCTTCATCTCGCGATGATCCCCAATTGAATCTACAATCTATAAAAACATATTTTTGAAAAACGGTCGAGTTTTTGTGTTCAACTTTCGTCTGAACTTATCCCTGCGTCTAACTTGCTTCGCGTGTTCAAAAGTAGAAACTTAAACTCTTTCCACCAAAAAATGGCCATAGTTTGAGAGCATGCGCGTAAAATCATGTTGTTAAGCATAAAAATGCCACCGTCACGCAATCGCAACGGTGGCATTTTTTTGTGTGAGCTTTAGAGCTTATAATCAGCGAGTTGAAGCGCTATAGTTAGGAGCTTCGCTGGTGATTGCCACATCGTGGGGATGGCTCTCGGCCACACCAGCGTTGGTGATGCGGGTGAATTGAGCCGAGTGGAGACGGTCAATGTTAGGAGCGCCGCAATAGCCCATGCCTGCACGGAGACCGCCGAGCATCTGGTAAACTACCTCATAGAGAGAGCCCTTGTAGGGTACGCGAGCGGCGATGCCTTCCGGCACAAGCTTCTTCGCATCGGTTTCGTTGCCCTGGAAGTAGCGGTCCTTTGAACCCTTCTCCATAGCTTCGAGAGAACCCATGCCGCGATAGGTCTTATACTTACGGCCATTGTAGATGATGGTGTCGCCGGGTGATTCCTCAACGCCGGCCAACATGCCACCGAGCATCACAGACCATGCGCCTGCGGCCAGAGCTTTGACTATATCGCCGGAGTAGCGGATACCGCCGTCGGCAATCAAGGGCACGCCGGTGCCTTCGAGTGCTTTGGCAACGTCATATACCGCTGAGAGCTGGGGAACACCCACACCGGCAATCACGCGAGTGGTGCAGATTGAACCCGGGCCGATGCCTACCTTCACACCGTCAGCACCGTTCTCAACGAGGAAGCGAGCGGCATCGCCGGTGGCGATGTTGCCCACCACTACATCAATGTGAGGATACTTCTCCTTGATGGCTTTCAGCACACCGATCACACCGCGGCTGTGGCCATGAGCGGTGTCAATAACGATAGCGTCAACGCCGGCTTCTACGAGAGCGTCCACGCGATCCATAGAGTCGGGAGTCACGCCAACACCTGCAGCCACGCGAAGACGACCCAGAGCGTCCTTGCATGCAAGAGGCTTGTTCTTGGCCTTGGTGATATCCTTATAAGTAACGAGACCGATAAGACGACCCTCTGAGTCAACCACGGGGAGCTTCTCGATTTTGTGCTGCTGAAGGATGTCGGCAGCCTCTTCGAGGTTGGTTGACTGTGAAGTGGTGACAAGGCCTTTACCGGTCATCACCTCGTCAATCTTGCGGTTGAGGTCACGCTCAAAGCGGAGGTCGCGATTGGTCACTATGCCTTTGAGTGAGCCGTGTTCGTCAACCACGGGAATACCGCCAATGTGGTACTCCTCCATCATTCTGAGCGCATCGCCCACGGTGGCGCCGAGACGAATGGTAACGGGGTCGTAAATCATGCCGTTTTCAGCACGCTTCACCTGGTGAACCTGACGGGCCTGTTCGGCAATACTCATGTTTTTATGAATCACGCCGATACCACCTTCACGGGCAATGGCGATAGCCAGTGCAGCTTCGGTCACAGTGTCCATAGCTGCGGACACCAGAGGCACGTTCAGGACAATGTTTCTTGAAAACTTGGTGGTGAGATTGACTTCGCGGGGAAGCACTTCGGAATAGGCCGGAATGAGAAGGACGTCGTCAAACGTCAGGCCATCCATCTTTACTCTATCTGCAATAAACGACATAGCTTGTGATGTTGCTTGGATTTTATTGCATGCAAAGTTAAGCATTTTTCACGGATAATTTGGACATCCTGCGGTTTAATTTTTCATCGTGAAACAAAAAATTTCTAACTTTGTAACATGAAAACACTTACCGCCATCGCTGCACTAACGTTAGGATTCGTAGCCTTTGCCGAAACCGAACAGCCCGCTTTGCTGTCAGAAGTCACCACGGCAATGATTTCAGAATATAAAGGTACGCGCGAGGCCCTCCTGCCCTCCACAGATAAGCGCGCTGATATACGTCGCGAATTCTCCACTGTGCCGGGAAGGATGCACATGGTGCGTTCAATCACGGTCAACAAGGAGGCCTGCCGCCTCTACCTTAAAAATGCGCTTGGCGACACGCTGATGCAGGTGGGAGTGTGCTCATCGAGAAACAAAGGTCAGAAAACAGAGGCTGATGACTGCAAGACACCTGAAGGAACGTTCCCGCTCTACGGCGTGTATAACTCCACCGACTGGACATATAAGGACACAGACTCTAAATGCTATGGCCCTATTTTTCTGTCGCTAAAGACACCACGCTACTGGGGAGTGGGCATCCACGGCACGAACGCTCCCGGCTCTGTGCCAGGACGGTCAAGTCACGGCTGCATCCGCATGCACAATGAGAACATTCTGCGTATAAAGCCCATGGTTCAGAAGGACCTCAGGGTGACCGTCCTTCCTGACCACGTGTGAACCAATTAGCCGTCAGGCCGGTTTATTCTATGTAGGCCGTGCTACATATCTCCTCATTCACGGTATTAATACATAAACGGTATGACGAAATTATTCACAATAATTGTCAGCGCGATGCTGTCGCTTATGGTGGTCGTTGCCGATCCGGACTCAGGTCTGACTGTCGACTCACGTGCGCATTACGAAACAGCGATCTCTCTCATCAAGAAATACGAGACCCTCCACAAAGCCAAAGATTGGCCTTACATTGGTTACGGTCACCGTGTGTGGCCCGGCGACAAATACAAGCGCGGAGTTAAGCTCACCGAAACCGAGGCCGACATCCTCCTCCGCAAGGATTTCGACAAGCTCTGCGCAATGTATCGAACCTATGGTGCCGACTCCATTCTCCTTGCCACACTTGCCTACAATCTCGGACACGGCGCCGTGAATCGCTCCAGTGTCCTGAAGAAACTCAAGGCCGGCAACCGGGACATCCGAGAATCCTACATATCCTACTGCAAATTCAACGGACGACCCCACAAAGGTATTCGCACTCGACGCATCGAAGAATTTGACTCACTTTTCCAATCTGTTCAGCAATGAAAAAATCCATCCTCCCCACCGCGCTAATCGCGTTTGTCCTTGCAGTGTTGACAGCCTGCAACAATGGCTCTGCCTCACCCAAGACTGACAGTTCAGCTGAGCAGGTTGACTCCACGGAGGTTCCAGCCGAGCTCCCCCAGGAGGTGAAGGAGCTTGTGGAAGCCGTGGCCGACAGCAACCCCCGCAAGTTTGCCTCCGCTGTGAGCTACCCTCTCCCCCGCCCTTATCCTCTGCGAAACGTTGAGGACTCGGCCGAAATGGTTGAGTACTATCCCCGGATGGTTGACGACTCGCTCCGCAACATCATTGTCAAGTCAGGCAAAGAGAAATGGAGCAGCAACGGCTGGCGCGGCTGGACGCTGCATGACGGTCAGTACCTATGGATTGACGACAAGCTCTATGCCGTCAATTATGTGAGCCGTGCCGAGCAGGCGCAGATTGACACCCTGGTGAATCAGGAAATAGGCTCGCTGCAGGAAGGAATGCGCAAAGGCTGGCGCCCGGTATTCTGCCTCTACGGCACCGACAGCGGTATGGTGTTCAGAGTTGACTGCCTCTCCCACCCCGACAAGAAAATGCCCTACCGACTTGCAGTGTATAATCGCGGCGCCAATCTCCACGGTCGTCCGTCAATGATGATGCGCGGCGATATGGAGGTGGAAGGTACCGTGGGCGCACGCACCTATAAGTTTGTGGGACGCGACGGCTCGCGCGCGTACTATATATATGACCGCTCCTCCGATGATGAGGTGCAGGAAATTTATATCGTCACCCCGCAAGGCGATTCCATCGCTCACCCCGTGAAGGACGCTTATTGGCGCGACTTCATCTCCGGCCGTTGACGCTCCGCGAGCTTATGATTTGCATAGCCCCACTACGATTAAAGGCTCAACAAACAGTCAAGAAATGTTAAATTCTGGCAAAATGCCGCCTCTCCACCCGTTTTTGCCGCATTTTGAGGAAATTTTTTTCTTGGAATTGTTTGTTTTTACGAAATTCTTTGTAATTTTGCTTTGTCGAAAAATCAAAACGATGTTTCGGTAAAAGCAGAAATCTATCAAGGACTTTTTCATTGATACAATTAGACATTTGAATAAATCCACTGACGTTAAGTACTATGTGTAAGCAGCGACGCGTGTCCGTGAGGCCCCGCGTCGTTTGTTATTTTACATAGCCTGCCGCCGATGCAGATTCTCGGTCTCTCTGTCACATGTCGGCACCGTCCTTGAGCGCCTGCCCAATCCATGCCACGAACATTATTACTATCAGGATTGCTGTCATGATTCTATTGTTTTACGGGTTATGGAGCAAAAATAAAAACACGGATGGGTAATAATTATGCCCATCCGTGTTAATTTTTATCAAACCGTTGTTTTTAGTAACCTTTATTAAGAATCTCGGCGAGATACACCTTCGAGAAGTGCTCCGCAGCCTCACGCGTGTAACGCACATCGGTAAACACCTGCGCAAGTGTTTCCTTGCCGTTTTCGGCTATGAAACGAGCGCTGTCCTCTCGCGCCTCCTTCTCGGCAAAATGAGCCTTCACTGATTCGGGAGTGTAGTCATGATAACGCTCATTGTGCACAAACGCCTCAGGTGCCAGACGGTCGCTGATCTCACTCTCCCCTTCCGGCCATCCCACAGTGAGAGTGACCACGGGCACCACCAGTGAGGGCAATCCCAAAGCATCGCTGATCATGGGCGCATTGTAAGTGGTGGTGCCGAGATAGCAACATCCCAGGCCCTCCATTTCGGCTATCGTGCAGAACTGCTGCGCATATATAACGGTGTCAATCACGGCGGTCATGAATGACTGGAAATTTCCATAACCGGGCACGGCGTTGCTCGCTTCGCACCACTTCACAAACCTGTTATGATCGGCGCAGAAAGTGAGAAGAACCTGGCAGCCGGTCACTGACGGCTGGTTGAAATGAGCGGGCGCAAGGCGCTCCTTCATCTCCTTGCTGCGGGTTACTATTACGCTGTAAAGCTGCATGTTGCCTGTGGTGGGCGCATGTGAAGCCCTCTCAAGGAGAGAGGTCAGAAGTTCGTCGCTGACAGGACGGTCCGAGTAGCGGCGGATGGTTCGCCGTGAGGTGAAATAATCAAGAGTTTTCATATCGCAAAAATAGTCAAAAAAGAAAACTTTCGCCACACTCCGGAAAAAGTTATTGACAATTTTGAAAAACTTATTTCGGCCACTTTGAAGTTCGGCTAAAATTTCCAAACTTTGCGCACTGTTATGGATACCCGAAAAACTTATACCTATGATGAGGCTTACGCAGCCTCCCTTGAATATTTTGGCGGCGACGAGCTCGCTGCAAGAGTATGGGCAAGCAAATATGCCCTTCGCGACTCTGACGGAAACTATTACGAAGTGTCGCCCACTGACATGCACCATCGTATAGCAGGCGAAATAGCCCGCATCGAGGCCAATTATCCCAACCCCATGAGCCACGATGAGGTGTTTGCTCTGCTTGACCACTTCCGCTATGTGGTGCCTCAGGGCAGCCCCATGTCAGGAATCGGCAACACCATGCAGACAGTGTCTCTGTCAAACTGCTTTGTGGTGGGCCTCGACGACGAGCCTGACTCCTACGGTGCCATCTTTAAGATAGATGAAGAGCAGGTGCAGCTCATGAAGCGTCGCGGTGGCGTGGGTCATGATCTCTCATCTCTCCGCCCCAAGGGTTCTCCTGTCCACAATTCGGCGCTGACTTCCACAGGCCTCGTCCCCTTCATGGAGCGCTACTCCAACTCCACCCGCGAGGTTGCTCAGGGCGGACGCCGCGGAGCCCTGATGCTCTCAGCCTCAATCCGCCATCCGGACGCCGAGGACTTCATCGACGCCAAGATGACAGAAGGCAAAATCACCGGAGCCAACGTGTCGGTGCGCATTGACGATGCCTTCATGCAGGCAGCCCTTGACGGCACCCCTTACACTCAGAAGTATCCCGTTGATTCTGACAGTCCTGTTGTGACCAAGGACATAGATGCAAAAGCTCTTTGGGGAAAAATTGTCCATAATGCCTGGAAGAGCGCCGAGCCCGGTGTGCTGTTCTGGGACACCATTGTCCGCGAGAGTGTGCCTGACTGCTATGCCGACCTGGGCTTCCGCACCGTCTCCACCAACCCCTGCGGCGAAATCCCCCTGTGTCCTTACGACAGCTGCCGTCTGCTCGCCATCAATCTTTACAGCTATGTCGACAACCCCTTCACCGACAAGGCTTCCTTCAACTTCGAACGCTTTACCGAACATGTGGGGAAGGCTCAGCGAGTGATGGACGACATCATCGACCTTGAAAAAGAGAAGATCGAGGCCATCATGGCCAAAATCAAGAGCGACCCCGAGAGCGAAAGCGTCAAGCAGACAGAATATGAACTCTGGGGCAAGATTCTAGACAAGACCCTCAAGGGACGCCGCACAGGCGTAGGCATCACCGGCGAAGGTGATATGCTTGCCGCTCTCGGTTTCCGTTACGGCACTCCCGAGGCCACAGAATTTGCCGTGAAGGTTCAGCGTGAACTCGCGCTGGCTGTCTATGCCTCATCCGTCAACATGGCCAAAGAGCGCGGCGCGTTCAGCGTGTTTGATGCAGAGCGTGAGAAGAACAACCCCTTCATTGCCCGCATCCGCGAAGCCCGCCCCGAGCTTTACGATGAAATGGTGAAGCATGGCCGCCGTAACATTGCCTGTCTGACCATTGCCCCCACCGGCACCACCAGCCTCATGACCCAGACCACCTCAGGCATCGAGCCGGTGTTCCTGCCCGTCTATCGCCGCCGTCGCAAGGTCAATCCCTCCGACCCCAATGTGAGAGTAGATTTCGTGGACGAAAGCGGCGACGCCTTTGAGGAGTACACCGTTTATCATCCCAAGTTTGAGGAGTGGATGCGCATCAACGGCATTGAAGTGCGCCACGACTACTCACAGGAAGAGATCGACAACATTGTGGCCCGCTCACCCTATGCCGGCGCCACTGCCAACGATGTTGACTGGCTCGAGAAAGTGAGAATGCAGGGTGCTATCCAGAAGTGGGTGGACCACTCCATCTCCGTCACCATCAATCTTCCCGCTAATGTCAGCGAAGAGCTCGTTAACTCCCTCTACGTTGAAGCATGGCGCACCGGCTGCAAAGGCTGCACCGTTTATCGCGAAGGCTCGCGCAACGGTGTGCTCGTGGCCGTAGAGAAGAAGAAAGAGGAAACTCCCATCGCTCTCACTCCCGCCCACGTGGCCAAGCGTCCCCTCGAGCTTGATGCTGACGTGGTGAGATTCCAGAACAACAAAGAGAAATGGATTGCCTTCGTGGGCCTCGTTGACGGTCGCCCCTATGAAATTTTCACAGGTCTGGCCGATGATGAGGACGGCATTTTCTGCCCCAAATCAGTGACCAAAGGCAAGATTATCAAGGCCGTTGACCCTGACGGAAACAAGCGCTACGACTTCCAGTTTATCAACAAGCGCGGCTACAAGACCACAATCGAGGGCCTCAGCGAGAAGTTTAACCCCGAATACTGGAACTACGCCAAGCTCATTTCCGGTGTGCTCCGCTATGGCATGCCTATTGACCAGGTGCTCAAGCTCGTAGGCGGTCTGGAGCTCGACAGCCAGTCAATCAACTCTTGGAAGATGGGCGTAGAGCGTGCTCTGAAAAAGTATCTTCCCAACGGCACTAACGCCGTGGGTCAGCGCTGTCCCAACTGCGGTCAGGAGACCCTTATTTATCAGGAAGGTTGTCTGATCTGCACCTCGTGCGGCACCTCCAAGTGTGGTTGATGAGCCATTCTCTCTGAACCCCAAAATAAAATCGCGTTCACCTTACGGCGGACGCGATTTTATTATTATGATGTGGTGATGAATCAGGGGCGCTCGTTGAGCACCTCAATCTGCTGTCTAACCGATTCCTCATGGATGGCCAGCAGCACGGTTTTCATGAACTCCGCACTCATGCCCATATCCTCGCCAAGCTTGCGGCGGCTGGCAATCACATCGTTGAAGCGTGACGACTGCAGCACAGGCATGCGGTGTTCCTTCTTATAGCGCCCTATCTCGCGCGACACCTTCATGCGCTTGTTGAGTACCTCCAGAAGCTCGTTGTCAATGCCGTCAATCTGCTGGCGAAGCAGGGTCAGATTCTCGGCTGAATGTGACTTGTCGCGCACCACAAGAGTGTTGAGGATGAAGCTAAGCACCTCGGGAGTAACCTGCTGTGCGGCGTCGCTCAGAGCGCAGTCAGGATTGCAATGGCTCTCGATAATCAGCCCGTGAAATCCCATGTCAAGCGCCTGCTGCGACAGCGGAGCGATTAGTTCGCGCTTGCCGCCTATGTGTGAAGGGTCGCAGATAATCTGCAGCTGAGGATAGCGCACGCTCAACTCAATAGGGATGTGCCATAGAGGCATGTTGCGGTAGAGGTCCTTGCCGTAGGTGCTGAATCCGCGGTGGATTGCACCCAAGCGCCTGATGCCGGCATTGTAGAGGCGCTGCATGGCGCCGATCCACAGCTCGATGTCAGGATTCACCGGATTCTTGACCAGCACGGGCACGTCGGCCCCCATAGCCTGAAGCGTGTCGGCAATCTCCTGCATTGCGAAGGGATTGGCCGAAGTGCGAGCGCCAATCCAGAGCAGGTCAACCCCGGCAGCCAGCGCCTCCTCCACATGGGCGCGGGTAGCCACCTCGGTGGATGTCTTCATCCCCGTGAGCTCCTTCACCTCTTTGAGCCACTCCAGGCCCTCCGAGCCCACGCCCTCAAAGCCCCCGGGCTTGGTGCGCGGCTTCCAGATTCCGGCTCGGAACACCTTGATGCCTTTTTCTGCAAGGCGTGTGGCAGTGTCAAGGACCTGTGAGCGCGTCTCGGCGCTGCAAGGCCCTGCTATGATAAGAGGAGAGTCGGCGTCAATGCCGTCAAAGGTAATGGGTTGCAGATTTTCCATTTTTTAAGATTTATTCCTTATCTGTAACGATTACAATTCCGCGATTATTGCATCTCACAAAAAAAGCTCCCCGAAGTTCTTTGACACAGGGAGCATTATGCGGTTATTTACAGTGAGTTACTTCTCAAGATCGGTCTTGCTGAGGCGGGTAAGTTCCATGATGGTCTCGCCCGCTGAATTGCGGAAGCGAGCCTTGTTGCCATCGCCTGTGGCGGTTGCCACTCTCTCCATAGCCTGGAGGAATGATGATTCATAGGCAATGTTGGGGCAGGTCATGCGGGTGGTTCTCAGATTGGAGAAACCGATGCCGTTCTCCACATCCATGTTGATGTCAACAGTGCCGTTGACCACATTGCAGCCTGCATTGCCGTGGAGAGTGTTGGCCTGCAGGTCAACCACAAATTCAATCTCCACATCCTGAGGCAGCTTGTTGCCGTCAATAGAAGTCACCCGCCATGCACCCTCAAGGAAATTGAGATTGTGCTTGCGCAGCGTCATGACCGTGCGTCCCGAGCCGTCAAGAAGGTAAAGAAACGATTCATTGTTGATGCGCTGAATCTTCAGTGATTTCATCTGTTCAAGAGCCGTGGTCATGCCCATTTCATACTTAGCGTCGGGGCAAAGGCGCATTGTCGATGCAAAATCGCCCTGCTTGGTGATTTTGCCGCCGTTGAGAGCCACCACACCGTTGAGGAAGTTACAGCCATTGTAGGCATAGAAGTCAATCAGCGAGCTGTTTTCCTGATTGGTTGCGAAGCCCAGATGCGGCACGTCATTCTCAGCCGACGTCACCTGATTGCCGTTGAGGTCAATCACAATCCAATCACCGATGAGCTCGCGGGTAACCGTTGATTGCGTGGCTGACGATGAGCTTGATGATGACGACGATGAGGCAGAAGCTGAAGCCGTCTGCGTTTTTGAAGGCATCAGAACGTTGCAACTTGTGAGTGCGCTGCCGCCGGCAAGCAGTGACAGCGTGAGTGCTGAAATCATTAAGGCTCTCATATTTTTGAGTTGATGTTAAATTTCTTATCTGAAAAATGTAAAGTTTACATTATAAATGCGTTGAACAGGGTTATTGTTCAGCGCGTCCCTCTTTATCCGGCGCCGATGGACCCCGACGCCCTGTTTCTTGCTGTTAGCTTATGCAAAAGTAAGAAATAATGCCTAATTTTGCAATCATTATGAATCACTTCAAACCGGGCCTGTGTACGCAGCTCTTCCTGACGTTTTTCAAGATTGGAGCGTTTACCTTCGGCGGCGGATGGGCCATGATTTCAATCATTGAGAAAGAGCTGGTTGACAAGCATCACTGGCTTGACCGTGAGGAATTTCTCGACCTCCTTGCCGTGGCTCAGTCACTGCCGGGCATCCTCGCCGTGAATATCTCAGTGGCTGTGGGTGACCGTCTCCGCTCCACCCGCGGAAGCATTGCCGCGGCTTTGGGCACAATCCTGCCCTCCTTTCTGATTATTTTGGCCATTGCTGTCTTCCTCACCCCTGACCTGATTAAGAACAACCACACCATCAACAGCATCTTCCGGGGCATCCGCCCCGCCGTGGTGGCTCTGATTGTTGCCCCGGTTATATCAAGCGCAAGGTCGGCCAAGCTCACCCGTCTCACAGTGTGGATTCCCATCATTGTGGCCCTTCTCATCTGGTCAAGGCTGCCCGTGGTGTCCAATCCCATCCTCTATATAGTGCTCGGCGGCATTGGGGGGTATCTGGCCTTCAACCGCTCAATGAAAAATCGCAAAAAATCATCGTCTGACCTATGATTTATCTAAAACTCATCTGGGCCTACCTGAAAATCGGACTGTTCGGGTTTGGCGGGGGCTATGCCATGCTTGCCCTTATTGAGCGTGAGATTGTGGGTCCGAAATGGATCACTGAGCAGATGTTTACTGACATTGTGGCCATTTCGCAAATGACCCCCGGCCCCATCGGCATAAACTCCGCCACTTATATAGGCTATGTGACTCCCGCACACTCTTCGCCTGAGTTTCAGGGGGTAATATGGGGCATATTAGGCTCCATACTTTGCACTCTCGTGGTGGTTCTCCCCTCGTTTCTGCTCGTCACTTACACCAGCCACTACATCACTCGCCATCGTGAGAGCGCCATCGTAAAAGGTGTGTTTGCCGGGCTGAGGCCGGTGGTGGTGGGAATGATTGCCTCGGCAGCGCTCCTGCTGATGAATTCCGATAATTTCGGGAGCGAGAATAATGACGTGGTCATCTCCATCCTCATCTGTGTGGCTTCATTCTGCCTTGTGCAGTTCACAAAGATTCATCCCATTCTAATCATCTGTCTGGCCGGACTTGCCGGCTTTCTGATATGGTAAGCTACGACGAAGCTATTGACTTCCTTTACAATTCATTGCCCGTGTTTCAGCGCATGGGCCCCGGCGCCTATAAGCCCGGACTGGGCACGTCGCTGAAGCTCGACGAGGCTTTCGGCCATCCTCACCGCCGGTTCAAAAGTATCCACATTGCCGGCACCAACGGCAAGGGGTCAACGGCCCACACTCTTGCGGCCATGCTCCAGAGCGCCGGCTACAAAACCGGCCTCTACACTTCGCCTCACCTTGTTGACTTCCGTGAGCGCATCAGGGTTAACGGAGAGATGATTTCTCACGAGGCCGTGTGTGACTTCGTGGAACGTTACCGCAACATGGACCTTGGCTGCGACCCATCGTTTTTCGAGCTCACAATGACCATGGCTTTCGAGCACTTTGCTCGCGAAAAGGTGGACTATGCGGTGATTGAAACCGGGCTTGGCGGACGCCTTGACAGCACTAATATCATCACTCCCGAGCTGTGTGTAATCACCAACATTTCCTTTGACCACACTGCCTTCCTGGGCAACACTCTCGAAGCCATTGCCGGTGAAAAGGCCGGCATTATTAAAAAAGGTGTGCCGGTGATTGTGGGAGAGGCCGAGGATGAGGGTGTGCGTCGCGTGTTTGAACAGAAAGCACGGGCCGAGAACGCGCCTATCACATTTGCTGACCGCAACCGTTATTGGAAGGGAGAGCCCGTGGATTTCCATTTTGACAGTAACCTCTTCGGCAAATTCACCACCGAACTGCGCGGCGACTGTCAGATTCGCAACACCGCTACCCTGCTCGCCGCCGCTCAGGCGCTACAGCTCCCGGCCGAGGCCGTGCGCCGCGGATTCGAGAATGTGGTGGAACTCACCGGTCTCACTGGCCGCTGGATGGTGGTTGGAAAATCGCCTCTGACGGTCACTGACACCGGCCACAACGAGGGGGGCTGGCGCTATCTGGCTCCGCAGATTGACCACTCGGTGAGCGGCACCAAGCATATTATCCTCGGCTTTGTCAACGACAAGGACCTGACCCACATCCTTGAAAGTGTGAAAGGCATCTCTAACACGCGGCTCTATTTCACTCGCCCGTCTGTGGAGCGCGCCCGCTCGGTTGAGAGCCTGATGGATGAGGCGGCACGCCGCGGCCTGCAGGGCTGTGGCTATCCCACGGTGGCCGAGGCCTTCGCACGTGCGCAGCAGGATGCCGGTGATGACGATATGATTTTTGTGGGAGGCAGCACATTTGTGGTTGCCGATTTCCTCAGCTCGCTCTCCTGACAGCCGTTATAAAATTACATGGCCCCGCAGGATCTCAGTCCTTTGCGGGGCCATGCTGTTTTGATGGTCAGTTTTCAGCGGAGAGCAATCAGAAAGCTGCAATCACTTCGATTTCCACCAGAGCACCCTTGGGAAGCTCCTTAACGGCAACAGCCGAGCGAGCGGGGAAAGGCTGGGCAAATTCACGACCGTAAACCTCGTTCATGGGACCGAAAAGGCTCATGTCGGCAAGGAAAACGGTGGTTTTAACAACGTCGGTAATCTGAAGACCGGCTTCGGCAAGCAGACCTTTCACGTTGGCGATTGAGCGCTCGGTCTGGGCGGTGATGCCTTCGGGCATTTCGCCGGTGGCGGGGTCCAAAGGAATCTGGCCTGAGCAATAAAGCATGTCGCCTACACGAACAGCCTGGCTGTAAGGGCCGATAGCTGCGGGAGCATTGGTGGTTGAAATAACTGATTTGTTCATAATATCTTAATTTTAAGGCTGAATTTCTTATTATGGAGTTGCTTGCAAATTTAACAAAATAATTTGAAAAATTTGTAATCCCAGCTAAAAAGAACTATATTTGCACCGCAATTTGCATAGTTACAATTCTTAACACGATTGCACTAAAATCTTTTTACCTTAACAAACTTAATTTCATGAGAAAATTTTTACTCACGGCGGCTGCAGCGCTCACTTGCTCGGCTGCGGCTTTCTCAGCCGACTACACCGTGTACCAGAACGGTACTGTAGGTGCAGGCCTCAACGTCAACACCTGGTGGAACGTCGTTCTTGATCGCGAAGCTACTAACCCCTCCGGTAATGGCAAAGTGTTCAGCATGACCTACAATCCCGCAGAAGCAGGCGGCGGCGCAACCGGTCCCAACTTCTGCGCCGGCATTCAGGCTCCCGACGGTTCGTCAATCACCGGTCCTCTGTGGAACGCCACCCTCACTTTCTCTTACTATTCAACCACCGCTTGCAAGATGACTGTTCGTCTTGACGGTAACGGCGTGGAGGAAAACTACGTAGTGGAAGTGGCTGCTGCCGATGCCAACAAGTGGAATCAGGTAAGCATCCCCGTAGCTGCTAACTATCCCAAGGTTTCTGAAATCTGGAAAGCCGACTCAAACGACGGTATGGGCGACGTGTTCGGCATGGTTGTTGAAAATTTCAACGCAGAAACCGTTTGCTATTTCGATAACATTATCTTCACTAACATCGACGGTTCTTGGATTAAGCCTGAAACAGAGAAGCCTTTCTGCCCCACTCCCGCCGTCCCCACTCAGTCACCCGCTTCTGTGAAGTCACTCCTCAGCGGCGCTTATGAGCCCGTTTGCGGCTTCAACATCGGCGGCTGGGGTCAGTCAACCAAGGTTAAGAACCTCACTGCTGACAATGGTGCCCCCGTGCAGTATCTCACCAACTTCAACTATCTTGGCTGGGAGCTCACCGAGCACATTGACGTTACTGACTGCAACTACATGCACGTTGAATACTACAGTGTCAACGGTACCACCCTCGGCATCGTTCCCATCACCGGCACTGAAGCTCCCTATAATGTGACCGTTAAGGAAGGCGAATGGAACGTGTTTGACATTCCTTTGACTGACTTCACCAACCGCAACTTCGCTGACCTCTATCAGATTAAGTGGGACCAGGGCAACGGCTCTAACGAAGGCTATCTTGCCAACGTGTTCTTCTACAACTCTAACTACAATGCTGCTCCCGTTAAGCTCTACATCGAGAACAAGACTGAGTGGGAAAACCTCTACATCTACGCCTGGGCTACTGACGAGCCCGAACTCTTCGGCGGATGGCCCGGTAAGCAGCTCGCTGAAACTGAAACCGTTAACGGCGTTGAATACTACGTGGTAACCGTTGATCCCTCAAACGTTGCTTACAACGTCATTTTCAACAACGGTGCAGAAGGTGATGACGCTGACCAGTTTGACTGGGGCCAGATCACTCCCAATCAGGATCTCACCATCGTAGCTGAGAAGAAAGCAATCGACCCCGCCACTGCAGTTAAGATCTACGTGAAGAACGAAACCGGGTGGGAACACCTCTACATCTACGGTTGGGCTGAAAACCAGCCCGAGCTCTTCGGCAAATGGCCCGGTGCTGAGCTCACTGAAACTGAAACCGTTGACGGCGTTGAATACTATGTTGTTTCAGTAACCGGCACTGACGTTGCTTACAACATCATCTTCAACAACGGTCAGGACGGTGGCGAGCAGTTTGACTACGCTGAACCCGTTACCCCCAACGAAAATGTAACCCTCGTGGCTGCCCTCGCCGGCATCGAGACTATCGACGCTGCTGCTAACGCTCCCGTGGTGTTCTACAACCTCCAGGGTGTGCGCGTGGCTAACCCCTCTAACGGCATCTTCCTGATGAAGTCAGGCAACACCGTTAGCAAGGTGCTCGTGAAGTAAGCCTATTCATCACAATCATATTCCTACAGAGATGCGGAGCAAATAGCTTCGCATCTCTTTTTGTATGGTGGTGAAGATTTTGTAACTTTGTTCCGTGAAAAGCTTTGACCTTTCAATATCGCGCCGTGAAGGGCTGATGATGCGCGGCTTGGCCATTGTGATGATTTTACTTCACAATTTTTGCCATCTCCAGCGCTTTGCATTGCCCGAAAATGAGTTCGGATTTTCTGAGCGGTATGCCTCTATGTTTTTTGAGCGCGCCGCTCTGACTCCAGGATTTCTCTATGACGTGCTGTCGTATCTTGGATGGTACGGTGTTCCGGTGTTTATGTTCCTGTCAGGTTATGGGTTGGTGCGGAAGTATGAGGATTCTTCTGACCGGCTTGACATCCTTCCCTTCCTGCTCTCCAACTATCGTAAGCTGGTGATGCTCATGATTCCGGGGATTCTCTTTTTCATTGTCAAGGCGGTTATAGTGGGCTTTAGTCATGCCGGTGTCAATCCGGTGGAGATTCTCAAGCTGTCGTCTATGGTGACGTTGCTCAATGATCCGCTTATGCCGTGGATTCCGCCTGTGCCCGGAGTCTATTGGTATTTCGGCCTGACTTTTGAGTTCTATATTATCTATGCATTGGCGGTCAACGGCCGCAGCCTTCTTCCCGGATTAATCCTTGTGGCTGCCACGCTGCTGCTCCAGTTTTGGCTTGCCGGCAGTCCGGCTCTCGAATGGGTGCGCCACAATGCCACGGGATGGTTATCGGTGTTCATAGCCGGCGTGGCTTACGCCAGGCTCCGGACTGTTCCACGCGGTGTGGCTATCGGCGTCGGCGTGGCAGCGATGTTGATGTTTTTGCCGTGCACTCTCAATCGTTTCTCATGGCAGCTCTCGCTCTTCTCACCGGTGGTGTTCACCATCGTTTTGGCGCGGCTCACTGAGAGCATCCGCGTGTGGGCTTCCTTCTGGGCATGGATTGGGGGGCTGAGTCCGTTCCTGTTTGTGGCTCATCCTGTTGTGCGCAGTATGATGCTCGATTGGTTTCGCCCGTCATATCCTTCGCTGCTGCATCTCGCTGCGTATGCCATGGCAGTTGTGGGATGCGCGCTTATTTACCGCCGTGTGTGGGCCTTCACCTCAGGATTGCTCTCAAGAAAAAGCCGCAGTGACAAATTACTTGAGTCAGGGGTGAAAAAATAGGTCACGATGACACCGTTTTTAGCGGAATAATGAGTAATTTTGCACTTTCAAAAACCAAACTCATTATTCTCATGGGAGGATTTTTCGGAGCGGCTGCCAAATCAGCTTGCCGCAATGATCTTTACTACGGAGTTGACTATAACTCTCATCTTGGCACAAAGCGTGCCGGTATGGTAACTTACGATGCCGAAGATGCAATCTTCAACCGCTCTATCCACAGCATCGAGAACACCTATTTCAGAACCAAATTTGAAACCGAACTCACAAAGTTCAAGGGCGACAGCGGTATCGGCGTAATCAGTGACACTGACCCTCAGCCCATCATCATCAATTCTCATCTCGGTAAATTTGCCATCGTCACCGTGGCCCATGTGGTCAACATTGACGAGCTGGAGCGCGAGCTCCTCGATGCCGGTGCTCATTTTGCCGAGTTGAGTTCAGGACGCACCAACCAGACCGAGCTTATTGCCCTGCTGATTAACAAGGGTCGCACTTTTGCCGAGGGCATAAAGTACATGCAAACCCGCATAAAGGGCTCTTGCTCGCTGCTCATCCTCACTGATCAAGGCCACATCATTGCTGGCCGCGACAAGCTTGGCCGCACCCCCATCACTCTCGGCCACAAGGAGGGCGCATGGGCCGCTGCTTCTGAAAGCACCTCTTTCCCCAATCTGGGTTACACCGTCGAGCGTGACCTGGGCCCCGGTGAGGTGGTTGAGATTACCGCTGACGGCTGCACTCAGCTCGTGGCTCCCGGCGAGGAGATGCAGGTTTGTGCTTTCCTTTGGGTTTACTATGGCTTCCCCACCTCAACCTATGAGGGCAAGAATGTGGAGGACGCTCGCTTCACAAGCGGATTCGAGATGGGTCGCACTGACGAGAGCGAGGTTGACTGTGCTGCAGGTATCCCTGACTCGGGTGTCGGCATGGCGCTCGGCTATGCTGCCGGCAAGGGAGTGCCTTACCATCGCTGCATCTCCAAGTACACTCCCACTTGGCCTCGCTCGTTCACTCCCTCCGAGCAGTCACGCCGCTCGCTCGTGGCAAAGATGAAGCTCGTGCCTAACCGCGAGATGCTGCGTGGCAAGCGTGCTCTGTTCTGCGACGATTCAATTGTGCGCGGCACCCAGCTCAATGACAATGTTCAGGACCTGTTTGACTGCGGCGCCAAGGAGGTGCACATGCGCATTGCCTGTCCTCCGCTGATCTACGGCTGCCCCTTCATCGGCTTCACCTCGTCAAAGAGCGACATGGAACTCCTTACCCGCCGTATTATCGGAGAGCTTGAGGGTGACCCCAACAAGAATCTCGACAAGTATGCCACCACCGGCTCTGATGAGTATAACACTCTGGTTGAGAAAATCCGCGAGCGTTTCGGCCTCACTTCGCTCAAGTTTAACCCTCTGGAAACTCTTGTGAAGTCAATCGGCCTCCCTAAGTGCAAAATTTGCACCCACTGCTTCGACGGCTCATCGAAATTCTAATCCGCGGCCATAAAAATTTAATCCCGGAACAGGCTTTACGCTCGTTCCGGGATTTTTGTATATACTCAGTTTGACATATAGCCTTATTCAAGGGCCAGATCCTCAAGAGCAATATAGTGCTGGTAAGGATGGTTACATGCGGGACAGGGCTTGGGAGGCTCGGTGCCTTCAAAGATGTAGCCACACACAAGGCAGCGCCACTTGACGGGCTTGTCTCGCTTCCAGAGAGTGCCGTTCTCAATGTGCTTGAGGTAGCGCTCAAAGCGTGCGTAGTGTGATTTCTCGATGGTGGCGATAGCCGCAAAATGGTCGGCGATATCGTCAAATCCCTCTTCGCGGGCTTTCTCTGAGGCCTTTACATAGAAGTCCACACCTTCGCTCTGCTCTTCAGCCATAGCGATTTTCAGGTTATCGGCGGTGGTGCCAATCACACCTGCATTGGTCGACATAGGCACTTCAACCACTCTCGCACCTTCAAGGTACTTGAAGTAAATCTTTGCGTGATGAAGTTCGTTATCAGCAGTCTCCTGAAACACGTTGGCTACGGGGAAAAGACTTTCCTTGGTTGCCTGTTGAGCGTAAAATACGTAGCGCGAATATGCAGCAGACTCTGAGAGGTAGGCGATGACGAGGTTCTTCTCGGTCTCGGTTCCTACAATAGATTTTGATTCAGCCATGATAATTAGTATTTGAAACGGTTTTCACTTATCAAACACCGGTCATCATGCTAAAGTTCATCAAGAGCTAAAAAAATTTGCGGCAGCAGCGGGGCCACTCCGTCGTTTATAAGAATCCGGGGGGAGATGCCTTCTGGGGCCGTCTCGCTCCGTTGACTTTCCATGCGCGCAGTGACTTCACTGCGGCTCAGATTGTTGCGCGCCATCACTCGCTTTATTCTCAGCTCCTCGGGCGCTGTAACCTCCCAAATCTTGTCGGCGAGAGCACAGAATCCGCTTGAATAGAGGATGGCGCTTTCAAAGAACATCACGCCGCTCACGGCTGCTGCCCGCCGCCGAAGGTCGGCCATCACGGCTCCATGGACAATTGTGTTGAGAGCTTTCAGCCGGCTCGGATCAGCGAACACTATCGAGGCAATATGCTTGCGGTTGATGCATCCCGCATCATCCACCGCTTCTGGTGAAATCTCACTGCGCAGCCTGCTGTGTATTGCCGTGTCGGTGTCCATTATGCGGCGCGCTTCGGCGTCACAGTCATACACCTCGTGGCCCATTGCGCGAAGCACTTCGCTCACCACGCTCTTTCCAGAGCCAATGCCGCCCGTTATGCCTACAATGACACTCATAATCGCTCGATTACAAATTCCACACTGTCAGTTGACAATGACACATTGCTCATTTGCGGGCTGGGGGTTGACAGGAAAAGCGAGAGCTTGGAATTGCCGGGAGTGATGGCGTTATAATCGGCGTAGGCCTTCATCGGATAGTCCTCTGAGTAAGAACTCATCGGCACAAGGTAGGATATCTCGATTTTCGACGGGAAGAGAATCACGTTGGTGTTCTCGGGCTTGTTGAGAATCTCCACCGGGATGGTGCGCTTCTTCGAGATAAGGGGCTCCACGGGCACGGTGACAGTAACGGTCTTGGGCTCGATGCGCATGCCGGCTATAGGGGTCACTCTCACCTCATAGCGCGAGGTGTCCTTAAGTCCGGTCTTCACAAGCGGTTCAGTCACCACTGCGTGAAAATCAGCCGGGAGGTCAGATGATGAGTAAACTGTTACAGAGTCAACCGAGGCTGTGATTTTGCCGCTTATGGTGCTCTGGAAGTCGGGCACCACTTCGGCATTGATAATCAGCGGCACTCTCTTGCCGGGCAGCGTGGTGAACAATGCCGTCAGTGAATCAGGACGGCAAGCGGTGATATAGACTCCTGAGCCGAAATAGTCCCTCAATCGCGCGTCAAGTTTGGCGCGGCTCACCACTATGCGATTGTTCTTTAACAGGTTGCCGTCAAACTTCACCTTCATTGCCGGGGTTGACGAGCTGAACATGAACCTCAGCAGCTGAGAGCCTTTGGCCCTCACGCCCACACTGATGCTCGAGGGAAAATCATCAATCACCGTCAGACTGTCAGGCACATCCTGAAGTTCAACGGGCACGTCGAAATCACGCTGCACCTCGTTGTCAAGCGACATTAACGCCCAAAACACGAAAGCCACAACAACAAAGAGCAGATAAAGCCCCGTGTTCCTACCGGCATCCGAGCGGGCCAGCTCTACGCTTCGCTCGAAAAACTTGCGGATTTTTTCTTTCAGTTCACTCACGTCTGACTGTCAATTGGGATTGATATGACACTGACGGGCTCACCTCAATGAAGGGTGTGTCCGTCAGTGACTATGGGTTTGCGGATTGTCAGTTCTCGGTGCCGGGAGCGGGCTTGTCGGCCTGAGTGGTACCGAGGGGATAAACAGAACCCTTGTCGACAGTGATGGCCACCCCATTGGCAATCTCAATCACATAGGCGCTGTCCTTAACTGACTTTATCTTGCCATGGATTCCGCCGGCGGTCATAACCTTGTCGCCGGGGCCGAGTGCCTCGCGGAATTTGCGAATCTCTTTCTGACGCTTCTGCTGGGGGCGAATCATAAAGAAATAGAAAATGACAACCAGGGCAACAATCATAATGATGTTGACTGCGCCTGCGCCGCCGGCATCAGCCGTAGCTGACTGGAGAGTGATAAGATTTGAAATCATTATATCTTAAGTTAGTGTTTTTGCAAATATACTACTTTTTGAGCAACTTACCCTCCTCTTTCAGGTGATTTATCACCGAGTAGAGAATGCCGTTGATAAACGCGCCGCTGCGGGGGGTGCTGTAGCTGTTGGCAATCTCGATGTACTCGTTGAGAGTAACCGGGATGGGGATTGCGGGATAATCGAGGAGCTCGGTGATGGCAGCGGTCATAATCACGATGTCCATAAACGCCAGGCGCTCGGTGTCCCAGGTTGACTGATTGATGAATTTGTCAATCAGTTCGCGACACATGTCGCGCTTCTTAACGGCCGACACAAACAGGTTGGGGCCGAAAACTTCATCTTCCTTGTCCTTGAATTTAGGCAGGAGGCTCACGCTCTCACCTTCCTTGACTGCAGCGAAGTGCTTGACGGTTTTGAGCACGAAGGTACCCATAATGTCCAGGTCATCGTTCCAGTAAACGGACTTTGACTCAAGGGTCTCGGCAAGGTCATCGCTGGGCAGAATCACCTGGCGGAAAAGCTTTCTCCACAGCTCGGCATCTTCAGCAAGTGTGGTCTCCCCCTGCCCTGCCATGTATTCCTTGTAGGCTTCGCTTTCCAGAATCTTATCGAGGAGCGACTTCAGCAGTAGCGGGTCGTTATCCCAGCTGAAGGGGTTGTCTTTAAGGTACTCCTCAAGGTCAGTGCTCTCTCCGAGGGCCTGCACAAATTTGTTGTCCACAAAGCGCATCGAGGGATTGAGGTCCTGCTCCGTGGGGAGATACTTGTGCTTTGCGTCGTCAAGGCGCATGCTCTGAAGCTGTGTCAGCTCCAGGGGAAGCATCAGCAGTGCGTGATAAAGCTCATAGGCTTTGTCAAGCGATTTGCCCAGGGCCACAGAGGCTTCCTTAAACATTCGGCGTGTGTCGCCGTAGCTGTTCAGCGTTTCTGACGCCATTGCCAGTCCCTTCTCCATGCCTGAGAGGGTGAATTCGGGGTCCTTGCGGGCGCATGCCTCAAAGTCAGGGCTCTTTGCAATCACGGTCTTGAGGATGATGTCCCAGAATTTCACATCTTCGGGGATATCGCGGTCCTTGGTGCGGATGTAGCTTCTGTAGGCCGATGAGGTGGTCACTGCGTCAAGCAGTGTGTCGAGGCACGAGTTGAAGTTGTCAATGCCGTTATCAGCTCGCATCATCACACTGTGGAGGTCCTGATTGGCGTGAAGCGAGCGGGCCATCTTGCTGTCATGCAGCGGGGCAGGAGCCGCAAGGGGCAGGCGTGAACGGTTGTGCACTTCCCAACCTGACAGCTCAAGAATCAGCAGCAGGGTGTCGAGATAGAGTTTATGAGCGTAGCGCTGGTCACGCGATTCACTCTCAGGTGCGGGGATGATGCGGAACTCACTCTGTGTCAACAGATAGGAATATAGCATCTGGACAACCTTAATTCTTATCAAAACTCGATTTATCATGACTTACTGCTCTTGAATCTTTACTGCTTTGAGGTTTGAGAGGTGCAAAGTTACTACATTTTTCCTAATTATGTCACTCTCTGACCTGCTTGTTTTCGCAAACCAGAGTTCTTGCGGGATATTTTTCCACAATTCCGGTGTTATGGGTGGCCATAATTACAGTGGTGCCTTTCTCGGCAATATCCAGCAGGCGGCTCACAATCTTCTCGCCCGTGGAGGGGTCAAGATTGCCAGTGGGCTCGTCGGCAAGGATCAGGCGGGGCCTGTTGAGCAGCGCGCGTGCTATGACTATGCGTTGCTGCTCGCCGCCTGACAGTTCGTGGGGGTACTTATAGTTCTTCTTCTCCATCTCCACTTCCGCCAGCACCTCGCCGATTCTGGCGTCGATTTCTTCACGGTCCTTCCATCCTGTGGCTTTGAGAACAAACAGGAGGTTCTCATAGACAGTGCGGTCAGACAGCAGTTGGAAGTCCTGAAAAACGATGCCTATTTCGCGGCGCAGATAAGGAATCTGCTTGCGGCGTATCTCCGTCAGGTCATAATCAAGCACGGTGGCTTCACCGGCGGCTATCGGCACCTCGGCATACATGGTTTTGAGCAGTGAACTTTTGCCGCTCCCCACCTTACCCATCAGGTACACCATCTGACCCTGCGGAATCTCGATGTCCACGTGCTTGAGCACCACGAGCTCCTTCCGCAGAATCTCTACGTCGCGATAGCTTATTATTGACCCATCGTTATCCATCAGTTGCCGAGTTCTGAAAGGAATTTTATGCGCACAAGGCGGATTTCATCCTCCGTGTAGTCATTGCCCAGTTCGTCAATGGCTGCCTTGAGGTCATCGCTCTCGCTTTCCTTGAAGTAGTCGAAGATGTCCTCTTCATGATCGTCATCCATCACCTCGTCAATGAAGTAGGAGATGTTGATGCGCGTTCCGGAGTAAACAATGGCTTCAATCTCGTCAAGGAGTTCCGAGAATTCCAGGCCCTTTGAGTCGGCCAGTTCATCAAGGGGTATCTTGCGGTCAATAGCCTGAATGATGGCGATTTTCTGCTTCGATTTGTTAGGCACCGAACGCACTCGCATGTCCTCGGGGCGCTCAATCTCATTTTCTTCTACATGGCGCTTGATGACCTTCACAAATTCCTCGCCATAGCGGCGGGCCTTGCCTGCCCCCACTCCGGGAATGTTCTGAAGTTCTTCAATCGACACGGGATAGGTCGTGGCCATAGCCTCAAGCGAGGGGTCCTGGAAAATCACGTAGGGAGGCAGCCCTAAGGTCTTGGCTATCTTCTTGCGGAGGTCCTTGAGGATGGAATAAAGCTCGGTGTCGGCGGCGCAGGATGCTCCGCTCTTTATGATTTCGCTCTCGTCTTCTTCGTTGAAGTCATTGTCCTCAACGATTTTGAAAGCGGTGGGTTTTTTGAGGAATTTTTTACCTTCGGGGGTAACCTTGAGCAAGCCGTAGTTCTCGATGTCGCGGTCGAGATAACCGGCTATGATTGCTTGGCGGATTACGGCATTGAGGAAACGCTCGTCGCTTCCCTGCTGGCATCCGAATACTTCAAGTTCGTCATGATGATAACCTTTGACATCGGCATTGGCATTGCCGAGCATTACGGCACACACATGGTCAGCCTTGAATTTCTCTTTCAGAGCGAGCACGGTTTCAATGACGGCACACAGATTGTCTTTTGCGTCCACTTTTTTCTTGGGATTTAAGCAATTGTCACAGTTTCCGCAGTTTTCCTTGTCATACTCTTCGCCGAAGTAATGTAGCAATGACTTGCGGCGACACACGCTTGACTCGGCATAACTGGCAGTTTCAAGCAGCAGCTGTTTGCCAATCTCCTGTTCGGAAATAGGCTTTCCCTGCATGAATTTCTCCATCTTCTGAAGGTCCTTGGCCGAGTAGAAGGTGACACACTGCCCTTCTCCGCCGTCGCGGCCTGCGCGTCCGGTTTCCTGATAGTAACCTTCGAGCGATTTGGGCATGTCGTAGTGTATCACGAATCTCACATCGGGCTTGTCGATGCCCATGCCGAATGCAATGGTGGCCACAATCACATCCACCTTCTCAAGCAAAAATGCATCTTGATTGGCGTTGCGGGTGGCGCTGTCCATGCCGGCATGGTAAGCCAGGGCCTTGATGTCGTTAACCTGCAGCATCTGGGCAAGCTCCTCCACCTTTTTGCGGCTCAGGCAGTAGATGATGCCTGACTTTCCGGGGTTGTCCTTGATAAATTTAATGATGTCGCGGTCAGACGTCACGGTCTTGGGTCTTACCTCGTAGTAAAGATTGGAGCGATTGAATGACGACTTGAACACTTTGGCATTCTGCATCCCGAGATTTTTCTGAATGTCATGCTGCACCTTGGGGGTGGCCGTGGCGGTCAGGGCTATCACGGGACGGGGGCAAATCTCATTGATGATCGGGCGGATGCGGCGATACTCCGGGCGGAAGTCGTGGCCCCACTCCGAGATGCAGTGGGCCTCGTCAACAGCATAGAATGAGATGGGCACCGTTTTCAGAAACTCAATGTTCTCCTCTTTGGTCAGCGACTCCGGCGCCACATAGAGCAGCCGCGTCTTGCCGGAGGTGATGTCTGACTTCACCTGGTCAATGGCGGCCTTGTTGAGCGACGAATTCAGGAAGTGGGCTATATGGTCCGT
This sequence comes from Bacteroides sp., assembly GCA_014802445.1. Classification (GTDB taxonomy): domain Bacteria; phylum Bacteroidota; class Bacteroidia; order Bacteroidales; family Muribaculaceae; genus CAG-1031. The sequence continues at coordinate 67,780 of JAAVCF010000008.1, read as the reverse complement.
CTCGCTGATGTTACGGATAGCGTCAACCTGGTTTTTCATCAGCGCAATCAGCGGAGAGATGATGATTGCGGTGCCTTCCATGAGCAGGGCCGGGAGCTGATAACACAGTGATTTGCCGCCACCGGTGGGCATGAGCACAAACGTGTCATTGCCCTCCATCAGCGAACTGATGATGGCTTCCTGATTACCCTTGAAGGCGTCAAAGCCAAAGTGGAGTTTGAGTGCCTTGCGGAGAGAGTTAGTGTCAGTCATGCTGGTCATTGAGAAGAGATGTGAGTGATGGTTGGAAAAACTATCTGTCGGATGACAATCGATTGCGGGGTAATTTGTTTTTTACAGATTGATTTGTGGAGAGGCGGGTCAGATATTTGACGCGAAGTTGGCTTTTGCAAGCTTCTCTTCGGCATATTCTTTTGTGATGATGAGCTCCTTGACGTCAGTGGAGGGAACTTCAAACATGGCGTCAATCATGATTGACTCAACTATTGAACGGAGGCCGCGGGCACCGAGCTTATACTCTATTGCCTTGTCAACAATAAGTTCAAGGGTCTCGGGCGCGAAGGTGAGCTTCACTCCGTCCATGGCGAAGATTTTCTCATACTGGCGGGTGATGGCGTTCTTAGGTTCGGTGAGAACTCTCAGTAACGCTTCACGGTCAAGGGGGTCAAGGTGAACAAGCAGCGGCAGGCGGCCTATGATTTCGGGGATGAGTCCGAATGATTTCAGGTCCTGAGGGGCCACATACTGCAGATAGTTGTCAGAGTTGACACGGCTGCGGGTCTTCGTGCCTGCATAGCCCACCACATGAGTGTTCAGTCGGTGAGCAATCTTGCGCTCAATGCCGTCAAAGGCACCGCCGCAAATAAAGAGGATGTTCTTCGTGTCAACGGCAATCATCTTCTGCTCGGGATGCTTGCGGCCTCCCTGAGGGGGAACATTCACTATTGACCCCTCAAGAAGCTTCAGCAGACCCTGCTGAACCCCTTCGCCCGACACATCGCGGGTAATCGACGGATTGTCACCCTTGCGGGCAATCTTGTCAATCTCGTCAATGAACACAATACCGCGCTCGGCTTTCTCCACGTCGTAGTCAGCGGCCTGGAGCAGGCGGGTGAGCAGGCTCTCGATGTCCTCGCCCACATAGCCCGCCTCGGTCAGCACCGTGGCGTCAACAATGGCGAAAGGCACATCCAGCAGCCTGGCGATGGTTTTGGCAAGAAGGGTCTTGCCGGTGCCGGTGGGTCCCACCATAATGATGTTGCTCTTTTCAATGTCCACATCATCATTATGCTGGGCCAGGCGCTTGTAATGATTGTAAACGGCCACCGAGAGATAGCGCTTGGCGTCATCCTGACCAATCACATACTGGTTCAGGAATTCAAAAATCTCACGGGGCTTGGGCACATTGTCCATTGTCACATCCTGAGCTTCAATCTCCTTTTGATTATAATCACGGAGCGCTTCATGGATATGCTCAATGCACTCTGCACATATCATCGTGGTCGGCTCCACGGCGCTCGGCACGAGCATGCTGCTCATGCTCGCGGGGCGTCCGCAGAACGTACAGACCGGTTCGGTTCGTTTCTTAGCCATTTCCTGTTATTTGCCTGCGCGGGGGTTGAGCACTTCGTCAATCATGCCGTAGGCCTTGGCCTCATCGGCGGTCATCCAGAAGTCACGGTCGCCGTCACGTTCCACCTTCTCGATAGGCTGGCCGGAGTGTGACGAGATGATGCCGTAAAGTTCGCGCTTGTATTTGAGAATCTCGCGGGCGGTGATTTCAATGTCGCTCGCCTGACCCTGCACACCGCCAAGCGGCTGATGGATCATCACGCGGCTGTGAGGAAGTGCAAAGCGCTTCCCTTTCTCGCCGGCCACGAGCAGCACGGCAGCCATCGATGCGGCCATGCCGATGCAGATGGTTGACACATCGCTCTTGATAAACTGCATGGTGTCATAAAGGCCCAGACCGGCCGACACTGAGCCGCCGGGTGAATTCAGATAGATTGAGATATCCTTGCCGGGGTCCACTGAGTCAAGGTAAAGGAGCTGACCCTGAACCACGGTGGCGGTGTAGTCGTTCACATCGGTGCTCATGAAGATGATGCGGTCCATCATCAGACGTGAAAACACGTCCATCTGAGCCACATTGAGCTGGCGTTCCTCAATGATTGTAGGAGAGATATAGCTTGAGTTGATTGTAGAGGTGTACTGGTCAAGTGCGAGACCGTTCATCCCCAGATGCTTCACTGCGTAGTTGCGAAAGTCGTTGTTCATTTTGTGACTATTGTTTGCTATTTAATTCCAAAATTACAAAAAAATCTTCTTTATGCAAAATCCACAATTTTTTTTGTGGCCATTTTGCACCGTTTATGTCCGTTTTTCTCTATAACATCCACGCTCCTCACATTGTTTTATAACATTTTACCCCTCTTTTCAATGCAAAGCGTCCCGCAGCCAGTCATGGCTGCGGGACGCTTATGATTTTTCAGTGTTGTCGTCTGGGGCGATTATGCCTTCTCGGCAATTTCCTTGAATTCGTCGAGCGATACTTCCTTGTTGTCAACATTGACCATATCCTTGATGGCGGTGAAGAGCTTGATGTCGCCCACCTGCTCAATCAGGCGGTTGCGGTAGTTCTTGTCACCGAGCATCTGCTTGGCGTAGTTGGTGATGATTTCCTCGTCGAGGTTGGTCATGCCGTACTGGGCAAACTGGCGGGCTGCCATCATCTTGGCGTAGCCCAGGAGGTCTGACTCTTCGAGCTTGATGTCGGCCTGACGGGCAATGCGGTCGCTGATAAGCTGCCATTCAAGGCCGGGGAGGAGCTTCTGATACTCTTCGTCGATGTTCTCTTCGTTCAGACCTTCGTTGCGGCCCATGAGCCACTTCTTCAGCAGGTCGTCGGCAAAGGTCATCTTGCCGTACTTGTCGAGCAGTGCCTTCTGGGCTTCCTGACGGAACAGGATTTCGCTGTTGCCTGAAAGCTGACCGGCAATCATATCCTTGAGGGCTGCACGGTATTCCTCTTCGTTGTGCACCTTGTCCTTGCCGAACACGTTGGTGTAGAATTCCTCACCGAGCTCTGCGGGGCGAACCACGATGATTTCAGAGATAGCCATCTCGAAGTCGCTCTTAACGTCGCCGGCAATCTCCTTGTCAATCTGGAGCATTGATGACAGTTCCACGGGGTCGCCGTTGCAGGTGTTCCAGGGGTTGAACACAACCTTGTCGCCCACCTTCTTGCCGTCAAACTTGGCTGCCTCTTCCTTGCTCTTGAAGTACATGGGAGCTACAATGCCGCTCACCACCTGGATGGCGCCTTCATTGTCGTTCACAGTGCCGTCTTCGTTGAGCTGCATGAGCGCACCCTTAACCAGGGCGTCAGCTTCCATTTCCTCGCCGGGAATCTGGGCGCCGAAGCGCTTGCGCAGTGCGGCATCCTGCTCGTTGAGCATTTCGTCGCTCACGGCAATGGTGTAGTAAGGTACGGTGATGTCCTTGTCAACCTTCACGTCCAGCGCGGGGGTCAGGGCAAGGTCATATTCGAAAGTGAAGTCTTTCTTGTTCTTCAGGTCAAGCTCCACCACTTCCACGGGAAGGGGCTCGCCGAGAATGTCGATTTTGTTTTCGCGAAGATAGTCGGTAACGGCGTCATAAACCACGCGGTTGATAACGTCGCTCGTAACCTGGCGGCCGAAGCGGCGCTGGAGTTCGCCGAAGGGCACGTGGCCCTTGCGGAAGCCGGGGATGGCGTGGGTCTTGCCGATTTCCTTGAGGTCTTTCACAACCTTGTCCTTATAGTCAGCCTCGACTACATTGACGGTAAGGCGAGCGCTGACCTCGCCGTTTTTCTGAAGTGATACTTCCATACAGTTAGTTTATTCTGAATTGATTTTGGTTCGTAATTTTCATAAGAAGTGCCCAGCGGCAGGGTCAAGGAAAGGCGCCGGTCACTCATTCAATGCGCAAAATTAACAAAAATGCTGTCAAAAATGATTACCTTTGCCAAAAGTTTTTTATAATCCTATGTCTGAAAATTCCCTTTTGAGCCGCCTCGACGGCATTGAGTCGCGTTTTGAGGAGGTCAGCACTCTCATCACTGACCCCGATGTCATCGCTGATATGAAGCGTTATGTCAGGCTCTCTAAGGAATACAAGGAGCTTGAAAAACTCATTGCCGAAACGCGTCGCTACAAGGCTGCGCTTGACACTATTGACGAGGCTCGCTCAATCCTCGATGCCGAGACTGACGCCGATTTGCGCGATTTGGCCCGTGAGGAGCTTGACCGGGCGCAGAAGTCACTCCCTGAGCTTGAGGAGTCCATAAAGCTGATGCTTGTGCCGGCCGACCCTGAGGATTCCAAGAATGCTATCCTTGAAATTCGTGCCGGAACCGGTGGCGACGAGGCAGCCATCTTTGCCGGTGACCTTTTTAAGATGTACACCCGTTATTGCGAGTCGCGCGGATGGAGCGTGGCCGTCACCTCAGCCAGCGAGGGCGCTGCCGGAGGTTTCAAGGAGGTGGTGATGGCCGTAAGCGGCGACGGTGTCTACGGCATTCTGAAGTATGAGAGTGGTGTCCACCGCGTGCAGCGTGTCCCTGCCACTGAAACTCAGGGGCGCGTCCACACTTCGGCGGCCACTGTGGCCGTTCTTCCGGAGGCGGAGCCGTTTGACGTTGAAATCAATGAGGGCGAGATTAAGTGGGACACTTTCCGAAGCGGTGGTGCCGGCGGCCAGAATGTCAACAAGGTTGAGTCAGGTGTGCGCTTGCGCTACATGTGGAAGAACCCAAACACGGGTGAAACCGATGAAATCCTCATTGAGTGTACCGAAACTCGTGACCAGCCCAAAAATAAGGAGCGTGCCCTCTCTCGCCTCCGCACATATATATATGACCGCGAGCATCAGAAGTATATTGATGACATTGCTTCCCGCCGCAAGACTCTCGTGTCCACCGGCGACCGCTCGGCCAAAATCCGCACCTACAATTATCCGCAGGGCCGAATCACGGACCATCGCATAAACTACACCATTTACAATCTCCAGGCTTTCGTTGACGGCGACATTCAGGATGTCATTGACCATCTCATTGTGGCCGAAAATGCCGAAAAGCTCAAAGAAGCCGAATTATGATCTCTCCCCTCTCCTTCTCCGGCCTTAATCCCCGACGTCTTTTCGCCTCGGCTTGGCGAAATGCGCCTGTCCCCATGGCGTTCACCACACTGTTCTCCATTGCGCTGATTATTACAATTTATGCAGATTATGGGTGTAATAGTTCGCGCATAATCTTCTCCGGCCTTGGACTGCTCTTTGCCGCTGTCGCCACTTCATGGAGCCGTAAGCGTGGCAAGGCTTACTATTTTTCTGTTTTTGCTGCCATCGTGTTGGCCGCGGCCAACGCCTATTATTATTGCTATGTTGACCAAGGCATCCGGAGAGTCACCGCTGTTTCGTTCACTTCTATCCTGGCTTTTACAGCCATATTTTTCCCGCCACGGCGCTGTAACACTTCCGAGAGTTTCACCCTGATTACTGCCTTTTTCAAGTGTTTGCTCATCAGTGTGCTTTTTGCCATTGCAATCATAATCATTGGCGTCTCGCTTGAGTTTCTGTTTAATATAGGTTCGTCTGTTGAAAGGTTCCTTGCTTCTGTATGTGTTTGCCTGTCTGTTTTCACACCCATAACGCTGTTTTTAGGACATTTCAATCTGCGCACTCTCTCTCCCGATGCCCATGTGCCCGAAATTTACTCTCGGCTCGGCTCATTCGTGTTTTACCCCGTGCTGATTATCTATGTGGTCATCCTATATGTCTATGGTGTCAAGATTCTTTCTCAATGGAGTCTCCCCAATGGTTATCTCTGCACCTGCGTAAGCATTTTTCTGGGGGGATGGCTTCTCACAATGTTTCTGAATCAGAATAATCAGCAGAGTCAGAAATTGGTTGTCCCCATGGCGTGGGCCGCCATTCCTCTTATGCTGCTGATGTCCATAGCCATTGGAGTGCGCATTGCCGATTACGGTCTGACAGGTAATCGCATCTACGTTTTGATTGCCAATCTGCTTGGATATGTCACGATTGCCATGGTGATTTCGCGCCGTTTCCGGTTTAATGTCATCATCGCCCCCTCCTTAATTACTTTTTTTGCCGTATCAGCAATTCCCGGTTTCAATTTGTGCCTTCTTTCTCATAAGGAGGAACCGGGAACTGATTTGGAATATGTCTTCGTCTATGAGCATCGAACCGTGTGCGCTGATTCCTCCACGAAGATTCTCCTTCCTCCCAATGCCGTAAGCCTCACCGACATATCGTCACAGCAGGTGCTCTCTTCTCCCGATGACAGTATGGCTACAGTAAACTACAATGGCAATGATTTTGCAATTGACATTCAGAGTTTGCGTGACACCATTAAGGTTGACAATCAGCGTGCATTCCCCACCATCACCCTGCAATCTGAAAACAATCCCTCTGACTATATTATCCTCACTCGCATTGAACTCGTTGATGAAAAACCCACTGGCGAGTCTCGATTAAAAGTCAAGGGCTATTATATTACCACTAAAATTCAAAACTAACCTTCATTCAGTATATGAACCGCAAACAACTAGTTGAAAACATCCGTCGCAAAAAATCATTCCTTTGCGTCGGCCTCGACACTGACATCAAGAAAATCCCTGAGCACCTGCTGCGTGAGGAGGATCCCGTTTTTGCCTTCAATAAGGCCATCATCGACGCCACTGCACCTTTCACCGTGGCTTATAAGCCTAACCTCGCTTTCTACGAGGCTGCCGGTGTGCCGGGCATGCTCGCGCTTGACAAGACCGTTAAATATATCCGCGAAAATCATCCTGACTGCTTCATCATCGCCGATGCCAAGCGTGGCGACATTGGCAACACTTCCGCGCTCTATGCCCGCGCTTTCTTCGAGGAGATGGATGTTGACGCTCTCACCATCGCTCCTTACATGGGCAGCGACAGCGTGAAGCCTTTCCTCGGTTATGATGGCAAGTGGGTGATTATTCTCGCACTCACCTCTAACCCCGGCTCGCGTGATTTCCAGTTCCTCAACACGGGCAGCAACCGCCTCTTCGAGGATGTTCTCACCACTGCTCAGACCTGGAGCGAAACTCCCGACGATACGATGATGTTCGTTGTCGGTGCCACTCAGGGCGAAATGTTCATCGATGTTCGCCGTGTGGCTCCCCGCTCGTTCCTGCTCGTTCCCGGCGTGGGCGCTCAGGGTGGTAGTCTGGAGGATGTGGCCCGCTACGGCATGATTGAGGGTGAGTGTGGCCTGCTGGTCAACTCTTCCCGCGGCGTTATCTATGCCTCTAAGGGCGAGGATTTTGCCGAGGCTGCCGCTCGTGAGGCCGAGAAGCTTGCCCTCTCTATGGAGCCGCTGCTCAAGGCCCGCAATGTAATCTGAAACAATTTCTCGGGCAGAATGTTATCTATTACGGAAAATATTCTGTAATTTTGCACTCCGACAATCTATTTATCCCAATATAATCTAATTGTAAGATGACTATCGACAATTACAACTTCGCTAACAAGAAGGCCATCGTACGCGTTGACTTCAATGTGCCTCTTGACGAAAACGGTAATGTTACCGACGACACCCGCATCCGCGGTGCTCTCCCCACTCTCAAGAAAATCCTCGCCGACGGTGGCAGTCTGATTCTGATGAGCCACATGGGCAAGCCCAAAGGCAAGGTTAACCCCAAGTTCTCTCTTTCGCAGATTAAGGACGACGTTGCCAAGGCTCTCGGCACCGAAGTTAAGTTTGTCGACGACTGCATGAAGGCCGACGATGCTGCCAAGAACCTCAAGCCCGGTGAAGTGCTCCTGCTCGAAAACCTCCGCTTCTATCCCGAGGAGGAAGGCAAGCCCGTGGGCATCGACAAGGCTGATCCCGCTTATGACGCTGCCAAGAAGGAAATGAAGGAGCGTCAGAAGGATTTCGCAAAGCACCTCGCAAGCTACGCTGACGTTTATGTTAACGACGCATTCGGCACCGCTCACCGCAAGCATGCCTCAACCGCCGTTATCGCTGACTATTTCGACGCTGACAATAAGATGCTCGGCTACCTCATGGAGAAGGAAGTGAACGCCGTTAAGAAGATTCTTGACAACATCCAGCGCCCCTTCACCGCCATCATGGGTGGCTCTAAGGTGTCAACTAAAATCGGCATCATCGAGAACCTCATGGACAAGGTGGACAATCTCATCCTCTGCGGTGGCATGACCTACACCTTTGCTAAGGCTCAGGGTGGCAAGGTTGGCCTCTCTATCGTTGAGGACGACAAGCTTGACCTGGCTCTTGACATCATCAAGAAGGCTAAGGAGAAGGGCGTGAACCTCGTGCTCGCCACTGACTGCGTGGCTGCCGACGCTTTCTCTAACGATGCCAACACTCAGATTTGCAGCGTTATGGACATCCCCGAAGGTTGGGAAGGTCTCGATGCTGGTCCCGAAAGCCGCAAGAAGTTTGCTGACGCCATCAAGGACGCCAAGACCATCCTCTGGAACGGTCCCGCCGGTGTGTTTGAGTTCGAAAACTTCACCGCTGGCTCTAGTGCTATCGCTGACGCTATCGTTGAAGCCACTGAAAAGGGTGCTTTCTCTCTCATCGGTGGTGGTGACTCTGTTGCCTGCATCAACAAGTTCGGTCAGGCCGACAAGGTTAGCTATGTATCAACCGGTGGTGGTGCTCTCCTCGAAGCCATCGAGGGCAAGGTTCTCCCCGGCATCGCCGCTATCGAAGGCAAGTGATTTTAGGTCACCAACCTCCCATAAGCAAAAACGCCTTGACCTTCGGGTCAGGGCGTTTCTCGTTATTAGGCGGCCGGTAATTTTATGCGCTTCAGATGTAGGGGTTTGAGCGCTGCTCGTCAATGATGGTTGACGACGGGCCGTGGCCGGGATACACTCGGGTGTACGGCGGTAGCGTCAGAAGCTTGTCGGTGATGGAGCCGATTAGCTGCGCGTGGTTGCCGCCGGGCAGGTCGGTGCGCCCTATGCTGCCGCGAAACAGTGCGTCACCGGTAATCACGAATGAGTCTCGGTCATTATACAGGGCTATGCTGCCGGGGCTGTGGCCGGGTACATTCAGCACCGCAAGGGTGTCATTGCCAACTTTCACCTTGTCGCCCTCTTTGAGGGTGTGGTTTATTCTAACAGGCGGCAGCTTGATGGGCAGCCGGAATTTGTCGGCTTGCTGCTGGCGGTTGGCGCCTAAGCCGGCATCCGCTTCGTTGGCTTCGAGGGGAAGGCCGTAGCGGGCGCTGACGTATTCGTCGCCGAAGGTGTGGTCCAGATGTAGATGGGTGTTGATAAGGTGCACGGGGCGCAGCCCTTTCTCGGCTATGAAGCTGTCAAGGGCCTCACATTCGGCCTTGTTGGTCATTGCGGGGTCAATGATGGCCGCCTCGTTGGTCTCGGGGTCCCACACCACATAGGTGTTAACTCCGAACAGGCTGAATTCAAATGCTTTTATGTTCATAGTTCCACGTAAACAAGTTCTTTTTCGTTAAAGTAAGGCTCGGTGAAGTAATCGCTCAGAGGCACTTCAAGCACAGGCATGCGGCATGCACTGATTTCATCGGAAATGTCGCCACCTTTGAGGCATATCAGGCCGTTGGGCAGAGGGTTGCGCTCTGCCTTGGCTATGTTCTTCCTGATGAGGGGCACGAGTGCTTCCAGGCGCATCACGGCGCGACTCACCACATAGTCATAACGCTGACGGCATTCGCCAATGTCGCCGTGCTGAAAGGTGACGTTTTTCAGCCCTATAGCCGTGGCTATCTCTGACGCTACGCGCAGCTTTTTCCCGATGCGGTCCACGAGGTGAAACTTGCAGTCAGGCCACATGATGGCGAGGGGGATGCCGGGGAAGCCGCCGCCCGTCCCCATATCCATAATCTCGCTGCCTGCCGTCGGGGTGATGAACTTGGCTATCGAGAGCGAGTGCAGAATATGGTGCTCCACAAGGTTGTCTATATCCTTGCGTGACACCACATTGATTTTGGCGTTCCATTCGGGGTAGAGGTTGGCGGCTTGCTCAAACTGCTCTATCTGCCGTGGAGTCAGCGCAGGAAAATATTTGGTCAGAATGTCCATCATGTTCTATAAACGTTGAAACTTAAGCAAAAGTAGCAATTCAGCGTCGTTTTTCCAAGAATTAGCTAATTTTGCTCCATGAAAGTTATGCAATTCCAAGCTCATGGCTTGACCCTCTGGCTGGGTCAGGATGACCGTGACATCGTGCTTTGTGACATTCATTGTCCGGCTGAGGCCGAGGTGGCTTCCACTCCTCTGCTCTGCCGGTTCGCCGATGAGCTCCGTGACTACTTTGCCGGCCGCCGGCGTTCATTCTCGGTGCCGTTCCGAGTTGGTGGCACCGACTTTCAGCGGCGTGTCTTGACCGAGGTGAGCCGCATCCCTTATGGTTCCACGGTGAGCTATTCTCGCGTGGCTCAGTCGCTTGGCTCTCCGGGCGCAATCCGCGCCGTCGCCTCGGCCATAGCGAGCAATAAGCTCCTGATTCTCATCCCTTGCCACCGTGTGGTGGGCAAGGACGGAGCGCTCCGCGGCTATCGAGGGGGCCACGCTGCCAAGCGCTCGCTGCTCGCTTTGGAGTCGGCAGCCTCAATCTTCTGAGTAGATTGGTGCAATCGTACACTTTTGTGTATGGCACATTCCATTCTCTCTCTGTAACTTTGCCTCCAGCAAAAAAACACGTATGATTCATGTAACGAAGGTTGCTCCCGGTGTGATGCCGGGAGCTTTTCTTTGCTCCACTGCCGCTCTGTTATGGTGTGTCCGGGAAAGAAAGTGCTCATTCGGGCAAAATTTGTGCAATATGCTTTTCTGTTTCAATAATTTTTGCGTACTTTGCATGACTATTTATTTTACAGTGATGAAATTCACAGCCAATCAGATTGCTGCCGTAACAGGTGGCACCGTCGAGGGTGACGGAAATGTTCAAATAAGTACCTTTGCCAAGATTGAAGAGGGCCATCCCGGCGCACTTTCTTTTCTGGCAAATCCTAAATACACCGAATTTATTTACTCCACCGGCTCTTCGGCCGTGCTAGTGCGCCGCGACTTTGTGGCTGAGCACCCCGTTAGCGCCACTCTCATCCGTGTTGATGACCCCTATGCCACTCTGGCTCACTTGCTTACTGAGGTTAGCAAGATGATGAACCCTGCGCGTCGCGGTGTCGAGCCCCAGGCGTTTGTTGCTGAGGGTGTTGAGATTCCTGAGGATGCCTATGTTGGAGCTTTTGCCTATATCTCCAAGGGCGCGCGCATAGGCGCAGGTGCTCAGATTTATCCTCGCGCTTTTGTTGGCGAGGGTGTGGAAGTGGGCGATGCCACTACTCTCCATCCCGGAGTGACAATCTACGCTGGTTGCAAGGTGGGCAAGCGTTGCATCATCCACGCCGGTGCTGTGATTGGCGCCGACGGCTTCGGCTTTGCCCCCGTGGGTGAGCGTTATGATAAGCTCCCCCAGATTGGCAACGTCATCATCGGTGACGACGTGGAGATAGGTGCCAACACTACTATTGACCGCGCAACCATGGGCTCCACCCGCATTGGCGATGGTGTTAAGCTTGACAATCTCATCCAGATTGCCCACAATTGCACCGTCGGAGCCAACACGGTTATGGCCTCGCAGTGTGGTGTGGCCGGCTCAACCCATATCGGCGAGCATTGCATGTTCGGTGGTCAGGTGGGCATCGCAGGCCACCTTAACATCGGCAATAATGTCCAAATGGGCGCCCAGACGGGTGTGCCCCGCTCTGTACCTGACGGCGCCCGAATAATGGGCACGCCGGCCGTTGACTTCGGCAGTTATGCGCGCCAGTGTGCTGCCATCAAGAAGCTTCCTGACTTTATGCGTCGCGCGGAGGCTGTCATAAACCAAGACAATAAATAAATCAAACATATCACAGTATGAAGCAAATCACACTGAATAAGGAGTTTACCGTTAAGGGTAAGGGCCTTCACACAGGTCTGGAGATTGAGGCTACGTTCTTGCCCGCTCCCGAAGGCCATGGCTATAAGTTTCAGCGCACCGACCTTGAGGGCGAACCCATAGTCGATGCTCTCGCAGAAAATGTAGTTTCCACTGACCGCGGCACCGTGATTGCCCGCGGTGAGGCTCGTGTGGGCACCATAGAGCACTCTATGGCCGCGCTTTACGGCATGGGTGTTGACAACTGCCTCATTAAGGTTAACGCGCCTGAGATGCCTATCCTGGACGGTAGCGCCGCCATCTATGTAGAGAAAATCAAGGAGGCCGGCCTCGTTGAGCAGAAAGCTGACAAGGACTTCTACGTTGTGAAGTCAAAAATCGAGGTGCGCGATGACACAAGCGGCGCATCCATCAGCGTTCTCCCTGACGATGATTTCTCCATCGATGTCATGGTGGCTTTCAACTCTCCCGTGCTCTCGAATCAGTATGCCGTGCTGGAAAGCCTCGGCGACTTCGAGAAGGAGATTTCAACCAGCCGCACCTTCGTGTTCGTGCGCGAGATTGAACAGCTCGTGGCTAACAACCTCATCAAGGGTGGCGATCTTGACAATGCTCTCGTGATTTATGACTCTCCTCTGGATAAGATGCAGCTTGACCGCATTGCCGACCTCATGAACGTGGCTCATCGCGATGTGGCTGAGTTTGGTTACATCAACGACACTGCCCTCCATGCTGAGAATGAGCCCGCCCGTCATAAGCTTCTCGATGTTCTCGGCGACCTCGCTCTCATAGGCCGTCCGCTGCGCGGCAAGGTGACAGCCATCCGTCCCGGACACAAAATCAACACCACTTTCGCCAAGAAAATCCGCAAGGAGCTCAAGCGTCAGGACCTTCAGGCTCCTGTCTACAATCCCAATGTGGCTCCCCTGATGGACAACATGCGCATCCGCGAACTTCTCCCCCACCGCTACCCCATGCTGCTGGTGGACAAGATTATCGAGATGGGCGATTCACACATCGTGGGCGTGAAGAACGTCACCACCAACGAGCCTTTCTTCACCGGCCACTTCCCCCAGGAGCCCGTGATGCCCGGTGTGCTCATGGTTGAGGCGATGGCCCAGACCGGCGGCCTGCTCGTGCTCGGCTCAGTGGATGACCCCGAGCGTTACAGCACCTACTTCATGAAGATTGACAACGTCAAGTTCCGTCAGAAGGTTGTGCCCGGCGACACTCTCATCTTCCACGTGTCATTCATGACCGAGCTGCGTCGCGGCTGCGCCATGATGAAGGGCTACGCATTCGTGGGCGAGAAGATTGTGTGTGAATGTGAATTCATGGCTCAAGTGGTTAAAAACAAGTAATCTCTGCGATGATTTCAGAATTTGTTTCGATTCATCCCGACGCCAAGATTGGTCCTAACGTCGAAATTGGGCCCTTCACCACCATTGCCGGTGACGTGGAGATTGGCGAAGGCACTAAAATCTACAATAACGTGACAATTCTTGACGGTGCTCGCATCGGCAAGAATTGCACCATCTTCCCCGGTGCTGTTGTGTCAGGCATCCCCCAGGACCTTAAGTTCCGTGGCGAGGTGACCACAGCCGTTATAGGCGATGGCACCGTGCTCCGCGAGTGCGTGACCGTTAACCGTGGCACAGCCTCCAAAGGCACCACTATTGTCGGCTCAAACTGTCTCATAATGGCCTACTGCCATGTGGCCCATGACTGCAAGCTCGGCAACCAGGTGATTATGTCAAACGCCTGTCAGCTTGCCGGCGAGGTTGTTGTGGATGATTGCGCCGTGATTGGCGGTGGCACTCTTGTCCACCAGTTCTGCCACATCGGCTCATACGTCATGATTCAGGGTGGTGCGCTTATTAACAAGGACATCCCGCCCTATGTCAAGGCTGCGCGTGAACCTATCTCGTTTGTGGGTCTGAACATCATCGGTCTTCGTCGTCGCGGCTTTACCTCCGACCAGATTCACGAAATCCAGGACATTTACCATCTGCTTTTCCAGAGCGGTTTGAACTACAGCAACGCTGTTGACCGCATCGAGGAGACGCTGCCTGAAACGGACATCCGCAACCAGATTTGCTCTTTTGTGCGCAACAGCGAGCGCGGTGTCATCAAGGGAGTGTGACATCCCCGGCATGTCCATAACAATAGCGAGGGGCGCCCCGATAGGAGCGCCCCTCGTTGTGTCGTGTCGATTCGGGAGGGAATCAGAAAGGCAGATCGCTTTCGCCGGGAGCGGGTGCCGAGATGTCGGCGGGAGTGGCGTTGGCATATCCGGCGGGCATGGCTGAGGGTGCGGCACCGAAGGGATCGGCGGCTGCGGGAACATCGGCAGGATTCTGACCGGCTTTCTCAGCCTTCCAGGCGCGAACGTCGGTGTACCAGCGTCCGTTAAATTCGCGGCTTTCGAGGTCAAATGACACTGTCATGAGGTCACCCACCTGCATGGGGTACTGATCGATACGGTCACCGAAGAAGTTGAAACAAACCTTCTTGGGATAAGTCTCCTGAGTTTCGAGAACGTATTCGCGCTTGCGCCATGCGTTGCCGGCGCGTGAGGTGCCCCCCACTTCATCCATCACCTGGATGATTTTACCTGTAATTTCCATAATGTAAAGTGATTGTTTTCTATCACAAAGTTACTGAAATTTATTCATTTCAGCAAGAATTTTTTTGAACACACGGTTCCTTCGGGGTCACGCACGGCAACCACGTAGACTCCGGCAGGGAGGTTGCTGCAGTTGATAGTGCCCGCGGGGCGGTTGATGCGGCGTGACTTCACCACCATGCCCTCAAGGTTGTAGATGTCCACTGTGCCGAGTGTGTTTCGCGATTTCAGGCTGAGCACAGCGTTGTTGCAGCTCACTTCCACGTCACTGCCGGAGGGTAGCAGCTCATCGGCCACGGAGGCGGCCACAGCACGCGCAGGCGCCGGCATGCTCTCGCCGTGATTGGTGTCCCATGCCGAGACGGAGAAGCGGCGATAGAGATTGTCGGAGGGCACGATCACCTCGGTGGCGGTGGTCTTGGCTATCACCGGTGTCCCCTTGTCATCGTAGACGGTGTAATAGCTCACAGGGGCGTCCTCGTCAATCCATTCAGGGGCGCGCCAGCTCACCACGTAGTCAGAGCCTGTGAAGAGCTGCTCTGCGCCGGCAGGGGGCTCCGGCTCGGTGGGGCGTGACTGCAGCTGAGGCAGGTGAGCATAGTCGGCAAAGAGCCCTGCGGAGATGGTGCGCGCGGCAGTCTCGTCAGGAGCGTTGAAAGCAATGCCCCAGGGGGTACGGCGGAAGCGGGCCTCTAAAGCCTCCTCCGCATCAGGGAAGGTTATAATGACCCCGGAACGGTCATCCCACTGCTCGGTCAAGAGCGACATTGGGAAGCGCTCGGGAGTTTTTACTACAAAATAGTCTATAATGCCGTCGGCAATCATAGCGCTTGCTTCGGAGGCAACCTTGCCGGCTCTGTCAGGAGTCTCGGCCACCGCTGTCAGCAGGGTGGGAAACTCGTTGGTGAGCTCCAGCGTTAGGCGGTCAACAATCTCGCGGCGCGTGTCGGCCGGGAGATTGCTCAGGCGTGAAGCGTCAATCACCACCCCACGGAAGGGGTAGCTCAGCAGCATCTCACGATAGAGCGCTGCGAGGTCAGCATCGTCTGTAGCATCATCAGGCATTACAACTGCCCACGCCTCCATACGGGCGGCATCAGCGCGCTCCAGCATCTCGGCAAGGACATCCTCGCGCGTCATGGAGGCTGTGACATTCATAGGCGCAAACGCTGAGTTCCAAGCCACACCGGCGGGAGTCTGCACACGAATCATGAGGGTGTTAAACCCGGCAGCCGACAGGCGGTCAACGGCGCTCAATGACACAGCCGGCTCTATTGCAGGAGCAAGCCAGGCGGCGCGCACCTCTCGCTGAGAGGCAGCTCCGGCCGCAATAGCGGAAGCAAGGAGTAGAGATGTGACAAAAGCCTTCATTTATCTTGCAAAGTTAACATAAAAACACTATCCACGACGAGATTGTTAGGTAAAAATTCTAAAACAATCGCTATATTTGCATCATGAAAGAGACTCAAAAAGGTGAATGGTGGACAGCTCCGACGCTGGGCGACAAAGGTGGCACAGTGCTCGTGACAGGACGTCGCGACATTGCCAAATTCCGCGACAATCCGCGTATGAACATCCGTGTGGAGGTGACATGGCCCTATGAAGGCGCTGCCGACGGCATGCCTGACAAGCCCACCTCAGAGCTCATGGAGAATGTTCAGGACGCTCTGCTGGAGGTGTTTGACAAGGACCCTGTGGCTGTGATGACGGGCATCTTCACCGGCGATGGTGAGCGCACCTGGGTGTTCTACACCGCCAGCACGAACATCTTCGGAAAGAAGCTCAATCAGGCTCTGGAGCCATTCCCTCTGCTTCCAATCACCGTCTACTGCGAGAATGACCCCGACTGGGGACAATATGACGAAATGGCGGAAGCAGAAATCAGTCTCGACTGATTATCAACGTATAAGGTCTACGAGGATGCTGTCGCTTACGAGCCACGCATCCTCTTTTATTTTCAGCGCGCTCCCCTCACGTGTCATCCTCCCTGAGCTGAGGTAAGGGTCAGCATCGGCCAGTAACCGCCTGACGCTGCCGGGGCCAAACTGAGTCTCCATCTCGCCGAGGTCAAGGCCGTCAGAGGTGCGGAGCCGCGTGATGACCATGGTGTTGAAGCGATTGTCGTCTGTCTCCTCCTCCCTCTCGAAGAAATCAGCGCCATGCTGCCGGATATAGCGCGCCACATCCGGAGGGTTGCTGCCGCGCACACCGTCAACAAAGCTGTGGGCCCCAGTGCCGAGCCCTATGTAGTCGGCTCCGCTCCAGTAGGAGGAATTATGGCGGGCACGATAGCCCGGCTGGCTGAAGTTGGAGATTTCATTGTGCTCATAACCCGCCTCGGCGAGCATATAGCACATCTCGGCATACATGAGCGTCAGAGTGTCCTCCGACGCCTCTGTGAGCTTACCGGCCTGCCTCATAGCGAAGAAGCGCGTGCCCTCCTCAATGGAGAGCATGTAGGCCGAAACGTGCTGAGGACCCAGCGCAATGAGCTGAGAGAGCGAATAGCGCCACGACTCCAACGTCTGCAGCGGGAGTCCGTAGATGAGGTCAAGCGAGATGTTGGCGATGCCGGCCTCACGCAAACGGCGACACGCCTCAACGGCACCTGCCGCATCATGGCGGCGCCCCGCCGCTTTCAGCTCAGCATCAACGAGCGATTGCACACCCATGCTCACCCTGTTGACAGGCGACTGAGCCAGGAAGTCAGCAAACTCACGCGTCACATCATCAGGGTTGACCTCGATGGTAAACTCCTCCACCCCCTCCGAAGGAAGCTCGCTCAAAAGGCGAGACAGCTCTGAGAGAGGCAAAGCCGAAGGTGTACCCCCGCCTATATAGACCGTCGACACAGGACGGTCCACCCGCGCCCTGAGCTCACAGAGCAACGCATCCACATAATCCCCGGCAAGCTGCAGCCGCGGGATGGAATGGAAGTCACAGTAGCCACACTTTGACTTGCAGAACGGTATGTGGACATACACTCCGGCCATTATCCTTCGCGGTTACAGAGTTGACGGAAGTTACAGTAGGTGCACTTCTTCAGTTTGTCGGTCTGGCGGAACGGCACATCAGGATTGAAAATCTCCTCGATTACCTCGTGAAGACGGTCAACAAACTCGCTGTTAATCACCGAGTCATCGTCAAACACCGTCTTGTTGTAGACAATCGGAGGGAGCCCCTCGGTAAAGATGCTCTTGAACCGGTAGATATACGGCTGAATCTTGCCCTGGAAGCCCTGCTGAGCACGATAGAGGTGAGAGTACAGCATCAGCTGCAGCACAGCCTTGCTGCGCTCCTTGCTTGCCGACGGGTCGTCAAACAGGTCATCCACCGAGGAGAACGTCAGATCATCATTGCCCGTCTTATAGTCAATGAAGCGAAGATGACCCGGAGCCAACTCATCAATGCGGTCAATGACCATGACAGTGTTGACAGTCAGCGAAGGCGACACTGCGTAGCGGCCACGCCGCTTGAACTCGGCCGCCACGAATGAGAATGGCGCCATCTCCATCTCGCGACGCAGCATCTCGCGGACGGAATGGCGAATGAGTTCGGCAAGCACACGCGTCTCACCAATCAGCGGCGTGGTGTCGTGGCGGTCCGTGCGGTTATGGTGGTAGTTGACCGCCATAGTTATCAGGCGGTCAAGATAAGCTTGATTATCAGCAATGCGCTTCAGCACCTCAGCGGTTACGAGAACCTTGGGGCGCGAGCCGCGCAGCTCATTGTAGATGTCCTCCGTCACCTGGTGGACAATCTTGCCGTAGGTGCTTGAGTCCACGAAGTCAACCACATCCTCCTCCACCCTCAAATCAGCCACATAGGAGAGGTAGAAGCTCAGAGGGCAGTTAATGTAGGTGTTGAGGGCCGAAGCCGACAGATAGCGGCAATCCTCACCCTCGGAGCAGAACCGGCTAAGACGCTCCACCACCTCGGGATTGTGCTTGTCAACTTCGATGGATACAGGCTTAAACGTGTCGGTTGTGTAAGACGCCGAGAGATGACGCACGCCGGGGATTGTGCCCAGATAGAGAAGCTGCGACACATAGCGAGACATCTCGTTGGCACCCACGCCCGAGCTACGTGAGTCATAGAACACGGCTACGTTGTAAGCCCGCGCCACCAGGCGGAAGAAATTGTAAGAGCAGGCAGCCTCAACGTAATCCGACGTAGGCAGACCATAGCCGCGGCGGATGTTCTCCGGGATGAACGAACGCAGAGCCGAACGCTTGGGATAGACCTTCTCGTTCATTGACGTGAGGATTATGTTGCTGAAGTCGAGCCCTCTCACGTCTGACATTCCGGTTATCTGCAGGCCCTCGATAGGTCGCCCCTCAAAGCGGATGGAAGCGCTTCCCACCACCCTTTCCACGAGCTGCAGAGCTGTGGTGTTGGCCACGCTGATGCCACGCGTCGCGATGGTGGTGCGCAGTGACTTGACCGTCTGGAGATAGCCGCGGAGGAACTGCATGTCGAGTCGGCGCGACGTATTGTCCTCCCTGTCAAGATGCTCGGTGAGGAAGCTGACAATCCCCTCGATGTAGTCAAACACTTCGCTGAAATTGTCAACGGCCTTGACAGCGGTGTACAGCGGAGCGAGCGGCGGAAGGAGCTCCTTGGCCTCGGCTGAGGTGAGAGTGTAGACGCGGTTGGCGTTCATGTGGCGCACGGCATTGTCGCAACACTCCGGGGCAATGCTTCTCACCGAAGGGGTGTGGAGCAGGCGCATCACATCCTCATAGAAGAACCGATAGTCATCTCTGACGAAGCGAGAGCGCAGCTGCAGCGAAACAATGGAGCGCATAAGCGCCGCCACAGGAGTCTGCCGCACCGGCAAGCCGAGAGTAACGTTGATGTTGGTGATGCTGTCTGGCAGGCGGTGAACCAGCGGAGTAAACAGCGACTCATCAGCCAGGACCACGGCCGTGTTGACCGCAGCAGGGCCCTTCCCTATCAATCCCGCGCCCTGCCACTGACGCAGAGTGTGGCCCGCAAGCGCGGCCTGACCCGTTGCTGAAGGAACCCCCACGATGGTGACCTTGGGGGTCAGCTGAGTGTCAACGTCGAAATCATTCAGGTCAATTGCCGGCGGGAAATCATCCTGATAACGGCGGATGAACCTCACCGCACGATTCTCAGGCATGGAGACAAGCGAGCCCGGGAGGTCCCAATAAAAATGAGCAATCCCCAACCGCTGCATGCGCTTGAAAATCTTAAGCTCGGCATTGGAGAGGAGTCCGAAGCCCGCGAACACATAGAGCGGCGACTCAAAATCAGCCGCTGACATCTGCCCCAGCCTCTCAGCCACGCCTCTGACAGTCTGCCCCGAGGAGATAAGGCCATTGCGCTTCATCTCCTCGTTGAAACCCTCATAAAGGGCACCGAGCACCTGCCAGAGCTTCATGAACTTGCCCACAACGGCCGATTTCGGGCCATTGTAAGCGCCATGTTCGCGATGAAGCCAGAAGCCCGCGTTGCTATCCTTGGGAGGGAGCGACTCAGGCCAATAGCGCTCGATAATCTCGCGCTGCTCATCCGTGAGATAGTCCGTGCGAATTTCGCGGAACTCGCTGACATTTCTGAACAGCATCTCTGCATCAGCCAGCGAAGAGTCCACATGGTTAAAGTCATCCAGAATCATCTCGCCCCAGAAGCGGAAGCGGTCAAAGTCAGGAATCTCCTCGGAGAGAGTGTGATAGACATTATAAAGGATGCAAAGCTCATCGAAGCGCGAGGGCTGCACACGGTCAGTGAACGAGCTGCAAAACTCGCTCATGGTGAGCGCGCGCGGCAAGATTGCAAACTTGCGCGCCGGCTCCAGATGGCTCAGGTACTCAAGAAAAAAGTGCGCGGCGCGCCGCGTGGGAAACACGAAGCACAAATCGCTCAGCCCATCAGGGAAGTTCCTGTGGTAAGCCTCGGCTAAAAGGCGCAGAAACGGTTTCATTTCAGAAGAAGGATTACGCGGATAGCCAAATCAAAATTGACAATCTTGCCGTTACCATTGCCCTCGATGTCAATCATGGCATCATTGAAAGCAGCGGCCAGGCGCTCGGCATTGCGCTCCGTGATGAAGCGCGAAAAGCGCGAGCTGAACACCTCCTCGGCACGATTGAGATAGCTCAGACTCCTGTTGCCGAAATTGAGGATGAAATTCTCGCGAATCATGCGCTGACAATAGGCATGAAACTTCGTTTCCTGCTCGCGGCCCAGAGCCGTCAGCTCATTAGCCCACGCACGCAGACCGCTGACGTCGCGCATGTAAGCCAGACGCATCAGGCGGATAAAGAGGTCAAGATAAACCGCATTGTCACCATCGTTGGCCAGCTGCCTCAGCGCCTCGGCCATGCTGCCCTCGGCAATATGCGCCAGCGCCATGGCGTCAGCAGGGTCGAGCCCTTTCGTAGCAGTCATATAACCCGCAATGACATCATCCGACAAGCGCGGCACCTCAAGCATCTGACAGCGCGAGCGTATGGTCTGGATGATTGCGGCGGGATTATCGCTGACGAAGATGAAGGAAGTGTCAGCAAACGGTTCCTCAATGAGCTTCAGCAAACCGTTGGCCGCCTGCTCATTCATACGTTCGGGGAGCCACATAATCACAATCTTGCGGTCAGAGACATGCGCTGTGGTGGACACCCGGCGCAGCAGTTCGCGCGACTCGGCGCGGGGAATCTGTGGCTGTGACATCTTCTTGCCAAGCGATGCATGCCAAGCCGCGAAATCCATAAACATGTTGGCCGTTAGATACTTTCGCCAATCATCGGCATAGTCTGACGACACAGTGTCCTTGCCGCCGTCGCGCTTCGGCACGGGATAAGAATAGACAGTGTCAATGTGGTTGAGGCTCTTATGCTGGAGGCAGGAAGGGCACACTCCGCACGAATCGCCGTCAGGACCCGGATTGGCACAATGGATGCGCTGAGCCAGCGCACGCGCCAACGCCAGCTTTCCGATTCCCGGGACGCCGTGGAGCATCAGAGCGTGAGGCACACGATTATCCGCCACCATCTGCTTGAGACGGTTTTTCACATGGTCATGACCGGGAATGTCGGAGAATTTCATCAGAAAAGACGTTTTAGGACATTATAGACACTGTCAACGGCATTGACAGTATAGAAATGGACAGAAGGCACACCGGCATCATAGAGCTCCTTGACCTGACGGGTGCACCAGTCAACACCGACGGCGGTGACGGCATCCTTATCGCCCTTGCAGTCAAGGATGGCAGTGGAGAGCTCCGTAGGCAGGTCAACGTGGAACACCTTGGGGAGCAGCGTCATCTGCTTCTCACGCGTGATGGGCTTTATGCCCGGGATGATAGGCACGTTGATTCCGGCGGCGCGGCAGCGAGCCACAAAGTCAAAATAGCGCGCATTGTCAAAGAACATCTGCGTGACCACATAGTCAGCTCCGGCCTCAATCTTGCGGCGGAGCATCTCAATGTCAAAATCAACATTGGGCGCCTCCTCATGCTTCTCAGGATAGCCCGCCACGCCGAAGCTGAAAGGTACACGGCCCTCGGTTTCCATCTTCGTGCCGTCAATGAACAGGCCCGCATTGAACTCGTTAATCTGCGCCTCCAGTTCCAGCGCATGGCTGTGGCCGTCAGGGTCAGGATTGAACGAGCTCTCATGCTTGGCCTTGTCACCGCGCAGCAGGAGGATGTTGGTGATGTCGAGAAAGCTGAGGTCAATCAGCGCATACTCCGTCTCTTTGCGGGAATAGCCGCTGCAGATGATGTGGGGCACGGCAGGGATGCCGTAGCGCTGCTGAACGGCTGCAGCCACGGCAACAGTGCCGGGACGAGAGCGCACACTCTCGCGGCGGTAGAGCCCATCGTCAGTGGAAGTGTAGACAATCTCGCTACGATGGGTGGTGATATTGACATAGCGTGGTCCGAACTCACGCATGCGGTCAATCGACGCATAGAGGCGCGAGATGTTGCGGCCCTTGAGCGGCGGCAGCACCTCGATAGAGAAGCCGGGGCGGCCTGATTCGGAGATAATCTGAGGTATAGTCATAATGTGTAAGGCAATAAGAATGTGAGCCGCCGGTTATTTGAGCGGAGCAAAAGGGTCATAGTCATCCGGCGGAATGACGTCGGGCGAGTCAAGCGCGTTGGCTATATTGATAAGCGCCGCGCGCGCACCGATGTTGTAAAGCCCGCGAGTGAGCTCCGGGAGGGTCACCATGTCAAGCGGTCCCTCAGGCTGCGCCAGCGACGAGCGTACGGTGATGTAAGACGACAGAATCACCCGCGCCTGCGGCACCCGGCCAAGGCGGACGCATGACATCACCGCAGCCATGAGAACCTCAGGCGTGGCGGTGGTTTCGGTGTAGCCCGCCTCATTGGTGAGAGCGAGCACATCCGTGTAGCGTCCGGCAAGATAGAGCGCCTCAATGAGCAGCGGCAGATTGCCCGCATCGAGACGTCCCAGCTCACGCGCTTTCATGAGGATGGAGGCAGCCACCCCATAGCGCCGGAAAGGCATGTGACGACCGGCCCATCCCAGCCACTCCGTCTCAGTCATGGCCGCTGCAACGGGCCGCTGCGAGAAAGCCGAGAGCACCTCCTCCACACTGTCTGGGCGGAGCAGGAAGAGACAGTCAAGCGCAAGAAGGTCATCAGGCGACGCGGCCAGAAACTCCTCTACCACCGTCACAGCATCTGACAGACGATTGGCCCCTGTGAGGAGCACCACGAGAGTCTGGAGCGTGGTGGCGTCAAAGCGGTCACTCTTCCTTACCTCCATAAGCAGGTCAATCACAGTGTCGGCGTCACGGTCAAGCTGATAGAGCGCCGAAGCCTTGAGGATTTTTGACTTTGCCGAGTCAGGGTCAATGGCAAGCGAATAGTCAAGCGACGAAAGCGCGCTCTTGAAATCGCCCGTGACCGTCTGAATCTCAGCCAGCAGCTCCCAATAGTCGAGATTAAACGGCTCAAGCATTGTGAGCTCCTCAGCCATCGCAATGGCCGTGGGATAGTCAGAATTATTCTCGGCAGCACTGGCCAGCTCATAATAGAGCGTGGGGAGATAAGAACACTTGGCCCTGATGCGCTCCACATTGGCCAGCAGCCACTGATAATTCTCAGGCGTGGAAGCCTCGGTGACAAACTGGATTACCTCCTCATCGTCAAGCGACTCCGCGGCGTCAAGAATCTCGCTCAGCTCCTTGTGGGTGGGCTGGCTACGGTCAGTGAGGCTGCGCAAGGCGAGGAGACGGCTGAGTGTGGTGGGATTTGTGCGGCGCTCAAGCATCACTCTTACGGCATCGTCATAGCCGAGATAGTAATAGAGATAGTCACGACGGATGCGCAACGCCTCGCTGTCAGGGAACATGCGGGCACCGTAGAACAAGGCCTCAATCTTAATGAAATCATCGTTATGGTCATTAGCATAATCGTAGATTTCGATGATATCGTCCTCGTCGAAATAGGCTTCTTCATCATGCCTTTGAGAGCCGCCACGCCCTACGACGTTGCGAAAACGATCGTAGAGCGCGGAGGTGGAATCCTGGTTTTCAGCCATGCGCGAGCAATGGGGGAATAAAGATGATTTTTTTACTTCTTCTGAGCCTTCTCCCAGCTGTCCTTGAGAGCGATGGTGCGGTTAAACACCAGCGCGCCGGGACGCGAGTCGAGGTCAGGAGTGAAATAGCCGATACGCTGGAACTGGAAGGGGCGTCCGGGCACGGCATTTTCAGCGAGGAAAGGCTCAATCTTGATGCCTTCCACAACCTTGAGCGAGTCGGGGTTGAGCATGTCGCGGAAATCGCGATCAGGCTCGGCCGAAGGATCCTCGACGCTGAACAGACGGTCATAGAGACGCGCCGTGGCATCGACAGCATGCGGGGCGCTGACCCAGTGGAGCGTGCCCTTTACCTTGCGCATGCTGCCGGGGAGGCCGCTGCGGGTTTCGGGGTCGTAGGTGCAATTGATTTGGGTGATGTTGCCCTCAGCGTCCTTCTCCACGCCCTCACATTTTATAATGTAAGCGCCTTTGAGACGCACCTCACCGTCAGGGGCGAGGCGGAAGAACTTTTTGGGAGGATTCTCCATGAAGTCGTCACGCTCGATGTAAATTTCGCGTGAGAAGGGCATCTGGTGAGTTCCTGCCTGAGCATCCTCGGGATTGTTTTCCATCTCCACCATTTCGGTCTGACCCTCGGGATAGTTGGTGATGACCACCTTGACGGGGTTCATGACAGCCATGCCGCGGGTGGCCACACGGTTGAGGTCGTCGCGCACGGCATGTTCAAGCAGAGAGATGGAGTTAAGCGCCTCGTACTTGGTGTAGCCGATGAGGTCAATGAAATTGCGCACCGACGCGGGAGTGTAGCCACGGCGACGCATGCCGCTGATGGTTGGCATGCGGGGATCATCCCATCCGGCCACGAGACCCTCCTTGACAAGCTGGAGCAGCTTGCGCTTGCTCATGACAGTGTAAGTGAGGTTAAGGCGGTTAAACTCAATCTGGCGGGGGCGGTAAGTCTCGTCGGCCAGCTCATCTACGAAATAGTCATAGAGGGGACGATGAGGCACAAACTCGAGGGTGCAGATGGAGTGAGTGACGCCCTCAAAGAAGTCGCTCTGGCCGTGGGCGAAGTCATACATGGGGTAGACATTCCACTTTGTGCCTGTGCGATGGTGAGGCGTCTTGATGATGCGGTACATGATGGGGTCACGGAAGTGCATGTTGCTCGAAGCCATGTCAATCTTGGCACGGAGCACGCGTGACCCCTCGTCAAACTCGCCTGCGTTCATGCGCTCGAAGAGGTCAAGATTCTCCTCGGGAGTGCGGTCGCGGAAAGGGCTTGCCTGGCCGGGGGTGGTTGGAGTGCCCTTCTGAGCTGCAATCTGCTCAGAGGTCTGATCGTCAACGTAGGCTTTGCCCTCCTTGATCAGGCGCACGGCCAGATCATAAAGCTGAGGGAAGTAATCGCTGGCGTAATATTCACGGTCAGCCCAGTCAAAGCCGAGCCACTTGATGTCCTCCTTGATAGAGTCGACATACTCCACATCCTCCTTAACGGGGTTGGTGTCGTCAAAACGGAGATTGCATGTGCCGCCAAACTTTTCGGCCACTCCGAAGTCCATACAGATGGCCTTGGCATGACCAATGTGGAGATAGCCATTGGGTTCGGGCGGGAAACGAGTGTTGAGGCGTCCGCCATTCTTACCGGCCGCGAGGTCATCGGCCACAATCTGTTCTACGAAATTAAGACCGCGGGCTTCACCGGCAGCCTCGGTGTCATTCACTTTTTTCTCTTCAGTGTTGCTCATCTGAGTCAGTGTTATGAGGTGCGATTGTTGATTCTAAATTTTATAAAATGCAAAATTAACGATTAATTCCGAACTACGGTCATTTCGCGGCGAAAATCAACCGCCGGTCAGAAAAGGGGAACAGGAACAGGGAGCACCCGGCCCTCTAAAACGGATGCCCCTGTCACTGATTCAGGGATTATGCCTTTCGGCCTTTCTCCTTTTGAGAGATTTTTTAGATTTTTTTGGTGGAGAAAGACCTCCGGGGCTACTGCCCTGCCCGAGCGCGCCGGTCGCGACAGCGACGAGCCCGAGCGATTTTGATTAATGGTCAACCATCCCACGCAAATGTTTGTCCCTATTATTGTTGATGATTGACAATGCAAAGTTACGGGGCGCGAAAATGAAAAAGCGGACATCGTGCGGAAAAAATCGCTGATTCAGCGATTTTTTTTCAGTTAGGAGTTAGGAGTTAGGAGTGAGGAGTTGGGCGGCCATTTTGTCAGGCGGGAACCATGTGGCACAGGATTTGTTATAAGAATAGCAAAAAACATAACAACGAACTAATAAAGATATGAGCACTAAACAAGGTTCAATCGGTGTTACCACCGAAAACATCTTTCCTGTAATCAAGAAATTTCTTTACAGCGACCATGAAATCTTTCTGCGTGAGCTCGTTTCAAACGCCATCGACGCCACTCAGAAGCTGAAGACACTGGCATCGTTCGGCGAGTTCAAGGGTGAGCTCGGCGACATGAAGGTGACAGTGACCGTCGATAAAGAGAAAGGCACCCTCACCGTCAGTGACCACGGCATCGGCATGACAGCTGACGATATTGACAAGTACATCAACCAGATTGCATTCTCCGGTGCCGAAGAGTTTGTGAACAAGTACAAAGACTCCGCTAACTCCATCATCGGTCACTTCGGCCTCGGCTTTTACTCAGCCTTCATGGTGGCAAAGAAAGTGGAGATAGTGTCACTGAGCTACAAAGAGGGCGCTGAGGCCGTGCGCTGGGAATGTGACGGCTCACCCGTCTACAACATGGGCCCCGCCGAGAAAGCCGAGCGCGGAACCGACATCATCCTCTACATTGACGATGACGACAAGGAATTCCTGGAGCAGGCACGCATTGACACCCTTCTGAAGAAATACTGCCGCTTCCTTCCCGTGCCCGTGGAGAGCGCCGGCAAGGTCATCAACTCCACCGAGCCCACATGGACCAAGAAACCCGCCGACCTGACCGACGAGGATTATCGCAACTTCTACCATGAGCTCTATCCCGGTCAGGAGGATCCCCTGTTCTGGATTCACCTCAATGTGGACTATCCCTTCACACTGACGGGCATCCTCTTCTTCCCTAAAATCAAGAACAACCTCGACATCCGCAAGGACCGCATCCAGCTCTACTGCAACCAGGTGTATGTGACCGACTCGGTGGAAGGTGTGGTGCCCGAGTTCATGATGCTCCTTCAGGGCGTTATCGACTCGCCTGACATCCCTCTGAACGTGTCACGCTCCTACCTGCAGAGCGACACCGCCGTCAAGAAAATCTCAGGCTACATCACCAAGAAAGTGGCCGAACGCCTTGACAACATCTTCAAGAACGACCGTCAGGACTTCGAGAAGAAGTGGGACGACATCAAGGTGTTTATTGAGTACGGCATGCTGACCGACCAGAAATTCTGCGACGCAGCGATGAAATTCACTCTCCTTCGCGACACCGAAGGGAAATACTTCACCCTGGAGGAATACCGCACCCTCGTCGAAGCCAATCAGACCGACAAGGAGGGCAACGTGGTTTATCTCTATTCCACCGACCCCATCGCACAGTATAACTACATCAAGCAGGCTCAGGACATGGGTTACAATGTGCTGCTGATGGACGGACAGCTTGACAGCCACTTCATCGGCCTTCTGGAGAGCAAGCTTGAGAAGACCCGCTTCACCCGCGTGGACAGCGACATCGCCTCAAACCTCATCCCCAAAGACGACAAGAAAGAGAGTGGCCTGAGTGCCGAACAGGTGGATGTTTACACCACCCTTTTCCGCTCACAGGTGGCCAAGGTTGACAAAGCCGAATTCTTCGTGACCTTCGAGAAGCTTGACAACAACGCCAACCCTGTGCTCATCACACAGAACGAATACATGCGCCGAATGAAGGAGATGGCCGCCATGCAGCCCGGCATGAGCTTCTACGGCGAGATGCCGGACAGCTACAACATCATCGTCAACACCGGCTCCGACATCATCAAGGGAATCACCGACAAGGCCGATGCCGAGCTCATGCCCGCAGTGAAGCCCATGACTGACGCCATTGCCAAGGCCGACGAAGAGCTCCGTGCCCTCCATAGCAAGGAGAAGACCGACAGCGCCGACAAAGACGCCGACAGCAAGCAGGAACAGCATCTTGAAGAGACAATGGCTCATGAACGCCGCGAGCGCGAGAAAGCCGTCAGCGAGTTTGCCTCCAAGCAGCCCCTGGTTAAGCAGGTGATTGACCTGGCGCTACTGGCCAACGGCCTCCTCAAAGGCGCCGAGCTCAGTGACTTCATCAGCCGCTCAATCAGCCTACTGAAATAAGCGCACTGACACTGACTGAAACGACGAAAAAGCCGGAACGGCGGGTTGCCCGCTTCGTTCCGGCTTTTTTGTCGACTGCCCGACGGCAGGTTTCCAACCGGGGCATAGAGCTCACTTACTGCGACGCCCGAAGGTGAATCAGCAGATGTCGCGGAGGTCAATCACCTCCTTGGTGGTGCCGAGGCGGCTCATGTCCTGCTTGACATAGTGGCGGATGATTGCATAGACCATCTTCTGCACACCGCTCAGTGAGCCGGCGGCATCCATGCCAAGGATAAATTCGCTGGTAAGGGCAGCCGCCATGGTTGAGCGGTCGTCAAGAGGGAGCGAATTGATGGTGTCAATCACACGTGAGCTGAAGAATACTGACTGGTTCATAATCGGGCTGAGTTAAGAGGTTAGAAAATGAGTTTTGATTACGATGCAAAGATAGCCCGGGGTGTGTGCATTAATTTTTCACACCAATCTTAATAAATTCAAAAAAGAGCGGGGCGCCAAACCGGTGCCCCGCTCTTTTTAATGATTCAGGATTGATTACTTGACGATAACCTTCGAGGCCACACCGTCCACATTGACAACGTATGTGCCTGCGGGCACACGCAGCGAGGGATAGCTGCGGCCCATGAGGTCAAACACAGCGGCTGAAGTGTAATCGCCTACGATGGTGATGCGACCGTTTTCGCCGCGCACGCTAACGGCAGGCTCTGAGCCCATGATGGAGTCAATCTCGGTGAGATCGGAAGTGCCGACCAGGACATAGGCGCCGGGAGCGAGCTCGCATGACACATTGCCATCAGTGGCTACTACGGCAGGCTCGGTGGCGAAGCTTGCGCTGATCACCTGATTGTTAGCATCGCTGATTTTGGTGACAGGAGCGCTGACCACCACGCTCTTGGAGGTCTCAGGATTGACGAGAAGCACGGCCTCATTGTCGCCGTTTGAGAGGACAATATAGCGACCGTCGGCCCAGCCGTTGAGGCTGAGAGTGACGTTGGCATCGGCTGAGAACAGGTCAGGGTTATACTGGCGCATCCAGCACAGTTCGCGATAGCTCTGATAGAGGCCGGCACGGGCGGCATTGTCAAGATAGCCCCAAACGACCTTCTTGGGGTCAGTGTTGTTTGAACCGTCGGAGCTCTTGGTTGACTGGTCGGCGCCGAGTTCGGCAAACTGCCAGATCATCTTTGAGCCGGGAGTCATGAGCATCTGAGCGGCCACGGAACCAAGGCGACGCATGCGGATGGTATCGTCAGTCTTGATGTCGTTTGTGGCTCCCCACTGGGTTTGCTTGTAGCCCATGCGCTCCTCATCGTGGCTCTCGCAATAGGCCACGGTAGAGCCGGCGGTGCGGCTGCCGTTGCGGGGAGCATACATGCCGCTCATGTCGGCATCACTCTGATAACCCATAGCAACCTGACAGGCAGCGTTGTTCATGTTGCTCCAGTTGAGCTGGCCATCGGCGGCCATCTCATTCTCCTCTTTGGCTCCGGCCAGGTGTTCATTGATATGGATGCCGGCGGGATTAACTGAAGTGATGACCGAATGGAGGCGGGTCATGTTGGCCACACGAGAGGGATTGTAAGCCTCGGTGCCGGAAGTATAGCTGTCATTGTCGCCCAGGCCCTTCACGAGGTCGAAGCGGAAGCCGTCAACCTTGTACTCCGTCATCCAGTAGCGAAGAGCGTCCTCCCACTGCTGCTGAACCAGGGGATGGTCCTGACGCCAGTCGTTGAGCACGCTGTAGTCATGAGGTGCATGGGCATTGTAGAAAGGATTCTCCTTGATGTCATACATGCGGTACCAGGGATGGAGGCCGTCGCTCTGATTGAACACAATGTCGAGGATGACGGCAAATCCCATCTTGTGGAGAGTGTCGATGAGTTTCTTATACTCGGCCGGGGTGCCGTAGGCCTTGTCAGGAGCCATGTAGAAGTTGGTGTTGTAGCCCCATGAGTTGTTGCCGTTAAACTCCATGATAGGCATCAGCTCAATGGCGTTGACACCGAGATTCTTCAGATAGTTGAGATGAGAGTGGACATCCTTGATGGTTCCGGTGCCGGAGCCGTCGCCGCCGAAGTCGCGGATAAGGAGCTCATAAATCACCAGATTGTCATGAGCGGGAATCTCGAAATCGGTCACCTCCCAGTCATAATCGTCAAGAGTGTCGCAATAAACGGCCAGAGCGGTGTCCTCGAAGCGGTCGTAGGGATACGAAGGGATGCCTTCGAGATTGTTGGTGAGCCACTTGTCACTGTACGGGTCGAGAACAAGGTGAGCGTAGGGGTCAGCCACCTTTGTCGCACCGTCCACAATATAATAATAAGGATAGTGGACGCCGCTTTCAAGACCCTCAACAGTCAGCCAGAAATAGCGATGACCCTCATAGTCCTGATAGTTCATGACGTTTTTGCCCAGAGTGGCGTAATCGTCCCATGAGCCTACGAGAATCACGCTGCTCTTCTGAGGAGCCGCGAGGCAGAAGGTCACGGAGCCATCGTCATTTTTCACGGCACCCATGCGGGGAGTGCCGCCGGGATAGTCGGCAGCCACGGCCTCGGGAGCCACGAGGTAGGTGAGCGATTCTGTGACGGTTTCCTTGCCATTATCGGCTGTGGCTTTCACCACGTATTCGCCACGGCCAGAGAAAGTGTAGTCAGCCTTGAGCGAAGTTCCGTTGACATTGGCCACCTTGGTGTCATTGACAAAGAGCGAAAGCTCGCAGGCCTCTGTTGAGCTGACGGTGAAAGTGGCGGAAGTGTTGTCGTTCAGCACCGAGCCGGAGAGGCTTGAAGCGAGCGACATTGAGAACTGGTCAGGGTAGACATCGAGGAAAATGTCGGCACCGCCGGGACCTTTGCCTTCCTTGGTGCAATCGGCGTTGCGGAACACCATGGCGAGTTTGAGCACCTCCTCATCAGGGTCGGTTATTCCGAAATAGGTGCGGATGTCGCCGATGTTGAGGCGCCATGTGTCGGTCGACACGAATTCAAGGGCATATTTGTCGGCATTGTCGCCCCATTTTGAGGGAGCGTAGGTCCAGGAGCCGTCACTTTTGTTGGTTATAACGCCGATGTGAGTGTAGACACCTGAGGTGAGGCCCTTAAGGCCTGCTGTGCCCTGATCGGCATGATAGGTAAGCACCACATCCTTGCTTGACTGCTGGAGCGGTGTGGGCGATGACTCCACAATCTGCGCGCCTGCTGTTACTGACGACGCAAACATGAAGCATGCCATAATCCAAGAAGCTTTTTTCATTGTGCTTAGAATGGTATTATTAATAATGATTGATCTCTACAAATTTTCGCAAAAGTAGTCAAAAGCGGCTACGGATGCAAATTTTGTCACCGTTCCGTGTTGATTATTATTCTTTTTTATGAAACCTCGGGGTTGCTTTATGTGAAATTTGTAAAAAATAGCGGCCAACGCTGCATTTGGCACGACTTTTGAGTGATTTTTTCTATATCTTTGCCAATGGCGAACATACATTGTTATATCTGTACGTACCCAAAAAACGCTAATGAACACCAATCAACGTCCCACTCTTGAGCAACTGCTTAGGAACGGGCATATATATGAAGCTATTGACGCGCTGGGACGCTCGGCTACCAACCTCGGTGACCGCGCCCTTCGCTCACGCGTCGACACCCTTCGCGAATCCTATGGCTACCTGACCGACTACGCCCTTAGAGGGATTGCCGATCCGTCGCGCGAAGCGGTGTATGATGACATACTCGCTTCCGTGCGCGACATTGCCGCCTGCATATCGCGCCGCAAAAAGACAGCCGACAAGCCCACGCTTTACTTCAACACCGTGAGAAGCAATGCTCTCAACCCTGACGAGAGCATTTCCACCGCGGTGAGCGACTATCTGCGCACCCTCGCCGACAAAAGCAATGCGCTGCTGGCAGGCATGACCGATGCCACCGGCAGCGACGGAGTGAACCTGTCAACCCGGCTTGACATGTGCGAGCGAAAGCTGTTTAACCACGTGTGGACATCTCACCCACTCACCCGTGAGGAAGCCGACACTCTGGCCGGATTCATAACCAATCCGGGGGTGCCGTCAGGCGCCCGCCAGATGGTGGTGGCCGCTGTGATGATGGGAGAGCTGGAATGGCACGATGACAGGCGCATCGAGCTTATGGCCAAGGCATATCTGGCCGACGACGAGCAGGTGTCAGTAAAAGCGCTCTGCGGGCTGCTGATAACTCTCTGGAGCCACCGCAACAGGCCAATGCGCAAATCAGTGGCTCATTCTATTGCCGCCGCGGCCGACTCTCCCCGTTGGGAGCGCGATCTCCATATGGCGTTCCTGCAACTCATCCGCGCCCGCGACACCGAGCGCGTCAACAAAAAGATTACCGACGAACTCATTCCCGGCCTGATGAAGCTCAAGCCGGACTTGGAAAAACGACTGCGCGACAGCCACTCACCCATCGACCCTGAATCATTCGAGGACAACCCCGAATGGCAGGAAATGATGGACAAGAGCGGCCTGAGCGACAAAATCAAAGAGCTGTCAGAGCTTCAGGAAGAGGGCTCTGACGTGTTGATGGGCACCTTCGGGTCGCTCAAAACCTTCCCCTTCTTCAATGACATCCACCATTGGTTTATCCCCTTTGATGCAGAACATCCGGCCCTGAAGCAGCCCGACGGCGGCGAATGGCAATCATTTGTGGATGTTATAGCTTCATCGACCTTCCTCTGTGACAACGACAAGTATTCACTCGCTCTGGCTTTCAGCATGATGCCCGCTCAGAACCGCGATGTGATCACCGCACAGTTCAGGATGCAGAACCGCGGATTTGACCAGATGAAAGCCGCCAGCCTTGTCACTGAGGCCACTGACCGCGAAGCGATTGCCAACAAATGGATGCAATCGCTCTACCGCTTCTACAAGCTGTTTCGCCGCAAAGGAGACTTCGACGACATTTTCCTCAACCCAGTAAAACCGCTTGACATACCCCTTCTGGCGCCCTACTTCAAGGATGCCGACACACTGTCGCTGGCCGCTGAGTTTTACTTCAAGCGAGGCTACTGGGCCGAGGCCTATGAGCTTTTTGACCGCCTGACATCAATCTCACCCGCCTCTACTCAGCTGCTCCAGAAGATGGGACACTGCAAGCAACGCCTCGGCGAGATTGACAAGGCCATAGAGCACTATGAGCACTCGCAGTTGCTGGGCGACGACAGTGTGTGGACCAACAAACGTCTTGGTGCCTGCTACCGCATGGCCGGACAGCCCGACAAGGCACTTCCCCACCTTGAAGCCGTGGCCACCGCCA
Source organism: Bacteroides sp. (assembly GCA_014802445.1). Lineage (GTDB taxonomy): Bacteria > Bacteroidota > Bacteroidia > Bacteroidales > Muribaculaceae > CAG-1031. The sequence goes on along the minus strand of JAAVCF010000008.1, from coordinate 34,027 downwards.
AACCATCCGACATGAACGCGGCCCTCGCGCTGGGCCATTGCCTTGTGGAGCTGGAGCGTTACGGCGAAGCCCTCAAGCAATATTTTAAGGTGGAGTTCAACAGTCCTGACAACCGCAAGGTGATTCAGCCGCTGGCGTGGGCCCTCATGCTCAACGGCGACTATGCCAAGGCCCGCGGCTACTACGGCAGGCTGCTCCAAGAGAATCCCACGGCTACCAACTATCTCAACGCCGCTCATCTTGACCTGCTGGAAGGCAACCTCCAGGAAGCCGCTGACCGTTATCAGCTGTCAATCCAAGCCATGGAATTTGACACCGACGGATTTCTCGCCGCTTTCGAGGCTGACCGCCCCATGCTCATAAAGCGCGGCGCCGACCCGCTGCTCACAGCCATAGTCCTCGACACGGCTCTGGACAAAGCCCAACGCAGCGGCTCACGCATATGACAATAATTCTTTAACCATTCATAATGAAAAAAACAATCGTAACGGCAGCAATGTCAATCGCTATTGCAATGAATGCTCAAAATCCATTTTTTCAGCCCTTTAGCGGCACGCCTCACGGCACTGTACCCTTCGACAAAATCGAGATTCCTCACTATGAGGAAGCGGTGGACCGCGGCATAAAGCTCGGCCTGGCGGAGATTGATGCCATAGTCAACAATCCCGAAGCCCCGACGTTTGAAAACACCATCGTGGCGCTCGAGCGCACCGGCTCTGACCTTGACCGAGTGCTCAACGTGTTCTATCCCCTCTCGGAAGCTATGAGCAGCCCCGAGATGATTCAGGTGTCGGACAATATCACACCCAAGCTGAGCAACTACGCCACCTCAATTTCGCTCAACGAAGGCCTCTGGGAGCGCATCAAGGCCGTTTATGATGCCTCTGACCTCAAGGCAATGGACCCTGAGGACGCCATGCTCCTCCAGACCACCTACGACTCATTTGCCCGCAGCGGCGCGCTCCTCAAAGGCACTGACCGCGACAAGTATCGCGACCTGTCGGTGCGCCTGAGCGAGCTGACCAACAAGTTTGGCCAGAACGTGCTCCTTGAGCTCAACACCTATGAAATCTATCTGACGAAAGACGACCTCGACGGCCTGCCCGAAAGCTCCGTTGAGGCAGCTGCGCTTGCCGCACGCGAGAAAGGCCGCGACGGTGAATACCTCTTCACCCTGTCACAGCCCACTTACATTGCCTTCCTGAAATACAGCAAGCGCCGCGACCTGCGTGAGAAGATGTATCGCCTTTACAGCGGCCGTAACCGCCAGGGTCAGTATGACAACAACCCCGTTATCCGCGAGATTGCCAACACACGTCTGGCGCTGGCCAATCTCCTCGGCTACAAGTCATACGCCGACTACACTCTTGAGCGCACCATGGCCGAGAAACCTGACAATGTCATGAACCTTCTCAATCAGCTTCGCGACGCTTACCGCCCCACCCAGCTTGCTGACTTTGAGGAACTCACCGAGTTTGCCCACAAGAACGGTCTTGAAGGCAAAATCGAGCCTTGGGACTACAGCTACTACTCCAACCTGCTCCGTCAGGAACGCTATGACTTCGACGAGGAGAATCTGCGCCCCTATTTCGAGCTCAACAACGTTATCGACGGCGTGTTTGGCCTCGCCACCAAGCTCTACGGCCTCACCTTTGAGGAAAACAAGGACATCCCCGTGTATCACCCTGACGTGCAGGCCTTCGAGGTGAAGGATGCCAACGGCGACTTTGTGGGAGTGATTTACACCGACTTCTTCCCCCGCGACAGCAAGCGTCCCGGAGCCTGGATGACCGATTTCAAGAGCGAATGGAAGAACGCTGACGGCTCAATCAGCCACCCCCACGTGTCGATTGTAATGAACTTCACCAAGCCCACCGAGTCTAAGCCCTCGCTCCTCACCCCCTATGAGGTGCAGACATTCCTCCATGAGTTTGGCCATTCACTCCACGGTCTGCTTGCTTCCACCCGCTACAAATCACTTTCAGGCACAAGCGTTTATCGCGACTTTGTGGAGCTTCCCAGCCAGTTTAACGAGAACTACATGCGCCGCAAGGAGTTCCTTGACGGTTTTGCACGCCACTATCAGACCGGCGAGACCATTCCCGCCGCGGAAGTGGACAAAATCATCGCTTCGTCACGCTTCGGCGCCGCCTACGCATGCCTGCGTCAGCTCAACTTCGGCTACGTGGACATGGCATGGCATTCAATTGAGCAGCCCCTTGCCGATGATGCCGATGTGGACGCCTTCGAGCTCACCGCCGGCAGCAGCGTGGCAATGTTTGACCCTGTGGCAGGCGCCTCAATGTCACCCCAGTTCAGCCACATCTTTGCAGGCGGCTATGCAGCAGGCTATTACAGCTATAAATGGGCTGAAGTGCTTGATGCTGATGCCTTCTCAGTGTTTGCCAAGAACGGCATCTTCGACCAGGAAAGCGCCCGCAAATTCCGCGAAAACGTGCTCTCAAAAGGCGGCACCGTTCACCCCGCAGAGCTTTATCGCCGCTTCCGCGGTCAGGACCCCTCTATCGACGCCCTTCTGGAGCGCGACGGCATAACCCGTCCCGAGCCCGAGAAGCCCGCAACTGCCCCCCTCCACACTCCTCTTGACCGCTAAATCAGCCGCAAATCATTTTGCCGGGCCGCTGACCGTAAAAAGTCAGCGGCCCGCTTTTTGAAATAATAATTTTTCACTAATTTTGCGACAATGATAACCGACAACAAGAACGCTGTTGCAGCACGCGCAGCCTTAGTGCAATATTTGTCGCGTCGTCGTCTGCGGAAAACTCCTGAGCGATTCGCCATTCTTGACAGGGTGATGACTATGGACAGGCATTTCGTGGCCGATGACCTCTATGGCCGCATGGAAACGGACGGTTATCACGTGAGCCGCACAACGGTTTACAACACTTTGGAACTTCTTGTCAGCGCCGGAATTCTCCGCCGTCACAACTTTGGCCGCACAAAGGCTCATTATGAACTGATTACCGGCCTGGGAATCAATCATCATCACCTGGTTTGCACGGTGTGTGGCAAAATCAAGGAGGTGAAGGACTCACGCCTCGCCTCAATGCTTGACAACCGCACCTTTCCCGCATTCTCGCCTGAATGGTATGATTTGTGTGTCTACGGCGTCTGCTCAACCTGCGCGCGCAAAACGAGAAAGTCCCGCCAAAAACTGAATTAACTTCCGAACAACCTGTTCATCACTAACAAACATAGTAAACAAAAATGAAAGTTGACGTTCTGCTCGGTCTCCAATGGGGCGACGAAGGAAAAGGCAAGGTAGTGGATGTGCTGACACCCCGCTACGATGTAGTGGCTCGCTTCCAGGGCGGACCGAACGCCGGCCATACACTCGAGTTTGATAACAAGAAATACGTGCTCCGCTCCATCCCGTCGGGAATTTTCCAGAGCGGCCAGATTAATATTATCGGCAACGGCGTGGTGCTTGACCCCGTGCTGTTCCGCGAGGAAGCCGAAGCGCTTGAAAAGAGCGGCATCGACCTCAAGAAGGTGCTCAAGCTCTCCCGCAAGGCCCACCTCATCCTCCCCACTCACCGCCTCCTTGACGCTGCCCTCGAAGCCGCTAAAGGCAAGAACAAAATCGGCACCACCGGCAAAGGCATCGGCCCCACTTACACCGACAAGGTGAGCCGCACCGGCCTGCGCCTGGGCGACACCGAGCATCGCTTCGACGAGAAATATGCCGCTGCCCGTCAGCGTCATCTTGACCGCCTGGCATCGCTCGGCGCCACTCCTGATGCCGACAAGCTCGCCGAGCTTGAAAAGGCATGGATGGATGCCATTGACTATATCCGCCAGTATGAAATTATTGACAGCGAGCACTATGTAAACCATCTGGTTGATGAAGGCAAGAGTGTGCTCTGCGAAGGCGCTCAGGGCACCCTCCTCGATGTGGACTTCGGCTCCTATCCCTTCGTCACCTCAAGCAACACTGTCTGCGCAGGCGCCTGCACCGGCCTCGGTGTGGCTCCCCGCCGCATCGGTAAGGTTTACGGCATCTTCAAAGCCTACTGCACCCGCGTGGGCAGCGGTCCTTTCCCCACCGAGCTCTTTGACGAAACCGGCAAGAAAATCCGTGAACTCGGTCATGAATATGGCGCAGTGACAGGCCGCGAGCGCCGCTGCGGCTGGATTGACCTCGTGGCCCTCCGCTATTCCATCATGATCAACGGTGTGACCCGCCTCATCATGATGAAGAGCGACGTGCTTGACGGCTTCGACACTATCAAGGCATGCACAGCCTATGAGATTGACGGCGAGGTGACCCGCGACTTCCCCTTCAACCTTGAGGATGTGGAGGTTAAGCCCGTCTACACTGAACTTCCCGGCTGGAAAACCGATATGACCTCAATGCAGAGCGAGGATGAATTCCCCGCCGAGTTCAAAGCCTACATTGACTTCCTGGAGAAAGAGCTCAACACTCCCATCACCATTGTGTCAGTGGGTCCTGACCGCACTCAGACCATTGAACGCAAACTCTCCTGAAGCAATCACCCATAAATAGCGCCGGAGAGAAACCTCTCCGGTTATCTCCGGCGCTGATTTTCTCTCCATTAGCCAAGCATAGAATCATACCATCTAACAACACAAAAACTTAATTACCAACCTTAAATCATCAATCATGGCTAAAGTAAGACCTTTCAAGGGTGTACGCCCCCCTCGTGAAATCGTCACCGAAGTGACCTCACGTCCCTACGACGTTCTCAACTCTGCCGAAGCCCGTCAGGAGGCCGAAGGCAATCCCCGCTCGCTTTACCACATCATCAAGCCTGAAATCGACTTCCCCGAAGGTGTCGATGAGCATGATGCCTGCGTCTACGAGAAGGCGGTTGAGAATTTCAACGCTTTCCAGCAGAACGGCTGGCTCGTTCAGGACGATGAGCCCAAATACTACATCTACGCCCAGACTATGGACGGCCGCACCCAGTATGGCATCGTTGTTGCCGCATGGGTTAACGACTATATGGAGGGCCGCATCAAGAAGCATGAGCTCACCCGCCGCGACAAGGAGGAGGACCGCATGAAGCACGTGCGCGTCAACAATGCCAATGTGGAGCCGGTGTTCTTCGCTTTCCCTGACAATGAAGCTCTGGAAAAGGTGATCAAGGATGTCACCGCAGGCACTCCCGAGTATGACTTCACCTCAGCCGAGGGTTTTGGCCACACCTTCTGGGTGATTGACGATGCCGCGACTATCGACACCATCACCAAAGAGTTTGAGAAGATTCCTCACCTCTACATTGCCGACGGCCATCATCGCTCGGCTGCCGCCGCTCTCGTGGGCCACGAAAAGGCGCAGCAGAACCCCAACCACACCGGAGATGAGGAGTACAATTACTTCCTCGCTGTGGCTTTCCCCGCTTCTCACCTCAAGATTATTGACTACAACCGCGTGGTGAAGGACCTCAACGGTCTCACTACCGAGCAGTTCCTTGACAAGGTGAGAGAGTCATTTGACGTTGTTGACATGGGCACTGAGGAGCCTTATCGCCCCAATACACTCCACAACTTCTCGCTCTATCTCGGTGGCCGCTGGTACTCTCTGACCGCCAAGGAAGGCACCTATAACGACACTGACCCCATCGGCGTGCTTGATGTCACTGTGTCAAGTGACCTGATTCTCCGCGACATCCTCGGCATCCATGACCTCCGCAGCGACAAGCGTATTGACTTCGTGGGCGGTATCCGCGGCCTCGGAGAGCTCAAGCGCCGTGTCGACTCTGGCGAGATGGCAATGGCTCTCGCCCTCTATCCCGTGAGCATGAAGCAGCTTATGGACATTGCCGACACCGGCAATATCATGCCTCCCAAAACCACATGGTTCGAGCCCAAGCTCCGCTCCGGTCTCGTAATCCACAAGCTTGATGACTGATCACGCACCGTTCAAAACCAAACCTTTCACCACATCCCCGGCCACCTACATTCTGTGTCTGCTGGGGATGTGGTTTAAGCGTTATGGCCTGTGGGTGATTCTCGCTGTGGGTGCCTCAGCACTGGCAGGAGTGTTCATTGACGTTCGCTATCTCATAGCCGCGCTGATGCTTATTCTAATCATCATGCCGATGCTCATTGCCTTCATTGTGTTCTATTATCTGCTTGACCCGGATGTGCGCCGGGCCGTGTTGCCTGTCAGGATGGCCTACGACAACGACGGAGCCCTACACATTAATTATATAGAGCGCGAGGAGGATTTCCACCCTGCTCCGCCTCCGGAAACCATCGACGCCTCCAAGATTCGGGGTATCACCAAGTGGAAAAAACACATTGCCATAGTCCTTTTCGAAGGCAGGCCGGGATTTATCCTCATCCCTGAAAACGCAATAGAGCCGGGTGCTTAAGCACCCGGCTCTATTGTTTGGCGATGGTGAAAGAATCAGTATTTCAGCAGATTCTCCACACGCTTGAGGTTTTCAGCGTCGTTCAGACGATAGTAGATGTTCTTGAGATACTGCAGAGGAGTGCGGTTCTCATTGTCGATGGCATAGGCGGCCTCGAAATACTTAGCTGACTCGCGGAGCAGAGGATTGAGAGTCTCGGCAGCATACTTATTGTATTCAGCCTGGCTCATATTGCCGGTCTCCTGATCAAGAGCGTCATAGTCCTCAGCGAGCATGCGGCCAAGGTTCACGTTGGCCATGAAGAGCTGATGATCAAGCTCGAGGGCCTTCTTGTAGTTAGCCTGAGCCTCCTTGCGGTTGCCGGTGCTCTCGTTAAGAATGCCGTACGACAGGTAGTAAGCCGAATTGTCGGGGTCAGCCTGAATGGCGTTTTCGAGGAGCTGACGGGCGCCGTCGTAGTTCTTCTGGTCAATGTAGCCGTTAACGGTCCACTGAAGGAACTTGGGATCCTCGGTGCCGAAACGCTTCAGACCCTCTTCAGCAAACTTGGCCATGTGAACGCTGTCTTTTGCCTGATAAGCCACGCTGTAGGCATACTCATAGGCCTGGGGATCCTTGTTGCCATACTTAAGGGCTTCGTCAAAAGCCTTGATGGCCTTGTCATAGTGCTCGCCCTGCCATGCTGCAAGAGCCTGGTTGTAACGAATCTGCGACACCACAGTGTCAGGATAAGCCTTCACGGTCTTGGCATAGGCGGGATTGCTTGAAATTGCCAGGCAAATGTCCCAGGCATCGTAAGCCTTGCCGTAATCATGAGCCTGCCAGAAACCCACGGCTGCATTGTCGAAGTCGTTGATGTGACCGGCAATCATGTCGGCCATCTTCTTGGAGTACTTAGGCTTGATTTTGCCCTTTGCATCGGGCACTGAATCAAGGGGATAAGCCTGAAGGAAGAAATTGTAGCCGTCAAGGAGAGCATTGCCCATATCCTGATGGTCAACGTTCTGGCCGAGCTGGGCCTGAACAAGGTAGTTGTCGTAAACCTTGAAACCGGCCTCGCCGGGGATAAAGAAGGTTTCTGCAAGGTGAGCGGTTTCGGGATTGGTAAATGCGGGCTTCATCTGCTCCACAGCGGCTTTATAGCCTGCATAATCCTTCACACCTCCAAGAGTAGCCTTGGCATCCTTGACAAGCGCGGTCTGTGCGGAAACACCGGCGGCCATAGCGACCAGACAGGTGCCCATGAGGGCGATACGTTTCATGTTAATTCAGTTTATGGTTTTTGATTATTGGTAGCTTTATTCTTCGTCGTTGTCAGATTCTTCTGCCACATCGTCATCGTCGTCATCAATGACTTCGTCGTCGTCAGCGGCAGCATCGTCAGTCATCATCTCGTCAATGGCCTCGGTGATTTCCTCGGCCTGCTGCTCGATGAGTTCGTTGTCCACTTCCTCTTCGGGGTCAGTGTCAACGCAGCACACTGAGGCTATAACATCGTTGCGCTTCTCAAGGTTGATTACACGCACACCCTGAGTGGCGCGGCCCATCACACGGATGGCATCGACATTCACACGCAGCGTGATGCCCGAACGGTTGATAATCATCAGGTCATTATCATCGTTAACGCTCAGGATGGCCACCAGGCGACCGGTCTTCGAGGTGATGTTCATAGTCTTCACACCCTTGCCACCGCGGTTGGTCACGCGGTAGGCGTCAAGCTCGGTGCGCTTGCCGAAGCCGTTCTCGCTGAGCACCATCACAGAGTTAGTGGTGCCGGGAGCCATGCAAATCATGCCGATACATTCGTCGGTGGGATCCTCCTCGTCGAGACGCATGCCGCGAACACCTGTTGACACGCGGCCCATCTCGCGAACCTTGCTCTCATGGAAGTGGATGGCGCGGCCGTTGCGGTTGGCCATGACAATGTCATTGTTACCATCGGTGAGCACCACATTAATAAGACGGTCGTCGTCACGGAGGATGATGCCCTTCACGCCGACAGTGCGGGGGCGTGCATAGGCAGCGAGTGATGTCTTCTTGATGATACCCTTCGAGGTGCAGAACACCAGATTGTGGCTGTTGACAAACTCAGCATCGCCGAGACCCTTGACGGGGATAACGGCGTTGACAGAATCGCCCGGCTCGATGTTGAGCAGATTCTGGATGGCGCGGCCCTTGGTGTTCTTGGCGCCTTCAGGAAGCTCGTAAACCTTGAGCCAGTAGCAGCGACCGCTGGCGGTGAAGAACAGCAGGTGAGAGTGCATCGAAGCGGTGTAGATGTACTCGATGAAGTCCTCGTCGCGGGTGTTTGAGCCGCGGGCGCCTACGCCACCACGACCCTGGGCACGGAACTCGCTGAGAGCCGTGCGCTTGATGTAACCGAGGTGTGAGATGGTGATAATCATGTCATCATCAGCATAGAAGTCCTCGGCGTTGAAGTCGCCTGCGGTGTAGTTGATTTCAGTCATGCGCTCGTCGCCATACTTGTCGCGCACCTCAAGCAGTTCCTTCTTGATAAGTTCGCGGCAAGCGTTTTCGTCGCTCAGAATCAGCTCACAGCGGGCAATCTCGGCCTGCACTTCGGCATAGGCCTCATGAAGCTTGGCCTGCTCCAGTCCGCTGAGACGCTTAAGCTGCATGTCAACAACGGCCTGAGCCTGAGCATCACTGAGTCCGAAGCGCTCCTTGAGACGCTCGCGGGGATCCTCTGAACGGGGAGTGTTGCGGATGATGGAGATAACCTCGTCGATATTGTCAGAGGCAATGATGAGGCCCTCGAGGATGTGGGCGCGGTCCTTGGCTTTGCCAAGCTCAAAGCGGGTGCGACGGATGGTCACGTCGTGACGGTGCTCGTTAAATGCGCTGAGAATTTCCTTGAGGTTAAGCAGCTTGGGGCGACCGTTCACCAGAGCCACATTGTTCACTGAGAACGATGCCTGCATCTGGGTCATCTTGTAAAGCTTATTGAGCACCACATTGGCATTGGCATCTGACTTAAGCTGAATCACGATGCGCATACCCTTATAGTTACTTTCGTCACGGATGTCGGCAATGCCGTCGAGCTTTTTCTCGGTCACAAGCTGCGCGATGTAGCCCACCAGTTCGGCCTTGTTGACATTGTAAGGGATTTCGGTCACCACGATGTTCTCGTGGCTGGCCTGGGTTTCAATCTCAGCTTTTGCACGGAGCACAATACGGCCGCGACCGGTTTCATAAGCCTCCTTCACACCCTGATAACCGTAGATGATGCCACCGGTGGGGAAGTCAGGAGCGGTGATGTGCTGCATGAGCTCCTCAATCTCCATGTCGGGGTTATCAAGCAGAGCCACGCTGGCGTTGATTGATTCGGTGAGATTGTGAGGAGGCATGTTGGTGGCCATACCTACGGCGATACCCGACGCACCGTTCACCAGAAGGTTGGGGAAACGTGTGGGGAGCACCACGGGCTCGCGGCGCGAGTTGTCATAGTTAGGCTGGAAGTCAACGGTGTCGCTGTCAATATCGGCAAGCATCTCCTCGCCCATACGCTTGAGACGCACCTCGGTGTAACGCATTGCAGCAGGGCCGTCGCCGTCCACTGAACCGAAGTTTCCGTGACCGTCCACCAGACAGTAACGGAGAGCCCAGGGCTGAGCCAAACGCACCACAGTGCCATAAATTGAAGAGTCGCCGTGAGGGTGATATTTACCCATCACTTCACCAACGCAGTTGGCTGATTTCTTGTGAGGATGGTCACTTGTGTTGCCCATCTCGTTCATTCCGAACAACACTCGACGGTGAACGGGCTTCAGACCGTCACGCACGTCAGGGAGCGCGCGCGAAACAATGACCGACATTGAATAGTCAATGTAGGCCGATTTCATTTCATTCTCGATGTTGATCTTAATAATGCGATCTTCTTCCAGCATGATTATATGTAAATTTTATTTAATTGCTTTATTTTCAACCCCGACAAACCGGGCAAGGCGCTTTAGCCTTAAAATAATCATACAAAGATAGTAATTTTTTAGCAAAAAACTTCAATAACGAGTCATCAATAATTGATTTTATCTGTTATATAAGTTAAAAAGATGTGTCAGCATGAAGATTGGCACAATCTTTGCTCATTATGTTGTTCTACACTTTTTGGAGATTTCAGATTATGGACACTAATTTCTCACAACCGCTTAAGCAACTGTTGTTCGCAGGCCGAGCCGAGGCCGTGCGCCACAACAATCCCTATATCATGCCGGAGCATCTGCTCCTGGCACTGCTTGCCGACGTTAAAGGTCATGCCTTTCAGATGATTGAGACGGCATCCACCGGTTCGTCGGCCTATGAGCTTTATCAGTCACTTGACAAGGCAATGTACGAAATGTCGCTCGAGCAGGGTGCCGAAGGAGGTCGCCCCGCACCCGTCACCACTGATTCCGTGATGGTGAGTGACCTCGTGAACCGCATTATAAAGCTCTCTGTGCTCGAAGCGCGCATGCTCAAAAGCTCCGACGTGCTCCCCGAGCATCTTCTACTTGCCATTTTTCACAATGCCGACGCACAAAACAATCTGCTTATGGAAAAATTCCGCAAATCGGGAGTGACCTACGAGTCACTTTTCTCCCAACTCTCCGATCCTGACGACCACCCCGTGGCAGGTCCCGGCTTCACTGATGATGAAGACGAGGACGATGACACCGAGATGCCCCGCCAGGATGGCAACCGCTCTGACCGTCCGTCAGCAGCTTCCACCGCGCCTCGCAGCCGCGGCAATGACACACCCGTACTTGACAAATTCGGCAACGACATGACCCTTGCAGCCGAGGAGAATCGCCTTGACCCCGTGGTGGGCCGCGAGGTGGAGATTGAACGTCTCGCCCAGATTCTCAGCCGCCGCAAGAAGAACAACCCCGTGCTCATCGGCGAGCCCGGCGTGGGCAAAAGCGCCATCGTTGAAGGTCTTGCGCTGAGAATCGTGCAGCGCAAGGTGTCACGCATTCTCTTTGACAAGCGCGTCATTTCGCTCGACATGGCCTCTCTGGTTGCCGGGACGAAGTATCGTGGCCAGTTTGAGGAACGCATCAAAGCCATCCTTAACGAGCTGTCAAAGAACAAGAACATCATCCTCTTCATTGACGAGCTCCACACCATAGTGGGTGCTGGCAATGCCGCCGGCTCGATGGATGCCGCCAACCTTCTCAAGCCCGCCCTTGCGCGTGGCGAGATTCAGTGCATCGGCGCAACCACTCTCGACGAGTATCGCAAGAACATCGAGAAGGACGGTGCGCTTGAACGCCGCTTCCAGAAGGTGGTTGTGGAACCCACCACCGCCGAGGAAACACGCCAGATTCTGGAAAACATCCGCGACAAATACGAAGAGCACCATAATGTCACCTTCACTCCTGAAGCCCTCGACGCATGCGTGAAGCTCACCGAGCGCTATGTCAGTGACCGCAACTTCCCCGACAAGGCTATCGACGCCATGGACGAGGCCGGCTCACGAGTGCACATCACCAACATCACCGTGCCCAAGGAGATTGAGGAGATTGAGGGTCGCATTGAGGAAGCCGGTGCCAATAAGCTTCGCGCCGCCCAGGCTCAGAACTTCGAGAGCGCCGCGTCATTCCGCGATCAGGAGCAGAAGCTCAAGCAAGAGCTCGAAACCGCCAAGGCCCGCTGGGAGGAACAGCTCCTTGCCCACCGCGAGACCGTCGATGAGGACAAGGTGGCTGAAGTGGTGGCCATGATGACAGGTGTGCCCGTGCAGCGCATAGCTCAGGCCGAAGGTAACCGTCTGAAGGAGATGGCCCCCGTGCTCAAGAGCGAGATTATCGGCCAGGACCCCGCCATCGAGAAGATTGTCAAGGCAATCCAGCGCAACCGCATCGGTCTCAAGGACCCCAACAAACCCATCGGCACGTTCATGTTCCTCGGCCCCACAGGCGTGGGTAAAACCCACCTCGCCAAGAAGTTGGCGGAGTACCTCTTCGACTCGGCCGACACTCTTATCCGCGTGGACATGAGCGAATACATGGAGAAGTTCACCGTGTCGCGCCTCGTCGGAGCGCCTCCGGGATACGTTGGCTATGAGGAGGGCGGACAGCTGACCGAGAAAGTGCGTCGCCGTCCCTACTCTGTGGTTCTGCTTGACGAAATCGAGAAGGCTCACCCTGACGTGTTCAACCTCCTGCTGCAGGTGATGGACGAGGGCCGACTCACCGACAGCCTCGGCCGCAAGGTGGACTTCAAGAACACCATCATCATCATGACCTCCAACATCGGTTCGCGCCAGCTCAAGGACTTCGGCGCCGGCATAGGCTTCAACCCCGCGGGCTCTGCCGACAAGGAGTATTCACGCGGCGTAATTCAGAAGGCGCTCAACAAGGCATTCTCGCCCGAGTTCCTCAACCGCGTCGATGACATCGTGATGTTCGAGCCCCTTAGCAAGGAGTCGATTTTCAAGATTATCGACATCGAACTCTACGGATTCTATCGCCGCATAAGTTCCATGGGCTACAAGCTCAATCTCACCGAGGAGGCCAAGACCTTCGTGGCTGAGAAGGGCTACGATGCCAACTTCGGCGCCCGTCCGCTCAAGCGCGCCATCCAGAAGTATCTGGAGGACGAGCTGGCGGAGCTGATTATCGGCACCGAAATCAATCCCGGCGACGAAATTGTGGTGAGCTACACCCCCGGAGCCGAGAAACTCACCTTTGAGGTAAAATAAAGCCCGCAAGGGATTTCAACAATAATTTAGGGACGTGATGTAATTTTCACGTCCCTTTTTATTGGTTTTTTTGTAATTTTGCGGGATAAATGGAAAAAATCAAGGAAATAGAGGGCGTAAAACTTGCCTACACTGACAGTGGCGGCAACGGGCAGCCTGTGGTGCTGATGCACGGCTGGGGCTGCAATCACACCACTCTCGCCTCAGTGGAGAGAGTGTGTCTTGCCGAAGGTTGCCGTGTGGTCAACGTGGACTTCCCCGGCTTCGGCGACAGCGCCGAGCCTTCCCAACGCTGGGGCGTGGAGGAGTACACCCGCCTCATTGAAAGCCTTGTTAAAGAGCTGGGGCTCACCGCCCCTACCCTGCTCGGCCACTCATTCGGAGGCCGTGTGGGCATTCTCTATGCTTCGCGCAATCCGGTGAAGCGCCTCATCCTCGTGGATGCCGCCGGGGTGAAGCCGCGCCGTTCATTACGCTATTATATAAAGGTGTATTCCTTCAAGCTCATGAAGCGCCTCACGCGCCTCATCTACGGCAAGGAGGGCGCCGAAAAGCGCATTGAGGCGCGTAGGGCCAAGACGGCCTCTTCCGATTATCTGGCAGCCTCGCCGATGATGCGCAGCATCCTGTCAAAGGTGGTCAATGAAGACCTTTGCCACGTGATGCCGCTCATCAAGGCCCCCACACTGCTCATCTGGGGCGAAAATGACACCGCCACACCGCTTGCCGATGCCAAGAAGATGGCGCGGCTGATTCCCAACGCCGGCATGGTGAGCTTTCCCGGCTGCGGCCATTACAGCTTTCTCGATAATCCCGGACAGTTTGCGGCAGTGGTCCGCAGCTTCCTCAACAGTTAATACCCGCTCATGCACCAAACATTACCTCAGCTCATATACTTCTCGGTCACCGCGCTGGCCATGCTGGTGTTTCTGGCACTGGAACTGCGCCGTGACCTCACCATGCTCCAGCAAAACAGCTACCGCATTGACCGCTATCGCCGTTGGCTGAAAGCGAGCGGCGACACCACCTCGACGCTTCGGCTTGTGGCAATAGGCGTGTTTCTTGCAGGACTCTCCATCTTGAGCACCCCCGTGGTGTCAATGGCGCTGGTGCTGATTGTGTCACTTTGCGGCATTGTAAGCCTGCTGAGGATGAAGTATAAGAAGCCTCTGGTGATGACCAAGCGCGCCTGGCGCCTCTATAGCGTAATGGCCGCATTGTCAGTCATCATCATTCTCGGCGCGCTGTTGGCCTGGGGCATAGGTTACGGTTACATCTGGAAGCTGTTTGTGACCACCATGACGGCGCTTGCCCTCTACTGCGGCTCCCACCTCATCACCATGGCAGCCGTGGTGATTCTCGAACCTGTGGAGCGGTCAATCAACACCCGCTTCCGCCACGACGCCGAGCGCATCCTCGCCTCGATGCCCGGCCTCAAAATCATCGGTATAACTGGTTCTTACGGCAAAACGAGCACAAAGCATTATCTACACCGCATCCTCTCCGAGAAATACGACACGCTGATGACACCGGGCAACTTCAACACAACCCTCGGCGTAATCCGCACCATCCGCGAGTATCTTAAGCCTTATAATGAGGTGTTCATCGTGGAGATGGGCGCCAAGCAGACCGGTGACATCAAGGACATTTGCGACCTTGTTCACCCCACTGCGGCCATCGTGACCGCCGTAGGTCCCCAGCATCTTGAATCGTTCAAGACAATTGAGAATGTCCGGGCCACCAAGTTTGAACTCGTTGATTCCCTCCCCTCCGACGGTGTGGCCGTGCTCAACAACGACTTCCCCCTCATTGCCGACTGCACCGTCAGCGGCGTCAAGACCGAGCGTTACACTGTCAACAACGTTCCCGGCTCATCATGGCACGTGACCGACATTGCCTACACCCCCTCAGGCACAAGCTTCACCCTCAACGGCCCTGACGGCTATTCTATCAGCCTGCGCACCCACCTGGTGGGCGAATGCAACATCTCCAACCTTGCCGCGGCCGTTATAATGGCCCGCGAGATGGGCGTGGAGGACAATAAAATCCGCTACGCCGTGGAACAGATTGAGCAGGTGGAACACCGCCTCAACGTCAAGCGCACACCCGGCGGAATCACCATCATCGATGACGCCTACAACTCCAACCCCATGGGTTCGGCAATGGCGCTCGACGTGCTGGCCGGACTCACCGGCGGCAAGCGCATTGTGGTGACCCCCGGCATGGTGGAGCTCGGCGACAAGCAGTATGAACTCAACGCACAGTTCGGCGAGAAGATAGCCCGCTGTGCCGACATAGCCATCATTGTGAACCGTGCCAACCGCGACGCCATCACCGAAGGCGCCGAGCGCGGCGGCATGGACGCCACGGCCATCCGCAAGGTTGAGAACTTTGCCGAAGCCCAGCAACTGCTGGCCACGATGCTCGCACCCGGCGACACCGTGCTTTACGAAAACGACCTTCCTGATACTTTTAAGTAGTAACCAGTAATGAAAACCAACATCGCAGTTTTTTTCGGCGGACGCTCCACCGAACACGAGATATCAGTGATTTCAGCCAATCAGGCCATGGCGGCCATTGACCGCGATCGCTATGACGTGACCCCCGTCTATATCACCAAGCAGGGCAAATGGTTCACCGGCCCGGAGCTGATGAATGTGGCTAACTATCGCGACATGAAGTCATTGCTCGACAAGTGCACCGAGGTGTATATGAATCCCGAATTCGGCGATTATAACCTCTATCGCCGCAAAAAGTCCGTTTTCGGCAGTAATGTCCTGACTAAGATTGATGTGGTTATCCCCGTGCTCCACGGCTCGAACGGTGAGGACGGCATCTTTGAAGGTCTGCTTGAAACCATCGGCATCCCCTTTGCCGGCTGCAACACCCTGGCCAGTGCAAACGGCATGGACAAGATTACGATGAAGATGATTCTCCAGGCGTGTGACATCCCCGTGGTGGACTATGTGTGGTTCACTGACAAGGAATGGTTTGCCCACCGCGACGAGCTTATCGAGAAGGTGGAGACCAAAATCGGCTACCCCGTAATCGTGAAGCCCGCCAACCTCGGCTCCTCTGTCGGTATCGGTCGCGCTGTTGACCGTCAGCAGCTTATGGAGCGTGTGGAGGATGCCGCGCGTTATTCCACCCGTATCATCGTGGAGGATATGGTGGAGAACCTCAAGGAAATCAACTGCTCCGTGCTGGGCGACTGCGATGACTATCGCACCTCAATCCTCGAAGAGCCTATAAAGAGCGGCGAAATCCTCTCCTATGAGGATAAGTACATGGGTGGCGGCAAAAGCAGCAAGGGCATGCAGGCCTCGCAGAAACGTTTCCCCGCCGACCTCACCGACGAGATGACCAAGAAGATTCAGCATCTTGCCGGCGAGACATTCAGAGTTCTCTCATGCCACGGCGTGAGCCGAGTGGACGTGATGGTCAACGCCGACACTGACGACATCTACGTTAACGAAATCAACACCATCCCCGGCTCCCTATCGTTCTACCTCTGGGAAGCCTCAGGCATCCCCTTTAACGAGCTCATGAACGAGCTGGTGAAACTGGCACTCAAGCGCAAGCGCGAGCAGGAACACAAAACCGTCAGCTATGACCAGAACATCTTCTCGATGGGCGGAGGCGTGAAAGGCGGCGTGAAAGGCGGCGCCAAATTCAACAAGTAAACCCTAACGTCAACAACATTCGCTTACACTGTAATGCCCAAGACATCACAACGTGGCAACGAAATGCCCGCATCACCCATCCGCAAGCTTGTGCCGCTGTCAAACGCAGCCAAGGCTCGCGGTGTGAAGGTGTATCATCTCAATATCGGTCAGCCAGACCTCCCCACCCCTCAGGAGGGCCTGGACGCTCTGAAGCACATTGACCGCAAAACGCTTGAATACAGCCCCTCGGAAGGCCTGCGCTCCCTGCGCGAAAAGCTTGCCGAATATTACCACCGCTTCGACATCAACGTGGACGTAGACGACATTATCGTCACCTCCGGTGGCTCCGAGGCAGTGTTATTTGCCTTTATGGCATGCCTTGACCCCGGCGACGAGATTATCGTGCCTGAACCGGCCTATGCCAACTACATGGCTTTCGCCATCTCGGCCGGCGCCAAAATCGTCACCGTCCCCTCATCAATCGAGGAGGGCTTTGCTCTCCCCTCCACCGAGGAATTTGAGAAGCTGATTACCCCCCGCACCAAAGGTATTCTGATCTGCAACCCCAACAATCCGACGGGCTATCTCTACACGCAGAAGGAGATGAACGCCATCCGCGACATCGTGAAGAAGCATGACCTGTTTCTGTTTTCGGACGAGGTGTATCGCGAATTCTGCTACACCGGCGCCCCTTACATCTCAGCCTTTCATCTTCCCGGAATAGAGAACCAGGTGGTGCTGATTGACTCGGTGTCAAAGCGTTACAGCGAGTGCGGTATCCGCATAGGCGCACTCATCACCAAGCACGCCGAACTGAAAAAGAACGTCATGAAATTCTGTCAGGCGCGCCTCAGTCCGCCCCTATTGGGCCAGATTGTGGCCGAAGCCTCGATTGACGCTTCCAAGGACTACATGCTGATGACCTACAATGAGTATGTGGACCGACGCAAATTCCTCATCGACGGCCTTAACCGAATCCCCGGGGTGTACTCCCCCATCCCTATGGGCGCGTTCTACACCGTTGTGAGCCTGCCCGTTGACGATGCCGACAAGTTCTGCGAGTGGTGTCTGCGCGAGTTTGAGTTTGAAGGCTGCACCGTGTTTATGGCACCTGCATCCGGCTTCTACACCACCCCCGGTAAGGGACGCAACGAGGTGAGAATGGCCTATGTGCTCAATAAGGAGGACCTGGGGCACGCTCTCAAAGTGCTTGCCGAAGCCCTCAAAGCCTATCCCGGACGCACATCGGCATGCTGATGAACCCCACACCGCTCTTCATAGCATCGCGCCTCCGCCTGAGCCGCAAAGGTCAGGGAGGAGGAGTGTCCACAGGCGTCATTGTGGCCATTGCCGGCATCGGCCTGGCCATAGTGGTGATGATGGTGTCCATTGCTGTGATGAACGGATTCCGTAATGAAATCAAGCGGAAGGTCACCGGGTTTGAGGCCCAGATAACCGTGCAGTTGCCTCCCCCGGCTTCTGACATGGCGCTTGACAATGGCTCGCTGTCGCTGACGCCGGTGGCCCTGAGCGTCACCCCTGCTCTTGACGAAGCCGTCAAGGAGCTTAACCGTGAGGGCTATGCTCTGACGCCGGTGCTCACCTCTATGCGCCCCATGATGCTCAAAACTGACAGCGCCTTCAAGGGTGTGGTGGCCAAAGGGGCCGACACCATGCAGGGGCTTGACTTCATAGGCTCGCAGATGGTGGAGGGCACGATGCCCGATTTGACGCAGGATGTCAGTCGTAACTCCATAGTCATATCCCGCATTATCGCCGATGAACTTGACCTGAAAGCCGGCGACGATGTGCAGGCCTACTTTTTCGGCGACGGCAACATGAAGGTCAGGAAACTCACAGTGAGCGGCGTTTACGACACCCATTTCGTGGATTATGACCGCAATTGCGTGTTTACCTCCCTTTCGCTGCTCAGAAGCGTCGACAAGCTTGCCGACAATGAGGGGACTCGACTGGAACTAAGCGGCATAGATGACTCACAGGTGACCGACGCCTCGCGCCGCCTCCAGACAATCCTGAATGACAACATCTACACCGGGCGCGACACGGTGATTTACCAGGTTGACAACGTGCGTCACCGTGGAGCCCTCTATTACAACTGGCTGGACCTGCTTGACACGAATGTGACGGTTATACTCATCCTCATGTCTGTCGTGGCCGGCTTCACCCTCATTTCCAGCCTGTTTATCATCATCCTGGAGCGCGTGAACATGATTGGCATCCTGAAAGCCCTCGGAGCGTCAAACTCCTTCATCCGCCAGATTTTCATAGCCATGTCGGAGCGTATAGTGCTCCTTGGCATGCTTGCGGGCAATCTCATAGGGCTTCCGCTTCTGGCCGTGCAGCATTATTTTCACCTGATTCCGCTTGATCCCGCCACGTACAACATCAACTATGTGCCTGTGGAGTTCACGATTGGCAACTTCCTGTGGCTCAACGCGGGAGTACTCGTTATTGCCCTGCTCGTGCTCATTCTCCCCAGCTCGCTTGTGGCCAAAATTTCGCCCGCACGTTCCATCCGCTTTGAATAAAATTTTGCTGCCATCCATCTTTTCGGCACGACATTTGTTGTGATTAAGTAGTAATCGGTATTTTTTCACTATATTTGTAACATCAAAATCCTATTGATTTCGATGGCTCTACCCCAAATGGAAACATCATCACTTATCGAAAACATCATTGAGTTTATCCGCGAGCGCAAAGGTCGCCGAATCACCCGCGTTGATCTCAGCAACATAGAATCGTCAGCGGCAAGCAATTTCATCATCTGTGAAGGTTCATCCACCACTCAGGTGTCAGCCATTGCCGACAATATCCGCGAACAGTTGCTTGAACAGTGCGGCGTGAAACCTTACAACTACGACGGCTATCAGAGCTCGCAGTGGATTGTGCTCGATTATGGCGACACCCTTGTCCACGTTTTCCTCCCCGACGTGCGCTCACGTTACAACCTTGAGGAGCTGTGGAGCGATGCGGACATCATCGAGATGCCCGACATAGATTAACGAACCATCCTAACTCGACCACTAAGAATGGCAAACGGAAAAAAGAAACCGGTAATCAAGTTCAGCATGTATTGGGCTTATGCTATCGTGATAGCATTTCTCGTAGGCATGCTTTATATTGATGATAACAGCGTCACCAAGGAGGTGAGCTACAGCCAGTTTGAACAATACGTCAATGACGGCGGCGTCAAGAAGATAATCGTCTTCACTAACAAGAACGAAGCCGAAGCGTTTCTCACCGACTCACTGGCCCGCAAGGTGTTTCATGAGAAGCAGTATGGCGGCGGCAAGAACCAGACGGCCAAGATTATGACCTCCATTCCTTCGGCCGACAAGCTGCAGGACAAGATTGACGAATGGCAGGCCAGCGGCAAGTTCACCGGCGAAGTTAAATTTGAAAAGACCAGCGACTATTCCAGCCTGCTCTGGTCGTTCGGCCCGATTGTGCTTCTGCTTGTGTTCTGGTTCTTCATGATGCGCCGCATGAGTGGCAAAGATGGAGGCGGAGGTGCCGGCGGAGTGTTCAATGTGGGCAAGTCAAAAGCAAAGATTTTCGACAAGGACGGCCCCGTTCAGGTGACTTTCAAGGATGTGGCCGGACTTTCAGAGGCCAAAACGGAGATTGAGGAGATTGTGGAATTCCTCAAGAACCCCCAGCGCTACACCGACCTCGGCGGCAAGATTCCCAAGGGTGCACTCCTCGTGGGCCCTCCGGGAACCGGTAAGACTCTGCTCGCCAAGGCAGTGGCCGGCGAGGCAAACGTACCCTTCTTCTCAATGTCAGGTTCTGACTTCGTGGAGATGTTTGTGGGTGTAGGTGCATCGCGTGTGCGTGACCTCTTCCGCCAGGCCAAGGAGAAAGCCCCCTGCATTGTGTTTATCGACGAGATTGACGCCGTGGGCCGTGCACGTGGCAAGAACCCCAATATGGGTGCCAACGACGAACGTGAAAACACTCTCAATCAGCTCCTTACCGAAATGGATGGCTTCGGCACCAACAGCGGTGTGATTATCCTTGCCGCCACCAACCGTGCCGACATCCTCGACAAGGCCCTGCTCCGCGCCGGCCGCTTTGACCGTCAGATTTATGTGGAGCTCCCTGATTTGAATGACCGTGTGGCCATCTTCAATGTCCATCTGCGCAGAATCAAGACTGACGACACAGTGGATGTGGAGCTTCTTGCGCGCCAAACTCCGGGCTTCTCGGGTGCCGAGATTGCCAACGTTTGTAATGAGGCCGCTCTTATCGCAGCCCGCCACAATAAGAAGTCAGTGAGCAAGCAAGACTTCATCGACGCCGTTGACCGCATAATCGGCGGCCTTGAAAAGCGTTCAAAGATTACCACTGACGAGGAAAAGCACTCCATTGCCGTGCATGAGGCCGGACACGCCACCGTGTCATGGCATCTCCGCTACGCTAACCCCCTTATAAAAGTGACAATCGTGCCGCGCGGCAAGGCTCTCGGCGCAGCATGGTACCTACCCGAAGAGCGCCAGATTACGCCCTCGCAGGCATTGCTTGACGAGATGTGCGCCACATTGGCAGGTCGAGCTGCTGAAGAGCTCTTCTTAGGCAGAATCTCCACCGGAGCCGCCAATGACCTTGAACGTGTCACCAAGCAGGCTTATGCCATGGTGGTTTACTACGGCATGAGCGAGCAGCTCCCCAACATAAGCTACTACGACTCCACCGGTCAGGACTACGGCTTCTCGAAGCCTTACAGCGACGAGCGCGCCCGCCTTATTGACGAGGAGGTGTCACGCATCATCAAGGAGCAGTATGAACGCGCAAAGCAAATCCTCCTTGAACATGCCGACGGCCATAAGCAGCTCGCCGATGTGCTCATCTCGCGCGAGGTCATCTTCACCGACGATGTGGAATCAATCTTCGGCAAACGCCCCTGGGCTTCACGCACCGAGGAGATTCTCGCCGCTCGTGACAGCGAGGCTAAGCAGCAGCCCGCCGCTTCGCCCGAACCCGAAGATGTGGAGGCAGTGGAAGTTACCCCTGAAAGCGAAGCTGCCGCCACGGCCGCCAACGACGACACCAACGCTTCGTCACCGGCTGTGCCTCCCCCCTTCCGCCCTAAAACTGATAGAACGCAGGAGTGATTCATTCACTCCTGCTTAGCATTTAGCATTGACACTTCTGCCGATTTCCGGCATCACACCCCCCTACCTTAAACTAAATTTTACACACCATGTTTCGTCAAAAAGACATAGCGCTGCTGGAGCAGCGTGGCATATCAGTAGAGCAAGCTACACGCCAGATGGAACGGTTTGTCACCGGTTTTCCCTGGCTCGAAATTGAAAAAGCAGCCCGTCCCGGCGAAGGCATCACCGTGCTCACTCCCGAGCAGGAAGACCAGGCTATAGCACGATGGCACGACTATCTTGCCAATGCCGGCGAAGTGTTCAAATTCGTTCCCGCCTCAGGCGCCGCCAGCCGCATGTTCAAAGCCCTTTTCGAGTTCATTGACAGCGACAGCGACACCCCTGCCCCAGGCTCGCCCGTAAGCCAGGTGCTTGACCATATCGACGAGTTCGCGTTTGTTGACGACCTCCGTCAGGCCGTGATGAACATCTACGGCGACACCCTCGAAGCCCTCCGCGCCAAGGGCCGTAACCGCGACATCATCGCAGCCGTCATCAAGCCCGAAGGACTCAACTACGGCGCTCTCCCCAAGGCACTGCTCAAGTTTCACATCTATCCCGACTCCTCCAGAACTCCCCTCGAGGAGCAGCTTGCTGAAGGCGCGCAGACGGCTGCAGCCTCCGACGGCGTGGTGAAACTCCACTTCACCGTGTCGGCCAACCACCGCAAACTCTTTGAGCAGAAGCTGGCCGAAGCCATCCCCGCTGCCGAAGCGCGCACAGGGCTGAAATTCAACGTCAGCCTGAGCGAACAGAAGCCCTCCACTGACACCATTGCCGCCAACCCCGACAACACCCCCTTCCTTGAGGACGACAATCTCCTACTTCGTCCCGGCGGCCACGGCGCCCTCATCGAGAACCTCAACGACATTGATTCAGCCGTTGTGTTTATCAAGAACATCGACAACGTGGTGCCTGACTGGCAGCGCGACCCCACCGTGCGCTACAAGAAGGTTATCGGCGGCTGGCTCATCACCGTTCATGACCGCATCGAGGCCTATCTTCGCGCCCTCGAGGCCGGCGATTACACCCCTGAATCCCTCGGCGAGATGGTCAGCTTCATGCGCACAGTTCTCTGCATTGAGAGCGCCGAAATGAACAGCCTTGAAGGCGCCGACCTGGCCGCATGGATTAAGACCAAGCTCGACCGCCCCCTGCGCGTCTGCGGCATGGTGCGCAACGAGGGCGAGCCCGGCGGCGGTCCCTACATTGCCCGTAATCCCGACGGCTCTTTCTCACCCCAGGTGCTCGAAAGCAACCAGATTCGCCCCGAATACAAGGACATGATGGCTAAGGCCACCCACTTCAATCCCGTTGACCTTGTGTGCTACATCAAGGACATCAATGGCAAGAAGTACGACCTTCCCGCCCATGTTGACCCTGCCACCGGCTTCATCTCCTCCAAGTCAAGCCACGGCAAAGAGCTCAAAGCCATGGAGCTCCCCGGACTCTGGAACGGTGCCATGAGCGACTGGAACACTGTGTTCGTTGAAGTGCCCCTCTCCACATTCAATCCCGTAAAGACCGTCAACGACCTCCTGCGTCCCGTACACCGTCCTTGAACCTCCCCGTAATCCACTGAAATTACGAGCGGCCCCGAACTCATCAGTCCGGGGCCGCCGCTTTATCATTAGGTTAAATCAGTCGAGATAGCGCTTCAGCAAGCCGTCATACGCGTCGATGCGACGATCGCGCAGGAACGGCCACCAGCGTCTCACCTGCTCGGAGCGGGAGAGGTCAATGTCAACCACCTCCATCACCTCGCTGTCGGCCGGTGCGCGGTAAAGAAACTCTCCCTGCGGGCCGGCAACAAAGCTTGAGCCCCAAAACTGAATCCCGTTCGTGGCGCCCGACGGGTCAGCCTCATGCCCGGTGCGGTTCACGGTCACCACGGGCAGTCCGTTGGCCACGGCATGTCCGCGCTGCACAGTGGTCCACGCCTCGCGCTGGCGCTCCTTCTCATCGTCGGTGTCACTGCTCTCCCAGCCTATCGCCGTGGGATAAATCAGCATCTCCGCCCCGCGCAGAGCCATCAGGCGCGCAGCCTCGGGAAACCACTGGTCCCAGCACACAAGCACGCCCAGACGCCCGAGCGACGTGTTGACGGGTTCAAATCCCAGATCGCCGGGTGTGAAATAAAACTTCTCATAATAGGCCGGATCATCAGGAATGTGCATCTTGCGATACTTCCCTACCATACTCCCGTCAGTGTCAAACACATAGGCCGTGTTGTGATACAAACCCGCAGCGCGACGCTCAAACATCGAGGTGACAATCACCACCTTAAGCTCGCGCGCAAGCTCTCCATACACATTTGCGGCACCACTCTTTTCAGGCACTGCAAGATTGAAGCAGTCAACGCTCTCCGTCTGGCAGAAGTAGAGCGAGTCATGAAGCTCCTGAAGCACAATCAGACGCGCGCCCGCAGCGGCAGCCTGACGGATCTTCTCACACAGACGGCGACGGTTGTCATTCACATCGGCCGTATTAGCCTGCTGAATTACAGCTGTTTTAATTATTCTTTTCATACACAGATAGTAGCCGAATCAAGCTGCATCGTTGCGCAATGAAGCGACCCATGCTGCCTGATAAGCGCGTTACAGTCAATGGGATAGACCTTGTGGTCAGGATAAGCCACGCGCACAAGGTCGCAGGCCATTCTGTCTTTCATCGGCTGCCCGTAGACGGGCATAAACACAGCCGAGGGCGTCACAAGATAATTTGCATAAGTGGCCGGAAGCCTGCAGCCGTCCTCGTCGTAGATAGCATCAGGCAGCGGCAGCTCAATGAGGTTGTAGGGCATCCCCTGCTCGGTGCGGAAGGTGCGCAGCTGCTCGGCCATGCGTGTCAGGCTATCATGGTGCGAATCAGCGGCATCCTGGCAGCCGGTGTAGAGAATGGTGTCATGCGGTGCCAGCCTGGCCAGGGTGTCGATGTGGGAGTCAGTGTCGTCACCTTCCAGGGCGCCGTGATCAAGCCAGAGCACCTTGCGGGCGCCGAAAGTCGCCTTGAGATACTCCTCGATATCCTCGCGGCTCATCTCAGCGTTGCGGTTGGGCGAGAGCAGACATTCCGACGTTGTGAGAAGCGTGCCCTTGCCGTCCGACTCAATCGATCCGCCTTCAAACACAAAGCCGCGCCTACACTCCATCTCGGCTCTCAGCACACCTTTCTCTTTCAGTCGCTGTGAGGCCAGATTGTCGTTGGCGGCGGCAAATTTCAGCCCCCAGCCGTTAAACTGGAAGTCAAGAAACACCGGCTTCCCGTCTCTCACCACGGTCAGCGGGCCGTAATCGCGGGTCCAGGTGTCGTCAGTGTCCTGCTCCACAATCAGGAGCTTCGTGGGGTCAACATCTCCCAGCAGCCCTCTCACTCTGTCAGGTTCCGGAGTGAGAATCACCACTGTTGCCTCTCGGGCCAGCACCGTCACAAGGTCGGTGTAGCAGCGGTCCACATCACCAAGCATCGGAGCCCAATCCGTCTCCGCATGAGGCCACGCCACGAGCACTGCCCCTCCAATTTGCCATTCGGCAGGAAATTCAGTCGTCATTATAGTCTGATAGTGAGTCATATATGGAGTCCTGACTGCTCAGGTATTCCTCGCAGAAATCCAGAAATCCGTTCTTCTCGCTGCTCCCCACGGCAAGACACCATTCCGAGTATTCCTCATGAAGCCCGGGGTCCTCGGCTATGGCTTTCTTGAAAGCATAGTCAGCCATATCGACGCTGCCATGCTCCGTAAGCAGTGAGATAAAATAGTCCCTCAAGTCGTTTTCCATCATATTTTAGGGTGTAGATTGAAGATGGTGTAATCTATGTTGAGTGTTAAGTCATGGTTAATCGTGGTCAAAAGTAACATCCTTTCCTCTATTAACCAAACATTTTTACATTATTTATAGAACTTATCCTCTCGCCGTGATGTTAATTATTAACAAACACCCCTCTGATTATGAAAAAATTCATTACTCTCATGGCCGTTATCACCGCATTTGTGCTCACCGGCTGCAGCCCGTTCTCGCTGGTCAATAGTGAGACCTACAACAATGCTGACCTCGCGGCCTACAAGACTTTCCACATCATCACCCCCGAGGAGGGCAAGCTCCCGCCCGGAATGGAGATGGTGACCTATTACAACATCGCTGCGGCCATCCGCGAGCAGATGGTGGAGCGCGGCTACACAGAGGACCCCGCATCGCCGCTGCTCATCAACATCGGCCTGACCGTCCAAAAGGAGATTGCCACAGCTCCGGTCATTCCCCCGGCAGCTCCTGTGCCCCCTCCCCCTCCCGGCCCTTACTTCGGCGGTCCGTTCTATAACGGCTTCGGCCAATGGTACATGTGGCCGCGCTACAACTATTGGAACAGCACCTATGCCAACGCTCAGGTAATCACCGGCATATATCGCGAGGGAGTGTTGTCAATGGACATGGTCAACATCGTTCAGAAGGTGCCTCTTTTCTCCGCTTCCGTGGCCACGATTCTGCAGAATGGCAACAGTCAATTCCGCAATCTCCAGGGCATCGCCGAGGCCGTACAGACTCTCTTCAGCAAGTATCCCGTGCCTCTCCTGCCGCAATATAAGAACCGTAAGTAACCTCTTTACATCCAAATCGGAAGCCTGCTTCCGATTTTTTTATATTTTTATGATTTTACAGGCTTTTGCCGTCGGCGGAAAATGCGTAACTTTGCATGTTATGCAAAAATTCACGTTAGGCTTTGCTCTGCTTTTAGCCGCGCCGTGCGTCCGCGCCGGCTCGGTTGTCATCACCTCTCCGTCAGGAACCCCGTCTGTGCTTCATTTCGAGGCGCAGGCTTCGGCGGGGCTCAACAGCGGCATCTTCGTAGCCGATGGGATGACCGGCGTCCGCGCCGTCTACACGGCTTCTTCTCCTTCAGCCTCAGTGTCATGGCTGCGCTACAGCAACCTCGGCGGTGGCTATGCCGAAACCGTCGGCTCCGTGTCACATTCCGGCTCGGAGTGGACTCTCGACGCTCTTGAGGGCGACATGGGCTACATCATCGAGGATGGCGACGAACGCTTCTATTTTTGGGTGGTGGACTATTCGCGCCATCATCTTGCGCTCGACGCTCTGATGATGGGCTCTAACCGTGACTGCGATTTCACCACTCTCGCTCTCTCAGGCAATGCCGCGCCCATCTTCTACTATTCCATCAATGGACGGCAGATGACACTCTCCCGCGAGCTTTCCGTGAGCTACTCTTCACTGGAATGGAGTGAGGAAGCCGACCAGTTCGTGCCCCGTCAGGTCACTGAGGTGCTGGAAAGTGCCGAGTCGTCGCTGCGGGTTCCCGCGCCGCTGTGTGAAACCTCCTTCACTCTCACGGGCGACCGCTTTCTCGCTGCCTGGAACCGGGCCGAATCGGTCACTTCGCCCTCTTACCCCCCCACAGCCGTCAGCGCCCACACTTCCGCCACGCGCCTCAACGAGGCCGCTGAGAATCAGTCAGGCGGCTCCTCTGCCGACGACCTTGGCGGAAGCGCCCCGGCCGAGGTGGAGTTTCGCGCTTCGGTGACGGATGGCGCCATCTTCACCGAATGGCAGTTCTCCTCCTATCCTGATTTCGACGACATCCAGCTGCGCGTCAATGACACTGACTACACCCACACCTTCAATGAGCTCGGCACCACCTACGTGCGTTTTGTCTGCGACAATGCCGACGGCACCTGCGAGTATCTCGGCGATGTCTATCAGGTGAGCATCGGTGAGTCGGCTCTGCTCTGCCCCAACGCGTTCTCGCCGGGTGCCTCCGAGGGGGTCAACGATGAGTGGCGTGTCAGCTTCAAGTCAATTGTGAGCTTTGAGTGTCACATCTTTGACCGCAATGGCCGCAAGATGATCACTCTCAAGGACCCCTCGCAGGGCTGGGACGGCAAATATGGCGGCAAGCTCGTGCCTGCCGGCGTTTATTACTATGTCATCAAGGCCCGAGGCGCCGATGGCAAACACTACAATCTATCTGGCGACATTAACATCATCAATTACAAGTGAAACCATCCATCCTTTTCAATATCCTGCTGGCCGTGGCGGCCGGCGCCTCTTCTGTGTCAGTCCATGCGGAATCTCCTGAGTTTTCAGAGGTTTTCAATCCGCGCATCCCGGCCCACACCTCTTTCGGGGGCCAGAAAATCGACTTGTCGCAAACCGACATGTTTGAGCGCCTTGACCGCGAGCTCACTGCCATGGCCTACACCCACGGCTCCACTCTCCTGACCATCAAGCGCGCCAATCGTCTCTTCCCGCTCATGGCTCCCATCCTGAAGAAAAACGGTGTGCCTCATGACCTTCTCTATCTTGCCTGCATTGAGTCAACGCTTAATCCCCGCGCCGTGTCGGGCGCAAAAGCGGCCGGCCTCTGGCAGTTCATGCCCGCCACGGGCAGGGAGTATGGCCTGGAGGTAAATGACTATGTCGATGAGCGTTTTGACCCCGAGCTGTCCACCGAGGCCGCTTGCCGCTATCTCAAGAACGCTTACAATCGCTTCGGCAACTGGGAGAGTGCCGCCGCAAGCTATAATTGCGGTCAGGGGCGCATCTCGTCCGAGCTCTCGGCTCAGGGTGTCGGCTCGGCCTATGAGCTTTGGCTCCCCGAGGAGACCATGCGCTATATCTTCCGCCTCATTGCCATGAAGATGATTCTCGAAAATCCTTCTGACTATGGCTTCCGCCTTGACTCTGACCAGCTCTATCAGCCTTATGACTACCGGATTGTGGAGGTCGACACTCCCGTCGACAGCTGGGCCGACTGGGCGCGCCAGAATGGCACCACCTATTATCTCCTGCGCGAACACAATCCCTGGATTCGCAATAAGTCCCTCCCCAACAAGTCCGGTAAGGTCTACAAGGTCCGCATCCCCACCGATGAGTCGCTTTCGCGCAACAAGAAACATCACTCTGTCTATAATCACAACTGGATAAAATGACAAACGTCTCTGACAACGCCGCGCCGCAAACCTCGCTGGAGGTCTACGGCGCGCGCGTCAACAATCTCAAGAACGTCGACGTCACCATTCCCCACAATAAACTAACCGTCATAACCGGCCTCAGCGGGAGCGGTAAGTCGTCACTGGCCTTCGACACCATTTTTGCCGAAGGTCAGCGCCGTTACATTGAAACTTTCTCGGCCTATGCCCGTAATCTGCTGGGCAATCTGGAGCGCCCTGATGTTGACAAAATCACCGGCCTGAGCCCCGTCATCGCCATTGAGCAGAAAACCATCAACCGCAATCCGCGAAGCACAATCGGCACCACCACTGAGATTTACGATTTCCTCCGCCTGCTCTATGCCCGTGTGGCCACAGCCGTCAGCTATGTCTCCGGCCTCCCCATGGTGCAGTACACTCGTGAACGCATCGTCAGCCTCATCCTCGACAAGTATGCCAATCGCCGCATAAGCATCCTCGCCCCGGTGGTGCGAAACCGCAAGGGACATTATAAGGAACTCTTTGAAACTCTGCGCAAAAAGGGCTATCTCCATGTGAGGGTGGATGGTGAGATGCGTGAGATTGTCTACGGCATGAAGCTTGACCGTTATAAGAACCATAGCATCGAAATTGTCATTGACCGCCTCAAACCGTCTGAAAAGGACCGCGAGCGGCTCTATGACACTGTCGACACTGCGCTCCGCCAGGGCGAGAAGCAGCTCATGGTGCTCGATGCCGACACCGGCACCGTCGCCCACTATTCCCAGCACCTCATGGACCCTGAGAGCGGCATATCCTACCGCCAGCCCGCTCCTCACAATTTCTCGTTCAATTCGCCGCAGGGTGCTTGCCCGCGCTGCAAGGGCTTGGGACGTGTCAACATCGTTGACCGTGAGAAGATTATGCCTGACATGTCGCTCTCCATCGCTCAGGGGGGAATTGTGCCGCTGGGCAAGCAGAAAAATTCGCTGGTGTTCTGGCAGATTGCCGCCATCTGTGAAAAGTATGGCTGCACGCTCAAAACTCCGCTGCGCGACATCCCCGAGGAGGCTTTGCGCGACATTCTCGACGGTACCACTGAGCGCCTGCAGCTCAAAACCGACACTCTCTCCACCTCTAATTACTTCCTCACCTATGAGGGCCTGGTCAAGTACATCGAGATGCAGCAGGCCGAGGAGGCGGGGGCCGCGGCTCAGAAGTGGAGCGGCCAGTTCTTCTCGCGCGCGGTTTGCCCGGAGTGTCACGGCGCGCGCCTCAACCGCGAGGCGCTCCATTTCTTCATCGGCGATAAGAACATCAGCGACCTCACCCGCATGGACATCAGTGACCTCCTTGAATGGGTGTGTCATGCCGAGGACCTGCTCGACCCGTCGCGCCGCATCATCGCCTCTGAGATTCTCAAGGAAATTCGCACTCGCCTGAGCTTCCTTGTCGATGTGGGCCTTGACTATCTGTCGCTTGACCGCAATTCGGCCACTCTCAGCGGTGGCGAGAGTCAGCGCATCCGTCTGGCCACTCAGCTCGGCTCTGAGCTGGTCAATGTGCTCTATATCCTCGACGAGCCTTCAATCGGTTTGCATCAGCGCGACAATCGCCGCCTGATCAATTCCCTCAAGCGCCTGCGCGATGCCTCTAACACGGTTATCGTCGTGGAGCATGACAAGGACATGATGCTCGACGCTGATTATATTGTCGATGTCGGCCCCAAGGCCGGACGCAAGGGGGGCGAGATTGTGTTCAGCGGCACTCCCGCCGAGATGCTCTCCACCTCCACCCTCACCTCTTCTTATCTCAATGGTCGTGAGTCAATCCCGGTCCCCGCGGTGCGCCGTCCGGGCAATGGCAAGCTTCTGGAGCTGAAGGGGGCGTCGGGCCATAATCTGAAGGATGTTGACCTCTCTCTTGAGCTGGGCACATTGACGTGTGTGGCCGGCGTGAGCGGCAGCGGCAAGTCGTCGCTCATCAACGGCACTCTCCAGCCCATCCTCTCGGCCCATTTCTATCGTTCCCACGCTGCCCCGCTCCCTTATCGGGAGATTCTGGGCATTGAGAATATTGACAAGGTGGTAACCGTTGATCAGTCGCCGCTGGGCAAAACCCCGCGCTCAAATCCTGCCACTTACACCGGCCTCTTCACTGACATCCGCTCGCTCTTCGTGAACCTCCCTGAGGCGAAGATGCGCGGCTACAAGCCGGGCCGTTTCTCGTTCAATGTCGGCGGAGGCCGCTGTGAGACGTGCGGCGGCAACGGCTATCGTACCATTGAGATGAATTTCCTCCCTGACGTCCTCGTGCCGTGCGAAACGTGCGGCGGAAAGCGCTATAATCGCGAAACTCTTGAGGTGCGCTTCAAGGGCAAGTCAATCGCCGACGTGCTTGACATGACCATCAATCAGGCCGTGGAGTTCTTCGAGGCCGTCCCCACCATTCTCCATAAGCTCAAGGTGCTTCAGGACATCGGCCTGGGCTATATAAAGTTGGGCCAGCCGTCGTCCACTCTCAGCGGTGGCGAGAATCAGCGTGTCAAACTGGCCACGGAGCTGGCCAAGCGTGACACCGGTCGCACGCTCTTCATCCTCGACGAACCCACCACGGGTCTCCATTTCGAGGACATCAAGGTGCTCATGGGTGTATTTAACCGTCTGGTTGACCGTGGCAACACGGTTCTGGTCATCGAGCATAATCTGGATGTGCTCAAGTGTGCCGACCGCATCATCGACATGGGCCCTGCAGGCGGCAAAAACGGTGGTCTGATTCTGGCTTCCGGCACCCCGGAGGAGATTGCCCGCGGCAACTCGCCCACGGCGGAGTATATTCGCGAGGAGTTGACAAACTCATGACTATTTACTAACTTTGCGCCCTGATTGGAGCCGCATGCCGGTTTTCCTCGCTATTCTTTAACTTATCTTACCATTTTGAAGCATGGCCCTCACTGACGAAATAAAACGCCGACGCACTTTTGCCATCATCTCTCACCCTGATGCCGGCAAAACCACTCTCACTGAAAAGCTGCTGCTCTTTGGCGGCGCAATCCACATTGCCGGCGCAGTTAAGTCTAACAAAATCAAGAAAACGGCCACGTCTGACTGGATGGAGATTGAGAAGCAGCGTGGCATCTCGGTGGCCACTTCGGTCATGGGCTTCAATTACGGCGACTATAAAATCAACATCCTCGACACTCCGGGTCACCAGGACTTCGCCGAGGACACTTACCGAACTCTCACAGCCGTTGACTCCGTAATCATCGTTGTCGACGTTGCGAAGGGTGTCGAGCAGCAGACTCGTAAACTCATGGAGGTGTGCCGCATGCGCAACACTCCCGTGATTATCTTCGTCAACAAGCTTGACCGCGAGGGCCGTGACCCGTTCGACATTCTCGACGAACTGGAAAGCGAGCTCAAAATCAAGGTCCGCCCCCTCTCTTGGCCCATCAACATCGGCGCCAAGTTCAAGGGCGTTTACAACATCTATGAAAATTCTCTCGACCTCTTCAAGCCCGACAAGCAGAAGGTGAGCGAGCGTGTGGAAATTGACAATGTCAATGACCCGCGCATTGATGCCGAGGTGGGCGAGACGGATGCCGCAAAGCTCCGCGAGGACCTTGAACTCATCGAGGGGGTTTACCCTGAGTTTGACCCGCAGGAGTATCTCAAGGGTGAACTCGCTCCGGTGTTCTTCGGCTCGGCGCTCAACACTTTCGGCGTCAAGGAGCTCCTTGACTGCTTCGTGGAGATTGCCCCCGCACCCCGCCCCATTGAGGCCGTGGAGCGTGAGGTGAAGCCTGAGGAGGAGCAGTTCACAGGCTTTGTCTTTAAGATTCATGCCAACATGGACCCCAACCATCGCTCTTGCATAGCGTTCGTAAAGGTCTGCTCGGGTAAGTTTGAGCGTAACGCTGGTTACAAACACATCCGCTCTGGCAAAACCATGAAGTTTGCCGCCCCCACGGCATTCATGGCTCAGAAGAAAAACATTGTCGACGAGGCTTTCCCCGGCGACATTGTGGGCCTCCCTGACAATGGCTCATTCAAAATCGGCGACACTCTCACCGCCGGTGAAAACCTTCATTTCAAAGGCCTCCCCAGCTTCTCCCCTGAGATGTTCAAATACATTGAGAACACTGACCCCATGAAGGCCAAGCAGCTTGAAAAGGGCATCCGTCAGCTCATGGACGAAGGCGTGGCTCAGCTCTTCACCAATCAGTTCAATGGCCGCAAGATTATCGGCACAGTCGGTCAGCTCCAGTTTGAGGTGATTCAGTATCGCCTCCTCCACGAGTATGGCGCAAGCTGCCGCTGGGAGCCCATCTCGCTCTATAAGGCTTGCTGGATTGAGAGTGACGACCCCGAAGCCCTCGCCGCATTCAAGAAGCGTAAACACCAGTTTATGGCTGTCGACGTCGAAGGCCGTGACGTATTCCTGGCCGACTCAGGCTATGTCCTCACTATGGCCCGTCAGGACTTCCCAAAAATCCGTTTCCATTTCTCCAGCGAGTTCTGATTCTCGCCGGAGTTCATCATCTGCCGGTGGGCCGGGACAAGGGGATTCAATTACCCCAGTCCCAGCCCACTGCCGTTATTGACGTCCACGCCTCCACCACGGCATCCTCCGGAAGCTTGTCCACGGCTATAGCATAGCGGGTGAGCACAGCCTCGTTCTCCAGCGGCTCATCATAATAGCCGTTGCCAATCGTCTTGTACCACTGATACTTCCCGTCGGCGTAGTTCTTCACAAATCGGTTTTCCAGCGTCACATACACCTCTCTTCTGATTTCATACTCAATCAGAAGCGTCGTATTGTTGAAATTCAGATCAGTGTAACCCTTCGGGAAGCCGAAAGGATCATCAGGAAGCTCATCCGCTGAATTCACCACCACAAACTTACTGGCCCACGGAAAATAAAGCTCCTTGGCCTCCTCATCGTTGCGGTCAAACACAACACTCTCCGGCACATACTGCACAGCGATTGGAAGGCGCACTTCCGTCGGCGGATTATCATTATGGTTGCAGCCACACAGAGCCGCACCCGCCATAGCCACCACTGCAACACTTACACAATTCTTCATCACAAAAAAAGGTTTAAGTTACACCTAACTAACCCCCCACCCCCCCCAATATCGCCCCCCGCCACAAAATCCCCCCGCACCACCATGGAAAACCCCGCCAAACGACGGGGCGCCC
>JAAVCF010000007.1 GCA_014802445.1 Bacteroides sp. | reverse complement strand
GGGGTCATCACTCTTTGTAATGACTCTTGTACTACTTCTTGCTTTGTCTATTGTAAATCTTTCAATGTCCGCTTGCTTCGTTTCCGAAAGCGAGTGCAAAGTTATACCCTTTTCCCATTCCCACCAAATGTTTTTACATCTTTTCGCGCATTTTTGCCGCTTTTTAACATTGGTTAACGAACCATCCAAACTTACACCTATTTATATAAGGCCTGTTACCACTTTATATAAGGCCTGTTACCACCTATCGCGCTTCGGAAACCCTGACGCCCATCCGCTCCAAAACCCTCCAAAAGCAGAGCGCCACGAGCGCTCCGGCGGCATCAGCGGCGAAATCCCACCACTCCGCGCCGCGCCCCATGCCCATCCACATCTGGAGCAATTCCACCAATCCGCCAAGCAAAATCGCCACCAAAGCCAGCGACGCCGAACACCAAAAACCGACCTCTCGCCCGCGCCAACGGGCCACATCCACCATCATCACCGCCGCAAGAGTGCCGAACATCACGGCATGCACCACCTTGTCAGCCCCCGGAAACATCGGGACATCCACGTCAGGAAGCGGACGAGGCACCAAGGTGAGATAAGCAATCGCTGCCGCCACAGCAACCGTGGCGCTGAATCGGGGGAATCGTGCGTAGAGCTTTGTCAATATCATCGTCAGTAATAAATTTTCACATATTCTTGATGCAAATTTACAGCATTTTTCAACGCGATTGATTAATTTTGCAACAATTATCAATCAAGCATGGCAAAAGCAGCACAATTTGCATCAAAATTAGGCCTCATCGCCGCCACTGTGGGCTCGGCGGTGGGTCTGGGCAACATCTGGCGATTTCCCGCCGAAGCGCAGGCCAATGGCGGCGCCGCATTCGTGATTATCTATATTATCTGTGTGTTTCTGCTCGGCATCCCGGTGATGCTGGCCGAATTCTCCATTGGCCGCGCAGGCCGGAGCGACGCCGTGGGCGCCTTCAAGAATCTCGGCGCAGGCAAAGGATGGTGGGCCGTAGGCGCTCTTGCCATCCTGGCCAGCTACTTGATTCTGTGGTTCTACATGGTGGTGGCCGGATGGACCTTTGAATACCTCATGCAGTCAATCACCGGTGCTCTCTACGAGCCTATAGCGGGAATAACCGACGAAGACAGCCTCTTCTCGGCAAAGATGCACACCTACATCCAAACCGCCGCCGGCCCGCTGGTCAACACCTTCATCGTGCTGGCCCTCAACCTTGTAATCCTCCTCTTCGGTGTCCAGAAAGGGATTGAGCGCATGTCCACCATCCTGATGCCCCTGCTGTTTGTGCTCTTAGCAGTGTTCTGCGTGGTGTCGCTCACCCTCCCCGGCGCTGCCGACGGCGTGGCCTTCTTCCTCCACCCCGACTTCTCGAAAATCACACCTGCGGTGGTGCTCAACGCGCTGGGACAGAGCTTTTTCTCGCTCAGCCTCGGCATGGGCATCCTCATCACCTACGCCTCATATTTCCCCGCCGACACGAAGCTGCCGCGCACTGCTATGACCGTGTCGGTGCTTGACCTTCTTGTGGCCATCATGATGGGCCTCATCATCTTCCCAGCCGTGACAACCTTCGGCCTTGAAAACCATACTCTTGAAGGCGCAGCGCTGGTGTTTATCACTCTCCCCGAGGTGTTCACCCGCATGCCCGGCACTCAGCTGTGGTCAATCCTCTTCTTCCTCCTGCTGCTCGTGGCGGCCCTCACCTCCACCCTGTCCATTGCCGAAGTGTCGGTGAAATTCGTTCAGGACCGTTTCAAAATGCGCCGAGCCGCCGCATGCGCCATCGTGCTCTGCCCGCTGTTTCTCACCAGCGGTGTCACCGCGCTGAGCCAGGGTCCGCTGAGCCACATCACCATCTGCGGCATGACCATCTTCGATTTCCTTGACTTCGTGGCCACCGACATTTTCCTCCCCCTGGGGTCGATTTTCCTCTGTGTCTACATGGGATGGTTCGCTCCTGCCGGTTTGCTCACCGGGCAGCTCGACAACTCCAACGGCGGCAAGCCCCGACTGATTTCGCGCATCATAGCCCTCAATGTCCGCTATGTGGCTCCGGTGTTGATAGCCCTCGTGTTCATCACCAACCTTCTCTGAAATGGCGGCCATGACCAAGGGGGAGCGTCGCGGCATGATTGTGTTGGCCATCGTGCTGACTCTCATTGTGTGGCTCTCCTCCACCGACCTTTTCAACGTTGCCGAATCATCCACAGCCACCCCTGCCGCCGACACCACAGGCATTATCTCCCCTTCCGACTCATTATCGCCCAAAAAACACAAAACCTCCCGCCACCGCCGCGCAAAAAAGAAGAATTCCTCACCCCGAAAGGCTCCCCTGCGCCGCTCGCCGCTCGACGAACCGCTCAACTGATTTGCAGAAACAGAGGGAAAATGCTAACTTCGCAGGATATAACTCCACAGATAATGCTACCCTATCCCTTCACTCCGTTCTCGCTCAACATCCGCGGCCGCATAGTCGAGATTAAAAAGCCGCAGGTGATGGGCATTCTCAACGTGACCCCCGACTCATTCTACGCCGGATCACGCACCGAGACCCTCACCTCAATCCGCTCCCGCGTGAGAGCCATGATGGACGAAGGAGCCGACATTATCGACATCGGCGCCTACAGCTCACGCCCGGGAGCGGCCGACGTCACCCCCGAGGAGGAAACCGAGCGCCTGCGCCGAGGCATGGAGGCCCTCAGGCTTGAGGCGCCTCACGTAATGGTGTCGGTCGACACTTTCCGCGCCTCTGTGGCCCGAGCGGCCGTGGAGGAGATGGGAGTGGACATTATCAACGACATCAGCGGCGGCGACCTTGACCCCGACATGGCCCCCACAGTGGCTGCCCTCCATGTGCCTTACATCCTGATGCACATGCGCGGCACCCCCTCCACCATGCAGCAGCTCACCGACTATCCCGATGGCGTGACGGCCGACGTAATCACCTCCCTCTCCCGCAAAATCGACGCGCTCCGCCTCCGCGGCGTGGCCGACATCATCGCCGACCCCGGCTTCGGCTTTGCCAAGACCGTGGAGCAGAATTATGAGCTCATGCGCCATCTCCCCGAGCTCAGCCGCCTGCTGGAGGTGCCGCTGCTTGTGGGTGTGTCGCGCAAGTCAATGTTCACCCGACCGCTCGGCATCACTCCCGCCGAAGCGCTCCCGGCCACCATCGCCGCCAACACCCTCGCTCTCACCGCCGGCGCAGCCTTCATCCGCGTCCACGACGTGGCCCCCGCCGTCCAGGCGCGCGCCGTAGTGGCCCTCACATTTCCCACCTCTCATAACTCCCCCTGCCAATGATGCCCTTCGGACTGCGCGATGCGCTCGACATTCTCATAATGGCGCTCCTGCTCTATTATCTCTACCGGATAATGAAGGAGAGCGGCACCATCAACATATTTTTCGGCGTCCTGTCGTTCATCGTGGTGTGGGTGCTCGCCTCCCAGATTCTGGAAATGAAGCTGATAGGCACCGTGCTCGACAAGTTTATGAGCATCGGCCTGCTCGTGCTCGTAATCCTCTTCCAGGACCAGATCAAGCGATTCCTCGTGGAGCTGGGCGATCACAAGCGCTGGCGCTTCCTCCGCAATCTCTTCCACCATGCCAAGCATGAAACGGCCAATGAATCACGCCAATACGTGCTCCCCATTGTCTACGCCTGCATGAGCATGTCAAAATCCAAAACAGGCGCTCTGATTGTAATTCAGCAGGACATCCCGCTGGAGAGCTACGAACGCTCCGGCGATTGCATCAACGCCAACATCAACTCCCGCCTGATTGAAAACATATTCTTCAAGAACTCGCCCCTCCATGACGGCGCCATGATCATCGCCGACAATCGCATCAAGGCTGCAGGATGCATCCTCCCCGTGAGCCACGACACTTCCGTGCCCCGCTCGCTCGGTCTGCGCCACCGCTCAGCCCTCGGCATTGCGCAGGCCACCGATGCCTTCGCCATCGTGGTGTCAGAGGAAACGGGCTACATCTCCGTGGCCCATCGCGGCAAACTCTCCACCCGCTTGAGCTCAACTGACCTCGAACACCTTCTCTCTGAAGCCTGGACAAAAGAATGACCTACAATTTCTACCCCTCCCGGCGCCCGCTGCTGACAATGCTCCTTGTGGCAGTCATTGCCTTCACCTTCCTGCCTTGGGCCGCCGACACTCTCTTTAACACCAAGGGAGAACCCCGCGAGGCCATCGTGGCTATGTCGATGCTTCACAGCGGCAACTTCATCCTCCCCGAAAGCTATGGCACCGACATCCCTTACAAGCCGCCGCTGCTGGCCTGGCTCATAGCCGCCTCCACGGTGTTCACCGGCGGCGAGGTCACCGAATTTTCATCTCGCCTGCCATCAATTATCGCCACTATCGCACTGATAACCTGCGGCTTCATTGTCTATGCAAAGCGCCGCGGCGACTCTCAGGCCATGACGATGGCCCTCGTCACTCTCACCTCTGTCGAGGTGTTTCGCGCTGCTTCGGCTTGCCGTGTCGACATGGTGCTCACCGCCTGCATAGTCATTGCCATCTACCTTATGTTTGAGGCCCGTGAGGCCAAGGGGCGCCCTGTCATCTCATGGGGCGCCGTGGCATTGATGACGCTCGCCGTCATGACAAAAGGCCCCGTGGGGGCTGCGCTGCCATGCCTCGCCATGTGGGTCTACTGCCTGCTGCGGGGCGACAGCGCCGTGCGCGCCGCTCTCATCGCAGCTGCCGGCTCGCTGCTGGCTCTCGTGATTCCGGCCGTGTGGTACTATGCCGCGTGGACTCAGGGCGGCGAGCGGTTTCTCCACCTTGCCATGGAGGAGAATTTTGGCCGACTTACAGGCACCATGAGCTATGGCTCGCATGAAAATCCCTGGTGGTACAATTTCGTCACCGTCATTGCCGGAATGGCGCCTCACACGTTGCTGGCCCTGATGTCGCTCTTCGCCATCCGCCGCCGCAAGGGCGCAAAGAGCCGCCCGGGCCTCCGCGAGCGCATAGCCGCGCTGCGCCCCGAGACTCTGCTGGCGCTCACCGTCACGGTGGTTATCTTCGTGTTCTATTGCATCCCCAAGAGCAAGCGCAGTGTCTATCTGCTCCCCATTTATCCCTTCCTGGCCTATTTTGTCACTCTGCTCATTGATTGGCTCATGCTCAACGGCCGCAGGCGCATTGTGGGCATCTATGCGGACATTATCGCCGGCGTGGGACTCATAGCAGCATGGACAGTGTGGGGGTTCCACATGGTCAGCCCTGACCTCATCCCTGACATGGGAAAAAGCGGCGCCGAACTCCTCGACGGACTCCGGGCCGAGCATTTCTCGTTCATCAACTGGGTGCTCATCATCCTCTGCATCGTTGTGTGCGGGGCCACTCTCTGCGCCATCGGCCGCCGCCCCGCTCTCGTGGCCCGCGGTGCTCTGCTGTCGGCCCTGAGCATCTATTGGGTAGCCTCGTCAACGGTCCTCCCTTGCGTGCTCAATCCCAAGAGCGACATCACCATCGTGCGCCGCATTCAGGCCGTTGAAACCTTGCCGCAAGGGATTTACAGCTACAATTCGGCCAAGATGCTCCGCTATTACACTGCCGCTTTCTATCTCGGCGACCGCATCAGGCTGTTTGCCCCCGAGCAGGGGTCGTCGCAGTCCACCGCCGGCACCGAATCGGCCTCGCTCCCGGCTCAGGGTCTGCTGATTATCGGGCAAAAGGACCTCGACCAGTGGCAGCAGCGCTTTGGAAGCGCCTATGCCACTGACACTCTCTGGACCGGCTCTCGGAAGTCATGCGACAGCCGCCAGATTCCTATGCTGATTCATTTCACCTCCACTCCGGGCAGATGACCGGTGTCGGTTATCGGCCTGTCGCGGCGAATCACAGGGAAACCGAGCATCCCGCGCGCCACTTGCATCTCCACTTCATTGCCTGAGCGGATGCGGTGATACTGCTTAGAGCTCATTTCAAGCGTCTTGACCCTCCCGTCGTTCATCGTGAACTCCACGAAGTAAACCGTGTAAGGCTCGCCGCGTCCGGTCACCCTGCGGTTGATGCGGCGGGTGCGGTGACGTGTCTTGGTGTATTTGCGCGATGCCACCGCCGTTTCAGTGTGGAGTGTCGACATGTCGGCGCCGCAATAGTTGGCCACGAAAAACAGGGCCGCAACGGCTCCTGCCATCACCACAAAATGCACCGTCAGGTTCAGCAGGCGGTTGCTGCTGCGGGTCACCTTGGGCCACAGTCCGCGCATGGGGAAAAACAGTGCGCCGGCCATCAGCACGCAGAAAATCACCACTGCCCACAATGACACCAGCGTGTCGCTGTAAAGCACTGCGGCCGTCACGTAAAGAACCACTGCCACCACTGCCGTGATGGCAATCAAAAAGGCATGTTTATCTTTCATTCGTTCAGAGTGTTATGCGTTTTCGGCGCCGTTCTTCGGTGCGGCGGAT
The DNA here is from genome assembly GCA_014802445.1 of Bacteroides sp. GTDB lineage: Bacteria > Bacteroidota > Bacteroidia > Bacteroidales > Muribaculaceae > CAG-1031. The sequence continues at coordinate 162,760 of JAAVCF010000007.1, read as the reverse complement.
TCGGGCAGATGCACGTCAAGCTGCGGGAAGGGGAACGAGATTCCGGCTCGCTCAGGCAGCTCAGTGTAGAATAGTTCCAGATAGCGGTAATAGATTGCCCAGTAGTCAGCCGAGGGCACCCAGGCGCGGATGGTGAGGTTGACCGAGCTGTCGGCAAGTTCCGAGAGGGTCACGGTGGGTTTGCGCACCACATGGTCAAGCTGCGACAGGCGCTTGATTTCGGCGGCATTGGCCAGTGCGGCTGCGTGTTCTTTCACACGACGATGCTGGCGGTGAAAAAGGCGCCATATCCAGGTGTGCTTCTCTTCGGGCGCGGGTTCGCCCTCTGAAGCCATCTCCTGCTCCGTCTCAAGCTCTTTCTCTTTGAACACCATCTCGCGATGCTCGGCAAGAGTGGTTTTAACAATCAGATGGTCAGCCTCAAACATCTCCAGCACTGCCGCGCGCACGCGCTCCACACTGTCGCCGTAGGAGATGCCAACGCTCCATTCCAATCTGCGGTAATCTTCGCGTGACCAGTTGTTGATAGTGCCCGTTGACAGTCCGCCGTTGGGTATGATGATTGATTTATTGTCCGGGGTGCAGATGATGGTGTTGAAAATCTGAATCTCGGTCACAGTGCCGTTATAACCCTGCGCCTCAATGTAATCACCTATTTTATAGGGCTTGAGAAGCAGTATCAGCACACCCCCGGCAAAGTTCTGGAGCGTGCCGCTCAGCGCCATGCCTATTGCCACACCGGCCGAGGCAAAGAGCGCTATGAAGGAGCTCGTCTCAATCCCCACAATGCCTATAACCGTCACAATCAGGATGAAATAGAGCACTATCCTCACAAGCGAGAGCACGAATGTGGTCAGCGAACGGTCCACATCGCGGCTTATCATGATGTTCTGAATCAGCTTGTAGAGCTTACCGATAATGAACCGCCCCAGATAAAACACCAGGATGGCGGCCGCCAGATGGATGGCAAACTGCCCCAGGTCATAGGCCAGCTTGTTGATGAGATCGTCAAGCGAGAGGTTTTTCAGCATCTCGGCGCGGGTCTCGCGGCTTTCGGCTATCGCCGAGGCCACACTGTCGGTAGCGGCCGCTGATGAGGCATCGAAGCCCGGAATCTGTAGGTTAAGCATCTTTTATGGTTCAGTTGAGATTAGGATTTGCACTCACCACGTCCTTCCACCATGCCTGACCGTGGTAGCCCATATAGTCGCTCAGCGTGGGATCAGAGATGATATAGGTGCCCAGGCCGCAGTAGGTGCGCATTTTCAGCACATTAAACACGGCCGGAGTGGTGTTGCTGTAAGCCACGGCATCGTCCAGCGCGGCGCGCCACGCCGCAATCAGCCCCGGGTCAACCCCCAGAAGCGTCTCGTAATAATCGGCCATGTCAAAGAGCGATGAATTGGAGCGCATAAATGCCTGATAGTCTTTCAGGTCACGCCCGTTCAGCGCCCCGGCGGCCATCACATCCCTGCTGGCCTGAGCCAGCGCGTCGAGCGCCGCGGTGCGGATCACACTCATTGTGCATGTGCGCGCCGGGCCGCTCATGGAGTTGTAGAGTTCAAAGGTAGCCTTCGCAGCCCCCTCCACATCGGCCTCCCCGTCAGCAAAAAGGCAGGGGAGAATCAGGCGATAGTCGGTTCCGTCGGCCGGCAGCTCGGTCCCCGAGCCCGCTATCAGTGGCGCAGCATGACGAAGCTCATAAACCACCTCCACTGATGCCATGTGGCAGCAGTCGAAGTAGAGAAACTCATAGCGGCGTCCCTTCAGAGCCTCCGCCATGGTTGTTATCTTCATCCGGTGCTGGCGGTCATCGCCGAAGGAGTACATCAACGGCCTCTTGGCCTCGCTGCTTCGGCTCCCCGCCTGCTCAATCCAGCCCGTGCCGTGGCTCCAGAACACCAGTCCGTAGCCCTCGGCAGGCGCCAGGCGCTCCATATCGTCAAGCGCCTCGGTCAGGCGCTCCTTGTCAGTGGAGTAAACCGTCGGCTCGTCAGGGTAGCTCTTCAGCGTCACCCGCTCGCCCGGGCGGATTTCGAGCATCACAGGAGCAACCCCCTGAGCCGTCCCCCGACGATTGTAGTACACAATCAGGCGCCCGCTCTCGCCAAGCGCCCCATCATCCACAGCCTCCTGCATCTCCGCAAGGTCAGCCTCATCGCAGCCCGCTGCACCCAGTGAATTATCGGCCACCATATAGACCATCACCGTGCGCGCTGCCGCAGGGTCGTCAGGATTATAATCCTCCCCGCCACCGGTCCCCGGATTCCCAGGCGTCACAGGCACCGCGGGCTCCGGCTCATCATGATCCGAACATCCACCAAGCACCAAAAGCGCCATCAGGGCAATAACATTGAATACTATATAAAGCGTTTTCTTCATTTCTCAACTGCAAAATTAACAGATTCCACTGAAATAACGCCCCCACCCCCCACTATATTATCTCGCACCCTGCAACGCCCCCGCTCCACACACCCGCAAAATGCAAGCTCCCCCCCGCGCCCCGCAAAAACGCCCCGCAAAATGTAGGGGCGCCCGTTCGGGGCGCCCGCACTCCGCGACAACGAAAACGAAAACGATTGGAACAATCGTACCCCCCGCAAACCTGCTTCTTTCCGTTCTAACAAACCTAATAATCCCATCAAAGGCCACCCATCATCACCTTTCCTGTAGTCGCATCAACCGTAAGATGCTCATATGCGCTCCAATCAAGCTTATCCCACTTGTCAACCTTTCGAGTAATCTTGTTAGGGACTGTTTGCTCTCTCCCATAGTGATAACACATGGTGTGAAAATCACCATTCCCCACATAAGAGATCTCAAAACCGGAGTCATATCCCGGCAAAGAGGGACATCCGCCCATCATAATGCGTAAAAAGAGCTGATGCACAAACATATCTTCTGTCCTGTAAGGAAGGTAACCTGTTACTTCTGAAAAACTTTTTCGGGTAACGATTTTCCCAAGCAATTCCTGCTTTCCCACAGTCCGAAATTCCGCCTTGAGGTCATCAAGTTCTTTATCTGTTAGCATCCACGGCAATCGTTCATAGGTAAAATGCAATTCTGATTTATTCATTCGCTCCCTGCAATAATTAGCAGTTTTTTTAGTCCCATAACATTCTGCCGAATAATTTTTCGCAGCTATCTTAAGAGCAGCAAAGGAGAATTTTTCCGACGTTCGCAACAGGTCAATCCTTCGAGAAAATTCATCCTCAAAAAAAAGAGGCCTATTCTTCTGAAACCAATTAAAAATCAGTTCAGAATCATTCTTTGTAAATGAGACCGAATAGATAAAAGCCTTGAAGCTTTCCTCCTTTCTCATCCGCATTGCATAACCACACTGCTCTCCCGGACGCTTGAATGGTTGTAAGCCTATCGGCCTGACTCTGTTATTGAGCCGTTGCTTCATCACATCTATCTCATGCGCAAATGGATACGCGTAGATGTAGGCTATATATTCCCTGTCCTCAATTTTCGGATGATAGTTTTTGCCGTCAAAGTCACACATGGCAAAGAAAAGTGCAACATCCAAACTCGAAGTTAAGTCAAGAATCTCAGTATCTATAAGATAATGTTGAGCGAGCCCCACTACATCAATTTCAAAATCTCTGCTTTTGAAAAATTTGAATGACGGAAATTGTGAAATGAGTAACTCAAACTCCGCCAGCTTCAATCGTTCCTTAAACATCTCATCGGCTGACTTATTACCTCTGAATAACGTAGGACAACAGGTAGGATGAAAATCCTGTTGGCCACGAAATAGAAAGACATAATCCATCGCCGTTGGCCACAATGTGAATTTCCCCGACGGATTAAGGATTGCCTCAAATCTTCCGGGGGTTGGCAGAAAACGTGGGTCTGACCTCTCCCACTCTTGAAGTCGCCACTGCTGATAAAGAAAAATAGCGTCCTTCAGACTCTTAGGATTAGTAAAATGTTGTTCTGGCGGAATAAAATCCCACGGTGTAAGGGAAACTCGTTCTTTCTCTATGCTCATACAAATTGATTTATTCTCACAAAGTTACACATTATCCAATCTCTTCCAATAATTAAAGCTGAATTCTCACAAACCACCTCCCAATTAATCAAAACATTACCGGCCGACAACTCCCCCGCCCCACGCAAAAAGTGGGGACGCACCCTCGAACCACACGTACTCCACGGCATCTAAAACGATTGGAACAACCGTAAAAACCACGAACCCTACCACGCCCCTTTGCGACAAATTTTGTCGCGGAGTGCGGGCGGCCCGAACGGCCGCCCCTACATTCTTTAGCGAGCATCCTTCACAAACACCCCACCACCTCCGCAACACATAAACAGCTGATACTCTGTCGAAAACACTCCCTCCGCCCCGCAAAAACGCCCCGCAAAATGTAGGGGCGCCCGTTCGGGGCGCCCGCACTCCGCCACAACGAAAACGATTGGAACAATCGTACACCGATGTTGAAAAAATGTGAGACAAAGGAGGAATGAGCGCAGCTCTATTGCCAAGCCACATGTCTTGACCGATGGCGCAACCGCAACCGTGCGGAAATGCTTTTCGGCAACGGCAAGAATCAGAGCCAGGGGAGGCCGGGTGTATTTCCTTTGTGATTCCCTTCTCCGGTAATAATGGCCCAATAAACACGTATAAAACCTATTACAACTGCAACCAGCATACCCCAGCCAATTATATTGGCTACAATAACAAAAATAGTATGCAGGACAGTATCCAGAAATTCGCTCATAATTATTACTCATTGATTTTGCCTCAAATATAACAAAAAAATCCCTCATTTCCACCCAAAACTCCAAAAAATCCACCACCCTCCTCTTTGAATTTCCGCGAATTATTCGTAATTTTACCATCCATTTGGATAGAGAAGAAACAGCAATGAAAAATAAAAAAGAACAGGTGGTCGGTTTTGTCTGGCAGCACATTTTACTGCTCCTCGCAATGTTCTTCATGACCCTCGGTGTGGCGCTCTGTGTGCGCTCCAACCTCGGCAGCGGCGTCATTTCATCAATCCCCATGGCCTTCAGTCTGGCCGGACAGGCAAATCTTGCCCCCGCACTCACCATCGGCGGCTACACAAATATAATGAACGTTATCCTCGTTGCGGCGCAGATTCTCGTGCTCCGGCGCAGGTTTGAGCCCATTCAGCTTTTCCAGCTCATTATAGGCTTCGTGTTTGGATGCCTGCTTGACGTCAACATGTGGCTCACCTCCTATCTCTCCGATTATCAATCACTCCCCTCACAGATTATCGCTCAGTTCATGGGCGCCACAATCCTCGGCATAGCCATTGCCGCCGAAATTCGCTGCGGCTCGGTGACAATGCCCGGCGAAGGCATCCAGGTGGCAATAGCACGCGTGTCTGGGCGCCCCTTCCCCACAGTCAAAATCCTGATTGACACCACTCTGGTCATCCTGGCCGTAATATCCGGCTACTGCTTCTTCGGCTCATGGCCGTGGACTGTTGTAGGCCCCGGCACACTGTTCGCCATGTTCTATGTTGGTTATGTTGTCCGCATGGTCAATCCCCATCTGGCATGGTTTGACCGCCTGCTTAACTATCGCCCCGGCTTCCGCCGCTATCTCTACGGCTTGGCCCGTTTCATTTATCCTCGCAAAGAGTGGTAAAAAATCCCATCTCACGGCATTATGCCATCCTCTGCTGCACCCGCAGCTCATTTTTCTTTTGCACATTAAGAGGAAATTCTTAATTTTGTGGGTCAGTAACTATGACATAAAGCGATGCATAACCGGTTTTCTCGGTTACACACGTCACTTACGCCACGAAAAATTACTTCTTAACTAAAAAATACAATTCCATATCATGAGCAAACCTTATGTAATCGGTATCGACATGGGCGGCACAAACACCGTTTTCGGCATCGTTGACGCCCGCGGCGTGGTTATCGCCAGCAACTCGATTAAAACCCGCACTCACAACAACATCAACGACTATATCGACGAGCTTCACCACGAAATCAATCGTCTGCTCGAAGCCAACAATGCCACCGACAAAATCCACGGCATCGGTGTGGGCGCCCCTAACGCCAACTATTTCACCGGCTATATCGAGGAAAACGTCAACCTCCCCTGGCCCACTCCCATACCCTTCGCCCAGATGCTCAGCGACAAGTTCGGCATCCCCGTGGCCATCACCAACGACGCTAACGCTGCCGCCATCGGCGAAATGACCTACGGCGCCGCCCGCGGCATCAAGGATTTCATCATGATCACCCTCGGCACCGGCGTAGGCTCAGGCATCGTCATCAACGGTCAGCTCGTATATGGCCACGACGGCAACGCCGGGGAACTCGGCCACATGATTATCAAGCGCCACAACGGACGCCTCTGCGGCTGCGGTCGCACTGGCTGCCTCGAGGCCTACTGCTCTGCCACCGGCGTGGCTCGCACCGCACGTGAATTCCTCGAAATCCGCACTGACAACTCTATCCTGCGTGACCTCCCCATCGAAAACATCACCTCTAAGGACGTTTACGATGCAGCCGTGGCAGGCGACAAGATTGCCCGTGACATCTTTGAATACACCGGCACCCTCCTCGGCGAAGCCCTTGCCGACATGACCGTCTTCTCTTCTCCCTCAGCCTTCGTTCTCTTCGGCGGCCTCGCCAAGAGCGGCGAACTCCTCCTCCGTCCCCTCCGCGAAGCAATGGAGAAGAACATGTTCCCCGCCTTCAAGGGCAAAGTCAAAGTCCTCCTCAGCGAACTCAAGGAAGCTGACGCCGCCGTGCTCGGCGCAAGCGCTCTCGGCTGGGAAGCCAAGCAGGCCGTTATGGCACCTGCAGCTGCCGTAGGCACCGCAGCTCCCGCCGCCCCCATGGCATGATGACGCGCATCCATCATCCCCACAATATTCGCAGAGTCCGTCGCTCCTCCGGGAACGGCGGACTCTCCTTTTCCGGAGCATTATCGCCCTGACATAATGCGCGTCAATGTAAAAAAGTGGTTGTTAAAACATACTGTTGACGTTGCGGGCCGGGAGCGCCGATGCCCCTCTAAAGGATGTAGGGGCGGCCGTTCTGGCCGCCCGCACTCCGCGACAAAACCGCTCACCAACCATCCGCAAAATGTTGAGTCGCCCCGAGGCTACATTTCTGTCCCAAGAAAAATTACAAACTGCTTGTAATTGACATTATATCAATGCTTTTACATGGCAAATTACTCTCGGAGGATTTGGGCTTTTGCAATATTTGGCTAAAGCATCCAAATATATGCAAACACCGATAGTGACCCCTCACATTTTTAACACTTTAACCGGATTTTACATCTAACCCTTAAAATCAGCGGCACGCAATGCGGGGCCGGAAACCCATGCTCGCAAAACCCGCAAAAACTTTTTGCCTCCCCAGCTCATTATAGTCTTGCACCAAACTCTCAAGACTATGATTCCCGACCCCATCCTTCCTGACACCCCTGAAACGCCCGGCATGATCCCGGACAGTGCCGAAACCACAGAGGAAACGGAGATTGACCGTGCCATCCTCCACCTCTCGCCGCGCAAACGCCGCTCAGCCCGCCGTCTGCTATGGCTGCTGGCCGCACTGCTTCTGTGCGCCATCTTTGTGGCCGTAATCTTCTGAATCATTGCGGAGTGGAAGGGACAAAAAAAATCCGGCGCGCCCTTCTATCAGGGAACATCGGACTAAGCCAAAAGGCATGTTTTGTGATTTCTTAAGCCGGATAGCTTAATAAATGTAGAGATTATATCATACTTACAATTCTCACACCAATACACACATTAATGCGTCATCCCGACGAACCTACTTGTTGTTGCCTTTTTCCTTAGTCCTAAAAAGAGTTTGCGTAAAATTTCGTTTCAGCCAAAGGATTTTGCAACAGGTGCGATATTTCACTGGCAAAACTACACACTTTTATTGAAACGCACAAGAAACCTCACGTTATTTTCACATATTTTAACACCTAAAAACTCCTAACCAAAAATTATCACCTTTGTAACATCATCCTCTCATCTCCTATATATCAACCCTTTAACAACCACACCCACCATCCGCGGCACCCCTGACAAAACAAAACTCTTACAATTTCGTTTTGAAATATCGTGAAATTTCATTATCTTTGTGGTAACAAAAAAACAAAAACGTTTCTACTTATGCTTAGCGAAAAAATGGAAGCTGCTCTCAATGAGCAAATCAATGCCGAGCTCTGGTCGGCCTATCTCTATCTTTCAATGGCTATGCAGTTTGAGTCTGACGGGCTTCCCGGCGTGGCTAACTGGTTCAAGATTCAGTTTAAGGAAGAGCAGGCCCATGCCGAAATCTTCATGAACTACATCAACGCCCGCGGCGGCCGCGTAACCCTTCGTCCCATCGCNGAAGTGCCCGTGAAGTGGGCATCTCCCCTCGAAGCTTTTAAGGACACTCTCGCTCATGAACAGAAAGTAACCGCCCTCATCAACAATCTCTTCGCCCTCGCTGAAGCCGAACATGACTATGCCACCCGTGACCGCATGGCCTGGTTTGTCAACGAACAGGTGGAGGAAGAGGACAATGCCCGCACCCTCATTGACAAGTTCACCCTCATCGGCAACGATGGCATGGGCCTCTACATGCTCAATCAGGAGCTCGCAGCCCGCGTTTACACCGCCCCCTCAATCCTTCAGGGCGAATAACCTTTGAAACCTGTAAATTAAACGATAGAACAGCGGCTNCCGTCCGCTTTACTTCAAAACCTCAGGCCCGCCGGCAGTCATCCGTGACTATGCGGCGGGCCTCGTGTATCTGCCCGGTTGCGGTGAACAAAATCCCCTCTGTCAGCGTTTTATAGTGGAATTTGCATAGCGGGCCCGCTACGCCCCGCCACCCTGCAAATCCTCCGGCAGCATCCTGCAGTTCGCCAATTGTTACGATTGTTTAACTCAGGAGGCCGTTATTTGTGATTTTTTTACTAATTTTGCAGCGAAGCTATANGCTTCATAACTTTTTCACTAATTGTCTAATTAAAACCCTTGACAGCTATGAACACTGAAACAATCGGTACTTATGCCGGCCTCGTTTGGGAAGCCCTCAATGTTGGTGAGGCTCTCGGCACTAAGCAGATCAAGAAAATCACCAAGCTCAAGGACAAAGAGCTCTACGCAGCTCTCGGATGGCTTGCCCGCGAAAACAAAATTAACTTTCAGGACAACGCCGAAGATCCCAAGGAACTTATCATCTCGCTCGTGCAGGACTGCTGANCCGGCCTCCGGGCGTGATTTAACCACCGCTTTTTATCATCAGGGCGGCCCACTGAGTGTTTTTCAGTGGCNGCCCTGATGATTTTTTGTTATCTTTGCAAACCTTAAATTGTAACTCGGATACCATAGATGAAAAAGAAAACTCTTGCCTGCGCCCTTGCGGCGCTCATCTCCGCCTCGGCAAATGCTGCCGCCACCGACGCTCCTCTGTGGATGCGCGACGTCAACATCTCGCCNGACGGAAAGACAATAGCATTCACCTATCGCGGCGACATCTTCACNGTGCCCGTCACAGGCGGCCAGGCCACACGNCTCACCTCCAATCCGTCGTTTGACTCCACCCCCGTGTGGTCACCTGACGGCTCCAAGATAGCCTTTGCAAGTGACCGNAAAGGTGGCCGTGACATCTTCGTGATGGACGCCACCGGNGGCCCCGCCACCCGCCTGACCTTCCACTCCGGCGAAGAGGTGCCCATGGCNTTCACNCCCGACGGCAAATGGATNGTGTTCTCAGCCGCCATCCAGGACCCCGCNAGCAGCGCCCTCTATCCCACCTCACGCCTCACCGAGGTGTATCGCGTGCCCGTGGCCGGAGGCCGCATAGAACGCATTCTCGACACTCCCGCCCAAATGGTAAGCTGGCTCCCTGACAGCGCCGGCTTCCTCTATCAGGACCAGAAAGGCATGGAGAACGAATGGCGCAAACACCACACATCATCCGTCACCCGCGACATCTGGCGCTACGANGCCGCCTCAGGACGCCACACAAACCTCACCGCTCACCCCGGCGAGGACCGCAACCCTGTGATGGGCGCCGACGGCCACACCGTGTTCTTCCTCAGCGAGCGCGACGGTGCCCCTATGAATGTCTACTGCTTCAACCTTGACACCCCCCAGCGCATCACACCTCTCACTGACTTCAAGGACCACCCCGTGCGCTTCCTCTCACAGGGAGCCGACGGCACCCTTGCCTTCGGATGGGACGGCGAAATTTACACCATGCGCCCCGGCGGAAAACCCGCCAAGGTCAACATAGGCATCACCACTGACCCCGCCGACACGCAGTATCGCCTGACCGTGAGCAACGGCGCAGAACAGCCCGTGGCCTCCCCTGACGGCAAACAGATAGCATTCATCCATCGCGGCGACCTCTTTGTAAGCTCCGTTGACTATAAGTCAATAAAACAGGTCACCACCACCGCTCAGGCCGAGGCTGACCCCTCATGGAGCAAGGACGGACGCACCATCTATTTCACCTCCGAGCGCGACGGCCACAAGTCAATCTACAAAGCCACACCCGGCCGCGCCGACGACCCCAACTTCACCAACGCCACCATCATCAACGAGACCCCTCTCTTTGACGCCGCCGACAAGACCGAGCGCGAACGCCCTGTCATCTCGCCTGACGGCAAGAAGATGATTTACCTTCGTGACCGCTCCAAAATCATGGTGCGCGACCTTGCCTCAGGCACCGAGCGCCAGCTCACCGACGGCAGCCAGTATCCTCAGCGCGACGGCGGCTTCACCATCGAGTGGGCCCCTGACAGCCGCTGGGTGGCACTTGACATCGTGGACCGTCGCCACGACCCGTATTATGACGTGGCCATCCTGGACACCGAGACCGGTGAGATGATTAACCTCACCAACAGCGGCTACTTCGACATGATGCCCCACTGGGTCATGGACGGCAAGGCCATCCTCTTCGCCACCGAACGCTACGGCATGCGCAACCACGCCTCATGGGGCTCCCAGCTTGACTGGAACCTCCTGTTCCTCACCCGCGACGCCTATGACCGTTACCGCCTCAACGAAGAGGACTATGCCCTGCTTCAGGAAGTGGAGAAGCAGCGCAAAAAGTCATCCAAAGCTGAAGCTGACACCTCCAAAGGCAAGAAAAAGAACAAGAAGAAAAAGGACGCCAAGGCCGACGCTGACAAGGCCGACGACAAGGCAAAGACCATCACCATTGACCGCGACGGCCTGACAGACCGCGTGGTGCGCCTCACCCCCGCCTCAGCCGACATGTCCGACGCCGCCATCACCTCCGACGGCGAGACCCTTTACTATCTCGCTGCCTTTGAGCAGGGTTATGACCTGTGGAAGATTGCCCTCCGTGACGGCGACGTGAGTCTGGTGAAGAAGCTTGACGCCGACGGAGGCAGCATCCAGACTGTCAAGGACGGCGACATGATGTTTATCCTCGGCGAGAAGTTCAGCAAACTTGACCCCTCAAGCGGCAAGGTGACCTCCCTGAGCTATCGCGGAGAACAGATTATCGACCCCGCAGCCGAGCGTGATTTCATGCTCGAATATGTGCGCAATGAAGAGCGTGAACGCTTCTACACCCCTGACATGCACGGCGTGAAATGGGACGAACTCGTGGACCACTACCGCCGCTTCCTCCCCCACATTGACAATAACTATGACTACTCCGTGATGCTCAGCGAGCTTCTGGGAGAGCTCAACGTGAGCCACACCGGCTCAGGCTATCGCGGACGCGCCGCCTCACGCCCCACAGCCTCACTCGGCCTCATCTACGACTGGAGCTACGCAGGCCCCGGCCTGAAAGTGGCCGAAGTGCTTGAAGGGGGCCCCGCTGACCGCGCTGACAATCGTCTGGTGGCCGGCTCGGTCATCACCGCCATCAACGGCACCCCGATTGACGCTGAAAGTGACTGGACCCCCCTGTTCAACGGCATAGCCGGCAAGAAGACCCTTGTGAGCTTCACCACCCCCGACGGCAAGACCGACGAAGAAGTGATGCTCCCCGTCAACACATCGCGCGAAAGCGCCCTCCTCTACAAGCGCTGGGTGAAAAGTCGCGAGGCCTACGTTGACTCCATCTCCGGCGGTCGCCTGGGCTATGTCCACATCCAGTCAATGAGTGACCCCTCATTCCGCAGCGTCTATGCCAACGTTCTGGGCCGCTACAATGACCGCGACGGCATTGTCATTGACACCCGCTGGAACAGCGGCGGTCGCCTCCATGAAGACATCGAAGTGCTGTTCAGCGGCGAGAAATATTTCACTCAGGAAGTGCGCGGCGTAAAGACCTGCGACATGCCCTCCCGCCGATGGAACAAGCCCTCTATCATGGTGGTTTGCGAAGCCAACTACTCCAATGCCCACGGCACACCCTGGGTTTATCAGCACCGCAATCTCGGCAAGGTTGTGGGCGCCCCCGTGCCCGGCACCATGACCAGTGTCAACTGGGTGACCCTCCAGGANCCCTCGCTCTACTTCGGCATCCCCGTGGTGGGNTACCGTCTGGCCGACGGCACCGTGCTTGAGAACCAGCAGCTGGAGCCTGACGTNCTCATCCTCAACGANCCCGCCACGGTGGTCAACGGCGACGACGCTCAGCTCCGCACAGCCGTTGAGACCCTGCTCCGTTCACTCTGAATCACAGACCTATAGCTNNANATCNGCCCCGACACCGCTTGTTGAGCGCTGTCGGGGCTAATCTTTTTCCCGCNCNNGATTGTTAATAGGGTAAAAAAGATTGACTATGAAACGCCTCATATTGCTCCGACACGGCCAAAGCCAGTGGAACCTCGAGAACCGCTTCACCGGCTGGACCGATGTGGACCTCTCTGACAAAGGCCGCGAGGAAGCCCGCGCCGCAGGGCTGAAGATGCTTCAGGCCGGTGTGTTGCCCCGTTACTACTTCACATCCTCCCTGCGCCGAGCCATCCACACCCTGCAGATAGCCGCCGACGCCATGGACCGCTCATGGGTGCCCGTGACCAAGGACTGGCACCTCAACGAACGCCACTACGGAGCGCTGCAAGGTCTCAACAAGGCCGACACCGCCGNCCGCTTCGGCGAGGAACAGGTCCANACATGGCGCCGCAGCTTCGACGTCANGCCTCCGGCCCTCACNGTTGACGACGAGCGTTATCCCGGCCATGACGAACGCTACNCCGCCCTGACCGTCGACGAGCTCCCCCTGACCGAATCACTNGCCGACACCATCCGCCGCGTCTACGCCTGCTGGGAGGAGCGCATAGCCCCTGCCATCCGCCTCTACGACACTNTCCTNGTGGCAGCTCACGGCAACAGTCTGCGCGCCCTTGCCAAACTGNTGCTCCACATATCCGACGCCGACATTGTCAATCTGGAAATCCCCACAGGCTCTCCCTGGCTCTTTGAGCTTGACGATGACCGCCTGCAGGTTATTTCCAACCGCTACCTCTGACCTTATCTAACTAACATAAAACCATTTACTAACGAAAGGAAAACTATGAGACTNACAATCTGGAGCGATTTTGCNTGCCCTTACTGCTACATCGGTGAAACACGCCTTCAGCGCGCCATTGAAGAGATGGGACTTCAGGACAAAGTGGAAATTGACTACCGGGCTTTTGAGCTTGACCCCAANGCACCCCGNGAGGTGACCACCACCACTCCCGAACGCTTCGCTATGAAGTANGGCCTGAGCATTGACGATGCAAAGAAACAGATTCAGCAGATTTCNGACCTTGGCAAAGAGCTGGGCATTGACTTCCGCTATGCCACCACAAACTATTCCAACACCCGCGATGCCCACCGCCTGATGAAGATGGCCGAAGCNGAGTGTGACCGCNCCACTGTGGAACGNCTCAACGAAGCCCTCTTCGCCGCTTACTTCACCGAGAATCTNATCCTTGCCGACCGCAATGTGCTCCTTGACAAAGCTGAAAGCGTGGGCATGGACCGTGAGAAAGTGCGCCTGATGCTTGAGTCAGACAAATATGACGATGAAGTGCGCCTTGATGAGCGCGAAGCCGGAATGCGCGGCGTTCGCGGTGTGCCCTACATTGTGTTTGGCGGCTCCTTTGCCGTGCCCGGCGCCATGAGCATTGAAGGCTTCCGCTCAGCCCTTGAGCGCGAGCTCAGAAAAGAAGAGAAAGAAGCCGCCGAGGCCCCNGCNGAGCGGCCACACGCCTGCGGTCCTGACGGTTGCAAACTGCTATAANAGGGAGGACACACAGATGATAAAGATGCTGACAGTGGAAGGNGTCTTCGCCGAGAACTGCTATTTCTATATCGACGACGTGAGCCGCGCCGGGTTTCTCATTGATCCCGGNGCTCAGGCAGGCCTNATTTATGACACCATCAAGGCCAACGACTGGCACATTGAGAAAATCCTTCTCACCCACGGCCACTTTGACCATCTGGGAGCCGCCGNACTACTGCNGGAGAAACTCGTGGCACCTATCTACGTCTACCCCTCCGACGCCCGNTATCTCACCGACCCGAGCCTCAATCTGAGCGCACAGTCAGGCATCCCCATGACCGTGCCCCACTATGAAGAGNTGACCGATGGCGAAATCATCCGCCTCAAAGCCAACTCGCAGTTTNCCCTCAGAGTGATTCACACCCCGGGCCACACCCCCGGCTCGGTGACATACTACACCGAGCGTNACTCGGCAGCCTTTGTGGGCGACACNCTCTATCAACACGGCCCCGGCCTCACTCAATTTCCCGGCGGCAATCCCGCCGAGCTTGAGCGCTCCATTGTCCGCAAGATTCTGACTCTGCCGCCTGACACGGTNCTGCTGTCGGGTCACTCGTCGCCTATCACTGTGGCTGAAGAGCGCCGGCTGATGCTTTAACACCCCTCCGAAACATCNTAATCCATTCACACCAACACCCCACATGAAAGTACTGGTAATCAACGGCAGTCCCCACCTGAAAGGTTGCACTNACCGCGGTCTCCGCGAAGTGGAACAGACACTCCGCAACTCAGGCGTGGAGCCCGTGAGAGTCAACGTAGGCAACAAGGACATCCGCGGCTGCATAGGCTGCAACTTCTGCCGTGANCACGGCCGATGCGTGTTTAANGACATGGTGAACGAAACCGCGCCACTCCTTGCCGAAGCGCAGGGACTGCTTGTGGGCTCGCCTGTGTACTATGCCGGCAGCAACGGCCAGCTCCTGGCCTTTCTTGACCGCTTATTCTACAGCACCGCCACCACCATTGACAAGAACATGAAAGTNGGCGCCGCTGTGGTGTCATCGCGCCGCGCAGGCTCCACCTCCGCCTTTGATGAAATCAACAAGTATTTCACCATCGCATCCATGCCTGTGGTGTCAAGCACCTACTGGAACGAGGTTCACGGATTCACAGCCGAGGATGTGGAGGCCGACCTTGAAGGCCTTCAGACCATGCGCAATCTTGGGCGCAACATGGCCTTCCTCATCAAAGCCATCGATGCCGCTGCCAAAACCTCCGGCCTTCCCCCGCAGGAGCGCGAAGCCTTCACCAGTTTCCATTCCGAAGGCTGACACACTATCCCCCCTTGACACAAGGCGGCCGCGCGTGATGATGCGCGGCCGCCTCTTATTAGTGACTTATCGTTTCGCAGAATTTTGAAACCTTACTTAAAATCATTACCTTTGCAACTCAATTCGAAAACATTAAATCAATATCTCACATACAAGTAATTTCTATGGCAACCACTGCAGACTTCAAAAACGGCATGTGCCTCGACATCGACGGCGACTACTTCTTCATCAAGGAGTTCCTTCACGTAAAGCCCGGCAAAGGCCCCGCTTTTGTCCGCACCAAGCTGCGTAACGTGAAAACCGGCCGCATCCTCGACAAGACCTGGAACTCAGGTGTGAAGGTTAACGAAGTGCGCATTGAGCGTCGCCCCTATCAGTATCTCTACAAAGACGACATGGGCTACAACTTCATGCACACCGAAACCTTTGAACAGGTGGCCATCCCCGGCGAAAGCATCGAAGGCGTTCAGTTCCTCAAGGAAGGCGACATCTGCGAAGCTATGGTTCACGCCGCTTCTGAAACCATCCTCACCTGCGAAATGCCCGTTAACGTTATCCTCGAGGTGACNTACACCGAACCCGGCATCAAGGGCGACACCGCCACCAACACTCTCAAGCCCGCCACCGTTGAGACCGGNGCCGAAATCCGTGTGCCCCTCTTCGTCAACATCGGCGACAAGGTGAAGGTTGACACCCGCGACGGCTCTTACGTAGAACGCATCAAGGCCTGATAAAAGGCCCTGAGACCCCTACAAGCCAACACACTCACACAAGCTCCGCCTCAGCGCGGAGCTTTTTATTTACCTGCCGAAGAAGAANAANGCGGCTGCAAACGTTGTAAGATATATGAAAGCTCCACTCGAAACTCATCCGTGGCCCCCGTTCACACCCCCGGNCGCCAAAGTGCTCATTATGGGCACATTTCCGCCCGCAGCCGTCAGGTGGTCAATGGATTTTTATTATCCAAACCGCATNAACGACTTCTGGCGCATAATGGGCATGATTTTCTTTGACAACCGTGACCACTTCCTGCTGCCNGACATGCGCAGNTTCAACCTGCCGCNAATCAAGCAATTCCTCACTGACAAGGGGATAGCGCTCNGCGACACGGGTCACTGNGTGNGGCGCCTGAAAGGCAACGCGAGCGATAAGTTTCTGGAGATTGTAACCCCGGTGGACCTCGCCGCGCTGCTGGAGCGCATGCCTCAATGCCACGTGGTGGCCACCACNGGCGAGAAAGCCGCCGGAGTGGTTGCCGAGCTCACCTCCACCACCCTTCCCCGCATGGGCGGGATGGTGACCACCCAATGGCCTGACTCNCGCACCCTGACCATCACCCGCATGCCATCCACAAGCCGTGCCTATCCGCTGGCNATCGCCAAAAAGGCTGATTATTACCGCCTGCTGATGGAAGCAGCCGGAATAATTTGCTAACTTTGCGGCATGAGTGAAACATCCGTAAAAGTCACAAGCCCCTTCTCATCAATCAGAGTTCAGGACCTTCAGGAGGATGACCGTCCCCGCGAAAANGCGTTGCGCCACGGCATCAANGCGCTGAGCAATGCCGAACTGCTGGCCATTGTGCTCGGCGGCGGTCTGCCCGGCATGTCGGTGCTTGACATGAGCCGCGACATCCTGCTGAAAACNGACAATTCACTCATCAATCTCAGCCGCGCTGAAATCGGCGAGATGAAGCGCAAGTTCAAGGGCGTGGGCACTGCCAAGGCCATCCTTGTGTCGGCCGTGTTTGAGCTGGGCCGCCGCTGGCGCGACGAGATGGCAGATGCTGAAAGCCGCCGCCCCACACAGGTGAGGAGCAGCGAAGATGCTTACCGCTTTATCCGCGGCCGGGTGGAGCTGCTGCCTCATGAAGAGTTCTGGGTGTTGATGCTNTCGCGCTCCAACATCATCACCGAGGCCCGCTGCATCAGCCAGGGGGGCACGGCGGCAACGGTGGTGGATGCCAAGCTTCTNTTTCGCCACGCCATTGACTCTCTGGCCTCATCCATCATCCTTGTCCACAATCATCCCTCGGGGAATCTCAAACCCAGCATGGAGGACGACAATCTGACCCGNCGCCTCGGCGAAGCCGGCAANCTCCTTGACATCAGGGTTATTGACCACCTGATAGTGACCCGCGACGGCTATTACTCNTATGCCGACCAGTCGCGCCTATGAGGTGACGGCGGCGANCGNNGAANATCACAATGTCAAAGATCTCGGCGGCATGACTCACCGGGGTGCGGTATTGCACTCGGCAGTGGCATGTCACCGACAAAAGTAGTATGTCCGGGAAGCGTAAGTGCGGACATAATGCGTTTTTGCAGTAAAAAATTTCCGGGCCGACGCTCCGTAATGNGGAANGCGTCGGCCCGGATTATGCTTGGGATATGNAGGCGGATCAGTAGACGGATTTTGTGCCGGCCANGAGGGTGTTCTTCATNAGTGAACAGATGGTCATGGGNCCCACGCCGCCGGGCACGGGGGTGATATGCGAGCACTTGGGNGCCACGTTCTCGAAGTCAACGTCGCCGCAGAGNCGGAAACCGCTCTTGCGGGTGGCGTCAGGCACGCGGGTGGTNCCTACGTCGATAATCACGGCACCNTCCTTCACCATGTCGGCGGTGACNAAGCCGGGCTGGCCCAGCGCGGCNATNATGATGTCGGCCTCGCGACAAATCTCTTTGATGTCAGGGGTGGCGCTGTGACACACGGTNACGGTGGCGTTGCCGGGGTTTGACTTCTGCATCATGAGGGTGGCCATGGGCTTGCCCACNATGTTGCTTCGGCCGAGNACCACACAGCGCTTGCCCTTGGTGTCAATGTCATAGCGGCGCAGGAGCTCCATAATGCCGGCGGGGGTGGCGCTGACAAAGCAGGGAAGGCCTATTGACATGCGGCCCACATTGACGGGGTGGAAACCGTCAACATCCTTGCGGGGGTCAATGGCTTCGATGAGGCGCTGCTCGTCGATGTGGCGNGGAAGGGGGAGCTGCACGATAAAGCCGTCCACGTCGTCATCGGCGTTGAGGCGCGCTATGGTTTCGAGGAGTTCAGCCTCGGTGACATCGCTCTCATAGCGGATGAGGGTTGACTTGAAGCCACACTCCTCACATGCTTTCACTTTGGCGGCCACATAGGTTTCCGAACCGCCGTCGTGGCCCACGAGCACCGCGGCCAGGTGAGGACGCTTGCGTCCCTCGGCAATCATTGACTCAACTTCGCGGGCAATCTCGGCTTTCACCTCAGCTGCCACTTTCTTTCCATCAATCAGTTCCATAGGTGTGTGTAATCGGTGAATGATTTGCGGGGGGGGGTTAACGGGGCATGCCACCCATGTTGCGCAGGTTCTTCATGTTGCGCATCATCTTCATGGGGTTGTTGCCCATAGTGGCCACGGTTTTCATCATCTTGCGGGTCTGCTCAAACTGTTTGAGCAGGCGGTTCACCTCCTGGAGGGTTGTGCCGGAGCCTTTGGCAATGCGCTGGCGGCGGCTTGCATTGATGATTTCGGGATTCTCGCGCTCCTGCTTGGTCATGGAGTAGATGATGGCCTCGATGCTCTTGAAGGCATCGTTGTCAATGTCCACATCCTTGATGGCCTTGCCCATGCCGGGAATCATCGAGGCGAGGTCCTTGATGTTGCCCATCTTCTTAATCTGGTGAATCTGGCTCAGGAAGTCATTGAAGTTAAACTGGTTCTTGGCCAGCTTCTTCTGCATCTCGCGGGCTTTCTCCTCGTCAAACTCACGCTGCACCTTCTCCACGAGCGACACAATGTCGCCCATGCCGAGAATACGGTCGGCCATACGCGAGGGGTGGAACACGTCAAGAGCGTCAAGCTTCTCGCCNGTACCTACGAATTTGATGGGTTTTGTGACCACTGTGCGGATTGACAGGGCGGCACCGCCGCGGGTGTCACCNTCGAGCTTGGTGAGGACCACACCGTCAAAGTCAAGGCGGTCATTGAAAGCCTTGGCGGTGTTGACGGCNTCCTGACCGGTCATNGCGTCAACCACAAAGAGGATTTCCTGGGGCTTNACGGCATTCTTGATGGCNTCAATCTCGTTCATCATCTGNTCATCGACGGCAAGGCGGCCGGCGGTGTCGACAATCACGAGGTCATGATGATTGGCCTTGGCATATTTGATGGCGTTCTCAGCAATCGCCACGGGGTTGTTGTTGCCCTCCTCAGTGTAGACAGGCACGTCAATCTGCGAGCCCAGCACCTTGAGCTGTTCAATAGCGGCGGGGCGGTAAACGTCGCCGGCCACAAGCAGGGGNCGCTTGCCCTTCTCGCTCTTGAGCTTGCGGGCGAGCTTGCCGCTCATGGTGGTCTTACCGGAGCCCTGGAGNCCTGACATGAGAATCACGGCGGGGTTGCCGGAGAGGTTGATGTCAGTGGCATCGCCGCCCATGAGNGAAGCGAGCTCGTCATGGACAATCTTGACCATCAGCTCGCTGGGCTTGAGGGCGTTAAGCACGTTCTGACCTAAGGCTTTCGCCTTGACGGTATCGGTAAACTGCTTCGCCACCTTATAGTTAACGTCGGCTTCAAGGAGCGCGCGGCGCACGTCCTTCAGGGTCTCGGCAACGTTGATTTCAGTNATCTTGCCTTGGCCCTTTAATATCTTGAAACTGCGTTCAAGGCGTTCGCTTAGGTTTTCAAACATATTGTAAGAGAGTTTTTATCAGGGGATTAAACGGTTGGTGGCCGTGTCGGGAAAAATCACGGCGGGCTTGAATGAGCGGGCNTCGTCAGGGGTCATGGAGGCNTAGCTCATGATGATGACAATGTCGCCGGGCTGCACCTTGCGTGCAGCGGCTCCGTTCATACATATCACACCCGAGCCTCGGGGGCCGGGGATGGCGTANGTTTCAAGGCGTTCGCCGTTGTTATTGTCAACGATATACACGTGTTCGCCATGAATGAGGCCGGCGGCGTCCATGAGGTCTTCGTCNATGGTGATGCTGCCGATATAGTCAAGGTTGGCTTCGGTTACGTGTACGCGGTGGATTTTAGATTTCAGAACCTCGATTTGCATGACTTGAATCAAAGGGATGAGGTGTATTGGATGTTATCAATAAGGCGGACGGTGTCCATCCACACGGTGATGCAGCCTGTGGCCCCTTCGCTCCAGTCATTGACGGGCTGCAGGGTGAGAGGATGCACNATGGCAAAATATTCCACCTCCATCAGGGGGTTGGCATTNAGCTCAGCGGTCACATAGGCGTTAACCTCGGCAACGCTCTTGCCGCTGCGGGCCATCTCGACGCTGCGNGAGAGCACCCGGTGAATCTCGGGCGCCTGAGCGCGCTGCTCGGGGGTGAGGCGNACATTGCGGCTGCTGAGGGCCAGACCATCGTCGGCGCGGCGGATGGGGCATGCCACAATCTCAAGCCCGGTGAAACCTTCNAGCTGGGCCATGCGGCGAATCACGGCTATCTGCTGATAGTCCTTCTCNCCGAAGTANGCACGGTCAGGCTCCACGATGGCGAAGAGGCGGCTCACAATCTGAGCCACGCCGTTGAAGTGGCCGGGGCGCATGGCGCCCTCCATCACTTCGGCCACGGGGCCGAGGTCAAACACACGGGTGTCAGGTTCGGGATACATCTCCTCCACCGTGGGGACAAAGGCTATATCCACCCCTGCGCTGCTGAGCAGGGCGCAGTCGGCTTCCTCGGTGCGCGGATAGGTGCGCAGGTCGTCGGGGTTATTGAACTGTGTGGGGTTGACAAACACGCTGACCACCACCACGTCATTTTCGCGGCGGGCGCGCTCCACCAGCGACAGGTGGCCCTCATGGAGAGCGCCCATCGTCGGCACCAGACCCACTTTTACGTCACCGCGGCCCCTGAGCTCGGCAAGAGCTTCCTTAAGGCCTGCGACGCTACGGATTATTTCCATTTCTACCTTAATATATATTACGGAAAANTTAGCCTACAAAAGTACGCATTTTCTCAACAACGGTCAACACATAGCTGCTAAAATGCCTAAAATAGCGCATGGTCAGGCGTTATCNTCGGCCAGTTCGGGAAANGGCAGCGCATTGCGGCGCAGCTGGCTGATGCGGCGCTCGCGCCAGCATTTGCGGCACACGGCAATGTAACGGTCATCGCCGCCAATCTCCACCTGCGCACCCTCCTCCACGAAATCGCCNNGGGAGTCAATGCGCGCGTTGACAATGGTTTTACGCCCGCANGTGCATGTTGACTTCACCTCGTCGATAGAGTCNGCAATCTCGAANAGGCGCCGCGAGCCCTCGAAGAGGCGGCTTTTGAAATCGGTGCGGAGGCCGTAGCACACCACATTTGAGCCAAACTCGTCNACCACCCTTGCCAGCTGGTCCACCTGTTCGGCGGTGAGAAACTGAGCCTCGTCCACAAGAAACCACTCTATGACAGAGCCGTTGGCGTCACACATCTGACGGGCCATCTGATAGAGGTCAGAGTCAGAGTAAATCCAGGAGCAGGCGCGCTCAATGCCTATGCGGGAGCGGATNACGCTCTCCCCCTCGCGGGTNTCGACCACCGGNTTGAGGCAAGCGTAGCTGAGGCCGCGCTCTTCAAAGTTGTAGGCCGTGGTGAGCAGCAGGGCTGTTTTGGCCGAGCCCATGGTGCCGTAACGGAAATATAGTTTGCCTAATCTGTTCATTGGTTCAGAAGATATTGACTTCCGGGGTGAGCGTCACCCCGAACTGTTCTCTGACCGACGCCACGACGGCATTGGCCAGCCTGACNATTTCAGAGCCCGATGCGCCTCCGAGGTTCACCAACACCAGCGCCTGNCGCTCATACACTCCNGCGCGGCCCATGGAGCGCCCCTTCCATCCGGCGCGGTCAATGAGCCANCCNGCGGANAGCTTCACGCCCCCATCGGCGGGATATTCCGGCATGCCGGGCCACTGCGATGCGAGCTCGCGGGCCTTGTCGACGCTCACCACGGGATTGGTGAAGAAGCTGCCGGCATTGCCCAGCTTGGCGGGCTCGGGGAGCTTGCCTCGGCGCAGATGAATCACGGCGCGGCGCACGGCCTCGGGCGACGGCTCCAGGCCTGTCTGCTCCATATAATCCGTCAGGGCGCGATAGGCGGTGACAGGCCGATAGGCGCGGCTGAGCTCGAGCTCAACGAAGGTGACGGCGTAGCGCTTCATCCCTGTGCGCTTGAACACGGAGTCGCGATAGCCGTAGCCACACTCCTCGCGGGTGAAGCGACGCGGGAGGCCGGTGTGCATGTCGACGGTGTTGACCGCCGTCACCACATCCTTTAACTCCACGCCATAGGCGCCAATGTTCTGCACGGCAGCGGCGCCAACCTCGCCGGGGATGAGCGACAGATTTTCGATGCCGCTGAGACCGCTGACCACGGCCCAGGCCACGAGGTCATCCCACATCACTCCGGCTCCTACCCTGACGGCGACGCTCCCGTCGGCGCTCTCACCGAGCACTTCGGTGAAGCATATGCGGCTGTGGAGCACCGTCCCGTCGTAGGGGCGGGTGAAGAGCAGGTTCGACCCCTCGCCCACGTGGAGAAAGCTCTCCAGTGGAGCGAGCTGACGGAGCGCCTGCTCCGAATCATACTCTATAAGCTCCCGGGCCGTGACATCGATGCCGAAGGTGTTGAACGGCAGCAACGAAGCGTTTTCGCGGCGCAGAATCATGGTTCGCGGCGTATTTTGGCACCGAGGGCCAGGAGACGACCTTCGATGTCCTGGTAGCCGCGGTCAATCTGTTCAATGTTGCGGATGGTGCTGACGCCCTTGGCGCTGAGAGCGGCAATGAGCAGTGCAATGCCGGCGCGGATGTCAGGCGACACCATGTTGTGGGCCTGCAGGCGTTTGTTATGGTCATGGCCTATCACCACAGCGCGGTGAGGGTCACAGAGGATTATCTGGGCACCCATGTCGATGAGATTATCAACGAAGAACAGTCGGCTCTCAAACATCTTCTGATGGATGAGCACGCTGCCCTTGGCCTGAGTGGCGGTGACGAGCATCACGCTCAGGAGGTCAGGCGTGAGGCCGGGCCACGGCGCGTCGGCAATGGTCATGATGGAGCCGTCCATGAATGACTCAATCTCATAATGCTCCTGACCGGGCACGATGATATCATCGCCGTTCTCCACCAGCACAATGCCCAGGCGGCGAAACTGGTCAGGGATGATGCCGAGATTCTCGTAGCTCACATTCTTGATGGTGATTCGGCTGCGGGTCATGGCGGCCATGGCAATGAAGCTGCCCACCTCAATCATGTCAGGGAGGAGGCGGTGGGAGGTTCCGGCCAGGCGCTTCACGCCCTTGATGTGGAGGAGGTTTGACCCTATGCCGGTGATGTGCGCGCCCATGGCGTTGAGCATGCGGCACAGCTGCTGCACATAAGGCTCGCAGGCGGCATTGTAGATGGTGGTCTCCCCTTCGGCGAGCACCGCCGCGAGGATAATGTTGGCCGTGCCGGTCACCGAAGCCTCGTCAAGAAGCATGTAGCACCCCTTGAGGCCTTCGGGAGCAACCATGTGACACGACTTGCTGCCGGGCTCCCAGTCAATCACAGCTCCGAGCTTGCGCAGGCCCAGGAAGTGAGTGTCAAGGCGGCGGCGGCCTATCTGGTCACCGCCGGGCTTGGCGAGCCATGCCTGGCCCAGACGGCCCAGCAGCGCGCCGGTGAGCATCACCGAGCCGCGCAGCGACCTACCTCGGGCCACATACTCGTCAGAGGCAAGAAAATCGCAGTTAATCTCGCGGGCCTGAAGCCTGTAGGTGCCGGGCTCCACACGCTCCACCTCCACCCCCATGTCGGCCAACAGGGCCAGGAGATTCTGCACATCGAGAATCTCGGGAATGTTGGAGATGAGCACTGGTTCGGTGGTGAGGAGCACGGCGCAGAGCACCTGCAGGGCCTCGTTCTTGGCACCCTGCGGAGTGATTTCTCCGCTGAGGCGATAACCTCCTTCAATAACAAACGATGCCATAGTCAGGAATCAGAGTTCAGCAGTTTCCACCTCGCTCTCAAGCACTTCAGCCTGAGGATTCTTGATGTTGGGCTCCTCGAGTCCAAGGTGTTTGCGCTTGTCAAGACCAATGAGGATGATGCCGATAATGAGGGCGGCCAGGCCCAGGGCGGCGAGCATCACCAGAGGGGCGGTGTAGTTATAGCTCGTGGCGGCCTCCTCAGGGGTCATTGTGCCGGCGGCAAGAGCCTCGGTGATCTGGGGATTTGTTTTGTCAAGCACTTTGCCAATGAGCAGGGGGAAGAGCCACAGACCGATGTTCTGAATCCAGAAAATCAGAGCGTAGGCCGAGCCGATAATCTTGGAGTCAACGAGCTTGGGCACACTGGGCCAGAGCGAAGCGGGAACGAGCGAGAATGAGGCGCCGAGCACCAGGATGGTGAGGTAAGCCACAATCACACCGCCAAGGTCAATGCCCTTGAACATCGGGAGAATGAAGGCGAAGGTAAGATGGCAGGCAATGAGCAGCAGCGCGCCGATGACGAGCATTGAAGCGGCCTTGCCCTTATAGTCCACATATTTGCCGAGAATGGGAGTGATGCCCACGGCCAGGAGGGGGAACACGGCGAAGATGGCCGCAGCCGACTGACGCATGTAGCCAAACACACAGTAAGCCACCAGCGCGGCCACTGCCAGAGCAAAGAGGCCTGTCTTGGCGCCTTTGCTCTTTGAGAAATTGCCGGCAAAGGCTGCGGCGGCCACAACAATCATAATCACATACTGGATGACGGTGACAGTGTCAGAGGCCCAGAAAGAGGCTTCGTCAGGAGGTGTCAGAGTGAGGTTACACTGGAGCATGTTGACGGCATACTTCTGGAAAGGGAAGATGGCCGAATAGTAAAGCACGCAAAGGAGGGCCACCAGCCAGAATCCGCCGCTTGACAGAATCTTGCCCAGGTCACGGAGCTGGAAGGGCTCGTCCTTCTCCTCCTCCACGTCGCCGCTCTCATCGAGCTTCTTGTCCATGAAGAAGTAAACCACAAACATTATCATGGCAATCATCAGCAGCACAACGCCGAAAGCCACCGCGCGGCTCACGCTCACCACACCGCCAAGATTGGCAAACATGGGCGAGAAAATCATACACGTGGCCACACCCAGACGCGCCAGCGCCATCTCCGAGCCCATGGCCAGCGCCATCTCGCGGCCCTTGAACCACTTCACGATGCCGCGGCTCACAGTGATGCCGGCCATCTCCACACCGCAGCCGAAAATCATGAAGCCCACGGCAGAGAACTTGGCCGAGGCGGGCATGCCCTCATAGAAAGGCGAAATGCCCAGCTCATCAAACACAGGGATGTAATTGAGATGATTGGTGAACCACACATCGAGGCTTGAGCCGAGGAAGGCATCAGTGAGCGCATACCAGTTGATGGTGGCACCCACGAGCATCACGGCGCCTGACAGCAGCGCGGTGAATCTGACTCCCATCTTGTCAAGGATGATACCGGCAAAGATGAGGAAGAAAATAAACACGTTAAGGAATGTCTCCGAGCCCTGCATGGTGCCGAAGGCTGTGGAGTCCCACCCGCGGGTTGACTGCAGAAGGTCCTTGATAGGCGACAGGATGTCCATGAACACATAGGAGCAGAACATGGCGAACGCCAGCAGTCCCAGGGCCGTCCAGCGGGCCCACGCTTTGTCATTAAGCGCTACTTTTGCTTTAGGTTGCATTGTTTTTTGATGTGATATGAGTGGTTAAATTATTTTCCTGATGAGAGATGGATGGAGCCCTTGGCTCCACAATTTTGCAAATATAGCAAAAATATTTGCGCGGAGGCTATGAGCGGGGGCAATTACGGCGATTTCAGGAGCAGCTGCAGCGTCGGAGCTCGGTGATGACCTCGGGGGTCACGGCGGGGAGGATGATGCGGCCCGTGCGGTGGCGGCCGGTGAGTCGGCGCCCAAGAGCGGTCAGTGCTTCATGGCGGTCAGCCACGGCCACGCTCTCTATGCACTCGGCGGGGCGCTCCTTGTTGGCCTTGATCATCACGGTGCCTTCATCGTTGACCACCAGCGAGAGGAATCCTGCTGCTGCGGCGCGGCGATATTCGGCCATGGCCGTGTCAAACTCACTGTCAAAGCGGCCCACCACCTCGTCAAACTCCGCCTCCGGCAGGCCCTGTCGCTCCACAAAGCGCTCCATGAGCATGAGGAAGCAGCGGAGAGTACACTCGGTGTCATATCCGGCGCGATGGGGGCCGTTGGTGTCGGCGGTCACCTGAAGCTCGTCGCAAATCACGGTGAGCCCCACCCCTTCACGATAGTCAAAGCCATGATGGCGGCCATAGATGAGCCAGAACCAGTCACGCAGGTCAAGCACCCTCTTTGTTTCGAGCCGCTCCACGCGCTCGGCCCTGAGATGTGCAATGTCATTCTCCAGCGCGAAGCCCACCATATAGCGGCAGCGGTCAATGATGCGCTGAACCCTCGGCACCCTCCAGGCAAACTTGGGCTTGCCCTTGACCATGGCGGGGGTGATGCCGTGGGGCACCTTGCTCCAGCGGCGCGACCGTGCGGGGGTGAACAGGCTTTCAAACAGAGGCTCCAGGCTGAGGTCAAGCACAGCCAGCTCGAGCATTTCGTTCGAGCCGGTGAACTCGGCGTCAAGGCCTATACACTCGCCGCGTTTCAGACTTTCGGTGGCTTTCATAATCTTTGCAAAGGTAGCGAAAATCCTCCTTAAAAGTTGACATCCCGCTGAAAAAACCAAACCCGCAGGTCAGCGCCTGCGGGTTTGGTGATGGGGGCGATTGGAGGGCCGGGGCGCCTCAACGGGTGGGGAGGGCGCCTGAGCGCACGTCAACATCGGGCTTGTCAGTGCCACTGCCGGTTACAGCGCCGGGCACATCGCTCTCGTTGGCCACAATCTTAACCAGATAGGTGAAATAAGCCTGACCCACGGATTTGTCCACCTGATAAACGGTTGAATTAATCTGGAGCACATAGTCACCCACGGGCATTGTGGCAGTGTCAAAACTCATGCCGAAGGGTTCGCGGATGGTGGTGCCCACATACTGATAGTTCCAGTAGTAGGCCGTGGCGCCGATGGTGGCCTTCTTTGACGCGTCAATAGGTGTAACGGTCAGGGCATCAATGGAGAGCACGTTACCCTGAACCACATAAAGGACATTGTCAATATCCGTGGCGCCGGAATAGGTCACTGACATCTCCACATCGGGCAAATCGTCCTCGGAACTACATGAAGAAAGGGCAATAACGGGCAGCAGAGCCAGCAGAAAGTAGTAAAAGCGTTTCATAGTCATTGTGAAAGTTGAAGTGAGTTAATCTTTATTGTAAGAACGCTTCAAGGGGGCCTAAAGTTTAGCGCCCCGACTGCCTTTTGCGGCTGCCGGGGCGCTTTTATGAATGAGGGTGGAATTAGAATCAGTTCTTGAACACAAGGTCGTCGTCCTTGACGTCAATGACGATGGGGCGCTCCTTGTCGACCTTCTGGGCCAGAATGTCCTTTGAGAGGCGGTTAAGCACCAGGCGGTGAATCACACGCTTCACGGGACGGGCGCCGAACTCGGGATCGTAGCCTTCCTCGGCAAGGAACTTGAGGGCTGCGGGGGTAACCTCGAGGGTCACACCGTTGCGGGCCAGCATCTTGCGCACCGACTTTATCTGCAAGCCCACAATCTCTTCGATTTCCTTCTCGTTGAGCGGGGTAAACATGATGGTCTCGTCGATACGGTTGAGAAATTCGGGACGGATGGTCTGCTTGAGCATCTCCAGCACTTCGCCCTTGGTTTTCTCCACCACTTCATCGTGATTCTCAGGGGTGAGCTTAGCGAAGTTGTCGCGGATCACGCTCGAGCCCATGTTGGATGTCATGATGATGATGGTGTTCTTGAAGTTGACCAGACGGCCCTTGTTGTCGGTGAGGTGACCGTCGTCAAGCACCTGCAGGAGGATGTTGAACACATCGGGGTGAGCCTTCTCTATCTCGTCAAAGAGCACCACTGAGTAAGGCTTGCGGCGCACGGCCTCGGTGAGCTGGCCGCCTTCATCGTAGCCCACATATCCCGGAGGCGCTCCCACCAGACGGCTCACGGCGTGCTTCTCCTGATATTCGCTCATGTCGATACGCGTCATCATGTTCTCATCATCAAAGAGATACTCGGCCAGCGCCTTTGCGAGCTCGGTTTTGCCCACACCGGTGGTGCCCAGGAAGATGAATGAGCCGATGGGTCGGCGGGGGTCGTTAAGACCCGCACGCGAGCGGCGGACGGCGTCGGAGATGGCGGCAATGGCCTCTTGCTGACCCACCACGCGCTGATGGAGCTCGTCCTCCAGATGGAGCAGCTTCTCCTTCTCGCTCTGGACCATCTTGTTGACGGGAATGCCGGTCCAGCGTGACACCACATCGGCAATATCCTCGGCGTCAACCTCTTCCTTGATGAGTGACTTCTCGCCCTGCATCATCTTGAGCTGTTCCTGGATGGCAGCGTTTTCCTGCTCCTTGGCCTGGATGCTTGAATAGCGGATTTCAGCCACCTTGGCATAGTCGCCTTCACGCTCGGCGCGTTCGGCCTCGAAGTTGAGCTGTTCGATGTCGATTTTGTTCTGCTGAATCTTGTTAATGAGGTCCTTCTGGGCTTTCCAGCGGGCGGCGAATTCCTTCTCCTCCTCGCGCAGCTGGGCCAGGTCCTTCTCAATTTCGGCAAGGTGGGCCTTGTCGTCCTCGCGCTTGATGGCCTCACGCTCAATCTCTTTCTGAGCGATTTTGCGGGTGATTTCATCAAGGGCCTGAGGCACGGAGTCCATTTCAATGCGCAGTTTCGAAGCGGCCTCGTCCACAAGGTCAATGGCCTTGTCAGGGAGGAAACGGTCAGTGATGTAACGCTCCGAGAGGGTGACGGCAGCAATAATCGCTTCGTCGCGGATGCGCACTTTGTGGTGGTTCTCATAGCGCTCCTTGAGGCCTCGGAGAATGGCGATGGCCGAGGTTTCGTCGGGCTCGTTGACCATCACTTTCTGGAATCGGCGTTCAAGAGCCTTGTCCTTCTCGAAATATTTCTGGTACTCATCAAGCGTGGTTGCGCCGATGGAGCGAAGCTCGCCTCGGGCCAGCGCAGGCTTGAGGATGTTGGCGGCGTCCATGGCGCCCTCACCCTTTCCGGCACCCACAAGGGTGTGGATTTCGTCGATGAAGAGGATGATTTCGCCGTCGGCCTGAGTCACCTCATTGACAATGGCCTTGAGGCGTTCCTCAAACTCTCCTTTATATTTTGCTCCGGCCACAAGGGCACCCATGTCGAGCGAGAAAATCTGTTTTGTGCGGAGATTCTCGGGCACGTCGCCGCGCACAATTCGCTGCGCCAGGCCCTCGGCAATAGCGGTTTTACCGGTGCCGGGCTCACCGATGAGCATGGGATTGTTCTTGGTTCGGCGGGAGAGAATCTGGAGCACTCGGCGAATCTCGTCGTCACGCCCGATCACCGGGTCAAGCTTGCCCTGACGGGCGCGCTCGTTGAGGTTAATGGCATACTTTGACAGCGCCTGATAGCTTTCCTCGGCGCTCTGGTCAGTGGCTTTCTTGCCCTGGCGGAGTTCAGCCACGGCACCGTTGAGCTCTTTCTCGCTCAGGCCCGCATCCTTAAGAATGGTGGAGGCGGTTGACTTGATGTCAAACAGCGCCAGCAGCAGCGCTTCAAGAGTGACATACTCATCCCCCTGCTTCTTGGCAATGTCAAGCGCCTTCTGAAGCACATCGTTGGAGGTGCGGCTCAGGTAAGGCTCTCCGCCTGACACCTTGGGCTGCGACGCGATATCGCGGTCCACGGCCTGAGTCACCACTGCGGCGTTAGCTCCCACCTTTGCAAAGATGAACTGCATAAGCGATTCACCTTCGGTGAGCACACCTTTCAGCAGATGGACAGGCTCAATGGCCTGCGATCCGCTGTTGCGGGTAATCTCAACAGCCTTCTGGATTGCCTCCTGCGACTTAATAGTGAAATTGTTGAAATTCATATCTATGAGGTTAGTTGAAATATTCTTTTAGTTATTTAACAAATCATGTGCCAAAATGGTTAGGAGGCGGCGGATTTTTTTAATGCGGGGAGGGGACGCCCGGCGCAGCTGAGGGATGGCGGAGGGGCCAAAACTTGCCGGTATCGGCAAGTTTTGCTATATTTGCAATGATTACCGAACCAAAAACTTGCCGATAGACTACTCGTTATGGACTATATTTCTGTTAAAGATTGGGCTGAAAGCCACGGGGTTTCGGAGCGCACAGCCCGAAACTATTGCTCAAAGGGCAAAATAGAAGGCGCGAGGCTTGTGGGGAAAACATGGAACATTCCCGCGGATGCCGAATTGCCTAAACCCGGAAGGGCGGGAGCAATCTCACCATTGCTGGCCTCACTGAAGGAACAGAAAGCGGGAAAGCTTAAGGGGGGAATCTATCACCGCGTACAGATTGATCTGACCTATAACTCCAATCATATTGAAGGGAGCCGACTTACGCATGACCAGACGCGATATATATTCGAAACAAACACCATCGGCGTGACCGATAAGGCGATAAATGTTGATGATATAATCGAGACGTCAAACCACTTCCGCGCAATTGATTACATCATTGACACCACCGAAGGCAAGCTTACGGAGGCCTTCATCAAGCATCTGCATTTTCTGTTGAAGTCAGGCACATCGGATGAGCGTAAAGATTGGTTCAGGGTTGGTGACTACAAGCAATTACCTAATGAGGTGGGAGGGATTGACACGGCTGCTCCGGAGAATGTTCATAGTGAGATTAAGGCTCTTCTGAAAGAGTACGGAGCCAAACGTCATCCCTCACTGGAGGACATAATTGATTTTCATCAGCGGTTTGAGGCCATCCACCCCTTTCAGGATGGCAACGGACGTGTTGGCCGCTTGATAATGTTTCGCGAGTGTCTGCGCTTGGGCTACGTTCCTTTCATTATCACTGACGACCTTAAAATGTTTTATTACAACGGCCTGCGGCATTGGCCTGACATAAAGGGTTATCTGATGGACACATGCCTTACGGCTCAGGACAATTTCAAACTTCTCCTTGCCAAATTCCGTATAAAATTCAACGATTAACGATTGCCTGCGTGGGTGATGGAAACAACGAAGGCGCGTCCCTGAGCGGGGCGCGCCTTTGTGTGTGGGCCGGGGAATCAGAGGATGACCTTGAAGGTCTCGGTGCCGATGGTCACGAGGTAGATGTCGGCCACGGGGAGGGTTATCACGCTCTCGCGGCCGGTGTAGACCACTTTGCCGGCAATGTTGCTCACGGTCACTTCAGCGCCGGCAGCTCCCTGAATGTTGATGGTCAGGCCGTTGGTGGTGACTTTAATGGCCGAGGTGCCCATCACGTCACCGGGAAGCGCTGTGGCGGGAGATTTCTCGAGGGCCAGGCGAATCTCGGTGTGGTTGGTGACGGGAGCGGTGGTGTAATGGCCGGTGGCGTCAACGAGGTTTGTCACGTCCTCATTGTCGTGGGTCACGGAATTGATGCGCCAGCCATCGGAGGGATGGAGGTCAAGCTCAGCGGCGGCATTGTAGATGGTGCGGGTGCGCACAGTGCCTCCCTCGGGATAAACCACTGACACCGTGGGGCTAACAAAGATGGCTATGCGGCTAAGAACATTGCCGGCAGCATCCTTGGCGGTTACGAGCGCTTCGCCAAACTCATAGGCGTAGGCCAGGCCGCGGCGGGTCACTTCCACCACATCCTCATCTGAGCTCTCCCATGAGGCCACAGTGCCCTCCACGAGCGATGTCAGCGAGCGGTCCTCGTCGGGAGCCATAAAGAGATAGTGGTTAGCGCCGGTCACAACGGGCTTTTCAGGGGTTTCGGGCTCNGTGACAGCNGGCTCCACATCGTCAATGATTTTCAAGAAATTCTGCCAGCCTTTGCAGNCGAGGNATTTCTGCATGGTNCCTTTGGGGATATGCANCTCAGNGGTGGAATAGATGTCGGTGGTGAACGCATCAGTNGCGATGTCCACGGGGTTTGAGCAGTCATAATAGATTGCGCCGGGCACATCAGNCAGATAATATGCGTGAGTGTCAATGTTGAGGATGGTNGANGGAATAATCAGGCGACCAGTGTCGGCCTTTGAACCATTNAAGAAATAGCTGCCAAGTTCGGTCACTAAGGGGCCAAATTCTACACTGGTCACTGCNTTGCCCGTCACCGGAGAAGTACGTCTAACTGCAGTCTTATTGTCATAGGCGAGATTTCTGCCCACATAGATTACAGAGCCCGGTAAACTACGGAGTTGATAGTATTTATTGCCGTTTTCATAATATGAATACAGCTCAATGTTTAACGGCTCTTCGCTATCCTCAATNGTCAATTTCTCAGCAGTGGAANNATAAAATGAGTCTCCGGGAATTGTTGTGACAGTTGCAGGGATAGTAAATGACTCAAACCNACAGNAGNAAAAAGCCNTCTCGCCTATAGTGGTAAGCGCAGGNAGATGNCAAGTTTTCATTGACNCGCACNAATAGAAAGCATTAGATGGAATGTTGGTGAGCAGGGGGGCCGAAAACTCCGANAGCTTTTTACAGTTATAAAATGCNTNGTNTCCTANTNTGGTCAGATTAGTGAACTCTGTGCCACTGAAGGTTGCNGCACTACAATCCTGAAAAGCATAAGAACTAATAGTCTCNACACTCGAAGCATCTTCAAAGACTACTGACGAAAGNNNTTTACATCCNCTGAAAGCANAAGATCCGATACTTCTGACAGATGCCGGAATCACTACTGTACGAAGATACTGATCGGCACCTGNTGCGTCTTCAGTAAAGGCTGAACTACCTATTGAAGTTACAGTGTAGACNTTGCTCNGGTAGGTAACCGTTTCGGGAATCTCTACGGTGNTCAGGCGATACCCACAACCGTAATANNTTAGATTTTCATTAGAATTTGCGGCATAAGTCACNGAAGCCGTTAGTGTCTCGGAATCCAGATTGTAGTAAAGGTTACCAATCTTTGTACCGGCAGCATTGGCCTTTGAGCCGACAAACAAACACAAGANTGTGATTAAAAAAAAGCGTAATTGGTTCATAGTAATATAAATTTGCGCGAAGATACGGCAAAAATTACCCCCCCCCATTTTTTAACACACNTTAACATATTTATCNCCTTATCCCTTACGANGTTAACACATTTTCGGAAGCCGCGGCGGCCAATGCACTCTGCTGAGGGGGNGATGAATTTTTTCCGCGGGATGTCCGCGCNTGNGGATGGCGAGGGGGGTAATTTTGCNAAAAAAATATCNNACNTTATGAGGGAATTTCATACAGTGTTGCTTGACGGAGNGCCGGGNGGTGCCTGNCATGTGTATGCGGGGGCTGACNCGCCCACGCATCTCTATGTGGTGCCCCGCGAGAGAGTGGCTTTAATCAGGGAGCTGAAGGATGTGGAAAAGTGTCCTGCGCTTTACATTCTGATGGGGCGCGACGAGCAGGGCNATGATTTGGCTTATATAGGCCAGACGCTTGACCCCTACACTCGGTTTGCATGCCACAGGCGGAGCTGGAAATGGTGGCNCAAGGTGCTGATTTTCGTGTCGGCGTCACANGCCGTGTTCAGCGACGATGTGAGGTTTCTGGAGCATCTGGCCATTGCCCGGGCCTTGGAGCTGGGGCGCATGCCGATTTATAATTCTGTGGTGCCGGCGGCGGAGGCCCGCAGTGAGTGTAGAGCGGGAGAGCTGCGCAACATTTTCGGCGATATNGTTGCGCTGGCGGCTTTCAGCGGTTGCCCGGTGCTGATGGAGGCGGAGGCGGAGACTACTGACGATGAATGGACTCCGGCGGCGATGGAAGCCNTTGACAGCGGCAGCCAATGGGCGGAAGAGCGTCGGGGCGCNCAGAGACATAAGCGGTGCTCAGAGGTTTCGCCGCGTGGCCGCAGNGAGGACGGCGGCCGCGGCTCAAACAGCGGCGCCGGAGNCCGAGGCCCTCCCGAGGCTTGGAGGGTTAAAGATAATTCACTAATTTTGTCGTAATCACAAATTTCCCAACCTATGAAATCAGGTTTTCTGCGTGTGGCCGCTGTGGCGCCGCGTGTCAATGTGGCCGATGTGCCGTTTAATCTGGAGCAAACTCTTGCCGCTCTTGAACATCTGGAAAGCGAAGGCGTGGAGCTGGCTGTGTTTCCTGAGTGTGGCCTGACGGGCTACACGTGTGGCGACCTCTTCCACTCCCGTCCGCTNCTCGATGCCGCGCGCNGGGCGCTGCGTCAACTCATTGACCGCTCGCGCTCGCTCCGCATCCATTTCATTGTGGGGCTGCCCGTGGAGGCCGGAGGCGCGCTCTACAANTGCGCGGCACTGGTGGCCGAAGGGCGGGTGACGCTCACAGCCAAGAGCTATGTGCCTAACTATAATGAATTCTACGAGCGCCGNTGGTGGGCGCCCTGCCCCACCGACGGCAGTGTGGCGGCNTGCAGCGAATTCGGCCCGGTGAGGGCGGGAGTGGTGACGGANTGTCACGGCGCGCGCGTGGGTGTGGAGATTTGCGAGGACCTGTGGGTGCCCGCTCCGCCGTCGGCCAAGATGGCTATGGAGGGCGCCGAGGTGATATGCAACCTCTCGGCCTCGGATGACCTNATAGGTAAGTATGCCTACCTGCGGACGCTCGTCACGCAGCAGTCGGCGCGCTGCATCTGCGCTTACGTGTATGCCGGCGCGGGCTATGGAGAGTCGTCNACTGACCTTGTGTTTGACGGAAAGGCCATGATTGCCGAGAACGGGGCGATGCTCGAGGCCGCTCCGCGCTGGCAGAGCGAGGGCTCGATGGTAATTGCCGATGTGGACATNGAAGCGCTGAGGCGTGACCGCATGCACATGACCACCTTTGCCGACTGCGCGCGCAACAGCGACGCCGCGCCCGCTCCGGCGCCCGCCACCGCTGATGACAGAGGAGAGTGCGACCTGCGTTACAGGCGCGTCAATCCCCGCCCCTTCGTACCGGCCGACGACAGCGCCATAGATGAGCGCTGTGACGAGATTGTCAACATCCAGACAGCCGGCCTGGCGCGCCGACTTGACTTTATCCGCTGCCGCAGCCTGACGGTGGGCATTTCGGGCGGACTTGACTCCACGCTGGCGCTGCTGGTGGCCGTCAGGGCCTTTGACCGCCTGGGGCTTGACCGCAAAGGAATTATCGGGGTGACGATGCCCGGATTCGGCACCACGGGGCGCACTCACTCCAACGCCGTCAGACTGATGGAGCTCCTGGGGGTGAGCATCCGCGAGATTTCGATTGTGGCCGCCGTGAACCAGCATTTTGCCGATATAGGCCACGACCCGAAGGTGCACGACGTGACCTACGAGAACTCACAGGCGCGCCAGCGCACGCTGCTGCTGATGGACATAGCNAACCAGACGGGGGGCATTGTGCTGGGCACNGGCGACCTCTCGGAGCTGGCGCTGGGATGGGCCACATATAACGGTGACCACATGTCAATGTATGGCGTCAACGGCGGGGTGCCCAAGACCCTGGTGCGCTATCTGGTGAGATGGTTTGCCATGCANGCCGAGGGCGACGGCGAGCTGCGCCGNGTGCTNCTGGACATTCTCGANACTCCCGTGAGCCCGGAACTCCTCCCNGCCTCGGCCGACGACACCATAGCGCAGCGCACGGAGGACCTTGTGGGCCCCTATGACCTTCACGACTTCTTTCTCTACTACACTCTGCGCTACGGCT
The DNA here is from genome assembly GCA_014802445.1 of Bacteroides sp. GTDB lineage: Bacteria > Bacteroidota > Bacteroidia > Bacteroidales > Muribaculaceae > CAG-1031. The sequence continues at coordinate 126,577 of JAAVCF010000007.1, read as the reverse complement.
NCTCGCCTGAGCGCATAATGCTNCTGGCGCGCAAAGCGTTTGCGGGCAGCGAATTCACCGAGGATGTGATACAACACTGGCTGAACACCTTCTGCAGAAGGTTCTTCAGCCAGCAGTTTAAGCGTTCATGTCTGCCCGACGGGCCTAAGGTGGGNAGTGTGTGCCTGTCGCCCCGCGGCGACTGGCGCATGCCGTCCGACGCCTCGTCAGTGCTCTGGCGCTGACTCCGGCGCCGNNGTCAGTGCTTTCTCAACGGCGCTGCGCAGGGCATCGTCCTGAAGGTCACGGGCCACGATGGTGCCCTGCGGGTCAATGAGGATNATGCAGGGGATGCCAGAGATGCCGTAGAGGTCAGTGGGCACGGTACCCGCGTTGATAATCTGTTCCCAGGGGAGCTGATGACGCGCTATGGCATCGCGNGTGTTCTCAGGCTCGTCCCACACGGCCACNCCCACCACTTGCAGCCCTTTGGGGCCATACTCGTTAAGAATCTCTTTGAGGACCTTCGTTTCACGGATGCAGGGGCCGCACCAGCTGGCCCAGAAGTCCACGAGGGTCCATTTACCGTCGCGCCCTATGAAACTGCTNAGGCGCTGCAGCGAGTCGGGATTCTCGGGGTGAGGGATGGCNAAGTCAAGATATTTGTGGCCTGCCGAGGTGGCCTCCTTGGCNCGGAAGCTCTCCGTCAGGGCCTCCACGCGTTTGCTGGCGCGGAAGGCGGGATAGCGGNTGAGCTCGCCGTTGAGGGCTTCAAGATTCGGCAGCTCATAGGCGCTCTGCAGGAAGAAGTAGAGGCCTATGGGATTGTCCGTGTTGTCGTTGACAGCGGCGGTNTGCACGGCTGTGTAGATGGCGGCCAGAGAGTCGGCCCGCTGCTCAAACACNCTGTCGCGGGGNAGCGCGCGGAAGCGCTGCTCAATNGCCGTCAGGGAGTCAGAGATGGCGTTGAGCCGGGCATTGAGGGGAGAGCCNGTGGCCTCCTTTGATGCGGGGCTGAACGCAATGTCGCCGGGCTCGAGGACGAAGGTGCCGAGGCGGCTTCCGCCGAGCACCAGGCGCACCATCACAGGAGCGTCAAGCTCACCGGCAAAGCGGGCCTCGCCGTTCTCCACNATTGTGGAGTCAAGGCGCGCGCCTGAGTCAAAGTCCACNAGATAGGCCTTGTGTTCATTAGCATTGTCACCGAGCGCCGCCGTCACGGAATAGGCGCCTGAAGCCGTTGCCTGCACGCAGGCGGTGAGGGCCACGGCGGCTGCCGCGCCCCACAGTCGGGCTATTACACTCTTCTTNATCATAGGGAGAGACANGGGGGATTATTTGTTGGCGCGCTTGCGCTCCAGTTCGTCAAGAATGATTTTNCGGAGGCGCAGATGGTGAGGGGTCACCTCCACATATTCGTCCTCCTTAATATATTCGAGGGCTTCTTCGAGCGAGAACACCACCGGGGGCACNATCTTGGCCTTGTCGTCGGCACCTGAGGCGCGCATGTTGGTGAGCTTCTTTGACTTGGTGACGTTGACCACGATGTCATTGTCCTTGGCGTTTTCGCCCACCACCTGGCCGGCATACACCTCTTCCTGNGGGAAGATGAAGAAGCGGCCGCGGTCCTGCAGCTTGTCGATGGCGTAGGCATAGGCTGTGCCGGCTTCCAGNGCAATGAGCGAGCCGTTGGTGCGGCGCTCGATGTCGCCCTTCCAGGGCTGATACTCCAGNAAGCGGTGAGCCATGATGGCTTCGCCGGCCGANGCCGTCAGCACATTGTTGCGCAGGCCGATGATGCCGCGTGAGGGGATGTGGAATTCCATGTGCACGCGGTCGGCCTGGGTGCTCATCGTCACGAGGTCGCCGCGNCGGCGGGTCACCATGTCGATGATTTTGCTGGAGTACTCNTCGGGCACATTNACCGTCAGCAGCTCCACNGGTTCACACTTCACACNGTCAATCTCTTTCACAATCACCTGNGGCTGACCCACCTGGAGCTCGAAGCCCTCGCGGCGCATGGTCTCGATGAGCACCGACAGATGGAGCACACCGCGGCCAAACACGTTCCAGCGGTCCTCCCTGTCAGTTTTGCCCACACGCAGGGCCAGGTTGCGGTCAAGCTCCTTCTGGAGGCGCTCCCAGATGTGGCGCGAGGTCACATACTTNCCGTCCTTGCCGAAGAAGGGGCTGTCGTTGATTGTAAATGTCATTGACATTGTGGGCTCGTCAATGGCAATGCGGGGCAGGGGCTCGGGGTTGTTGATGTCGGCCACGGTGTCGCCGATTTCAAAGTTCTCGATGCCCACAAGGGCGCAGATGTCGCCGCTCTTGACGCTCTCCACCTTCTTGCGGCCCATGCCTTCAAACACGTGNAGCTCCTTGATGCGCTGGCGCGACACGCTGCCGTCCTTCTTGCACAGGGCAATCTCCATGCCCTCGCGGAGCTCGCCGCGATGCACNCGGCCCACGGCTATACGCCCCACATAGCTCGAAAAGTCAAGCGACGTGATGAGCAGCTGCGCATCGCCCTCAAGCTGCTGAGGCTCGGGGATATACTTGATGATGGCATCAAGCACCGGCAGNATATTGTCAGTGGGCTTCTGCCAGTCGGTGCTCATCCATCCCTGCTTGGCCGATCCGTAGATGGTGGGGAAGTCAAGCTGTTCCTCGGTGGCGTCGAGGTTAAACATCAGGTCAAACACCATCTCCTGCACCTCGTCGGGGCGGCAGTTGGGCTTGTCCACCTTATTAATAACCACCACGGGCTTGAGCCCCATCTGGATAGCCTTCTGGAGCACGAAGCGGGTTTGAGGCATCGGACCCTCAAAGGCGTCAACCAGCAGCAGACATCCGTCGGCCATGTTGAGCACACGCTCCACCTCGCCGCCAAAGTCGGCGTGGCCNGGAGTGTCGATAATGTTGATTTTATATCCGTTATAATTGATGGAGACGTTCTTGGAGAGAATGGTTATCCCTCGCTCGCGCTCCAGGTCGTTATTGTCAAGGATAAGCTCNCCGGTCGACTGATTGTCGCGAAAAAGATTACCGGCAAGGAGCATTTTGTCCACAAGCGTAGTTTTGCCATGGTCGACATGGGCGATAATGGCGATATTACGGATTTTCTGCATACGCTACTGATTGAAATTGAGCGCAAAGTTACACATTTTTCTCTGTTCCGGGGTCATTCTNGGCAGAAAATCGGCCCTCAGGCCCGGCTCCGGNNGNTCCNGCNNCCCCATTTTCGAGGGNGGCCGGAGAGCCCCGCATCCCGCTTGCCAAGCGGGATTGGCANGGGTCAGCNAAGCGTATCATGGTCTCTGACAGAGAGATAAATTTTGCCATNTGGAAAAACTTTTGTAACTTTGCAGCGTTTTCAATACGTACACCCGCGCTGTAGAGACAGCGCCAGGCCGAAAATCGGCCGGGCCCCGCACCGGTGAATGTGGTGCAACATCCCTTCGCAGGAGCGGACGCCTCATGTTTCAACATTATTACATAACCAATGAAGAAAACAATGTCGATCATTGCACTCTTCGCCGTGGTGCTCGTCAGCCTGTCTGCCCACACGGAGCGCGCGTTTGAAGCCGCTGAAGGCTTCCACGCCCCCGATTTCACAGTAACACACACCTTCGCCGACTCATCGGCCGTGGCGCTCGCTGACATGAAAGGGACCTACACACTCGTTAACTTCTGGAGCTCAGAGCAGCCNCAATCGCGCATAGCCGCCAACGAGTATAACCGAGTGNCCCTCTCGCTCCCGGCAGGCAGTCTGAGCTTGCTGTCGGTTAACCTTGACAGCTCCGCAGCCCTCCACCGAGAGGTTGTTAGCCGCGACCGACTGACCCCTGAGATGCAATTCCATGTCGAGGCCTCAAAGGCCNAGCGTCTTGTTGACGCCTATAACATGCGACATGGCCTCCGCTCTTTCCTGATTGACCCGCAAGGAACAGTCATTGCCGTCAANCCCACGAAAGAAGCCATCATTTCGGCGCTCAATCGCTGAAATCTCCACATNCCCCCGACGTCCTGACACTCAGCAGGATGCCGGGATTTTTAATTTTATTAACANAATTTTTCGTCAAAATATTTTGCAGGTTCGGAAATTACCCCTAACTTTGCATCGCAATCGAGAGAGATAGCAACCNNAAAACAGAATGGCGATTTAGTGTAGTGGCCTAGCACGCCACCCTCTCACGGTGGAGACCAGGGTTCGATTCCCTGATTCGCTACTTCCCATTCAAAACGGCTTCGGACATCCGAGGCCGTTTTTCTTTTATCCGCCCCGGGCTGTTCGCCNCCGCCGCAGCTCCGAGCACCGCCGGGTGCNGCAGGAGCCTCTNGGACCTCNGAAGCNCCCTCCTCGACCATCACCTCGGGGAGCTCAAAGGGTGCCGACGGATNCACAAACACCTTGCATCCTTGCGAGGCNGCCAGCACGGCCATATCCATAAACATCCGCTCAAGCTCCGCANCCCGCGCCNGNCTCCGCTTCACNGGCGCCGGACACGTCAGCACACGCNNNCNCACCTGCTTATAANCCCACGCCCGCTTCACAGCCANTCGCTCCAGAAACCTCNCATCCTCCGGAGTCAGACCACCATCGGGCGCAACGAAAATCAGCGCCGTGTGCCACCACTCCNCCNCCTTCNGAAACTGCTTAGCCACGCTCCNGAANCGNNCAACATGCGCCACCTCCGCGCCGCGCTCATCCCNNCCCAGCAGCACACACACNACCGAACCNTCATCNGCCCCCGNCANCTCCTCAAGCAACTCACCGCNCCCACGCGGCACCACATANAGCCTCANCGCCCCGNCCTGAGCCAGNNTCACCACTCGCNCATCCTTCATCATCGAACATAAAATCTTTGCCATATCAAATCTTTTTCCTGCAAAATTACCCCNACNCCACCCCCAAAAAGTGGACATCCCGCGGATTCCTTCAAAAAANNCGAGGTGATGGCGCGTGAGAAGGATTCTCGCCAAAGAATGTAGGGGCNGTGGNNAGACGATGCGATGNTGCGCGTGANGAGGATTCTCGCCAAAGATGTAGGGGCGGCCGTTCGGGCCGCCCGCACTCAGCGACAAAATTTGCCGCAAAGGGGCGGTGCGAGATTTACGAACGAGGAGTGACGATTGATTCTCAATCGTTTATGTCGTCGCGGAGGGCGGGCGCCCAGAACGGGCGCCCCTACATTTTGCGGATGTATTCGCGGGTGGGTGACGATTGATTCTCAATCGTTTACATCTTCACGGAGGGCGGGCGCCCCGAACGGGCGCCCCTACATTTTGCGGATGTATTCGCGGGTGAGTGACGATTGATTCTCAATCGTTTANGTNGTCGCGGAGGGCGGGCGCCCCGAACGGGCNCCCCTACATTTTGCGGGGCGAGNTTTGCTTCGGAGGGGGTTGCGGACGAGGAGTGACGATTGATTCTCAATCGTTTACNTCNTCGCGGAGGGCGGAGCGGCCTACAATTTTATCAGTCAGCATCATCGTATTGTNGCTNTAAGNTTACTGATTTCTTATTAAACCAGGAGCCTTTGGGTAAGGTCAAAGCTCTAATTGTTTTTATTTTCAGTCGCACGGTGTCCAGTGACACTGTGCATCCTTGAAGAAAGATTCTGGGGTCTTGACTGGAAATCAACTCTATTTCACCGTTTGAAATGGTCCATTTTCCATAGTTACNGACCTCAGGGGTAANAGCTTTTTTATGAGTATCNGNATTTGAAAATACATAAGAGGAATCGGAGTTCAGCTTCAATTCGTAGGACAGTCTGCCTTGTTTNCCGGTATATCTCCCGATGAAATGTTCAGTGCGATAATACGGCAACTCCGTTGTTACGACAACGAATGGACTACGCTGCGGATGGCAGCCTATCGTAAATGGTTTCAATATCACACAGTCCTTAATCCCGTATTCTGCTAAGTCTCCAAATTCATTCTTGAGTATGTGTTGAATATGGTCATATCCGCCCAAAATCTCTCCGGCAGAAACTTTTTCTTTAGATTTTGAAGGNAGGCCATTGATAATAAACAATATAGGTTCGCGGAATGTGGTTGCAATTTTTACGACTCCGTTACNGTTGACAAAACCGTACTCTGCTGCNGTGACAGAATCTGCCACCAAAATGCTTGCGATATCATTTGGATATACCCAACTTAAAACACGGCTTGCCAACAAGTTCGCGCTATCACTTTGCATCTGTTCGAGAGTGTAGTCAAACACAGAGTCATTCAAAGCCACCCCGTCAACAACCCAAAGAGTCTTTATCTTGCCCTCTTGTTTTAGCTCTTTATAGACAGGCTGTGCATAAAGACAAAAGACAAAGAATCCCAAGAACAGGCCTATAATAAATCTTCCACGTTTCATTGCTTACCTCCTTTCNGGTAGATACATTGGTTGGGNATNACATNCGATGCGGNNTTGTAACGGATAAAGAANGGCAATATATATNCTGTTAGGTCGCGCTCTATTTCNCTCCATAGTTTCANGACATCCGTGNCTGAGNTAATGCAATACCATTTATCCTCTTTGACCGGAAGCAAGTCGCCGATTCTATACCGGATAGCACAATCNTATTCCTTAGGGNAAGTAGGTATCATCCCNNTATTCTTGAAATCCCCACATTCAAGCCAAAAAGCCTCGGTAAATATACCGACATTCAATGTGAAGCGGANTTGATTGGCATTATTCCATTTGTCATTCTGAATGTTCACGCAATAACCTATCGATCCATTGCTCTTGAAAAAATGATTGCCCCGTTTCTTGAAATCATTATCTTTCAGATAATCCGTTATCTTTTCAAACACGAAAGTGCGTTTACCTTGGATATCCATTTTCGGTAATGCGGGCTTGTCTATTTTGATCAGAATACCCAATATGAGCATGACGATAGCTCCGAATACCGGAGTTTGCCATGATATTGTTTGCTCGGAAGGATTGTAGCGCCAGCTCGTTACNATGCTTGTCGAATTGAAATCAGCCACAAACATATAAATTCCTATGCCAAGCATTATAGCCGAGCATATCATCAGGATTATCAATCCTTGCCGCTGAAATTTACTGTTCGCAGCCATAATCAAGAGGCGACGCTATTGTGCCTCATCCGCGTTTAGTCACATTTGTTAATATCTTTTTCTCAACAGATTGCATTCGTTTTTGCTGATAATTTTGTCATAAATTTATAACAAATTTCTGACAAAACCAAATTTGGCGTGAAATGACACACAAAGCCGTCTGTATATGGCATAAATACGTCACGCGTCCAANTCTAATGTTTTTACACCACATTTGGAAGCGCGACAGTCGCATGAGACATAAAAGTAGTAGATACTCGAAGTTGTTGACCCCTTGAATCGAGTATTACGCGAGAGTGCCGAATGGCATATTTTTTACCCACATTGGGCTCGTCATTGTTGTGAATTATGGAAACTCGCCGATTTTCAATTGGCACCGTCGTGGAAAATAATAATCAGTTTGGTTTGGTTCGGGCTTTATATATGCCCGATGAACTAACCCAAACTATAAGATAAGCAATATAAGCACTACACAACGCCTCTTTGCGGATGGTTGCTGAGGGAGGTGGAAGGCTTGCGGACGAGGAGTGACGATTGATTCTCAATCGTTTACGTTGTCTCGGAGGACGGGCGCCCCGAACGGGCGCCCCTACATTTTGCAGCCCGCGNTTTGCTTCGAAGGNNGCCTGCGGGTGGGTGACGATTGATTCTCAATCGTTTACGTCGTCGCGGAGGACGGGCGCCCCGAACGGGCGCCCCTACATTTNGCGGGGCGCGGTTTGCGGACGAGGGGGTTGCGGGTGAGTGACGATTGATTCTCAATCGTTTACGTTGCCGNGGAGGGCGGGCGCCCCGAACGGGCGCCCCTACATTTTGCGGATNNAGGTTNGCGGGTGGGTGANGATTGATTCTCAATCGTTTANGNNGNNGCGGAGGGCGGGGGTCGTTACAATTTATATGTCAGCATCAGGTGAAANCCTAACTGCTTGCNGCGCAGGATGGGACTGTTTATTGTGGCATTGTCAATATGCAGGGACATGCCGGTGTATTGGGTGAGCCTTGAATAATAATCCACGCCTCCGGTCAAATAAAGGCGCTTCCACAGCCGATAGTTGACCGATNCCTCCAGATGATTGAATGAGGAATANGATGAATTNCCCTGAACATCCACCGGNGCCNCCTCAGGGGTGAGCGACCAATCGTANGAGCTGTCATAGCCNCTCCAGGTGTAGATGCGGTAAAATTGATTAGCCAGTCTGACCGATACCCTGTCGTTTGCCAACGCCCAGTTCACGCCTGCTTTAACGGCGAAGCCCGANCCCCAGTTGTAATTACGGTGATAATCACGATAAAAATCGGTNAACACTCCNGCCAGAACCACTCCGTTAAGATGCACATAGCCATCAAGCGTCATCAGCCTCGAGNGAGCNTACTTCACCATGGCGCCACCGCCCACAGAAGCCGGAATTCCCANTTTATAGGGAACCGAGCAGGGCAAATAGTCCACATTTCGCTCNGGCCTNATCGTGTCAGANTCGAANTAGTCAAAATGCTGATATAATCCTACGTTCAGATTCACNCNNNTTTTCTCGACGAGCTCTTTCGACAAAAGNCGCCCCATAATCTCCACTCGGCTCAGCAGCGGCTGNGACTTAATGCCCTGAAGCTCCANGAGAAACGAGAAGTAATCATANGGGGCCCGNGTGGTTTCGGCAAATCTGTCGCCATACTCAATGTTNATTTCCGCCACTGCTCCCGCTCGGCTTCCNTCATCGTATTCAATCAGNGAGATAGCCCGGGCGCCCAGCGAGAGGTCAACACTGATGGGCGGCAGTCCAAACCGGCGGCCCGAGGTGGTTCGGGTTTTCCATGCGGCNCCGGTGAAAATTCGGTTTAANCCCTTCATCGGATCAATGAGAAAGGCGGCTAACTCACGTCCGAAGCGCTCGCCCCCTGTGGTGCGGTCATCAAGGATAAGGTCAGAGGTGCGGTAAAGCACCTCGCCCAGCGCGGCCCCACCCACGGGAGTGGCAATAATGTCGTTTGTGGAGGGATACTCCCGCTCCATAAACATTTCCCACATGGCGCTTCCCCCAATGGCAAACAGCTCTGACTGCCAGAAATTGAAGCCATTGGAACGCCCNGCATTGAAGAAAATCGAGCCATTGTAAGGGTGGTCAAACATATTGGTGTGGAGATGGTCGTCATCCCAATCAAAACCATGCTTGAAATTCTCCTTGATTGTGCTCCAGGAAATATATGCATAATGCCCTTTCAGNACATAACGGTCAAAGGCCCAGAGGCCTAAATTGACCCCGACAGTTTCAGCCCCTGCGCGCCAAAAAGCCTTGTGCTCATGGAGGCGAACATCGGCGCTGTCGGGCAAAACCGGACGTGCCACAATGTGCCTGTAAGGGATGGTTTCCCATTGATAATCAGCGACGNGACCACCGACACTGTCAGCAAGCGCAGGCGATTGTGCATATCCGGGCACAACAATCGTCGCCAACAACAGGAAAAACGAATAAATATGTTTCAGAATTTTCATTCAGATTAGAAAGTTGACATTTTCCGGCCCCAAAGTTAGCAATAATGTTTGGGGGCAATGTTAAAAAGCCGTAGTTAAAATATTCAGTCAGCGGCGCGGAGTGTCGATGCCCGCCAAATGCGCCGATAACCCGCCAATGAATGNAGGGGCGGCGGTGCGCGTGAGAAGGATTCCCGCCAAAGATGTAGGGGCGGCCGTTCGGGCCGCCCGCACTCCGCGACAAAATTTCGCCATCCCTTGCGGGGATTCATCATGGACGGTATCGCCATTCCACCAAGCCCGCGGTTTACATCGGAAGGGGTTTGCGAACGAGGGCGGNCGCCCCGAACGGGCGCCCCTACATTTTGCGGATTGGTTTGCGGGTGAGTGACGATTGATTCTCAATCGTTTNCNTCGTCNCGGAGGGCGGGCGCCCCGAACGGGCGCCCCTACATTTNGCGNATGNNTTNGNGGGTGANTNACGATTGATTCTCAATNGTTTACGTNGTCNCGGAGNGCGGGCGCCCCTACATTTTGTGGGCGATGGGTGTTGATGCGTGTACTCCCCCTAACCGGAATGCGCTGANTATACGCTAAAAATAGCAGGTGCTTCGCCGGACGACGAAGCACCTGCACTGAGGGCGATTGTGGTTTATGNGTATTAGACTTATTCTGCCGTATCTTTGGGCACAAGCTCAAAGAATCCGCTTATTTCCTGCTGGTCAAGAGCTTGACGGACGTTATAGCGCTTCACCTGTTCTTCATAGCCCTTTTTGGAGATTTTAATTTCCACGGTCACATTTCGGGAATTCTCATAGGTGAGACCGGGGATGCTGAAGCCCTTTGTTTCCTCATAGGGTGTGGTGGTGAGATAGGTTTCATTGGTGTTTTTAACTTCAGCGGGATTATTGGAAATCACGCGATAAAACACACGCGCACCGCGAGGGTCAGAGTCAAAATACCAGCGAATAACAGTCTGCTCCATAGCCGTCTTTCCGGCTTGGTCGCGNCTNACACGTGTCTCAGCCTGGCCGGCAGGAATGGTAGGGTCATCTTTGTAGACCTGTGCTCGCTCTGCTTTTTTGACAGCGGCAGCCACCGCCTGAGGGTCTTTGTCGAGCTTACCGTANATTACNGGATTTTTCTTTATATCCTTTTTGTCCAGNGACACAATCACGGTTTTGCTTTCATAGCCCGGCTTCTCGAAGCGAAACAGCAGATTTTTGTCGATGGACTTTTTTGAGTCCAGAGTTATTATGGCNGGAGTGGTCTGGGCCACAATCATACCGTTGAGATACACAGTGGCTCCTTCAGGGTCAGACACTACGGTGGCCTCGAANTCCTTGGCGCTTGCGCTCATGGCTACGCCTGCAATCATCAGGGTGGCCANGACCCATGACATAGTTTTCTTTGCAATCTTCATAATAGGGTTAAGAATTGATGGTGATTATTTCTCTACAAGTTCGAAGAANCCGCTTATCTCCTGCTGGTCAAGAGCCTGNCGCACATTGTAGCGCTTAATCTGGTCTTCGTAGCCTCGCTTGGTGACCTTTATCTCAATCACCACATCGGCTGAATTTTCATAAGTCAGACCGGGGATNTTCAGAGCGCGAGTTTCTTCAAGAGGTGTGGTGGTCATGTAGGACTCGTTGGTGTTCTTAACCTGCTGAGGCACATTGGATATAACNCGCCAGAAGATGCGCGCACCTCGGGGATCGGAGTCAAAAAACCAACGGATTATGGGCGTGTTAGACGATGCTGAGCTGGCGCTTGCAGATGATGATGCAGGTGCAGCGCCGGGGTTAAACTCGGCAAGCACCACGTCGTCNGTCACCGCAGGATAAGGCGGAAGATTGGTTTCCACTCGGAAGTCATACACAAGCGCCGGCACTCCGTTTTCAATAAGCACCACTGCATAATCACCTGTCTTCATGTCACCGACAGGTTTCAGTTCATAAATCTCNTCGGTGATTTTGCGGGTCATCACCTGAACATCGTCGATGTTAGTTTTCGAACCTGAATAGGCACCGGTTTTCATATATGGCAGTTCGCGGTTCTTCTTCTTAGATTTGAGAGGCACGATTTTCCATGCCTGAACGGGTATGCTCTTGGGATTAAAGATGTAGAACGCGGTGGACATGCGAGGGAGAATCGTGTTGGAATAGCTGCCGTCAAGCACCAGACTTGTGGTGAGTTTCGCGCCGTAGGCGGCAAGGAATGTTTTGCCACCAGTCTTATTGCCGGTCACCACTGCCCTTGTCAATGGCGCGATATCTCCCTTGGACGTGGGCACATAAATCTCCTGAGCGCTTGCAGGGAATGTCATGGCGGCAAGAGTTAAACACATCAAAAACAATCTGACTTTCATGGATTAATAAAAGCATAATGCCGCGGTCATCCTCTCGTTGGCGTGATGTTTATAAAAGAAAAAGCGTAGGAATCTGTATCTGTTACCGTCCTACCATCTGAGGCTTCTCGCATTGCCCTAATAAAGTCGGACGGCAACGCAGAAGCCCACGCCAGTATATGCAATAAATGCGTCCGGCTATATTTCTCTCGAAATACTGCGCCGAAAGCAAGATAATTACATATCCACGGGCATCTACCGTTGCTCAATCCTTGACTTTATTATGAAAGTTTGCGAGACATTCCAGATGGTCAAGAATCAGCGCGGATAAACGCTTTCTTATGTATTTTAACTACATCCCGCCCCGCTTAACCCCAGATCGGGGGTTGGTTCGGATGAACCTCACCCTACTGGCGTGGTCTGCGAGGCGATCTGCGCGGCAAAGATAATGCTAATTATTTAACCTCACAACAGGATTGCGTAGTTTCTGACGCGGGGGGGGATAAATGAAAAGCAGATTTGGNNGTTTCCAAATCTGCTTTCTGAGTGGCGGGGGCCAGACTCGAACTGACGACCTTTGGGTTATGAGCCCAACGAGCTACCACTGCTCCACCCCGCGGTGTTGTTTCGTGGTGCAAAGGTAGGCATTATTTCTCATTTGTCAAGAGTTTGANGNGATTTTTTCNGTTAAATTATGTTAATTAGGTTTGTGGGGGGGGTGCAGGGTGATAGGTCTCGCTCGGCAGATTNTCCGTNGAGGAAGGGTTTACGACATCGCCGCTCCGCGGCTCCTGCTTGAGGCTGAGCTGTCCCGGCACTCCCTTCGGTCGTGGCCGGGTTAAACACGATGTCGCCGCTCCGCGGCTCAGCTTCGGGCGAGGGTTACGATTGGTTCCCAATCGTTTACGATGTCGCGGAGGGCGGGCGCCCCGAACGGGCGCCCCTACATCCTTTAGCGAGAACCCTCACACCAACGCCACCCCCGCCCTGACAAATGTATGGCCTCCGGTCTGCAACCCCTCCGATGCCCCCGCGCCCCGCAAAATGTAGGGGCGCCCGTTCGGGGCGCTCCTACATCCTTTAGCGAAAACCCTCACACCAACGCCACCCTCACCCTGTNNAATGTATGGCCTCCNGTCTGCAANCCCTCCGATGCCCCCGCGCNCCGCAAAATGTAGGGGCGNCCGTTCNGGNCGCCCGCACTCCGCGACAAAATTTGTCGCNNAGGGNCGTTGCCGGGGGTGAGGGACGGACGATTGCCAATTGTTTATGTTGGGGCGGGGGACTTTTTCCGCGGGATGGTCGCTTTTTGGGGGACGGGGGNTGGTAATTTTGCGGGGTGGATGATTGCCGGGTTATTTTTCCTCGCTCAACATTCGCTATTTTCCTCCGAGTTACTTATCTTTGTGAAAGGTTTTAACCTCTAATAAAATGAAAAAGCAGATAATCTTTGCCGCAATGACTGCACTGGCTGCCTCAGGCGCCGGGGCGCAGAATGTAGCCCCCATGCCCTCTACNATCGAGTATCCCAAAGCGCCGACGGATCCCACCGTNGTTGACAACTACTTCGGCATCAAGCTTGCCGACCCTTTCCGTCCGCTTGAAAACGACACTGCTGCCGCCACTCTGGAATGGGTGAAGGCTGAGAATAAAATCACGCGTGGCTATCTCGACGCCGTGCCTTATCGCGGCGCGCTCCATTCACGCCTCAANGAGCTCTANGATTTCCGCCGCCAGGGCACTCCCTGGAAGGGNAAGGACGGGATGTATTATGTGTTTGACAACGATGGTCTGCGCAATCAGAGCGTGCTCTACCGCTCGAAAACTCCCACGGGCAAGCGCGAGGTNTTTCTTGACCCCAACAAGCTCTCGGCCGACGGAACGGTGGCGCTGACCGCCGTGCTCCAGTCGCCGTCGGGCCGCTACACTGCCTACACCATNTCACGCAACGGCAGTGACTGGACGGAAATCTATGTGATGGACACNAAGACCAAGAAGCTGATGAAGGACCACATTGAGTGGGCCAAATTCACCGAAGCCACCTGGAACGGCGACGACGGCTTTTTCTACAGCGCCTATGACCGTCCCGAGGCGGGCAAGGAGTTTTCGAATGCNAATGAGTATCACCGCGTGTGGTATCACAAGCTGGGCACTGACCAGAGCGCGGACACGGTGGTTTATGAGGACCGTCGCTTCCCGCTGCATTTCCACACCTCTTACGTTCCTGAGGGTGAGCCNCTGCTCTTTGTGATGGAGAGCGGCGAGGGCCACGGCCAGGCGCTCAAGATGAAGCGTCTGGATGAGGCCGACGCCGAGTGGACCGTCATCGAGCCCTCGCAGCAGTTTAACCACGAGATTGTGGGAGTGGCCGATGGACGCATCTACATCCTCACCGACTTCGGCGCTCCGCGCGGTCGCCTGATGACCGCCCCGGTGGANAATCCCGTCAAGAGCCAGTGGACTGAGCTGGTTCCCGAAGGGGAGGGAGTGCTGGCCTCGGTGCAGTTTGCCGGCCCTGACCGCCTGCTGCTCACCTATAATCAGGACGCGGCCCAGCATGTTGACATCATCAGCGCCGCCACCGGTAAGCCTATGGGCAAGCTCGATNTGCCCGGCTACGGCTCNGTGAGCGTGTCGGCCGACCGCAAGAGCGGCGACGAGGTGTTCTACTCCTTCACCTCCTTCACCAGCCCCACCACCATNTATGCCCATAACCTCAAGAGCGGCAAAACCACAGCCATAGCCAAGCCCGAAATCAAGGGTGTGAACCTTGACGATTATGTGACCGAGCAGGTGTTTTTCACCTCNTCNGANGGCACCCGNGTGCCCATGTTCCTGACCTACAAGAAAGGACTGGAGAAGAACGGNCAGAACCCGGTGTATCTCTACGGCTACGGCGGCTTCAATGTGTCACTGACCCCCAACTATGCCCCTCACCGCATCATGTGGCTGGAGAACGGCGGCGTNTATGCCCAGGTGAACATGCGCGGCGGCTCGGAGTATGGCGAGGAATGGCACCTTGCAGGCACCAAGCAGCAGAAGGTCAANGTGTTTAACGACTTCATCGCCGCTGCCGAGCACATGATTGCCGACGGCTGGACCACCCCTGACAAGATTGCCATTGAAGGCGGCTCAAACGGNGGCCTGCTGGTGGGTGCCGTGGTCAACATGCGTCCCGAGCTTTACCGCGTGGCCATTCCCCGCGTGGGCGTCATGGACATGATGCGCTATCACCTGTTTACCATCGGCTGGAANTGGGCTCATGACTATGGCCGCAGCGACGACAGNCCCGCCATGGCCAAGTATCTGCTGGGCTACTCGCCCCTGCATAACATNCAGGGCCACGACGTGCCTTACCCCGCCATCATGGTGATGACGGCTGACCACGANGACCGTGTGGTGCCCGCCCACTCATTCAAGTATGCCGCCACGCTTCAGGAAGCCGCCACCGGCCCCTGGCCCAAGCTGATNCGCATTGACAGCAATGCCGGTCACGGAGCAGGCAAGCCCCTGAGCAAAACCATNGACGAATGGGCCGACATCTACACCTTCATTTTCAACAACATGCACATCACCCCCGTGGAGGCTGAATGAGAAGCCAGCTCACAGCCGCCGCAACCTCGCTGACACTCCTGCTGACGCTNACGGGGTGTTTCACGGGTGTGGAAAGCACCCCGCGCATCACCGCCGACTCCGCCTCGGAGCGGCCGGTGAGCGCCGGCGACACCCTGCTGAGCCGTGTGCGCCCCGAGCCTCCCGCGCAATGGCAGNNGGGGAAGCGCTTCTTCATCACTGACAATCGATTCAGCCTCCTGCTCGGGGCCTCGGCTCCCGACGCCCCGCTGCAGGGGAGCGTGATAACCTATGAGGGGATGGAGCAGGCCACATCGCCCACCGGCGCCGCCATAACCCGCATAAGCTTCTCGCGCCCCGAAAGCTCGGAGCTGATGGTCTACACCACCCCCGAGAGCCCCGACAAGCTCCGGCAGCGCCAGGCACTGGAGATTCCCTTTGCCATTGAGGAGAGCATGGTGGCCGAGGCCGGGAGAGTGCTCACCGGGCGCCGCCTCTACGTGCTCTCACGCATGTGGCGCGANGGCGCTGACCGCCTTCTGGGCAAGGGNAGGAAATATGTGGAGGTGATGGTTGACACCGTCCTGCCGGGCACCACAGCNGCGCAGATTCAGGTGTGCTTCACAGATCCGGCCACCTCCACCTCCGCCTCGCTCTTTCTCAACCCCGACAGCAAGGCGCGCACCCCGCGCACGTTTAACAACCTCTTTTCACTCACCGANNCCCGCCTGCGTTACCCCGACATCCTCCCCAAGCACTGGGAGCTCATTNCCGAGGGCCGCATTGCCGAAGGGATGACCCGCCGCGAATGTCGCCTCGCCATTGGCGCNCCCGCCAATGTGACGCAGCGCNTCAACTATGGCACNACGCAGGAGCGCTGGGTTTATGAGGACGGTGTGTGGCTCATCTTTGAGGACGACCTATTGACTGATTACCGAAAATGAAAATACGATTTCTCGGCACCGGCACCTCCACGGGCGTGCCCTCGCTGCTATGTGACTGCAAGGTGTGCAGGAGCACCGACAGCCGCGACCACCGGCAGCGCTGCTCGGCACTCGTGACGGCCGACAACGGCGCNAACCTGCTCATTGACTGCGGCCCTGACTTCTATCAGCAGATGCTCGCAGCGGGCAGTCCGCCCATCGATGCTCTGCTGGTGACGCATCATCATTATGACCACGTG
The DNA here is from genome assembly GCA_014802445.1 of Bacteroides sp. GTDB lineage: Bacteria > Bacteroidota > Bacteroidia > Bacteroidales > Muribaculaceae > CAG-1031. The sequence goes on along the minus strand of JAAVCF010000007.1, from coordinate 109,948 downwards.
GGCGGCGTGGATGACCTGCGCCCCTACTGCCACCACCGCCCCGCCGACGCCGGCAACTTCCCCATCTACGCACTGCCGGAGGTGATGGACGACATCCACCGCCGCATGCCCTACTGCTTCGGCGAGCACCTCTATCCCGGGGTGCCCACCTTTGACCTCCACACCATTGGAGGCACCNGGAGCTTCGAGGCCGCCGGAGTGGAGGTGACGCCGCTGCCNGTTATTCACGGGCCGGCACAAATCACCGGCTTCCGCATAGGCCCCCTGGGCTATATCACCGACTGCTCCACCCTCCCTGAAGAGAGCCGCGAAATTCTCAAAGGGGTGGACACACTGGTAATCAACGCCCTGCGCATCAAGCCTCACCCCAGCCACATGAACCTTCAGGAGAGTCTGGCCGTTATAGCAGAGATAAAGCCCCGACAGGCCCTGCTAATCCACATGTCACACGACATCGGACTCCACGCCGAGATTGATGCCGCGCTGCCTCAGGGTGTGAGCCTCGCCTACGACGGGTTAGAACTTAAAATTTAACCTGTTATGACTAAAGTAACTTATCTTGACCACAGCGGCTTCATGGTGACCCTCCCCGGTGTGGTGCTCGTGTTTGACTATTACCGCGACCCTGCCAACGCTCTGCATAAAGAGCTTGAGGCCCATAAGGATTATGAAGTGGTCTTCCTGGTGTCACATCACCATCCTGACCATTTCAACAATGAGATTTTTGACCTGGCTCAGAACCATAAGCGCACCTTCGTGCTCTCTGACGACATCTTCTCGAAGCTCGTCCCTGACAAGGGGCTGCAGGTGGCATGGCTCAAGGCCGGCGACCCCTCGGTGAGCCTGCCCGGCGGACTGAGCGTGAAGGCCTTCGGCTCAACGGATGCCGGAGTGAGCTACGCCGTGACCGACGCCGACGGCAACGTCATTTTCCACGCCGGCGACCTCAATGACTGGCACTGGGAGGCCGAATCGACACAGAAAGAGGTGGAGAAGGCCCACAATGCCTTTGAAGTCATTGCCAACCGCATAGCTGCGGAGATTCCGCAGATGAAGATTGTGATGTTTCCCGTTGACACGCGCCTGGGCGCCGACATGGGCCGCGGAGCGCGTGAGTTTACCGCCAAGGTGAAGGTGGCCAACTTCTTCCCTATGCACTTCGGAAAGCAGTCAGACGGCGCTTGCGACTTCAAGGCCTACATTTCCACTCCTGACGTGACCCGCTGCTACTGTCTGGACCATCCCGGCCACACAGCCGAGATTGACTGACACAGGCGGCCCTGACAACGACACACACGCAGCCGGGAGAGGAACCATGTGAGGCCCCTCTCCCGGCTTGCTGTATCGGCGCGCGCGGTTCAGCGGCGCANCGCTTCGGCCACCTCTTCAGGGGTNATGCCGAGCATCTCCATCTCGGAGCGCACAGCTTCGAGGGTGGTGCTGAAAAACTCTTCACGGCGCGCTGCCATGACCCTCTCGGGGGCGTCGGCGGCGAGGAAGAAACCCATTCCCCGCTTGGGGTAGATGACCTCTCGCGCCTGCAGGAAGTCCATGGCTTTGAGCACGGTGTTGTTGTTGACCGCCAGCTGCACGGCCAATTCCCTCACCGACGGCACACGTTCCTGCGGCTTCCACTCGCCTGAGAGGATGCAGCTGAAGGCATAGTCGGCTATCTGTTTGTAGATAGGCTTGTTGTTGGTAAATTCCATCGGCAGGAGGGGTTAGATCTGACGCCCGGCCACGAGCTTATAGCTGCGCCACAGGGCCCAGGCTGAATAGAGGAACAGCACCACGTAGATAACCACGATGGAGGCATAGAGAAAATGGTCGGAGCCATGATTCATGCGCTCCAGCATATCGTTGGCGTTGGCTGACTCTGCAAGCACTGCGAGAGCGTCATTGCGGGCCATGATATAGACAGTGATGAGCCCAATCACCACACCGGAGGTCCAAAGGCCTATGAGCGAACAGATGCCGGCAAGGAGCGCTTTGGCCATAGGGCTTGTGCGGCAAGCCATCACCACCCACAGCACCGTGGCCCACGGCGCCAGAAGGTTAAGGCCGCGATAGAGCANCGTGTANGTCACCGAGAAGCGGANGTCGGAGTCACCCTGCCACAGCTCGAAGTCAGGCACAAAGGAGTGGACACAGAGCCACAGCAGCGCCCACACACCGCAGATGACCACCGGCACCACCACCAGACAGTAGCCCAGAATCACCAGGAACTTCTCGATGCCGCGCGCGGGAAGCATGGCGGCAAGGACGGGACTGTCAGCGTTGGCCAGCGCCACCGGCGACAGATAGAACATGAAGGGCAGAATGATGGCTACTATGCCTGACAGGATGGCGCTACTCACATTGACGTAGCAGAACACAAACAGCGACAGGAAGAATAACATTACGGTAAGAGCCGCATAGATGAGGAGCTGACGACGCATGGGAGCACTGTAGTAACGCGCTGTCATCACCATGCGTGAGAGGCTCAGAGCTGAGTCGGAAGCACTGTTCATTGTTGACGGTTTACGAGTTGAGAATGTCCAGAATCCGCTCTCCCTGAGGGCTCATGAGGGCGGAGTAAAGGAGTGAATAGTCAATGTCGGTGAGAATCTCGCCGGCGGTGTTGGCACTAACGGAGCGCCACAGTCCGAGCTCGCTCTGNACATANAGNGCATCCTCGGGAGGCATGGAGGCGGCCTCAAAGGTCAGGCGCTCCAGCAGGAANGCNGTGGAGGCGGCNAGAATCAGGNGCGAGCGGCGCAGCATTATGACCCCGTCATAAAGCGGGCCGAGCTCGCTCACGGAATGGGTTGACACAATGACTGTCTGCTCGGGGCTGACGAATTGCGACATNAGGCGGCGGAACGTCCGTCGGGAATCGATGTCAAGACCGTTGGCCGGNTCGTCAAGGAGCAGCACCGNCACNCGCAGCGACAGAGCNTAGGCAATCTGNGCCTTCTTGCGGGTGCCGAATGACATGCGGGCCAAGGGCTCGTCGCCGGTCATGCCGAAGGCCTCCAGNGCCTCTGTCAGAGCCTCTCGGCTGAAGTGANGGAAGAAGGGCGCGTGGATGCGGCTGAACTCATTGATGGTGGNAGCGGGAAACTTCATCTCGTCGCCTAANAGGAAGNAGCTGCTGAGCACCGAAGGGAGGCGCAGATTCACCTCCACACCGTCAAAGAGGCAGCACCCCTGCGTGGGGGTGAGCAGTCCGGCCATGATGTGGAGCAGTGTTGACTTTCCGGCACCGTTCTCTCCCAGCAGGAGATGGATGCCGCATCCCAAAGTGGCCGAAACCCCGCTGAGGGCTTCGGTTCCACCGGGATAACGATAGCTAACATTATCGAGACTAATCATATATATACGCTGTGTGTGATTGGGGGGTCAGACGGGTGTGGTGACGGCAGTGACGGTGTAGCCCGCATCGCGGAGGCGNCGGATAAGGCCGCCGGGGCCGGGCAGATGGCCCGCGCCCACCACCACGAGCACAGAGGCTGTGGGAATCATGCCCAGGAGAAAATTGACCCAGGCGGCATTGCGAGAGGTGACCAGGCGGTCCACCTCTTCAGGGGTGCTTCCGAGCTCAGGGTCGTTGACAATCTCCCACAGGCGGTCAAGGTCACCCTCCACATAGGCCTCGGCCAGGCTGCGCACCGCGGCATCGCTATGGTCNGCGCGGTCAAGCATCTCCGCCAGATTGCGGGCCTGAACGGAGATGGGGGTGCCGAACATGAGGGCCAGCTGAAACTCCGGGGTCTCCAGGCCTGCGGTGGGCACGCCGGCCTCCGCAGCCNGGCGCANCACCTCAGCGTCAAGCTGCGANGCNGGATTGAAGTCAGGGAAGGCGCGCATGGTCTGGAGCAGACCTATCTGAGTGGCCACGAGCGAGGGCTTGAAGGNNTTAANGGCGGCGGCGCTGACNGGCTGTCCGGTCAGAGNGGTCATCACCTCNGCGAGGCGNCTCANGCTCTGNGGGGTCATCACGCNGCTGAGAGTGCTGTCGGCCGGAGCCATCACATAGCTTGCCATNAGGGCTTGTGACTGCTCCAGNGCGCCGTTACACATGTCNAGCTCACCAATGGCTCTGTCNACGCTCNTTATGGCCTCCAAGAGCCCGGGAGTCTTCTCAATGATGTCAGACGGGGCTATATGGTGGGTGCCGAAGATGAACGAGGGTTTTGACAGGCCNTTGCCGTCCACTCGCCACAGGAGCTGCGCTGCAGCAGGCACCGAAGCGGCGATGACNAGAGCCGTGACCAACAGAAAGAGGCGTTTCATATCTGAATGTTTTAGTGTTCTACCTAACTATAACACCGCAAAGGTAAGCACTATTTTTGAACCGCCAAACATCCCGCCGCTTTTTTTCNAAAAAAATTCGGACATAATGAGTCAGGCCGCCCGCACCTGAGTGCAGACGGCCTGATAATGAGAGTTGTAAAGTGACTGTCAGGGAGGGGTTACTTCACGAGCACCTTCTCAGCCTTGTTGCCGGTCACCTTCACGAAGATGCCGTTTGAGGGGTTGGCCACGCGCACACCCTGGAGGTTATACCACACGGCGGGAGCGTCAACAGCGGGTTCNCCGGCAGCTTCCACTGCGTCGATGCCCACATCTTCGCGCTCATAGAGGTAGACCTGGCGGGCGTTGACAATCTCGCCACGGTTGTTGACATCGGTCAGCAGAGCCACCACGCTNACCTTGTCGCGCACCACGCGGTCAAGGCTCAGACGGNGAGTGTAAGTGAACTCTTCGCCGGCTTTGAGGCCNGTGGGNACACTGCCCTTGATGCCGGGGAAGGCAACAGAAGAGCGCACCACGTGGTCAAAGGTTGTCTCCACGCGGGGACCGAGGTCCTCCCAGCCGCCCATNTCCCACTCTGCGCTGTGAGAGTAGGCATTGGTCTGCTTGTGGGGGCCGCACTCATCCTCGAGCACGAGCAGCGAAATCATATAGGCGTCAGAGGTTGACATGGGCACGTCAAGAGCNAAAGAACCGGTGACGGTGACGTCAATGGCTTTGGTTTCGGCGTCCACNTCCACGAGCTCAGCCTGCAGCTCCAGGCCTGCGAAGCCGGGAGTGGTCTGGCAGTTCTCATAGAGCTCCACAAGAGGCTTCACACCGTTCTCGAGCTTGCGCTCATGGGTGAATGACACGTCGGTCTTNCGGTTAGAGATGCCGTAGGGATAGCCGCTGCCATAGTAGGCATCGAAGGCGGCAGAGTCATCGTTGGCCATCACGTCGCGAGGCTCGCTGTAAAGCACATGATAAGCGATGGTAATGAAGTCGTCGCCATAGTTGTCCTTGAGGTATTCGCAGAAAGCCATGCCTGCGGGACACCATGAGCAGCCGAGGCTNGTGATATCCTCAAGCACGGGGATACGGTGGTAGCCCTTTGAGAAGGGGTAAGAGGGAGCCGAGAAATAAGCCGAAGCAGNGCCGGTGGTGTTTTCGGCACCNTTGACCTTGGTGGCACGAATCACGGCCATGGTGGAGTTGGCAGGGTTGANGGTCTTGAGGCCTTCCACCATCACCACGCCGCGCTCGCCGAAGAGAATGGGCTTGGGAGTGCGGGTCTCGGGGTCGAGAATCTGTGAAGTGTGGGGAACGGTGTTACCGTCGACAGAGCAGTCAAAAGTGACNGTCTCAGCCTTGCCGGCAGCGGTGTTGACCACATAGACAGGGAAGGTGACATTGCCCTCGGTGTTGAAGCCCAGAGGAGCNGTGTAGCCNTCAAGCTTCACGCCGTTCTGAGGGAGCTTGTCGCCGTTGAAGGTCACGCCAATCATGAGGTTGGCAAATGACTCGGGAGCTGTCTCAAACTTTGAGTTAGAACCGAAGCGGATGTAAACCACACCCTTCTGAGCGTTGTCAGTGGAGAAGCAGAAGTCATCCTCGCTCAGGTTGGGCACGTGATAGCCGATGTAGAGAGGCTTGTTGGCCACCACTTCCACGGGCTTGGNGAGAGTGAAGTCATAGNANGTGCGGCTCTCATCCACGTGGATGTTCTGAGTGAGCAGAGGCTCGCCGTCGAGATCATTGGTGATGAACAGGACATAATCCTTTGACACCAGGGGCACATAATCCTTNGANGCNGAGTCATAAGGACCNGANCCGGAATANATTGACACNGANTTTATNAAGCCGCCGGCATAGGAGTTCACACGGTCAACGGGAAGCTGNTGCGCAATGCTTATAACGTCGGCCGTAGCGGCGCGCGCGTCGGTGGGCTTGAGCGAAGTTTTGAAAGCGCTTCCGAACGAATAAGTGATTTCACCCTCCACGGGCTCTGCGGCCACAGTGGTGGCTGCAAAGCAAGCCAGGCCGGCAAATAGAGATGCAAGAAAGCGAATGTTCATGGTTAATAAGATACTATAAAAAACCTTAAATGAGATTCATAAAAATCAGAAACGCAATGGTCACTCTGCGCGTCAGCACATCAAGACCATTGCGTGATTCTGTAAGAGTGNTGCGGGTGTCCCGATTAGCGGGCAACCTTGGTTGCACCGGCGGGGGTAGACACTACATACACACCCTTTTCGAGGCTGTTGAGGTCAATCTTGCCATTGCGGGGCATGGCAGACTTGACAACGCGGCCGTTGAGGTCAAACACGCGAACGGTGTCATAGTCAGAGCAGCCGTTGAGCTTGAGGACGCCGTTGACAACAGAAGCGCTGAAAGAATCAGCGGGGTTGTTGGCGATGCCTTCGATACCGGCATTGTTGGCTGACCACTTGTAGCTCCACACAGCGAAGATGTCGAAGATATCGCCGTCCTGGTCACGCTCCCAAACGGTTTCCTCCTCGATGCGGTGAGAGGNCTGAGTCCAGTTGTAGGTCTCACCCATCTCGTCGTCGTAGGGGCTGCTGGGATAAGCACACTCAGAAGCGGGAATCTGGTCATTGTAATCAAACTGCGACATCTTCTGCATCACACCCTCGTTAGTAACGGTGAACTTACCGTTTTCAAGAGTGTAAGTGAAGGCGGTGTTGGTGGTGTAGGTCTCGGTGAGGTCACCGGTCTCTTCGTCGAAGATATGCACTTCGTAAGACACGATGCGAGAACCCTCAAGGCTGGTTTTGAGCACGCGGCGGCCCTGACCGTCATAGGCATAGCGGAAAATCATGGGATCCAAGGTGCTGCCGGTCATAGTCCACTCCTCTTCGATGAGCTGAGCCTTGTTGTCGTAGGTGTAATAAACAACCTGGAAAGCAGACCCCTCGGCGACGGGCTGGTCNGCACCCTTGAGGAAGCCGATGTTCTTCTGCTTGAGAGTGCCGTCAGCATTGTATTCATAGCTCTGGAAAGCATAAGAATCCTCATTGTAGCCGGCAACAGAGAGATAGTTGGCGATGATGCAATAGTTCATCGTGCCATCTTCATTGTAGAAGTAAGAAACGCCATTCACGCGCTTGTAGTCATCCTGACCACCGGTGAAGAGGTTCTGGAATTCCTCAACGAGGATGCAGCGACCTTCAGCATCGTAGGTCAGTTCCTCATAGTAATCCTCGTCAACAGAAACGTCAATGCGGGTCAGCTGNCCCTTGTCNTTCCAAGAGTAGGTNTAAGACTCGGCCCACAGTTCATCAGAGCGTTTCTCGAGGAAATACTTCTGAGCCTGCATGGTGGGGCAAAGCATGGCCGCACCNATGGCAAGCATAGCGAAAGTAGAAATTTTCTTCATGTGACTGACAGAATAATTTATTGTTGTTTGATTGATTTTGTTCTAACGTCTAAAATTACGATTAATGGTATGCAGGACCAAAGATGTAAAGCGGATTTAACAATCTTTAATCATTTTACCACCACTTTTGCCACATCNGCGCCAAAATGCACGAGATAGAGCCCGGCAGGCACCTGAACTGACGATGCATTGGCAAACGAAGCCACGAGGCGGCCGGCAGGGGTGAACACGCGGCCTGAAGCGGGCTCGCCGAGCAGAATCACACCATTGCCACCGTTGACAGCCACCGAGGGGCCTTCAACGCTGTCAATGCCGTCCTGGTTACCCTTGTTGTCCTCCTCATCATCCTGCACAATGCGGTAATGAGCCTTGGCGGCATTGACCACTTCCTTACTTACAGTGTCAATCAGCAGGGCCACCACATCACACTCATCGGCAAGGGCACTGCCCACATTGATGTCGCGGGTNATNGTGTGGACATCGCCCTTGGCGAGGCCTGCGGGGATGCCGTTCTGAATGTAGGGATACTCGGGAATGTCAAACACCACATCGTCATAGTAGGTGTTGGGGCGGCTGCCCTTGTTGTTCCATTCGCCGCAGTCAACGTTGGTGACGCCTGAGAAGTTGTTGTTCTGCTTGTAAGGGCCACGGCCGTTCTCGGTGAGCACCAGGCACACCTGATAACGGTCACTGGCATCGGGGAGGTCAAGGACAAACTCCACCTCCACCTCCACGCGAGCNCGATTGAGGCGCAGCTCCTCGGGGTGGTAAGCCTTCACTGACACGCCGGCAAAAGTGGTTTCGTCCGAAATGCCGGCATACACACGGTCAACATTGGCAATTGACTGGCTGAGGCTGTTTGACGTAAAGAGATTNTCCTTGCGGTTAAGCAGCAGCGTGGGGAAAGCCTTCATATACTCCTTGCAGAACTGTGTTCCGGCAGAGACGGACATTTCATCCTGATAGTGGTAAGCCAGAAGGATGAAATCGTCAGGATAGGTTTCCTCGATATAATCCATGGTGCCGAGACCGGTGGGGCAATAGCCACACCAGGTGCCTGTGCCTTCTTCGACAACGTGCATACGCTTGGCACCCTCCTGTGCATAGAGGCCAGAAGCTGCAGCAAGCAGTGAGGCCGCTATAATCATCTTTTTCATATACTGTCAACTAATAGTGATAATTTTAACGAACGAACTTAACCGAGCCGGCATCGGTGGAAACCACATAGACACCTTCTGCAAGCGAGCCGACGGGCACACCGGCGCCGACGCGTGAAACTGACTTGAGCAGACGGCCTTCGAGGTCATAGATGCGGGCAGAAGAGTCAGCCGACACACCTGCGAGAGTAAGCACACCGTCAGCCACAGAAGCCTCAAAAGCGGGAGCAGCCTCAACACCCTCGATGCCTGCACCCTGAATCACGTCGTAGTCATACTCCCATTCGAAGAGCAGAGCGAGCGAACCGTCATCGGCAACGGAATAGTCCATTGACATGAGGCAACGGTGGGCCATGCGGTTAAACTGATTGGCATTGGCGCCGATGAGAATCTTATTCTCTTCGATGCTGTAAGGGTAGATTACCTGCGACACGGGGATGTCATCATAGTAATACTCATGACTTGACTGCTTGTTGTTGACATTGGTGCCGGTTTCGTAAGTCTCAATCAGGTCATCACGGTGGTCATAGACGAAGAACGTGTGCTTGAACACAGAGAGAGCATTGGTTGACACAGCCCAATGAGTGATCTCAACCAGACGGTCCTTTTCATCATAGGTGTACTCGTCACGGTTGGCCATCTCCCAGGTGGAGCTACCTATTTCGGCGGGATGAGAATAGTCAATGCGTGACACAAGACCCTTCTCATTATAGTAATACTCGTCGGTTTGAGTGAGCGAAGCCTCAGAGATTTCAGGCTTGGCATAGGTGAGCACCTCCACGACCTTGCCCTCGAGGTCATACACCCATTTCATCATGCCTGAGAACAAGGGCTCATAGTTGGTGAAAGAGGCAGAGGTGTAGCCGGTGCGGGTGTCGAGGAGACCATCCTCGGTGTAAGTGTAGTCGTAGTAGATGTTGCGGAAATAGTCACCGAGCCCGGTTCTGTCGAGCCAGAGCTCGTCGCGGATGAGGAGACCATCCTCATTGTAGGTGTAGTCGTGATAGAAGTTAGGTTCCACGTCGGTGTCATACTTAATGAGGACATTGTTGTCATCATAGAAGTAGAGCTTCTTGGTGGCATACTGATCATCCTTAACGCTCTTGAGACGATAAATGTTCTCGGCGTTAACGCACACCGCAGCCCCTACTCCAAGAGCAAGTGCAAGAGTAAAAAATTTTTTCATGTGACAAGTATTTATTGACATCCATTGCATTTTGTCACAAATATACGCCATGAAAACCAAAAACAATGCACATCCTATATTTTTTAACATTAATAAACACTTGGAGATTACACCCCTGAAGCTCACTCAGCTGCGCCGGGAGCCATCACGGTCAGACCGCTCAACACGGCCAGCCCCTCATCGGCCAGCGAGCGCACCACGGCAGCCACCGCTTCAGGCCTCGCACCCACCGCCNCCGCCAGCTCATTAAGCNCCCAGCGGCGCCGTCCCGGCAGAGCCTCCACAACCCGCGCTGCCAGCGCCGCCTCATCACCTGCGGCCTTACCCCTGCTCCTTCGCGCCCGGCACACATCACATGAGCCGCAGTCACTCTGCGGCACCTCGCCGAAATAGCGNAGCATGGTGGAGACACGACACTCCCCATCGTCAAAGGCGAACCGCTTCATGGCCCCTATNCGCGCCTCCAGGCGCTCACGCTGCCGCTCATACACCTCAAGAGGAATCAGAAGATAGCGCGGCTCCTCGCGTGACGTGGTGTAAAGCAGATAAGGAGTGGACTTTCGCGGCACATAGTGGAGCACACGCTCACGCGCCAAGCGCAGCAACGCCTGATAGACCTGCTGGCCGTCAATCTCCAGNCGCGANGCCAGCAACGGCTCGCTAATCTCCACATAATCGGCAAAAAGACCGGTGTAAGAGCGCAAAAGCATCTGGAGCACACCGTCAGTGACATCATCCAGGCGCAAACCATAAAGCTCATGCTTGTCCATGAGCATGACCACACGCGAACGCGTCTCCACCTCGTCNACAAACTCCACATAGCCCGCCCGGCCCATAATGAGCAGAGCATTGCGCGCCGGCACCGGCTTGAGGTCAAACCGCTGACAGAACAGGCTGAAATTGAAATCNAACAGCCTGTTATAGCCCTCCCCNACCCCCACATTGAGGAAATTNCCCGCCAGNTCATAGACACGGCGAATGAAATCCTTGGGCGGNAAAGTGTCATTGATGCGACGGGTGAGCACACCCTTGTCAGGCTTCGACACAAGCAGCACGGCAAACGCCGGNAGACCATCGCGGCCGGCGCGACCCGCCTCCTGATAATACTCCTCAAGAGAGGAAGGNAGGTCAAAATGCACCACAGTGCGCACATCCGGCTTGTCAATGCCCATGCCGAAAGCATTGGTNGCCACCATCACCCGGACCCTGCCCTCCTTCCAAGCCATCTGCNTCTCATTCTTATCCTCAGGCGAGAGCCCGGCATGATAGAAATCAGCCGACACTCCGGAGCGCAGAAGCANTTCGGCAATCTCGCGCGTGCGCCTGCGCGAGCGTACATATATAATAGCGCTCCCCGCAGTGGCGCGGAGCACNCTCAGGAGCATAGGCTCCTTGAAATCCACATGGCGGACAATATAGGAGATGTTAGGGCGGTCAAAGCTCCGCGNAAACCTCCTGAAACCCTCACGAAACTCCAGCTGCGCCATAATGTCACGGCTCACCTCAGGAGTGGCCGANGCCGTCAGNGCCAGCACCGGNGCCTGNGGGAACATGCGCCTGAGCTCGGCAATCTTGAGATANGACGGGCGGAAATCGTAGCCCCACTGNGAGATGCAATGCGCCTCATCCACCACAATCATGCTCACGGCCACAGAGCGCAGCGAATCAACAAACTGAGGNGAGCGCAGNCGCTCCGGCGACACATAGACCATGCGCGCCTTGCCGAGCCTCATGCGGTCAAGAGCCAGCTTATGCTCACGNCGCGACAAGCCCGAATGGAGACACACGGCGCGGATGCCTGCGTCAAGAAGATTGTCCACCTGNTCCTTCATCAGCGACACCAAAGGGGTGACCACCAGCGTGATGCCNTCAAGCATCATGGCCGGCACCTGAAACGTGATTGACTTGCCCCCTCCNGTGGGGAGGAGGCCCAGAGTGTCGTGGCCGGTGAGGACAGAGAGGATTATATCCTCCTGNAACGGGCGAAAAGCATCATAGCCCCAATAGCGCTTCAGCACCTCCCGGGCCTGCTGCCTGAGCCGGTCCTCAAGAGGTGTGGAGCCGGCNGCGGTCATTTTTCAGGATGGATGTGGAGCTCCTTGATGAGCAACTGCACATGAGAGGAGCCCTGGTGCTTGTTTTCCTCGATNGTGTAACAGATGTCAAACGGNTTTCCTGCGTGAATATGGTCAAAATAGCGGGCCATATTGAAGGCTATGCCATTGAACACCTTGCCTGAAGTGTCGTCCACNAGCTCCAGCTTGATATGCTCCTGATGCTTTCCGACGAGCTTGCTTGTGCCGAAGTCAAGCACCCGCTTGGTGCAGAAAATGGGCTTCTGATTACCCGGCCCGAACGGATTGAAGCGGCGCAGGAGGCTGACAAACTGCGGAGTGATTTCGCTGAANGTAATCACCGAGTCAATCTCCAGCAGAGGCTGCTGCTGCGACGGCAGAATATTTGCGGCCACATACTCCTCGAAGCGGCGGCTGAACTCAGGGATGTTCTCCTCCTTGAGCGAGAGCCCNACGGCATAAGTGTGGCCGCCGAAATTCTCCAGGAGGTCACGCGCCGAGTCAACAGCCTTGTAGACATCGAAGCCNTGAACCGAGCGCGACGAGCCTGTGGCGAGGCCGTTGGAGAACGTGAGCACCACCGAAGGCTTATAGTACATCTCGGTGAGGCGCGAAGCCACGATTCCGATAATGCCGCGATGCCAATTCTTATTGTAGATGACGATGGCCTTNTTGTGGGCCATATCCTCCTGCTTGTCAGCCAGAAGCGCGTTGGCCTCCTCGGTGATGCGCTTGTCAAGCTCCTTGCGGTCCTGATTATANTGGTCAATGGCCTTGGCACGNTGGAGCGCATCATGGGTGTCACGGCTCACCAGCAGCTCCACCGCCTCGCGGCCGCTCTGCATGCGTCCCGACGCATTGATGCGCGGACCAATCTTGAAGATAACGTCGCTGATGGTTATCTCACGATTNGCGAGGCCACAGATGCGGATNATGGCGCGCAGACCCGTGTTGGGNTTCTGATTCAGNCGACGCAGACCGTGATAGGTCATCACACGGTTTTCATCGACCATGGGCACGAGGTCAGCCGCGATTGACACNGCCACAAGGTCAAGCATGGCATCCAGNTCAGCCGAGTCAAGACCGTTGCTGCGGGCAAACGCCTGCATAAATTTGAAGCCCACACCGCATCCCGAAAGGTGGGGACAGGGATAGGGGCTTCCCTCCATCTTGGGATTGAGGATGGCCACAGCCGCGGGGAGTTCATCGTCAGGCACATGATGGTCACAGATGATGAAATCNATGCCTCGCGTCTTGGCATANGCAATCTCGGCGTTGGCCTTGATTCCGCAGTCAAGAATGATGATGAGCTTCACCCCCTGNTCGGCGGCCTGGTCAATCACCGCGTTNGAGATNCCGTAGCCTTCATCGTCGCGGGTGGGGATGTAATAGTCAATGTTGGAATAAAAATTCTGGAGATACTTATACACCAGCGCCACAGCAGTGGTGCCGTCCACATCATAGTCACCATAGACCATGATTCTCTCCTTTGAACCCATTGCACGATTGAGCCTCTCGACGGCCTTGTGCATGTCAGGCATCAGAAAAGGGTCATGCAGGTCACGCAGGGACGGATGGAAGAATTTCTCCGCCTGCTCAACCGTAGTGACGCCTCGCTGCACAAGCAGTTCACTGATGACGGGCGACCCGGCATAATGTCGGGCAAGGTCGGTCTCCAGCCGTTGCTCTTCTTGTGTTAAGGGTTCGTAAGTCCATTTACGAGTCATTTATGATGTTTTTTTTATTTTTCTATCACGGGGCGGCACACGCAAAGCGATGCCGCGGCTCANAGGNGAGCCACTGTCAGAGAGAGGTTTATATCAAACGTCCACACTCCGCAGCACGCGGAGGGGCAAGAAATGAGGAGCGGGCGGCGCCGGGACGTCTCTCCGNGTGTAGTCGAGGAGAGCCGGATGGAGACAGACACTTCTTAGCGCAATCTATACCCAATTGCAAAATTAGCCAAAAATCCCGGATAAAAAAAGTGGAAACGGCAAAAAAATCGGCCCCGGGCCNCGATGCCGACAAGCACAGCGAGCCGAGGNGCATGAAAGCCGCNAAAGCGNCTCAGCAGCAATCGTAATGAACCATGTGGTGAGCGGCCCCGCACTCATGNATGGAGCCGTCCACAATGAGGTGGCGATTGGCCATTCCGGCGATGGTTGACATCTCGTGGCTCACCAGCACCACCGTGACCCGGCCCGTCAGCGCGCCGATGATGTCATAGATATGACGCTCGAAACGCTTGTCGACATAGCTCAGCGGNTCATCGAGCACCAGCACNCCNGGATTCGACACCAGCGCCCGGCCCAGCAAAGCGCGCTGAAGCTGACCGCCCGACANCTGCCCGATGGCATGATTGGCATGGTCGGTGAGATTCACCCGCTCCAGCATCTCGGCCACACGGCNCTGACGTTCAGCCGCGCCGAGGCCTTTCTCGCCAAGCAGGCCGTAACCGATAACGTCGGCCACCGACACGGGGAAGCGCGAGTCAATCATGTTCTTCTGAGGNAGATAGCCAATGGGGAGCGACGCGGCGGGGCGCCCCTGCGNGTCGAAATAGCTCACCTCACCCCGCGAAGGGCGCAGCAGCTTGAGGATAATGCGCAGCAAAGTTGTCTTGCCGCCCCCGTTAGGTCCGGTGATGGCCACAAAGTCGCCATGATTGACCGTNAGCGACACATCATTGAGCACAGTGCGGTCATCAAACGTCATGCTGACATCCGTCAGACGGATGGCCGGGACAAGGTCAGTCATTTCCGGCATGGGCAAGAGAATTGGCAATGAGGAGCATCTGAGCGGGCCAGTCCTCACTCAGCGGATTGATTTCAACATGGCGCACGGGGAGGTCGGCACCGATAGCCTCGGCATGGCGTCCGTCGGTCTCCTTCTGGACAAAAAGCACCTCTGCCCCGCTGGCAACGGCCTCATCGACACTGCGGCGAAGGTCAGGGAGGGACATCTCCTTATGCTCGGCCCCGCCCACCACAATCTGGCGCAGGCCATAGTCACGCGCAAAATAGCTCAGCGACGGATGCCACACCAGGAACGCCGAGCCGCGCAGCGGCGCCANCTCGGCCGAGATGCGCGCGTCGAGCTCGTCAAGCTCAGCCTCGAAGGCCTCAAGGTTAGCNCGGAAGCGGTCGGCATTGGAAGGGTCNACCTCGCTCATGGCCTCACACATGTTGCGCGCGATGACCTTGACATTACGCACCGAGGTCCAGACATGCGGGTCGGCCGCATCATGACCGTGCGTTCCCACCACGGGGACAATGCCGCGCGAAGTGTCATAGATGGGGAGCGAAGGGTTTGACTCATGCACCTTGTCGACAATGGCCTCCTCGAAGCCGATGTTGCCCATGCGGAGGAAGGCCACACTCTTTTCAGTGTTGAGAAGATTGGCAAACGAAGGGTCATAGNTTTCAGGGTTGCCCCCGTTGGAGAGCAGACAACGCACATTGTAAGCATCGCCAACAATTTTTTCGAGCATATATTTCTGCGGCTGCAGGCTGACGGTGACCACCGGCTTGTCGGCTCCACCACGGGCGCCNCAAGCGATGAAGCACACAGAAACCGCCAAAACAGCCAAGGCTAAAAACAATCTGTGAACGCGAAACATCGGAAAAGAGGTTGAAATATTTAACGGAGTGCAAATTTAACATATTTTTTCCAATCGCGCAAAAGAGCCCCGGGAAACGCGCAGGAGCGAGACGCCATAAGGGATGCTCAATGCCCGAGAGTCAGCNCGTAAGCCNCNNCCGAAACGNGCNAAAAANGGCCCNNAGCNGNGNGNNNCACACAATCGTAAGNTGGAGAGTTGGATTACTTTTCAGGCGTTTTTTACCAAAATGCTAACAAATTTACAACAAGAGATGTTGCATTTGGCAAAATTGTATTATCTTTGCAAACGAATAACCACTACCAACAAGTAACCAACTTATAATTTTTTATACTCCAAGAATTTATGGCACGTCAACAATTCGACAAGCTCGATCTCAAAATCCTGAACATGCTTTCAAGCAACGCCCGCAAGCCCTTCCTCGAGATTGCGCGCGAATGTAATGTGTCAGGGGCCGCAATCCATCAGCGCATCCAGAAGCTGATTGCCGCCGGCATCATCAAGGGCTTCGAGAGCCTTATCAACCCCTCATCGGTTGGCTATGACACCTGCGCCTACATCGGTTTCTTCCTCAACGACCCCTCACGCTTCCCCGAAATAGTGGAAGAGCTCCACAAAATCCCTGAAGTTGTGGAATGTCACTTCACCACCGGCAAGTATGACATCTTCATCAAAGTTTACACCCACAGCAACGAAGGCCTTCTGAACTTCATCCACACCAAGCTCCAGCCCATCGGCGTGGGCCGCACCGAAACCATCATCTCCTTCAAGGAAGAGTTCCGTCGTCAGGTGCCCATCATCACCGAAGAGGCCTGATAAGCCGCAACGGAAACATAACTCACACACTCAGGGGCTGCGTCAACCACTCACAATGTTGACGCGGCCCCTCTGACTTTTTTATTCCCCNAATAAGCGCCCTCGGCGAAACCTTTGGAGCTACAGAACGTTATAATGATATAAGCGACTATCACTCTTGAGCTTCAAATACACATCGCTCACCCACCAACCCTTAAGCCATCATTCAATCCATTATGGAGATTGACAACATACTTCCCGACGTGATTTCATGGGCCCGACAGGCGGGCGCCATCCAGATGACATATTTCCGCACTGACCGGCTCAACACCCGCGCCAAGCTCAATGACTCGGACATAGTGACGGCGGCCGATGCCGCCTGTGAAGCGTTTATCACCGCCGCCATCCGCGACCGCTTTCCTGACCACTCCATCATCTCGGAAGAGTCAGGCGCCACGATTGTGGAAGGGAGNGACTGGGAGTGGGTTATCGACCCCCTTGACGGAACCACCAACTTTGCCTCGGGGCTGCCACTGTTTGGCATCTCGATTGCCCTGCGCCATAAGGGGGTGACAGAGCTGGGGGTGGTGTTCGCGCCCTATCTCGATGAGCTGTTTCACGCCGTGAGAGGGGAAGGGGCCATGCTCAACGGGCGCCCCGTAGGCTGTCGCCGCGAGAAGAAGCTTGAGCGCTGCGTGGTGGCCACGGGCTTTCCTGTGGACAAAGCCACCAATGCTGATAACAATCTGGACAATGTGGGGAGAGTGTTNCCCCGCGTGCGCGGCCTTCGCCGGCTCGGGTCGGCCGCCATTGACCTCTGCTATGTGGCGGCAGGATTTCTGGATGGCTACTGGGAGCTGAATCTCCATGAATGGGATGTGGCCGCCGGCGAGCTGATAATCAGCGAAGCAGGCGGGCGCACCGTCAGATTCAGACCCGACACGGAGGAGCGCCATGTGTGCCTGCTGGCCGCGCAGCCGGAAGTGTTTGACGAGCTTTTAACACTTGTTNAGTAAACAATTCCGCCGCGGCGAGTGTTATAAGAGCGTTACATCACTTTTCAACCCTCTATTTATGGAAAAGAAATCAATCAAGGGCACCCGCACCGAACATAATCTCTTGGCCGCATTTGCCGGCGAGTCACAGGCACGCAACCGCTACACCCTCTTTGCCAAGAAAGCGCGNGAAGAAGGCTACGAACAGATTGCAGCCATCTTTGAAGAGACTGCCAATCAGGAACTGAGCCATGCCACCCAGTTTTTCAACCGACTTGAAGGAGGCACCGTGGAGATTACCGCAGGATATCCCGCCGGAGTGGTTGGCGACACCCTGACCAACCTCAAGGAAGCCCGNGCCGGCGAACGCGAAGAATGGAGCGACCTTTACGCCTCATTTGCCCAGACCGCACTTGACGAAGGCTTCAAGGATGTGGCCGTGCTGTTCAAGATGATTTCCAAGGCNGAAGTGATGCACGAAGAGCGCTATAACGCCCTCGTAGAGCGCATGGAAACCGACACCGTGTTCCAGACCCCTGACGAAGAGACTGACTGGATGTGTCGTGAATGCGGCTACGTTCACCACGGCAAATCGGCACCCGGCCGCTGCCCCGTGTGNGGCAAAGAGCGCGCCTACTTCGAGCGCAAGCCCGAGAACTATTAAGANCTCTTAAACATTCTCTTTCAATATAGATCTCTCACAAGGGGGNCTGCGGCGCAAAACACAGNGCCACAGTCCCCTTAAACACAAAAGTCAGGGCNCAGCTCCGATAAAGCGGAGGATGGNGCCCTGACTTAGTGTGTCAGTGAGAGAGGACAAATTTGTGTGTTGTCGTCGTCTGTGTTTTTGTAAGCTTCCGGTAAGAACTTGTGTATCGGAATTACTTAACCATGTCGGAACCGGCCTTGAACTTCACCACCTTGCGAGCGGGAATTTCAATCTTTTCCTTAGTGCGGGGATTGATGCCTGTGCGAGCAGCCTTTTCAGNAACGGAGAATGTTCCGAAGCCGATAAGAGCCACCTTTTCATCGTTAAGGATGGCATTGGAAATGGTCTCCAGAGTAGCGTCAAGTGCAAGCTTGGCATCAGCCTTGGTAAGATTGGTCTTTTCGGCAATAGCGTTGACCAAATCGGTTTTGTTCATAATCTGAAACTTTTATTNATAAAACTATGTTTTGCCCACAAATATAAGTTAAAGTTTCATAACATCACAATAATTGTGCAAAAAATGTGTGTTTTTCAACACTTTTTGGACAGGNAGGCTTATTTTGGCGAGTAATCCNGGCATTTTTTGTAAATTTGTAGCTCAAAGAATCAACAAAGACAAGGAAATGAACACCCGCTCGTTCTTCAGCATGATTCCGCCGGTGACGAAAAATCTGATAATCATCAATTTTATCGTCTGGCTTGCCATGCTTGTCCTTCCCCAGAGGCTTGATATGAATATTGAAAGCTTCGGGATGCTTCACTATTTCAGGGCGCCGGATTTCAATCCCGCGCAGCTGCTGACCTACATGTTCATGCATTCCACTCAGAGCGCCGCCCATTTGTTTTTCAACATGTTCACGCTGTTTATGTTTGGCGTGACGCTTGAACGTACGCTCGGGAGCATGCGCTTTCTGTTTTACTATATTTCCTGCGGCATCGGAGCAGCACTGGTCCAGGAGCTTGTGTGGGCGCTGACGTGGGAAAACACTTTCGTGCCCATGCTGGCCAATGCCAACCACGTTAGCTATGAGGAGATTCGCCAGGCTATCAGCCAGGCCATGAGCGACGGCGAGGAGCTGCCNTTTCTTAACCTTCTNGGCACTATCGGNGCCTCGGGAGCNGTGTATGGCGTGCTGCTGGCTTTCGGCATGCTTTTTCCCAACAGGCCTCTGTATCTGATGTTTGTGCCAGTGCCCATCAAGGCCAAATGGATGGTGATAGGCTACGGCGTCATCGAACTGCTGATCGGGCTGGGAAATGCCCGCGGAGCCACAGATGGAGTGGCCCACTTTGCCCACCTGGGAGGCATGATTTTCGGCTTTATAATGATCTATTACTGGAAGAAGAAAGGAATGGTTCATGGCGACGAGTTTTAATCAACTGCTTGACCGTTACCGTTTTTCCACCATGTTGATGAAGATTATCATCATCAACGCGGTGGTGTTTCTGCTGCTCCACGTGATAGCCATCGTGGCCCTGTTTGCGGGNTCNGCGCATCCTGAGAGCGTGCTTCAATGGGTGGAGATGCCGAGCAACCTCGGGCTGCTGCTNCGCAGGCCGTGGACGGTGGTTAGCTACATGTTTGCGCAGTATGACGTGCTTCATATCCTGTTTAACATGCTGTGGCTCTACTGGTTCGGCGTGATATTCATGAGCCTTTCCACGGGGCNCAGGCTGCTTGCGCTCTACGTGTACGGCGGTCTTGCAGGTGCGGCGTTGTATCTGCTGGCTTACAATCTGCTGCCGTTCTTTGCCGGCACTGACGGAATGCTCATAGGTGCCTCGGGGGCCGTGATTGCCGTGGTGACCGCCACTGCCATCATGGCGCCGGACTATAAGATGTATCTGCTCTTTCTGGGGGGCGTGTCGCTCAAATGGGTGGCGATAGTCACCATCGGACTTGACCTCATAGGGGTNACCGGCGCCAATGCCGGCGGCCATCTGGCCCATCTTGGCGGCGCCATTGCCGGAGCGGTGTATGCCCTGCTGCTCCGCCGAGGCACTGACATNACCATCCCCTTCTGCCGTGTGGCCGACATGATTGCCAACNTNTTCAANGGAGGCGTGAAGAAGCCCGGCTTCAAGCGTTACACCGGCTCCAAAACAAGCCCCCGCAGCTCGGTGCCCCACACNGACAGCCAAGCCGACCAGGCTGAGCTTGACATAATTTTGGACAAAATCAAGAAATCAGGATATTCCTCGCTCACCCCTGATGAGCGTAAACGCCTGTTTGACGTCAGCAAACGAATAAAATGAGCATCCAATCACGATATATCCCGCCCACTCACCGCGAACGCGTGGCCGCTGCGTCGGTCATGCTGTTGACGGCTGTGTCAGTGATGCTGGCCATGGTGACGGTGTTTTCAGCCTACGGAGGCTATTTTAACCCCGACACACTCCCGGCGGCAGCCCTTGCGGCTATGCTTCTGCCCGGACTGGTGATTATCGACGTGGTGGCGATGATTCTGCTGTTCTTCATGTGCCGCAAGCTTGTGTGGGTGTTTGTGGTGGCTCTGGCCCTNTCGCTCCCCTCGCTGGTGGTTTACTGCCCGATTCACTTTAAGCGCCATCTCACCCCAGAGCAGCAACACCGCTCATTCACGGTGATGACCTACAACATCTATCACATGGTGGACTTCACCAACAAGAACGGCAACAACACGGTGACGCCACCCAACCCCTCCATNCAGGTNATCATTGACAATAACCCTGACATTGTGTGCATCCAGGAGGTGGGTAACCCCGCCACTGACACNTATGTGGGCTTCACCCAGGCTCAGGCCGACACCCTGAGCAGGCGCTACCCATATATATTGTACACGCGCGAGGCAGGNCTGATGCTCATGAGCAAATTCCCGGTTACGAGAATCATATCGCTTGACAGATTAAGCGACACCGCCATCAGCGCCGGCTATCGCTTCAACATCAACGGGCGCCTGCTGTCGCTTTACAGCGTCCACCTGCAATCGATAGGCCTATCGCCCGAAGATAAAGCCCTCTATCATGACATTACCGACGCCCGCACCTCTACCCATGAGATTCAGAAAGTGCGCTCACAGCTGTTCTCCAAGCTCTATTTTGCCTTTCAGGAACGAGCCGACCAGGCACGNTTCCTGCGCTCACAGGTGGAAGAGCACAGAGGGAACGTGATTGTGTGTGGCGACTTNAACGATGTGCCCGGATGCTATGCTCTGCGCACCATCATGGGCGANGACATGCACGATGCCTTTGTGGAAGCCGGCACCGGACCTTCGGTGACCTACCGTGCCGGCCGGTTCTATTTCCGCATTGACCAGATACTNTATCGCGGAGCCTTCCGCGCGTTCAACACCCACCGCGTGTGTGAAGGCCTNAGCGACCATTATCCCTTGATGACCACNTTTGTGTGGGATGAACCGTCCATCGTGGAAGAGAATAAAGAGATTGAAAAACCCTTAAATCAATAACCAACACAACAAACAACTAACACCAATCAGATCNAACATGACCCGTAAAGCATTAACCCGCATGGCTGCGGCTGCCGCGATTGCGGTGCCGGCCCTGCTAACACCGACCAACGCTATGGCGCAACAGCACCAGAACCCCTTCTTTGCCCCCTACACCACCCAGTTCCAGATTCCTCCCTTCGAACAAATCGAATATGCCGACTATCTNCCTGCCATCAANCAGGGCATCGCCGAGCAGAAAAAGGAGATTGAGATGATTGTCAACAACCGCGCCCTGCCCGACTTTGACAACACCATCCTGGCCATGGAGAAATCAGGCGAACTGCTTAANCGCGCCATGATTGTCTTCGCCGCCCTCAANGAGAGCAACAACTCGCCCGAGATGGACGCCATTGCCGAAGAGGCCTTCCCCCTCTACTCACAGGCTCAGGACGAAATCATGATGAACGGCCGACTCTTTGAGCGCGTGAAGCAGGTGTATGACAACCGCGACAAATTTGGCCTCACCGCGCCTCAGAAGCGCGCCGTGGAGGAAACCTACCGCCAGTTTGTGCGCAACGGTGCCCTCCTTGACGAAGCACAGAAAGAGGANCTCAAGGCCATCAACACCAGCCTGAGCGAGCTCTATCTCAAATACAANCGTAACCTGCTCAACGCCACTAACTCGGCAGAAATCGTGGTTACCGACCCCGCCGAACTGGCCGGNCTTCCCNCCGCCACTGTGGCTGTGGCCGCTGAAGAAGCCGCAGCGCGCGGCAAGCAGGGCCAGTGGGTGTTCACCCTCCATGCTCCCAGCCGCNTGCCGGTGCTGCAGTTTGCCGACAACCGCGACCTTCGCCGCCGCATGTATCAGGCCTANACCACTCAGGCCACCTCAGGCGAATACAACAACTACCCCGTAATCTCCGACATCGTCAAGACCCGCGCCCGCAAGGCTCACCTGCTGGGCTATCCTGACTTTGCCAGCTACATGACCGCCAACGTAATGGCCAAGAATCCCCAGAATGCAGAGAATCTGCTGATGGAAATCTGGAAGCCCGCCGTGGAGCGCGTCCACGAAGAGGTGGCCGAGATGCAGCAGGTGGTTGACAGCGAGAACGGTGGCTTCAAAATCGAGCCTTGGGACTATTACTACTACGCNGAGAAAGTGCGCCAGCGTAAATATGCCCTCAATGAGGACGACGTGAAGTGTTACTTCCAGGTTGACTCCGTGGTCAACGGCATCTTCCGCATGGCCAACCGCCTCTACGGCATCAGTTTCACCGAGCTCCCCGACGCTCCCCGCTACAACCCCGACGTGAAAGTTTATGAGGTTAAGGACGCCAACGGCGAGCATGTGGCCGTGTTCATGACCGACTACTTCCAGCGCCCCTCAAAGCGTCAGGGAGCATGGATGGACGCGTTCCAGATTTCCTATGTTGACCCCGACGGCACCAGCCAGCGCCCCATCGTTTACAACGTTGGCAACTTCACCAAGCCCACNGCCGACTCACCCTCNCTGCTGTCGATGGACGAGGTTGAGACCCTGTTCCACGAATTCGGCCACGGCCTCCACGGCATGCTCACCCGCGCCGCACTGCGCTCGCAGTCAGGNACCAGCGTTGACCGCGACTTCGTGGAGCTCCCCTCGCAGATTCATGAACACTGGGCNTTNGAACCCGAACTGCTCAAGGACTANGCCCGTCACTACAAGACCGGCGAAGTGATTCCCGACTCTCTCGTGGCCAAGATCGAAGCCGCTTCCACCCACAATCAGGGCTTCACCACCACTGAGCTGGCCGGCGCCGCTCTGCTTGACCTCCAGTGGGGCAAGCTCAATCCCGCCGAAGGTGAAGTGATTGATGTTGAAGCCTTTGAGAAGAGCGTGGCCGACAAGCTCGGCATGCCCGCCGAAGTGGCTTACCGCTACCGCTCGCCCTACTTCAAGCACGTGTTTGGCAGCGACCACTACGCATCAGGCTACTACACCTACCTCTGGGCNGAAGTGCTTGACACCGATGGCTTTGAACTGTTCAAAGAGAAGGGCATCTTCGACCCCGCCACCGCCAAGTCATTCCTTGAGAATGTGCTTCAGACCGGCGGCTCGGCCGANCCCATGGAGCTTTACGTGAAGTTCCGCGGCCATGAGCCCAACGTCAACGCCCTCCTGCGCAACCGNGGCCTCTGGAAGCCCGAACCCGCTCAGGGCGGAGAGCTCAATCAGAAAGGCGGCAAGTGAGCAAGAAACCATTCCGACTCGAAATTCCGTGTGGAGCAGACCGTGTTCTGCTCCACACTTGTTGCGCCCCGTGCTCATCGGCCATCATAGAATGTCTGATGAACCACGGCATCACCCCGGTGATTTACTACTGCAACCCCAATATAGCCCCGCTTGACGAATATGTGAAGCGGCGCGATGAGTGTGTGCGCTATGCCACCGCTCTGGGGCTCGAAGTGGTTGACCCCGGCTATGACCATGCCGCATGGCTGGCTGAAGTGGCCGGACTCGAGAACGAGCCCGAGCGCGGCTCACGATGTCTGAAATGCTTCACGATGCGCCTTGCCGACACAGCCCGCTATGCCGCCGAGCACGGATTTTCCGTCATCACCACCACCCTCGCCTCCAGCCGCTGGAAAAGCCAGGAGCAGATATGCGCCGCCGGCCGCGCCGCCACTGCCTGCACTCCGGAGGTAACCTTCTGGGAGCAGAACTGGCGCAAAGGGGGCCTTAGCGAGCGCCGTGCGGCCATCATAAAAGAGTTTGACTTTTACAACCAACGCTATTGCGGCTGCGAGTTTTCAATGCCGCCCACTGATGAACAGCAATCCTGATGATTCACACCTCCCCATNCGCCACAGGGCCCATCGGAGTGTTTGACTCCGGCTATGGAGGCCTCACGATTCTCCGCGANATGCAGCGNCTGCTTCCCGAGTATGATTACCTGTATCTTGGCGACAACGCCCGCGCCCCTTACGGCGGCCGGTCNTTCGACGTGGTGTATCGCTTCACGCTCCAAGCCGTGAAATACCTCTTTGAGCAGGGATGTCCGCTGGTTATTCTGGCATGCAACACNGCATCGGCCAAGGCCCTGCGCACNATCCAGCAGAATGACCTGCCGGAGCTCGACCCCTCGCGGAGGGTGCTCGGAGTGATCCGCCCCACGGTGGAGGAGATAGGCAGNATATCCCGCAACGGGTCAGTGGGGGTGCTCGGCACCTCCGGNACGGTCAACTCCCGCAGCTACGAGATGGAGATNGGGAAGCTCCAGCCCGACTTCAGGGTGACGTCGCATGCCTGCCCCATGTGGTGTCCGNTGGTGGANAACCACGAAGCCGAAAGCGAAGGGGCCGACTANTTTGTCAAGAAAGACCTTGGGCTNCTTTTTGACCAAACGCCTGACATTGACACNATTGTCCTGGCCTGCACCCACTATCCGATGCTTTTGGGCAAAATACGCCATTATGCCCCNAAAGAGGTCAATATTGTGACTCAGGGTGACATAGTGGCCCACAGTCTGGCCGACTATCTCNNNCGTCATCCCGAGATGGAGCGCCGCTGCGGCCGCCACTCCACCTCGCGCTATCTGACCACCGAAAATCCCGACAAGTTCGCCGAGCTCGCCGCCGTGTTCCTCCACGAACCCGTCACCGCCACTCAGATTACCCTCTGACAAAGACCACGCCATGACAATAGAAACCCGCCGCCTGACATTGCGCCCGTGGCGNGAAACCGACGCNGCTGCCCTATTCAAATATGCGAGCCACCCCGACGTGGGGCCGGCAGCAGGATGGCCATGTCATCCCACGGAGGAGTTCAGTCGTCAAATCATCCTCACNGTTTTTTCCGCCCCTGAAACCTATGCCGTGGTGCTCAAAGGGACCGATGAGGCCATAGGNTGCTGCGGAATCGTGCCCGGTGAGGAGGGAGAGGGTGAGATTGGCTATTGGATTGGCAAACCNTTCTGGGGCCAAGGGCTTATCCCCGAAGCCGTCAACGCCCTGCTTGACAGAGCCTTCAATGAGCTGAAGCTNGACACTGTGTGGTGTGCTTTTTACGATGAGAATAACAAGTCAAGACGCGTGGCCGAGAAATGCGGCTTTGTGTATCATCACACCAACCCGGCAGTGAGCACGCTCCTCGGNGACACCCGCACAGANCACTTCACACGCCTCACAAAAACCGACTATCTCGCTACACGCGCCNTTCCTGACTCAAAAAGCAAAAAAATAATGGCGCGAAGGCTTGGTTTTGAGGCGGAAAAGCCCTAACTTTGTGCCCTGAATATGCGCCGAGCAGGCTCAAAAAGCGTTTCCGGAAGGAGCCGCCTGTCGGTAAAACCTGAAAACCAATAGTTTATAATGTACGCTATCGTTGAAATCCAGGGACAGCAGTTCAAGGCAGAGCCTGAAAAGTTCCTGTATGTTCACTATCTCGGAGAAGCAGCCAAAGAAGGTGACAAGGTTGAATTTGACCGTGTGCTCCTCGCTCAGTCCGATGACCAGGTGAAGGTTGGCGCTCCCGTAGTGGAAGGCGCAAAAGTTGTTTGCGAGGTTCTCACCCCGCTCGTAAAGGGTGACAAGGTCATCGTTTTCAAGAAGAAGCGCCGCAAGGGCTATCGTCGCAAGAACGGTCACCGTCAGTTCTTTACCAAAGTGTTAGTTAAAGAAGTAGTCGCTTAACCCCCCTGTAAATTCGTTTAAGAAATGGCACATAAAAAAGGTGTAGGTAGTTCGAAGAACGGCCGTGAGTCAGAAAGCAAACGACTCGGTGTGAAGATTTACGGAGGTCAGTTTGCCAAAGCAGGCAACATCATCAAGCGTCAGCGTGGCACTGTTCACCACCCCGGTCTTAACGTGGGTATGGGCAAGGACCACACCCTCTACGCCCTCGTGGACGGCACCGTGCTGTTCACCACCGGCAAGGAAGGTCGCCGCTTCATCAATGTGACCCCCGCAGAGGCATAAACAGCCTCCCCAAGCAACCTCTAAGAAAGAGGCAGTTCCGACTTTCGGAGCTGCCTCTTCTCTTTTATCCGGCNGGATTTGTAAAAAAACGCAAGCCGGCAATCAATTTTNATTAAAATTATTTGGAAATNCAATTCCGANCGATTAAATTTGCAACATAATAACTTATTTGAACTTCATATCATAACTGAATCTTTCATTCTTCGGTCAATCCGGTCCATGAACACATGGTACCCCCTCCCCGGCAGTGTGAGAACATATCCGACAAAGGCCGACGAAGTCCTACTCAATCTATAAAATCATTTTTATATCCCGCGCCGACAGCTGCTTGCCGCTTGCCTGTCGGCGCATTTTTTTCATGCCATCCTGCGGCGCGCGGCCACCACGGCAATCTGTCCCGCAGCAATCGAGCCGTCGCCCGGAGTGACCATCCTGGGCATAAACACCCGNAATCCCTCATCCGTAAGGCGCTTGGAGATGGCTGAGGCAATCCTGTCGTTCTGCATCACGCCGCCGGTGAGCACCACACGGTCAATCGCCGCAGCGCGGGCAGCCTCNACCACCCTCGCTGACCACAGCGCCGCAAATTCATCATGAAACCTCCGCGCAAGGCCGTCGGCNTCATCNGCGGCNCCCTCGAGCACNACCGGNGCNTCNGCCTCATAGCTGTTCTCATAACAGAGCCCCNCAAGAGCNGCNACNGCATCCCAGAGTCGGCCGGCGCCGCAACTNAGNGGNGAGTTGANCCCGCGCTCNATCATCTTCCACACCATGGCCACNCGCNCCTCACCCACATNGTCAACGAGCGCCTGCGGCANAGANTCGACTGTCCGGCCCAGCCAGCGCCATAATGACACGGCCATCCTCCAAGGTTCACGCGCCGCAGCATCGCCTCCCGGCATAGGCAGATAAGGTCCGTGAGCCAGACGNGTGAACGATGTCAGCGAGCAGCGCAGCAGCTCCGANCCCCACACAGTGGCGTCAGGGCCGGCCCCCGTGCCGTCAAGCACCAGAGCAATCACCTCATCCTCAATGCCATATTCAGCCATCACGGCCGCCGCATGGGCATGGTGATGCCACACCGTTTCAACCTCTGCGCCACACTGTGCGGCAATCTCGCGCCCTATGCGCGATGAAGCATAGCCACTGTGGGCATCCACAGCCACCACACCGGGCGTGAATCTGTAAAGAGCNCTCATCCGCTCAATGCTCTCACGCAGAAAATTCTCCGCAGCCTCCCCCGCATCAAGCGAGCCTATATACTGCGAAGCTATAATGTCATTGCCCCTGCCNAGCGCCCATCCTCCGGTCACATCTGCGCCCAGAGCCATCACACCGTCNACGCTGAAGCTCNCCCTCAGCGGATCCGGNACGAAGCCGCGCCCGCGNCGCAGAATCCGCGGCTCNCCNGCAATGACGCGCACNACACTGTCGTCCACACGGTTATGAATCTCGCGGTTATAGCTCACCAATGGAAGGTCATGAAGCTGCGCATAGCGGCGTGCCTCGGCATCATCNCTNATGATNGGNGNNCCCGGAAAATTGGCGCTCGTGACAACCACCGGNCGCCTNANCNCNTCCATCAGNTGATGCTGAAAGCCCATGTAAGGGAGCATCACCCCAAGAGTCCGCAGCCCCGGAGNAAGCTCTTCAGGNANCGANGCNTCCGTNCGGCGGCANATTACTATCGGGGCGCGCCACGACGCGAGCGATTCACGCTCCTCACGGCGCAGAGTCACATACTCCTCTGCCATCTTCAAATCTCTGACCATCACGGCAAAAGGCTTGCGCGGGCGATGTTTGAGAGTGCGCAGCGCTGCGAGCGCTGCAGAATCAGTGGCGTCAGCCAGAAGATTGTAGCCTCCCAAACCCTTGACCATCACGATGCGCCCCGAAGCGAGCATCCCGGCCGTTCGGGTCACGATGTCGGCATGACGCTCGGCGCCCTCCATAGAGTAATGCGGGCCGCAGTCATTGCAGGCTATAGGCTGAGCGTGGAATCGACGGTCAGAAGGGTCATCATACTCATGTCGGCACGAGTCACACATGGCAAACGGGGCCATCGACGTTACCGGGCGGTCATAAGGGAGGCCGCGGGTTATTGAAAAGCGCGGCCCGCAGTGGGTGCAGTTGGTGAGCGGATATCCGCGGCGGCGCGGCTGGCGGCGCATATCCTCCAGACATTCAGGGCAGATGGCAATGTCAGGGCTCACATCCGTCACCTCACCTCCACCCTCATTGCAGCTCGGCGCAATGGTGAAGCCTGAAGGAATGTGGTCAAAGCCATCGGCCACCTCCGTAATCGTTACGCTGTCAATGCGCGAAATGGCCGGGCGCGAAGTCATTATGCGCTCCACAAGCATCCGGCAATCATCCTCGCAGCCATATATGCGCACCGTCACTCCCGCAGGCCCGTTACACACCCGGCCCCGCAGCCCCAGAGCTGACGCAAGCCGGTGGACCATCGGGCGGAAGCCCACGCCCTGAACCACCCCGGTTATCAGGATGTCAAAAGCCTTAATGCACAAAATCAGTCGATAAAGCCTCGACGGCGGATATAATCAATGATGGTTTCCGCCACATCCTCCATGGGCATCAGTGACGAATCAAGGGTGAGATGATACGAGTCAGCGGCGCCCCACTTCTTGTCAGTGTAGAAGTTATAGTAGTTGGCGCGCAGCTTGTTGGTCTTGGCGGCAAGGGAGCGGGCCTTCTCGGCATCGCGGATATCGCCGCGGCGCAGAATGCGCTCCACACAGTGGTCCGCAGGCGCATGGACAAACACGTTGACACACCGCGGGTGGTCACGCAGGATATAATCCGCAGTGCGCCCTACGATTACACACGACTCCTTCTCGGCAATCTTCTGAATCAGCTCATTCATAGCCTGATACACACTGTCGCAACTTATAGCCGAACCGCCTGCATAGGTGTTGATGGGCTGATAGCCCTGAGCGAACGAAAAAATCCCGTTTATAAAGCGCGGAAACCGCTCATCGTGCTTCTCGAAAAATTCGCTACTCAGACCCGACTCCTCGGCCGCACGGGCCAGGAGCTCCTTGTCGTAATAGTTGATACCCAGCTTATTGGCCAGCATCTGACCCAGCTCACGGCCGCCGCTGCCAAACTGGCGACCCACGGTGATGATGAAGTTTTTCTTTTCCATAACATTAAAGGGCTACCTGTTAAGAAGCATCTCCTCAGCGCGGCGAAGGTCGTCGGGAGTGTCGATGCCTATGGAGGGAAGGTCGGTCACCGCCGAGCGAATCTGATAACCGTTCTGCAGCCATCGGAGCTGCTCAAGGCTCTCGGCAATCTCCGCGGGGCTCTGGGGGAGCTGCGTGATGGCGGCAAGAGTGTCGGCACGATAGCCGTACATCCCCACATGAGTGAAGAACTCGGCATGGTCAATCCACTCCTGCCAGGGATAATTGCGCACATAAGGTATGATGGAGCGACTAAACCACACGGCATTGCCCCGCTCATCGCGCACCACCTTGGGAGTGTTGGCGTTAAACAGCGCATCCCAGCCCAGCGCCGGGTCAAAGCGGCGCACAAGCGTGGCCAGTTCCACATCAGGGTCAGCCTCGAAGCACCCCTCGAGGGCTTCAATCTGAGCCGGCTCGATAAACGGCTCATCGCCCTGCACGTTAATGACCACATCTGCATCGCTGCCCGATGCCTCATAAGCCTCGCGGCAGCGGTCGGTGCCGCTGCGATGGCTCTCGGAAGTCATCACAGCCTCGCCGCCGAAAGCCGCCACACAGTCCGCAATGCGAACATCGTCAGTGGCCACAATAACGCGGTCAAGCGCCATGCGGGCACGTTCCACAACGCGCTGAATCATAGGCACACCTCCAATCTTTGCCAAAGGTTTGCCGGGGAAACGGGTCGACGCATATCGCGCCGGTATGATGCCGATGAATAAGGGTTTCATTGTTGAGAATCAGTGTCAGTTAAATTAGCCGTTCGGGGCTGCTTGCCCTTGCCGAGAATGCGGCGGAAGAAGCCGGGCAGCAGGCATGCGCCCACAATAAGATACACATAATAGGAGATTATACGCCAGAACAGTGCCATAATCAGGGCAATGCCGGGGGTAATCATATCGCCGTAATATTCGGTAAAGAGCCATTCGCTCACACCGCTGCCTCCGGGGGTGGGACTGATCATGAGCACCACCCAGATTACAAACTGGCGGGCGAACACCACCAACTGGTCAGCATAAGGAGCGAAGCCCAGGAAGAGCGCATTGACCACAAGATAGCGCGATGACCATGACAGCGCCGTGCCCAGGAAGGCTTCGCCCCACCATCGCCACGACCGGTTGCGCAGCTCCTGACTCGTGGCCACCATGTTGTCGCCCAAAGCCTCTACCTGCGGACGCCAGCGACGCAGAGGGCGGAAACCGAAGAGCCACACCAGAAACTTCTGGACAGCTCGCGGCCTCACAAGGATGCCCACAAAGAGCAGCAGAGTCCACAGCAGCACCACGGCATAGATAATCCAGAACACTGTCTTGAGTCCGAGCGTGAACGCCTCATGCCCTTCGCTGAAGCCAAAAAGGGTGTCATAAGGCACCAGCGCCATGATTATGGGTAGAGAGATGCAGAAAAACAGCTCGTCAAGAAACAGCGTGGTAATCATGAGCGTGGTGGCACGCCCCAGCTCCACACCCTCGCTATGGAGGAAAATCATGCCGAGCGACGACCCTCCCACAGCCGACGGAGTGACGCAGGAGGTGAACTCACAAAGGAAATTGACACGGATGGCCTGCCCCCAGCGCAACTGATGGTCTGTGAGAGCGCGGAAGCGCCAGCTCAATCCGAAGTCACGCCCGAGCATAAACACCCATGCAAGCGCGATGCAGAGAATAACATGAGTGTCAAAATGAATCTGATGCCACACCTCCGGCTTGAACTCCTTATGGAACAGCCATGCCACCACACCGAGCCCAATCACCACCGGAAGGATAATCTTATAGCTCCAGTAGCCGGCACTGCTCTTCACCTGAGGCTCCTGAGAGGAGGGAGTGTTATTTTTTGTGTCGGAACTCATATCGTGCAATTATATCATCATAACGCTGCATGACCTCCTCCATAACGTTGTCCCACGAGCGCGATAATGTGCGCCGTGCGCCGTCGGCAATGCGGGTCAGCATGTCAGGGTCATCGTGCAGACGGGTCACAGCCACCGCATACTCCTGCGGAGTGCGCCCCGTGAGGAAACCGTTTTCGCCGTGGGTTATCACCTCGGCCGCCGTGGAGCCTTCAAGAAGCACGGCGGGGGTACCCATCATGGCAGCCTCGCGCACCACCAGCGGCGCATTGTCATAGAATGACGGAAACAGGAAGAGGTCAGACGCGGCATAAATGTCGCGCAGCTCATCGCGCTCATGAACCAGACCGTGAAAAGTCACCTTATCATCAAGCCCCATGAGGCGCACCTTGCGCATCATGTCCTGACGCGCATATCCGTTGCCCACAAAGTGCATCTCCCAGTCAATCCTTTCGGGGAGCAGCGGCAGAGAGTCAATAATAATCTCTATGCCTTTCTGGAGGATATGCTGACCCACAAAGAGCAGCACAAATCGTCCACGGGGAATGCCGAGGCGCCGACGGGCTTCCTCTCTGACGCTCTCCAACGGCATGCCCCCCTGATTGAAGTCATTGCCATTGTCAACCACCGTCACCGGGGCCGTGATGCCGTATTCACGCACCGTCTCCTCCACGGCTGCCTGCGGAATCCACAGAGCGTCAGCGGAATTGTAAAACTCGCGGATGCGCTTCATCTGATAGCGAATCATGGGCGCCGGCAGCGAATGCTCAAGGTCGGTGCGATACTTTGAGTGGAACGTAGCCACCAGCGGGACATCATGCTTCTGTGCGGCATATCGTGCCAGTCGGCCTGACGAGAAAGGGCAGTGAGCATGGACAATCCTGAACGGCACACGCCTGATTTTGTGCCATATCACCGGGTCAAGGCGCGGATAGCCGTAGCGATAAGGATGACGATTATAGATGGGGAGAGAGAAATAGCGGTGCATCTCAAAGTCAGGGTGAGGCGGGTCATAGGGGTCCCACGGCGTCACCACACACACCTTTTTCCCTTTTGCCGTGAGCCACTTCACATAATTCTGCACAGTCAGCGTCACCCCGTCAAGCGCCGGCGGAAAGCTGTCGTTGAAAAGGCCGTAAACTGTGTTGGGCTCGGTCATCTGGTTATGGACAATAAATAAATAGTTAGAAAAACGCTGCCCGTGGAGGCAGCCCGCGTCAAGGGTATAACACCTTTACCTACTACAAAGTTAACAATTACCCGCCATTTTCCAAACACCGATGCGCGCAAACAACAGAAAAGCCACCTCTTTTCAGGGGTGGCTTCTGTGACTCCCACAGGATTCAAACCTGTAACCTTCTGATCCGTAGTCAGATGCTCTATTCAGTTGAGCTAGGGAGCCGTTTTTGAAGAGTGACTCCCACAGGATTCAAACCTGTAACCTTCTGATCCGTAGTCAGATGCTCTATTCAGTTGAGCTAGGGAGCCATCAAAAACGTGAGTCAAACTCTCTCGTTTGCGAGTGCAAAGTTACCACATTTTTCTTATCNTCCAAAANTTTTGGCTAATTTTTTTCAAAATATTTTTCCTCGGTGCCNGAATTGAGGNNNTANCCCNCATTATTCCAGCATTTCAAGAAATTCATCCTCGCTGATGACNGGCACGCCGAGTTTGGCGGCCTTTTCCAGTTTTGCCGGACCCATATTGTCGCCNGCAAGGATAAAGGAGGTTTTCTTTGACACGGAGCCGGAGTTTTTGCCCCCGTTGCGCTCAATAATCTCCTTATATTCATCGCGCGAATGGCGGGTGAACGTGCCGCTGATCACAATTGTTTTCCCGGCAAGCTTGTCGGTGCGGTCACGGTCAGCATCCTCGCTCACGCTCATGCACACCCCTGCGCTGCGCAGGCGCTCCACAATCTCACGGTTGGCGGGCACGGCGAAATACTCCACTATGGAGCCGGCAATGGTCATGCCCACATCGTCAATGGCCGTCAGCTCCTCGGGCGTCATCTCCATCAGGCGNTCAATGGTNCTGACGGAGCGGGCTATACGCTTCGANACCGTCTCGCCCACATAGGGGATGGAGAGNGCGTAGACCACCCTCTCGAAAGGCACCTCAAGCGAGCGGCGCACACCNTCGATAATCTTGCGGGCCGACACCTCGCCGAGACCGGCCAGNCCGGCAATCTGCTCCTCGCGCAGAGAATAGAGGTCGGCAATGTCACGCACAATNCCGGCTTCATAGAGNAGCTTCACCGTCTCCTCGCCCAGTCCGTCAATGTCCATCATGCGGCGNCCNACAAAGTGCTCAATGCGCCCCATTATCTGCGGNGGGCANCCATATTTGTCGGGACACATCCATGCGGCTTCCCCCTCTTTGCGCACAAGCAGAGCGCCGCAGGCGGGGCAATGNGTCACAAACTTCACCCTCGCNGCCTCAGGCTCACGCGCAGCAGTGTCCACTCCGGTGATTTTCGGGATAATCTCGCCCCCNTTCTCCACANAGAGCATGTCATGCTCATGAATGTCAAGCGANCTCACAATGTCAGCGTTGTGNAGCGANGCGCGCTTAACAACCGTGCCNGANAGCAACACGGGNTCNAGGTTGGCCACGGGAGTGACGATGCCCATGCGCCCCACCTCAAACGACACATAGCGCAGCCGCGTCAGAGCGCGCTCGGCCGGAAACTTATAGGCAATGGCCCAGCGGGGTGACTTGGCNGTGTAGCCNAGATTNAGCTGCTGACGCAGCGANTTGACCTTAAACACAAGGCCGTCAGTGGCCACNGGCAGATTNCGGCGCTCCGTGTCCCANTGGTTGATATACTCGTCAATNGCTNNCAGGGAGTCCATCAGCTTCATCGAGGGGCTCACNTTGAAGCCCCAGCTGCGGGCGGCCATCATGTTGTCATAATGATTGTCAAAGGGGAGATTNTCNCTCAGCAGATAGTAGAACCGCGCATCNAGGCCGCGGCGNGCNACCTCAGCAGGGCTCTGCATCTTGAGGGTGCCGGCGGCGGCATTGCGGGGATTGGCAAAGAGCGGCTCCTCATTAAAGGCNCGCTCGGCGTTAATCTTCTCAAAGGCAGCCCAGGGGAGCAGAATCTCTCCACGAATCTCAAACTCCTCAGGCCACCCCTCCCCTTCCAGCTTCAGGGGNATGGAGCGGATGGTCTTGACATTCTCGGTCACCACATCNCCCTTCTCNCCGTCGCCACGGGTCACGGCCCTCACCAGTCGGCCNTGCTCATAGATGAGCGAGATGGATGTGCCGTCAAACTTCATCTCACCCACAATCTCGAAGCGCTCACCGCCCAGAGCGTCGCGCACACGCTCGGCCCACTGGTCCACCTCGTCGATGGAATAAGTGTTTGACAGTGACATCATAGGCCTCACATGGGGAGCCTGCTCAAACCCGCCGGTGAGGTCAGAACCCACGCGGCGCGACGGCGACAGNGGGTCGTCNAGGTCAGGCCGCTGCGCCTCAAGCGCCTCAAGTTCTTTCATGAGCATGTCAAACTCACGGTCAGAAATCTCNGGAGCGTTATCCACGTAGTAAAGGCGGTTGTGACGGTTCAGAAGAGCTCGGAGCTCATTGATGCGNAGGGNTTGCTGTTCGGGAGTCATGGGTGCTTGAATGTTTGATGACTACAAAAATAACCATTCCGGCCCACAAAAAGGGGCCATAATACACAAAAAAAAAGCTGGCCACCTGGTGGTCAGCTAATTTTCTTGCTGTNAAGCGTGCTCATGCACGCGCCAAATTATTCAGCTACAACAGCTGAGTCAGCAACAGCTACTACAGAGTCAGCAGGAGCAGCANCAGAGTCAACTACGGCTACAACTTCTTCNTCAACAACAGCAGCAGTGTCGGTAGCTTCAGCGGCCTTGTCAGAAGAGCCACAAGAGAAGAGAGATGCGCTTGCTACAACAGCGAATACGAAAACTAACTTTTTCATTTTAGTTGTGATTAAATGATAAAACAATTTTTGCTTCAAAAACGATACAAAGGTAGCGTAAAAATCTTATACGCCAAACAAAATTTAGGATTTTTTTGTCCGATGAAGATATTTTTCTGAATTTTAGTGAAAAAGTGTTGAATCTCTTGGGGAAATTTAACACTTCTGCNCATTTCGGCGACGTTCGGCAACGGCATTGGCCATGACCACCGCCTTGCTGATATGGTCACAGATATGCCCTTCACCCAGAGCTTTGTCAAGTCCGGCATGCTCGATGACGGCGCGCACATTGCTCTTGACGCCCGAAAGCACCACATCAATTCCTTCAGAATGCGACGAGTTGATGAGCACTTCAAGGTTATGGAGACCGGTGGAGTCAATAAAGGGAACCTTGCGCATGCGGATAATGCGCACAATAGGCTTCTCCACCATGGTGGNGCGCATGAGCTCGTCGAATTTGGTGGCCACGCCGAAGAAGAACGGGCCGTCAATCTCATACACCTCCACTCCNGGAGCCACGTCAAGAATCTCATGAGTGGTGGCNTCGGANCCTTCGGCCACATCAAGCTGTTCGGAGTAGACCTTGATTTCCGTGTTCTCCATCACNCGGCGCATGAACAGCACCACAGCNAGGAGCAGGCCGATTTCAATGGCGATGGTNAGGTCAAACACCACTGTGAGCACAAAGGTGACCACGAGCACCGAGATGTCGCTCTTGGGATTGGAGAAGATGGCCCTAACAGTGCGCCAGCCGCTCATGTTGTATGACACCACTATAAGCACTGCCGCCAGGCATGCCATAGGCACATAGTTAATAAGAGGCATCAGGAACAGGTAGATCAGCAGGAGCACAACGGCATGGATGATGCCGGCCACGGGGGTGCGGCCGCCGTTAGTGATATTGGTCATTGTGCGGGCAATGGCGCCGGTGACGGGGATACCGCCAAACAGGGGGACGATGGTGTTGGCAATGCCCTGGCCAATAAGTTCGGTGTTGGAATTGGTGCGCGATCCGGTCACACCGTCGGCCACAGTGGCTGAGAGCAATGACTCTATGGCGCCGAGGATGGCGATAGTGAACGCCGAGGGAAGCAGGGCGTTGATGGTGGCCATGGACAGGTCAAGCGTGTGAGGCTGCGGGAGGTCAGTGGGGAGAGTGCCGAAACGGTCACCGATGGTCTCAACACCGGCAAACGCCGGCATATACTGCGCCAGGAGCGCCACTGCGGGAGTGACCACAAGGATTGCAATCAGCGCACCGGGGAGTCGCTTGGAGATTTTAGGCACGAGGGTGATAATCAGGATTGACACCACGCCCACCACGAGAGCCGGCCAGCTCACGTGGCTGAAATTGCGCAGATATATGCCCCACTTGGGCAGAAACTCGCCGGGAAGGTCCTTGAGGCCGAGACCGAAAAAGTCATTAATCTGCGTGGAGAAGATGGTCAGGGCGATGCCGGCGGTGAACCCCACCACAATGGGATAAGGGATAAACTTGATGACTGTGCCCAGGCGGAAGAGCCCGAGAGTAATCAAAATCAAGCCGGCCATGAATGTGGCGATGGCAAGCCCAGTGAGGCCATAATTGGCGATAATGCCGTAAACAATGACGATGAACGCGCCCGTAGGACCGCCAATCTGCACAGAATTGCCGCCGAAGGCCGACACCAGAAAGCCACCGATAATGGCTGTAATCAGACCGATGGAGGGACTCACACCGCTGGCAATTGCAAACGCGATGGCGAGGGGCAAGGCCACGATTCCCACCACTATTCCGGCCACGGCATCGTCCTTGAAACGCGACATTGAATAATGACGCAAGGCCGAAAACAATTTGGGATGGAAATCAATAGTTTCCGTAAACTTCATTTTTACCTTGTGTTTAAGAAATGTATGTTGATTGGAAAAACAGGGCGCAAAGTTAGCAATTTTTAACGATATAATCCGGTTTAGGGGTGCAAAAAATGCCGCCCGGCGGCTGATGTTCAGCTCCGGGCGGCTTATAAGGGATGGATACAGGAGGAAGAATCACACGTTCTCCTTAGCTTTCTTCTCAATATCTTCCATGAGCTTCTCAAGCTTCTTGGAGTTGTCCTCATCGAGATTGCCCTGATGACTCTGCAGAATCATCCCGAGATTCAATACGCTCTGATACATCTGGGCGTAATCAGAATCCTCTAAGAGTTTGAGAGCTGCTTCCTCACGCTTGTCAGCAGGGAGATCCTTAATCTCGTCACTTTTGGCATTGAGCTCATTGAAGGCAGCCTCACACTGGTCAATCATCTCGGAATAATCCTCCTGAGTGACTTCTTCGTTTTTCTGGACTTTCTCTATGAGAGCCTTGGTGGTTTCAGGATTGTAGCCTCCGCTCTTTGAATTGGAACAGGCGGCCATCACCACCATCACGCAGACGGCAAGGATAAGATGAAATTTCTTCATTGCTCTATTATAATAAGGTGTGACAGATTAACCGAGAAGATTGTGACCGGTCATTTCGGCAGGCTGCTCCAGGCCCATGATGTGGAGGATGGAGGGAGCCACGTCGGCGAGCTTGCCGTCGGCAACGGTGGCGTCCTTGCGACTGGTGACGTAGACACAGGGCACGGGATTGAGTGAGTGGGCGGTGTTGGGAGTGCCGTCGGCATTGATGGCATTGTCGGCGTTGCCGTGGTCAGCGATGATGATAACCTCATAGTCAGCAGCCTTGGCAGCCTCCACGGTGTCCTTCACACATTCGTCAACGGCTTTCACAGCCTTTTCGATTGCGGGATAAACGCCGGTGTGGCCCACCATGTCACCGTTGGCATAGTTCACCACAATAAAGTCATACTCCTGTGAGCGGATGGCCTCAACGAGCTTGTCCTTAACCTCATAGGCGCTCATTTCGGGCTTGAGGTCATAAGTGGCAACCTTGGGCGATGCCACGAGGATGCGCTCTTCACCTTCATAGGGAGCTTCGCGGCCACCGTTGAAGAAGAATGTCACGTGGGCATACTTTTCGGTCTCGGCAATGTGGAGCTGCTTCTTGTCGAGCTTCGAGAGGTATTCGCCGAGAGTGTTGGTCACATTTTCCTTGTCAAAGAGGATGTGAACGCCCTTGAACGAGGCATCATAGGGAGTCATGCAGTAATACTGCAGGCCGGGGATGGTGGTCATTCCCTCCTCGGGCATATCATGCTGGGTGAGCACCACGGTGAGCTCCTTGGCGCGGTCGTTGCGATAGTTGAAGAAGATAACGGCGTCGCCCTCCTTGATGGTGCCGTCGACGGTGGAGTTGTTGATGGGCTTGATGAATTCGTCGGTCACATCTTCATCATATGACTCCTGAACGGCCTTGGCCATGTCAGTGGCCAGCTTGCCTTCGCCCTTCACCAGAAGGTCATAAGCCACCTTCACGCGCTCCCAGCGCTTGTCGCGGTCCATGGCGTAGTAGCGGCCTACCACTGAGGCAATCACGCCGGCGCTCTTGTCGCAGTGGGCCTGAAGCTGTTCAATGAAGCCTTTGCCTGAGCGGGGGTCGGTGTCACGGCCGTCCATGAAGCAGTGGATGTAGACCTTCTCAAGGCCATATTCCTTTGCAATGTCGCAAAGAGCAAAGAGGTGGTCAAGTGATGAGTGAACGCCGCCGTCGCTGGTCAGACCCATAAAGTGGATGGCCTTGCCATTGTCACGTGCATAAGAGAATGCGCTTTTCACTTCGGGATTTTCGAGAATAGAGCGGTCAGCCACGGCCTTGTTGATTTTCACCAGGTCCTGATAAACCACGCGGCCGGCGCCGATATTGAGGTGACCCACCTCGCTGTTGCCCATCTGGCCGTCAGGCAGACCCACATTCTCACCGCTTGCCTGAAGCTGAGAGTGAGGATAGGTGTCGAGAAGATAGTCCCAGTAGGGAGTGGGAGTTGAGAAAATAACGTCACCTTTAGTGTGGTTGCCGATTCCCCATCCATCGAGAATCATGAGCAGAGCTTTCTTTGCCATATCGTCTTTAAGTGTTAATTATCAAGATAAAATCCGTGAGCTATGCATCTCACCGTTTTCCGCCGCAAAGTTACGCATTTTCCCGCGGCTCTGCAAGAGTGAACATTGGCGCGCGCCAATCGTTATAAGCATAGAAACTAACACAATTACACTATGAACGAATTTGACGATATTATCAAAAGCGCGAAGCCCACTTTGGTTGATTTCTTCGCAACATGGTGCGGCCCCTGCAGGGTGCAGGGCCCCATCCTCGATCAGGTAAAGAACACTGTCGGTGACAATGCCACAATCATCAAGGTTGACATTGACCGCAATTCAGAGGTTGCCGAGCGTTACCGCGTGCAGTCGGTGCCCACTCTGATTGTGTTCAAGAACGGCGAGCCCGTTTGGCGTGCCGTTGGTGTGCAGCAGGCAGATGTGCTTGTTGACAAGCTCAAGGAGCACTTCTGATTCCCTCTCGCACCATCCCCCTATCATCTTAAAAAAGCACGGAGGCTGCCTCATAACCCGCGTTATGGAGCAGCCTCCCGGCTTATTA
This sequence comes from Bacteroides sp., assembly GCA_014802445.1. GTDB lineage: Bacteria > Bacteroidota > Bacteroidia > Bacteroidales > Muribaculaceae > CAG-1031. Next base: position 69,809 of record JAAVCF010000007.1, on the reverse strand, counting down.
TGTTGACTCTGAGGGGATGTCAGAGCTCTTCGTCAATTGAATAGTTGAGGAAGTCATTGAAGGGCTTCACAAGCCTGAACAGCTCGGCGGCCTTCTCGGGCCACGCCGGGTCAAGGAAGAAGTCCTCCCCCACCTCGGCGTCGCGTCCGTAATCGCGCATCCTGAGCCAATGTGCCTGAGGATGGTCCTTGGGCCAGCCCTTGGGAATGGTTTTGAGCGCCGAGCTGCACCATATCTTGAAGTGGCGGTTAAGTTCGGGATTGGCGTTGATTTCCTCCCACTCCTCGATGTTGTCAACAATGGCGTGGCGCAGTTTGCGGAGCACAGGCGCCGGAGGACACCACAGTCCGCCGAAAAGGCCGTTCACACCGTCCACTCCCATCTGGAGATAATAGCCGGCATGCTCTGTGCCGCGCCCCAGCGGGTCAACCGAGGCTGAGAAGTAAAGCTTAAAGGGTGTCTTGTCAGGCGAGAAGCGGGTGTCGCGGTAGATTCTGTAAGCGGCGCGCTTGGCAGGGATGGAGGCCGCCTCAGGACACCATGCCGACATGGCGGCAATCATCCTGTCGAGGTCATCGAGCCACAGTGCCCTCAGCTCCTCATATTCAGCCTTATGAGCCGCAAACCATTCGCGGTTATTATTGGCGGCAAGGCGCTTCAGGAAGTCGTAGAGACGATTTACGTAGTAGCTCATTTCACGTCCTCCCACTCCACATCAACAATCTGCTGCTCAGCCACAAAGCTCTCCTTGGTCGCATTGTCATCGGCACTGCTTTCGGAGCTCACATTGCAGCTTATATCCTCAAAGGCAACATATTCGCCCGTGTCGCGCGAAATCTTTTTCTCGCGGCGGCGCGGTGCGGCGTCAGGGCGGTGCGTCGAGGAGGATGGCCGGCGCGCTCCGTAAGCGCCGTTCATCATGTCGGAAAACTGGCGGCGCGCCTGGTTGACACGCATCAGGGTGCGCACCACGGGCCACACTATAAAATATCCGAAGATAAAGAGGAGTAATAGGACGAAAAAGCTCATAACAATTGTTTAACGGAGAATAGGAGCAAAAGTTGTGCCACAATCCGTTAATTCATCTTACGTCCGAAAAGAGAAATCAGAATGTAGAGGATAATGGTCCATGCAAATCCGGCCACTCCGTCGGTAATCACGAAGATTACGGCTGCCGCAAGAATCACATAGCGGCGGAAATTCTCGCGCCATGCAAATTTCTTGAACTTGAGCGAGAACATAGGTAATGAGCTGACCATCAGCAGCGACATTACGGCCACAAGTGTCAGCACGGGGCCGTCGCCGGGATAGCCGTGATCCAGCATCCAGCCTGAGGCGCCGATCCAGAACAGGGCCGAGGCCGGGATGGGCAGGCCGATAAATGAGGTGGTCTGGCGGTCATCGACATTGAAGCGGGCCAGGCGCAGCGCTCCCATCACGGCAATGAAAAGTGACAGATAGGCAGTCCATGACGCGGTGTTCTCCATCATGATGTTATAGACCATCAGCGTGGGAGCCACGCCGAAGCTCACAAGGTCGGAAAGCGAATCAAGCTCTTTGCCCACGGGGGAGTAGGCGCCGAGCAGTCGGGCCGCAGCGCCGTCGCAGAAGTCAAACACGGCTGCGGCGCCAATAAGAATCATGGTCCAGTAATAGCCGTTGAGACCCCAGTAAGGTTCCGAACCGTGGAATGCGGCAATGACGGCAAGGATGCCGCTGGCCAGATTCATGCAGGTGATGGTGTTGGGAATATGGGCCTTAATGCTCATGGCTTAGGATTTTTTGAGTCGGGCTATGGGGGTGATGCCGCCCACGGTCTTGTCGCCAATGCGCACAAACACTTCCGTATCCTTGGGCAGATAAATGTCAATCCTTGAGCCGAATTTGATGAAACCCATGTGTTCCTCAATCGAGCACTCCTCGCCCGGCGCGGCATAGGTGACAATGCGGCGGGCAACAGCTCCGGCCACCTGATTCACCACCACGAGCGGTCCGGCAGCTGATTTTATCAGCACTGAACTATGCTCATTCTCCACGCTGGATTTAGGGAGATAGGCCGACATGAAGCGTCCCTTGAAATGGCGCACGTCAAGCACTTCGCCGCTAACGGGAAACCAGTTGGCATGGACATTGAAAACCGTCATGAACACCGACAGCTGAAGCGCCGGGCCTTTGATGTATTCATGCTCGATGGTCTCCTCCAATGCCACCACAGTGCCGTCGACCGACGAAACCACCAAATCAGGCTCTATTGTCCCGGGGAAGGTGCGGCGCGGAGAGCGGAAGAAGTTGAGGACCAACAGGAAAGCTATGCCTGACAGAGCAGAGAAAACGATAGGAATCACCGCCGGCCGGATAAACATCCATGCCGCAGCGTTAATCACACCCAGAATCACAAGGAGAACCAGGAGGATATTAGTGCCTTCGCGGTGAATCTTCACTTTCATCAAGCAGTCAGATAGCTTTTGATGTTACAAAGATAGGTATTTTTTACATATTAAACTCTCCAATGTGCAATATTTATGGCTAATGTGCCTAAAAACATTCTCAGAAGGCAAACACGGCTTCCGCCACAAGCTTGTTGCCCTGACCCTGAGGTGTCTCATAACCGTGGTGATAGAAATACTGCTCATAGTTCACTCTCAGGTCAAGATGCACTCCGGCGGCACGGATGTAACTTATTGTGGCGCCGAGGGTCACGCGATTGCGCGCAGCCTCATTGTCAAGCGTGGTCAGGTTGCGGTGAAGTGTCATGCCGTCAAAGCGGCCCTGAAAGGATAGGCGGTTGAACCACGCAAGCTTCAGCGGCATGTGATAGTCGGCAAAAAAGTTATAGGCGTGAGTGTCCTTGAAGCCTTCGGCGCAGTAGTGCTCCCAGATGTATTCACCCTCCACAATCCAGCGACCGCTGTTCCAGGTCACCGCGGCGTCAACCATATTGGCGCGGACTCTGCCGGGACGCACCGACATGAAGCCAGTGGCCAACTGCCAATGGCCGGGCGAGTAAAGCACTTTGCCGCTATATGACACGCCGTGCTTCCACACATTGTGTGACCCGAACGGACTGGGATTGAACACACCGGCACTCACATTGAGGGGAAAAGCAGCCGCAGCATATCCGGCCATAATGCCAGGACTGCGGTGATTACACACCTGCTTGCCGATAAATGAGCGGTTGGCAAAATAATATGACTGTGGGCCGCGGAAGGGATCAACACCGAAGGGCATGCGGAACTGGCCTAACTGCACATTCCATCCTTTCTGCGACTTGAAGCGCACCCATGCGTCGATAAACTTCACTGTGCCCTGATCGCAGAAATCCACCAGCACACGATAGTCGGCCCAAGGTGCGATATTGCCGTCGGCCCACAGGCGCGCATTAGCCACCTGAAAACGCTGCAGCCCGCTCTCGGTTTCCATCTCCCAGCGGGGACGGACCACTCCGTGAACTTTAGGCACATATGAAAATTTGGCCGGCACAGTGTCGGTTTGAGCTGAGCCTGAGGCGGATGCAAACGCCATTGTCAGCAGCAACCCTGCCTTGACTAAACGTAAAATGACTGGCATAGTGAATAAAAACGAATTTCTGAATTTGGTTTGCGGCTGCAAAATTAGTAAAAAAACCTTAATCGGGCGTTTCCGCCGGGTGTTATGGAGCATGGTCCGGACATTAGCCCTCCTCTCCCCTATATTATAAGGTGGTGGATAAAAAAGAAAGTCCGGCACCCTTTAGCGCCGAACTTTCTCTAATGGATTATTGTGCCCGACGTCAGAGTCGGGTGTGGATGAGCTGATTAGTCCTCAACAAGCACTTCAGGCTCCTCGGGGAGGCCGGCCTGAGCACGTGACAGGGCCACTGCATAGATGAAGATGTAGGTGGCCAGAGCGAAGGGGAGCCAGAAGCTGGCAAGTGCTCCGGCATTGCCGGCAATCACAGCCTGGATGGCGGGGAACACGCCACCGCCGCACACCATCACCATGAATATACCGGAGGCAACGGCGGTGTACTTGCCGAGACCGGTAACAGAGAGGTTGAAGATGGCACCCCACATCACTGATGCAAACAGACCGCAAAGCACGAAGAAGATGGCATTGAGGGGAATCTGAACAGTGTTAAAGGCGAGGTCAGCTGAGCTGAAGCCGATGAAGGGCACGAGGGTTTCCTGTGAGAAGATACCCAGCAGCAGGAACACCATGGCGCCAAGTGAAGCGGTGACGAGCATGGCACGGCTTGAAACCTTGCCGCCAACCACACCGCCCAGCAGACGGCCTACGAGCATGAGCAGCCAGTAGAGACCACACACGGTGCCGGCAATTGCACCGGGAGCGTCAGTGATGGCAATGATGTCATTATGCTTCTCAAGGAACTGATAAGTCCAGTTGGCGATGCCCACCTCAAGACCCACATAGCAGAAGATGGCGATAACGCCGAAGGTGAAGTTGCGGTAACGGAAAGCGCCGGCAGTGTTCACCTTGGCCTGAGGCTTGCCCAGGTCAGGCGACTCGGGAAGCTTGGAGAAGAAGAGCACCACGAAGGCCAGAGCAAAGATGCCCATGGCGAGATAAAACACGGGATTGGCGCTGGAAATAGAGCTTGCAGCGCCGCCGAGCAGACCGCCCACAATCACGGGAGCCAGAGTGGCACCGAGTGAATTGAACGCGCCGCCGAACTGCACCAGCTGGTTGCCCTTGTTGGGGGTGGAGCCCAGTGAGTTGAGCATGGGGTTCACAACGGTGTTGAGCAGACACATTGAGAAGCCGGCGATGAACGCACCGATGAGATAGATAACCACGGCGGTGGAATCAGTGCCCACAAAGCCTGAGAGATAAGTCACGAGCACGCCGATGAAGCCGATAGTCACGGCCCAGAGAGCGGTCACACGGAAGCCGCGGTTCTGAAGCAGCTTACCTGCGGGATAACCCATGAAGGCATAGGCGATAAAGTTTGCCAGAGTGCCGATCTGCGACATGATGGGGTTGCCGTCGCTCATCTTCTCGATGACACTGCCCAGAGGATTCTGATAGCCGGTGACAAAGGCTATCATGAAGAACAAAGCGAACATGATTGCGATAGGCAATGCAAAGTTCTGCTTTTTAGCTTGGTTTTGGTTCATGATGTTATAAAATTAAAGTTAAGAATCAGCTAATTAGGAATTGTATTGCTAAGTGAATGTGTGAATATCAATATTGACGGTTTCCAAAAATGTCGGTTCCGATTCTGACGGTTGTGGAGCCGCAATCAATGGCCTGCAGATAGTCATGGCTCATTCCCATCGAGATGGTGTCAAACCCGCGCAGCCCGAGCGCTTCATCATCGGCAATGGCATGAAACACTCGCGCTATCTCCGCAAAGTCGGCTCTCACACGGGCTTCATCGTCGGTGTTGCTGGCCATGCCCATCACTCCGCAAATGTGGGTGTTGGTGAGGCTCTCGAAGCCTCTGCTGCGGAAAAAGTCAAGGAGCTCATCGGGCGTAAAGCCGAATTTGGTTTCTTCCTGCGCCACATGGAGCTGCATGAGCACTCGCGTCACCACTCCGGCGCGGGCCGATTCGCGGTCAATAAGCCGCAGCAGCCGCTCCGAGTCAACGCTCTCAATCATAGCCGTGTGGCCTATGAGCTGGCGCACCTTGTTGGTCTGCAGATGGCCTATAAAGTGCCAGGAAATGTCATCAGGCAGCTGAGGAATCTTCTCCAGCAGCTCCTGAACCCTGCTCTCGCCAAACACCCGCTGACCGGCCCCATAAGCTTCCAGGATGGCTTCAGCAGGATGAAACTTACTGACAGCCACCAGAGTCACCCCTTCAGCGGGGAGTGTGGACCGGATGCGGGTTAGATTATCACTGACGGAGGTCATATCAACGTCGGATTGAACGCTTGGTTTTTTATTCGCCGGTTTTCTCACCGAGGCGGGCGCCATACACATCCATGATCGGAGTTTCCGAAATCGAAACGATTTCATAGTCAGCCATGGTGGAGCTCATGCCTTCCACAAAGTTTTCAAAGGCTTCCTTAAAGGAGTTGGCAGCCACAAGCATCTGTGACACCGAGCGCTTTTCAGCGGCCGTCTTCTCATCAATGGTGATGAAAGCACATTTCACGAGATACCACTTATCAGCACTGTCATCGCGGAAAATCTCGGCTATCTTGGTGCGCTTTACGGCCGACACGGAGAATTCCCCGCTCATGAAGGGGGTCTGCTCTTCGATGATTCGGGCCTCGGCCTCGGTAAAAGATAGGGCGTCAACAAGATAAGGCTCGTTAACCTTCTTTGACGCACCGTTTTCCATCAATTTGTCATAGCGCACTTTACATTCAAACCAGTTTGCCATTGCTTATAGAATATGATAATTTTTCAGAGTGTGATTAATTATAAATGCAAATGTAACGATTTTTTTCCATCCCGGTGTCATCATGATGCAAAAAAGAAATGCCCTTGCGCGCCGCCCGGGGGGATGGGGATGGCGTGCAAGGGCCTGATAGCCTTTTGTGAGGGGGGGGAGAGAGTCAGAGGCGGGCTATCATCTCCATGTGGCCTATAACGAGCTGGGCCGAGATGATAACGGGGATGCGTCCCTCCTTGCTCACCCACGCGTGGACGGGATAAGCGCTGGGAGCGCCGTCATAGTCGTAGTTAAACACGATGGCATAGGTGGGAATCTCAGCCGGACCCACATTGACGGTCTGCTCGCCGCCGTAGGTGATGGTCAGGCCTGAGGCGGTGCCGTCAGGATTTGTGATTTTAATGTTATACTTGGCGCCCGGAGCTGCCTGAGCAAAATCAATGGCTTTGACATAGTAAAAGAGCGAGAGCATATCGGCCGTAATGGTCACGGCCTCTTTGGTGTCGGCCGAGGCGTCGAGGGTGCCGGTGCCGTCGGTGGTCCAGTAGGTGGCGGGATTTGAGAAGTCAAATGAGTTGGCTTGGCTCAGCTCGGGCTTGTAGTAGCGGCCCAGCTTGTAGGTGATTTTCTCTGTCGGAAGGCCGGCTTCAGCGATGCCCTCGAAGTTGGCAAGGAGCTTATCCTCCACACTGTAGATTCTGCCGCCCCAGGGGATGCTGTGGCCCGTCAGGGTGCCTTGAAAATGTCCGTCGGAGGAGCAGGATGTCTCTATGGTGCCGTGTCCGGCCACTTTGTTGATGAATCCCCAGCGGTAAGTGACATCATAATTCACCTTCTCAGGCTGATAGCCGGCAGGGAGCGCCGCGCTCATGCCCATGGCGGCCATGGCGGCAAGTGAAAGAAGTAAAGCTCTTTTCATAATTCAAACAGTTGAAGTGTCGTTTTATATTATTACCTCCCAAGTGCCCATAAAGTTCACAGACCAATGAACATTCTCGGGCCACACTCCTTATAATAATAAAACTGCGTTTCAACATTATGGCACGTCCGTACACATTTGACCGTGTGGTGAGACTCCTCATCACCATTGCATTGATTGCTGCGGGGGTGTGGCTCGTCAATTATCTCAAGGACGTGTTGCTCCCCTTCTGCGTGGCAGCGCTCATTGCCTATTTTCTTGAACCGTTCGTTCAGTTCAATCGCAGCCTGCTCAGGCTGCGTGGCCGCGTTATAGCCGTGTTTGTCACTCTGTTTGAGGTCACTATGATTATCGGACTGGTGTCGTATCTGTTCGTACCTTCGGTCATTGACGAGATTGGCCAGATGGGCGACCTCATACGCACCTACATGCAGCGCCACGGCTCAATGCCGTTTATCCCTGATGAGGTCCACCGCTTTGTTCGTCACAATGTGAACCTCGAAAAACTGGCCGGCTCGCTCGATGGTCAAAGCATGGAGACACTGCTGCGGAAGGGTCAGAATCTGGTGGCCAACTCGGTGGACATCATGCTCCACACTCTGGAATGGCTTCTAACATTTATCTACGTGATTTTCATCATGATAGACTACAATCACCTCACCCGCGGATTCAAGCTCGTGGTACCTCCCAAGTATCGCCGTCAGGCCCTTGCGGTGTTCAATGACATTAAAATCAGCATGAACCGCTACTTCCGCGGCCAGGCTCTCCTCGCCCTCTGCGCGGCGGTATTCTATAGCATCGGCTTCTCCATTGTGGGCATTCCGCTGGCCATCATCCTGGGCATCACCGTGGGTGTGCTCTATATGATTCCTTACTTCCAGTATATCACCGTGATTCCCGTGGCACTGGTCTGCGTGATTTACTCTCTCGGGGGCCACGGTGATGTGTGGAAACTGCTGGGTGAGTGCGCGCTGGTGTATCTCATCAGCCAGTCAATCTGCGACTATGTGCTCACCCCTAAAATCATGGGCAAGGCTCTGGGACTCAACCCGGCCATCATCCTGCTAAGCCTGTCGGTGTGGGGCTCGCTGTTAGGCATCATCGGCATGATTATAGCCCTGCCTCTCACCACCCTCTGCATAGCCTATTATCAGCAATACGTGCTCGGCAACAAGACCACGCTCATTGACGATGGGCTCCCCGCCCCGCATGTCAGAAAAAAAGCGTAATTTTGCCGTATGACAACAGATCGCGAATTTCAGTCCACATTGCTTGAGAATGCCGTCACCGAGCTGTCGCGCCTGCCCGGAATAGGACGGAAAACCGCCCTCAGGCTCGCTCTCCACATGCTGCGCGCCGACGAGCGAGAGGCTGTGGGCCTCGGCGAGGCTCTCATAGCCATGCGGCGCAACATACGCTACTGCTCCGTCTGCCACAATATCTCCGAGACAGATGTGTGTCCCATCTGCAGCGACACGCGGCGCGACAACGCCACTGTCTGCGTGGTGGAGAGTGTGAAGGATGTGATGAGCTTCGAGAACACCGGCCAGTTTCAGGGCCTCTATCATGTGCTCGGCGGGGTCATATCCCCCATGGACGGTATAGGGCCTGACAAGCTGGAGATTGCTTCGCTGGTGGAGCGGGTGGCGGCCGGAGGAATCAGCGAGGTGATTCTGGCTCTCAGCGCCACCATGGAGGGGGAAACCACCAATTACTATATTTTCCGCCTCCTGAGCCGTTTCCCCGACCTGAAAATCACTCAGCTGGCCCGCGGTGTGTCAGTGGGCAACGAGATTGAATACACCGACGAGGTCACTCTGGGCCGCTCGCTGCTTAACCGCACTCTATTCACTGACAGCTTCAAGAAATAATGGCCGCAACAATGCTCCGGGGCCCGAGGCTAATCCTCCGCGCTCCCGAACCTTCTGATTTAGACGCTTTTTGCCGCTGGGAGAATGACACTTCGGCATGGGAAAGCGGCTCCACGTTCGCCCCGCTGTCGCGCCATCAGCTCTACAGCTACATAGCTAATTATTCTGCCGACATCGTCGGTGAGCATCAGCTGCGCCTGGTGGCCGAGGTTGACGGTTCGCCCGTGGGCGCCATTGACCTTTTTGACTTCGATGCTCTCAACGCGCGCTGCGGCGTGGGCATCATCATTGACCCGGCCATGCGTGGCCGCCATCTGGCGTTGGAGGCGCTGACCCTCACCGCCGACTATGCGCGCCGGCGCCTGGGCCTACGTCAGCTGTGGTGTCATGTGGCGGAGGACAACAAAGCAAGCCGCCGCCTTTTTGAGGCGGCGGGCTTTGAGATTAGCGGATGCCTGCGCAGCTGGCTGCGGCGAGGCGCTGAGTTCAAGGATGTGGTGATTTATCAGCTTCTGTTCTGACGGCTCACTCCGCTTCGAGGAGGAAGCGCTCCAGGTCAAGCGCAGCCTTGCAGCCGCTGGCAGCTGCCGTGATGGCCTGCTGATAGCGGGGATCGGCCACGTCGCCGGCAGCAAACACTCCGGCCACATTCGTAGCGGTGGTGCCGTCGTAGGTCTTGATAAATCCGGCTTCGTCAAGGTTAATCTGGCCTTCAAACACTTTGGTGTTGGGCTGATGGCCGATGCCGAGGAAGAATCCGTCGATGGCAAGGTCAAGATGCTGCTCCATGTCAGTGCCTTTGCGCTCCACAAGGTGAGCTCCTTCAAGCACTTCGGCGCCATAGAGACCTTCGGTCTGGGTGTTGAAAAGCACCTTGATGTTGGGCTTCTCAAGCACTCGCTGCTGCATCACCTTTGAGGCGCGCAGATAATCCTTGCGGACAATCAGGAACACATCAGAGGCAAGATTTGACAGGTAAAGAGCTTCCTCACAGGCAGTGTCACCGCCGCCCACCACTGCCACTCGCTTCTTGCGATAGAAGAAGCCGTCGCAGGTGGCGCAGGCCGACACGCCCATGCCGCTATATTTCTTCTCATCATCGAGGCCCAGATACTTAGCACTGGCGCCGGTGGAGATAATCACCGCTTCGGCTTCCACTTCCACTCCGGCATCGGTTGTCACCTTGAACGGACGTGATGAGAAGTCAACGGCCGTAACGAGGCCGGTGCGGATGTCGGCGCCGAAACGGAGCGCCTGCTTGCGCAGGTCTTCCATGAGGTCAAAGCCGTTGATACCTTCGGGATAGCCGGGGAAGTTCTCCACTTCAGTGGTGGTGGTCAGCTGGCCGCCGGGCTGATGGCCCTCGAAAAGCACGGGGGCGAGGTTGGCGCGCGACGCATAGATGGCCGCAGTGAAGCCGGCAGGGCCGGAACCGATAATAAGGCACTTTGTCTTGATAGTTTCCATTATGATAATTAGCTTTAGAGGTTCTTGATTATGAGGTTATTAATTGTTAGTCTCAGCGTAGGTCAACAATTTCCGCACCGGGATATTTCTTCTTGTCAAACACGAAGGTCGATGCCGGCAGGGCCTTGCCCGGGGTGACGGAGCTCACAGTCACCGTCATCTTGCGCCCGTCGGCAAGCGTCATCACTATCTTGGTGGGATAGAGGGTCTTGGTGTCAAGGGTGAGCACCACGGTGCGGATGTCGGCGCGCTTGTCAAGGGCCGAGAGATTGATTACCTTGGTGGCGGCGGTGGAGGCGCCGAGGGTCGACTTGTAGCCTTTGCGGAAGGCGTTGATAATCACGAAGGGGTTCACCTGGCTGAGCTCGTCGGCGGTGGGCTCGGTGATGTTGACTTCGCCGGCCTGAGGCGAGTAGCTCCATTGCGTCTTGCCGTCATACCATGTGGAGAGCTGCGGGGTCTTCACCACAAAGCGGTCGCCCGCCAGGGTGATGTTGCCCGTGGTGGATTCGCCGCCCACAGCCAGGGTGAAGCGGGCCGTCACTGACTTGGAGGCTCGCAGTTTATCGGCCGCGCGCCCCAGCAGGGCGTCGGCATTTCCCGCTGCCGATGCCGTGAGGGCTATGATGGCGGTGAGAATAAATATTAATCGTTTCATCTCAGTTATAACGTGTCAGGAGCGGTTTTGTTTTATGAGGGCATCTCAAGCAGGCGTTCAAGCTGCATGGCGTCAATGAGCACCTGGCGGGGCTTGCCGCCCACGGCCGGGCCCACCACTCCGGCATTTTCAAGCTGGTCCATAATGCGGCCGGCGCGGTTGAAGCCGATGGAGTAACGGCGCTGGATTTTTGAGGTGGAGGCGGTGTTGCCGCCGAGCACCACGTCACGGGCCACATCCTCAAACAGCGGATCACGGTCACCAAGCGAGGTCATTCCCTGCGGATCAACATCCTCGGGCACATATTCGGGCAGCTCATAGGGGCCGTCATATCCTTGCTGGTCACTGATGAACCGGCACAGGGCCTCCACCTCGGGCGTGTCGATAAACGCACACTGCACTCGGTCTTTGCGGCCGCTGTTACTGAAAAGCATGTCGCCCTTGCCAATAAGCTGATTTGCACCGGGCGAGTCAAGGATGGTGCGTGAGTCAACCATCTGGAACACGCGGAAGGCTATTCGGCCGGGGAAGTTGGCCTTGATAACGCCGGTGATAATGTTGGCCGAGGGGCGCTGGGTGGCAAGAATCATGTGGATGCCCACCGCACGTGCCTTCTGGGCTATTCGGGCTATGGGGGTCTCCACCTCCTTGCCCGCCGTCATCAGAAGGTCAGCAAACTCATCCACAATCACCACGATATAGGGCAGGAACCTGTGGCCTTTCTCCGGATTGAGGGTGCGATGGGTGAATTTGGTGTTATACTCCATGATGTTGCGGCAGTTGGCGTCGCGCAGCAGCATGTAACGGTCATCCATCTCTTTGCAGAGTGAATTGAGGGTGGCAACCACCTTTGAGGTGTCGGTGATGATAGGCTCATCCTCGCCGGGCAGCTTGGCCAAATAGTGACGGTCAAGGCCCGCATAGAGGCTGAATTCCACCATCTTCGGGTCTACGAGCACAAATTTCAGCTCGGCAGGATGTTTCTTATAGAGCAGTGAGGCAATGATGGTGTTCAGGCCCACTGACTTACCCATACCTGTGGCACCGGCCACAAGCAGGTGAGGCATCTTGGCCAGGTCAGCCATAAACACTTCATTGGAGATGGTGCATCCAAGTGCCATAGGCAGCTCCATCTTTGACTCGATGAAGGTTTTCGACTCCAGCACCGAGCGGATTGACACTGTCTGAGGGTCCTTGTTAGGCACTTCGATGCCCACTGTGCCTTTTCCGGGAATAGGGGCGATAATGCGGATGCCCAGTGCCGAGAGGCTCAGGGCTATGTCATCCTCAAGATTCTTGATGCGCGAAATTCTCACTCCCTCGGCGGGGATAATCTCATAGAGGGTCACCGTGGGGCCCACGGTGGCTTTGATTGAGGAGATCTCGATGCCATAGTTGCGGAGGGTTTCGATGATGCGCTGCTTGTTCTCCTCCTGCTCCTCGGCATCGACATTGTTGGCCTTCTGCTGGCGCTCCACAAGGAGGTCACTGCCGGGCATCTGATAGCGCGACAGGTCCAGGCGGGGGTCATAGAGGTCAGTGTCCTCAGGCAGGGCGTTCTCTTCCTCGGCTTTGCTTATAACCTCTTTGTCGGCCTTCTCAATCTGGGGGCTCTTGATTTCCATGCCTCCCAAGGTCATGATGGCCGTGGGAGCCTCCAGATGTTCGGGGCGCTCGGGCATCTCCGGTTCGTCCATATCCACCACGGGAATCTCGGTGGGGTCGGCATCGTCAGGCGCGCCGGTAAAGAAATCGTCCTCCTGGTCGTCATGCTCCATGTCCGTGACATCCTGCTGAACAGCCGCAGGGGCCGAAGGTGTGGCCGCGGCGGGGGCAGGGGCGGCAGGGGCAGTATAAGCGGGCGCGGGAGCAGGGGCAGGTGCAGGTGCGGGGACTTCCGCGGCGGCGCGGGCTTCGGCTTCACGGGCTTGCTTGCGGCGCTCGGCTTCCTCGGCGGCCTCACGGGCGACGCGCTCGGCCTCAACGCGCTCGGCCTCGGCCTGGTGGGCTTCCTGCTCAAGCCGACGGCGATGTGCGGCGCGTCCAATCACCACTCTCAGGCGACGATAAGTGCGGTAAAGGCTGTTGAAGAACAACACGCCCACCAGCGCCACCATCACCACCGACACGCATATAGCGCCCCAGATGCCTGACACTCTCACAAGCATTTCGTTAAACAGATAGCCGTGACGACCGCCCCAGTAGAAGGGCGAACTCATCTCATAGGTTATCAGACCGAGCACCACCGAGGTGGCCACTGTGGTCAGCAGGCAGCGGAAGGTGAAGGGCCAGAAGCGCACTTTTCTCACTCGCAGAAGCGAAAGGCTCAGACCCACAAGATAGGCAATGAGGATAAATGACCCCACTCCCATCCATTGCGAGATAATCATCTCCGAAAGCCAGGCGCCGAGGGGGCCGCCGGCGTTGGTCACCTTCTCGGGCGTGGTGGCCAGGGTGGCAAAGGTGTTTGACAACACGGCGCTCTGGTCATGCACCATATTGGAGAAGTAGGAGATGGTCACAATGAGCAGATAAACCGTGGCAAGTCCCAGAAGCACTCCGAAGAAGATGCGGGTGCGCACATCGGTGAAAATCTTGCGCAGCGACAGGCCTTCGCCGCCGGTGCGACGAACGGGCTGTGGCTTGCTCACTCCCTGACGGCCGTTGGCGGCCACTCGCTCAGCGGGCGCGCCGCTCTCAGCAGTCGTGGCAGGGCGGCGCCGGCGTCGGGGGGCGGGGCGCACTTCGGGCTCCTCATCGGGAGCGTCCTCGTCAATGCGTTCAGGGTCAGGGGCGGGATGGCGACGGGCAGCCTCGTCTGAGCTGCGGGAGGTGTGCTGTTCCCCCGTGCCGTCATATAGGTCAAACATATCGGGGTCAAATGACTCCGGGGATGATGTATCGAAATGGGTCATGTGTGCTCGGTTAAATAACTACAAAGATACGCAATTTTGCAACCACTTCTCCACCCTTCCGCCGAAAAAATTTCAGCGGTCACGCGGGGCGTCGGCGGGGTCAGCGTGCCAGCGAGAGATTAAACGACAGGCCGGCCGAGGTGTTGGTGGTGGGATAAGCCGTGGAGCTCACCAGCGGTGTGTTGATTTGATGGTCGAAATAGGCGCCGATGGTGAGGCGCTTCGACAGGATGTAGTTGGCGGCGAAATTGATGTTGATGGAGCGGGTGCCGCTTGTGGCCTGTGTGTAAGCGGTCTCTATTCGGCGAATCAGGGCGTTGCTCTCTGAATAGCCCATGTCAAGGTTCAGGGTCAGGTCATTGCTGATGCCCTGCTGCGAGCCTTTCATCTTCAGCACGGTGTTGAAGCCCACAATCTTATAGCCCACGCCGGCGGTGAAGCCTTTCTGGTTGGCCTCCACTATCTGTCCGGCCGAGGCGTTGAGGGTCAGAGTGCGGCTGTCGCGATACTCGGCGCTGATGGTCATCTCGTTGTTGAGCGTGACGGCCAGTCCCACAAGGGGGGCAAACTTCTCGGTGATGGCCACCGTGGAGATGTCGAAGGGCGATGTGGGCACGGGCTGGCCGGTGGCTTCGTCAATTGTGAAGCCGAGGTTGCCGCCGTCGGCGCTTATCCAGTTAAGATAGCTTGAATAGGAGCCCACGCTGTAGGTACACTGATAGGCGTGGCTGAGCGTGAAGGCCTTGAAGATGTTGCGCAGGTTGCCCAGATTGATAAAGCCGTCGTAGGTCACGCGCCAGTTGGGAAGCACATGGGCCAGCGAGGGGAAGGGGTCAAGGTATTGCTTGTGGGGGTCGGTGCCGGTGTAGGCCGAGAGGAAGGCGGGAATCAGCACATCGCTTGATGTGGCGCTGATGCCTCCCACATTGGGGTTGAACGGCTGGCCGGCGTTGACATTGCCCTGCATGAAGCCCCCCTCGGGGTAACGCAGTCCTGCATATTGCGACTCCACTCGTCCGGCTATCACGGGGATATTGGCCAGGAACTTATTGAAGCTCTCGGAGTTGTAGCCGTCCTGAGCCTTTGAGCTGCGCAGCGAGGTGGCCAGGGCCACGTGGGTCTTGGTGTAGCTGCCGGAGAGTGACCGCGGCATGTTGGCATACATAAACTGGGTCTGCGTGGTGCGGTTGTCCGTGCGGTTGGTGGTCAGCACAATCTTGAAGCCTTTGAAGGGCTCAAGGGTCAGCTCAAAGTTTATTTCGTTGGCCGATGACCACACCGAGGGTGAGGTCTGGCCGTCATCTGTCATAAGCCATCCGCGGCGCTTGGCCTTGTTCACATAGCCTTCGCCGATGAAGCCGAAGGCAAAGTCAAGGCCGGGCGACATGGGGCCGTAGCTGGTGCTCTGGCCGAATATGTTGCCGATATCGTTGCGGAACAGCGGCAGCGACAGGGTGTTGGTGCGGCGGAAACGGAATGCGAAGTTGCGGGGGCTCATAACCAGGCGGGTGGCATACTCGGCAAGGTCGCGGCCGAATGTCTTTTCGTCTTTAAGCTGCTCGGTGACAACGAATTTAATGTTCTGGTCGCCGGTGTTGAGAATCTCCACATTATTGGCGTCAACAACCTTCATCCTCACAGGGAAGGGTTCGCCGTCGGTGGTGGTGGCGGTCACCTTCACCTTGCGGTTGCGCAGGTTGTGCTTGATGGTGATGGTGGTGTCGGGCTGCAGCTTGAATGTGCGCTCATATTTCTTGGGCTTCTTCTTGGTGGCCGCGGCGCGTTTGTTGGCAAAGCGTTTGTCAATATCCTTGATGAAGGGTATCTTCTTGTAGAGGCTTTCAAAGTTGAAGCGGGCGTCGGCGTTCCATGCTGCCTGATTAGCCACGGTGTTGCCCATGGAGGTGCCGTCAACGGTGGCGCCGCGGTCCCACTGATAGGTGGCGTTATAGCTCAGGTTAGCCGTCAGGAAGTCAAGCACGGGAATGCGGTTGAGCGGTGCCTTCCATGAGGCGGTGAAGGTCTGATTATAACTCCAGGGTGTACCCATGGAGAGGATGCTTGACCACACGGTGTCCTTCCATTCGCGGTAACGGTCAGGGAACAGTTTGCGGTTCACCGCTCCCATGGTCTCTTCAATACGGGCCGAGGTGTTGGAGTTGAATGAGAAGTTGAGGGTCTTGGTAAGGTTCCAGGTGATGGCGAGCTGGCGGTCCCAAAGGAAATTCTTGCTCACTGCTACAGGGAGCTGGAAGTCAACGTCGGTCTCCGAGCGGGTCTGCTGCTCGTAGTAATATCGTGACATCGTGGTCAAAAACGAGATATTATTGGGCAACCAGTTGATTTCCCATTCGCGCAGGAACTTGACGTTCTTGTTCTTGCTCTTCACCCAGCCGAAGGGCTTGATGCCTTTCACGTAGGGCGAATAGGAGTATTGGAACGAGCCGCGATAGTCGTTCGTGTATTCATACTCGGTGGTGGGGTCCGTCTTCGTCTGTCGGTTAAACGAGAAGTTGAGGGTGAAGTTGGCGGGGTCCCACGGCTTGGGCACATCGCTCTTCACCGCAAAGTTCAGGCCTGAAAGGCTGAAGCTCTCGGTGGTGTTGCGCTCCACGGCATAGCTGTTGATGGAGTCGCGCTCATGCTTGGTGCGGGCGGCGTCAAGGGCGTCCTTGAGCTTCACGTCCTGATCCAGGGGATTATACTGGGGCGTGATTTTCTCTTTTGAGATTGAATAGAACACCGGGGCGCGCAGCTTGGCGGCGGCGGGGAAGAAGCGACCCACATCGCCCTGAACGGCCACGTTATACTGCTCATAGTCATCCATACGGCGCTGGCTGAGCGATTGGTCAACCGAGCCGAAGCCTGCGGTCTCCACGTGGGCACCCACATTGACCGTGGCGATGTCACTGAGCCCAACATTGACGTTGGCCTTGGCCGCCCAGCCGCCTTCGCTGTTGAAGTCGGTCACTTTCAGCTCGTTGAGCCACACTGTTGCATCCTTGGTGACGTTGGAGTTGTTGCGCACACCCACAAGCATCACTCTCACATCGCTGATCGAGGGGTTGCCGATAACGGTGATGGTGTTGCGCTCGTTCGAGGGGTCGCGGCGGCTGAAGCGGGTGGCATAACCCACTCCGGCTTCTCCGGCGCTCTTGGCGGCGTTTCGCTGGTTCTTGACGCTCACAAGGTTCTGGAGCTCGAAGTTGAAGTAGTTGGCTTCGGGCCACACCTGATAGCGTTTCGACTGATCGTCGCCGTCATACTTTCCGGGAGGGGTGAGCTGCAGGGGCACCTCATATTCATAGTAGTTGCTCTTCACGTCGCTGCCCAGACGGATAAACACGCTCATCTCACCGCTCTTGAGGTTAGTGGGGTTGTCAATCAGCGCTTCACCGTGAACCCACATCTGCATTCTCTCATAGTTGCGCAGGTCAAGCTGGGTGTTGCGATACACGCCACGGGCGTCGCCGGCGTTGAGCCCCACCACTTTCATTGACATTGACTGCTCGTTGAGCTGGGTCATCTGGGTCTGGCCGGGATCGGTGATACGGGTCACTCCGGGGGGAAGGATATAGTTCACGGGCTCGCGGTCGGCATTCTCTTCGATGTTGACCACTGACACGTCCATCTGTCCTTCGGCAGGGGCGTCGCCGCGGTTGTTGAGGTTGAAGTCATAGGAGCGCCATTCACCGCGCACAAGCTCAAGAGTGGCGAAGCGAAGGTGGGTCACCTGCTTGAAACCGGTCATGAAGATTCGGGCAAAGCGGATGGTGGAGAAGTCACTGATGGAGCCCACCACCTTTTCATATTCCTTCAAGGGTATCTTGAACTGGTACCATTCCACCTCCTGGGTGTTGCCGTCGCGGGTCACCACCACTGAGGTCTGCTTGTCGGTGATGTAGTTGCGGCCCACCACAAGGTCCTCGGGGCGGATTGACACCTTATACTGGAAGTAGCGCTCATACTCGTTGAGCGTGTTGTCCTGGTTGATATCCTCCACATCGGGCAGTGAGCGTGAGCTTTGATAGAGGGGTTCGTCACTGTCCTCGGGTGAGAGCGAGTTGCCTTCCACGCCGTTGTAGCGCTTGTAGCGCTCAAGGATGCCAAGGCGCTGCTCGTCATAGTCATAGCCGCGATAGAAGTGATAGTTGTCTCCCGCGGGGTCGTTGAAGGGCGAGAATCGGTCGGCCTGCATCTCGGCCACGCGGGTGGCTGACAGCTTGGTGCGCAGGCGCTCCAGATAGTCCTGATAGGATGAAAAGGTGAACTCGTCGTCGTTCTTCAGTCCGTCAAGACCCACGTCCTGCACCGGGCGGCTGCCACTGTTGTTATCGAAGGCATAGGTCAGTGAGTTCTGTGACGACACGCGGCCCCACACGGTTTCGCGCATAAACTGGTCATCGCCGTCATAGGGCACTCCGTTCTCATAGCTCTTCAGACCGTCCTTGAGGATATCCTCGGAGATTTCGCCGAAGTTGAAGTAGAGGTCACCGCCGTCATAGTTGGGATTTTTCTCATCCATGAAGGGGTTCATGAGCCAAAACTGGACATACTCGATGTTTGACTGCTCAAAGTTGGTGTTGTCCATCTTGCGCATGATGCCGCCCCAGCGCCGCTCGGGGAAGAGCAGGTTGCCGTTGTCATCAATGTCCGTTGCGTCAAGGTTGTAGGGACCACGCTCGGTGGGATAGTAGGAGAGGTTGAGGGTCTGGATGGTCGACGATTCGCCGTAGGTGAGCTGGCGCCCGGGGAAAATCTCGCGTGAGGTCACTTCGCGCACGTAGGGGTTCGACAGCTGCTCAAGGTCGCTGCGCAGATAGCCGGGGGCGAGCGATGAGTTGCGGTCCGTAAACATGCGGTCGATATAGTACCAGTTGATAAGCGCGCGGTTCTTGCCGTAGGCCACATTGTTGGAGAGCGATGCTTCGGGGAAGAGGGCGTCATTGCCCGGATCATAGGGGGTGGAGGCAAGGAACCATGAGTAGGGCGAGCGGAGGTCCACTCCGGTCTGTGATGATTCAAAGTCGTCGATATAGGAGCTGCCGCGGGTGGTGCCTGACTTCTGCTTGTGGGGCACAAGCTGGGCAAACTCGCCGGTTACGCTGATGGTCGATGGCATTGTGGCGTTCACCGTGGGAATCTTGTTAAGAAGATTGGTGAGCCACATAAACTCGTTGTTATAGGCCAGGTTGAAGCCAAACATGGTGTTGTTGACCGTCTCCTCGCCTATGTTCACCTTCTCCACAAGCGATTTCTCACCGTAATGAAGCAGCGTGGCGCCGATGTTGAAGTTCTTGTTAAACTTATAGTTAAGGTCAAGCCCCAGCAGGGTTTTGCGCTGGGTGGAGAAGAGCGACTGGTTCTCCAGGGTCACATTGATGCTCTGTCCGGAGTCAATGATTGACTGGTTGGTGATGGTCACGATGCCCATGGCATAGTCCACGGTGTAGTCACTGTTCTCGGTCAGGGTCACGCCGCCGGCAGTCACCACCACTGACCCGCGGGGGATGTTCATGGCGTCAAGGCGTATCTGGGAGCCATTGGAGGCCTGATACTTACCGGTGAGCACAAACTTGTTCTTATCGGCAAACTGGCGTGCCACAACAAGAGTAGAGTCATAAAGCTCTTTATACACGTAAGGCGCCGCTGCACTCTCGCTCCCTATTTTCTTCTCCAGATAGCTGCCGAAGGGCTCAGCCACGGGGAAGATAATCTTGCCGGAGGATGACTGAACGGTGTAGCCTTCTATGAAGTCGAAAAATCCGTCGGGATTGCTCTCCTGGTTGGAGTCCAGACGGTCAAGATTCATCACCTGCAGAAGGGTCTGATTGTTGATGGGAGCCACGGGCAGATAGCTGATTTCGGTGCCGGTGGTGTCGCTCAAATACTTGATGTTGAGGCGGAAGTTGGTGCGCTGAACCTGATAGGCACCCAGTGAATACACATTCTTCATCATCAGTCGCCACATCGGTTTGCGGGGATTGATAGTGGTGCCTTTGAGCATCTTCACGTAGAGCGACTGCTCGGTTGTGGTGATATCTCCAGAAAATTCACCCACTTGATACACCTGGCCCTGATAGGTGTACTCATAGGCCACGGCGAGCACTTCATCGCTGTTGAGAGCGCTCTTTATCGAGATATATCCCAACGTGGGGTTAAGGGTGTATTCGCTTGACGAAAGCAGGCGGGCGCTCTCCACTTTTTCATACGACTCACCGCCGTTGATGCCGTAGGCGCTCAGCGGTTCAAGGGCTTGGGTCACGCTGTTGATGTTGCGCGCGCCGGGATATTGCTCTTTGATGGTGGTGAGCAGGTTATTGGAGGCGTTGGAGGGCACGGGGGGATTCACATAGCCCAGCCAGTAGTCATTGGTCAGGATTTCGCTCTCGCCTATATCGGCAAAGGCCACCAGATTTCGGCTCTGATTGTAGTTGCTCTGCTTGTTGGTGATCCACACCTCCACCCTGGTGATGTTGATGCCGGATGACACGTAAGGGAGCCGCGATGCAAACTCGTCATAGTGCTCGCGGAAGTATTGGGCAAGGAAGAAGTGGCGGTTCTGGTCATACTCATCGGCGTTGATGGAGAATTCAGTGAGCTGCGCGCCGCCTTTGGTGCTGACGCTCTTTGACTCGGAATTCTGCTGGCTCACAAGGGCCGTAGCCGTCAGTTTGCCGAACTGGAGGGTCGACTTGATACCGAACAATGCCGTGCTTCCTCGTATGAGCGACGAGCCGGTGGTCATTGACACATTACCGGCCTCGATGCTTTTCACAATGTCATCCTCTTTCCCTTCATAGGCCAGCTTGATGTTCTTGGAGTCAAAGTCAAAGGTGGCGGCCGTGTTGTAGGTCATGTTAAACTTCATGCGGTCGCCCACCGAGGCATTGATGGTGGCCTGAATCTTCTGGTCGAAGTCAAAGTAGGTTTTGCGGCGGGATGTCAGCGAAAGGGCCGGATTGTCCGTTTTGTTGGAGTTTATGCCCATTTTGATTTGCACAGAGCCCTGGGTCTTGAGCTGCACGCCGCCGGGACCGAATATTTTCTCCAGGGGCCCCAAGGCAAAGTTCATGTCGAAGATATTGAAGGGCTCTTTGTCCTTCTCCTGGGCAAGCATGGCGTTGCGCTCGCGGTAGTAGTCAATCATTGACTGACGGGCCTGCCAGTTGTTATACTGCTCGGGCGAGAGCATGAAGGGGGTGGCGATGTCCATATCGCCCACTCGGGTGCGCACTATGTAGCAGCCCGTCTCGGGGTCAAATTCGGTGACGGTCCTCAGGTTGGAGGGATTGGCAAGGTCAGCGGCAAATTCGGCGTTCATCAGGTCCTCATAGGTCTGAGGCACGGTGGGCGATACCGGATAGGGCATCTCAGGGCCCTCCTCGGCCGGACCGGGAGGGGGCGGAGTGACGGGCGCCGGAGGGGCGAAACCGGGGGTCACATACTGACTCTGCGCCTTGAGATTGCCCAACGTGAATGTCACACCAATGACACATAAGGTCACTGCTGCCACACACAGGTTGATGATTCTCAGTCGGTTCGCCGGTTTCTTCATGTTGTCGTTGCCTCCGCTTGACGCTGCAGGATGGGCCTTACATCATGGTCAGGGCGCGCTTGATTGCGGCTTCCACCTTGACCAGGGGATCGGCTTCAAAGATTTTCTTAAGCACTTTCTGACTCTGCTGTCGCTGAAATCCGAGCATGGTCAGGGCTGCAAGCGCTTCGTCAAACACTTCGCCTGTCGTCGTTGCGGGCTGTATGGTTAACGTGCCTTCTGCCGGTTTTATTTTATCGCGAAGGTCCACAATTACCCTTTGGGCCGTCTTGAGCCCTATTCCTTTCACATTTTTAAGGCGGCTGTGGTCGCCCGTGGTAATCACTCCTTCCAGTTCGTCAACAGGGATGGAGGAGAGAATCATCCGGGCCGTATTGGCCCCGATGCCTGAAACTCCTATCAGCAGGCGAAACATCTCGCGCTCACGGTTGTCGATAAAGCCGTAGAGGATATGCGCGTCCTCGCGGATCACTTCGTGCACCAGCAGCTTCACTTCGCGGCTGTCGCGCTTCTCGAGGACGGAGAAGGTGGTGAGGGTGATATTGAGCAGATAGCCTATCGAGCCGGTGTCAATCACCGCCGCAGCGGGATTGAGCTCGGCTATGCTGCCGCGGATAAATTCTATCATGATTTAGGTTTCTGAAAGTAACAGGCATCGCCGTAGCTCAGGAAGCGGAACTCCCCGTCAAGTGCGTAATCGTAAACTCGGCGCCACTCCCCTCCTCCGCCAAGAAAGGCCGACACGAGCAGCAGCAGCGTGGACCGGGGCTGATGGAAGTTGGTGATGATGCCGTCCACAACCTTGAATTCATAGCCGGGGCCAATCATCAGCCTTGTGGTGCCCACAAGCGTGTCGGCCCCTTCAGCATCAAGATGTCCCAAAATGGCCGCCATGGCCTCTTTTCGGCTCAGGCGCGGATGATTCTCGTCGTAGGGATACCACTGAGGCATCTCGCCGCTAAACGTGCCCGCGCTGATCAGGCATCCTATGTGGTAAAGGCTTTCAAGGGTACGCACCGAGGTGGTGCCCACAGCCGTTATGCTGCGCTCCGTGGTGGCAAGCTCGGCAATGAGGCTGCGGCTCACGGAGATGAATTCGGAGTGCATCTCATGCTCGCCGAGGGTGTCGGATTTCACGGGCTGGAAGGTGCCGGCTCCCACGTGGAGGGTCACTTCGCGCCTCACGGCTCCCCGGGCGTCGATGGCGTCGAGCACCGCCGGAGTGAAGTGGAGCCCGGCCGTGGGCGCGGCCACTGAGCCGTCAATATGGGAAAACACGGTCTGATAATCTGTCGTGTCACTCTCCTCGGTGGCGCGGTTGAGATACGGGGGTATGGGAAGCTCGCCGGCGGCTTCAATAAGGCGCGCAAAGGTCACTCCGGGTGCCTCCCAGCTGAATCTCACCACCGATGTGTTGCCTTCGCGCCCCACTCGCTCGGCGCTCAGAATCACCTCTTTGCCGTCAACGCTCACAGGCAGGCTGAGCGTGCCCTCTTTCCAGCGCTTGGAGTTGCCCACAAAGCAGGTCCATTCCACAGGTCCGGTCGACGCGAAGTTCAGCGCATAGTCCGTGGGTGATGCGGGTTCGAGACAGAACACCTCAATCAGCGCGCCCTGGCGGTCCTCCCCTTTGCGGAAGCGAAGCCGGGCGTTGATTACGCGTGTGTTGTTATACACCAGCATCGTCTCCTTGTCAAGCAGCCCTGGCAGGTCGGTGAATCGGCGCGTGATGAGCGTGCCGTCGCCGTCACGCACAAGCAGCAGGCACGAATCGCGCTCCGCCAGCGGATGACGCGCTATGCGCTCGTCAGGCAGCGGATAGTCAAATTCGTCAATAGTGACTTCTCGTAGATTCATGCCGCAAAGTTAGCAAAAAAATCCCACCCCGCTGTCAGATAGGCCCGGAGCAGTGTGCCTTGACGGTCCAAAAAGAGTCAGCGCCCCGCAGGCCGTTGCCGCGGAGCGCTGTCTTTATCGTAGGTTGGAATGCCGCGACTTACTTGCCGAGCATGGCCTTCACTTCGTTGAGGATATTCTCGGGTGTGTAGCCAAACTTCTCGTCGAGAACATTGGCGGGTGCCGATGAGCCGAATCGATCCAGGCCGTAGATGGTGGCGTTGGGTCCGGCCACCTGGCGCAGTGTGATGGGCAGCCCGGCGGTCAGGCCAAACACGGGTACGTCAGGCAGAACCACGCTGTCGCGATACTCACGGCTCTGACGCATGAACAGGCCGGTGGAGGGCACGGAAACCACTCTCACGGGGATATTCTCGGCATCAAGAAGCACGGCAACCTTGCAGAGCAGTGACACTTCCGATCCGTTGCCAATCAACACAGCCTCGGGATTCTCGGCATCCATCACCACATAGCCGCCCTTCACTGTCTGCTCGGCATCGGCCATGCGGTTGCCGCTGGTCGAGGGCAGGTCAGTGACGTTCTGGCGGGTAAGCAGCAGGCCGGTGGGACTGTCGAAGTTCTCCATCGCCATGCGCCATGCCACAACGGTCTCGGCCGTGTCGGCGGGACGAAGCACGAGCATCGAGGGGCGGCCTGAAAGGTTCTTCATATCTTCCAGCAGGCGAATCTGCGCTTCCTGCTCGATGGGCTGATGGGTGGGACCATCCTCGCCCACGCGGAATGAGTCGTGGCTCCACACATATTTCACGGGGAGCTCCATCAGAGCAGCCATGCGGATAGCAGGCTTCATATAGTCGGAGAACACGAAGAAGGTGCCGCAGGCTGCCAGCATGCCGCCGTGGAGCACAATGCCGTTCATGATTGAGGCCATGGTCAGCTCGCTCACGCCTGCGTGGAGAAACGCGCCGGTGAAGTCACCGTGGCTGAAGGCATGGGTGTGCTTGAGGAAGCCGTCGGTCTTGTCGCTGTTGGCAAGGTCGGCCGACGACACTATCATATTGTTGACCTTAGCTGAAAGCTCGGCAAGCACGTCTGACGATGCCTGGCGGGTGGGGATGCCTTCCTTATGGGGGATGGCGCGATAGTCAATCTCGGGGAGCTCGTTGCGGAGCATCTTCTGCAGCTCTTCGTTGAGGTCAGGATGCTCGGCAGCCCAGCGGGCATGCTCTTCGCGGCGCTCTTTGACAATCTTGCGGAGCTCGGCCTTACGCTTCTCGTAAAGGGCTTTCACATCCTCGAAAATCACCCAGGGATTCTCGGGATCGCCGCCAAGGTTGGCAATCGTGCGGTTAACGTCGGCTCCTGACTTGCTCAGGGGCTGCCCGTGGGTAGAACATTTGCCTTCAAAACATTCGCCTTCGGGGGTCACGCAGCCTTTGCCCATCACGGTGTTGCCTATGATAAGCGTGGGGCGCTTGGTCTCTTTGTTGGCGGCTTCAAGGGCCTTGGCGCATGCCTTGGCATCACCGCCGTCAATCTCGATAACGTTCCAGCCCCAGGCGCGATACTTCATGGCATAATCCTCGGTGTCAACGGCGTCAACGTCAGTTGAAAGCTGCACTTTGTTGCTGTCGAAGAACATGATGAGGTTCGCAAGTCCCAGATAGCCGGCAATGCGGCCTGCACCTTGTGAAATCTCTTCCTGAATACCTCCGTCGGAGATAAAGGCATAGGTCTTGTGACGCAGCCACTCGCCGAAGCGGGCGGCAAGGAAGCGCTCGGCCAGCGCACAGCCCACGGCCATGGTGTGGCCCTGACCCAGGGGGCCCGAGGTGTTTTCAACTCCGCGTGAGGGGCAAAGTTCAGGATGTCCTGTTGTCACGGTGCCCCATTGGCGGAACTGCTGGAGTTCCTCTATGGTATAGTTGCCCATAAGCGCCAGCACGCTGTAAAGCATCGGCGACATATGTCCCGGATCAAGGAAGAAGCGGTCGCGGCAGAACCATGTGGGATCATCAGGGTCGGTCACAAGAAACTGTGAGTAAAGCACATTGGTGAAGTCTGCACCTCCCATTGCACCACCCGGATGGCCGGATTTGGCTTTTTCCACCATTGCGGCGGAGAGGATACGCACATTGTCTGCAGCGTGATTGATTGTCTTGATATCCATGGCTTAGGCCGTTGAATTTGGTTTGTGATTGGAATTTGACTCCACAAAAATAGTCCATTTTGCCCATACGCGCAAATATTATTGCCCCTCATTGATGTGTTATGAGGCAGGTTTATTCTCGTCCGTGACCTCAATTATGGCGTTGCCAGGCTCTTAAAAGCATAAAGAAGCCCGGGCTTCGAAAAGTCCGGGCTCCTTTATATTTATCGTGTCGTCTTAGGCTTATTCAGCGAAGATTACGATACGGTTCCAGTTGTTGATGGCGTAGGGCTGAACGTCGCTACCATACTGCTCACACTTGAGGCGGCTGCCGTCGATACCGTAGTCATTTACGAGGATGTCGTAAACGCTCTGTGCACGACGCTCAGAAAGCTTCATGTTGTAGGCGCTGGTACCGGTGTCACGGTCAGCATAGCCGCGGATGATTACGTTTGCTTCGGGGTTAGCCTTCATGTATTCAGCTACGTTGTAAACGTTAACCATTTCCTGATCGCTTACCACAGCAGAGTTGATCTTGAAGCGTACTGCTGAGAGCATGGGAGCGGGCTTGCGGGCGGGAGCAGCGGGCTGTACCTCGGGGCAGGGGAGCTGAGCCTCGGCAGCGGCCAGAGCGGCTGCAGTTGCGGCGAGGGCACCACGCAGGTCGTTAACCTGGTTGTTGAGTGAGTTGATGTAGTCAAGATATTCGCAGGGGTTGTAGCTTGCGAATTCACGACCGCCGATGTTGATGTTGAAACCACCGGTTGCAACTGCGTCGATATCGAAGGGACGGTTGATAGCGTTGCGGTTCCATTCATCTGAGTAGAACATGAAGCGGCCTTCAGCGAAGAAGTCTACATACTTGCACAGACGGAAGCGAAGCTGGATACCGGCAGATACGGGCATGGTCCACACGTTAGCCTTGAGGTTGCCGTGACGGTCGGTGCAGTTGCCATTACCGCCCTCATAATCCCAAGTGTAAGCGCCACCAATACCGATAAAGGGGATGATGCTGAACACGCGGTTATTGTTAACGCCGTGAGCTGAGTTGATGAGGTCCCACATCAGTTCCACATTGAGGTTGGCGTTCTTAGCCTTACCCCATTCGAGGTCATTCCAGTGTGTTGCACCGTAGAAACCGGTAAAACGGAAGCCCAGATAGGGGCTGAACCAGTGACCGAAGCCTACATTGTAGTAACCGGTGATGAGCTTCTGGGGATCGTTGTTGAAGCGGGTCTCTTCTACGAAGGGGAGGTGAGCACCGGCACCGAGCTGGATAAACCAGTTCTTACGCCATGAGCTGTAGTAGTGGTCCTTGCATTCAACGTTGGTGATGTTGACAACGGTTTCGTCAACAACAACAGCAGCGTCCTGAGCCTTGCTCTCGTTTGCTGCCAGCAGCATACTGCCGCAGGCTGCAAGAAGAATTAAATTCTTTTTCATTCTCTCGCTTAATTAATGATACCTATTATAATTGTATTATTATTTTCAATTTCGTTAGAAACGTGAGTGGCAAATCCGAATTTCGCAGTTGACCCTCGCATTTTCTTTATGCTTTTATAACATTAGACCTCGCTTTTTGGTTCAAAGGTCGTGCAAAAATATGAATTTTATTTTACTTTAACAAATCTCTCGCTTTTTTTGGTCTGTTTTTTTAATTTTTTGTTGGGATTTTTTGTCTCACTCTATGAGTGGATTAAGCTTCAATCGGAGCAAAAACAATCCGCGTCCCGGGCGGCATGGTGCCGTCTCAGGCGCGGATTATTATAGTTCTGCGGTTAGTTTATGTCATCATTTGAGATTCTTGATGCTTGACCCGCCGGAGGTGGTGGTGCTGAACTTGCCGCTCACGTTGCACACCACTGACGATGCGCCGCTGGCATCGGCTTTACCCTGGTCAGCCATAAGCTTGCCGGCTTTGATTGATGAAGCGCCGCTGGCATTGAGGGTCACCTGCGTGGCTGTGCCGTCAAGCTCGGCTTTAGAGGCGCCGCTGGCTCCAACTGTCACGCTTGAGGCTCTAACTCCTTCAAGTTCAACGGCGCTCGCTCCGGTCAGTGTGGCTGAGATGGTATTTGTGTTCACTTTGTCAATCTCTGTCTTTGAGGCGCCTGACAGGCCTAAGCTGAGGTCGCCGGTGGACAGAAGATCCACATCCACGCTTGAGGCGCCTGACCCGTTAACCTTGAAAGTGCGGCAGCTAACTGTGCCGAAGTCAATCTCGGAGGCTTGGCTGAGGGTAACGCTCACATCGCGGTTCGAGGCGTCAAGAGCTCCTTTCACGGTCACTTCACTGGCTGTGGAGAGCACGTAGGTGTTGATAAGGGGCGAGGTGAGTCTCACTTTCACTTTGCAGTTCCTGAGATTCGTGTTGTTCTTGCGGATGGAGATATTGAGCATTTCACCTCGTTGGTCAAAATGAACGTAGGGCATAATCGCGGCGGGGGCTTCGATTACTGCCGAAACATTCTGGCCGGGAGTGTAAACCACCTCTATGGCGTTTGACACGTTTACGCCGCTGAAATTCTTCACGGCCACATTCTTCGTTTCAGGACCTTTGCCGGCGGCAAAGGCTGCAAGGCCTGAGCAGATGCTCACACCCAGAACGGCTACGATTGTAAAAAGTAAGGATTTCTTCATAGTCATTATGGTGTTGGTTAGTTATTTTGGTTATGTTGATTTTTCACACCTTTTATATATATATGACGCTTGAAGGATGCAAAAAGTTACGCCCGGGAGTAAACTTTTAAGCGCTGCGTATGTTAATAAAGTATAATCACCCCCATTGATATGAAAAATATTCTGAAACGCTCCTCTATAGGTTATGTCGTGGTGGCTTTGGCCATCGTGATTCTCGGCGGTTGCTCTTCCAATCTGTGGGATGAGATGCCCTCCCCCATTTCTTCGTTCATCAGCCAGTATTTCCCGGGGCAGTCTCTGTCGGGCTTCTCCGACACTCCCGACGGGGGACATCGCGTTGATTTGACTAACGGGGCTTCGGTGACTTTTGACATCAATGATTCTTGGACCATCCTCGATGGCAATGGCAAAACTCTCCCTGAGGTGGCTATTTATGATTTGCTTCCTCCGGCGCTCTATGAGTATCTTGAAGAGATGGGGGCCACCGACGGGGTCTACAAGATGTCCCGCACGTCTTCGGTCTATATCGTCACTCTCGTTGATACTTATCTGACCTATGATGTCGACTCGGGCGCAATCAATTATCCCACAGCTTCCGGGGCATCTTCGAAAAGCGC
Source organism: Bacteroides sp. (assembly GCA_014802445.1). Classification (GTDB taxonomy): domain Bacteria; phylum Bacteroidota; class Bacteroidia; order Bacteroidales; family Muribaculaceae; genus CAG-1031. The sequence continues at coordinate 40,815 of JAAVCF010000007.1, read as the reverse complement.
ATCCGGGTTTTAAGCAGCGGAAATTCCACAGTCAGCAGTGCATCCTGCTCTATTCTGGCGTTAATGTCGCGGGTCATGGTCACCATCTCGGCGTCCACCCATTCAAGGTCAAATTGTCCCGCAAAAATGGTGGGCACAAGCTTCCCTTTCATCATCCCGGGTCGCCATTCAGCACCTTTCACCTGCGCTCCGTCTATATATATTATGGTGTAGCTGCCGTCAGGCTCCGCCACGGTGGCAATAGTGTAACGTCCGCCCATCCTGGCATATTCGGGGTTATTTTCCCTGTCAAAGTATTGCCAGAAGCCTTCTTTGGCGTCTTTTGATTCGCGGAAGCGCTCTTTGAGCGTTTCAAGGGTGTGTGGGGTCTGGAGGGTGCGGGCATTGTCTTTTTCATATTCACTGACGGCTCCTCTCACACTCACTTTTCCTTCTGCAAAAAGGCTCACCCGGGTGAGCGGCGCGGCAACAGGGGCATGAAAGCTCCCGAGCTTTTCGGGCACTCGTCGGCCTCCGGCCAGTGTCACGGTTCCGTCCGGCTTGCGGTCCACTATGATGGTGTTGGCTTTATCAGGCTCGGCCTCAAAGGCTTTACTGAAGGTTTTGTCAAAGAGAACACTGTCGGCCCGCGTGGCTCTGATGCGCATATATCTCACGTCTGTCGGGTCGGCATAAGCTGTGTTGCCGGTGCGGAGCTCAAGCCTGAGCCCGTCGCTCCACTCCAGTCCCCAGGCCCCTTTGCTGAGTCCTTGGCGCTCTTTGAGCCCCACTATTCCGGCGCGGGCTTCAATCAGTGTGCCTCGGCCGTCATCATTGATTTGAAAGTGCATCACGGTGTCGGCCACTTCCATGCGTGAGCAGTGGTAGGTGCGGGCTGTCTCAGCGCCGCAGGTGAGCCACGCCGTTGTCAGCAGGAGGGATGGGACAAGGAGAGATTTTAGGGTCATTATGCTTGGTTTATGGACATCCCGCTTTTGCGTATAACTCCGCCACAATGTCGGTGAATTCTTCGTCGGGCATATCCCATGGCAGCCATGCAATCGGGAAGCCGCGGCGCTCCATCCCTCTGAACCATGTCATCTGGCGCTTGGCAAACTGGTGGATGGCTATCTCCAGTCCGGTCAGCATCTCGTCGCGGCTCATCTTGCCGGTCACATAGAGGGTGAGGTATTTGTATTCCAGTCCGTAGTAAATGAGGTCATCAGGGGCTATACCTTGGGCTATCAGGCGTTCCACTTCCTCCACCATCCCTTCGGCCATGCGGTCATGAAGGCGGCGGCTGATGCGTTTGCGGCGGTTTTCGCGGTCAATGTCCACCCCTATCAGCAGATAGTTCTCGCGGGGATGGGGCTCGGCTTGCGCGGCAGCGTCGGGATGCTCGGCGTAATAGGTCTGTATCTCTATGGCTCGGATAGCGCGCTGACAGGTGTCAACGTCGGTGACGTTATGGAGCGTCTTCATGGCGCCGAGTATGGCGGTGAGCTCTTCAAGGTTCTTGCCGCGCAAACGGGCGCGAAGCTCTGGATTCTCAGGCACTTCCGGGAGCCGCAGGCCTTTGAGGAGCGATTCCACATACAGTCCCGTGCCGCCACACACCACAGGCACCTTGCCGCGTGCTGCCACGTCATCGATAGCGGCATTGGCGTCGCGCAGAAATTCATAGAGGTTGTATTTATAGCCTGCGGGGCAGATGTCAAGAAGGTGTGCCGACACTTCGCCATATTCCGTCAGGTCCTTCCCGGTGCCGATATCCATGCCGCGGTAAATCTGCCGTGAATCCGCACTGATAATCTCGCCGTCAAGCCGGCGCGCCGCGTCAACAGCCCGCCGGGTTTTCCCGGAGGCGGTGGGCCCGGTAATCACAAGCAGCGGTTTATTCTTGGATTCCATTGACATAGCGGCGCCAGAATCTCTTCACCTGATAGAAGGGCTTGTCCTGATTGTTGACTGCCACTCGCAGCCAGTGGGGGTCATTGAAGTCCACATCCCAGTTCTGGATGTTGCGCAGGCGGAAGGTGGGTCGGTAGTTCTTGATTTTATAGAGGCGGCGACCTGACCGGTCATAGGTTTTCCAGGCCATGGTGATGGTGTAGAGCCTATGGATTTCAGCGGCAAGCATCGATGAGAGGCTGTTGCTGTTGAGCAGGCGCTCAAGCTCGGGAAGGGTGTACCAGTTGCCTCGGAGGCGGCTGTCGGCTATTGAGTTGGGATCAGTGAGGGTTACGATGTAATGAAACACATTACTATCACCCCCCGCATCAATGCTTTTATACATCAATCTGAGCTCAAAATCGGAGCCCACCTCAAGCTGCTGGAAATATTGCCGCGCTTCATACAGGGGCACATCTTCGCGGCGGTTAAGGGTGATGGTGGCGGGGGTGTCAAGGCCGCGTGAAAGGGGACTCAACACATTGTCGGGCTCCACAAGATAGAGCTTCTCGTTGTCAAAGATGAGGTAGCGCAGCTGGGTGGTGTCGGGCCTGCGCACGTTGTTCCCGGTTATCTCCTGATCATAGTAGCTCCACAAACTGATATATTTCAGCGCCATCGTCACCAGTGACACTCCATAGAATATCGTGGGAAGCCACACAAAGAAGAATTTGTCGCTGGTGTTGATGTTGACGTTGATATAGGCCAGGAAGTAGTACAGGTATTCCACCACGGTCAGAATAATGCCTAAGGTCATGGTGAACTCCACCTGATAGCGCCCTTCCTGACTGAACATCTTGCCCAGGAAGCCGCGCTCGGCGGGGGTGCCGAAGCGCATGCGGCAGTCTTCGCAGAAGCGGAGATTGTGTTTGCGCCACACTGCCCAGCCGGCAATCACGGCGGTGACGGGTGCAAGCACAAGAATGGGGATATAAGGCAGGTTGGGATTCACCAGTTCAAACCACTTCTCGCTGTAACCGTGCACGTTCAGCTGGTCAATAATAAGCATTATCAGGCCGCTCCAGAATAGGATGCGACTCATCACAAAGGGCATCAGATAACAGGTGGGGAGTTCGGCGTTGCGGTTGATTCGAATCCGCAGGAACAAAATAAATTCAAGCAGGAAGGCGAGCACAGGGAGCCATGCCAAGGATATCCACAATCCCAGCACTATGACCAGAATCGGGGCTCCCATCGAGAATGCCCAAACCCGCCACAGTGAGCGCACGGCCTGTCCGTTTCTAAGTCTATTTTTCATTTCAAAGATTCTGACGGAAATAATCGAGCATACGGCTGTAAAGCAGGCGACGGGTGTCGCAGCCGTTGATTGAATGATTCATGCCGGGGAAGAAGAAGAGGTCACAGAATTTGCCGGCTCCTATCATGCGGGCCACAAACTCCATGGTGTTGGCAGGATGGACATTGTCATCCGAGGTGCCGTGCATAATGAGCAGTCGGCACCCCACTTCATCCACTCTGTTCACCGGGGCTGACTCGGCATAGCCCTGGGGATTCATGGCGGGGGTGAGCATATAGCGCTCGGCATAGACGGTGTCGTAGTAGCGCCAGTCGGTCACGGGTGCCACAGCCACGGCAGCCTTGTAGGGTGCATCCTCGGCCGAGATGGCCATCAGCGTCTCATAGCCGCCATAGCTCCATCCGAAGATGCCTATGCGCGATGCGTCGGCGCCGGGGAGGGTCGCTGCGTAGCGGGCGGCGCGCAATTGGTCAATGGTTTCATAGTGTCCGAGATTGCGGTACACCGCTTCGCGGAATTCGCTGCCGCGGCCTCCTGTGCCTCGGCCGTCCACACACACCACCATGATGCCCTGCATGGCGTAATAGTTCTCCCAGTCAACAGTCCAGCGGTTGCGCACTTCCTGCGAGCCGGGGCCGCTATACTGATACATCACCACAGGGTAACGGCGCGAGGGGTCGAAGCCCGACGGGCGCACCACATAGCCCTCCAGCGAGGGGCCCGCGCTGTCGGCCGGGATAGTGAAGAATTCGCGGCGGGGCATATCCTTGTAGCGTGCGTTGGCTTCGGCATTGTCCTCCAGGGTGCGGAGGGTCTTGCCCGTGGCGGGGTTCACAAGGGTGTAGACGGGTGCCGTGGTCACATCGCTCACATTGAGCATCGCCACTGTGGCATTGGGGCTGAACACAGCTTCTCCCCACGCGTTGGCGCGGGTGAGCTCCGTCACCTTCCCTTTGGCGTCAAGGCGGCTCACAGTGCGGTTGATGGTGCCGGTGGCGGTCGACTGATAGTAATATGCGCGGGCGGCGGATGAATAACCGTAGAAGTCCGTGACGTCATAGTCACCTTTGGTGAGCTGCGATTCCACAGCGCCAGAGTAGCCGTAGCGATAGAGGTGGGTGTGGCCGCTGCGTGATGAGGGGAGAATGAAAAAGTCAGAGTAGAAGCGCATCCCTTCATAGGCTATGGGCTCTATCCAGCCGTTCTTGTTCTCCTCCACCATCAGCGTGCGCACCACTGCGCTGCGGGGGTTGACCGAGAAAAGCTCCATGCGGTTCTGGTCGCGGTTGAGGGTGGTGGCCACAAGATGGTCCGGCGTTCCCGCAAAGTCAATGCGGGGGATATACTCCACTCTTCCGGCAGGAAGGTCCACTTTCTTGACCTTGCGGGTTTCCACGTCGTAGGAGTGGAGCGTCACCACGGAGTTCTGCATCCCGGCCACGGGATACTTGTATTCAAATTCGCCGGGATATAATGCGTATGTCGCGTCAGGCTCGCAAGCTCCCTCGTAGAGGGTGAGGCGATACATAGGCACCTCTCTCTCGTCATATCGCAGATAGCAGAGTGTCAGGTTGTCAGGTGCCCAGGCCATTGAGCAGGTGGTGGTAAACTCCTCTTCGTAGGTCCAGTCAGGCACGCCGTTAATCACGCCGTTCACAGCTCCGTCAGTGGTCACGGCCACCTCGGTCTTGTAGTCGAGCTTACGGATGTGGATGTTGTTGTCATCAGCCGTAAACGCTACCATCCTGCTGTCAGGTGAGAAGATAGGTGAGCGCTGCGTGTCTGACTCCGTTGACAGCGGCATGAGAATGCGGCTGTGACGGTCATAGACGTAGTATTTTGCGCGGTAGGAGCGGCGATAAATCATCTTCTTGCCGGTCCACACCAGGATTTTCGAGCCGTCAGGACTCAGCGTGAAGCCTTCTATGGAGTCGAGGCTGAGCTCGCGGGTGTTGGCCAGGTCAAGCAGGGTGTCGGTTTCATCGCCTGAGGTGAGGCTCACGGCCACCACCCGGCGCCCGTCGTCAGTGAGGCGTGCCATCTCCTGCTCTCCGGGGAGATACACGGGGGTGTCGGGACGCTCGGGAGCGTTGGCGGGATAGACGTAGGGCACCATGTCAGGCGCGGCGGTGATGTTTGCAGCCTGAACCGCCACAGTGGCGGCCAGTGCGGCGGGCAGTATGGAAAGTCTGTTAATCTTCATGTTGCTTACCACAGTAGCATCTGAGCATCGTTATCATTATGTTTCTTGCGCTGGGGAGCCTGATAGCCGAAGTCGGGATTCTCGGGGGCTTCAAGCTTTCCTTCGCCGGGAGGGGGCGTGGAGTCAAACCAATCGGTTGACCCTGCGTTCTCGTCAATGGCGGTTATCTTGCGCTTGCGGGGCTTGGCCGGAGCCATGCCCTCAGCTTTGGGGGCTTTGCCGGCGTCGGCCAGTTTCTTTTCCAGTTTCTTTATCTCCTTGCGGAGCAGTGATTCTGTGTGGGCCTGATTGTAGAGGTTGTTCTCAATGGTCTTGCGCATTGATTCGCGCTCGGCTCTCACGGTCTCGAAGCGGCTGTTGAGACTGTCGAGCTCGGCGGTGAGTTCGGCAATGCGGGCATCTTTCTTGTTAACGGCATCCTCCACCTTTTCAAGCTGGGAGCTTATCTCATCCACCACTTTGAGGTCATTGTGCATTTGCTCCACCTCTTTCCGTGCTTCGGCAGCCTTGGCGGTGAGGTCATTGATCATGGCGTCACTCATGCGGGCTTTCGTTTCATGCTGTTCGTTGATGGTGGTGAGGCGTTCAATCTCGGCCTTCAGTTTCTCTGTCTCGGCGGGGTCAGGAGCGGGAGCTGAGGGCTCGGGCTGCACGCGCGAGGCTCCTATGGCGGCCTCCAGACGCAGCTTCTCATAGGCGGCCTCAAGGTCGTCCACTTTGTTCTGGAGGTCAATCACTCTGTTGGTGAGGGCGCGTTTCTGACGCTCGGCGCTGAGGTTGCTCTGCTCCATGCGGTCACGCAGCTCTGCCACGAGCTTGTTATCTTCGCGCAGGCGCACCAGCTCCTCCATCATCCGTGAGCGCTCGGCCACGGCGTCTACGCTCTCTGCCGCGGGGACTCCGCAGGCTTCAATGCGGCGGCGCAGACGCTCTTCGAGAGAATCGAAGATAAAACGGCGTTGCTGCTCCGTTGAGAGACATTTTGCCACAAATTCGGGCTGGAAGGAGTTGAACAGTGCTATCAGCGCATCAAAGAGGTCGCCGGGAAGCGAGGGGTCAGCAGCGTCAGAAGCCGCCGGGGCAGCTGTCTCTGCGGGGGCGGCATCAGCGGCGGACGCTGGGTCTGCCGGGGCATCGTTGCGGGCTGTCACCGCCGAGGTGTCGACGGTGGCAAACGGACTTGCCACATTCATTTCAGCGACGCTGACAGGCTTCTCCTCCTCAGGCACATCGCCGGCCGCATAGGTGGGCAGCGACGTGTCATAGTCCTCGTCGTCATATTCCTCGGAGCCGAATCCGAAGGCGCGTTTGAGCTTGGTTGCAAATGACATTTGTTTCTTTTCGGTTACTGTTCCTCGGGTTTCAGCACTATCCCCACGCCCTTCACACCGTTGAGACCTATGGTGAGCGGAGCGGGGAATTTCACAATCCTGACGGCATCGCTTTCATACACGGCCTCCATAGCATCAAGCGCCGCATAGTCACAGATTCCGTCGCCTTTGGCATTGTCAACGGTGAAATATCCCACACCCATCGAGGTCAGGTTGTGGAAGAAGTGTGTACCCTGGCTCGGCTCTATGCGATAGTTCTCAAGAGCGGTCTCAACGATGAGTTTCGCTCCCGAGATGTTGGGCCACTTCACCGGCACACCCAGCGACGGATCGCTTGAGCCCCAGCGGCCCGGGCCTATCAGCACATAGCTTTCGCCCTGAGCCGTAAAGTTACGATTTATTTTCTCAATTTCCCGCGCTACAAGCGAATTATTTAGCGAATTGAACTTATCCGGGCGGATATAGACCACATGAGTCACATTTTCGATGTTGCCATGGCCCAGCGCGGTGTTGCTGCGGAGGAGCACACGCTCTTCGGGCGCCTCCATCATAGAGTCGTCCACAAGCTCTTTACGGTCAACGATGGGACGAATCTGGAGCCAATAGATGTGGCCCTTGCTTTCGCTGCCGGGAGTGGTGTCGATGGTGCCGGCAAATTCTATCTCCACGGCGCGACCCATGGCCTGCTGCCCGGTTGTGAGCATGAAATCAATGGCCGGTGCCAAAGGGTAGACATCGTGCTTAAGGATGTTGTTGAACGTCACCACACGGCGGCCTTTGCCCACTTCGTAGTCACGCAACACATTGTCCTGATAGTCAAACGTGCTGACCATATATTTCAGCGCGCCGGCCTCAGCGGCGTCCTGCACTCGCAGGCGGGTGATGTTGAAGCCGTCGTCCACCTTAAACTCGTCGTCATCGCTCAGCGTGCGGTTCATGTCGAGGGCATAGAGGTGAGTCTGGGTGTCACGCAGCGCTATGTCAAGCTCGGAGGTTTGGAGCACGTGGCGGGGATGGCGGGGCGAGAAGCGCAAGGCCACACCGCCGTCAACGATATATTTGCCGAGGCCTACGGCCACTTCGGCCACGCCGTCCTCGGGAGTCTCGTCATTGATGGGATAATAGTTGAGGGAGCGTCCCACGCCTGAGAATGAGGGATAATAAAATCCGTTGGTCTCCTTGCCGACCACTTCCTGAATGATAACGGCCATCTTCTCCTGGTCAATAACGTTGGAGGTGGCGGTCATGTAGGCCTTGGAGTCATGGAAGAACACCGAGGCATAGACGCCTTTAATGGCGTCACCGAGCATCCTGAGCATTCGCTCCGGGTCCTTGTCATGAGGAATCATGTAGGTGGAATAGATGCCGGCAAAGGGCTGGTAATGCGAGTCCTCCAGGAGGCTCGAACTGCGCACAGCCAATGGCTTGTCCACCACGTCAAACAGCGCCAGGAAGTCCTCCGTCAGTCGTTCCGGCAGACGTGCCTTCAGGAACGCTTTCAGAATCACCTCGTCAGGCACATCGCTGAGCGCCAGCGGATAGAGACTGTTGGCGCGCATAAACTCGTCGAAGATGTCGGTGCAGAGCACCACCGTGCGCGGGATGGAGATGGTTATCCCCTGGAAGTCGTCACACACGGGATTCTTCTTGATGATGGAATCAATGAACGCCAGGCCGCGTCCTTTGCCGCCGAGCGAGCCGTCGCCAATGCGCGCAAAATTGCTGTAATGGTCAAAGCGGTCCTTGCGGAACACGGCCACCACTCCCCTGTTCTTCATCTTCCTGTACTTGACTATGAGGTCAAAGAAGAGCTGACGGGCAGCTGGGATATCCTCGATGCTCTCGCACTTGTGGCGGCGTATAACGTCGGCTATGGGGAACAATGCGCGCGAATAGAGCCATCGTGAAATGTCATTGCTCCGTGCATGAAAGAAGATGCTCTCGGCGGGGATGTCAAAAATATGGTTCTGCATATCTTTGAGCGACCTTATTCGGGCCACGGCATCGCCGGTCTTGGGGTCACGGAGCACAAAATCGCCAAAACCGAACTTCCGCATTATGGCATCATTGAGGTCAACGGCCAGCTTCTTGGAGTTCTTGTCGATAAACACGGCTCCGGCCTCGATGGCGGGGGCTGCGTTCTCTGTTTCCGACGATTCCACAATCACCGGCAGCGAGGGGTCCTGAGAGTGAAGATAGTCCACGAGTTTCAGGCCGGCCTTGGAATCCTTGGCCCCTTCGCGCATGAACGACACATCGGAAATCACGCCGAGCATATTCTTGCCGAAGCGCTCGTAGAGCCCCACTGCCTCTTCGTAGTTTCGCGCCAGCACCACCTTGGGGCGGCCGCGCATGCGCAGCATCTGTTCATGCTCGTTAAGAGCCTCGGTGGAAAACTCGCGGCTCTGCTTGAGCAAAAACTTATAGAGGTTAGGGAGCACCGATGAATAGAACCTCACAGAGTCCTCCACAAGCATTATGACCTGAACACCCACGGAGTTTATATCATGGTCGGCATTCATCTTGTCCTCCAGAAGCTTGATGATACCCAGGAGGAGGTCAACATTGCCCAGCCAGCTGAACACGTAGTCAATGCCTGACAGGTCCTCGTTGGCCAGACGTCGCGACACCTCTTTACTGAAAGGAGTCAGCACCACTATCGGCAGCTCGGGATAGAGATGCTTTATCTCACGGGCATTGTCGATGGTTTCGCTCACATCGTTGCCGGGCATGGTGATGATTAGGTCAAACTGCTTGACCTTTAGCGCTTCCAGGGCCGCATCGAGGCCACACACCTGTGTGACTCGCGGGGGCGAGCTGAGGTTGAGGGCCACATACTCAAAATAGAGCTGCTCCTCCACACGCCCGTCCTCCTCCATCATGAAGGCATCATAGGGCGAGGCAATCAGCAGCACATTGAAAATGCGTTGCTGCATAAGTTCCTGGAATGCCGTGTCCTTGAGATACAAACGGCTAAGCGCTTTCTCGTTCATACCCACAAAGATACAAAAAACCGTGCATATCAGAAAAAGGAGCCTGAAATTTGCCTGTTTCTCCCTAATGGCAGCCGAGGCGCCCCTGCGGAGAGGGACGCCTCGGCGTAATCGTCGGCACGGGGGCGGAAATCAGTCGCCCATGGTGCGCAGGAGCTCGTCATTGTCAGTGGTGCGCTCCATTCTGTCCTTGATGAATTCCATAGCCTCCATGGGGTTACGGTCAGCCAGGAAGCGGCGGAGAATCCACATGCGGTTAAGCGTTTCGCCACGCAGCAACAGGTCGTCGCGGCGGGTTGACGAAGCCATGATGTCCACAGCGGGGAATATTCGCTTGTTGGCCAGCGTGCGGTTAAGCTGCAGCTCCATGTTGCCGGTGCCCTTGAACTCTTCGAAGATAACCTCGTCCATCTTTGAAGAGGTTTCTGTCAGGGCGGTGGCGATGATGGTCAGCGAGCCACCGTTTTCAATGTTACGGGCAGCGCCGAAGAAGCGTTTGGGTTTCTGGAGAGCGTTTGCGTCCACACCACCCGAGAGAATCTTGCCCGAGGCTGGCTGAGCGGTGTTGTAGGCGCGGGCCAGACGCGTAATGGAGTCGAGAAGAATCACCACATCATGGCCACACTCCACCAGACGCTTGGCCTTCTCCAGGACGATGCCGGCAATCTTCACATGGCGGTCAGCGGGCTCGTCGAAGGTGGATGCAATCACTTCAGCATTAACGCTGCGGCTCATATCGGTGACCTCCTCAGGGCGTTCGTCAATGAGGAGAATCATGATGTAGGTTTCAGGGTGATTCTCGGCTATGGCGTTGGCAATATCCTTCAGCAGGATGGTCTTACCGGTTTTGGGAGGGGCCACAATGAGGCCGCGCTGGCCTTTGCCGATGGGCGAGAACATGTCAACCACTCGGGTTGAGAGATTGTTGCTGCGGCCGGCGGTGAGGTCAAACTTCTCCTCCGGGAATAGAGGGGTGAGATGTTCAAACGCCACACGGTCACGGATAAACTCGGGGCTACGGCCGTTGACCTCCACCACTGAGGTGAGAGGGAAATATTTTTCGTTGACCTTAGGAGGACGGATGGTGGCTTCCACCACGTCGCCCGTTTTGAGGCCATACTGCTTTATCTGCTGCTGAGTGACGTAGACATCGTCAGGCGAAGCCAGATAGTTGTAATCGCTTGAGCGGAGGAAACCGTAGCCCTCGGGCACAATCTCCAGCACGCCTGAGGCACGGATGAGGTCGCCGAAATTGTAGGCCGGCTCCTGAGGCATCTGCGCCTGTTGCTGCTGTTGCTGCTGGCGGAGCTTCTTCTTCTGATTCTTGGAGAGCTTCTCGGGCCTCTCAGGCACGGGCTCGCCTATCACCACCGGAGCGGCAGCTGCGCGCACGGCAGCCTCTTCCTTCTCACGCTGATTGCGGGGCACGAAGCGGCGCCCCTCGCTGCGGGGGAAGAACTGGCCCAGCGAACCACCCTGGCTGCCGGGACGGAAGTCGCGGCGCTGACGGGGCGCCTGAGCCTCCTCCTGCTGCTGACCCTCATTATTTTCAGGGGCGGCCTGCTCAGGGGTCTGAGAGGCCTCGGCAGGAGCGGGAGCGGGAAGTTCGGGAGCCACAGGCGCAGGCAGAGAAGCCTCAGCCGGAGCGGGGAGTTCGGCGGGAGGGAGCGCAGCCTGATGTTCGAGAGGCAGAGGAGCGCTCTGGTCGGCTACGGGATTCTTGCGGGGACGGCCGCGGCGGGGGCGCTTGGGCTGCTCGGCCCCTGCTTCGTCAGCAGGAGCGGCGGGAGTCTCCTCGGGCGCGGGAGCGGCGGGAGCCGTCTCAGCAGCTGCGGCAGCCTCGGCGGCTACCACAGTCTTGGGTTTGCGACCCCGGCGCTTGGGAGCGGCCTCGGGCTGGTCGGCGGGAGCCTCAGCGGCAGGAGCCACGGCGGCGGCGCTATCAGAGTCGGCGGCAGCGGCTTTGGAGCGAGCTGCCGGCGCTTTGCGTTCTTTTTTAGGCTTTGCGGGCTGACGACGACTTTTTTCCACAATAGTGGCAGCGGACTGAATGGCATCTTGGTCGAGAATATCGTAAACAAGAGTGCCACGGTCAATTTTATCGACTTTTTTCATGCCCATTTCCTGAGCAATGTCGCGCAATTGTTCGTCAGTCATTGAATTAAGACCTTCAATGGTGTACTTCATATAACAATTTGAGAGGATGTCAATGGCGCTTTAATGTCCGGTAGCAATCGCTCCGCAGCGGCCACGACGAAACGTGAACGTAATCCTGTGGTATTTTTTTCGGAAAATAATAATGAAAGGGGGAGAGGGATTTTGAGCATACCACCCACGGTGTCAGAACCTCTTGACGGTGATAACACTGCAAAGTTACCCCTTTTTAATCTTAAAACCAAGAAATATCCCAAAAAGTTTAATTACTTCTCGGCAACAAAATAATGCATCCCGGATAAACCAATAAAACCACAGCTCGGGCACCACAACAATAATAATAAAAGAGGCATATTCGCCAAAAATCGCTAATTTTGCACAGTTTTGAATAAATTAAGCATATCCGCTGATGAGAAAATGGAAAATCGAGGACAGCGCCGAGCTTTATAACATCAATGGCTGGGGGCGTCAGTATTTCGGTATTAATGAGCGTGGCCACGTGATTGTTACGCCGCGCCAAGGCTACGCGTCGGTAGACCTCAAAGAGGTTATGGACGAGCTGCAGGTGCGCGACATCATGGCGCCCGTGCTCCTCCGTTTCCCTGACATTCTCGACAACCGCATCGAGAAGATTTCCAACTGCTTTGCCAATGCAAAGAAGGAATATGACTATCAGGCACAGAATTTTCTCATCTACCCCATCAAGGTCAACCAGATGCGCCCTGTGGTGGAAGAGCTGGTGACCCACGGTCAGAAATTCAACATAGGCCTCGAAGCGGGCTCCAAGCCCGAACTTCATGCCGTGCTGGCCACCAACATTCAGGACAATGCGCTGATTATCTGCAACGGCTACAAAGACGCCGCCTACATTGAGCTGGCGCTGCTGGCCCAGAAGATGGGGCGCCGCATCTATCTGGTGGTGGAGAAGCTCAATGAGCTGCGCATGATTGCCGACATTGCGCGCCGTCTGGGCATAGAGCCCAACATAGGCATGCGCATCAAGCTCTCCTCAGCCGGCTCCGGCAAATGGGAAGAGAGCGGCGGCGACCAGTCAAAATTCGGCCTCAACTCCTCAGAGCTGCTCACGGCACTTGACTTTCTGGAGAAGAACAAGCTCACCGGGAGCCTCAAGCTCATACACTTCCACATAGGGAGCCAGATTACAAAGATACGCCGCATCAAGAACGCACTGCGCGAAGCCATGCAATTCTATGTTCAGCTCACCCGCATGGGCTTCAACATAGAGTTTGTGGACATAGGCGGCGGCCTTGGCGTGGACTACGACGGCACCCGCAATTCCGCCTCCGAGAGCTCCATGAACTACTCCATCCAGGAGTATGCCAACGACTCGGTGTCGGCTCTGGTGGACGCCTGCGTGAAGAACGACATCCCTCAGCCCAACATCATCACCGAGAGCGGCCGCTCACTGACGGCCCACCACTCCGTGCTGGTGTTTGAAGCCCTGGAAACCACGAGCCTGCCGCTCTGGAACGACAGCGAAGAGCTTCCCGAGGATGCACATGAGCTTGCCCGCGAGCTTTACCAGATCTGGGACCGCCTTGACCAGCCCCGCCTGCTGGAGAGCTGGCACGACGCCCTGCAAATCAGAGAAGAAGCCCTTGACCTGTTCAGCTTGGGGATGCTCGACCTGCGTACCCGCGCACAAGTGGAGAAGCTCTTCTGGTCAATAGCGCGCGAAGTGGGCGAGCTCGGCTCATCCATGAAGCATGCACCTGAAGAGCTCCGCAAGATTGCCAAGACACTCCCTGACAAATACTTCTGCAACTTCTCGCTCTTCCAGTCACTCACCGACTCCTGGGCCATTGACCAGATTTTCCCCATCATCCCTATCCAGCGCCTTGACGAGAAGCCCTCTCGCACCTGCACCATCCAGGACATCACCTGCGATTCCGACGGGAAAATCAACCACTTCATCACCAACCACGGCGTGCAGTCATCACTGCCCGTGCACCCCGTGAAGCCCAACGAGCCCTACTACTTAGGAGTGTTCCTTGTGGGAGCCTACCAGGAGATTCTGGGTGACATGCACAACCTGTTCGGCGACACTAATGCCGTCCACATCTCCGTGTACAAAGACCGCTACGAGATTGACCGCATCATTGACGGCGAGACCGTGGCCGAAGTGCTTGACTACGTGCAGTACACGCCCAAGAAGCTTGTGCGCAATGTAGAGACCTGGGTGACCTCGTCAATGAAGGCCGGCCGCATCTCACCCGAGGAAGGACGAGAATTCCTGAGCAACTACCGCTCAGGGCTCTACGGTTACACCTATCTTGAGAAAGACTGATGGGGCGATGGTTCATGCGCCTGAGCTATAACGGCGCTCCCTATCACGGCTGGCAGAGCCAACCGGGCGGAGTGGCCACCGTTCAGAGTGCCCTTGAGGATGCGCTGAGCAAAGTTCTGCGCCACCCTACCGCCATAACCGGAGCCGGGCGCACCGACACCGGGGTTAATGCCCGGATGATGGTGGCCCACTTCGATGTGCCTGACACGGTGAGCTTCAACCCCACCACCCTGCCCCGCGCCCTGGGGGCCATCACGGGACCATCGATAGTGGTGGAGAGTGTGTGGCCCGTGGCCGACGACATGCACGCACGCTTCAGCGCCACGTCACGTACCTATCACTACTATGCGCTGACACGCCGCTCGCCATTCTTCAATGCACTGGCCTGGGCGGCGCCCCCCACGCTTGACTACGATGCTATGAACCGCGCGGCCAGAATACTCCTGGAGACTGATGACTTCACATCCTTCTCCAAGCTCCACACCGACACGAAGACCAACATCTGCCGCGTGACCCGCGCCGAGTGGGTGACGGTGGAAGGCTACGCGGACGCCCGAGTGTTTGTGATTACCGCCGACCGCTTTCTGCGCAACATGGTGCGCGCCGTGGTGGGGACGCTCGTTGACGTGGGGCGCGGGAAAATCACCGAGGAACAATTCCGCCGCATCATCCAAGCCAAAGACCGCTGCGCCGCCGGCACCTCGATGCCGCCGCAAGCCCTCTACCTGTGGGACATCACCTACCCGGAATGACAGGCTGAGGCGCTGCGCCAGCGCGCCATACCATAATAACCGGAACCAGGACAGGGAGCATCCGCGACTCAATAGTGGATGCCCCTGTCACATTTTTTGGGGTTCGCCATTCGGCCTTTCTCCGAGGGGAGATAATGATTTTTTGAGGGTTTGAGAACGGAGAAAGGCCTCCGGGCTTCACCCACCGCCGGCTCGCCGGTCGCGACAGCGACGAGTCATTGGGACTTTGCCAACCATCATCAGAAAAAAAACGATATGAAGGAATTTGGAATGAATGGAATCAGATGGTTGACGATGCAAAGTTAGGACCGCGTTTGGCGGAAAAAGGGACATCCTGCTTTTTGTGTGAAAAAAAATTTACAAAAACTGGTGGAGTGACAACATCGTCGCTCCGCGACTCTTTGAGTGTGTTGGTTTGTGTCCCGGCACTCCCTACGGTCGTGACCGGGTTAAACACGATGTCGTCGCTCCGCGACTCGTTCTTCGTCAATGTAAAAAAGTGGTTGTTAAGACATTTGGCGCGGAGGGGGTTTGTCGCGGAGGGCGGGCGCCCCGAACGGGCGCCCCTACATTTTGCGGACCCGTTTGGCGCGGAGGGGTTTTGGCTAAAGCTTCCAAATATAAGCAAACACCGATGGCGGGCCCCTCACATTTTTAACATATTAACCGGGTTTTGCAGTTGACCCAAAAAAAAGGAGCACCACCCCGGCAAGGGATGATGCTCCAGAAAAGCGGAATTTGAATCTATCAATAAATCAGTTCAAAGTCATCGAGCCAGAGAGTGGAGCCCTGACCACCGAGGAAATAGTCGCCAAAGCGGCTGGCCGATGCCACGATGATAATGCGCTTGGGTTCAAGATTACCATGAACATCGTCAAGAGGGATGTCAATCTGCATCAGACCCTCCTCAGGAGTTGCCTCCGTGAAAATGCGCTGACCATAGGCCACCACATTCGCAGCCTGCGAATCAAAGAGCTGACTTGACTTCGTTTTTACCACGCATGACCATTGAGAGCCATCAGAGTAGTCCACGGTGTCATCTGACATCAGAGCCGCATAGATAATGCCCTGGTCCATTGTTCCGGCAGTCCAGCCTTCGGGATTCTTATATGCCTTGCTCACAACGTTTGACTGGCAAGCGCCGGGAGTGTACTTGGCATAGACTCTGATGGCCTTGGGACGTGCAATGAAATTGAACTCACGGCCCCAGCCAAGCTCACCATCGGTGCCGTCAGTTTTGAGATACTTACCGACAAAGATGTTGCCGGCAGCAAATTTGCCCAGCGAGCCCATGCCGACAAACTGCGACATGAGTTTGACCGACTGCTTTCCGGAATGCTTGATGGTCTTGTCAACCTCAGTGACATTCTTACCCATTGTTTTTGAGCCGTGGTTGCCCGAATCCCAGAACATGTTGGACTCATCGCCACTGTAGAAGAGCATGGGGGTGGCGTCGGTGAAGTCCTCGAAGCTTGCGTTGGGGAGCTGGGGATAAGCCTTGGTTGTGAATGTCACGGGGTCGGTTTCGTAGGTGTTGTAGATTGCAGTGGCCTCATAAACTGTGGCGTTCTTAAGACCGGTGACAGTGGCGGTCATCTCACCGTCAGCCACCACACCTTCCACAAACGTCCAAGCGCTTTCACCCACGGCGCGATAGCGGAAACCATTGCCCCCGGCGCGCGACATGTCATCCTTGAGGATTGTGGCGCGGAGCACCGCTGAAGTGTAGTCCACCTCGGTCTCATTGACGGGGTTCATAGCCACGGGAGCGTTAGAGACCTCAATTGTCAGAGCAGCCTCTGACTTGAGCTCGCCATCGGCAGCTGCAAAGCGATAGGTGAACACACCCTCAGGGAGAGCGGCCACATACTCCTCCTCAAAGCTCACACGCATGGCTGTGAGGACACCGTCAGTGACCACACGCTGCACGGTGATGCCGCTCTGATTGAGGAGCTGCTCATAAGAATCATCCGCGGCATTAACGAGGTCCACACTGCGGCGACCTATCACAGAAGTGAGCGCCTCACTGTCAAGGATGAGCGAGGAGAGCTCATCAGCGGCCGAGATATAGACCGAGCGGCGGATTCCCTTGCCCTCCTCAGTGAGCTGAGGCTGGGCAATGTCAAAGCCCATGCCGCGGATGTCAGGGGCCAGAGTGAGCACAAACTCATCATTGACCTCAATCTCGGTGGCATCAACAGTAATGTCGAGAAAAGCACCGCCAATGCCATTTTCCGACTTGGGATTGTGCTTGATGTGGATAACGTATTCAGTGGTGGGAGCGGCATTGGCTATGGTCTCGGTTTGAGTGTAGTCCTTGCCGTCAAGAGTCTGACCGTCGAAAGTGAGCGTCAGGTCAGTGTCAGAAGAAGGCATCATGAAATAGCCCTTACGCTCATCGCGGCCCTCAAAGGTGAGCTCGCCGCGCGAATGGCCGGCAGTGAGAGTGAACCCCTCACGAATAACATTGTCAACGCTCTCGTCAACGTCGACCGACACCACCACGTTGGCAATGCGCAGAGTGATGCTGACAGGAGTGGTGGAACCGGCTGTGACATCAAAAGGTTCGAAGCCCTTGAAATACTTTGAGTCAAAAGAAGCTGACACCGAATCGCCGGCCCAAGCCTCGGCCACATAAGCGCCCGAAGGGAGGACCACGGGGTCAACGGGGACATTGTCAATGCCTTCATAGCGGCGCACGGGGCCCGAGCCGGGCTTTGTGAGCCAAAGCTGGAGGCTCTCGCCATAGAGGGCGCGAAGATCATCGGCATCGGCGCGCGACACCACCTTCACGTCGGACGACAGAGCGGCGCGGACGGTGATGGCACCATCGCCCTGACCGAGAGAAAGCTCCTCAGAAGAGCAGCCCGAGAGCATCATCACTGACGAAGCCGCGAGCAGTGCCGGAGCAATAAAAATGATTGATTTATTCATCGTCATGAGTGATGTTAAGCTTTAATTATGAGTTCTTTGACCACGGGAACGCCACCCT
This sequence comes from Bacteroides sp., assembly GCA_014802445.1. Lineage (GTDB taxonomy): Bacteria > Bacteroidota > Bacteroidia > Bacteroidales > Muribaculaceae > CAG-1031. Next base: position 22,895 of record JAAVCF010000007.1, on the reverse strand, counting down.
CCTTATCAGTCACCGAGATGGTAAAGGTGTGAACACCGGGATATCCAGCCAGCAGAGAGATGAGGAAGGGGTCAACCACGAAGTCAACATCTGTGTGACCCAGCACCTCATCACCCACTGCAAAGCCAAGGTCATCACGGAGCGTGCTTTCAAGGGCTCCGGGGTGTGCCATGTCAAACTGAGTGGGGAGCATCTCCTCCAGAGCAGGGCGGAATTCATCGCTGTCGGTGGAGATGGTAATCTCGAGGTTGTAGATACCATTGTCAGCATGGATGCGGACAATATACTGCGAGAGGTTTGTGGGATTCTGCTTGTCAAGGTCAAGGGGAGCAACCGCCTGGATGGTGATACCGGCTACGGGATCAACAGGCTTCTCGGGGTCAACGGGAGTGACGGGTTCCTGATCCTCCTCCTTGCCGGGACGCTGAGCTGAAGAATCACCCTCTTCGCCCACTGTAACATTGCCGTGGATATCCTCGGTGACCACGGCGGCCACGAGCCAGAGACCATCGGCGAGCTTCACGCCTTCACCCTCGCCACCGAGCTGGACATTACCGGCCTCAATGGGGATGTCGCCGCCTGAGCGGACAGAGAAGGTGACAATGCGGTGCTGACCGGCCTTGACATCGCTGAGGCCCTTTGTAAGAGTGTAGAGCTGACCGTTAATCATACCGCTGAACTCGGCGCCGAGAGTGGTGCTGCCCTCGAGAGCGCGGAAATAGCCCGAGCGTGACTCGCTCTGACCGAAGGTGAGCGACGAACCGGTTTCGCTGCACTTGACGGTTACAGCGGCGTCGCCATCAAGCATGGCCATAAGCTCATCAGAATAGCGCACGCTGACGCGGATGTTAGAGAACGAGCAATTGACAGTGCCCACAGAGGTGATTTCGTTCTTCTTAACGTCAAAGGACTTTTCTCCATAATAATAAGGGGCGTTCCAGGCGGCATTCTCCACATTGTGGCTATGGACCTGAACGGTGTAGCCGTCGGCCACGGGGAGAGTGATCACAGCGTCACGGCAATCGGCAAAGGGAGCTGAATAAGCCTCCTCACCGTCGGCGTTAACGATTTTGACGATATAGTCAGAGGTTTCGACGTCGGCACGAGAGATAACAATCTCGGCATCGTCCACATCCACCCCTAAGTCAGAGAGGCTCACCTGACCGAAGTCCTTGGCCGAGTCAACGGGATAGTCAGGATTGTCCGAGCAAGAGGTTGCCAGAAGTCCCGCAAAGGCCAGGAAAGAAAATATTTTGGTTTTCATTGATGGTAATCGGAATTAATAATTGAATGAGAGATTGTCAACAGTCAGGGCAGCACCAATGGAATAAGCCTCGTAACGGTTAACGCGGGTAGAGGTCTTGACATTAGCGGTTTCATCGGCCATGCTGTTAGATGCATGATTGGATGACGCAAACATCACGCGGACCGAAGTGGCCTTGGGTGCGGCGGCCGCATAGGTGAGAGGGAGGGAGAAGGGAGTGTAATCCTCAGCGGGCTCAAGCATCTTGGTAGCCTGGGCAATCACAGTGTTGCCGGAGAGCACCTGAACGGTGACCATGCCGGTTTCATCAGGGTCAGCGGCGTCACGCTCAAACTTATAGTAGCCCGAGAGCGACGAAGGGCGCGAGGTGAAGCCCACACCTTCGTTATAGGTCTCGGTGGAGCCATCGAAAGCATATGAGCCGAGGAAGAGCTTGCCGGCCGAACGATTGGCGATGTTGGGCACATTGGGGTTGCAATATTGATCGGCACTGGCAGCAGTGTAAGACTTGTCGGCAGGAAGGACACCAGCAGCATCCCAAGCCACGTTTCGGAGCACCATGGCATTGGCACCACTCTGAGCAGTGAGATATTTGAAAGCTTCGGGGGTGTCAGTGCCTCCATTAGTACCTACGGCGCTCTTGGGAACAGTAGAGAGCCACGATAGAGTGGTGTTAACCGTGGAGGGGACAACGAACCACGTGTTCTGCCTGGCATGAGAGGTGGACGCAGTCTTTTCATTGACAGAAGCCCAACCGGCAGGCTCCTGAATCTGAATGGCGCTCGTGGTCTGCTTATAGGAGCTAACAAATGATTCTTTCCAACGTCCGCCCTGATTTAAGCTATTAAAATTTACAGTGGGAACGAGGGTCTCGAAGTCGCCGTTAGGAATGGGGGCTTCAACCTCAGTGGTGGCAGAGGCGGTTGACTCCTTTCCGGCGAGGGTGCCCTTGATGGTCAGGGCAGCTCCGGCGGGAAGGCCTGAGAGCTTTACCTGCGAGTCGGCCACCTTGACGGCCGAGAGGCCGGTGACGGCAGCGCCGGAGGCATCGGCCACGCTAAACTTGAGCATCTTGATGACGCTTGCGGGAGCAACATCGTCACAAGCCACATCGATGATGGCATAATGAGCGAAAGTGTTATTCTCGGTCACGCTGACAGTGAAGTCAGGCACGGTACGGGGCACGGTGTAAGTGACCGGGGGGAGCGAACCGGCAGTGGCGCGCACCTTGACATCACCGGTGAGGTCAGAGAGGGGGAGCACCACGGTGAACGCGGGGAGCTCGGCACGCGACACGGGGGCGACGGAGACGGGAGTCACCTCGTCCCAGACGCCTGAGCCGGAATGGAACACCTCAAAGCGGGTGGAATTGATGTCGGCACCGTTGAAAGCCACGGTTAGAGTGACAGTGTCGTCGCCTGCCATGCAGAGGTCGTGGCCGGTGATGGCGAACTCAACGGGTTCCACCGTCACATTGATGATGCCTGCGGGGGAGCTAATCTTGCCGTAAGCGTCCTCCACCTCAATGCGGAAGGTGGTGGAATTATTGACTGCGCTGCCAATCGAGGCGATGACCTTTGAGAAGTCAAGGGCGGCCAGCTTGTCAGGTTTGGTCCAGATGCCCACAGCCTGGAGGCCCATGCTGCGGAGGAGCTGCTGCATGTCGGCCCCGGCCTTGAGGAGATTGATTTCTGCGGGCCAGCCGTTGGCCAGGAGATAGTCACTCTCGGTGACGAGGGTTACGGCAGCGAGACGTCCCTCGGCCACGATGTTGACCTTGGCGGGAGATGCGGGCTCGAAACCTTCGATTACGGTGACATCAGTGGTGGCGGGAGTCACCTCAGGGGCTGCGGCATTGAAGAGCTCATCAGAGAGGACAAACTCGCGGGTTTCCGCCACAGTCTGGTCATCAAAGTCAACAGAGAGGACGGGCATGCCGATTTCGCCTTCGTTGACATCTACGGTGATGATGTAGCGGTGGCGCGCCTCGGCGGTGAATTCGGCAGCTTTAAGGGTTGCGCTCTGCCCCTGGATGGTGGTGAAGGTCACATAGAGCGAGCCATCGCCGGGGTTGATGAAGAGGTCAGAGTCAGTGACACTTGAGGGATAGTCATGGCCCTCGGCCGAGCCCTCGGTTCGCACCGAAGCGGAATAGTCGGTCATGTAGCGGCGGAAGGCATCGGTGTAGTCCACGCGGACAGCGGCGTTGGCCAGAGATGCCGTGATGGCCACTTCAGTGGTTTGGTCAGTGAGCACTTTCACGGTCTGCTCGCCATAGAAGCAGGCAGCGTCGAAGCCTTCGCGTCCGGGCTCGCCATAACGAGCGGCCACGGTAACGGAGCCGATGGGGATGTTTTGTCCATCAAAGGAGGCAAAAGGCCATTCCTTGGTTTCGCCGTCCTCGCCGGTGATACTAACGGTGAAGTCATCCGGCGAAATGCTCGCGCAAATGTCATCAAGAGATGACCTTGAGGGCTGAGCCGACATGACACTTCGATCCACGTCAAGGGTCAGTTTGACAGAACCCCTTTCAGTGGCCGAGAACCCGGGGTCATCACTACAAGCCGTGAGGAGAGCAGCAACGCATCCGAGACCGGTCAATAACAAATGTCTCATATAGATATGATTGGTTAATTTCGAAGCAGAGAATCCCGAGGCGGGAAAATACTGCCATTTTTTTTTGCACTATATTGGGACAAAAATACGGAAATTTATCCTACTATTCAACAAATATGGAACAAAGTCCCACCTTTTAATACCATGAGGACAATTTGAGACACCAAAAATGACAACACACCGTCAAATTAACCTTGCTTAACGCATTTTCACCAACCTTTAAGCAATACAGCAGGTTATAATTTCAAACAGTAATATTAACAACTTAAAATCCGCCGATTATGAAAAAGATGATTATCGTGATGGCCGCAGCCGCCGTCATATCGCTCGGAACAATGAGCGCTTCAGCCGCCGCGAAAACTGACACCGAGACCCGCGTAGAGAAGGCGGAGAAATCAGTGGAGAAGGTGCGCGACAAGTCAGCAAAGAAATACCGCAAGGCCAAAGCCACCGTAAAAAAGGATGCCAGGAAAGCCGAGGCCAAGTCAGAGAATATTTTCGAGAAAGCCAAGGATGGCACCGTTGACACCTATAACAAGGCCAAGGACGGCACGGTGAAGACATCGAAAAAGGTGGCCGACGGCACGGTGAAGACCTACGACAAGGCCAAGGATGCCACGATCAAGGAGTCGAAGAAGGTGGCCGACGGCACGGCGAAGACCTATGACAAGGCCAAGAGCACCGTGAGCAAGGACGCCAAGGAAGCCGAGGCCAAGTCAGAGAATATTTTCGAGAAAGCCAAGGATGGCACCGTTAACACCTATAACAAGGCTAAGGACGGCACGGTAAAAGTGTCGAAAAAGGTGGCCGACGGTACGGTGAAGACCTACGGCAAGGCCAAGGACGGCACGGTGAAAGTGTCGAAAAAGGTGGCCGATGGCACGGTGAAGACCTATGACAAGGCCAAGGACGGCGTGGTGAACACATTTAACAAAGTAAAGGAAAAATTCTGACTCTCAACCACGAGCAGCATACATAACCACAATATCGACGAAAGCGGAGCGCCCGACCGGGCACTCCGCTTTCTATTGGATTGAAAGATAGGGAAATCTTTACTTGGCAAACTTCTTGACAATGACAGTGGCATTGTGGCCGCCGAAACCGAAGGCATTGCTGAGAGCAACGTTGACCTGACGGTTCTGAGCGCGGTTGAAGGTGAAGTTGAGGTTATAGTCAATGTTCTCGTCATTGTCACCCTCCTCATGGTTGATGGTGGGGGGCACGATGTCCTCCTTTACAGCCATTACAGAGAAGAGGGCTTCCATGGCACCGGTGGCACCGAGAAGGTGGCCGGTCATAGACTTGGTTGAGGAAATGTTGAGCTTGTAAGCGTGGTCACCGAAGAGGTCCTTGATGGCCTTGATTTCTGACACGTCGCCAACGGGGGTTGAGGTGCCGTGAACGTTGATATAGTCCACATCCTCAGGCTTCATGCCTGCGTCCTCAAGCGCGTTCTGCATTGCCAGCTTCGCACCGAGGCCCTCGGGATGAGTGGCGGTGAGATGGTAAGCGTCGGCACTCATGCCGCCACCGGCCACTTCGGCGTAGATTTTGGCGCCGCGGGCCAGAGCGTGGTCGAGCTCTTCAAGCACGAGGACAGCCGAGCCTTCGCCCATTACGAAGCCATCGCGCGAGGCGCTGAAGGGTCGAGAGGCGGTTTCGGGGCTGTCGTTGCGGGTTGAGAGGGCGTGCATTGAGTTGAAGCCGCCCACACCTGCGGGGAAGATAGCAGCTTCGGCGCCGCCGGTGATGATGGCGTCGGCTTTGCCGAGGCGAATGAGGTTAAACGCGTCGATGAGGGCATTGTTAGAAGATGCGCAAGCGCTCACCACACCATAGTTGGGACCGTGGAATTCATACTCCATCGAGATGTGGCCTGAAGCGATGTCGGCAATCATCTTGGGGATGAAGAAGGGATTGTATTTGGGACCCTGTTCGGCGCCGTTAACGGCATAGTAGCCGGCTTCCTCCTCGAAAGTGTGGAGGCCGCCGATACCTGCGGCAACGATAACGCCAACGCGGTTTTTATTGAGATTTTCAGCCTCTGCCAGACCCGAATCAGCCACAGCCTGACGGGCAGCTACGATGCCATACTGAGCGTAGAGGTCGAGCTGACGGAGCTTCTTGCGGTCAAAATGGTCGGCAGCATTGAACCCTTTCACCTCACAGGCAAACTGGGTTTTGAACTTCGAAGCGTCGAAGTGGGTGATGGGGGCAGCGCCGCTCTTACCGGCCTTGGCAGCTTCCCAAGTAGCAGCGACGTCATTACCCAGCGGGGTGATGGCACCGAGTCCGGTGATGACTACACGTTTTAATTCCATATCTGAAAAGTGAGAGGGGTGGAGGGTGTGTAAATATGGTCTGAATAAAATGCTGAAAAAATTCCCCCTTGCGGAGGAACTTTTTGATAGGTTCCGGCCCGCGACCGTGAGGTCAGATGGGGCAGGCGTGTGGAAGATCGATTAAAATCCGGGGCGATGACCGCCGAGGGGATTCTTACTTCTTAGCTTCTTCGATGTATGCAACTGCGTCAGCTACGGTAGAGATCTTCTCAGCTGATTCGTCGGGGATGGTGATGCCGAATTCCTTCTCGAACTCCATGATGAGCTCAACGGTGTCGAGGCTGTCAGCGCCGAGATCCTTGGTGAACTCTGCAGTTTCAGTTACTTCGTTTTCATCAACGCCGAGCTTATCGACGATAATCTCTTTTACGCGGTTAGCAATTTCAGACATAATTGGATTATTAATTAGTTACGATTGGACAATCTGATTTTTTTGCGCTGCAAAATTGCAAAAAAAATTCATCATAGGAAAATGCGGATTGCACAAAAAAGAGATTTTTGCGCCAAAACCGACAATTATTGGTCAAAACAACCCAGAATTTCAGATTAATTAAGAATAAGAACGAGTCTAAATGCATGAATCGGCGTGAATTACATACTTCTCCACAACTTTTCACATTCATTAACCATAAATCAGCCATAAAAATATGCCCGAGGCAAACTTTTTTAACTGTCAAGTGATTATCTTTGTAGACAACGCCACACACAATGATGATTATGAAAAAGCATTACCTATATATGGCCGCCGCAGCCGCGCTGCTGACAGGCTGCGCGGGGCGCAACCGCACCTCTGACATCGACAACTTTGAGGTGGACTTCCTGATTAAGACCGGGATGCGCCAGTTTACCTACACCGACACCACCCCTACCCTGCCCGACGAGCCGCGGATGAACGGCCGGGCCCTGATAAGCGCCTCGATTGAATGGCCGGAGAAAATTGGCAGCTCATCGCTCAGAGCGCTTCAGGACAGCCTGATAAACATAACCTTTGCCGACCACGCGGGCGCGCGGGGGATTGATAAGGTGATGATGAACTATCTGGCCGACACATCGGTGTTCGGGCTTGAGGGCGTGGAATGGGCATCGGTGGCCAACGATTCGGTGATTGACGATGACCATTGGCGCCAGATGATGATTGACAAGACGGCGCGCCCGGTTTATTACAACACACGCTACATCAGCTATCGCATAACGGAGTCAACCGATTTCGGCGGGGCCCACGGCATGACTACGGCCACTTATCTGACCTATAATCTCGACGAGGGGAAGGTGATGACCGCGGCCGACATGTTTGTGAGCGGCAGCGACGAGGCTTTGACTCAGGTCATCAAGGAGCAGCTTGCCGCCGACCTCCATACCACTGTGGCCGGGCTTGACGATGCGGGAGTGTTCACTGACCAGCTGACCGGCCCGGGCGTGGCTTATCTGGATGATGGAAGCGTGGTGTTTCACTATGATCCCTACGCCATCGGTCCTTACTCGATGGGTGCCGTCGACGTGAGAATCTGGGCGGGGGAGATTGAGCACCTGCTCACCCCCGAGGCCCGCAGCCTGCTGGATTAATTGAGCTGGCCGGGCTTGGCATCGAGGATTTCATAGGGAGAGTGCTGGGAGTGAAATTCCGGCACTATCTCTTTCATGCGGCGCACAATCTCCATGTCGGAGGCAAAGGCGCAGGCGTCAATGAGCTCGCCGATGAGGCGCGAGGCGTCAGAGTAGGCATAGCTGCGCACGCGCGCAATCTTGATTTTGGGATGGAAGGTGGGTAGGGTCACCTCCTTGTCGTTGAGCACCTCTTCATAGAGCTTCTCGCCGTCGCGCAGGCCGGTGAAGCATATCTCAATGTCCTTGGCGCCGCTCATGGTTATCATGCGTCGGGCAAGGTCGACGATTCTGACGGGTTTGCCCATGTCGAACACGAAAATCTCGCCGCCGTTGCCCATGGTGCCCGCTTCGAGCACGAGCTTACAGGCCTCGGGGATGAGCATGAAGAAGCGGATGATCTCAGGATGGGTCACCGTGACGGGGCCGCCGGCTTTAATCTGCTCCTTGAAGAGGGGGATAACGGAGCCGTTTGAGCCCAGGACGTTGCCGAAGCGGGTGGTGACGAAGCCTGTGCGGCCCTTCACCTGACCGCTCTTGATGGCGCTGTCAAGTGACTGCACATAGATTTCGCAGATGCGCTTGGAGCAGCCCATGACGTTGGTGGGGTTGACAGCCTTGTCAGTGGACACCATGACGAACTTGCGGGTGCCGTGCTTGACGGCCAGGTCGGCCACCACGCGGGTGCCCTGAACGTTGTTGGCCACACTCTCGGAGGGGTTGTCCTCCATCATGGGCACATGCTTGTAGGCAGCGGCGTGAAACACGTATTCAGGCTTGAAGCGCTCAAAGAGGCTGTCCATGCGGACGGCGTTGGTTATGTCGGCCACGATGGTGTGGGCTTCAAGGTCAGGCCACTGTTTCTGCATGAGCAGGCGCATGTCGTGAAGCGGGGTTTCGGCCTGGTCAATGAGCACCAGGCGCGAGGGGGCGAAGCCGGCTATGAGGCTTGACAGCTCCGAGCCGATGGAGCCTGCGGCACCGGTGACGAGGATGCTGCGGCCGCGCAGCTGACTGCCTATTTTGTCCATGTCGACCTCGATTTCATCGCGCGGCAGGAGATCCTCCACGTTGACCTCGCGGAGACCGCCGAAGCCGTTTTCGTCGTCATTACTGCCCATCTCACGGATTTGCGGGAATATCATTATCTTTATGCCGGCTGAAATCAGGGAGTTGACCAGCTTGTCATTGCTGCGCAGGGCTTTGGTTTTGTGGCGCGACACGAGCAGGGTGTCGATGCCCCGGCGGGTCATGATGTCAACGGGGTCCTGATGGACACTGTAGATGGGATGCCCCAGCAGCATGTGGCCGTTAAGGGAGTCATTGTCAGCGAGGAAGCCGTAGAGCTGATAGGGGGAGCGGTCACTGTTGTTGATACTCTTGGCCAGAGCTATGCCATCGTCCTGAACGCCATACACAAGCGCGCGGTGGGAGCGGTTGCGCTTCAGGGTGTCCTCATAGAGCGTCTTGACCCATATTCTGACGGTCCACATCACAGCGGCGGCCATCACGGCCTGCAGGAGCAGATCGGCAGGAGTGAGGGGCATGAGGAAGCGGTCGAATCCGAGGAACTGCTCGCATATCAGCGCCAGACAGACACCCACGGAGATGGCCAGGCCTATGCGCCAGAGGTCAATGAAGGATGAGAAGCGGATTACACCGGAATAGGTGTGGAACAGGCGGAATCCCACCAGATAAAGAACAATGTAGACACACTCGGTGCCCAGCAGGGGGAAGAAGTGGGTGAGCGTGAAGAGGGTGCCGTGTTCAACGGCAAAGGCAATCAGTCCGCACGCCAAGAGAACCATGACATCGATAAAAAGCACGCTCCAGTAAGGGAGAGCACGCCGAGAGAAGTACCACGATGTCAGTTTTTCAAATGGTTTCATCTAAGAATCAAAGAATTAGCGCAATTCCATACATCATTTTATGGTCTTATAATCCCAACAAATTGTAAGGTGCAATAACATAATGTGCAGAGAATCTGGACTGCAAATTTAGCTCAATAATTCTATCCGAGCAAATAAGTGACGCATCTGATTCAGAATTGTCACACCGAAAGAGTCGTCGGAGCCTGCGGAAAAGGTGCCGACGGCGGGAAATTCAACTATTATGGGACTTTGAACAATAAAATAGGTCAAAACTCTTGACAAGGGGTGTAGGATGTATTAATTTTGCAGTCTAATTTGCCCATCGAATGACCAGAAAGCTACGAAGCGGACTTCCACTGTTCAGCACCCGTCTGACCGCCACCATCAGCGTGGCGCTCGTGCTCCTGATTCTCGGAGCGGTGGCCCTGCTCGGAATCGGGGCACATTCGCTTGCCACTGACCTCAGGCAGAACATGGGGTTTGCCATTCTGCTTGACGAGGATGCCTCGGCGGCCGATGTGGCGGCGATGAAGCAGCGTTTCTCAGCGGCTCCTTACGTGGCCTCGTATGCCTACTCGTCGCCTGACGATGTGATGGCTCGCTGGCAGGAGATGCTTGGCGATGAGGAAAACATCTCTGCACTCATGGACGGGGTGAACCCCTTCGCGCCTGAGTTTGAGGTGCATGTGAAGGCCGCATGGGCCAATCCTGACTCTCTGAACGCTCTGGCTCAGAAGCTTGAGATGGTGCCCGCCGTGGCTGAGGTGACGCTCCACACCCGCATGGTGGAGCAGGTGAACTCCACGGTACGCGCCGTGGCCATCGGAGCGGCCGCTTTTGCTGCCCTGATGCTGATTATATCCATTGTGCTGATAAACAATGCCGTGCGACTGACGGTTTACTCCCGCCGCTTCCTGATTCACACCATGAAGCTCGTGGGGGCCACCGGGGCCTTTATCCGCCGGCCCATTGTGAGAGCCAATGCCATTGCCGGCCTTATTGCCGGAGGGGCTTCGGCGGCCATCACGGCTGCCGCGCTGGCATGGGCACGGACGTTTGACCCGGCCATTGCCGTGGCGGTGAGCTGGGAGAAAGCGGTGTGGGTGTTTGCCGGAATGGTTTTTGCCGGTTTCTTCATCTGCTACCTCGCGGCCACCGTAGCCACAAATAAATATCTGCGCAGCAGTCATGACAAAATGTATCGCTGACATGGTGCGCGCCTCCCACCTATAATAATATATATAACCCGAAAACAGAATACAGATGGCAACACCCGCCTCAAAACCGGCCGACAAAGATTCACGCATAAAGCGCGAGCCCGAATCGATGCGTCCGCTCACTCCGCTCAATTTTAAGCTCATGGCCATTGCCGGAGCCGTAATCGTGGCAGGCTTCCTGCTGATGCTCGGCAGCGGAACGTCGGCCACCGAGTTTAACCCCGATATTTTCTCAGCCCGGCGCATCATCGTGGGTCCCACAATGGCCTTCCTGGGCTTCATCTTCATGGGGGCCGCCATAATGTGGCCGTCGAAGAAGCGCTGAGCCGCGCCTTCGCCCCACACCCTTTCACCGTTCAACCATCATCACCCCCTACTTTTTTTGACACATGACTTGGATTGACGCCCTCATTCTGGGAATAGTCCAGGGACTCGCCGAGTTCCTCCCCATAAGCAGCAGCGGACACCTTGAGATTTTTAACCAGATTCTGGGTCTGGAGCTCAACGGCAGCGAGGCTCTGGATTTTGATGCCACGCTCCATGTGGCCACTGTGCTTTCCACCATCGTGGTGCTTCGTAAGGAGTTTGTGCCGCTCTGCACAGCTTTCTTCACATGGCGCAAAGGGCCTGACCTGACACTGGTGTGGAAGCTGGTTCTGTCGGCGGTGCCGGTGGCCATTGTGGGCTTCTGCTTCAAGGACACGCTGGAGTCATTCTTTGGCGGCCAGCTGCGCTTTGTGGGCATCTTCCTGCTGATTACGGCTGCGCTGCTGACGTTTGCCTACGTGTTTCGCACTCGTCCGCTGGAGCTTCACCGCGGACGCCGCCCTCGCTCAATCTCTTGGCTTGACGCACTGGTGATTGGTGTGGCGCAGGCTGTGGCCGTGCTTCCGGGCCTGAGTCGCTCCGGCACCACCATCGCCACCGGTATTCTCATCGGCGACAAGCGCGAAGAGGTGGCCCGCTTCTCGTTTCTGATGGTCATCATCCCCATTCTCGGCAACGCCCTGCTTGACATTAAGGATTATCTGACGGGCGAAAGTATCAGTCAGGCCGTGGGCCTGCTGCCGCTCGCCGTGGGCTTTATGTCGTCATTTATTGTGGGATGTCTGGCCTGCCGCTGGATGCTTGACATTGTAAGGAAAGGCAAGCTGGTGTATTTCGCCATCTACTGTCTTGCCGTTGGCATTCTCTGCATCTGCTGGTAAATAACATCTGACCCAAGATTATATGGACTTCCTGACAGGAGAGATTCTTTATATTGACAAGCCGCTGGGATGGACGTCGTTTGACGCCGTGAAGCGCGTGCGCTCGGCCCTGACCCGCCGTCTGGGCATCAAGAAGCTCAAGGTGGGCCACGCCGGAACCCTTGACCCTCTGGCCACAGGAGTGATGATTGTCACCACCGGGCGCGCCACCAAGCTCATCGAGAGCCTCCAGGCGGGGGTGAAGGAGTATGAGGCCACGATTGCCCTCGGAGCCACCACTCCATCGTTTGACCTCGAAACGGAGATTGACGCCACCTTCCCCACCGAGCATATTACCCGCGAACTGGTGGAGCAGACACTGCCCAGGTTCACGGGCCGAATAAGTCAGGTGCCTCCGGCATTCTCAGCCGTGAAGGTTGACGGGCATCGCGCCTACCACATGGCCCGCAAGGGGCGCGAGGTGGAGCTGAAGCCCAAGATTCTCGAGATTGACCTCATTGAGCTGCTTGATTATTCACCCACTCAGATAAGGATTCGGGTGGTGTGCTCAAAAGGCACCTACATCCGCGCGCTGGCCCGCGACATCGGCGAGGCTCTCGGCTCGGGCGGCCATCTGACGGCGCTTAGACGCACACGGGTGGGCACCACCGAGGTGGCGCAGTGCAGGACCGTTGACCAGACAGTCGACCTCATTCGCAATGCACCCATTGAATGGCCGCAATGGTATCTTGACCAGCATCCCGAAAAACAGAGTTCACCAAAAGTAACAAATAACCCCTCCCCTCATCACACCGACGAAGCATGAAACTCTCACAATTCAAATTCAACCTCCCCGAGGAGCTTATTGCCCAGCATCCCGCCGAACGCCGCGACGAATCACGCATGATGGTTGTGGACCGCAAGACAGGCGAAATTTCTCACCACATCTTCAAAGAAATTATCAACTATTTCGATGACGGCGACATCTTCGTGTTTAATGACACGATGATTTTCCCCGCCCGCCTCTATGGCAACAAGGAGAAGACGGGAGCACGCATCGAGGTGTTCCTGCTGCGCGAACTCAATGCCGAACACAAGCTGTGGGATGTGCTGGTGGAGCCTGCCCGCAAAATCCGCATCGGCAACAAGCTCTATTTCGGCGACGATGAGTCAATGGTGGCCGAGGTGATTGACAACACCACCTCGCGTGGCCGCACACTCCGTTTCCTCTATGACGGCCCCCACGATGAATTCAAGGAGGCGCTGTTTAAGCTCGGACAGACTCCCCTGCCCGCCTATATCACCCGCGAGCCCACTGCCGACGATGCCGAGCGCTATCAGACCATCTTCGCCGCCAAGGAAGGCGCCGTGGTGGCCCCCGCTGCCGGACTCCACTTCTCGCGCGAACTCCTGAAGCGTCTTGAAATCAAGGGCATCAAGCAGGAGTATCTGACCGTCCACAGCGGCCTGGGCAACTATCGCGAGATTGACGTGGAGGACCTCACCAAACACCGTATGGACTCGGAGGAGATTGACGTGACGCCCCGCCTGGTAGAGGCCGTGAATGCCGCCAAGGACAATGGTCACAAGGTGTGCGCCGTCGGCACATCTGTGCTCCGCGGCATCGCCACCGCCGTCAGCATGGGCGGCCACATGAAGACCTACACCGGCTGGACCAACAAATTCATCTTCCCCCCCTATGAATTCACGGTCACCAACGCACTGGTGTCGAACTTCCACCTCCCGCAGTCAACCATGCTCATGATGGTGGCCGCCTTCGGAGGCTATGACCTCATCATGAAAGCCTATGAAACGGCCGTGAAAGAGGGTTACCGCTTCGGAGTGTACGGCGACGCCATGCTCGTCATCTGATGGCCACATATCTCACCATAGCCTCCCCGTCAGAGGCCATAGTGCGTGAAAAAATGTCGCGCTTCCTCGCCTTCGCCCACCCTGCGGCGACTGTGGAGGAAGCGCGCACACTCATCGCAGCCTACACCAACCGCTATCACGATGCCCGCCACGTGTGCTGGGCCTACACCATCGGAGCCGACCGCTCCACCACCCTGTCCACCGACAACGGCGAACCGTCAGGCACAGCCGGCAAGCCCATCCTCGGCCAGATCAACTCATTCGGGCTCACCAACATTGTCATCATCGTGGTGCGCTATTTCGGAGGCATCAAGCTGGGCACATCCGGCCTCATTGCCGCCTATCGCGAAGCAGCCCGCCAGGCCCTCGAAGCCGCCGAGATTATCGAAGGGCGCGAAATGACCACAGCCATAGTCACATATGCCTACCCCGCGATGGAGCCTGTGATGCGCACCGTCAAGCGCCCTGACATCACCATCCTCAGCCAGGAGTTTGACAACACCTGCCGCCTCACCCTCAGCCTCCCCCTGGACCTCCTCCCGGAAATCACTACCCGTCTTACCCACCACGCTACCGTCACCACCCCTGACGCCGAAACGTAGCCTCGCGCCCGCGCCAAAGCCAATATCCTCATCCACAAGCCAATTCCCCGGCACAAACATCCCGCGCAACCCCCTTCGCAAAAATAGTTGCAAAAAAATTTGCAAAATCCCCAAAAACACCCTACCTTTGCATCGCAAAAGCCCAGGTGGCGGAATGGTAGACGCGCTCGTTTCAGGTGCGAGTGTTGAGAGACGTGCAGGTTCGAGTCCTGTTCTGGGCACAAATAAAGCGAGATAACTCATTGAATATCCAGTGGTTATCTCGTTTCTTTTTATTTTTACGTGCATATTACGTGCAAAAGCTCCGCCCGCAAGTCCGCCGTTCACTCTTTTTCAGAGCCTTTTCCCTTGGCTTTTGCATTTATGGTTTTTATTGTTTCGAGGTAGGCTCGTTCCACGGGAGAGAGTTCCCGCACTTGGAACAGGCGGTATTCCTGTTCGACTTTTTCCATAGCTTGCTGATGGCTTACTGAACCGGGACCATTGAGCAAAACCTCGCCGGTTGATGAAAGGATATTGTCAAGTTGCTGCACATAGTGTGCTCCTGTGTATTCGAAGCATTTATTCCCATTGAATTACAACAAACTCAGCGGAATTTGCAAATATTAACATCTTGGCACTGATACTGGCATGCTTTTTGCTATTCTTAAGAATACAAAACTTAAAAATATGCGTTGCCTTTATAATTTGATTTTTACATCAATATCATTACTATTGTTAGTTGCGATTTATCTAATCAACCATCATGTTTCCATTGGATCTATAACCAATTGGGGCATACTTAATGATTGTCCGAACTGGTTATCGTATTCTACATATTGCATTTTTTGCCTGTTAATCACATGGGCTTCTGCGTTGTTGTTCCCCAAGTTTCCCAAAAGTAATCTCAAATCTGCTAATATCCAAAGTATTGAGTCCGCAGATGGAATATTTCTTCCGACTTATTTAGCTTATATCTTTATTGGGTTAAGCGTTGGTGGCTCTATGGAATTACTATTCTGCTACGGAATACTCATTGCAATATGTTTTACTGCGCAAATATATCTATTCAACCCTGCTTTTTATCTTTTGGGCTATCGTTTTTTCTTTATCACAAATTCAAGAAAACAGAAAATATTACTTATGACCAAAAGACGCATACTTCTATCGGAAACGCACGACTTTGAAAAGTTATTTCGTATAAACGACTATACATATGTCGAAATTTAAATCTATTTCGTTATGAACTATCTACTCGCAAAAACATCTGGCAGAACAAAGGCTTACTATATTGTATTAAGCCAGGAAGACGATGTTTATCAAATACCGTCCTTTGATAATTCACGAAGTTATCAAGACGACTATAAATTAGAATCGGATGAATGGTTTAAAATAGAAAACTTTAGTAATAAAAATTATTGTCACAATTTTTTTATCGAAGCATTTGATGCCACCGCATATAGTTCTCTCCCGCGTGATCTTTATCCCAAAATTGAATACATTACAGTTGTTCAAGATCAGTATGTCTGTGTTCAGAAGCTTGTTAAAAGTATGGTTCTGAGAAAAAAATTGGTTAACCTTTCTCTGAATGATGAACCTCAGTTACTTAACATTGACTATACTCTTGTTATAAACGAGGTAGCTGACGCTTATTATAATAAGACCGATGATATTTTATATTTTAAACGTCTTTCAGCTATTACTACTATCTTTGACGGAATTTATGAGCTCTATAATGAGTCTACTGATGCTGAGACAGATTCTTTCCTAAAACTGGATATATTTAATGTCGCCAACAACTATACTGTTAATGATGTCAAAACGGCTAATAGGAGGCGTATTAAGGCGGCGATGGAGAAATATGCTAACTTTTCTGAAGAGCAGAAAATGCAATTGCCCTCCTATCTCCAAGCGTATGTCCATGAAGTGGTATTTCAAGATGGGAAATTTAACATCTCCACAGAGAAAGAATTAACAATCCTGTTAAATTGCTTTAATCAAAGGTATTATACGACTGAGATCGACGGAGAAAAGAGGTTGGCTAATTCTGTCACAACCATATAGCGTAGTTATAAATAGCACGAGCGTGAGTCTTATACAAAACTCACGCTACAGTAATAGATATATTCATTCGAACCATAGTACTGATATCTACCAAGACCATTTAACTGTGTCCTATAGTTAACAGGTAGATTTCTACAATATTCTTTGACTAAGTTTGATGGATACTATAACTCTTCTGGCAAATCTTCATCCTCACTTGAATCGGTTTCTTCTGTCGGCTCAGTAGTAATAAACTGAAGGAATGTGCGAAGAAAAGCCTTATCTCGAAAGAAATAATCAGGATTGTCAATCATTTTTTCCTCCATATAATAGAGGCCGTAGTTGGCATACTCTTCCATTTTTTCAATTAGAGCATCAACAACTTTTCGTGGTGTTACCTTAGGGTCTCCTTTATCAAGAGAGATTAGATCAACATCAGTTTTGGCTATTAATGCGGCAAATATGTATTCACGAATGACACCATAAGTCTGTCGGATGCCACGGGTTTCGATATTGCCCCAATATTGAATGGCCTGTCCGCATGTCTTGCGTTCCTCCTTGTCCTCGGTCAGTTTACGTGTCTGATTGAAGTAAAGACCGATGAAGAAAGCGATGATGAATACTTCGTATCCTGCACCGAAAACTTTGCCACGGTTCTCTGATAGAGAAGTATTACCTTTGCCGTAGTCGGCGAAAGTTTTGAAGATAGGGTCTTCAAAACGGCGCTCCCATTCAGGGTTGCGTTTTGCCCAAAGGTCATATAGTTTTTCCATATTATTTGATTGGGATTATTACGGTGCGTATTGTTGATAGGTCGTCCTGATTGAAGCCGGCCTCTTTCTTGATGCGATAGACTGTGCAAGAGAGCTGATCGATTTTCTTCTCATCAATACGGCCATGGTCATCGAGGAAATCCTTGGTGACAATGATGCACTGTTTTTCAAGGGCATCGATGATGTTGTAGAAACCACTTTCCTTCATTCCTCCAAACGAAGAAGTCGGTGCATCGAATATTAAAGGATAATCCTCGTCGCGCTTGTTGCTCGTCAGATCAGATATGGCGAACAGTACAGACATATACATGGTAGTAAGTTGCGAACCGGACGGGTCGGTGATAGCTCGACCATTGGCGCTCAGCAATCTTATCTCAGTGGAGTCTTGACTCGTGCGCACAAGTCGAATGATACCATGGAAGTCGCCGGTATTGAGGCGACTGAGGTATTTGTTAGCAAGTTCTTCGATTTCGTTCAAAAAACGGGTAAGGTTGAGTTCCTTTGATTCTTGGAACGCCTTGGCGATGTCTCTTAGTACCACATGAACACGCTGATAAACCTTGGCCATGCTTCCGCCTGGGTTCAGATTGTCGTAAAGACGCTCAATTTCCTTCTTGTCTTCCGTCGCACGAGTCAGCTCCTCTCTTAGCGTCACGAGCTTTTTTTCAGCCTTCCCTTTCTGCTCAAAGTACCCTTTGAGGTTATGGAAATCAAGATCGAGTTGCTCCTCTGTCACACCTTCTACTTGGATTAGAAGACGGGCTTTGTCATCGATTGCGTCTTGAAGCTTCTCTTCAGCTGTATTCAATTCTCGTTTGAAAGTTTCAAGCAGGTCAAGTTGGTCTTGGATGACGCCCGCTAATTCAGAAACGTCTTGTGCTTTGCTACCGCCGAGCGAGATGCTGAGATTGTGCATCTGTTCGATATATCGGTTTACAAATAGTTCATGCTCTTCCGATTTCTGTTCCTGAGCCTTTTTCTTGGCATCAAGATGTTTCCTGAACTCATTCAGTTTGGCCACCATGAAGTCGTATGCATCGGTACCCTTTGGGGCTGGACGACCACACACCTTGCAGATCTCATCATCGATCATCTCCTGCATGGTTTCCTGGTCAGGAAGATACCACGGAAGACGGGCTACTCCATTGGCCAAGGAAGATATTTCATCGAGAGCCTCTTTGCGACCTTCCTCCTTGGCCTTTTGGGCTATGAACGTGTCATTTTGCTTGCGTTTCTCCTTACTGAAAGCCGATGCCTTTGCTCTGAACTCTTCGAGCACGCTTGGGAATGGGGCAAGAATCCAAAGTTTGTCCAGCAGATTAATATTGAAGTTCTGGGCAGCGATACGCCCGCGAAGTTTACGTACATCTTCCTCACGTGACTCAATAAGCTTCTTCAGTTCTTGATAACGTTCACTGGCTTCCTGATTCTTTTCGAGAACCTCAATTTTAGATGTGAACAGGTCGGCACTTTTCTCAGTATCTCGAATATCTCTGCGGATGTTACTGATTCGAACATTCACATCTTCCTTCCGCCGTTCAAGCTCCTTGGCCTCACGCTCTGTTTTCTTGTCGTTCTTGCACTCTTTTTCATAGGCAGTGCCAGATTTGGCTTCAAACTCCTGAGTCATTTCGACATACTCATCAAACTCGCGGATATCAGACAGCTTGTCAACCAGCATTTTCAATGCATCGGGATCATCGAAGACGTTAAGGGTGCTTTCACCCTTAAACATACTATAGCGTTGGATGAAAGAGTCGAAACATCTAACGATGAGAGATTTTCCCGTCACTTGAAAGCGCTCGGAGTCTTCCGTTTCATATCCCTTGAACGAGAAACTGCGAGTAATAAACTTGTCCTCGCTCTGGCGCTCAACGATGAAAGACTTTTCAATCATCTTTTCTCCATCGTGGTCGAAAATCATTGATACCGACACCGTCTCGACCTCACCGACTTCAAGCTCTGATTTTCGCATTTCGGAAATGAAGTTTATGTCTGCCTTTTCGAGAGCCGGATCGAGCAGCCATTTGATGGCATCAAAGAAAGTGGTCTTGCCGTCGCCATTGTCGCCTATGATGAGTGTAAGTCCGTCCGTGAAGTCGAACTTATTCTCACCGTAGTAGCTACGGAAGTTATTCATATTTAGACTTTTGATTATCATGCCTTTTTCTTAAGATAATCGGTTATTTCATTGTAAATGCTCTTGGTAGAATTGCCTGAAGAGTGGCCTTGGATAATACGTGCCACCGTCCTGACAACAGGGTTCTCTGAGACAAGAGCTTGGTCAAATGACGCAAAGTCCTTCTCTTCGTAACCTCCAGACTCCATAAGATGCTTGTTCAGCAACACTGCCGACAGCATCTTGTCTTTGTTTGTTTTGAATCCTGTCATACGTTAAATATAGAGAGATTATAGTGGTTGAGAATTTCTTCCATTTCGCGGATTGTGTCGTCAAGATTCTCCGACAACGAGGCGAAATTATATACACGTTTAAGTTCGTTTGCCAGCATATTGCGTTCCATTTTGTAGGTCTCTTCCGAGTCACATATTTCGGGAGCTACAACAAGGTCATGTATCTCTGCAATATGTTTATCGGGATGCATACGCAGGATGCGGCCGCGTCGCTGAATGAACTGTCGCGGATTGCCCGTACTAGCACAAAAGATGGCTAACTCGCTACGTGGTACATCAACTCCTTCGTCCAGACACTTCATAGATGTCAATACGTCCAGTTTGCCAGAGGCAAAGTCTCTAAGCATACTATCGCGTTCTGTGGAGCCTGATATAAATTGTTTTACGGTAGTCGTAGGGCTCAGATCACGGACAATTTGCGTGTACTTGTCAATGAGGTGTTCGCTTTCCTGGTCTTCGTCCAGTGCGTCAGCTGCTTCGAAAATGTCGGCATCTTCGTCTGGTTTGTTACCCTCAGGAACATACACAAGGGTATAACTGATGTTGCCTCGGTCGGCAAGCCGTTGCTCAAGTATCTGCTTGAATACTGCTTGTTTGTTGACGGCTTTATGTATAATGCGTTTGCGTTTGAGCAGAAGGGCAGTAAGCACTGGGTCGTCTTTCGGGCGGAACACATCTTGGTTAAACATATAGTACTGAGCCAGCTTTCGCGATATTTCAAGGTACTCTTCCATTTCGGCGGTGGTTAGCCTAACTATATGAGGATAATAGCGATAGCGGCACAATACTTTGTTCTCAATGGCTTCTGCCATAGAATATTCGTAGGTGTATTCCTTATCACAACCGAAAAAGCGCATAATCTTACCTGTAGCGTTCTGGTCATACTGGCGTTCAGGAGTGGCGGACAAACCTATGCGCCGGAGATACGGCACCTCTTTGAGTCGGGACATTATTTTGCCTGCCCCCATATTATGTGCCTCATCGGCTATAAGTAGCAACTGCTTTCTCGGAAAGACGTTTAGCCGCTTGAACACATTCTCGCGAGCATATGAAGCGTATGTGCTAATGATGATGTACGAGTTTTTCTTTCCCGTAGGATCCATGCACTCGAAAAACTCTATATCGTCTATTTCTTTGCGCCAATTGGGGTTCTTCGAGCAGACCTTGACTATGCGACCGAATCTGAATTTACGGCACTCTTCTGCCCATTGATTGACGAGTGTAATTGTAGGTACCAGTATTATGGCCTTGTAATAGCCGCTCTTCTTATATATTTCTAGGAGGCAATTGAGTGATGTGATAGTTTTGCCGGTGCCGGTTGCCATGGCAAATAGACCTTTCTGAGTGTTAGCTTTCCAGTTTTCAAAAGCTATCTGCTGATATTCTCGGGGGCCGGAAGGATATGGGAATCTAGGAGCATTATCTTTCAGTTGATTCTGCTTCTTCATATTCTTAATCACGTCCTCGATTTTCTCTTTAGTGCGTTCCAATGCTTTACGCAATGATGCCGAAACCGTCGACTTGTCAGTATTCTCTATCAGATCGCGCTCGTTCTCAAGTAACTCCGAAAGGTTTTTCAGCGTACTGTGGTCGGTGATATAACCTTTGATTTTGCTTGCATCAATAAACTCGATGTCCTCATCGTCGCCCTTAAATGCTCGGTCAAATGACTTTTGAATACCGTTTATACGACCAACATCTGCTGGACCGTTCCAGTCGCAGTAAACTCCAAGGCTCTCTTTATTGTGCATGAATGCTGAAAGAGAGAAGTTAACAGATCCTTCAAACCCAATTCGATTGATACCATCACTGAACGTTCCGCATTTGGTATGTGCTATGCCGCTTCCGTTTACCATTCGCACTATCTTAATCTCAATACGGTCGTTACGTATAAGCCACGCTAAACACTCAAAAAAATGCCTGTCTCGCTTATTTAGTGTGTAGCTCAGTTGTTCTAAATTCTTGAGATCAAAGAATGGCAAATCGTTGCCGTCATGAGCCATTGAGATGGCTGAAACATCATCACTGCTTAGAATATCATTGATAATCATTCTCATTTTGCCACCATTATAAATAAATGATGCAAAACCGTATGATAGTACATTAATGGCAGATGAAGAGAAAAAACCGAGCATTAGGTCAAACGACGTTGCATTACACAGAGCCTCCGAGAAGAAACCAACTGGCTCCCACTCCGTGTTCGTTTGATACCTGAATGACTCAGGCCATGTCACATCGGTTTTAAGCATAGTTATATAAAGCAATTAGCGCAAAACGCCTCGTTATCTTCTTCCGGATCGCCAAACAAATCAACAAGTTTACCAGATCCTTTCTGTCGTTTAGCCTCTTGTTTTTTGATAGCGTCAAGTTTTATCTGACGTACTCGTTCGGGCTTGATTAGGTCTGCCAGACTTTCGTTTTGATTCCACGTGTAGCCATCTTTTTCAAATTCCATTGCTTTGGCAAAAAGGTCAGGATGCTGTTCATAAAGCCATATCCATTCAAGCTTTTGCTGAAAGAAACAGAAGTAACACCCTGAACGGCTACGATTATATGTTCCAACCTTTCCATCTACCTCGAATTCGATGGGTTTATAGTATGCAGGTACGCCCACACCACTATCTTCAAGGATACGGAAAATATCATCTCTCACAAGAATATCATCGTTGTCGATTAGAGGAAACTCATCCAACTTGCCTACTGGATAGTCAGTCCCTTTGAGAAACTCAAATACAGCTTTGTTGAATAGTTTAACATCAAGATCCATCAAAGCATTCGCTTTCTTGCCATAGTAGAAATCCTTAGTCAATGGATGTTCCAATATCTTCTTCAACTCATGTTTTAGTTCTTCTGGTGCGAGATTAAGATATATCTCTGTAAACCGGTCAATGTTATTCTGGTGAATAACATTATGGATAACATCAATGCTCCAGATATTTTTGCGAAATGGGAATATTGCTTGAATATTAGGTTTAGTTGATACGTACCCTTCGCGATCTTCATCACCTCGAATACCAACATATGAAATAGTCGGAGTGTCACCTACAAACTTTTCCATCTCCGCAAGTTTCATCTTCTGGGTACACCAGCGTTGTTGTGGTGAAGGAAGGAAGTT
>JAAVCF010000006.1 GCA_014802445.1 Bacteroides sp. | reverse complement strand
GTGACCTTAACGGCTGTGGCAGTGCCCTTGCTCTGAGTGGTCACGATGCCGGCCTGCTTGGTGGCGTCCCCGGAAGTCCAGCGCATCTGGAGCACATTGCCGTCGTTCTGCGTGGGCTGACCGTAGAGGTTGGCCTCATAAACGGCACCTGAGGGCTGAGCGGCGCTGGTGAAGGTGTTGTAGAACTTATCGTCGCAGGGAACGCCGAAGATGGCGGGACGAATCTCGTCGACAACAGTCTCGCCGGGCTCAACGGGGTCAACGGGGGTAGTGGTTTCCTCCTTGACGGTGAGAGTGTAAGAGGCAGAGCCTGCTTCATAAGCGGCGTTGGCTTCGGCTTCGGCGGTGATTACGGCCTGGCCGGCGGCAACGATGGTAACGGCGCCTGTGGCGGCATCAACGGTGGCCACGGCGGTGTTAGATGACTTATAGGTTACGGCAGCGTCAGTGTCCTTGCTGAGCACGGGGGCTGTGAAGGGCTGGCCGACGGTTGCGGTTGCGGTGGCGGCTGCAAACTTGAGGCCTGCGGGGAGGAGCACTACGGGCTCTTCTTCCCATGCGATGTCAATGCGGTTGACCATCACCTTACCGGTAACGGGGCGGATGCCGATGAAGCGATAGTTGCCGGGGAGGGTGACGGTGGTCACACCGTCAACGGCGTCCTTCTTGCGGGCGGTGGCAACGACGGTGCGCTCGCCGGTATAGAGAGCTGTGGGAGAGCCGAAAGAGGCAGCTGCGCCGTAGATGTCGAGCTGACCTGCGGGAGTTTCGGCGTTCCAGTAGACGGTGATGGTTCGAGCCACACCGGTTGAAGAGGTGTTGACAATACCTGACATGGCGTTAGCGGCGTTGAGCAGCATCACGGGAGAGGCCGAGGCGTTGTCGCTCAGGGCGTTGCGCAGGATGGCGCTGTAGGCGGTGCCAGTGGCGCCGGTGGCGTTATGGGCGCGGAAAGCCTGGCCCTGACCTGCGGCGATGCCGAAGAACTGACAGTTCAGCCCGTCAGCACCTTCGCCCACAGCGGGGAGATTGGGGTCAACGGGATTCACGGGGTCAACGGGGTCAACGGGATCCACGGGGTCAACGGGAGCGGTCTGTTCAGAAGCGTAAAGCACGAGGCCTGACACAGAAACGAGGCCGTTGGACGAAGCGCTGGTGCAGACAATCTCCACCTTGTAGTAACGGTTAGCGGCGGGTGCGGGAATCACGAATTCGTTTTCGCCAACCACGGGAGCCGCGAGCGTCACCTTTTCGGGATTGGTGAACTGGTCATTGTCAGCAATGAGGAGGGAGATTTCGCTGACGTTGGCAGAAGTCATGGCGTAGATGCTTAGCACGGCCTTGTTAACGGCGTCGGCCACAGGCTTGGCGGTGATGATTTCACCGGTGCTATCGTTGTTCTTACGGCCACATTTAACACAATTGGGATTGGTCCAGCCATTCTTGTTGTTGTTGAAATTGACCAGAATCCAGTCACCATCCTTTGACGTTTGGGTTTCGGTGTAGGCCGAATTACCATCCCAATTGTCAGCTCCGAGGGTGAGGGACAGGGCCACTTTATCGTCGGCCTTCATCCCCAGCACGCCCAAGAGACATAAAAGGGTAAATAGAACTTTTTTCATAAAGGTAAAAAATAGGAATGAATGGTTAATCTCTGCAAAATTACGCATAATTTTTCAACGAACGCCAACGTTTGTCATGCTATAAAACATTTTATGTGGAGTTAATAAGTTCGCACGCATGTGTGAATTTTGGCAATTGCGGGAAATTTTGTAAGTTTGCCAAACGATAAAAAACCAGATTACAGATTATGGCACAGATAAAATGTGTAGGCATCCTGACGTCAGGTGGCGATGCGCCGGGCATGAATGCGGCCATCCGCGCCGTGACCCGTTCGGCCATCTTCAACGGTTTGAAGGTCAAAGGCATCTATCGCGGCTACCGCGGCCTTATCACCGACGAAATCGTTGAGTTCAAGACCCAGAATGTCAGCAACATCATCCAGGCCGGCGGCACCATCCTGAAAACAGCGCGCTGCAAGGAGTTTCAGACTCCCGAGGGACGCCAGCTTGCCTTTGACAATATAAAGCGCCACGAGATTGACGCCCTGGTGGTTATAGGCGGCGACGGTTCGCTGACGGGCGCGCGCGTGTTTGCCAACGAGTTCAACTTCCCTATCATAGGCCTTCCGGGCACAATTGACAATGACCTTTTCGGCACCGACACCACCATAGGCTATGACACGGCGCTGAACACCATCATGGAGTGTGTGGACAAGATTCGCGACACAGCCACGAGCCACGAACGCCTGTTCTTCATCGAGGTTATGGGTCGCGACGCAGGCTTTCTGGCCCTCAACGGCGCCATTGCCAGCGGAGCCGAGGCCGCCATCATCCCGGAGATTTCCACCAAGGTTGACCAGCTGGCGGAGCTGATTCAGAACGGCTTCCGAAAGAGCAAGAACTCCTCGATAGTGCTTGTGGCCGAGAGCCCCGTTACCGGTGGCGCCATGGGCCTTGCCGAGCGTGTGGAGAAAGAGTATCCTGACTATGACGTGAGAGTGTCAATCCTTGGCCACCTTCAGCGCGGCGGCTCGCCCACGGCCCACGACCGCATCCTTGCCTCGCGCATGGGCGCCGCAGCCATCGACGCCCTGATGGAGGACCAGCGCAACGTGATGATCGGCATCCGCAACGACGAGATAGTGTATGTGCCCTTCTCCAAGGCCATCAAGAACGACAAGAAAATCAACGAGGAGCTGCTTGACACGCTTCGCCGCCTCTCAATCTGACGCAGCTTGATCACCCTCACTGACATCACCAAGAGCTACGACAGCCTGCGGGTGGTGGACGGCATCAGCCTCACCATCCCCCGCGGGGAGATTACGGCCATTGTGGGGCCCAGCGGGGCAGGTAAAACCACCCTTCTGCAGATTATGGGCACCCTTGAGCGGCCTGACTCCGGCACGGTGAGCATTGACGGCAGCGAGATGGCATCGCTCAGCGGGAGGCGCCTGGCCGCGTTCCGCAACCGCAATATAGGCTTCATCTTCCAGTTTCACCAGCTGCTCCCGGAGTTTACGCTGCTTGAGAATGTGATGATGCCGGCGCTGATTGCGGGCGAGAGCCGCCGCGAAGCTTCCGGTCACGCCGCCGAGCTCATAGACTATCTCGGGCTCACGGCCCGCAGCGGTCACCGCCCGGCCGAGCTGTCGGGAGGCGAGCGGCAGCGCGCCGCCGTGGCCCGTGCGCTCATCAACCGCCCCGCCGTGGTGCTTGCCGACGAGCCCACGGGCAGCCTCGACAGCCACAACCGTGAGGAGATGCACCGCCTGTTTCTGCAGCTCAACGGTGAGCGAGGCCAGACCTTTGTGATTGTGACCCACGACGAAAGCCTGGCCGCAGGGGCCCATAGAGTAATCCACCTGCGCGACGGACGTATAGAACGGATATCCACCCCTGACGCACGATGAAGCCAAGCCTGACCGCCATCCTGCTCCCCCTTGCCGCAGCGCTGAGCGCTCTGGCGGGATGCGTGAACGCCGACACCGTTGACGGGCCGGTGGAGATGACGGTTTATAACATCGTGACCTTTGAGGGGAACGACCCCACAGCGCGCTTCACCTTTCAGCCTCAGGGCGATGCCACGGCGCTGACGCTCACCGCGCAGCAGACGGTGGACACCGCTACGGCGCAGGCGGGCATGCGTGTGATGCTCGCCTATCAGACCCCTGACGCAGCGCGCCCCGGCGCCATCACCCTCAAGGGGGTGAGCCGCATCACCCAGGGAGCGCTCACGGGGAGCAAAGGGGAGCCGCGGGGGTGGGACACTGACGGAGTGTGGGTGGAATCAGTATGGCGCTCAGGCGCTTACATTGACATGCGGCTTCGGCTGCCCTATACGGATGTGGCGCGCCGCTTCGCGCTGATGGTTGACTCGGCCACGATAGCCGGCGGCCATCCGCAGCTCTACCTCTACCACTCGCTGCCCGAGGGTGTTAGCCCCGACAGCACCTACCTCAAGCGCTACTACGCCTCATTTCTCATCTCCTCACTATGGAGCCGCCCCGAGACGGAGGATGTGACGGTCAACATCGCCAACACCAACCTCACCTCAAAGCGCTCATTCATCTTCAAGAAAAATCAACCTTAAACCAACAATCATAAAATCCAACAAATCATCATGGAACAGAAAAAGAACGAAATAAAGATTGAACTCACCCCCGAAGTAGCTAACGGTCATTACAGCAACCTGGCTGTTATCTCACACTCACCCAACGAGTTCTTCATCGACTTCATCACCGTGGCCCCCAACATGCCCCAGGCCAAGGTGCAGAGCCGCATCATCATGACCCCCGAGAACGTCAAGAACCTTCTGTTTGCGCTCAATGACAACCTCAAGAAGTATGAGGCAACCTTCGGCGAGATCCAGCACAAGCGTCCCGCCGGCGCACCCAAGAACGGTGAGATTCCCAATCCCTTCCTCACCGGAGGCAAAGCCTAATCCCCGACCATGCAGATTTACAACACTCTCAGCCGCATGAAAGAAACCTTCCGTCCTCTCCACGAGGGGATGGCGGGAATG
Source organism: Bacteroides sp. (assembly GCA_014802445.1). Taxonomy (GTDB): domain Bacteria; phylum Bacteroidota; class Bacteroidia; order Bacteroidales; family Muribaculaceae; genus CAG-1031. The sequence continues at coordinate 45,542 of JAAVCF010000006.1, read as the reverse complement.
TATGTGTGCGGCCCGACGGTTTACGGCGACCCCCATCTGGGCCACGCGCGCCCGGCGATAACGTTTGACATCCTTTTCCGCTACCTGCGCCATCTGGGCTACAAGGTGCGCTATGTGCGCAACATCACCGATGTGGGCCATCTGGAGCATGACGCTGACGAGGGTGAGGACAAAATCGCAAAGAAGGCGCGCCTGGAGCAGCTTGAGCCGATGGAGGTGGTGCAGCACTATCTCAACAGCTACCATCGCGCGATGGACGCTCTGAATGTGCTGCCTCCCAGCATCGAGCCCCACGCCTCGGGCCACATCATCGAGCAGATAGAATTCATAAAGCGCATTCTCGAAAGCGGTTACGCCTATGAGAGCGAGGGCTCGGTTTATTTCGACGTGCCCAAATATAACCGCGATCACCCCTACGGAAAGCTGTCAGGCCGCAACATCGACGAGCTCCTTGCCACCACGCGCGAGCTTGACGGACAGAGCGAGAAGCACCATCCGGCCGACTTTGCCCTGTGGAAAAAGGCCGCACCGGAGCATATCATGCACTGGCCGTCGCCCTGGAGCGAGGGCTTCCCGGGCTGGCACCTGGAGTGCTCCACGATGAGCAGCAAATATCTGGGCGACACGTTTGACATTCACGGCGGAGGCATGGACCTGATGTTTCCCCACCATGAGTGTGAGATAGCTCAGTCAGTGGCCCACAGCGGCCACGATGCCGTGCGCTATTGGATGCACAACAACATGATTACCATTGACGGTCGCAAGATGGGTAAGTCACTGGGCAACTTCATCACCCTGGAGCAGTTTTTCAAGGGTGAGCACCCCCTGCTGTCGCAGCCGTTCTCGCCCATGACCATCCGCTTCTTCATCCTTCAGGCCCACTATCGCGGCACGCTTGACTTCAGCGACGCCGCCCTGCAGGCTTCGGAGAAGGCGCTGGCGCGCATGACCGAGGGCTACCGCCGCCTGCTCGACCTCAAGCCCACGGCCACCGAACCGGCTCTTACCGAAGAGATTGCCGCGCTTGACGCACGATGCACCGAGGCGATGGACGATGACCTCAACACGCCGATGGTGATTGCCACTCTGTTTGACGCACTGCGTGTGGTGAACCGCATTGCCGATGGCTCACAGGCTGCCTCCGAGGCTGACCTTGAGGGGCTTCGCCGCCTGTTCTCCACCTGGCTCATTGACCTGCTGGGCATCCGTCCCGAGGTGGGCGGTGGCGCCGAGGGCGACGCGAGTGCCATGAAGCCTTTTGAGGATGCCGTGGACCTCCTGCTGGAGATGCGCTCAAAGGCTAAGGCTGAGAAGGATTGGGCCACGAGCGACCTCATCCGCGACCGCCTGGCCGAGATTGGCTTCGATGTCAAGGACACCCGCAATGGCTTTGAATGGAGCCTGAAGTAGAGTTAGGAGTTAGAAGTTAGGAGTTTTTGCGGCTCCGCTTCTATCGGACCTGTTATAGAAAGCGCCGAAGGTTTTTCCCTTCGGCGCTTTTTCTTTTTTGGGGGGTAGTTTACGGAGAGGTTACGATTGTTCCAATCGTTTTTGTTGTCGCGGAGTGCGGGCGCCCCTACATTTTGCGGGCCCGTTTGCGAGGCGGGGTTGGCAGCGGGGTGTTGTCGCGGAGGGCGGGCGTCCCTACTTTTTGCGAACTTTTGCCTGGCGTGAAACGATTGGTCTCAATTGTTTATGTTGTTGCGGGGCGGATTGGGTGGAGGCGGCGGTGATGGCCCAGATTACGAGTTGGATGAGCATGGTGGTCAGGGGTTGGTGAGCAGGGCTTGGTAGAGATCGTGGAAGCGGTGGCGGAGGCGCTTGACGGCGTAATGTTTGCGCGAGAGGAGGGTTGACACGGGGGTGCCGGTGGCTTGGGATATTTCCTTGAGCGAGAGGCGGTCAAAAACGGTGAGACAGAACACTTCACATTGCTCAGGGGGCAGTTCGGCGAGGGCCATGTCAAGCTCTTGCCACACTATTTTTCTGAGCAGCACGATGTCAGGGGCATCCTGCGGTCCGCAAAAGAGTGTCTGCGCAATGTTCTCACAGATGTGGTCATCGTAAGAGTCAAGGCTGAGCTCCCGCTTTTTGAGGAGGAAGTTGGTGACCATGTTGCGGGCCACTTTGAAGAGCCATGATGATATGCGCTCAATCTCGGAAACGCCGTCGGGGGAATTGCGGGCGAGCTGATAGAACACGTCCTGAAGGATATCCTCGGCGTCCTGACGGGAGTGGACGCATGAGCGGATGTAGCCCAGCAGGCGGGGAGAGTGTTCGGTGAAAATTTCCCCTATGGGGTCAGAGGCGCTCATCCTCTTGGGCAAAGGGGGTGGGACGGTGGCCGAAAGATTCGCGGCGGCGACGCATGAAGTCACGGCGTTCCTGCTCGGTCATGCTGTGCCAGCGCTTATGCCATGCGTTGCGATGATGACCGGTGAGGTGCATGCCGCCGCCCACCAGGAGCATGCCGAGCCAGAATCCGCCGGCCACGGGGAGAAGGCCCAAGGCAAAGAGGCCCAGGCCCTGAATGAAGCTGATGGTGGCGACGCCACACACTGAGGGTAGGATGGCGTTCCATAATCCGGTGATGGCCAGAGCGGCGAGCGAGGGGATGGCTATGAGCAGCACGAGGGCGGCAAAGATGTGGATGATGATTCGTGTCATCGGGTGGTTGCTTTTGAGGGGTTATTGATTAGATTGATTGAGCGCTATGTGTTATAAGACAACCATGAGCCGAAAATATTTTAATCCGCTTTGAATTTTTATGCGCCCGCTGAGTCATTGCGGGGAAGGGAACGAAAACAGGGCGCCCGGAGGCGCCCTGTCTGGAGGATGGGAGGGAGGGGATTAGAGTTCGAGATCACCGCCGATGATTTCGTGCCAGGGGAGGCCGTCCTTGGCGAGCTCGGCCAGGAAGGGATCGGGGTCAAACTCCTCAACATTGTGGACGCCGGGGGTGGCCCACTTGCCGGTAAGGAACATCATGGCGCCCACCATGGCGGGCACGCCGGTGGTGTAGCTCACGGCCTGCATGCCTGTTTCGAGGTAGGCCTCATGGTGTGAGCAGTTGTTATATATATAATAGGTGAGGGGCTTGCCTTCTTTGTCGAGACCTGAGATGCGGCAGCCGATAGAGGTTTCGCCGGTGTAGTTCTCGCCGAGGTCCTGGGGGTTGGGGAGGACGGCTTTGAGGAACTGTAGGGGAACGATTTTGGTGCCGTTATAGTCAATCTCGTCAATGCGGGCCATGCCGATGTTCTGAATCACGCGGAGGTGGGTGAGATATTCCTGGCCGAAGGTCATCCAGAAGCGGGCGCGCTTGATGGTGGGGAAGTTCTGCACGAGGCTCTCAAGCTCCTCGTGATAAAGGAGATAGCTCTCGCGGGGGCCCACTTCAGGATAGGTGAGAGTTTTGTGGATTTCGAGGGGGCCGGTGGTAACCCACTGACCGTCCTGCCAGTAGCGGCCGTTCTGGGTGATTTCGCGGATGTTGATTTCAGGGTTGAAGTTGGTGGCGAATGCCTTGCCGTGGTTGCCAGCGTTGCAGTCCACAATGTCAAGATACTCCATTCGACTGAAATAATGCTTGGCGGCATAGGCGGTGAACACGCCGGTTACACCCGGGTCAAAGCCGCAGCCGAGGATGGCGGTGAGGCCGGCGTCCTCAAAGCGTTTGCGATATGCCCACTGCCAGGAGTATTCAAAGTGAGCTTCGTCCTTGGGCTCATAGTTGGCCGTGTCGAGATAGTTCACGCCACACTCCAGGCAGGCGTCCATGATTGTGAGGTCCTGATAAGGGAGGGCCACGTTGATAACGAGCTCGGGCTTGTGGCGACGGAAGAGCTCAACGAGCTGAGGCACAGAGTCAGCGTCGACAGAGTCGGTGCTGATATTTGAAGCGCCGATGGCCTTTGCCACGGCGTCACACTTAGAGCGGGTGCGCGAAGCAATCACAATTTCCGAAAACACTTCGGGATGCTGAGCACACTTGTGTGCCACAACCGTGCCGACACCGCCGGCTCCGATGATTACGACTTTTGCCATATTCTAACTTAAAAACGGGGGATTAAATTGTTCAAAGCGTAATTGAGCGCGACCCGCGGGCCGCTTCGGGGTCAAAGATAGTTAAAAAATCCGGGCGGGGCAAATCCGCGGTAGGGGGCGCGGTTGCGGTGGGCAAAATTGTAGATTTTTTTCCTTAATTTTTGTTAGAGCGGGGTTTTTCAGTAAATTTGCAGAGCATATACCTGAAAACAAATTATCCAATTAATAAACCAAATCAAAATTCTTCAACTCCTATGTGGTTAACAAGCTCATCGATAGGACGTAAGCTCGTGATGGCACTGACCGGCGCGTGTCTTGTCCTGTTTGTTACGTTTCATGTGCTGATGAACACCGTGGCCATTTTCTGGCCAACGGCCTACAATGTCATCTGCGCGTTCCTGGGCGCCAACTGGTATGCTCTTGTGGCTTCAATCGGCCTCGGCGTGCTTTTTGTGCTGCACATTCTCTATGCACTCTGGCTTACGGTTCAGAACCGTCGCGCACGTGGCGCTGACCGTTATGCCGTGACTTCACGTCCTCCTCAGGTGGAATGGGCATCAAAGAACATGCTTGTTCTTGGCCTTGTGGTTGTTGCGTTCCTGGTGGTCCACATGATTCAGTTCTGGGCCAAGATGCAGCTTGCCGAAATCTGCCAGTTCCATGCCGAATATGCCGGTGAGCCCGTTTCTCCCCAGTCAGGCACCATGTTTATCCAGATGGCTTTCAGCCAGGTTTGGACTCCTATTGTCTACATCATCGGCTTTGTGGCTCTGTGGTTCCACATGAACCATGGTTTCTGGTCAATGTTCCAGTCGGCCGGTTGGAACAATTCAGTGTGGATGCCCCGTCTGAAATGCATCGGCTGCTGGTGGACCACCATCGTTGTGGGTCTGTTCATTGCACAGGCCATCGTGTTCACCGTCAACGCCCACAAGGACACCTACGTGACCTGCCCTGCGCTCCAGACTCAGTATGAGGAGTTTAATCAGGATATGCACCTTGAGGCCGTCACTCCCGCAATGGAGGAGGCCGATGATGCTTACGCACCCCTGGAAAACGCCGACGTTCCCAACGAATAATTCAATCATACTTCATTTTTTTCAACCGTCAATTCTCCATTAAAAGATATGGCAGACATCAAAAATCTCGAGGGTATGATTGACTCTACCCCCATCATGAAGGACTACGCCGACATCGAGTCGTCAAAGCTTCCCGAATACCAGATTGACAGCAAGATACCCGAAGGCCCTCTGGCCCAGAAGTGGACCAACTATAAGGCTCATCAGAAGCTTGTGAATCCCGCCAACAAGCGTAACCTCGACATTATCGTTGTGGGAACGGGTCTGGCCGGTGCATCAGCCGCTTCAACCCTTGGCGAGCTTGGCTTCAATGTGTGGAACTTCTGCATCCAGGACAGCCCCCGCCGCGCTCACTCAATCGCCGCACAGGGCGGTATCAACGCTGCTAAGGACTATCAGAACGACGGCGACTCAGTGTATCGTCTGTTCTACGACACCGTAAAGGGTGGTGACTTCCGCTCACGCGAGGCTAACGTGTATCGTCTGGCCGAGGTGTCAAACAATATTATTGACCAGTGTGTGGCACAGGGTGTTCCCTTTGCCCGCGAATATGGCGGCCTGCTTGCCAACCGTTCATTCGGCGGCGCTCAGGTGAGCCGTACCTTCTACGCCAAGGGTCAGACCGGCCAGCAGCTCCTGCTTGGTGCTTACGGCTCACTGAACCGTCAGATCGAGAAGGGTACCGTGCGCTCGTTCAACCGTCGCGAGATGCTTGACCTCGTCATCATTGACGGCCGCGCCCGCGGTATCATCGTGCGCAACCTCGTGACCGGCGAAATCGAGCGCTACGCAGCTCACGCCGTGGTGCTTGCCACCGGTGGTTACGGCCGCACCTTCTTCCTGTCCACCAACGCTATGGGCTGCAACGGCTCAGCCGCCATCCAGGCCTTCAAGCGCGGTGCTTATCTTGCCAACCTTGCTTTCACTCAGATTCACCCCACCTGTATCCCCGTTCACGGCGAGGACCAGTCAAAGCTGACCCTCATGAGCGAATCGCTTCGTAACGACGGCCGCATCTGGGTTCCCAAGAAGAAAGAGGATGCCGAAGCCATCCGCGCCGGCAAGAAGAAACCCACCGACATCCCCGACGAGGACCGCGACTTCTATCTGGAGCGCCGCTACCCCGCTTTCGGTAACCTCTGCCCCCGTGACATTGCCAGCCGTGCCGCCAAGGAGCGCTGCGACGCCGGCTTCGGTGTGGGCACCGGCAACGCCGTTTACCTCGACTTCAAGTATGCCATCGAGCGTCTTGGCGAGGATGTGGTTCGCGACCGCTACGGCAACCTCTTCGAGATGTATGAGATGATCTCGGACGACAACCCCTACCACACTCCGATGATGATCTTCCCCGCCAGCCACTACACCATGGGCGGCATCTGGGTTGACTATGAACTCCAGACCTCAATCCAGGGTCTGTTTGCCATCGGTGAATGTAACTTCTCTGACCACGGTGCAAACCGTCTGGGCGCATCAGCGCTGATGCAGGGTCTGGCCGACGGCTACTTCGTGCTCCCCTACACCATGCAGAACTATCTGAGCGACCAGATTAAGGTGAAGCATCCCGGCACTGACCATCCTGAGTTTGACAAGGTGGAGAAGGAAGTGCGCGCACGCATTGACCGCCTGATGTCAATCAAGGGCACCAAGAGCCCTGACCAGATTCACAAGCGTCTGGGCCACGTGATGTGGAACCTCGTGGGCATGGGCCGCACCCTGCAGAGCCTCGTGAAGGCTATTGCCGAGGTGGAGGAAGTGCGCAAGGAATTCTACAGCGACCTTCGCATTGTGGGCCGTGCCGACGACCTCAACACCGAGCTCGAAAAGGCACTGCGCCTTGAGGACTTCCTGACCATGGCCAAGATGATGGCTATCGACGCCCTGAACCGTAACGAATCCTGCGGCGCACACTTCCGCGAGGAATATCAGACGGCCGATGGCGAGGCAGCCCGTAATGACCAGGACTACATGTATGTGTCATGCTGGAAATACACCGGCGACAATGAGAAGCCCGTGCTCCTCAAGGAACCTCTCAACTACACCGAAATCAAGGTTCAGACACGTAACTACAAGTCATAATCCCGAATCCTTAACCCACGCGACCGCCCGGCGGCTTCAATGCTGCCGGCGAAGTCCAAAATTCCCCGGAAAAAACAAATGGAAAATACAATCAGCGTAAACCTGAAAATTTGGCGTCAACGTGGTCCCAAGGAGAAAGGACACTTCGCCACCTACCGTGTTGACAATGTCTCCACCGGCTCAAGCTTCCTGGAGATGCTCGACATGCTCAACCAGCAGCTCATTGACCAGAACGAAGAGCCTGTGGTGTTTGACAGCGACTGCCGCGAAGGCATCTGCGGCATGTGTTCGCTCTACATCAACGGTCACCCCCACGGTCCCGTTCAGGGCATCACCACCTGCCAGCTCCACATGCGTAAGTTTAACGACGGCGACACCATCACCATCGAGCCCTGGCGCTCAGCGGCTTTCCCCGTAATCCGCGACCTGATGGTTAACCGCAATGCCTTCGACCAGATTCAGCAGGCCGGCGGCTACGTTAGCTTCAACTGCGGCGGCGCACAGGATGCCAACAATCTTCCCATCTCAAAGGAGGTGGCTGACGAGGCTATGGACTCTGCCACCTGCATTGGCTGCGGCGCCTGCGTAGCAGCTTGCAAGAATGGCTCAGCCATGCTCTTCGTGAGCGCCAAGGTGAGCCAGTTTGCCCTCCTTCCCCAGGGCCAGGTGGAGCGCAAGCGTCGCGCCCGCGCCATGGTGAAGAAGATGGACGAGCTCGGCTTCGGCAACTGCACCAACACCGGTGCCTGCTCAGCAGAATGTCCCAAGAACATCTCACTGAGCAACATTGCCCGCCTGAACCGCGAGTTTGAGAAGGCCAAGTTCTCTGACTAATCCACTAAGGTTACCCCTAAAGCGAAAGCCGCTGCCCGATGGGCGGCGGCTTTCCTTATATTATAATGTGAGGGCGAACATGCGGCCTGCGAGAGGCCTCACAGTGTCATTTGGCGAGGTCCTGAAGAATCAGGGCGGCGGCTCCGGCTGCGGCCGATGACGAGCCCAGACGGCGACGCATTTCGGCATAGCCGCGCTTCTGCTCCTCGTGGCCTGGGGTGCCGGGCAGAATCCGGGCCAGCTCGTCGGCCACATCGCCGGGATTGCAGTGATGGAGCAGCATCTCGGGGATGATGGTGGCGTCCATGATGAGATTGGGGAGGCTCACATGGTTCACGTGGAGCACGCGCTTCATTACGCCATAGGTGAGCGCCGAGCCGTTGGAGCGATAACACACCACCTGGGGCGTTCCCGCAAGGGCACACTCGAGAGTGGCCGTGCCAGAAGTGACCAGAGCGGCATCGGCATGGGCCATGAGCTCAAACGTGCTGCCGAACACCACCGGCAGCGTGGTGAAGCGGCGATAGAACTCCATGGGAACGCCCGGAGCGCCGGCTACCACAGCCTGCATGTCGCGCCGCTTGCGCGCCACGCTCTGCATCACGGGTAGGTTGGCACGGATTTCGCCGAGGCGGCTGCCGGGCACCAGCGCCAGGATGGGGCGGCTGGTGAGGTCATGCTCTGCAATGAGCTCCATGCGCGATGGCATGGCGGCGAGGCGCGCATCGGTCTCGGCCACGGAAGGATTGCCCACATAGTCCACCTGCATGCCCCTGGCGGCAAACCATGCCGGCTCAAAGGGGAAGATGGAGAACACCCTCTTGCAATAGCGCTTGAGCGATTTGACGCGCCACGACTTCCAGGCCCACACCTTGGGAGCAATGAAATAGTAGACAGGGAGGCCCAGACGGTGGGCCTCGCGCGCCAGGCGGAGGTTAAATCCGGGATAGTCCACGAGAATCACGGCGTCAAAGCCACCGGCGGCCAAAGCTGCGCGAGCCTTGGCAAAGTTGGCGCGGATGTCAGAGAGATGACGCGCCACTTCGGAGAATCCCATATAAGCCATGTCGCGATAATGGACAAGCGGTGATCCGCCCGCCTCGCGCGCCATCAGGTCGCCTCCGAGGAAGGTGAAACGAGCCTGAGGGTCGTCAGCCCTCAGAGCGGCTATAAGCTGAGATGCATGAAGATCTCCCGAAGCTTCTCCGGCCGAGATGAAATAGTTCATGGTACTTATCGGTAAATGATCAATCCGTGATTTCACAAATATAGGCAATCAATTGCGAAAAAGCGCTCGGCAAGCGGATTTTTTTGCTTTTCAGGGCAAAAAAACGCCCCTGCGCGGAGGCGCAGAGGCGTTTGAGATGAATTTCCGTTAATAGTCTGATTACTTCACGAGCACTTTAGCGGCAGTGCCGTCAGAGTAACGTACAATGTAGAGACCGCTTGCGGGGTTGGCAACCTTGCGGCCCTGGAGGTCATAGTAACCCACGGGCTCGGCAACGGCGCCGTTGATGGTGGCGATGCCATCCTCCTCATCGTCAGGACATCCTGCGGTGGAGATTGAGAGGCCGGTCCAGCCCTGAGCCTCGCCGGGGAACTGAGCCTGATACTGGTTGCCGGCTACGTCGCCGAGAGCCATGCCGCCTTCAAGAGTTGCAAAGGCTTTGATCCAGAGGTCAGTGGTGGTGTTGCTGTTGAGGCCTGTGAGGGCGATTGTGCCTTCAAGGTCGGTGGTGGTGAGCTGGCCGAGGAGCTTCTCGCCGTTGGTTACCACCCACACAGTGTAGCTTTCCACAGAATCAGCGTCCTTAACGGCAATCTGATAGTCAAGGGTGCCGGTGGTCTTGGTGACGCCCTGGGGGTTGGTGCCAACCACTGAGAGAGTGGGAATCACGGTGCCGGGCTGGAGAGTCATGTCGATTTCCAGGCCTGCCCAGCCCTGAGCGGCGCCGGGATACTGCACCATTTCCATCTTAGTGTCGTCAGTGAGAGTGGCGATAACCTTCACCCAGAGGGGGTTCTTCTTAGCGGGGAGGAGGTCAGAGAGATCAATGGTGCCCTCGAGCTCGGTGGTTGATTCGATTGAGCCAACCTTAACGTCGCCGGTGCGCTCCACCCAGATTTCGTAGCTCTTCACTGATTCGGGATAGTTCACAGTGAGCTGATAGTTGATGGTGCCGGTGGTTTCGCCGGTAACCTGGGGAGAGAAAGCCTTGAGGTCAATGGTGGGCTTGCGCACGGTGGAGCCATCCCAGGTGTCGATGCTCAGGCCGGTGTAGCCCTGAGCGGCGCCGGGATATGAGAGGGGGTTAGTGGGATAGACACCGTTGTCGTCGCGCATCACGGCCTGGCATTTGATCCAGAGCTCGGTCACGTCGCCTTCATTGAGGTTCTCAAGCTTGATCTGACCAACGAGGTCGGTGGTGTTGAGCTGTTCGCTAACCACCTTTTCGCCGAAGGTCACCACCCAGATGTTGTAGCTTTCCACATCCTTGTCGTTCTTGGCAGTGATGCGATAGTCGAGGGTGCCGGTGGTGAGGCCGGTGGCCACAGCGTTAGAGGCTTCAATTTCGAGGGTGGGGAAAGCAAAGTCAGCAAGGTCACCGGTGTCGATGCTCAGACCGCTCCAGCCCTGTGCTGCGCCGGGATACTGCACCCATTCGTTGACGGGATAAGTGCCGCCATTGTCAAGGTTGGCACGAACCTTCACCCAGAAGTCAGTAACGCCGGGGTTGAGGTTGCTCAGGGGGAGAGTGCCTTCGAGCTCGGTTACGCGGGTTTCCTGAAGCACGCGAACCTCGCCGGCCTTAACAGCGAAGATGCTGTAGTCCACCACCTTTTGAGCGTTAATCACGTCAAGCTTATAGTCAAATGTGCCGGTGGTGCCGGTGAGGGCCTGAGTGTTGCCGCAGGTGAGGGTGATGGTGGGGAAGTTGGGGTCCGGACCCTTGCAGTCCCACACAATGTCATTGAGGGGATACTCAGTGGTGGAAGCGTTGGAGACGAACTTCACGGTACACTTCATAGTGTACTTGCCGGCGGGGAGCACGCCCAGCTCGGCATAAGCGGTGGCGTTGGTGGCATCCTGCCATGACGGACCGGGAGCGGCGCCGTTAAAGTGTTCGCCATCCTTGAGGAGTTCCCAGTCAAAGACAATGCCGTTGGGGGCATACTCGGCAAAGCTGCCTGAATTGAGGGTGATTTTCCAGTTGGGCCAGTAGGCACCGTCGGTCTTCACGTCGTTCCAGTACTGCCACACGAAGTCAGCGGTGGTGCCGTTGGTGTTGTTCTCATTGCCGGCCCATGCGGGAGCTATTGCAAAAAGCGCAATGAGCAGCGTCAGAGCTCGATAGAGCTTGTTCATAAAACAAAAGAGTTTAAGGTTAATAAAATCGTGTTACTTGTAAAAGTTGAAAAGAAGTGTGATTTGCGATGTAAAATTACTAAATTCCGTTTTGCTTCCGCTCATTTTCGCATTGAAAAGGTGATTTGGGCCAAAAAATCAACCATCACAACCATAATTGACCGATTTCGGGCCTGCGAGGCCCCACGCGCGCACGAGCCTAAAATCAGGAGCCAACAGGCTGAAATCCCGAAAAATCTCCGTAACTTTGCAGCCGAAACCATTAATTTTCCACATCGATGTTTTCAGGAATAGTAGAGGAATTTGGCCGCATCACGGCCATTGACCACGATGGTTCAAACGTGAACCTGACCGTGAAATGCAGCTTCACCGATGAGCTGAAGATTGACCAGAGTGTGGCCCACAACGGAGTGTGCCTGACGGTGGTGAGCCTCAACGGCGACGGCACCTATACCGTCACCGCCATCCGCGAAACCCTTGACCGCTCCAACCTGGGACTGCTCAAGCCGGGCGATGCCGTCAACCTTGAGCGCTCGATGGTGATGAACGGGCGTCTTGACGGCCACATTGTGCAGGGCCATGTGGACTGCACGGCAGTGTGCACCGCCGTGGAGGATGCCGACGGCAGCCGCTATTTCACCTTCACCTATGACGTGGCGCCCGAAATGGCCGCTAAGGGCTATATGACCGTGGAGAAAGGCTCAGTGACCGTCAACGGTGTGAGCCTCACCGTGTGTGACTCCGAGCTGTCATCATTCCGCGTGGCCATCATTCCCTACACTCTGGAACACACCAATTTCCACGCCATTGAACCCGGCACGAAGGTCAACCTTGAGTTTGACATCATAGGCAAGTATCTGGCGCGCCTGGCCGAGGTGAGCGCCGCAGCCGCGCCTGCCCGATGAGCCTCACTGTTGCGGTTTACGGAGCGTCGTCATCACGCATCGACGCCGCCTATGTGGACGCCGCCAAGCGCCTCGGCGCACTGCTGGCGCAGATGGGCGCCGGGATTGTGTGTGGCGGTGGATGCGCCGGCCTGATGGCGGCCGTCACTGACGGCGCGCTGGAGCAGGGTGGCCGCGTGACCGGCGTGCTCCCCGAGTTCATGATTGAGAAAGGGTGGGCCCACCCCGGCCTCACCGAGCGCATTGTCACCGACGGCATGCACACCCGCAAGGCCACCATGCTTGGCCGCGCCGGCGCCGTCATAGCGCTCCCCGGCGGCATCGGCACCTTCGAGGAGCTCTTCGAGGCCATGACCTGGCGCCAGCTCAACCTGTGGAGCGGCCCCATAGTGATTCTCAACACCTGCGGCTACTACGACAGCATCCTCGCCCAGCTGCGCCGGGCCGACACTGACAGCTTCATGCGCCCCTGCCACCGCTCACTCTTTGCCGTGGCCTCCACGCCTGAAGAGGCTGCCCGCCTCGTGGCCGAGCCTGACACCGCCGGCCCCTTTGAACAGAAAATTGACTGACACTCACCCCGATGCCTGATTCACTCCATACCATCCCCGCCACCCACGCCCACACCCACGCCGCGCCGAAGCCCGCCGCCCGGACCGCGACGCCCGACACCCTCGGGCTGCCCTGGACGCCGCTCACCGTCAGCGAGGTAAACTGTCCCGTGGCGCTGCGCGGCGAGTGTGGCACAGGGAGTGACATCCCGCCCTATCGCCACGGCATGGCTCCCGAGGAGAGGCCGCAGCTGCCGGGCTACGACTCAGGCACGATGGTGCTCCTGCTGGGGGTGTTCGTGCTCATAGCCGCCAACTTCCGCCATTACAGTACGTTTCTCAAAACCTTTGCCAACGACCTCTGGAGTGTGCGCCGACGCGGCAACGTGTTTGACGACCACACCGTCAGTGAAACCCGCATCATGGGCTCGCTGCTCCTGCTGGCTTGCGTGTGTGAGGGCATCCTGGCCTTCGGCGCCGTCAGCGCCGGGCTTCCCGCAGGAAGCTCCATGAGCATCTTCCCCGCCATCATGACAGCCGTGGGAGTGGCCGTAGGTTACTATGTGTGGCAATTGGCCGCCTACAGCATCACCGGCTACACCTTCGCAGCCAAGTCGGTGCGCCGTCAATGGCTCAAAGGATTCAACGCCTCCCAGGCCCTCCTGGGGCTCGGCCTGGTCATTCCTGCCGTGATGGCGCTGTTCAATCCCGCACTGTCAGTCACCCTTGCCATAATCGGCGCCGCGCTCTATGCCACGGCGCGCATTATCTTCATTTGCAAAGGTTTTAGACTTTTTTACGACAATTTTGGCTCGTTGCTTTATTTTATTTTGTACCTTTGCACCCTCGAAATAACCCCGGTGGTCATTCTTTACAAGGCACGCTCATTGTTCTATTCCGCCACCGTCTGACCAACCCTAACCCTATTCAAACTATATCTCCGTAATGGTCAAGAAGATACTCGTTTCTCAGCCGAAGCCCGCATCCGATAAATCGCCTTATTACGACATAGCTCAGAAATATGGCGTGGAAATCGTGTTTCGTCCTTTCATCAAGGTAGAGGGCTTGACAGCCAAGGAATTTCGTCAGTCAAAAATCAACATAAGCGATTACACTGCCGTGATTTTCACGGCCCGAACCGCTATTGACCATTTTTTCCGCCTTTGCGAGGAGCTGCGTGTCACTGTGCCTGACACCATGAAATATTTCTGCACCACAGAGTCAATAGCCCTTTATCTCCAGAAATACACCCTCTATCGCAAGCGCAAGATTTTCCATGGCGAAACCGGCAAACTGGCCGACCTTCTCCCCTTCATCAACCGCCACAACAAGGAGAAGTTCCTCTATGCCGTGAGCGATGTCAACAAGAGCGACGCCGAGATTCTTGACAAAGCGGGCGTGGCTTACACCAAGGCAGTCATGTATCGCACGGTGAGCAACGACTTTGCTCCCGATGAGCCTTTTGACTATGACATGCTCCTCTTTTTCAGCCCCCAGGGAATCCAGTCACTGACGAAAAACTTCCCTGACTTCCAGCAGGGCGACATCCGCATAGGCTGCTTCGGAGCCACCACCGCCAAGGCCGTCAAGGACGCCGGCCTCCGCCTTGACCTCGAAGCCCCCACCGCCAAGATTCCCTCGATGACCGGCGCGCTGGAGCACTATCTCAAAGAACATCAGGGTTGACACTCCGCCTCTACAAAAAGGAGAAGCTCTGCTCGGCAACGGCAATCGATGCCCTCTTTGCCCCGGGCTCAGGGAGCTCCCGGGCCATGGGGTTTCCGGTGAGAGCGGTGTGGCGCGAAAACACGCGCCGCCACGCTGACTGCCCCCAGTTTCTGATCATGGTGCCCAAAAAGCGCCTGCGCCACGCCGTTGACCGTGTGACAATGCGCCGCCGCATCCGCGAGGCTTACCGCCTTAACCGCCACCTCATTCCCGCCGACCGTCGGCTCGACATCGCCTTCATCTACGTGGCCTCGGAGCTCCGCCCCTATGCCGACGTGGAGCGCGGCATGACCCGCGTGCTCTCGGCCATAGGCCGCAGCCTCGCCGCAGCCCCGCCGGCTCCCGAAGCGCAGTCCTGACCCCGCATCTCCAAGCCATGCTCCGCAAAATCTTCCTCCTCCCTGTGTACTTCTACCGGGCCTGCATCTCACCCCTCACTCCCCCGTCGTGCAGGTTCACCCCCACATGCTCGCAATATGCCATCGAAGCGGTGATGCGCCACGGCATCCTCCGCGGCTCATGGCTCACCCTGCGCCGCATCATGCGCTGCCACCCCTGGGGCGGCAGCGGCTATGACCCCGTGCCATGACCCTCCCCTTTGCCGACATCCACACCCATCGTCTCGACGCCGGCCCTGACGCCGTGATATGCGTGGACCCCTCCGAGACCCCGCTCCCCGAGCTCCGCGCTGACCGCCATTACTCCGTGGGCATCCACCCCTGGCGCGCCCACTTGGCCACTCCCGAAGCATGGGCCGAGCTGGAGCGCCTGGCCGCCTCGCCGCGTGTGGTGGCCATAGGCGAAGCGGGCCTCGACACCCTCCGCGGCCCTGCCCTCGCTGAGGTTCAGACACCGGTGTTTGTCAGGCAGGCCGAGCTGGCTGAAGCCCTCGGCAAACCCCTCATTATCCACGCCGTACGCTCCTGGCAGCAGCTTATAGCCCTGCGCAGCAGCATGCGCCCCTCCGTCCCCTGGATTATCCACGGCTTCCGCGGCAACCCGCAGCTGGCCCGCCAGCTCCTTGACCACGGCTTTGACCTATCCCTCGGCCCCCGCCACAACCCGGCCACCCTCGCCATCATCCCTCCCCACCGCCTCCACCGCGAATCGGACGCCACCTGAGCCCCACCCCCGCGCGCGCTTTTACCCAAAAAATGCTAATCAGTTGGGCTTTTTGGCGATTGTTTCGTATCTTTGCAGTTAAGTAGCAGCCTTTAGGTGCAGCCGCGACCCGCACGGTCCTCCAAGGGGGACCCGCTCCGGAGCGCGGGCTTTGTTGTTACCATTCACCAACAAGCTGACACCAACCATTTTACCACAGCAAAACCAATCGAAATGAAACACTCTCTCATACGCTCATTCATCCTCGGGCTGGCCGTGTTTGCGGCCGTGCCTCTCTGCGAGGCAGCCGCCCTGAGCAAAAACATTTCCACTCCCGGCACACTTGCCGCCGCCGTAGGTGCCGACACCGGAGTCGACGAACTGACCGTCACCGGCACCATCGATGTGACTGACCTTGACTTCATTGCCGGCAAAATGACCTCGCTGCGCACTCTCAACCTCAGCGGTGCCCAGATTGCCGCCTGGGAGGGCAAGCGAAACCTTTCGTCACGCACCTCCTACGCCGCCAACGAGCTTCCCGCCCTCTCGCTGGCCGGATGCCGCGCCTCATCAATCACTCTCCCTTCAGGCCTCACCGCCATTGCCGACGGTGCGCTGGCCGGCACAGCCGCCGAGAAGCTGGTGATTCCCTCATCGGTGAAAACCATCGGTTCAGGCGCCTTTGCAGGCTCTGAGAGTCTGGTGAGCGTGGAGATTCCCGCCGGCGTGCAGACCGCCGGCACGGGCGTGTTCCGCGGCTGCACCAAGCTTCGTGAGGTCACCTTCCCCATCGTGGAGGTGCCTGACTATGCGTTTGCCGACTGCACCGCCCTGGTGTCAGTGGCCCTTGACCACAACACCACCGTAATCGGCAACTCCGCATTTGCCGGTTGCACCAAGCTCGAATCAGTGACCTTCCCCGGCACCGGCAAAGCCTGGACCCTCACCCATATAGGCGACAACGCTTTCCGCGCCACCGCCCTCAAGGAGCTTGACCTCACCACCCAGGAGCGCCTCCACACCATCGGCGCCTGGGCGTTTGCCGACTGCACCCAGCTCACCAAGCTGCTCCTGGCCCCCTATCAGGTGTTTACCATCGGCGACGGCATGCTCTTCGGCGCATCAGCCCTCACGGAATATGTGCCCGCACAGCCCCGCACCATCCCCACGGCCGCCTTCAAGGGCGCATCGAGCCTCGACATGTCAACCGTGGGCGGCAACTCGGCCGTGACCATCATGCCCTATGCTTTCTACGGCATGAACTCCCTCACCAACTATCACCTGCAGGACAATCTCACCTTCATCGGCTCTCACGCCTTTGACGGCTGCACCGCCCTTCAGGTGATGAACGGCCCCGCGATAGCTCAGGTGCCTGAGCTCGGCGAAGATGTGTGGGGCGATCTTGACCGCAGCACCGTCACCCTCGGCGTGCCCTCCGACATGATCAGCCTCTTCTCCTCCACTCCGGTGTGGGAGGACTTCAACATCCAGCAGGCCGGCATTGACCCCGTCACCTCCATGAATCCCGCCGCCAACCCCGCGGCCATCACGGCAGCCTTCAGCGGCACGGTGCTCGAGGTGAGCTCAGCCGACGTGCTCGGCACCGTCACACTCTACGACCTCATGGGCCGCACCCTCTGGCAGCGCCGCGTCAACGCCGAGAGCGTAAGCATCGAAACCTCGGCATGGCAGGGCCCCGTATTCATCCTCAGCGCCGTCACCCCCGACGGCCTGACAGCAACCACCAAGATAGCCCGCTGATTAAACCATGGGAAAAAACAAGCTCAGGAAATTTCGTGAGATGGAACAGCTGGAGCGCGTGTTCCAGTTCCCCTTCAGTGTTCTCCGTGACAACGGAGGATGTCCCCTCAAAGGCCGATGGCACTCCGATGTGTTCGGCAATTCCAATCCCCTAGTGCTGGAACTGGGCTGCGGCAAAGGGGAGTACACCGTGGGGCTGGCCCAGCGATTTCCTGACAAGAACTTCATAGGCATTGACATCAAGGGTGCCCGCATGTGGACCGGAGGATGCCGCGTGCGTGACCTCAACCTCACCAACGCCGCCTTCCTGCGCACCTCCATCGAGCTGCTGGCCGAATTCTTCGCCCCCGGCGAGGTGAGCGAAATCTGGATTACATTTCCTGACCCCCAGATGAAGAAGGCCACAAAGCGCCTCACCGGCACCCGCTTCATGGAGCTTTACCGCAAGGTGCTGGCCCCTGACGGCCTTGTCAACCTCAAAACCGACAGCCCCTTCCTCTATGCCTACACCCGGGCCATGACCGCCCACAACGGCCTCGAAACCGTGGCCGACATTCCCGACATTGACACCGACCCCTCGGCTCCCGAAGAGCTCACCGCCATCCGCACCTACTATGAAAGCCAGTGGCGCGACCGCGGCCTGACCATAAAGTTTCTCTCATGGCGCCCCGGCACCTCGACGGCCCTCTCGGAGCCCGACGTGGAGATTGAGCCCGACACCTACCGCAGCTTCAGCCGCGGCGAGCTCCAGATGCCCCAACTCCTTGACAAAGCATTACAGGAAAAATGACCTCAGCCAACACTCTTTACCCCAAGCTCATCCTCGACACCCTCGAAACCGTACGCTATCCCGGCACAGGCCGCAACATCGTTGAGAGCGGCATGGTGGAGGACGACCTTCGCATTGATGGCCGCAAGATTGACTTCTCACTCATCTTTGACCGTCCCACCGACCCCTTTATCCGCAGCCTCATGAAGGCCGCCGAAGCGGCAATCCACACCCATCTGGGGCGCGACATCGAGGTCAACATCAACGTAAAGACCCGCCAGGCGGCTCCCCGCCCCCAGGCCAACCCACTGCCGGGGGTGAAAAACATCATCGGCGTGTCGTCAGGCAAGGGAGGGGTGGGCAAATCCACCGTGGCTTCTAACCTCGCCGTGGCTCTGGCTCGCGAGGGCTATAAGGTGGGCCTGCTTGACGCCGACATATTCGGCCCGTCGGTGCCCAAGATGTTCGGCGTGGAGGAGGAGCAGCTTTACCTCCACAATGTGGACGGCCGCGACATGATTATCCCCATAGAGCGCTACGGCGTCAAGCTCCTCTCCATCGGCTTCCTCGTGGACCGCGAGAAGCCCGTGCTCTGGCGCGGAACAATGGCCTCCACAGCCCTCAAGCAGCTCATCACTGACGCTGACTGGGGCGAGCTTGACTATTTTGTCATTGACATGCCCCCCGGCACCAGCGACATCCATCTCACCCTGGTGCAGACTCTCGGCATCACCGGCGCCGTGGTGGTCACCACCCCTCAGGAGGTGGCACTGGCCGACGCCCGCAAGGGTATAGCCATGTTCCTTGACCCGAAGGTCAATGTGCCCGTGCTCGGCCTGGTGGAGAACATGGCCTGGTTCACTCCCGAAACTCATCCCGAGGAGCGTTACTATATCTTCGGGCGCGAAGGGGGTGTGCGCCTGGCCGAGAAGCTCGGCGTAAAGCTCCTGGCACAGATTCCCGTGGTGGGCTCCATCTGTGACCACGGCGACAACGGCCGCCCCATCGCTGCCGACGACACCATAGCCGGCCACGCCTTCCTCCACCTTGCCCGCGAGGTAATCGACGCCGTCGACACCCGCAACGCCACTCAGCCTCCCACCCACAAGGTTGACGTGAGCGCCGGCGGCCATAAGCACTAACACCCCATTCCTCTCACTCCATCATCACTCCCCCCACACTATCAGCCATGCGCCACATTATTCTTGCCGCAATCACCCTCATCACATGCGCCGCCTCGCTCCGCGCCGAGGCGCCGGCGGGCTACTATGCTCCTCTTGACGGCCTGTCGCGCCCCGAGGAGCTGAAAACAGCCGTGTGTAAGGTCATCAACCCCCACACCACCCCGGCGGCCAACAACTATTCCACCTATTACTCTGACCTGAGCCGCATGTTCCGCCAGACCGACGTCTACCCCGACGACCCCGGCCGCTGGTGGGAGATGTACTCCAACATGGTGTTCCGCACACCCTCATTCTCGGGCCTCAACCGCGAGCATTCCTTCCCCAAGAGCTGGTGGGGCGGACTGACCAACATCCCGCCTTACGTTGACCTCAACCATCTCTACCCCTCGGAAGCTGTTGCCAATCAGCGCAAAAGCAATTATCCGCTGGGTGAGGTGACCACCTCCGAAGCCGTTTATTTTGACAATGGCGTGACCAAAGTGGGCTATGCCGTTGGCGGTCAGGGTGGCGGAGCCAAGTATGTGTTTGAGCCGGCCGATGAGTATAAAGGCGACTTTGCCCGCACCTATTTCTATATGGTCACCTGCTATCAGGACCTCAAGTGGGCCACCAACTACATGTATATGCTCCAGCAGAACACCTACCCCACCCTCAAGCCGTGGGCCTACGAGATGCTGCTTGAATGGAGCCGCAATGACCCCGTGAGCCAGAAGGAGATTGACCGCAACGAGGTGGTCTACTCCCTGCAGAACAACCGCAACCCCTTCATTGACATGCCCGGCCTGGAGGAATACATCTGGGGCGACCGCAAGGGCGAAACCTTCCATATCAACTCATCGCAGCAGCCCCCCAAGGGCGATCCGCAGCTCTTCTCGCCCGTTGACGGCATGGCGCTTGACTTTGGCCAGGTGGCCGTGGGCAGCAGCGAGGTGCGCCGCCTGCTCTTCCTGGGCGAGGACCTCACGGGCAAGGTGTCGGTGGTGGTGTCGCGCGACGGCGACACTGACTCGCGCCGCATGTTCAAGGTGGGCAGCAGCTCTATTGACACCAAGCTTATCAACGCCGCCGGCGGTTACTATCTCGAGGTGACATTCTCACCCACCGAGACGGGCTCCCACCGCGCCAACATCACCGTGTTTGACGTCACAGGCTGGGGCGCCGGCTCGCTCAATGTGAAGCTCATAGGCGAGGCTCTTGACCGCCCCGCGCTGAGCCGCATCACTGCCCTCCCCGCCACGGATGTCACCGCTGACTCCTATGTGGCCCGCTGGGAGGTGCCCGCCAATGATGTCATTGACTATTACATTGTTAACCGCACTCACTACGTTGACGGTGCCATGACCATTGACCGTCTGGAGGCCGAAGAGAACTTCCTGCTCATCTCTGACTATGACCCCGCGGCCTACGACAGCTACACCGTTCAGAGCGTGCGCCTCGGCTTCGAATCGGCGCCCTCCGAGCCCATCGTGGTGGCCCTCGGCGGTGTGCAGGGCGTTGACGCCGGCCAGCCGCTGGCTGTGAAGGTTGTGGACGCCACGGTGCGCTTCATCTGCGCCGCGCCGCAGTCATCGGCCCGCATCTTCGACATCACCGGCCGCCTCCACACATTCCTCCCCGTCATTGAGCGCAACATGGAGATCACTCTCCCCGCCGGTGTGTATTTCATTGTCACCGACAGCCATCTCACCCCCGTTAAAATCCTAATCCGCTAAAATCGATATAAAAACATATGGAAAAAAAGTTCAAGCGAACGCTTATCACCACCGCTCTCCCCTATGCCAACGGCCCGGTCCACATAGGTCACCTGGCCGGCGTCTATGTCCCCGCCGACATCTATGCCCGCTATATGCGCCTCAAGGGTGAGGACGTGATTATGATTGGCGGCAGCGACGAACACGGTGTGCCCATCACTCTGCGCGCACGCAAGGAGGGCATCACCCCCCAGGAGGTGGTGGACCGCTACCACGCAATCATCCGCGACAGCCTTCATGACCTCGGTGTGAGCTTCGACATCTACTCACGCACCACCTCGCCTCTCCACCACAAGACAGCATCCGAGTTTTTCCGTCACCTATATGATAAGGGCGAGTTCACCCGTCAGACCTCAATGCAGCCTTACGACGAATCAGCCGGCCAGTTCCTGGCTGACCGCTACGTGACAGGCACTTGCCCCAAATGCGGCAACGAACATGCCTATGGCGACCAGTGTGAGGCCTGCGGCACCTCGCTCAACGCCACTGACCTCATCAACCCCCGCTCAGCCCTGACAAACGCTCCCGTCACCATGCGCGAAACCACCCACTGGTATCTCCCCCTCAACAAGTGGGAGGACAAGCTCCGCTCATGGATTCTCGACGGCCACAAGGAGTGGAAAACCAACGTCTACGGCCAGTGCAAGTCATGGATCGACATGGGCCTGCAGCCCCGCGCCGTGAGCCGTGACCTCGACTGGGGTGTGCCCGTGCCCGTGGAGGGCGGCGAGGGCAAGGTACTCTACGTGTGGTTCGACGCCCCCATCGGCTATATCTCAAACACCAAGGAGCTCCTTCCTGACACATGGGAAACCTACTGGAAGGACCCCGAAACCCGCATCATCAACTTCATCGGCAAGGACAACATTGTGTTCCACTGCATCGTGTTCCCCGCCATGCTGATGGCCTACGGCGACGGCTTCCAGCTCCCTGACAATGTGCCCGCCAATGAGTTTCTCAACCTTGAGGGCGACAAGATATCCACGTCGCGCAACTGGGCCGTGTGGCTCCACGAATACCTGGCCGACTTCCCCGGCAAGCAGGACGTGCTCCGCTATGTCCTCACTGCCAACGCCCCCGAAACCAAGGACAATGACTTCACCTGGACCGATTTCCAGGCCCGCAACAACAATGAACTCGTGGCCATCCTTGGCAATTTTGTCAACCGTGCCATGGTGCTCGTCCACAAATACTTCGACGGCACCCTCCCCGCTGCCGGCGCCCTCACTGACAAGGAGACCGCTCTCATTGCCGAGGTTGAGGCCGTCAAAGGCCGCCTGAGCGAAGCCCTTGACACCTTCCACTTCCGCGAGGCCCTCCGCGAAGCCATGGAGCTGGCCCGTCTGGGCAACCGTTACCTGCAGGAAACCGAGCCCTGGAAGGTGGCTAAGACCGACATGGACCGCACCGCCACCATCCTCAACACCGCCATTCAGCTCTGCGCCAACATTGCCATTGCCTTTGAGCCCTTCCTCCCCTTCATGAGCGAGCGCCTGCTCAAGATGCTTGGCGGCAAAACCATCACGTGGGACATGCTCGGCTGCTTCGACCTCGTGGCCGCCGGCGCCACCCTCGGCAAGCCCGAGCTCCTCTTTGACAAGATTGAGGACTCCACCATTCAGGCTCAGCTTGACCGCCTGGCGGCCATCAAGGAGGAGAACCGCAAAAACGCATGGCGCCCCGAGCCGCAGGCCCCCGACGTGGACTTCGACACCTTCATGAAGGCTGACCTCCGTGTGGGCACTGTCCTTGAGTGTCAGAAGGTTCCCAAGGCCGACAAGCTCCTGCGCTTCCTCATTGACGACGGCATGGAGCAGCGCACCATCGTGAGCGGCATCGCCGCCCACTATAAGCCTGAAGAGCTCGTGGGCAAGCAGGTGGTGTTTATCGCCAACCTCCCCCCGCGCAAGCTCCGCGGCATCACCTCGCAAGGCATGATTCTCTCGGCCGAGAACTCCGACGGCTCCCTGAGCGTCATCACCACGAGCCGACCCGTGGCTCCGGGTGCAAGTGTCAAGTAATCCTTGACACTTGCCGCCCCCCTCTCCTCGCTTCTTCCCTCACCCTTTCAACGGCAAACCTTAAATCTTTCTACGATGGCACCTGACAAGCATCCGCACATTCTCATCATCTACACCGGCGGAACTATCGGCATGATTGAAAATCCCGAAACCGGTTCGCTGCAGCCTTTTGACTTCAGCCACCTGATTGACAACGTGCCGAAAATCAAGATGCTGGATTATGTGATTGACAACATCCAGTTTGACCCGCCCATTGATTCCAGCAACATGAATCCTGACCACTGGAAGCAGATTGCGCGCGCCATCGAGGAGAATTATGACAGGTATGACGGATTTGTGGTGCTCCACGGCACCGACACGATGGCCTACACCGCCTCGGCTCTGTCGTTCATGCTCCGCTATCTCGACAAGCCGGTGATTATCACAGGCTCACAGCTGCCCATTGGTGAGGTCAGAACCGACGGCGAGGAAAACCTCATTACGGCCCTCCAGATTGCAGCCATGACCACCGAAACCGGCGAGCCTATGGTGCAGGAGGTGGCCATCCTGTTTGAGAACTATCTGTGGCGCGGCAACCGCTCCACCAAGATGAGCGCTGACAATTTCAACGCCTTCAAGAGCAACAATTATCCCCCACTGGCGCGCATTGGCCTCGGCATCCACTTTAACCGTGAGGCACTGTGGCGCACCCCCGTGCGTCGCCATCTTAAGGTGTGTTATGAGCTTGACCCCGCGGTGATGGTGGTTGACCTCCATCCCGGGCTCGAACCCTCTACCCTCGAATATCTTCTTGCAGCCCCCGGCATCAAGGGGGTGGTGCTGAAAACCTACGGCGCCGGCAACGGCCCCACGGCTCCCTGGTTCTGCGACACGCTGCGACGCGCTGTGGAGCGGGGCACGGTGATTGTCAATGTGTCGCAATGCGTCAACGGCGCTGTCCACCCCAAGCTCTATGCGTCGGGGCGCAGCGTCGAGAAGGCCGGCGTGGTGTCAGGTCATGACCTCACCACTGAAGCGGCTCTCACCAAGCTCATGCATCTGCTGGGGCTCGGCCACGGTCCGGCCGAAGTGGCCGCGCGCATAGGCCGCGACCTCTGCGGCGAAATCACTCTGAAGGCGCCTTCCACGTAACCTCGGGCACACCGGCACGCACGGTCAGCATCCGCGAGTAGACGAAGAGCCAGTCGCTGAGACGATTCAGGAATTTCACCACCTCGGGTGCCACGCTCTCGGTGCGTCCCAGCGTGAGCACCCGGCGCTCGGCCCTGCGGCACACCGTGCGGCAAATGTGGGCCTCGGCGGCGGCGCGTGTGCCCCCGGGGAGCACAAAGCTGCGCAGCGCCGGCAGCGCCTCGTCCATCTCATCCATCGAGTGTTCCAGACACTCTATGTCGGCCGCGCTGAGCCCCCGGCAGCTCTCGGCGCCGGGAGTGGCCAGATAGGCCCCGATGTTAAACAGGCGATTCTGCACAAAATCGAGCATCGACGACGGGTCGTCGGCTATGGCGCCGGTAAACACCCTCAGCAGTCCAATCTGAGCATTGAGCTCATCAACTGTGCCATAAGCCTCCAGGCGCACGTCGTCCTTGGCGGTGCGTGCCCCTCCCACGAGTGAAGTCATTCCTTCGTCGCCCGTGCGTGTGTAAATGTTACTTTTTGCCATAGGTCTCAAAGATAGCGAGATTTTTTGTAATTTTGCACTCCAACATCCCAAAAACTTAACCAATCATGCGCAAATTTTCATTCTTTATCGTTGCTGCCGCAATGCTCTGCGCATTTTCGGCAAGCGCACAGCTCAATGTGGGTAAACTCGCCTCAAGCGGCGCCAAAGCTTTCCAGGCCGCAACCATCTCTGATGCCGATGTGGCCGCTATGGCCAAGGAATCAGTGGCTTGGATGGACACACACAACAAGGTGTGCGGTCCTGACGACCCCTACACCATCCGCCTCAACAAGCTCACTCAGGGCCTCACCGAAGCTGATGGTATACCCCTCAACTTCAAGGTCTACGACGTTATCGACGTCAACGCTTTCGCTTGCCCCGACGGCTCTGTGAGAGTGTTCTCCTCACTGATGGACCTCATGACTGACGATGAGCTCCTCGGCGTTATCGGCCACGAAATCGGCCACGTGCTCAAGCACCACTCAAAGAAAGCCTACAAAACCGCGCTCCTCGCTTCGGCCGGTCGCGACGCTCTCTCCGCTAAGGGTGGCATTGTGGGCGCACTGAGCGATTCTCAGCTCGGCACAATCAGCGAGAGCCTCCTCAACTCAAAGTTCTCTCAGAAAGAAGAGAAAGAAGCTGACGATGTAGGCTACGAGTTCCTGGTGCAGAACGGCAAAAACCCCTGGGCTATGGCCATGGCTTTTGAAAAGATGCAGCAGCTGGAAGGCCAGAGCGGCAAGCAGAGCGCCATGGCCAAGATGTTCTCTTCACACCCCGACACCGCCTCGCGCATCAAAAAAATGTCGGAGCGTGCCAAGAAGGACGGCTACCAGCGCCCCGAGTAATCCATCGCTCCGCCTGCGGGCGGACTTTCCATCCCTATAAACACCAAGCGTGGAGATGTCATCCCGACGTCTCCACGCTTGATAATAAACCAATCATTATCACATTTCTTGCTTATGAAAAAGCTATTTCTTGCTTTGTTCATAAGTAAAACAGCGTAGCCGGCAAAATTGTTTGCCCTGACTCAAAAAAAAATTCTCTCAGACCCTCCCCTCGCACGATTTTTCACTACATTTGCATCCGGAAGCAACTATAAATCAGTTCATAGATATATGAAAAAATTTTTACTACCGTTAATCTTGTCGGTGATGACCTTCATCACCGCCTCAGCAACTAATTATCAGGTTGTGTTCACCACCGGCAGCGGCATAGGCTCAACCGCACTGAAAGACGATACCAAAAGTTCTGCGTTTATTCAAAGCGGCGCAGATTTGTTTGGCGGCATTCAGCCCATATTCAATACGTCTAATGTTTACCAGGCATCAGATTATGGCCTTCGTTTTAGCAGTGGCAGTAAAGCCGGTTCTCTTTCTCTTTTCCTTTTTAAGGAGAAAATGGAGATTGAGAAGATTGACGTCACAATTCATCCTTATAATACCAAGGAAACCGGCACACTTACCATCAATGGCGTAAAACAGACCTACAATGCAGGTGAGTCAACGGAAGCTACTGTCCTCACCTATGAATATCCTGACGCAAAACCGGTTAACCTTTTGGAAATGGAGGCGACCTCCGGCAAGCGCGTCTATGTGTCGGAGATGGTGGTGTATGTTAACGATGGTGTTAAAGAGCCTTCTTACTCCTCTGTCTCTCTCAACGCGTCGGAAACTACGCTTGACATTGCAGAGACTTTCAAAGTCACTGCAACTGTCAGCCCCGCCAACCTTGCCGAAAGCCTCATCTGGAGCTCTGACAATGAAGCTGTGGCCACCGTCGCCGCCGACGGCACCGTCACTGCTGTGAGCGCCGGCAATGCCACAATCACCGCCTCCGTACCTGACACTGAGGACTATTACGGGTCATCTGCATCCCTGAAAGTAACCGTCAACGCAAGTCTTGACGCCAACGCTGCGCGCGTCACCTTCATCCAAGGTAGTGGTGCAACTCAAATTAAAACCAATACACAGATTAAAACATTCGTTGACCAAGGAGCTGACCTTTTTAGCAATGTGAGTGCAGCTGAGACAGCCTATTACAAAGACACCTATGGCATCCGTCTGGGCACTGCAAGCAACGCAGGCTCATTAAAGCTCAAATTCTCAGAGCCTCAGGTCATTGAGAAGATTATTGTAACTGCCAAATCGTATAATGCCAAAGAAGGCAGCACACTCACGATTAACGGCGTCAGCCAGGAAGTTACCCCTGCAGATCCCGCTACCAACGATGCAATCCTCACCTATGTCTACACCAATCCTCAGCCCACTGACATTCTTACTCTTGCCAACGCAGCTAAGAACCAGCGCGTTTACCTGGTGAGCATGGACATCTACTTCGGTGAAGAGCCGAATCTGGAGGTTTCTGATGTGACGCTCAATGAATCTGAAATCACTCTTGACGAGGGTGCGACCTTCAAGGCTGAGGCCACTGTCAGCCCCGCCGACCTTGCCGAAAGCCTCATCTGGAGCTCTGACAATGAAGCCGTGGCCACCGTTGCTGCCGATGGCATCGTTACCGCTGTGAGCGCCGGCACCGCCATCATCACTGCCACTGTTCCCCAAACCGACACCCACTTCGGCTCATCGGCCACTCTGAACGTAACCGTCAACGCAACTCTCGGCGCAAACGCTGCGCGTGTCACCTTCTTCAAAGGTACGAGTGCAACTCAAATTACTACCAGTACAAAGATTACAACATTCGTTGACCAAGGAGCTGACCTTTTTAGCAATGTGAGTGCAGTTGAGGCAGCCTATTACAAAGACACCTATGGCATCCGTCTGGGCACTGCAAGCAAAGCAGGCTCATTAACGCTCAATTTCTCAGAACCTCAGGTTATTGAGAAGATTATTGTAACTGCCAAATCGTATAATGCCACCGAAGGCAGCTCACTCACGATTAACGACGTCAGCCAGGAAGTTACCCCCGCAAATCCCGCTACCAATGATGCAATCCTCACTTACGTCTACACTAACCCTCAGGCCACTGACATTCTTACCCTTGCCAACGCAGCTAAGAACCAGCGCGTTTACCTGGTGAGCATGGACATCTACTTCGGTTCGAAGCCCTGTGCGGCTCCTGTGGTAACGCCCGCCGAGTCAGGCTCAATCCCCGTGGGAACCGAAATCACCGTTACCCCCGCCACTGAAGGCTCACTGGTCTACGGTTTCCTCAACGATGAAAAATTCGAGGCTGAAACCGCTTACACCTACACTGTCACCGAGGCCGACGTCAACAAGACCCTCACGCTGACCACTTGGGCCGAAAAAGAGGGCATGAACGACAGTGAGACAGTGGAGCTCACCTTCACCGTGGTTGAGCAACCCGACTTTGAAAACAATCTTACTGCCACCTTCAACTGGGCCGACACTTCAAGCCTTAACACCGAGCAGGAGTTCAACTTCGACAACCAAACATATAATGACATCACCCATCCCGTAACGAACAGCACTATCAGCATTGAGCTCGCTAAGGGTGATGGCGCCACCACCCCTCGATTCTTTAAGGATAAACAGCTGCGCCTCTATAACAAGAACATTCTCACTGTTAAGGTTAATTCAGCAGCCGGCTCCCTTTCAAAAATAGAGTTTGCAGGAACATCTAACCTTTCACTCGCAGAAGGCCAGCCCGGCTCTTTTGTCAACAACGTGTGGACCGCTCCCGTAGCGGCAGCCGAAGGACCCGCCGCAGCTCCTGCAGCTCCTGTCACCGAGGTGTCATTCATCAACGGCTCCACTCAGAGCAACTTAACAGCCACCACGGTGACCTACAAGGATGTTACTTCATCAATCGAGACCATCGACAGCGAGGAAGAGGCTCCCGCGGTTTACTACACCCTCCAGGGCTTCCGCGTGAACAATCCCACTCAGGGCATCTACATCCGCGTGGCCGGCTCAAAGGTCAGCAAGATTATTGTGCGCTGATTCCCTCCCTCAGCTCCCCGCTGAACCATCAGGCGGCTCCGGCATCCCCGGGGCCGCTTTTTTTGACCCGCAATGTGGGCGGAATTTGCTATCTTTGCAAAGATTATGACTGACACCAAGCTTACGCCCGAACTGATTGACGATCCGCGCCACTGGCGGCTGGCAATGCGCCTGAGCGCCGATGCGCTCCATGTGACACTCCACAGCCCGCTGCGCGAGGGGAGCCTCATCTATCGCCGCATTCCCCTTGACGGCGCCGCCCCGTCGCGCGTGAAAGCCATTGAAAGCTGCGTCTACGACAATCCCTTGCTGCTCCTTGATTTTGAGCGCAC
The DNA here is from genome assembly GCA_014802445.1 of Bacteroides sp. Classification (GTDB taxonomy): domain Bacteria; phylum Bacteroidota; class Bacteroidia; order Bacteroidales; family Muribaculaceae; genus CAG-1031. The sequence continues at coordinate 16,450 of JAAVCF010000006.1, read as the reverse complement.
AGCGTGTGTCATTGAGAGCCACTCATTCGTAATCCTCCCTCCGGGGCTCGACAATCCCTCCGACGACGATGCCGACGCAGCGCGCCGCAGCATATTCCGCGCCGCGCTGCCTGACTTTGACGGTGACACCTTCCTGAGCCCGTCAGGGGTGGCCGGCGGGGCCATAATGGCCGGAGCGGAGCAGGAACTCCTGGCGTTCCTGCGTCGCACGTTCTTCAACATCACCCTGCTCCATCACCTCTCGCCCCTGTGTCGCTACTTCCTCTCCGCGGCCTCACGCGGCAGCCAGACGCGCATCTACATCAACCTGCGCCCCACCGAGGCCGATATCATTGCCACCGACAAGGGGCGACTGCTCACTGCCAACACCTTCCACACCCCCACCGGCGCCGACGCCGCTTACTATGCCCTGGCCACCCACAAGCTCCTCGGCCTGCCCGACACCACGGAGTTCCTGCTCTCCGGCGACCCTGCGGCCCGCGAAGCCGTAACGACGGCGCTCCGCGCAGCCACAGATGCCACAGTCATGCCGGTGATATTCCCCTCGGTGCTTTTCCGCGCCGGAAAGGACGCCATGCTCGCACCGTTTGACCTCATTATCCTCCCCCTATGCGAATAATCCGCGGACTCTACGGGCGCCGACGCTTCAGTGTGCCCTCCAACATCACCGCGCGTCCCACCACCGACTTTGCGCGCGAAAACCTCTTTAACGTCATCGAAAACCTCATTGACATTGAGGGAATTGACGCCCTTGACCTCTTTGCCGGCACCGGTGCCATCACCTTTGAGCTCCTGAGCCGCGAGGCAGCATCGGTCACGGCGGTGGAGAAAACCGCCACACAGTTTAACTTCATAGCGCGTGTGGCCCGCGAGCTTGGCTGCGAGGACCGTCTGCGGCTTGTGCGCGGCGACGTGTTCAAATTTCTCACCGCCGGACGCACAGCCCAGTATGACCTCATTTTCGCCGATCCTCCCTATGACCATCCCCGCTTTGCCGAGATTCCCTCGCTGATTCTCCAATCAGGCATGGCGCGCCCGGGCGCCCTCATTGTGATTGAACATTCCCGCTCCCACGACTTCACCACCCTCCCCGGCTTCATCGACCACCGCACCTACGGCTCCGTCAACTTCACATTGTTAAGAGTTAGGAGTTAGAAGTTAGGAGTTAGGAGTTTACCCGCAAACCGTCCACGCAAAATGTAGGGGCGCCCGTTCGGGGCGCCCGCACTCCGCGACAAACCACCCCGCAAACCCGTACGGACGTAGCCCTGGTGCGTCCGCCCTTCCGCGTCAAACCGCCCCGCAAAACCCCTCGGCGGATAATTTGACGCGGGGGGCGGGCGGCCCGAACGGCCGCCCCTACATTCCTTTGCGTCACCCGGAAACCCGCCCCGCAAACCGCCCCGCAAAATCCCTCGGCGAATAATTTGACGCGGAGTGCGGGCGGCCAGAACGGCCGCCCCTACATTCCTTTGAGTCACCCGCATACCGTCCAACCGAGCCACGGAGTGGCGACATTGTGTTTAACCCGGACACGACCGCAGGGAGTGCCGGGTCAGCCCCACACCACGCAAAAGGAGTCGCGGAGCGACGATGTTGTCCCATCCACCCAAGCGCGCGCCAAAAAAACTCCTAACTCCTAACTAATATAAGCTCCTAACTAAAAAAAATCCTCGGCGCAAAGAGCGTCGAGGATTTTTTGTAAACGGTGTGGGGGGATTACTTCACGAGGACCTTCACGGCGTCCTTGCCCTGCTGGCGGATGAAGATGCCGTTAGAGGGGTTCATCACGCGCATGCCCTGGAGATTGTAATAAACCTCGGGAGCTGCAGCTGAAGTGGAAGTTTCGATGGTTTCGATACCTGCCACGGCACCGGGATTGAAGTTAAGTTCCACATCCTTGAACACAGCCACAAAGGCATCCTGGTTAGTAACCATAGCGTAGTCAGGGAATTTGATGCTCACCTTATCGTTGGTAGCCTCGGTTACAGTGCCGCTGAGAGAGAAGTTGCTGCCGATAAGCTCGTAGTTTTCGTCAATCTCGCAAGCGTAAACGGCGGTGTTGAGGTTATAACCGGCCTCAGGATAGTACTGGAGATAGTAAGCAGCAATGGGGCTTTCTGCGCGGCCGTCGCTTGAGAAGATGGCCTTGCCGTTAGCCTTGTCATAATAGAGGCCGCAAGCATCCAGAGGGTCAAGCAGACCGAAGTTGAACACATAAAGGCCGCCATTGTTCCAAACGCCGTAAATGGGCCATTCCATTTCCTGCTCTGAATCACTGAGCTCAACAGTGCCTGTCATGGTGCCGTTGGGGATGAACACATTCAGGTCAAGGAACCAGAAGGGGAAACAGAGCACCTGAGTGGGGTTACCGGCGACGGGCTCACCGAGCACAAATCCGTCAATTCCATCTGCCATAATAAAGCGGCCAAAATCGCGCTGGAGTTTCACGCCCTGAGTGGCATCAAAGCCGCCATTGCATGAGCAAACAAGATATGTGTTGTCAACCTGACCATTCTCTTCCACATAGGTGAACAGAAGCTGATTAGGAGCAATGGTGAGAGTCTGAGTTGCGGGCTCCCAAGTAGCCTTAAGATCATTAAACTCTGTGGAGGCATCACCCCAGAAGTCTTCGAGGAAGCGCTTAACGATGTAACCGTTTTCCACTTCGGGGTCAGCAACGATGTCAAACGAACCGCCACCCTCGATGAATTCGGCTGCAAGTGACTGTCCGCCATTAGCTGCGATTACGTAGTAAAGGCCAAGCTGATAGGTTCCGGAGATGTCAGTGGCCTCGTCGGCGCGGCTCAGCATGTCACTCTCGGGCATAGACACGACGCGCGATGTGCGGTTGAGGTTGAGAGCGTTGAGGTTGGGCTGCACGAGGGTCTGGGTGCGGTCAACAGCTTGCGCCGCAAAAGCAGTAAGAGCTGCAGCAGCGAGAAGGGTAAACTTTCTCATAATCCATTTATAGTTAAGTAAATAAAATTGGGTAAGCTTTAATGTCAGACGTTAAGCCTCGCGAGGAGGGATGGAAAGAGAGAGAGAGAAAAAAAATACGGCGGACGCCGGAGAGCGCTGTCAGCGTCGCCTGACGTCCGCCGATTTTTAGGGATTACCGTTCAGAGGCAGGAGCTCACTTCACGAGCACCTTTGAGGCGTTGCGGCCCTGCTGACGGATGAAGATGCCGTTAGAGGGGTTCATCACGCGCATGCCCTGGAGGTTATAGTAAACCACGGGAGCGTCAGCGCTTTCGGCAGCCTCCACGTTTTCGATGCCTGCAATAGCGTCGGGCTCGAAGGTGAGGGTGGTGTTGGTGAAGCCGAGCAGGCGTGCGTCCTGATCGTTAAACATTGCGTAGGCGGGGAATTCCACGTTGACCTTGGCGCCGGTGGCTTCGGTCACGTTGCCGGCCAGATAATAGCTGTCGCCGAGGGGCTCGAAGCTCTTGGGGTCAATCTCGCAAGCATACACATATTCGTCAATGTTAGCGCCCTGTTCGGGGAACACCTGAAGATAGTGGGCGGTGTAGGGGCTGCCTTCGCGGGCGTCGCTGTCAAACACCATCTTCATTGAGTGCATGTCAAACTCAAATGAGCTGGCGGTGATATAATCCAGAAGGCTGAAGCCGTACACATAGAAGCGACCGTTCATCCACAGGGCATAAACGGGCCATGTGCTGTGAGTGGTGGCGTTTGATTCATGAACATCGCCGGTCATAGAACCGTTGGGACGGAAAATGTTCATGCGGCCAAACTGTGAGTTGAACACCATCAGATTGTCAGGAGCGGTGGCTGCGGGATCTTCGAAGCCGAAGAGGAAACCCACGAGGCTGCTGTCGAGCACAAAGCGGCCGTGGTCATTAACGATTTTCAGACCCAGGTCAGGATCAAGCACACCGTTATTGCCCTCGCGACGGAACACGAAGATGTTCACATCATACTTCTTGCCGTCAGTGTCGGTAAACACGTAAAGAGTCTGACGGGGAAGAATGGTCAGTGACTGCTCCTCGGCGTCCCAAGTGGCCTTAAGGGCATTGAAGGGATTGGGGTCAGCAGCATTATTGTTCCAGAACTCCTCGAGGAAGTGGGCCACGAGGTAACCGTTTTCCACTTCGGGATCGGCCTGGATGTCGAAAGCCCCTCTCTGGAAGAACTCGGCCACCACCTGAGCCTGATTGGTGAGCACCTGATACATGCCCACTACATAGGAACCGGGCAGGTCAATGGCGGGCTCATCGGCACGACTCATGAAATCAGCCGCAGGAGCTGACATCTCCACGGCGAGCTTTTCACTGCAGAGGGCACCTGAAAAGCGCTCCACGGTGTGATTTACGGCGCTTGCTGCAAACACGGTGACGGCAGCGGCGGCGAGAGTAAAGATTCGTTTCATATAATCTATTTATATTCTGTTAATAATTCAGGATTAGCAGAACTGACAATGTGCAAAATTAAGTAATTATCCGAAATTTTACAATTTTCAAATAAAAAAAGCGCAATTTCACTGTCAATTATAGCTTTTTCTCACCCTTTTGAGGGAAAATGACGGCGGACGCAAAGACGTCCGCCGTGTGTGAGATTGCAATTGAGTGTGGTCAGGAATAATCTGAAGTGAATGACTCAGCTTATTACTTCACGAGCACCTTTGAGGTGACATTGCCCTGCTGACGGATGAAGATGCCGTTAGAGGGGTTCATCACGCGCATGCCCTGGAGGTTATAGTAAACCACGGGAGCATCGGTGCTTTCGGCTGCCTCAACATTTTCGATGCCTGCAATGGCGTTGGGGGCAAAGCTGAGCTTCACATCTTGAAACATCATAGCGATGGCATCGTCAGCGGTAAACATACCGTAGGCGGGGAATTCCACTTCCACTTTCTCATCGGTGGCAGAGTTCACAACGCCGGCCAGATAGAAGTCGCTGCCGAGGGGCTCCATGGTTTCGGGATCCAGCTCGCAAGCATAGACATATGAGTCAAGGTTGGCAGAGGGATCAACTGAGGGGAACCAGTTGAGATAGTAAGATGAGAAGGGGCTGCCGGTGCGGCCGTCGCTGTGGAAGATAGCTTCCTGAGCAGCCTTGTCATAATAGAGACCGCAGGGGAGGATAGCCTCAAGCATGCCGAAGCCGTAAACGTAGAAGCCGCCGCCGGTCCAGATGGTGTAAACGTCCCATTCCAGATCCTGGGTGCCACTGCTGCTTGACACGGCGCCGCTCATGGTGCCGTTGGGCATGAAGATGTTCATGTCGCCGAACTGATAGGCGAAGCCGCGGTCAAGAGTGAAGTTACCGAGCATGAAGCCCATGATCTTGCTTGACACCACGAAGCGGCCATAGTCCATTGACAGTTCAAGAGCGAGGTTCTCGTCGGCTTTGCCCTGCTGGTTGAAGCAAACCACATAGACATCCCACTTTTCGCCGTTATCTTCAGTGAAGGAGAACAGAGCCTGATTGGGGAGGATTGAGAGGGTCTGCTTGTCGGCATCCCAAGTGGCCTTGAGGTCATTGAAAGTGGTGGTCTGGGAACTGCCTGCATTCCACCAGTCATCGAGGAAGCGCTTAACGAGGTAACCGTTTTCTGAGTCGGGGTCCTTTGCAATCACCAGGCTACCGGCGTTTTCAAGGAACTGGCCGATAATCTGACCTGCATCGTCAACCACGATGTCAAACATGCTCACATTGTAAGAGCCTGCCTTGAGCTCGGCCACCTCGCCGGCACGGCTCATGAATTCGGGAGCCATCACGGTGTTAAACTCTTGATTGAGCTGAGCGTTAGCCTTCACGTTTGAGAGCGAAACGGTGTTGTGGCTCACAGCTCCTGCCGCCAGCGTAGTGAGCGCAGCGGCTACGAGAGTAAAGATTTTCTTCATATAACCGATTATAATTTAGTAAATTAAAGTTTCTCTAAAAATACCCTACACATTGGGTAACACTTCGCAAAATTAATTGAATAATCCATAGTTTGTTAACGCCTCCCCTACATTTAACATTAATTAATAGCAAAGTGACAATCCCCGCAGCCAACCCGGTCAAAACTCAGAAGCAGCGCCCGCAAACCCCGCGCCCGCGAATGTAGGGGCGGCCGTTCGGGCCGCCCGCCCTCCGCGACAAAACACGCCGCAAACCGCCCCGCAAAATACACGGGCGCGGCTTGCGAACGTAACTCCTAACTCCTAACTTTACTTCGTGCCGAGGAGGGTGGCGAGGATGGGGCCGGGGGCGGTGGTGGTGAGGGTGAAGGTGCCTTCCTTTGAGCCCGAGGTCATGAGGAAGTCAATGCCATAGGTGGCGCGGGGGAAGAGGCCCTGCAGGGTGGGGATGTGGGCCATGAGGGCACCTTTTTTGCCGGAGAACTTGGCTGAGAGTGATGAGCCGTGGTTGTTTGAGGGCTCCCGGGTGGAGACGGTGAGATAGCCGTCAACGCTACCGAAGTAAATGGGGCGACCGTTAAAGTTAACGGCGTAGAGGCCTGACCCGAGGATATTAACCGGCATCCCTGCCTGACCGGCCATCTGAACGAGTGATTCCACGGTTTGGTTCACCATGTCCTGATCCATGTGGACCATTGCGAGGAGGTCAAACTGGTCGGGGTTAAGATTCGTGAAATCAGCGTCATCCTTGGGGGAGATGGCCAGGAGGACGGTGCCGTCGAGGGCGCTGAGATAAGTGTTGACCATTGAGAGCTGTGCGCGCTCCATTGCGTTGAGGCCGGCTGCATTGGCAATGGCTTCGGTGCGGGCCGCCCAGTCAATATCCTTTGAGAGGCCTGCGGCGGTTACAAGGCAAGCATTGTCAGGCACATATTCCAGCACGGGGAGATTGATGTCAGTGAGGGAGGGAGCGGGGGCATTGTTGCCGTCGGCCAAGGGGAGCATGGTGACGCGGCCCTGCAGCTTATTATCCTTGACCTCCGCGGCAACGGCGCCACCCTCGCCGGTGAGGGGGTTTGTGGCTATGAAATTATAGGGGGTAGAGGCCATGAGGGCTTCCACAGCGGCCTCGTTATCGGCCACGGAGCCCTTGTCGGCCGCCTGCTTCAGCACCTTGTTGAGCGATTGGAGAGCCTTTTCAGGGCCTCCGTCGCGGAGGAGCCACGCCTGCTTGTCGTTGGCAAGGATGGTGAAGCCGTGTGAGGTGAAGGCATTATAAGAGCCCGCTGATGAACGCTCAAAGCCATTGTCATCAAGGATTTTGCCGAACAGATTGGCATCGGTGACGGCCACAGTGGCATAGGCTTCCTGCTGAGTGAGGGCAACCACCACAGTGTGGTCCACATCGGCAGCCTTGGAGAGGGCGAGGATTGAAGCCACGGCGCGGCCCACGGGAGCAGCGTCTGGGTTGGTCACCTGGCCGTCAGCGTCGAGCTTGAAGCCCGCATCGGTGGCAAAGGTCTTGACATTTACCGAGGCCACCATCACGGCATTGGCGGGAATGGTGTCAAACAGAGCCTTTTCGCGGCTGCAGCCGGTGACAATCATCAGGAGAGCCACCAAGGGAAGGAAGAGATTGCGGAGTTTCATCATTGAAGCTTGAAATTACACCTTAATAATATAGTAATCCTCCGGGCCGGAAGAAGCCCGCCGCCGGATGGATGCAAATATACAGAATTTTTCGTTAATTTTGCGTCAATATGGATTATCGTATCTTCCCCCCTGACGAACTGATAGAAACCACGGTGAAGCTGCCGCTTTCAAAGAGCATGGCCAACCGTGTGCTGACCATTGCGGCACTTGCCGGCGCCCCGACGCCGGAAGCGCTGACCGAGATATGCGACGACACCCGCGCCATGGGGCGCGCCCTGACTGCCCCTGACGCCAAGCTCATTGATGTGGGCGCGGCTGGCACCGCCATGCGCTTTCTGACGGCCGTGATGGCCGCGAGCGCCGGCCGCGAGGTGACTATTGACGGCTCAGAGCGCATGCGCTGCCGCCCCATAGGCCCGCTGGTTGACGCCCTGCGCAGCTGCGGGGCGCTGATTGACTATGTGGAGCAGGAGGGCTTTCCGCCGCTTCACATCACCGGGCAGCGCCTCAAGGGAGGTGACGTGACGGTTGACGCCGGAGTGAGCAGCCAGTTTGTGTCGGCCCTGCTCATGGCGGGTCCGATGATGACCGAGGGGCTCACGCTGACGCTGAAAGGCACGCCGGTGTCAGAGCCTTACATTGCCATGACGCTGGCCATGATGCGCCGCGCCGGAGCGGATGCTGCGGTGATTGCTCCGGGGGTGATACGCGTGGAGCCGGGAGGCTATCCCCGCCCCGAGCTGACGGTGGAGGCCGACTGGAGCGCCGCGGCTTTCTGGATGGAAATCCAGTCACTGTCAAGCGGTTTCATAACCCTTGACCGCCTGAGTGCCGACAGTGTGCAGGGCGACAGCGCCGCCGCGCGCATATTTGCCGACCTGGGGGTGATGACCGATTTTGAGGGCGAGGAGGGGCTCACGGAGCTCACCGCATCGCCTGACCTCTCGCCGCGCCTGCTGCTTGACATGACCGACACGCCTGACCTTGTGCTCCCCGTGGCGGTGACTTGCTGCCTGCTGCGGGTGCCCTTCCGCTTCACGGGACTGCGCACCCTCCGCATCAAGGAAACCGACAGGATTGAAGCGCTCTGCCGCGAGATGCTCAAGCTTGGCGTGGAGCTGACGGTGGAGGGCGACGATGTGATGTGGTGGGAGGGCAGGTGCCATCCCATCAGCGAGTTGCCGGAGTTTGACACCTATGATGACCATCGCATGGCCATGGCGCTGGCTCCCGTGGCGCTGTTCCTGCCGGGCATCGTGGTGCGCAACGCCGAGGTGACCTCCAAGTCTTACCCCGATTTCTGGGCCCATCTGGAGCAGGCGGGATTCCGCCTGACGGATGGCAACGAACCTTATGACCCCGCCGCGGAGGAGGGGATGGAATGACCGGCGCGCTGATAATCCTGGCGGCGATAGTGGTGGTGGGGGTGATTCTGCGCCTGCTCCACAAGCCTGAGCCGGAGGCGCCTGCGGCTACGGACCCGGCTGCTGAGGCCGAGGCTGCCGAGGGCGAGGAGTGCTGCGGCATGCACATCAGCTGCGAGAAGGATTCGCTCTCGCCCGGCGTGGGCGAGCAGCCTGAATACTACGACGATGAAGAGCTTGACGCTTTTGCCGGACGGCCGGCCGACAGCTACACCGACGCCGAGGCCGAGGCCTTCCGCGAGGTGCTGCTGACGCTTCGCCCCGAGGAGATTGCGGGATGGTATCGCGCCATCAGCCTCAGGGGCATAGAGCTGCCTGTGGATGTGCGAGATGAGTTGATAATGATTGTCTCCGAGGCCCGCGCGGTCCAAACAGGCGCTAAGCAATGATTGAATACGCATTTTTTCAGAACGCTCTGGCGGGAATACTGATAATCAGTGTGGCTGCCGCGATTATAGGCACGTATGTGGTCACACGGCGGCTTGTGTCGATTGCAGGCGGGGTTACCCACGCCTGCTTCGGCGGGCTCGGCCTGGGCTACTTCCTGGGGGTGAGCCCGGTGGCCATGGCGGGTGCCGTGGCCGTGGCGTCGTCGCTGGGCGTGGAGTGGCTCGCCCGCAGGCACAATGTCAGGGCTGACTCGGCTGTGGCCGTGGTGTGGGCTCTGGGCATGGCCATAGGCGTGGTGTTTGTGTTTCTCACCCCGGGCTATGTGCCTGAGCTCAACACGTTTCTCTTCGGCAACATCCTGACCATCGGGCGCGCTGACCTGTGGGCCTTCGGCATCTACACGACTCTCCTGGCCGCTTACTACACTGTTCGCTTCCGGGTGGTGACAGCCTGCGCTTTCGACCCCGATTTTGCCCGTGTGAGCCGCCTGCCGGTCACGGCCGTCACCACCGTGATGACGGTGTTTATTGCCGTGGGCATCGTGCTGACCATCCGCCTTGTGGGGGTGATGCTGCTTATGTCAATGATCTCGCTGCCGCAGATGATTGCCGAGACTTTCACCCGCAGGATGGCGCCGATGGTGGCGGGCGCCACAGCCGTGTCGGTGCTCTGCTGCACCGGGGGGCTCTTTCTGGCCACGGTGATTAATGTGCCATGCTCGGCGCTGATGGTGCTGGTGCTGGTGGGAGTGTATGGCATGGCGCGCCTTATAAAAGCAATAAAACCGCGCCATCGCGCGTTATAAGGAGGAGATGAAACGCCTCGGTCAGTTCAATAAGTGGTTAGCCCTCGGGCTCATGTGTTGCCTCGCGATGATTGCCGCGGGGGTGATGACGTCGTGCTCCCCCAAGAAGAACACCGCCGCCACACGTAACTATCAGGCTTTCCTCACCCGCTACAACATCTACTACAACGGCGACGAACACTTCAAGGAGACGCTCAAGGAGATGGAGAAAAAATATGAGGACGACTATTCCCAGACGCTCTTCATGCACCCCGCTGACGCGCGCAATCATGAGCGCGCCCCGCAGCCCGAGGGATCGTTTGACCGCTCCATCGAGAAGGCCCAGAAGGCCATCCAGCTCCACTCCATAAAGAAGCGCCCGCGCAAAAAGCCGGGCAAAACCGATGCGGCCTACAAGGCCTGGCTGAAGCGCGACGAATATAACCCCTTCCTCCACAATGCGTGGATGATGATGGGCCGGAGCCAGTATTACAACGGTGACTTTGCCGGCGCGGCTTCCACTTTCTATTATGTGACCAAGCATTTCTCATGGCTGCCTAACACGGTGATGGAGGCAAAGCTGTGGCAGGCTCGCGCCTACTGCTCGATGGACTGGCTCTTTGAGGCCGAAAACATCATCACCCGCATCAAGCCTGACGAGCTGACCAATAAAACTCTCAAGGGGCTCTATCATTTCACGTATGCCGACTTCCTGATTCGCTCGCATGATTATGACCGCGCCATCCCGCAACTCCGCGACGCCATCAGCTATGCCAAGGGGGCGCAGAAAACCCGCCTCACATTCCTCCTGGGCCAGCTCTATGCCGCCTCAGGGCACCCCTCGGAGGCCTACGAGGCGTTCAAGAAAGCCGGCGGAGCAAGCAGCGCATCTTATCGCACAAAATTCAATGCCCGAATAAAGCAGAGCGAGGTGTATCAGGGGGCCAACATAGAGCCTGAGGTGAAAGCCCTGCAGCGAATGGCCCGCTATGACCGCAACAAGGAGTATCTTGACCAGATTTATTACGCCATCGGCAACCTATATCTGAGCCGCCGCGACACTCTCGCCGCCATCGAGAACTATAAGCTCGCGGCGGAGAAGTCAACGCGCAACGGCATCGACAAGGCCATAGGACAGATAACCCTGGGCAATCTCTATTTTGAGCGGGGCAACTATGACCTGGCCCAGCCGTGCTATAGCGAGGCTGTGCCGCAACTCTCGGAGGAGTATCCTGACTATGCTCTGCTCAAGCGCCGCAGCGATGTGCTTGACGAGCTGGCGGTTTACTCCCAGAACGTAACCCTCCAGGACTCCCTCCTGCGCCTGGCCTCGATGACGCCCGAGGAGCAGCACAAGGTGGCCGACAAGCTCATCGAGGAGCTCAAGAAGAAGGAGAAGGAGGAGGCCGAGCGCGCTCGCCGTGAGGAGTATCTGGCCGAACAGCAGGCCATGGGCTCCAACCTCAACACTTCAGGCACGTCGCAGGCCCCCAACTCGTTCCAGCTCAACACGGACAATTCCTGGTACTTCTACAACACCGCCACCCGCAATGCCGGCAAAACCGAATTCCAGCGCCGCTGGGGCTCGCGTAAGCTCGAAAATGACTGGAGGCGCCGCAACAAGGCTTCNTTTGACTTCAATGACTTCAACCGCGACTCTGACGNTGACGACGATGAAGATGCCGAGTCCGACGAGAACGCCGACCCCTCCCTCGCCGAAAACCCTGAAGANCAGAAGAGCAAGGAGGAGCTGGAGCGCGAAAATGACCCCCACTTCCCTGAATATTACCTCAAGCAGATTCCCTCCACCCCGGAGGAGATAATGACCTCCAACGATGTGATTCAGGAGGGCCTCTACAACATGGGCATAATCCTGAAGAACAAGCTNGCCGACTATGGCGCCGCAAGCCATGAGCTCACNGAGCTGNTNAGCCGCTACCCCGACAANATCTACCGCCTTGANGCCTACTATAATCTCTACCTGATGTGTCAGCAGGCCGGCAAGGCCGCCGAGGCCGAGCATTGGCGACAGNTGATTCTCACGGAGTTTCCCGAGTCAGCCTACGGCATTGCCATGCGTGACCCNGCTTACCTTGAAAATCTCCGCCTCATGGAGCAGCGTCAGGAGGGCCTCTATGCGCAGGCCTATGCCGACTATCTGGCCAACCGCAATGCCCAAGTGCATAGCGCCTACTCCACCATGATGCGTGACTTCCCNCTGAGCAAGCTCATGCCCAAGTTCATGTTCCTCCACGCGCTGGCCTATGTCACCGAGAACAAGCCCGACGAGTTTAACGCCACNCTCAAGGAGATGCTTGAGCGCTATCCCACCACCGACATGACCGACATGGCCTCGGCCTACCTCAAGGGTATGGCGCAGGGGCGCAAGCTCCACGCNGGCGTGGGCGGCAANATGCGCGGCATGCTCTGGGACACCCGACTGGGCAANGACTCCACCGCCATGGCAGCCGCCGACGGTCCNGTGGAATTCACCCTTGACCCCGCCGCACCCCAGATGTTCCTGCTCCTCTACCCCGCCGGAACNGTCAACCCCAACGCGCTGCTCTATGACGTGGCCCGCCATAACTTCACGAGCTATGTGGTGCGCGATTTTGACCTNGANACCATGCAGTTCGGNCCCCTCGGCATCATCGCCGTGAAGGGCTTTGACAATGCCGACGAGGTNAATGCCTACCGCAGCAAGCTCGAAAGTGANCNCGCCTTCACTCTCCCTCCCGGCGTAAGGCCGGTGGTNATCTCCGTGGCCAATTTTGACCTCATGCTGCAGCGCGGAGCCTCGTTTGAGGAGTATTTCCAATTCATTGGCGAGGAGTCCATCCGCGACACNCACGAGGCCGTGCTTCCCCCTGAGGAGTATCCCTCGGCNCAGGAAATGTATGCCGANCCGCCNGTCGACACCCCTGNGGAACNNCTGGAGGAACCCGTGGAAGAACCGCAGGAGCAGCCTCTGGANNCCCCCGCNGAGAACCCTGACAGCTCCGAAAGCGTTGAANCAGATGAGCCCGTCACCCCCGAGCCGCAACCNNANCCCGAGCCGCAGCCACAGCCCAAACCTGAGCCTGAACCCGNGCCNGCAAAAAAGCCNNAGCCNAANCCNGAGCCGCAGCCCGTTGTGATTCCCGATGGCTCCGAAGGCGACGACCCGCTCCTTGACTAAAANCCACCTCCCACTATGGCCAGCAACACTATCCTTTGGGCCGACGATGAGATTGACCTCCTCAAGCCCCACATACTCTTCCTCAAATCAAAAGGTTACGACGTGGTCACCGTCAACAACGGCCACGACGCGATGGAGCTCGTCAACACCCGCCCCTTTGACCTCATTATCCTTGATGAAAACATGCCCGGCATTACCGGACTCGAAACCCTCCGCCGAATCAAGGAACTGGCCCCTCACATCCCCGTGATTATGATCACCAAGAGCGAGGAGGAAAACATCATGGACCAGGCCGTCGGAAACAAAATTGCCGACTATCTCATCAANCCGGTCAACCCCAACCAGATTCTCCTCTCAATCAAAAAGAATCTCCATTCGCCCGAACTCGTCTCGCAGAAAGCCTCCTCNGGCTATCAGCAGGATTTTCAGCGCATCACTGCNGCNATCAACGATTCCTACTCCATCACTGACTGGATGGAGCTCTACCGCAAAATCGTGTTCTGGGACCTCGAACTCGCCGCTGCCGACACTAACATGGACCAGCTCCTTGACATGCAGAAAACCGAAGCCAACACTGCCTTCGGCAAGTTTGTCAGGAAAAACTATGAGCGGTGGATGGACAACCCCGACAGCCCTGACCGCCCCCTGATGAGCCCCGACATATTCCGCAAGCGCGTGTTCCCCCTCCTAAGCGCCGGCGAAAAGGTGTTCTTCATCCTCATTGACAACTTCCGCCTTGACCAGTGGAACGTCATCAAGCCAATGCTCAGCGAGCACTTCACCTTCGACGAGGAACTCTACTGCTCCATCCTCCCCACCGCCACCCAATATGCCCGCAACTCCATCTTCTCAGGACTCATGCCCCTTGACATTGCCCGCATGTTTCCTGACCTTTGGGTCGACGAGGACGCCGAGGAGGGCAAAAACCTCAATGAAAGCCCCCTCATTGCCACACAGTTTGAGCGACACCGCCGTCAGTGTAAATTCTCCTACAATAAAATCAACGACAACACAGCCGGCGAGAAGCTCCTCAGCCAGTTTGCCAACCTGGAGACCAACGACCTCAACGTCGTGGTGTTCAACTTCGTCGACATGCTCAGCCATGCCCGAACCGAAAGCCGCATGATTCGCGAGCTTGCTGCAAACGACGCCGCTTACCGCTCTCTAACCGAAAGCTGGTTTCGCCACTCATCGGCCCTCGAACTCTTCAGGCGCATAGCCCGAAAAGGCTACCGCGTGATTCTCACCACTGACCACGGCACCATCCGCGTGGACAACCCCATAAAGGTCATCGGCGACAAGAACACCAACACCAACCTCCGCTACAAAGTGGGCAAAAACCTCAGCTACAACCCCCGCCAGGTGTTTGAAATCAAGCAGCCAGCCCGCTTCGGACTCCCCTCACCCAACGTGTCATCGGCCTACATCTTCGCCACCGGACGCGACTTCTTCGCCTACCCCAACAACTACAACTACTACGTTCAATACTACGACGGCACCTTCCAGCACGGCGGCATCTCCATGGAGGAAATGCTCGTGCCCCTGGTGACCCTCTCGGCAAAATAACCATCCACACCCAAATCACCATCACATACCCCATCATGCAACGCATCCACATCCCCTCCCTCGAAGCCATTGACGACGCAGCACGCCAATTCGTAGAACTCATGGCCGACGAAACCGTCTACGCCTTCTACGGCGAAATGGGAGCCGGTAAAACCACATTCATCAACGCCATCTGCCGAGCACTCGGCGTTAACGACGATCCCACGGCTTCACCCACATTCGCCATCGTCAACGAATACCGCTCCGACACCACCGCCGAACTCATCTACCACTTTGACCTCTACCGCCTCGACAACTACGAGCAAGCCCTCGAAATCGGAGCCGACGACTATTTCTTCTCCGGAGCTCTCTGCCTCCTCGAATGGCCCGAAAAAATCGAAGAAATCCTCCCCGCCGACACCGTCAGCGTCAAAATCAACCTCCTTGACGACGGCTCACGCGAAATCCTGATAGCTCGCCCCGGTGACGATGATTGACGCAGCCACAATCATTCTCCTCGCGATCTTTGGCATCGCAGCTGCACTCTGCCTCTATGCCGCAGCCACAGGCGCACCCTGGTTCTTCAACTCACCGGGCTCAATCCTCCGCACCCTCCCCCGCCCCGCCGCACGCATCATAGCCGCAATCATAGCCCTGGCCATCCTCACAATGGCCGCAATCATCCTCCATGACTCATTTCCATCGCTATCCTGAGCTCACATCCACCAACACCGAGCTCTCACGCCTCGCCGACGAAGGAGCCCCCCACGGCACCTGCGTCTCATGCCACACCCAGACCGCCGGACGCGGACAGCGAGGCAACACCTGGGAAAGCCTCCCCGGTGCCAACGCCACCCTCTCAATCCTCCTCCGCCCCCAAGGCATCCACCCCCGCAGCCAATTCTGCATCTCCGAAGCCGTAGCCCTCGCCGTAGCCCAAACCCTTGACCACTACCTCCCCCCATCCCTCGCCCCCGAAGTAAAATGGCCCAACGACATCTACGTCGGCAACAGCAAAATCTGCGGCATCCTCATCGAAAACCGCATCTCAGCCACCTCCATTGACCGCTCCATAGCCGGCATAGGAGTCAACATCAACCAGCCCCGATTCCTCAGCGACGCCCCTAACCCCGTATCACTCCTCCAGCTCACCGGGCGCACCCACTCCGTCACCGAATTTGAACAGCGCCTCGCCGAAGCCGTCCTCGCCAACGCCGAAATAGCCNCCACGCTCCACCCCCTCTACATGGACCGCCTCTGGCGCCGCCACGGNCTNCACCCCTACATCGAACCCGGCTCATCNACCCCCTTCATGGCCTCCATTGTCAACGTNGCCNCCACCGGCCACATAACCCTCCGACGNGCCGACGGCACCCTATCCACCTACGCCTTCAAAGAAATTTCAGCAATTCTCTGAAATTTTTCCCAAAAAATTTGCACAGTCAAAAAATAACCCCTACCTTTGCAGTGCAAAAACAAAAAAAGCACCTGACTCCGTAGCTCAGTTGGTAGAGCAAATGACTCTTAATCATTGGGTCGAGAGTTCGAGCCTCTCCGGGGTCACTTAACAAAACGGCAGAATGCCGCAGATCGCTGAAACTAAGAC
>JAAVCF010000005.1 GCA_014802445.1 Bacteroides sp. | reverse complement strand
AGAGCCTCTATTCAGGCAGCTATTCAACCATCGCTCCTGAATTTATGGTTGGCGGCTGGGGCCAGGCCACTCAGGCTTCCATTGTGCCCTGCGAAGGTAACGATGCTTACCGCATGACCGATTTCAACTATCTCGGCTTCCAGATTTCGCCCTCTGATGGCCGTGTGGACGTGTCGGACATGGAGGTTTTACACCTTGACCTCTACGCTCCCGAGGCTATGACCCTGCGTATGTATCCCATCTCGTTTGACCCCACCGTTGACGACAATGGTGTGGAGCTTCGCCTGGAGGGTGGCCGCTGGAACTCATTTGACCTTGACCTGAACCAGTTTGACCGCGTGAACTTCGCCAACTTCGCTCAGCTTAAGTTTGACGGTGGCAACGGCCAGACCTTCTACATTGACAATATCTTCTTCTATCGCCGCCCCGTTGTGGCTCCCGAGCCCGCAGGCGTTCCCGCCGCTCCCGAACCCACCCGCGATGCGGCTCTGGTGAAGAGCCTCTATTCTGGCCGCTACACCTCTGTGGCTCCCGGCATGTTTGCAGCCCTCTGGGGTCAGAGCACCGATGCAGCCACTGAACTCTGCGGCGGCAACGAGGCCTTCCGCATGGCCAACTTCAACTATCAGGGCTTTGAAATGGGCGCCCTCATTGACGTCACTGACATGAAGGCTGTCCACGTTGACCTCTACGCTCCCGAAGCAATGGACCTTGGCTTCTATCCTATCTCGCTTGACCCCACCGTTGACAACAACAAAGTGACAATCCACCTGGACGGTGGCCGCTGGCAGTCATTTGACTTTGACCTGGCCATGTTCCCTGACGTTGACTTCTCACGCTTCGGCCAGGTGAAGTTTGACGGTGGCAACGGCCAGACCTTCTACATGGACAACCTCTACTTCTATCGCGATGCCAACACCGTGGTGACCCCCGAGCCCGGCGATGATGAGACTTTTGAGATGTTCTACTTTGACTCCAATGAGGCTACCGAAGGTCAGCTCTACAGCGATGGCTGGCTCCGTTTTGTCTGGAACGGCAATGATGTGATTGTCACCGCCACCTTCAATGACCCCGCCGACTATCCCGACGGTCACGTAGACAACGGATATTTCTATGCAGTGACCGGTGAATCTTATGAGAACCGCATGGAAAAGACTGCTGACGACACCTTCACCGTTGTGCTCCACGGCTTCAAGCCCGGCGACACTGTCCGTGGCTGGACCAAGGTGGAATATCCCACCGGCATGGCTGCCACTCCCATGTATGAGTTCGTGATTCCCGGCGGCAACCACAATGTTGGCGACGTCACCTCAGGCATCGAAGCCATCGACGCGATGACCGAAGCGCCCGCTGCCATCTACACCCTCAGCGGCCTCCGTGTGAATCCCGCCAACCTCGCCCCCGGCCTCTACATCAAGGTGAGCGGCACCGAGGTCACCAAGATTCTCGTGAAGTAATCCCCGCAACGCATATCCCCCTAAAAAAAATCCTCGGTCACCCGAGGATTTTTTTTGCGCCCGGCCATGCCGAAACGCAAGGAATGATTAACCCCGAGGAGTTAAAAGGGGTCAATGTAAAAAGTGGTTGTTAAGACGTACTGGTGACGTTACGGGCAGGAAGCGCCGATGCCCCGCTAAAGAATGTAGGGGCGGCCGTTCTGGCCGCCCGCACTCCGCGACAAAGCCGCTCGCCAACCATCCGCAAAATGTAGGGGCGCCCCGAGGCTACTATATTGTCCCGATAAAAAAATTATAAACTGCTTGTAATTGACAATATATCAATGCTTTTACATGGCAAATTACTCTCGGAGGATTTGGGCTTTTGCCATATATGGCTAAAGCTTCAAAATATAAGCAAACACCGATGGTGGCTCCCTCACATTTATAACACATTAACCGGGTTTTGCAGTTGACCCCTTCTGCCGGGCATGGGTGTGAGGGTGACTATCAGAGGGTGTTGGCGGTCAAGGAGGCGCTGATTTGGGCGGCGGTGAGGCCCAGGATGGGGTGGCGCCATGCGGGGGCCAGCTCCGCCATGGGGGTCATCACAAAGTCGCGCTGATGCATGCGTGGGTGGGGCAGGGTGAGCTCGGGGAGGCTGAGGGTGAGCTCGTCGACGGCTATGAGGTCAATGTCGATGCGGCGGTCAATGTAGGCACCTGTGGCGTCGCGATGAGGAGAGGGGTCGATGGCGCGCTGGATGTCAAGCAGTTCGGCAAGGAGCTCGGTGGGGTCAAGAGTGGTGGTGATGGCTATGCCGATGTTGATGTAGGGATTGGCCGAGGAGTAGCCCCAGGGCTCGCTCTCAAACGGCTTGGAGCGTCGCGCCGCGGCCCCCAGGCGGCTCTCAATGGCAGCGACCGCACTCTGCAGGATGCAGAGGCGGTCGCCGAGATTGGAGCCTAAATTGATGTAGGCTGTATGGTTCATCAGAGTGATTTCTTCACTTCCACTTCCTCGAAGGCTTCGATGATGTCGCCCTCGTGGATGTCGTTGTAGCCGGCGATTGACAGACCGCAATCGTAGCCTGAGGTCACCTCCTTGACGTCGTCCTTCATGCGCTTGAGCGAGCCGAGTTCGCCGGTGTACTTCACGATGCCTTCGCGAATGAGGCGCACCTTGCAGCCGCGCTTGATTTTTCCGTCGCGCACAAGGGCGCCGGCAATGGTGCCCACCTTGGAGATGCGGAACGTCTGGAGCACTTCGGCGTTGCCGATAACCTCCTCCTTGATTTCGGGAGCAAGCATGCCTTCCATAGCGTCCTTGACCTCTTCGATGGCCTGATAGATAACGGAGTAGAGTCGGATTTCCACACCTTCACGCTCGGCCTCGCGGCGTGCGGCCAGCGAGGGACGCACCTGGAAGCCGATGATAACGGCATCAGAGGCGGCGGCGAGAGTCACATCGCTCTCCGAGATTTCGCCCACGGCCTTGTGGAGCACGTTGACCTGAATCTCCTCGGTGGAGAGCTTGATGAGCGAGTCAGAGAGGGCCTCGATTGAGCCGTCCACGTCGCCCTTGACAATGATGTTGAGCTCCTGGAAGTTGCCGATGGCGCGGCGGCGGCCGATGTCCTCCAGGGTGAGAATCTTCTTGGTGCGGAGGCCGAGTTCGCGCTGGAGCTGCTCACGCTTGGTTGCAATCTCGCGGGCTTCTTGGTCAGTGTCCATGACATTGAAGGTGTCGCCGGCGGTGGGAGCGCCGTTGAGGCCCAGAATCAGGGCGGGCTCGGCGGGGCCGGCCTCCTTGATGCGCTGGTTACGTTCGTTGAACATGGCCTTGATCTTACCGTAGTGGGTGCCGGCAAGGATGGTGTCGCCCACCTTCAGGGTGCCGTTCTGGACAAGCACTGTGGCCACGTAGCCGCGGCCCTTGTCGAGCGACGATTCAATGATTGAGCCGGTGGCCTTGCGGTCAGGATTGGCCTTGAGGTCAAGCATTTCAGCTTCAAGGAGCACCTTCTCCATGAGCTCGTCAACGCCGATGCCTTTCTTGGCCGAGATGTCCTGTGACTGGTATTTGCCGCCCCATTCCTCCACAAGGTAGTTCATGTTGGCCAGTTCCTCCTTGATTTTCTCGGGGTTGGCAGCGGGCTTGTCAATCTTGTTGATGGCGAACACAATGGGCACACCGGCAGCCGAGGCATGGTTGATGGCCTCGACGGTCTGTGGCATCACATTGTCATCCGCGGCAACGATGATGATACAGAGGTCAGTGACCTTAGCACCACGGGCACGCATGGCGGTGAACGCTTCGTGACCGGGGGTGTCAAGGAAGGTGATATGGCGACCGTCGGCGAGCTTCACATTGTAAGCGCCGATGTGCTGTGTGATGCCGCCGGCTTCACCTGCAATTACGTTGGCGTTGCGGATATAGTCAAGCAGCGATGTCTTACCGTGGTCCACGTGGCCCATGACGGTGACAATCGGGGGACGGGTCTGGAGCTGGTCCTCGGTGTCCTCCTCCTCATGGATGGCTTCCACCACCTCGGCCGACACATATTCGGTTTTGAAGCCGAACTCTTCGGCCACAATGTTGATGGTTTCGGCGTCGAGGCGCTGGTTGATTGACACCATCACGCCGAGGTTCATACATGTGGCGATGACATTGTTGACGGGCACGTCCATCATCGAGGCAAGGTCATTGGCGGTGACGAATTCGGTGAGCTGCAGAGTCTTTGACTCGGCGGCTTCGCGGCGAGCTTCCTCGCGTTCACGCGATGCGTTGGCTTCGCGCTTTTCCTTGCGCCATTTTGCGCCCTTCTTGAGCGATTTGTCCTTGCTGGTGAGGCGGGCGAGGGTTTCCTTAATCTGCTTCTGCACATCGTCGTCGCTCACCTCGGTGTGGGCGGGAGCTCCCTTGCGGCGAGAGTCCTTGCCTGCGCCACGGTTATTGTTGTTGCCTCCGCCTCGGTTGTTGCCTCCGCGGTCATTGGGATGGGCGGGACGCTGGCCATTGGCGGGGGGATTCTGACCTACGGTCTTTTCGATGTCCACCTTCTGGCCACCGATGCGACGACGCTTCTTGCGGTCGCCGCCCTGGCCTGCTGCGCCGGGCTGCTGGCCACGAGCTGCGGCAATGCGGTCAGCGCGCTTCTCCTCCTTCGACTTCTTTTTGGGGCGTGTTGACTGATTGATTGTAGAGAGGTCAATTTTGCCCACCACATTGAGCTGGAGCGAGGGGCGGGGAGTGCCGAGGGTAAACACCTCAGCCTCGCCTGAAGCCGCTTTGGGTGCTTCATCGCTCTTCTCCTCAGCCTTGGGTTCGGGCTTGGGCTCCGGCTTAGGCTCGGGTTTGGGTTCGGGCTTAGGCTCCGGCTTAGGCTCGGGTTTGGGTTCGGGCTTAGGCTCGGGCTTAGGCTCGGGCTTAGGCTCGGGTTTGGGTTCGGGCTTGGGCTCAGGCTTGGGTTCGGGCTTAGGCTCGGGTTTGGGTTCGGGCTTGGGCTCAGGCTTGGCGGGAACGGGCTCAACACGCGGCGTTCCGGTGGCCGACAGGTCGATTTTGCCCAGCACCTTGGGCCCGGTGACTGTGGGAGCGGGTGTGGCCGCAGGGGCCTCCGCAGCGGCGGGTGCCTCAGGCGCTTTTCCCTTCTCTTTTTCCTTCTGACGCGCGGTCATGAACGAATCTTTTTTCGTTTTCTCTTCAAGGTCAGGCTTGAAGGCTTTCACCAGGAGGTTATAGGCGTCATCGTCAATGCGGGCGTTGGGGTTGTTGTCCTCCACATCGATGCCTTGCTTGCGCAGGTGGTCAATCACCGTGGCCATGGCAATGTTGAGGTCTTTTGCTACTTTACTGATTTTAGTTCTCGCCATATATTGTTTTGAAGTATTCTATTTTATTGGTCAAGGGATTCAAGCGAGCGTGACCGGGCACGCTCATTCTTCTCGCTTAACGGGAGCGGCCCGCGGGGGCCTGATTAGTCATCGAACTCCGCCTTGAGAATCTCAAGCACCTGGTCAACGGTCTCTTCTTCGAGGTCGGCCTTGTCAATGAGAGTCTGGCGGGGAGTGTTGAGGACGTTCTTGGCGGTGACGCAGCCAATGTTCTTGAGGGCGTCGATGACCCAGCCTTCAATCTCGTCCTTGAATTCGTCGAGGTAGATGTCCTCGTCGTAGGTCTCTTCGGTGTCGCGATACACGTCGATAACATAGCCGGTGAGCATCGAGGCGAGCTTGATGTTGAGGCCGCCCTTGCCGATGGCCAGTGACACCTCCTCGGGGTGGAGGAACACCTCAGCCTTCTTCTCCTCCTCGTCGAGATGGATTGAGGAAATCTTGGCGGGGCTGAGTGCGCGCTGGATGAAGAGCGAGGGGTTAGAGGTGTAGGAGATAACGTCGATGTTCTCGTTGCGCAGTTCGCGGACAATGCCGTGGATGCGCGAGCCCTTCACGCCCACGCAGGCTCCCACGGGATCGATGCGGTCATCGTAGCTCTCCACGGCAATCTTGGCGCGCTCGCCCGGGATGCGGGCCACGGCGCGGATGTTGATGAGGCCGTCGTGGATTTCAGGCACCTCAAGCTCGAAGAGGCGGCGCAGGAAGGCCTCGTTGGTGCGTGACACCGTGATTTTGGGATTGTTGTTCTTATTGTCAACGTTGGCAATGACGGCGCGAACCATTTCGCCTTTGCGGAAGTAGTCGCCGGGGATTGATTCGCTCTTGGGGAGCAGGAGCTCATTCTTGTCATCGTCAAGGAGGAGGGTTTCCTTTGACCATGTCTGGTAAACCTCGCCGGTCACGAGCTCGCCTTCAAGCTCTTTGAATTTGGTGTAGACGGCCTCTTTCTGGAGGTCGAGAATCTTTGACTGGAGGGTCTGGCGGAGGTTGAGAATGGCGCGGCGGCCGAATTTCTCAAAGAAAATCTCCTTGGTGTGTTCCTCGCCGATTTCCACGTCGGGGTCACCGTCGGCGCGGGCGTCGCTGAGTGAAATCTCGAGGTTGGGATCCTTCACTTCGCCGTCAGGCACCACTTCGAGGTTCTGGAAAATCTGCACGTCGCCCTTGTCGGGGTTCATGATGACGTCGAGATTCTCGTCAGTGCCGAACATTTTCGAGAGTACGTTGCGAAACGACTCCTCGAGCACGCTAATCATCGTGGTTTTGTCGATATTTTTCAGTTCTTTGAACTCGGCGAAACGCTCCACCATGTTGGGAGCTTCCTCTTTCTTAGCCATAGCTTTGATATGAGAATGGGGGTGTTGGATTGATTTTTTCAGTTCACTTGAAGTCGATGAGATACACCACTGACTTAACCATGTCAGTGGTAAACGTCTCGGGATGGTCGACAAGCACGGGACGCTTGGCTCCGGGGGCTTTCTCCTTCACCTGAGTGGTGACGGTGAAGCTCAGAGGGGAGGCGTCGGCATCAACGGAGGTGAGGGTGCCCTTGAGCTTGCGCCCGTCGCGGGTGAGCACCTCCACACGGTTGCCTACGTTCTTGAGATACTGTCCGGCCACCTTGAAGGGGGCAGTGAGGCCTGCCGAGCCCACTTCGAGCGAGTAGTCCTCCACGTCGCGGTCAAGCACTTCGTTGAGCTTGCGGGTGATGGCGGCACAGGTGTCGATGTCAAGGTTACCGGGGCTGTCAAGCTCCACGGTGATGTCGTTGTCACGGCTCACGCGGATGTCCACCACAAAGGCGTCGGTGTCCTTGATGGCATCTGCCACGGTGTCGGCTATGAGTTGCTTGTCAATCATCTGTAAAATAATAAAAGAGAGGGAGCGCTGTGCCCCCTCTGTGACTTAGATGTTGCAAAGATAGTAAAAAAGCGGCAAATGTCAATTGGCTGAGGGCCCGGGCTGAGCGAAGCGCGGCGGAAAACTCTGATAATTAATTTTATTTAACATAAATTAATGATTGCGAGCGCTTGTTGCGTCCAAAAAAGAGCGGAGCGCCGGTGATGGCGCCCCGCTTGTGAGGGTAACGACGGGCCGGGGCCCGAGGGGGTTATTGAACGGTGACGATGTAGGGGCTCTGTGAGAGGTCAACCTTGACGGTGAACTCGCCTACGCCGGGGCTCGGGATGTCAGAGCCGCCTTCGGTGAGGTTGGCCATGTCGCCGCCCAGATTGTAGTCCCAGTTGTCGTTGAAGCGGATTTTCCACATGCCTTCACCAAACTTCACTTTGCCTTCCCACACCAGAGGATTGTCAGCACTCTGGGTGAGGTTAGTCTGGGCGTCCCAACCATACTCGGTGGCATCACCGATTACGCCGCAGGTCTCAATGAGAGTGAGGGCATAGGTGAGCTCGGTGAGGTTGACAGAGGCATAGTAAACGCCATCAACGCCGGGGGCAATGTTCTCGCCGTCGGGGGCAAGGGTGCCTTCGGCAGCGCCAACACCCCAGTTGACGCTCCAGTCAAGGGTGGCGCAGAACTTAAACTGGTCAACCACGTTAATCCAGCCTGAGTACTTCTGATAGTCAGAGGTGTAGAGGGTCTGAGATTCAGCCTGGCTCCAGCCGTTTGAAGCGCCGGGAGTGTAGAGCACGGTGTAGGCGTTGAGGATTTCGTAGGTGCGGGCTTCGAGGTCAAATGTGAACATCACGGGGCCTGAGAGGGAAACGTTGCCGGTGAGGCCCTCCTGGAGGTTGCCGGCGAGGCCTGCGCCGCCCATCACGGGATTGCCGCTGGCGGGCACGAGCTGCCATTCATAGCCTGCGGCGGCTTCATCTTCAGTGATTTCCACCACTACGTTGAACACGGGATCGTCGTAGGGGTTTTCAGAGCTGTGGTTGAGCGCGGTCTTGGTGCCGTTATGGAGGAGGTAGTAGCTGTCCTCAATCACCGCATCGGCTGCAAAGGGAAGCACCTTGATGGTGTGGCTGCCGAAGTGGTAGTCAGGGCCGCCGATGTAGAGCTTGGAGCCCTCGGTGAGGGCTGCCATGGCGCTGTAGTTGACGTAGACAGTGGCCTCGGCAGGGTTCTTGGTGAGACGCTTGAAAGCACCCTGAAGAACGTCGGGCTCAACGCAGACAACACCGTCAACCACCTTTACGGGCACAGTGGTGAGAGGGAACATCTCGGGATTGAGACTCATGTCCATGGTGAGCATCAGCTCATATTCAGCGGGCCAGTTGGAGAGCTGAATGTCGGCCAGAGGAGCCATTTGGTCAGCATCGTTGAGGGCTTTGAGGTCAAGCACGGAGTTAGCCTCGTCCTCAAGGGGAGTGATGACAATGTTGTCAGTGTCAAAGGGCGCAGTGGCGGGATTGGACTGTGCGGGAGGGTTGGGGAGCTCATAGTTGTCGCAACCCACAAATCCCATTGACATAGCCACAACCGACAGTGCTAAAGCTATTTTTTTCATTTGTGGAATGATTGTGATTGGTTAATCCGGAGGCGCCTAAGCGCCTCCGGGGTGGATGAGAATGAGATTATTCGGTTACTTCGGTGAAGCGAACGGTGCCGTCGGCGGTGTTCACCTCAAGGTTAAACTTGGTGGGGGCGTCAACGTTGATGATCCAAGAACCCTTGCCGGGCACCCAGGTGCCGTTGAACACACCGTCGGTGAAGTCACAGGCCAGGTTGTTGCCGTCGTCGGGCACGGGACCCATTGAGGGGAGTGCGCCGTCGCTGCCCCAGCCGCTGAGTTCGTTATAGAAGCGGAAGTAGTTTTCGCCTGCGGGGAAGGTGAGGGGTTCCTTGGTTACGTAGATGCCGGCACCGGAGGTGTCATAGAGGCGCCAGTCAGCCAGCGCATCGGCGTTTGGAGCCTCGGGAGCGGTCCAGCCGTTGGGGGTGCCGATGAGGTAGATGCAGGGATAGATGTCCCAGTTAGCCTCGCCGCCGATTTCAAACTCAACGGTCATGTCCTTGAGGTTGACGGTGATGCTCACATTATCCTCCTGGGCCATGGAGAACTTCCAAGAGCCCTTGCCGGGGCAGCAGGTGCCTTTGTAGATGTCGTCCACGAAGTCGCCGCTGATGTCCTTGGCGTCGCCGTCGACGGGGTTGGCGCCCACAGAGGGGAGTGCGCCGTCGTTGCCCCAGCCGTTGAGCTCGGTGTAGAAGCGGAATTCAACGTCGCCGGCGGGGAAGGCGAATGTGCCCACGTAGGTGTCGGTGCCCACACCGGTTTCCACGAGCTTCCAGCCCGCGAGAGCGGCAGCGTTGCCGGGCTCGGGAGCGGTCCAGCCGCCCACACTGCCGATGAGGTAGATTTCACGCTGGCCTGCAATGGCGAAGTAGAACTTCACCTGGCTCATTGACACAACGTTTGACACGCAGCGGCTGTAGTCAAGGCCGGGAATCTGGCAGGTGGCGCGGAAGTAAACGGTCTCGGCGGGGAGGTCTTCATAGTGACCTGCGTCGAAGCCGTGGAGCAGACACATGGCCATGGCAAGGTCAGAGTCCTTGAAGGTCATACGTGCCAGGCCGGGATCGGCGGGGGTGAGTTCACGATATTCGGCGAAGTCAGGTGTGAGTGACACCTCGGCGCCGTAGACGGCAGCAGCCGCATATCCATAGTCAGGCTGGCTGGCCACGAGCTCAAAGGATCCTTCCTCGGTGAGCTGGAGATACTGGTCAGCAAACACCGGCTTGTTGAGAACGAAAGAGTGGTTCTCAGGGACGGTGAGCACGGGCTCCTTGTCGGTGTCGCAGGAAGCGAAACCCAGCATGGCCGCACATGCTAAAAATATAGAAAGTTTTTTCATTGCTTTGTTAAATTTTAGAGGGCCGGATTAATAGCCGGGGTTCTGAACGTAAGAGCTCTGGTTGATAATCTGAGAGGGGATGGGATAGAGGACATAGTGAGCGGGATAGTTGGCGCCTTCCAGAAGGCTGTTCTTCCAGCTCCAGTTGTAGCCTGAGGTCCACTTGCCGGCACGGATAAGGTCAGTGCGGCGCAGACATTCATGATAGAGCTCGCGGCAACGTTCGTCAAGGAGGTTGTCGAGATTGAGGTCAGCTTCTGACCATGCGCGCACACCTGCACGCTGGCGGATGTAGTTGACATACTTCAGAGCGTCGGCCTTGGCGCCGGCACCGTGGAGGATGGCCTCGGCGGCAGAGAGGTAGATTTCAGCCAGACGCATGCCCACGTAGCCGGTGGTCACGTAGCCGTCGCCCTGGGCGCCGGGGGTGTGTTCCATGTCGACTGAGCCGTCGGCCAGGATGTAGCGGTTGATGTACTTGTTGGTCTGATAGCCGTTATTCTGCCAGTCATTGTTGTCAGTGAAGGGCATGGCATTTACATAGTCGTCGGCCGAGGTGTGCCAGAGCTTCACGCGGCTGTCGGGTGACTGTGACTGAGCGGCATCGGTCCATTCAAACTTGTTGACGAGATCGGGACGACCCTTGAAGGTTTTCCAGCCGTTACCGATGTTGTAGAACAGAAGGTCATTGTCAGTCTTGGTGGTGGCACCGAGAATCATCAGAGTGGAACCGCCGTAGCTGAGAAGTTCGGGCGCGTTTTCGGGGAGAATCCAGAGCACCTCGTTGACGGCGTTGGCACCGCCCAGAGCGTAATCATAGTTGTTGGCACCGAAGCACTGGTGGAAGTGCTCGGCGAGGCCTGAGCCCTGGAAGCCTGAGCCCTGGTGAGCGCTGATGAGGTTGTTGGCGTGGGCCAGACACTTGTCCCATGCGGGCTTGCCGGTGAACACTTCCGAGTTGAGATAGAAGCGCACCAGGAGGCCTTCGGCCACATCCTTGCCCACATAGTTGAGGGCGGGAGTCTGCTTTCCGGCGCCGTATTCGGCCACCACTTCTTCAAGGGTGGTGGTCACGCGGTTGAAGATTTCCTCGCGTGAGAGCTGGGGAGCGTTGGTGCCCATGGGGTCGTTCTCATCGGCGTAAGGCACGCTGCCGAAGAGGTCGATGAGGTTGTAGTAACAAACAGAGCGCAGGATTTTGCACTGGCGCACATAGTCGGCAGCCTTGTCCTTGAGGTTGTCAGGGAGGTTAAAGAGGCCGTCCTCCACAGTCTGAATGAAGTTGTTGCAGAGGGCCACGTTGATAATCAGGCGAGAGTAGGTGCCGAAGATAGCCTCGTTGTCGCTGGTGATGTTACCGAACGAGAGGGTGTAGAGCGCGGCGTCGGAGGTTGACATCCAGAAAGCCTCGTCAGTGGGCAGTTCCTGAAGGTTGAACAGGGCGCGGGCGTAGGATGACATACCGCCGTCGAAGCCTGACACCTGGCTGTTGTTGTTGGGGCCGTGGTTGACGAAGCTGATGTAGACCTCGGCAAGCACACGGTTCATATATGCCTCGGGATCATCCTTGAATGTGCTGGAGTTGATCGAAGAGGGGTCAATCGGCTGAAGGTCGAGGTCGTTGATGCAGGAGCTTGTCATCAAGCCGGCTGCGGCCACACCCAGAGCCATAAATATATTTTTGATTGATTTCATGCTTGAAAATCTTGGATAATTATGAATTGAGGGTGATTAGAAGGTTGCAACCAGACCAAGAGTGCAGGTGATGGGGCGGGGGTAGACATTGTTGTCGATGCCGCCGAACACTTCGGGATCGATACCCTTGTATTTGGTGATTACGAAGGGGTTCTGAACCACACCGAAGAGGCGCAGGTTGAGGTTGCCGTTGATGAGATTCTCGAAGGTGTAACCGAGCGAGATGTTGTCGCAGCGGAGGAACGAGGCGTTCTCAATCCAGTAGCTTGACAGGTTGAGCGAGGTGGTGTAGGCCTGGTTGGGGAAGAGGTATTCGCCGGTCATCATGTTGTTGACCTGAATGTTGTTGACCAGGAGGTTGCTCAGGTTGGTGCTGTCGTAGCGGGGGCCGTTGTAAACGTAGTTGCCGAGGTTGGCGCGCAGGGTGATGCCGAGGTCCCAGTGGTTCCATGAGAAGGTGTTGTTCCAGTTGAATGTCCACTTGGGGTCGGGAGAGTGGAAGACAATTTTGTCGGCATCGGTGATCTGGCCGTCGCCGTTCTGGTCCACGTAGGTGTCAGGCACGGGGTTGCCGGCTTTGTCATAAACCTGCTCGTAAACGAGGAACGAGCGCACTGATTCGCCCACGATGTGCCACTGCAGGGGGGTGCCGATACCTGAGGGAGTGTTGGCGGCGCTCAGGCGGTCAGTGCCCTTGGTGATCTGGGTAATCTTGTTGTCGTTGTAGGCAATGTTGATGCCGGTGTTCCAGGTGAAGTCACGGGTCACGATGGGGCGGCCGCCGAGGGTGATTTCCACACCCACGTTGCGCATGGCGCCGGCGTTGAAGTCAAGCATGTTAGAGGTGTTGACACCGGTGGTCACGCCGTAGAGGAGCATGTCAGTGGTTTTGCGGAGATACCAGTCAACGCTTGCGGTGAAGCGGTTGTTGAGGAACGCAAAGTCAAGACCGGCATTCCAAGTGGTGGTTTTTTCCCAGGTGATGTTTGCATCGTAAGGCTGGGGATAGAGGGGCTCGATCCAGTTGCCTGCGGGGTCGGGATAGAGGAAGCCGTTCTGATAAGAGTTGGTGTAGATGGGGAAGTAAGGGAAGTAGCTGCCCAGTTCCTGCTGGCCGGTCACACCCCAGCCCAGACGGAGCTTGAAGTCGTTCCACCAGCCGCGCACGTCCTCAAACACGGGCATGTTGCTGATTTTCCATGCCAGGGCGAGTGAGGGGAAGAGGCCCCAGCGGTTGTCCTTGGCGAAGCGTGAAGAGGCGTCGTCGCGGAGGGTGAATGTGAGCAGGTAAGTGTCCTGGAGGCTATAGTTCAAGCGGCCGAAGAATGAGATGAGCTGCAGGTGGTTGGCCCAGCGGCTCATGGGTGCGTTGCCGGGAACTTCGCCAATGAGGTCGCCGTCGGCAAAGTTGAGGATGGCGTTGCCATCCTGGCCCATAGCGGGATAGAAGGGGTCAGACTGGAAGCCGGCAGTGTGGTAATAGTTCTGCTCGTGGCCGAAGTAGCTGAAACGCTGCCAAGAGTAACCGGCCATAACGTCAAGGTTGCTCTGGATAACGTCGAAGTCCTTGCGATAGTTGAGGTAGAAGTCAAGGAGGGTGTTGCGCTGGAGCTCATACCATGAGCTGCGGGTGCCTGCACCGGCCTGACCTTCGTTGGCCAGCTGCTGGTTGTTCCAAGCCATTGCTGAGTTCTGTGCAATTTCTTCGTGGCGGGTGTTTTCGCTCACCTGGTAGCCGAGGTTGAGGTTGAGGTGGAGCTCGGGGAGGAAGTGGAGCGCGTAGTCAATCTGGAGGTTACCGCTTGAAGCGAGGTTCTTGCCTGACTTGTCCTTCTCCTTGAGCAGCTGGAGGGGGTTGACGGGACGGTTGGCGTCGAGCAGGGTGCCGGCCACGAGGTTGGTGTAGCCGTTGTAGAGCTTGAGGCCGCTGTTGCCCGCTGTGGGATAGTCAGTGAACACGGGGAGCGATGAGTTGAAGTGCATGGCGGTTCCCACGGCGCCGGTGTCGGCCTCACGGGTGGTTGAGTAAGTGCCGTTGGCGTTTGCGTTGATTGAGAGGAGACCGTTGAAGAACTTGGGTGAGAGGCTGAAGCCCACGGTGGTGCGCTGCATGCCTGACTCCTTGAGGATACCCTGATTGTCAGTGTAAGAGGCGCTGACGCGGTAGGGGAGCCAGCCGGCCTGTCCGGCCACGCTCAGAGAATAGTCCTGAGAGAATGATGTGCGGAGCACTTCCTTCTGCCAGTCAGTGTCAGCGTCGCCCATCAGGAGGGCAGCCTGCTCAGAGCCGAAGCGGTTAGCCACGAGGGCTGAAAGGGTCAGACCGTCCATAACGTCGAGGGTTTTGCGGGCGGTGTTGACATGCCAGTTTGCGGCGAAGTTAACTTTGGGCTTGCCGCTTACGCCTTTCTTGGTGGTGATGATGATGACACCGTTAGATGCGCGGCTACCGTAGATGGCGGTTGCCGAAGCGTCCTTGAGCACGGTGAGCTGTTCAATGTCCTGGGGGTTGATCATGCTCAGGGCGTTGAGGCCGTTGGCGCTCTGATTGGTCTGGGGCACACCGTCAATCACAATCAGAGGGTCATTGCTCTCGCCGCGGAGCGAAGAGCCGCCACGGATGCGGATTGTACCGTTGCCGGTGGGGTTACCGCCGTCGAGGGTCACGGTCACACCGGGGCTGGCGCCCACAAGGAGGTCCTGAGTCGAGGTGGCGATGCCGGCTTCCACATCGTCAGGCTTGATGACTGCGATTGAGCCGGTGGCGTCAGATTTCTTTACAACGCCGTAGCCGATGGCCACAACTTCGCCGAGCATCACCGTGTTTTCGCTCATGGTGACGTCAATGTGGGTGCGGCCGTTGACGGCCACTTCCTGGTTGTCATATCCCACGTAGGAGAATAACAGGGTTGCGTTGGCGTCGACGTCAAGTTGGTAATTGCCGTCAATGTCAGTGGCTGTGCCGTTGGAGGTACCTTGGGCAATGACGCTGGCTCCGATGAGAGGCTCGCCGGAGGGGTCAACCACTGTACCTGACACTGAGATTTTCTGCGCTAAGGCAGGGAAAGAGAGGCAAAGCACCATGGTGAGTGCAAGCCAAGCTTTCCGGCTCATTTGTAAACAAATGTTCTTCATGCAAGAATCTTTTAAGTGTTGGTGGTTATGGTATTAATTTATGTAAATAAGATTCACAGTAAAAATCAGTATGCTTATCTCTACTTATATCAGACGTTTAAGATGTTGAGCAAGTAAGGTTTTCACACCATTGGTCAAAATCGCATGACATACGTAACCGCAAATATAGAGCTAAATTTTGAAAAATTAGCATTTTGCAGGGATTTTTTTAATTTTCTGCGGTTCAGATGCGGAAGGCTGAGTTGACGCGCCGGCGGATGGCGATGACATTGAGCGCCGTCACCACCAGGGTGATGGCGATGCCGGCGATGATGGTGGGGAGCAGCGATGATTCGGCCAGTCCAAGGTCAGTGAGCCGGGCAGCCCAGAGGGAGCGTCCGCCGGCCACTATGGCGAGCGATGCCAGGAGCACGGCGCCGTTGACGGCGCCCACCAGGCGGATGTAAGGCCGGGCCACGGCGGCGGGGGTGTAGCCCAGTTCCATGAGGCGATGGAGCTTGAGGCGGTTTTTCTGCAGCAGGAGGTAGATGCTCAGCAGGAGGATGAAGAAGGCCAGCACGGAGATGACGGCGCCCACGGCGGCCACCACGGCGGTGATCACCGAGAGGAAGCGCACCATGCGTGATGAGTCGGCTTTGTCGCCGGCGGCTTCATAGCCGTGGGCGGCAAGATAGTCGGCTATGGCGGGGAGTCCGGGCTGCGACACTTCGATGATGAGGCGGCGCGGGGCGGGCACAGGCTCTTCGGCAAAGCGGGCGTTGGCGTTCTCAATGAAGGAGGATGGCACGGCGATGGTGTTCAGGCGCGAGGAGAAGCCCACAATGCGGGCGTCAATCCATTCCTGGCGGCCGTTGCCGCTCACGGACAATCTCAGGGGGATGCTCTGAAGCATCGACTCGCTCACCTGGGGGAGCCCGGCTGAGGCGGCGAAGCCGAAGTTGTAGAGCGTCAGATAGTCCTTGGCTATGATGATGGGGAGCGGGGAGCCGGGTGTCCAGTTCCAGCCTTCGGGCCTGACATCGTAGAATGAGTCAGGGATGGCTTCCAGAAACAGGGCTGTCCCCATTTTGCGGCCGCCGAAGTCAACGGAGGCGTAGACGTTAAAGGCTGCTGCGGTGAAGGCGCCGGTGCGTCTCACCCAGGGCTGGGCATTGATGTCGGCAATGTCGGCTTGGGAGAAGTCAACGGTTTTGCCCATGAGGGAGCCCAGGCCCTCCACCTTCTTTGAGATGATGAGATAGTCGCGGGAGATGAATGTGTCGGCGGAGTCGCCGCCGGAGGTCACGTCGCGATAAAACTGGATTGACACAAGCACTATGGTGAGGCCCACGAGATTGGCCAGGGCATAGCCGAGAATCTGCGAGGGGGAGACGTTTTTGCTCAGGAGTCGGGTGATGGGTAACACGGGGCGCGGTGTGTGTGGAGTGGATGTGAGGTGTCAGAGATTGAGGATGACGGGAGAGGGGAGGAGAATCTTGTTGCCCACGGAGGTGGCAATGACGGCGGCTTGGCGCTCGGCGGCTTCGTCGGCAATGAGCGATGCAATGGCGCTGTTGTTGCGGCTGTCAAGGTGACTCACCGGTTCGTCGGCAAGGAGGAATGAGAAGGGCTGGCAGAGCGCACGCACTATGGCCGCGCGTTGCTGCTGGCCCACCGAGAGGCGCCCGGCGGGGCTGTCGGCCTTGTGGTCAATCTCCAGGCGGCTGAGCATGCGGCGAATCTGAGCCTCGCTCTTGAAGTCGGTGAGGCGGTTCTTGATGAGGATGTTGTCAATGACGGATAGCTCGGGAAAGAGGTGCATCTCCTGAGGGAGATAGGCCAGGGCGGTGCGGCGGAGGCTACACCATCGGCTGATGTCAAACTCTCTCACGGAGTGGCCGTCAAAGAGGATGTCGCCTGTGAAATCGGTGCGCGAGCCGTAGATGAATGAGCAGAGACTTGACTTGCCCGTGCCGCTCTCGGCCTCAATGAGATAGTGGGCGGGGCGGGTGAAGGTGATGTGGCGCAGCCACACGTGGCTGTCACACACCGGGGGCTCGGCCTCGCTGCCGGCAAACACGGCGGGGAGGGCGTGGCACAGCTCTATTTTGTCGATGCTTTCCACTGTGGGGGGGATTGTGGGATAGGGAAGGGGGCTGCGGGATGATGATGCCGCAGCCCCCCGGATGAGATGAATGCTATATATTATTATAGGTGGCGGCTTACTTTGTAAACACGGCGTAAGCGCCGGGAGCCATTGTTTCAGGGATGGCGGCTTCGGTGCCCATGAAGAGGTCCTTCATGCCTTCCACGGTGGGAGCCTCGCCGGTGAATGTCACTGCCTGGTCAGCGTTGCCGAGGTTGACGAGCACGGTCACCTTTGAGTCGCCTTTTTCGCGTGAGAACACGTAGAGATCAGGGCTTGTGGTGGCATACACCTTCATCTGAGCGCCTTCCTCGCCTGCGCGGAGGGCTTCCTCGCGGTGTTTCATGGCGTTGAGGGTCTTGTAGAATTCAAAGTAGGTGTTGGGGGTCCAGTCAGGGGCCTTGTCCTTTTCAAAGAATTCAAAGGCGCGGTTCATGCCGGTTTCCTGGCCGGTGTAGATCAGGGGCATGCCGGGGAGGGTGTAGATGAGCACGGCAAAGGCGCCCTGGAGGTTGCCCAGACGCTCAAATTCGGTGCCCTCCCATGAGTTGAGGTCATGATTGGTAATCATGTTCATCATGTAGGAGTCACGGGGATACTCCTGAGCCTGAACGGCGAGCAGGGAGTCAATGGCGGTGGCGGCGTGGCGCTCGGGGAAGGTGCGCACGGTGCCGTCGGCACCCTTGAAGGTGTACTGACCGGCGGTGGCGGCGATTTCGCTGAAGAGGTCCTTCATGGGCCAGTTGTAGGCCATGTCAAATGCGTGCTGCTCAAGCTCGGGCTTGGAGGCCTCGGCGAGCATAAACACATCGGGCTTAGCCTGCTGGAGAGCTTCGCGACATTCGTTCCAGAAGTCGGTGGGCACTTCGCCGGCCACGTCGCAGCGGAAACCGTCAACGTCGGCCTCGGTGATCCAGAACTTCATGGCGTCAATCATGCCATTGCGGGTGTCGGGGTTGGAATAGTCAAGGACATACACATCGGTCCAGTCGTAGATGCCGACCATGTTGCCCAGAGAGTCGGTTTTGTACCAGTCAGGGTGTTCAGTCACCCAGCGGTTGTCGCGGCCGGTGTGGTTGGGCACCCAGTCGATGATTACCTTCATGCCCTGTTCATGAGCCTTGCGGACAGTTTCCTTAAACTGCTCGAGGGTGCCGAATTCGGGGTTGAAAGCGGTGTAGTCCTTCACGGCGTAGTAAGAGCCGAGGGTGCCTTTGCGGTCCTTTTCGCTGATGGGATGGATGGGCATGAACCAGAGGATGTCGGCTCCGAGCTCCTTCAGGCGGGGCAGGTGGTCAGCAAAGGCGGTGACGGTGCCTGAGTCGGTAAACTGGCGGAGGTTAACCTCGTAGATAACTGCGTTGCGGCTCCAGTCGGGGTGGTTCACTGTGGTCCAGGTGGAGTCACGCTGTTCGGTTGCCGCATCGGCTTTCGAGCCGGTGGAGCAGGCGCTGGGGATGAGCAGAGCTGCTGCGGCGCCTAAAGCTAACAGGGAATGTTTCATGGTGTGGTGATTGTAAATTATGAGATTGTAAAAAGATATATGTCAGTTAGTTGCATAGGAGCTCCGTGAGGGCTTCGCGTGTCAGGCCCGGCACAGCGCGCGAGGGGTCGGCATGTTCCAGGGCGGCCATCACCGAGGCGGGGGTCAGCTCGATGCCGCGCAGGTGGTTGAGAATCATCTCGTCGAGGTCAGCAAGCATGAAGAAGTCGCCGCTGAGGTTCACGCGGTCAATCCTGTTGCCGCGCAGGTCAATGTCGGCGTGAAACTCGCCAGAGCCCTCAATGCGCATGGTGCGTGAGAGGGTGGAGGCCACGCGCGAGCCATAAATCCAGCGTTCGTCATAGTAGGGCCGCTCAATAGCCTCAATCTCCTCAATCTGAGCTTGCGAGAGGATGATTTGGCCGTCGGTGAGGCTCTCCACCGCCAGGCGCTTGAACTCCTCGATGGGGAGCTCAGGGAGATGCTCGCGGATGGTGGTGATGCGGCTTTCCACTGATTTCACTCCCTTGGATTCCAGCTTTGAGCGCGAGGGGGTGATGGCGCGGGCCATGTGGGCCAGGTCAGTGTCGTATAGCATGGTGCCGTGGGCAATGCAGCGACCCGGCAGGTGATAGAAGGCGTTGCCTGACACCTTGCGCCCCTGAATGAGCACATCGTTGCGCGAGGTGTTGTCGGCTTCCACCCCCAGGCTGCGCAGGAAGGCGGCCACCATGCCGGTGTAGCGCGCAAAGGTGGTCACAACATCGTCGGCCGTGGTGATGTAGCTCATCATGATGTTGTTCATGTCGGCAAACACGCAGCCGCCGCCGCTCTTGCGACGGTAGAACTGAATGTTGTGTTGGCGGCAATAGTCAAGGTCAACCTCTGACTCTATGCGCTGGTTGCGCCCGAAAATCACCGTAGGCTCCACTTGCCACATGAAAAACAAATCGTCCGCCACATCGCCAAGACGGCGTGCGGCCCACTCCTCCATGGCCAGATAAAACGGAAGTCGGCGCGGAGGAAATCCGGCAGGAAGCATCAAATGTTTCATCGCTGCGAATTTAGCGAAAAAAATCCACATCCGCGCCCCTCAACCCCGAAATCGCGCCGCAGCCCCACCCGCGCCACCATTCTTGCCGGAAATCCTCCCCCTCCGGAGGGAATTTGACTCGGCGGACGGGCGGCCTGAACGGCCGCCCCTACATTCCATTGCGGCAAACCATTGCGGCAGATTACCTCGCCCCATTGCGGCCAACCACGCCGCGAATCGCGCGGCAAAATGTAGGGGCGCCCGTTCGGGGCGCCCGCACTCGGCGACAAAACCGCGCCGCAAAAACTATTCTACTTTTCGATATATCACGTTGTTGAACTCAATATTTCCGTCCACAAACTGAAAGAACCAGCCTAATGAATTGAGATATCCATAATCCTGATTATAATTGTCGCCAAAAAATGGACTGTAAAGCTCATTAAGCACAAAGGGATTATACACCTCAATGTCTTCACCGTCAGAGATGTCAACGCTAAACGTTAGGTCAACCGGACATATTGAGCCGCCATAGCCGGCCTTATAGCCGCGCTCATCAGTCTTATTAACCTAAGTGGTTGCCGAGGGTAGAGGCACTACATCAAAAGTTACAAAGTTAGTCTTCTTTGGAACCTTAAAAACAGCTGTGTGGTCATACATCACTGTCCGGATTGAATCCAGTCTCGTGGAGAATATCCTCTGTTCCTTTTCCAAAGGCTTTCTATAGGCATGTGCCGTTATGAGCAAAGGCATCTCTATGGCACTGTCTACTTTCAAGGTCACTGAAACACGCTTCTTGCCTTTACCTTTTTTCTCCACCACAAGATTCCGATTGCTGACAATGTTCTCGTTGGCCTTGAACAGATAAAAATTATCACTGACGTGAGTCACCCCAACGCGCTGCACTTCAAAGGATTTGGAGCTGTCATCACGTTGCCACAGAACTGTGCATGAATCGCTTTTCATCTTAAACACGAATGGCGAGCCGAGAGCCTTG
Organism: Bacteroides sp.; assembly: GCA_014802445.1. Taxonomy (GTDB): domain Bacteria; phylum Bacteroidota; class Bacteroidia; order Bacteroidales; family Muribaculaceae; genus CAG-1031. Next base: position 64,724 of record JAAVCF010000005.1, on the reverse strand, counting down.
TAGCATCCCTCGGGGATCGAGGATGCCTGGGCAAAGACCGAAATAACCGCAATGGCCCCAATAACGAGGGATATTATTTTATGCGTCATTAGCTTGAAAAGTTTGCAGGGTTAAAACATTGACTTCATTTTGGAATCTTAGGCTCGAAAATTTCCCATTCGTAAGGGAAGTCCACTCCTTTTGGCGGGCAGAGCCACTCATAATTTAAGTTGTTGAAACCTATCATGNTATCTTTGTANNTNAATATCAAGCCATCNATGAGATAATCACCCAGTGCCACTTGCCCTATATTCGGAGCATAAACCTCCAGATTCATGCCCTCATATGTGGGTATTTGAAAATGAAACGAGGTGGGCATAAGAGTCCTGAATGATGAAAACAGATTTCCATTATTCTGATNGAGGTTTTCGCAGTTGAAGCAGGGAGAAGAGGGGTGAAGCATAGTAATATAGTTGTCCGGATCGGGCACAATAGTGATGTTAACAGTGTCCAAATCTGCTCTAACNCTAAATTCCACCACCGTGGAGTCAGATTGATGATACATCCCGTCGTTTCCACACCAGTAAAACGGCACAAGAAAGNTCTCGCTAAGCTGTAACTTTACAGTTACTGAATCCGAAAGATGACTCCTTTCTGAAACNTTGGTTTGAATCAGAAGCGGCTCANGCTCACTAATCCTGACAAATCTGTAAAANTCATCCGATAGTTTTTGAGGCACGAATTTACCAAGATTAAAAATCGCGCCGGGCGGATAACCTTTCACATCTTTATCGTCAAAAAAAGTTTCAAAAACTAATGTGTCATTAATAGCGGTTATGCTACCGGCGCTCGAAGTGTAGACTCCGTCAAGGATGTTGTTTTTGTGGGCAGAAGCCGAGTGAACCACGCCCANCAGCATGGCCACACTCACAAGAGAGATGTNNAGNAGTTTTNTCATAAACNTTCGGTTGGTTTCTAACAAATATAAACCGNAAANGCCGCAAATCGCAAAAANAAAAGTTATTTTAATAAATATTAACCNTTTGCGGCGGCGCGCCCCANCCGCGAATCGCGCGNCAAACCGCCNGGCCNACCACGCCACGCCGCGAATNGCGCGGCAAAATGTAGGGGCGCCCGTTCGGGGCGCCCGCACTCGGCGACAAAANCGCGCCGCAANCAACCGTCNNCAGGAAATTNGACTCGGAGGNGCGGGCGNCCCGAACGGCCGCCCCTACATTCCTTTGCGGGAAACAACCGTCNCCAGAGAATTTGACTCGGAGGNGCGGGCGGCCCGAACGGCCGCCCCTACATTCTTTTGCGGCAAACCATTGCGTCACCCCGCCGCCGGTTTTTGCGGCAAACCATTGCGGCAGTCCCCGCCCCTACATGCTTTTGCGGCAAACCATTGCGGCAAATTACCCCGCCGCCGGTTTTTGCGGCANACCATTGCGGAATGGGCGCCCTTNCATTCCTTTGCGGGAATCNCCGGGCTTGCNCGGCAGGCGATTGGGCGGTTTGGAAAAAAAGTAGTAACTTTGCAGCCGTTTTAGCGAAAATCCGCTTTTGCGGNCACGCTTCGATCTACAATCGCCCATCACATTAAGCGACACTCATTTTATTCTAAACATATATTTATGGACTGGTTACTGGAACTGTTAGGCCCGGGCTCAGAGAAACTGGCGAGCACTTTGGTGCTTTACTCGTTTGTCATTGCCGCCGGCGTTTTTCTCGGCAAGCTCAAGATTGCCGGAGTGTCGCTGGGTGTGACATTCGTGCTNTTTGTGGGTATCCTTATGGGCCATCTCGGTTATGTCGTAAACCACGAGGTGCTTCACTTCGTCAGGGAGTTCGGTCTAATCCTCTTCATCTTTTCTATCGGTTTGCAGGTGGGCCCGGCGTTCTTCTCGTCGTTCAAGAAGGGCGGCGTGACGCTCAACATGCTTGCAGTGCTCGGTATTGTGCTTAACGTGGCGATTGTGCTTGCAATCTACTACATTGACGGCCAGACNGACATCCCGGCCCTTGTGGGTGTGATGTCAGGCGCCGTGACCAACACNCCCGGCCTCGCCGCCGCGCAGCAGGCCGCCCAGAATTCCGANGCCATCAATGTGATGGCCATGGGCTATGCGGCCGCTTATCCNCTGGGTGTCATAGGCATTATCGCCGCNATGTTTGCCATCAAGGGACTGTTTCGCATCAACATCAATGATGAGATTAAGAAAATCAGTGACGAGCAGGAGGCTGCCCAGCAGGCGCCCCACATTGTCACTTTCGAGGTGACCAACCCTCTGCTCGAGGGCAAGAGCCTCCTTGAGCTCCACGAGCTGCTGAAGTGTGAGTTTGTGGTGTCGCGCATGGTTGACTCCAACGGCAAGTTCTACATCCCCAACAGCTCAACGCGCCTCAGCGTTGGCGAGAAGCTCTACACGGTGCTCTCNGCTGCCGACGAGGACCGCTTCAANGCCGTAGTGGGCCCGCAGGTGGAGCTTGACTGGGAGCAGGTGCCCAGCCAGGTGGTGTCACGCCGAATCGTCATCACCAAGAGCGAATATAACGGTGTGCAGGTGGGCGCGCTCAAGCTCCGCGCCGGTTATAACCTCAATGCCACCCGCGTGAACCGTGCAGGTGTGGACCTGCTGGCCGAACCCGGCCTGCGCCTACAGATGGGCGACCGCATCACTGTGGTGGGCGCTCTGGACGACATCAACCGCCTTGCCAGCCGCCTGGGCAACTCGCTCAAGCGTCTTAACCAGCCAAACATCATCACAATCTTCGTGGGCATCATGCTCGGCATCATCTTAGGCTCGGTCAACCTTGGCTTCGGCATGAAGCTCGGCCTGGCCGGCGGCCCGCTGATTGTGGCCATCCTCCTGAGCCGCTTCGGCTACAAGCTGAAACTNATNACCTACACCTCCACCTCGGCNTCGCTGCTCATGCGCGAGCTGGGTATCTGCCTGTTCCTTGCCTCTGTGGGCATTTCNTCAGGCGCAGGATTTGCCGAGACGGTGTTTAACCAGACCGGTATGTGGTGGGTTATCTGGGGCTTCATCATCACCTTCGTGCCCCTGATTATCACCGGCTCAATTGCCCGCGGNGTCTACAAAATCAATTTCCTGTCAATCATGGGTATGTTTGCCGGCGGCTACACCGATCCCCCNGCACTGGCCTATGCAAGCGGCAGCACCGGCAGCGACTCGCCCGCCGTGGCCTATTCAACCGTNTANCCTCTGACNATGTTCCTNCGAGTGGTGGCTGCGCAGGTNCTCATCCTCTGCCTCTATCCCCTCTGACATATCATCCCCATCACGAAAGCGGAGCGGACCCCNCGGGGCNCGCTCCGCCTGCATTATNTCCCGTAGNGGAGAGNGGGTGGAGTTACTGGATGCGGATGTTGTTGCCGTTNAAGATGCCCAGGCCGAGCTTTTTCATGACGGAGCGGAGGGCNGTCTGGCCGCGGAGGGAGTTGCCGGCNTGGTCAAGGGGNGGGGCGAAGGCGGCGATGCCGAACACTCCGGGGAGGACGCCCATGACGCCTCCTCCCACACCGCTCTTGGCGGGCAGTCCGGAGGTGAACATCCAGTCGCCGGTGGTTTCNTAGAANCCCACACTGGCAATCATGGTGGTGATTTTGGGCGATATTTCGGCGGGAAACACGGCGTGGTGTGTCACCGGGTTGANNCCCTGATTGGCGATGGTGGCGGCGCAGATGGCCAGGCGGTTGGAGGTGGTGGCCACNGAACACTGGCGTGTGTAGAGGTCAAGACTCATGGTCACATCGTCGTGGATGCGATTGTAGTTCTTGAGGAGCCAGGCTATNGCGCGGTTNTTGAAGTTGGTGTCNGACTCGGATTTNTAGAGCTCGTCAATGACGTGGCAGGGTGCTCCTGACAGTTCGTTGATGTTGCTGATGATGGCGTCCCACTTNCCCTGCTCGTCGCCTATGGGGCGAATCATGGAGCAGGCGCTGATGGCTCCGGCGTTGACCAGGGGGGTGGATGGCTGCTCGTTCTCCAGNAGGATGGCGAAGACGGAGTTGAAGGGCATGCCCGTGGCGTTGGCGCAGAGCTTGTTGATTACGGCTTCCTGGCCGTATTGCTTCAGGGCGAGGATNGCNGTGAAGACTTTCGACACGGATTCNATGCCGAACTCGTAGTCACAGTCGCCCACACTGATGATGGTGCCGTCAAGGAGCACCACGCTCAGGCCGAACAGCGAGGGGTCNATNTTGGCCAGATAGGGGATATAGTCNGCGTTGTGGCCCTCGTTGATATTNCGACATTCGTCGTAGGCTTCGGCCACGGCCTGACGAATCTGTTGCTTTGTAAGAATGATCTCCATGGTATCTCNGTGTGTGTGATGTCAGGTCAGGGGGGATGACAGGCGCGGAGAGGGAGCCGGGGGAGGGAGAGGGGGNGGGGGAGTGTGCGAAATCAGTTGTCGCGCGTGATGATGAAGTCCAGGAGCGACAGGAGGGCTTCGGCCTCGCGGTTGTTGCCGATGGCGGCGGTGAGGGCCGATGCTTCGTTGCGCAGGCGCTCCATGGTTGCATAAGCGTAGTCAATGCCTCCGGCCTCTTTGGCGAAGGCAATGAGGGTGGCAATCTCGTCNGCGGTGAGCTCNTCGTGGCGGGCCANCTCGGCCATCTCCTCGCGGCGGGGATGGGATGAGGCTGTCAGGGCATAGAGCAGGGGNAGGGTCACTTTGCCTTCGCGGAGGTCGTTGCCGGTGGGTTTGCCCACNCGCCCTTCGTCGAAATAGTCAAAGATGTCATCCTTAATCTGGAAGCAGAGGCCCAGGCGGCGNGTGAAGTCNCGCAGGGCATCGAGGCGGGGGTCGTCGTCGGCCACGCCGACGGCATANGCGCCCATCTCCACGCAGGCNACGAAGAGCGAGGCCGTTTTTCGCGCAATTACGGTGAAATATCCNTCCTCGGTGAGATGATGGAAGCGGGCGTTGTAAATCTGGTCCATCTCGCCCACTGAGAGCTCGCGNCCCAGCGAGGCCAGGGCGCCTACGATGCGGAGGTCGCANGTGGTGATGGCTTCCTTGAGCGATGATGAAACGAAAAANTCGCCCACAAGGACGGCTATGTGATTGTCCCACACATTGTTGATGGTGGGGAGTCCGCGGCGCTTGTCGCTGCAGTCCACCACATCGTCATGAATCAGGCTGGCATTGTGGAGCATCTCCACGGATGCAGCAGCGCGGATGGCGCGGTCAGTGACAGCGCCGGCAAAAAGACGGGCGCTGAGAAGCACCAGCACGGGGCGTATTTGCTTGCCTTTCGATTCGAGGTAACCGTCAATAACGCGGTTCATCAGCTCATTGTCAGAGCGGAGTGAGTCGGAAATATGCTTGTTCAGCCTGTCGAGTTCGGGGCTGATGCGGTTACGTATGGCTTCGAGTGGGGTCATATTCGGGCGCAAATTTAGTGAAATTTCTCACTTCGGCAAAATGTTGCCGCTTTGCNTATAGGGGAGGGNGGGGCNGGGTGGTGAAACAAGGAAAGCCCCGCATCTGTCAATGGCGCGGGGCGTTATAGCGTCAGAGNGGCCGGAGCCGTTGCTGATCGGTTACTCTGCGGGCGCGTCGGCNGCGGCGGCGGGCACTGCGGGTGCGGCAGCTGCGTCGGCGGCGGGAGTGGCGGGNGAGTTGAAGTCAGCGGGCACAGACTGCTCCTGAACGGGAGCTGACACGCGTGAGGTGTTGGCGCTGTCGGCGGGCATGAAGAACACCGAGAGGATGGCGAATACGGCCACACATCCGCCCAGAATCCAAGTTACCTTCTCGATAAACGAGTTGGTGCGTCGCACGCCCATAATCTGGTTAGAGCCGGCGAATGATGAAGAGAGGCCGCCGCCTTTTGACTTCTGGATGAGCACTACGCAAATCAGCAGAATAGATGCGATGAGAGTGAGGACAATAAGAAGAATGTACATTTTTATTATGAGTGGTTTGTTGATGCTTGATTGTCAGATTGCTCTGCGGGTGAAACGCGGCTGTTCAGCATAAGTTTCTGCAGAAAACGCAATTGGTCTGCAAAGTAAGCACTTTTTTTGGGAAAATTCAAATTTAAGTGGCTAATAATCTCATAAGCCTTGTCATATCGGCGCTGGCGGATGTAGATTTTGGCAAGNGATTCGCTCAGTGACGAGTCAGAGGCCTGNGCCGCGGGNGCGGGGGNNCTCACGGGGCGTGCGGGCGCGGGGGCCGGNGTGTCAGGCTCGGNGGGGAGTGAGTGGGGCTTGGCCAGGAANGCGTCAATGAGGGCNGTCTGCTCATCGGCGGGCGCTTGGTCAGGCTCGTCGGCAAAGCGCTCTTCGAGCACNGAGGCATAGTCAGGCTGGGGGTTGAAAATGAGNCGCTCCAGCAGGGCGTCNTCNTCNGGCGAGGCGCCGTGNCCGTAGGTTTCGAGGAAGGTGGTGATGGCGNCGGTGGTGTCGGGGCGTGCGGGAGTGTTGTCAGGGGGGTAGAAGCCGGCCCAGAGGGAGCCGTCGGCGTCAAGCAGNGCTGTGAGGGCCTCGGGTGACGAGCCGGTGAGGGCCACNCGCGCTTCAAGCTTGCGNCGCTCGCTGATGTCAAGGGGATGGGTGCGCTGCAGGCGTATGGCCGCNGGGAGGGTGAAGTAAGGAGCCTCGGCGGCAAGGGCCTCGACGGTGGCGGCGGAGAGCGGCGCCTGAGGATTGTCAAGCGTCAGCAGGAAGGAGCGGAGGGCCGGAGTGACGTTCATGAGCGGGGCTTGTNGGGTNTGAGAGTGGGGGGATTACCAGTCNCCGAGGGTGGCNTTGAAAATGAGGTTCACGAGCTCGTCGGAAATCTCCTCTATGAGCTGGTCCTGGACGTCGGTGAGCATCTGTGAGGAGTCAAAGTCACGATAGGCGCTGAAGGTCTGGTCNATGTCCTTGTTGTCCTCCTTGTTGTTGGTGTAGCGCACGTGGACCTGCACGGTGAGGCGTGTCTGAGAGCCGTAACCGTCCTCTGACACGGCTTGGGGCGAGAGGTTGTAGCCGGTGATTTCGCCCTCAATCTGGAGGTCGGATGGGCCGTCCACCACCTGCAGGCGTGTGTTNCGCGTCACNTAGTCCATCAGNTTGTTCTCAAAGGTCTGCTGCAGCGGGGGATACACCAGGGCTGCGCGGATGGGAAACTGGCCGATGTTGACAGTGCGGTAAATCGAATAGTCCAGGGCGGCGCCGTTAAACTTGTAGCTTATGCGGCATGACACGGCCGTGGCGGCCATAAGCATTATGACCGTCATCAGTGTAATGACGCGGGCTGAGAGCTTGCGGCGCTGTTTCATTCCTTTTCGCCGTAGGCAAGGTCGCCGGCATCGCCGAGGCCGGGCACTATGTAGGAGTGGGCGTTGATTTCGGGGTCGATGACGCCGGTCCACACCGTGGTCTTGGCATCAGGGAAGGTGCGCTTCACATAATCAATGGCCTGCTGNGATGCAATGACGGAGCACACATGGATGTGGGCCGGCTCGCCCTTGGTGAGCAGGGCGCGGTAGCTCAGCTCCATCGAGGCGCCGGTGGCCAGCATGGGGTCCACCAGGATGAGTGTCTTGCCGTCAAGGCGGGGCGAGGCGATGTANTCTATAAACACGTCGAAATTGTCGGCGTCGGAGTCCTTATATTTTCTGTAGGCCGACACGAAGGCGTTCTGCGCGCGGTCAAAATAGTCGAGNAAGCCTTTGTGGAAGGGCACCCCGGCGCGGAAAATCGTGCCGAGCACAATCTGCTCGTCAATGACCTGACACTGAGCCGTGGCCAGCGGNGTGACGGTGGGCACCGTCTTGTAGCGCAGGCGCTTNGAGATTTCATAGGCCATGATTTCGCCAATGCGCTCCAGATTGCGGCGGAAGCGCAGGGGGTCATGCTGGATATTGACATCTCTCAGCTCGCACATATATTGGCTTACCAGCGAGGGAGTGTCGGCAAAATTGATAATTTCCATGATTTCGACAAATATTGGCAAAGATAGCAATAATTTGGATAGCTCGGGGCCCCCGTCGGGGTCAAAAATAGCGCGAGGGCGCGGGGTGGGATAGGTCACGGGCCCGGCGCGGAAGCCGATGCCTCCGGGCCGGGCCCGCGATTATGGGTTGGTGATNAGTGGCAGCAGCCGTCGTCGCAGCCGCATTCGCCCTCGCCGCAGTGGTCGTGGTCACAGCCGCATCCGCAGCCGTGAGCGGGCTGAATCTCCTCGGGGGTGGCGTCGCGCACTTCGAGGATAGAGCCCTTGAAGCGCACATCCTTGCCGGCCAGGGGGTGGTTGAAGTCCATCTTCACCTCCTTGTCAGTCACCTCGAGCACCTTGCCGTTGATGCGGAAGCCGTCGGCGGTCATCATAGGCACGAGTGCGCCCTCCTTGATAACCTCGGCGTCAAANTTGCCGTCGACCATAAAGATGTCCTTCTCAAGAGTGGCCACCTGCTCGGGGTCGTAGGGGCCGAAAGCTTCGGCAGCGTCCACCTTCACATCGAAGGTTCCGCCCTTTTCNAGGCCGTCAATAGCCTTTTCGAGGGGGGCAATCATGCCGCGGGTGACACCGAACACAATCTTTTCGGGGTCATTGACATCGGTCTGGTGCACCAGAGTTTCCGAGCCGTCGGCATTTATCTGGTAGAGGTCGTAGCCCATGGCTACGAATTTTCCGGGTTGAATCTTTTCCATAATTATATGTNGGTACTAATAAATTTTCTGTCAATCATTACAACAATCATCGTGCCAAAATGACCGCTGACAGCTGTCGACAGCGTGTAAATTTAGTGTTTTTTTGCGAAAAAGGGTGCAGCAAAGAAAAAATTTTGCAGTAAAGAAAAATATTTGTAATTTTGCNNCATCCAACCCAACCTCATCAATTAATAAGATTCCCCTTATTAAGAAAAATCGTCGAGTCGTGAGACCCGGCGATTTTTTATTTCGTCATGTCAGGCTCAGTGGCGNCCCATNGGGCGGCCTACGGGATGCTGAGGCGGCGCNGAAGGGGTGGGAGCCACCGAGGGCCTGCCGCCTCCGGGNGGAGGTGCGGGCGGCTGATAGTTAGGCCTNTAAGGGGGCGGCGGAGGGGGNGCNCCCCATCCGTTGGTGAAGCCCGGAGCCCATGTGTAGTTTAGNCTGAGGCCGGGGTTGGCGGTGAGATAAGGACCTCCCGAGCCAAAGTAGAGGTCAACCGAAGGGTCAAGCGCAGTGTCAACCATCCCNGGAATGAGCATCGAGGTGCAGGAGGAGAGTGATGCCGTGACGGCGGCCGCTCCGAGCAGCCCTATGAGGAGATTCTTGTGTTTCATAGCCTTAGCGTTTGTAAGTTCTATTGATAAAACACTTTACCTCCCCCAAAGGTTGCGGGCNGCGGAGAATCAGTGGCGTCCGGTTGTGGCCGGGCGTGAGGGCTGAGCGGGCTGGGTGGCAGGCTGGGTTGACGGCTTGGTTTGATTGGCGGCTCCGGGGCGTAGAGAGGTGTTGCCGGTGGAGGGAGTGGCNGGCTTTGTGTTTATGGGATGGTTAGGCTGCGCGTTGGTGGTGGGCTGCTGCGGCTTTTGCTGCTGCGGTTTCTGCTGCTGCGGCTTCTGCTGTTGCGGCTTTTGNGGCTTCTGCGGCTTCTGGGGTTGATGCTGCTGAGGGGGAGGGGTGGGTTTTGAGGGCTTGTGGGGCTTGGAAGTGGGAGGAGGGGGCGGCGGAGTCTGGCCGTAGCCGGGCGCCGGGGGATAGCCTCCGTAGTAGTANGTGCCCTGGTTGTAATACTCGCCGGGCACTGTGCGCCATTCGGCCATGCTGCCGCAGCCGGTGAGNGCTGCGGAGCACAGTGCGATGGCTATGTTGCGTAATTTCATAGACTTGTGAATCAGGGTTGCATGGCGGGAATCTTGGCGATGCGGCGGATGTGGCGGCCACCTTCAAANTCGGTGTTGAGGAAGGCCTCTACAATCTCCAGTGCNGTCACCTCGTCGANGAAGCGGGCNGGGAGCACCAACACGTTGGCATCGTTGTGCTGGCGNGCCAGNCGNGCAATCTCGGGGGTCCAGCAGAGGGCNGCGCGGATGCCCTGNTGCTTGTTGAGGGTCATGGCTATGCCGTTGCCGGTGCCGCACATGGCTATGCCGGGATAGCAGTCGCCGTTCTCCACGGCTATTGCCGCAGGGTGAGCAAAGTCGGGGTAGTCACAACTCTCTTCGGAGTGGGTGCCGAAGTCACGGTAAGTGCGGTCAGCGGCTTCGAGGTAGCCTTCGATAACTGATTTGAGAGCCACGCCTGCGTGGTCGCTGCAAATTGCTATTGCCATAGGATGATGTTTATGATGTGNTTGTTAAAGAATCAATTGGTTAAAGCCCCACNGGCATGCGGGCCCATAGTGGCTGAGGGATTGTGGACCAGAGGGCTGTGATGAGGCGCCAGCGCCAGTCAATGGTGGCCACACGCTTTCCGGCCAGGATGGCATGGACAATTAGCGGCGTGGCATAGTCAAGCGACATCTGCAGGGGATAGTCCTTCTCGGCGTCGAGCAGAGGGGTGGAGATGAATCCGGGGCGTATGTCGGTNATTTTCACCTTTGCAGCCTGACGGTGTGCCAGCTGCTCGATGGCNTCGAGATAGGTNCGCTGGAAGCGCTTGGAGGCNCTGTAGGCCGCCGCGGTGCCGATGCCCTTTGTGGAGGCNACGGAGGTGATGGCGGCAATGCGTCCGGGAGCGTTGTTACACGTGTCGCGGAAATATTTGTAGGCGGCTGTGACAATNCGGGTGAAGCCCATCACGTTGGTTTGCAGAATCTTCATCTCCTTCGCCAGGTCAAGGTCAGGGTTCTGGAAGCCCACGCCTGAGGCCAGCAGAAGGATGTCGATGCCGTTGTTGAGCTNNATGAGATGGTAAAAACGCTCCACGGCNTCGGGGCTGTTGACGTCAATGGTGTGGTAAACCACATTGTCGGGATACATGTCGCGAAGCTCGCGCAGAGGNGCNTCGCGTCGGGCGGCCACGGCCACCTTCCATCCCATCCGGGCAAACTCTTCCGCCACTCTGCGGCCAATGCCGCTTGAGGCGCCGATGATAGCTATCTGTTTCATTTCTGAGGTGATTATGTTTNTGCTTACTATTCAACGGCTGCCGGGGCCGGCTTGTTCAGGGTGAAGGTGTAGATGAGCGAGAAAGCGCCGGTGATGGAGCCCGAGCGCTTGCCNTAGCCGGGGATAANCATNGGGAGGCCCCACTGCTGGCTGCTCTGATGGATGATGGTGTGATATTTGAAGGCCCAGCCCATGCTGAANGGGCCTGCAATCTTTACTCTGACGCCGAGCAGGAGCTCGAAGTAGCCGGTGAGCGATGTCGAGCCGGGGATGTCGAAGTGGGAGNACGAATCCCAGTAGCCGTNGTCAACGGTCACATTGTCAATGTAGTAACGGAACGAGGTGATGCCATACCTCACTCCCGCCATGAGCTTATAGTCAGCGTTGGAGTTGTAGAAGAAGTTATAGTCGGCGCCAATCTTGAAATAGGCCGCCAGGGGTGAGCGGAAGGTGAAGTTGGAGCCCGAGGGGGTGTCGTGAGCCACTGACAGGCCCGCCTCGAAGGTGGGGAAATAGCGGTTGTGGAGGCCGAGGGTCACGGCAGCGTCAGCGCCGCCGTATTTCTGGCCGAAGATTCGCATGGCGGGGTCCCAGATGTTGACGCCCACGGAGAGGGTGTGGAGCAGCGGATACTGCATGCGGGGAATCCGGAGGATGGTGGTGTCGGGAAATTCGGTGCCGCTCACGGTGTCAACGAGCACCACACGCCCCTCGCTGTCAGTGTAATGCGCAAGCTTGCCAAGGTCAGCGGGCTTCTCCGTGGCGGGGCGCGTCACGGCTGGCTTGCCGGGCTGCTGTGGGGTGATGTGGCGCTGCGCCGTGGCTCCCGCGGCGGCAAGNAGCATCATCAGGGCAATGATGATGCGCATCATAATTCGGAGCCCTCCTCAGGCTCGGCGGTGTGGAAATAGATGCGGAGAATCTCGCGGTCAATGTTAGTGACCAGTGAGTCAATGATTTTCACCGAGTCAATGAGATGGTGAGTCACATTCATCCGGGTGATGGTGTAGCGGAAGCCGGCGCCACACTCCTCTGAGATAAACCATGGGGTAGAGGTGTAGGCCAGCGTCAAGGTGTCCTGCAGGCGGGGGTCGTCAAGCTCAGCGGTGCGGTAGGCGAAGCAGAAGGATGTCTCGGTGGATGTGGAGCGCAGAGGCAGATATAGCTGTGAGGCGGGAGTGGATGGGGCGAGCAGCAATGAGTCGCCGGGCGCACCCACGCCCCACACTGCGAGCGAGTCAATGCTCACGGCGTTGCCGCCCGAGTTGTAGAACCCCGCCAGCGGGAGCGAGCTCTGATTGTCAGTGCACCCCGCCGTGTTACACCCNCCGAGGAGCGCACCGGCAAGGGCCGCGCATAGAGCCGCCGCTATGCTCAGAACTTTTCCCATCTGACAATCTCCGACATGTCTTTGCGCTTCTTGGCGGCAGGCTCGCTGCCTGGAGCGGGATAGCCCAGCGGAATGATGGCCACAGGCTCCACCCCTTCAGGCAGATTGAGGCCGCGGGTGAGTGTGGCGGGGTCAAAGTTGCAGATCCAGCAGGTGCCCAGGCCGAGCGAGGTGGCCGCCAGGCAGATATGCTCCACNGCGATGGCCACGTCAATGTCGGCATGGTCCTTGCCGTCCTCGGGGCGATGCCATGAGGCGTCATGATGNGCCAGAGCCACGATGAAGGTGCCNACGGGCTTTATGAAGTCACGCTGATAGGAGTCAAGCACCGGACGGCGGCTCTCGGGCGTGTCAAGCACCAGGAAGGTCCAGGGCTGACGGTTGCAGGCCGANGGGGCCAGGCGGGCGGCNTCGAGCACGGCCATCACCATGTCGCGGCTCACAGGTTCGGGGAGATAGTTGCGGCATGAGTAGCGGTGAGCCGCAAGGTCATAAAACTGAGGATAAGCGTTGAGATGTTCCATCGTTGATAATCAGAGTGAAGGGTTGCCTATTTCCTGACGGATTTCNTAGCTGTTGCGGCGCGGTGAGTTTCTCACCACCAGCTCGCCGACAAAGCCGGCCAGGAANAGCTGGGTGCCCAGCAGCATCATAGTCAGGGCAATATAGAAGTAGGGGCTGGAGGTCACCAGCGTGTAGCTCAGCCCGTGATACATGTTCCAGAGCTTGATGCCCCCCACGGCGGCCGCGGCAATGAAACCGATGAAAAACATCAGCGAGCCCAGCAGCCCGAAGAAGTGCATGGGCTTGGCGCCGAACTTNCCTGTGAACCACANGGTTGCAAGGTCAAGATAGCCGTTGACAAAGCGGTCAAGACCGAATTTCGACGAGCCGTATTTGCGGGCCTGATGCTGCACCACCTTCTCGCCGATGCGGCTGAAGCCGGCGTTCTTGGCCAGATAGGGGATGTAGCGGTGCATGTCGCCATACACTTCGATGTGTTTCACCACNTCTCCGCGATAGGCCTTCAGGCCNCAGTTGAAGTCATGGAGGTTATGGATTCCGCTCACCTTGCGCGCCGTGGCGTTGAAGAGCTTGGTGGGGATGGTTTTTGACAGGGGGTCATAGCGCTTCTGCTTCCAGCCCGACACGAGGTCATAACCGTCGGTCATAATCATGCGGTAAAGCTCGGGAATCTCATCGGGCGAGTCCTGAAGNTCAGCGTCCATGGTGATGACCACATCGCCCTGAGCGCGGGCAAAGCCGGTGTTGAGCGCGGGTGATTTGCCGTAGTTTCGGCGAAACGACACCCCCTTCATGGCGGGATTGGCCGCGGCGAGGTCCTGAATCACCTTCCATGAGGTGTCGGTGGAGCCGTCGTCCACAAACCACACTTCGTAGCTGAAGCCGTTCTCTTTCATCACCCGCTCGATCCATGCGGCGAGCTCGGGGAGCGATTCAGCTTCGTTAAACAGAGGCACAATGACTGATATATCCATTACGTGTCAGACTTTTGAGGGGATGGTTTCTTGAATGTTGTGATGAAGGCCGCCAGAGCGGAGAGGANGGTGCCTCCGGTGAGATTCAGCGCCGAGACCACTATGGCCAGGTGAAGGGCCCAGCGATGCGGCTCAGCCTCCACCAGGGGGCGCACGTTGGCCACGTCAGGCACCTCCGGCAGCGCGCCGAGGGTGTCGAGGATGGTCAATGCGCCCACAAAGAAGCTGCGGGTGGTNTCAGGGCTGAGCCATCTCACCATTATCAGCAGCGTGGCGGCGGCGATGAGGCAAGCGCATAGCCATGACATCTGCCAGTGAAGCCACACCATGCGTGCATCCGCCAATCTGCTTATGGCAGCATTGTCCGCGCTCGCCCGGCTCAGCAGCAGCATGGTCAGCGCGGCGCCGACGGCAGCTGTGGTGAGGCCCGGAATCACCGGAACTGCGGCGGGAAGGAATATCCATGCGGCATAAACCGCTGTGAGATAGCCTCCGAGGACCATCCCGTTGCGGGCGGCGGTGTGGATTTGCAGCTTGGCGTCATTCATCACCGCAAAGATAGCAAATATTTCAACACCAAGCGCTGTGGATGTCAGGCGGTGTGGGGGTGAGAGGGGGCCACGGGCACGGTGATTTTGCGGAAGGTCATGTCCAGGGCGTCAAATGTCAGCAGGGTGTCGGTGAGCAGGCTGCCTATGCCGGTGAGGAACTTCACGGCTTCGCAGGCCTGCAGACTGCCGATGACGCCGGGAATCACGCCCAAGGGGCCGGCCACGGGGCCGGGGGCGGGCAGGGTGTCGAAGAGGCAGCGGTAACAGGCATGGCCGGGGAGCCAGGTCATCAGCTGGCCGCAGAAGTGCCAGATTCCGCCGTGGCAGTAGGGCTTGGAGGCGGCCACACAGGCATCGTTGATCATGAATTTCGACGCGAAATTGTCAGTGGCGTCAATCACAAAGTCATATCCCTCAATCACTTCGGCAATGTTCTCCGGAGTGAGGAAGAAGGGGTGGAGAATAACCTCGGTGTGGGGGTTGATGGCGAGGATGGCGCTGCGGGCGCTCTCGGTTTTGGGGGTGGCCACGCGGGCGGTGGTGTGGATAACCTGGCGCTGGAGGTTGGAGAGGTCCACATTGTCGCCGTCGGCAATCCCTATGCGCCCCACTCCCGCAGCGGCAAGATAGAGCAGCACGGGCGAGCCGAGTCCTCCGGCGCCAATCACGAGCACACTGCCCCGCTTGAGGCGCATCTGCCCTTCGGGGCCTATCTCTTCGAGTGACAGATGGCGGGCGTAGCGCTCGCGCTCTTCGGCGGTGAGGATGGTTGAAGTCATTGCAGATGAGGGGTTAGAAGCGCGCGCCTACGGTTAGCTGGAGCGTGCTCATGGCGTTGAAAAAAGTGTAGTGTCTGTTGAAGTAGAAGTTGCCGTCAAACTTTCCCTGAAGCGAGGTGAAGAGTGCCCGGTGGTTATAGACGAAGGAGAACATAGCCTGCGGATTCAGGGCAATCATGTCACGCCGGCCGTCGGTGCTGTCCTCGCGGGTGTGTTTGTGGCCGAAGCCTTGGAGGAAAGTGAAGTTGAAGAGCCAGGCGCGGGGCTTGAGCACGCAGTTGATGCCGTAGCCCACGTTGATGGCATAGTCATTATAGTGCATGCGGAAGTGGCGGTAGGCCTCAGGGATGACGGCGAGCTGGGCCTCGCTGAGCTCATCGAAGTTCATGGAGATGTTCTGGGTGGTGCAGTAGAATCCTATCATCCATGAAGCGGCGCGGCGCAGCTGATATTTCGAGTAGCAGTAAGCGGCGGCGTGGCTGTATTTGCGATGGTTGAAGAAGTAGGTGCCTGTCAGGCTTCGGGTGTGGTGACTGATGGCATCGAAGGGTATGTGGACCATGTGGCCGTTCTTGTAGTCAGATAGTCGCCAGATCACGGCGCCACCTTTGGTGGAGGTGTCAAGATAGTCCACATTGAAGAGGGCGCAGGTGAAATTGAAGTTGAAGTGGGTGCGGTAGTTGCGGTTGTGGCCCAGAATCTCGTTGGCGTTGAACATATAGCCCACGCTGACGGCCATGAAGCTCAGATAGGCGCCGACGTCGGCATAGATGTCGCTGCGGATGAGCATCTCTTTGTTGCGCTCAAAGATGGCGGCATAGTTCTCCATCCAGTTGAAGCTCTTGCCCTGTATCTTCCAGTTGCGTCCGGTGGCCACCACATAGGTTGAGTCGTAGTGGTTGAAGGTCCGGTCGCCCCAGTTGTACACCTTTCTCAGGAAGTTGGGAAAGCGGGGATAGTTGATGCCGGGGTCGTTGATGCGGAAGCCGTTGCGGATCAGTTGGCCAATCCAGGCTGTGGCTGACCGGTCATTGCGGGCCTGCTCGGCGGAGTCGGGCAGGATGGGGAGGGGGTCCACCCCGGGAGGGGGCGTGAACTCCTCGGTGTCAATGAAAATCTCCTCAAAGTCAGAATATTGCGGGTCATCCTCACGCTGGGCGGCAGCCCAGAGAGCAACAGCAAGCATAAGGATTGTAAGGACGAATCTCATAATAGGCTGCAAAGTTACTAACATAAGCTGAATGAGGATTTATCCGATGGGTGAAAAAACACTCTGTTTTTTCCAATTTTGGCTTAGAGGCGGCTGCGGCGCTCGGCATAGTCGGCCTGATGGGCTTCAGGCAGGGGGCCGGGCACAAAGTAGCGGGCCTCGGGGTGGGCAAAGATGAGTCCGGCAGTGGACGCAGCGGGATTGAGGCCGCAGGTGTCGGTCAGCTCCAGCCCTATGTCACTGAGTGTCAGGGCGCGGTCAAGGGTGTGCATCAGTGACTGGTCAGGGAGCGAGGGGTAGCCTACGGCGGGACGGATGCCGCGGTAATATTGGCGCAGACGGTTGCCGGGATTGCCGGGGGCCGTGGCGGGGTCTTCGTAGCCCCACAGCTCCTGGCGCACTTTCAGNTGGAGNAGCTCNGTGGCGGCTTCGGCAAGGCGGTCNGCGAGGGTCTGGATGAGCAGGGCGCGCAGCTCGTTGCCTTGGCTNCGCTCGCTGCCACTCANGCGGGCAAGCTCGGCGCCGGTGGTGACGGCGAACATTCCCAGCCAGTCAGGCANCTCGCCNGNGGNNNCNGNGGGNGCCAGATAATCGCTCAGGGCCANGGTGTGGCCGGAGGCGTCAGGGNNCGGGCGGCGCACNACGGGNATGCGCAGCATCTCGCCGTCGGNGNNGNGGCATGCAATGATGTCGTCAGGCTCCGCGGNGGCGGGCATCAGGGCCACCACNGCTTCTATGGTNATNCCTGCCAGGCGGTCAAGCTCTTCCTCGGCCATGCGGCGGAGNTTGCGGGCCTCTTNGGCGCGGGGCTCGGNGGAGTGGTCAGCAGCCTCGGCGAGCGAGGCGTCCATCTGCCATGCGGCGAAGAATGCGCGCCAGTTNATGTAGGGGCGCACCTCGGCCACGGTCATGGTCACTCTGTGGCGCCCGGGCATGGCGGGGGTCACGGGGCTGTAAGTCAGGGGTATGCGCAGGCTNCGGGCCTCGGCGGGGGTGAGGGCGGGTGTGGNGCTNCNNTCGGCGTGGGCAGCGCGCAGGGCGCTCTGNCGGCGCTGCAGCTCGGCGAAGGCTTCNNGCCGGGTGTCGCGCCCGGTGTGGCGGCGGGCGGCGGCGGGGAGCGAGGCGGCNTCGGCGGTGTGGACCACGGGNCCGCTGTAGCAGGGGGCTATNTTCACGGCGGTGTGNAGNTCGGAGGTGGTGGCNCCGCCNACCATCAGGGGAATCGTCAGCCCGCGGGCTTCCATCATCCGGGCCACGTGGCACATCTCCTCCAGCGAGGGGGTGATGAGTCCGCTGAGGCCCACAAAGTCAGCTTTCTCCTCCACGGCGCGCTCTATGATTTCCTCGGCGGTGACCATCACTCCGAGGTCAACCACGCGGAAGCCGTTACAGCTCATCACCACACTNACAATGTTCTTGCCNATGTCATGAACGTCACCTTTCACGGTGGCAATCACCATCGTGCCGGCCGANGTGGCTTCTGCGCCGTTCTTCTCGGCTTCGATGGCGGGGGTGAGAATCTCCACGGCGCGCTTCATCACNCCGGCGCTCTTGACCACCTGNGGGAGAAACATCTTCCCTTCGCCAAACAGGCGTCCCACGCGGTTCATGGCCTCCATGAGCGGNCCTTCGATGACNCTCACNGCGCTGCCAAGCTGNGCATGGAGCTCGGTCAGGGGCGCTTCAAGGCCGTCGGTGAGNCCGCGCATGACCATGCGCTCCACGCTCTGGGCNGGCGTCAGGGTGCCCTCNCTGACGGTCTCGGCGGGGATGCCGCTCTGCTTTTGGGCCAGGAGCTCCGAGGCCAGGGCNGTGAGGCGTTCGGTGGCATCGGGGCGGGTGTTGAAAATCACATCCTCNATGGCCTGNCGCAGCGCGGGGTCCACGTCGTCNTAGGCGGGNAGNGCGGCNGCGTTGACAATGGCCATGTCGAGGCCGCGGCGGATGGCGTGGTAGAGAAACACGGAGTGCATGGCCTGACGCACGCGGTCGTTGCCGCGGAATGAGAAGGAGAGGTTGCTGATGCCNCCGGAGGTGCGGGCGCCGGGCAGGTTGGTTTTTATCCACTCCACGGCNTCGAGAAAGTCAATGCCGTAGCGGGCATGCTCAGGGATGCCGGTGGCAAGGGCCAGCACNTTGGGNTCAAAGATGATGTCCTGAGGGTTGATGCCGGCNTCGGTGAGCAGGGTGTAGGCGCGGCCGGCAATCTCTTTGCGGCGGCTGAGGGTGTCGGCCTGTCCTTTTTCGTCAAAGAGCATTACCACCATGGCCGCGCCCATGGCTGCAATGTGGCGGGCGCGCTCAATGAATTTCTCCTCTCCCTCTTTGAGCGAGATGGAGTTGACCACGGGCTTNCCCTGGATGCGGCGCAGGGCTTCGGTGACGGTGTCCCAGCGCGAGGAGTCAATCATCACCGGGGCGCGGGCCACGTCGGGCTCGGTGGCTATGCGGGTCAGGAAGGCNCTCATGCAGGCTGTGGAGTCAAGCATGGCGTCGTCCATGTTGATGTCAATNACGGAGGCNCCGCCTCTCACCTGTGAGGCGGCAATCTCCACGGCTTCGTCAGCGGCGCCCTCTTTGATGAGGCGGAGAAACTTGCGCGAGCCGGCCACGTTGCAGCGCTCGCCAATGTTGAGGAAGCCGTGGGNGGCNTCCACTCTCACGGCTTCGAGTCCGGCAAGGGTGAGTCCGGCCACNGGGACGGGGACCTTGCGGGGCGCGCAGCCNCGGGCGACGNGGGCTATGGCNGCAATGTGGGCGGGGGTGGTGCCGCAGCAGCCGCCCACAATGTTGAGCATGCCGCTCTCCAGTTTCGGGGCGAGCATGGAGGCCATCTTCTCNGGGCTCTCGGTGTAGCGGCCAAGAGCGTCGGGGAGGCCGGCGTTGGGNTAGGCGCTGAGCAGTGCGGGCACGTCCTCAAGGGCTTCCAGNCGTGGCAGGAGCCCTTCGGCGCCGAAGCCGCAGTTGAGNCCCACTGCCCACGGCCGGGCAAACTCAATGGTGGCCCACTGCCCACGGCCGGGCAAACTCAATGGTGGCCCAGAGTGCTTCGAGGGTCTGTCCGGAGAGGGTGCGGCCACTTTCGGTGAGGGTCACTGACACCATCAGGGGCACTTCGCGGCCTTCACTGCTCATGGCGCGGCGGGCACCGTGGAGCGCGGCCTTGGCGTTGAGGCCGTCAAACACGGTTTCGATGAGCAGAAGGTCGGCTCCGCCGCGGATCAGTGCGGCGGCCTGACAGAAAAAGGCGTCCTCAAGGGTCTCCCATGTGGCGGGGTGAGCGTCGGCAAGGGTGGCGCCCATGGTGAGCGATTTGCCGGTGGGACCCATGCTGCCGGCCACGTAGCGCTTCATGCCGGGATGGGCAGATTCCCATTCATCGGCAGTGATGCGGGCCAGGCGGGCTGCCGCCTCGGCAATCTCTTCGGAATGCTCTTCCAGGCCATACTCGGCCAGCGAGAGAGGGGTGGAATTGAAGGAGTTGGTCTCGATGATGTCGGCGCCGGCGTCGAGATAGGCGCGGTGAATCTCCGCTATCACCTCGGGGGCGGTGAGGCAGAGCACGTCGTTACACCCCTTGAGGGGGCGCGGATGGTTGGCGAAGCGATGACCGCGGAAACGGGCCTCGTCAAGGCCGAAAGTCTGTATCATGGTGCCCATGGCGCCGTCAAGTACCAGCACACGCTCACGGGCTGCAGAAGCGAGCGAAGTTGTAGACATAGACCGCAAAGTTACAAAACTTTGCGGTAACATCCCGCCATGGTGCGAAAAAGCGGCGTCAGAGGGCTTTGAGCATCTCTATCAGCGCTATGGTCACCATGCCGGCAAGATAGCCCGCAAGGGCCATCCATGAGATGCGTTTAACATACCACATGAAAGGTATCTTCTCGATGCCCATGGCAACCACGCCTGCGGCGGAGCCGATGATGAGCAGCGAACCGCCCACGCCGGCGCAGTAGGTGAGCAAGTGCCAGAAGAGGCCGTCCTCCACAAAGTGCATGGCATAAGCCGGGTCGGCAGTCACGGCGGCGGTGGCCTCGGTCATCACGGGATACATGTCCATGCAGGCGGCCACAAGGGGCACATTGTCCACAATGGAGGAGAGCACGCCGATGATGCCGTTGATAACGTAGACTTCATGGAAGGTGTCGTTGAGCCACGCGGCGAGCTCCGAGAGGATGCCTGACTGTGACAGCGCGGCCACTGACATCAGGATGCCCAGGAAGAAGAGGATGGTGGACATGTCGATGCTCTTCACCACTTGCGAGATGCGGCCTTCCATCTTCGAGTCAAGGTCATAGTGGCGCACAATGAGCTCGGTGATGAGCCAGAGGATGCCGAGCGATATGAGGATGCCCATGTAGGGCGGCAGATGGGTCACGGCTTTGAACAGGGGCACGAACAGCAGGCCTGCCACTCCGCAGATGAGGATGGCTATGGAGAGCCCGTAGTGATGTTCGGAGAGTACGTAGCCCACGCGGCGGTCCTCTTCGTTAAGCGCCTCCACGGGGCCGGCCTTGACAAAGCGGGTGGCTATCAGTGTGGGGATGACCACTGACACCAGCGAGGGCAACAGAAGGTTGACAATGAGGTCCACTGACGACACATAGTTCTTCATCCAGAGCATGATGGTGGTGATGTCGCCGATGGGTGACCAGGCGCCGCCGGAGTTGGCCGCCAGCACAATCACCGACGCGAATATCCAGCGCTCTTTCTGGTCGGAGAACATGCGCCTGAGCATCATCACCATGATGATGGTGGTGGTCATATTGTCAAGGATGGCCGACAGGAAGAAGGCCACGAATGCGAGCACCCACATCAGTCCGCGCTTGCTGGAGGCATGGATGTGGCGCACGATGATGTTGAACCCTCCGTAACGGTCAATTAGCTCCACGATGGTCATGGCGCCGATGAGAAACACCACAATCTCGCAGGTGTCGCCAAGGGCAAGAATCATATCCTCTGACAATGACGGGTCATGGCCGAACATTGAGTAGATGGCCCAGAGGATGCCGCACATTATGAGGGCAAAAGTGGCTTTGTTGATGTGGAGAACATGTTCGGAGGCTATGCCTATATAGCCCACTACGAACAGTGCAATCATGGCAGTTATCATACAGTAAGGTGGGGGAGATGGTATGCGATTAAAGGCAATGTGATTAATGAACCGCAAAGATAGCTAAAATCCGCCATTTAACCATGCGGGGGATAGTGATATTTCACCTGAAAACTGTTCTGAATTTCCGCTGTCGTCACTCTGGGGTTAAAAAGAGGAAAGCCCCCGCTTGAAGGCGGAGGCTTTCAGTGTGTCCTCAGGGATTTTGAGGTGCGTTGACGGGGATTAGTCGATTTCCTCGTCGGCTTCGTAACCGCCCATCTCGCGGATGGCGTTCTTCAGCATAACATACTGCTGGAAGAGGTGGTTAACGGGCACTTCACCCTTGGTGTAGTCATGCATGGGGCTCTTGAGGAAGAAGCTCAGGAAGCGCTGGGTGCCGTAGCGGCCGGCGCGAGCGGCGAGGTCGCTCAGGAGCACGAGGTCAAGGCAGAGGGGAGCAGCGAGGATAGAGTCGCGGCAGAGGAAGTTAATCTTAATCTGCATGGGATAGCCCATCCAGCCGAAGATGTCGATGTTGTCCCNNCCTTCCTTGTTGTCGTTGCGGGGAGGATAGTAGTTGATACGTACCTTGTGGTAGTACTGNGTGTCCTCGTCGTTGCCGTGGCCGTAGAGGTCAGGCTGCTCCTCGGGAACGAGGATTGATTCGAGGGTTGAGAGCTTGCTGACCTCCTTGGTGCGGAAGTTGGCGGGCTCGTCAAGCACAAGGCCGTCGCGGTTGCCGAGGATGTTGGTTGAGAACCAGCCTGACAGACCGAGGCAGCGGGTGCCGATGATGGGAGCGAAACCGCTCTTCACCAGNGTCTGGCCGGTCTTGAAGTCCTTGCCTGCGATGGGCATGCCGGTCTGCTCGGCGAGCTCCCACATGGCGGGGATGTCAACGGTGGTGTTGGGGGCGCCCATGATGAAGGGTGCGCCTTCCTTGAGGGCGGCGTAGGCATAGCACATNGAGGGTGCGATGTGTTCCTTGTCGTCGGCCTTCATGGCNGCTTCGAGAGCTTCGAGAGANCCGTGGATTTTTTCGTCAACGGGAACGTAGATTTCAGTTGAAGCGGCCCAGAGAACTACCACGCGGTCAACGCCGGTTTCCTTCTTGAAGCGGCGGATGTCTTCGCGAATCTGCTCGGCCATGTCCCAGCGGTCCTTAACGTCCTTGACGTTGGTGCCGTCAAGACGCTTGGCGTAGTTCTTGTCGAACGCTGCGGGAAGGGCTACGATTTTCTCGAGTTCGTCCTTTACGGGGTTGATGTCCTTTTCCTTGAGTACCTCGCAGTTNATNGCGGCCTCATAGGCGTTTACAGGATATACGTCCCATGCGCCGAATACGATGTCGTCAAGCTTGGCGATGGGGGCGATTTCGTCATATTTCAGATACTTCTTGTCAGCACCGCGACCTACACGGATTTTGTCGTATTGGGTCATAGAGCCAACGGGCTTAGCCAGGCCTTTGCGGGCCATGAGCACGCCGGTCATGAAAGTCGATGTCACAGCACCGAGTCCGACAACCATAACACCAAGTTTGCCCTGGGCAGGTTTTACGTTTGTTTTGTTCATGATGAAGGTTAAATGAATTTTTTTAGTTGATTTCTGAGTGAATTGAGGGAGAGTGACGCAAAGCGTTTTCACCCCGCGGGGCGAAAAAGTGCGTAAAAGTAAGGACTATTTTTGAAAAGTGAAATTATTTCTATTATAAAATTGGCTTGTTTTTGTGAAAGGTTCCTAAAATTTGGCAGTTTGTGCCAATTTTGGTTAACTTTCGCCCAATTAGCCTTTTGAAGTGTTAACGGATTATAACATAGCATCCGCCACTTCGCGGAGGTTTTTGATGGTGCAGGGGTCAGTCTGGGCATCCTCCTCGGGGGTCCAGCCCTTGCCTTTGAGCCATGCTGTGGCGCAGCCGAGCGAGCGGGCGGGCAGGATGTCCTTGCGGTAACTGTCGCCCACCACGAGCACCTGCTCGGCGGGGAGACCCAGCGCTTCCACACCCAGGGCGAAGATGGCGGGGTCAGGCTTGCGCACTCCCACCACGGCNCTCTCCACGATGCTGCCGAAGTAGCGGCGCAGGTCAAAGTCCTCAAGCACAGCCTCGACGTTGCCGTAGAAGTTGCTCACCAACACCATCGGATAACGGGCTGAGAGGGCTTCCAGCACGGGGCGAGCGTCGTTGACGCTGCTGCGGGCGGCCTGATAGCAGCGCTCGGCAATGAGCGGGGCCTTCTCGGCGGCTTCGGCGGGAGTGATGAGGCCGTCGGTCACGAGTTTGGCAAGCTCTATCTCCATCTTTATCAGTAGGAGGTCACGGAAGGTGTGGTGAGGAAGGATGTGGCGCACTCGAGCAAGCTCGCGCTCGGCATGAACATAGGCGTCGCGGAAGGCTTCTTTGCTCACATTGACGTTCTCGGCGCAATAGGCGTCCCAAATCACTTCGCTCCAGTGGTCTCCATGGCTGTCGATGGTGCCGCCGTAGTCCCAGATGATTCCTTTTATATTATTCCAGATGATTCCTTTTATATTATTAAGGTGGTGTAGCATGATGGTGGTGGAGNGTTATTGTTCGAGTTCGGCGGTGAGGGTGCGGCAAATCTTCTCATGGCGGCGCACCATGTAGATGAGCAGCACGTTGAGCACCGTCAGCTCAAANGCGAAGTAGAGCCAGGGCATCTCCAGGAAGAGGGAGGTGAACAGGGCTATCGTGCGCCAGTTGAATGAGAGGATGTTGGTGTATTTCATCAGCGGAAGTGACATGGCGCGGAATTTGTCGCGGAATTCCTGCGGAATGCGTCCGTCGGGGTAGCGGCGGTGCANTGCGGCGCGCAGCTTCTGCATGGCGGGGGTGTCGGCTTCCTGGTTGACGGTGTAATTGGTGTAGAAGGTGAGGGTGAGCTTCTGCCAGAAGTTGCGGCTCCATGACAGTGAGGCCAGCTTCTCTTTCAGCGCCGAGGCGTTTTCAAGCTCGCTGCCCTGCTCGCCTTTAAGGAAGTAGAGGTGNAATTGGCGGTAGTAGTCGGCCATGGAGGCTTGCTTGGCGTGGCAGATGCCGGTCACCACGGCNATCACCCAGATTACCCAATGGTGGGCCGAGAAGAATTCGCTGGTGACGTTCTCGCGCAGGCAGATGGCAATGTAGATGGTGGCGAACCACACGTCGCCCGACACACCGTCGAGGATGCGCCCAAGGCGTGAGTATTGGCCGGTCATGCGCGCCAGCTGGCCGTCGGCGCTGTCGTAGGAGTTGGCCCACACCAGCAGGAGCATGCCGATGACGTTCATCCACAGCACGGGAAAATAGAACATCACGCCGGCTCCCACACCCAGAAAAATCGAGGCTATGGTCACGGCGTTGGGCTTGATGCCGAGCTTGCGGAACAGGCAGGCCCAGGCGTAGCCTATGGGGCGGTAAAAAGCCAGGTCAATATGCTCCTCGGTGTCCATTGACTTGAGGCTGGCCTGATAACCGCTCAGGGGTTTATTGTCTTCACTCATTTGTAAATTTCAGATATGCTGAAGGGGTTGGTGGTTATTTCGAGTGGTCCTTGATGGCGTTAAGCACGGCTTTGGCAATGTGGGGAGCGGCGTCGTTGCGGCAGGGGGCAAAGCTGGGCCAGTCGTTGAAGTCGATGATGCGGATGTCGCCTTCGGGGCTCACTATGCAGTCGCCACCGTAGATTCTGACGTCGAGCACGTCGGCAGCCTGCTGACAGATCAGGCGCATGCGCTCTTTGTCAAACTCAAGGCCTTTCGACTTGCCGTTGATGGCCTCGTGGCCGTATTTGCTGTGGCCTTCGTCGAAGGGGTAGAACCAGAAGAAGAAGGGGGTGTCGCGCACGCCGTAGAATTTTATCAGGTCGCCCACAAGGTGACGGTTGATGACGGCGCGCTTGATGCCGCGCAGGAAGTATTCCTGAAGCACCTCCTGAGCCTCCTCGGGATGGCGCACATAGCTCACGTCCTCCTTGTGCATGGCGTGGAAGTCGCCGCGCTTAATCCAGCACTGGCTGAATTTGGCGCGCTCAAGCGCGTCCTTCACCACCTCGTCGGTGTTGACAATCAGGCTCTCGGGATAGGGGATGCTGCTGCCCAGGAGGATGCGGGTCATGCGCTCGCGGGTGCAGTTTTCAATGCCGTAGCCGGAGTTGATAACGAGAGCGCCGGCGTCTTCACGCTGCTGCAGCAGGGCTATGGAGCGCTGCTCGCGACACATGTTGAGGATTATATTCTCGGTGACCTTGCCGGCAATGAAGTCCTCTTCGCTATACACCTTCACCTCGCATCCGCGCTTGCGCAGCTGCTCGCATGAGAGGTTGAAGATAGCGGCGTCGTTGCCGATGTGGTTGGGTGAGTAGGCGCCGGCGCGCATGATGCCGGCAATCTTTATTTCAGCCATAGGGGTGATTACTTGAGGGGATGAGTTTCGTTGATGAACAGGCGCGCTTTGTCAATGTCGCCGGCGTGGTCCACGTCCATGATTTTGGGGATGGAATAGGCGCGGAGGTTGAGTCCTGACTCCACCAGGGCGCGCTGATAGTTGCGCATGCGCGAGGTGCCGCGTTCAATGCAGTCACGGAGCATATCAAGGGCCGCAGGGGCCGTCAGGCCATACACACCGCCGCTCACATAGCGGGCGCCACCGGCCGGAGGAGTGTCGAGGAAGGCGGTGATGCGCATCTCGGGGTCCACATTCACGTAGAGGGGCTTCTCGTCGTCAATGAAAGGGGTCACGGCCATGAAACCGTCGGCATCGCTGGCCTCGAAGGCGCTGATGTAGCGCCCGAAGTCGTCGCTGCGGAAGATGGTGTCGACTGTAGTCAGACAGAATTTGCCGGGCTTGAAGTGGCGGCTCACCTCGTAGAAGCTGTGCATGGAGCTGGGGGTGGACTTCACAATCAGGCGCATCTCCACGGGATAGTCGCGGCTGCGCAGATAGTCGGCCACCTCGGTCATCTGTTCGTTGACAATCACCGACAGGCTCTCGGGGTTATGCTCCATGAATATGTCAATGAGGCGCCCTATCATGGGGCGGCCGTCAAGGTCAACAAGCGGCTTGGGGAGTTTCACACCTTCCTGAACAAGGCGTGAGCCCTCTCCGGCGGCAATGATGGCGTAGTTCATTCTTCTTCTGGGTTGGGGGCTGTTGTGGGTTCGGTTTCGGGGCGTCCGGCCTTGTCGGGGCGTGGCTGGCGGTCAGTTTTCTCCTTCTTGGGTTTGCGCTCTATGGTCTGCTTCTTGAGGGGATTGGCCGTGGCCTCGCCGTGGCGGCGACGGTTGCGCACAATGTCGATGGCGGCATAGAGGGCTTCGCGCAGTGAGGCGGGCGAGGCTTCTCCCTTGCCGGCAATGTCAAAGGCGGTGCCGTGGTCAGGTGAGGTTCTCACAAAGGGGAGGCCGGCGGTGAAGTTCACTCCGGCGTCCATGCCCAGAAGCTTGAAGGGCGCCAGGCCCTGGTCATGATACATGGCCAGGATGCCATCAAAGCGGGTCCATGCGCCGGAGCCGAAGAATCCGTCGGCGGCGTAGGGCCCGAAGGCAATGACGCGCTCGTTGCGGGCGTCCTCAATGCCGGGGATAATCTGCTCTGTCTCCTCGGCGCCGAGCAGTCCGTTCTCGCCGGCGTGGGGGTTGAGCGAGAGCACCGCTATGCGGGGGCCGGTGATGCCGAAGTCGGCCGTCAGGGAGTGGCTGAAGCGGCGCAGGGCGTCGGCCACGCGCTCGCGGGTCACCTGTGAGGGCACGTCGGCAAGACGGCTGTGGGTGGTCACCAGAGCCACGCGCATCCTGTCGCTGCACATTATCATCAGCGCCTTTGAGTCATCGCCGTCGGCCAGGGAAGCTTCCAGATACTCCGTGTGACCGGGGAAGTGGAAGGTGTCGCTCTGGATGGTGTCCTTGTTGATGGGGGCCGTGAGCAGGGCGTCGATGCGGCCTTCGCGGAGGTCGCGCACGGCGGCCTCAAGGGAGGCGAAAGCGGCTTCACCGCCGGTTTTGGTAGCTACGCCGGGCTCCACCTTGGTGTCCTCGGCCACCACGTTTATGAGGTTCACGCGGTCATCGGCAGCATCGTCAGCGCTGTCAATGGTGTTGAGCTGCACCGGTGTGAGGTTAAGCATCTTGCGATAGAAGCCTGCTATTTTGCCTGACCCGTAGATAATCGGGGTGGCCAGCTCGGGGATGCGTTCATCTTCGAGCATTTTGAGAATCACCTCGTAGCCTATGCCGTTGATGTCGCCGTGAGTGATTCCTATTTTTATTTTATCGTTTGTGATTTCTGGCATTGTAGTGATGAAGATTGGTGGTGGTTGACGGGGGCTGTGAGGCCACGCCGCTAACAATCGGCTAAATTACTAATTTTTATTAATTCCAGCCCCACCATCGGGGCTCACAGTGCCAAATTTCGATAAAAAAGCAGTTTTGGTGAATTTTTTTGTCGAAATATTTGGCAGGTTGAAAAATCACCCCTATCTTTGCACTCGCAAAACGGCATTAAAGCCACCCACCTCTCCGGGAGCGGAAGCATTACACGGTGTGGTAGTTCAGCTGGTTAGAATACCTGCCTGTCACGCAGGGGGTCGCGGGTTCGAGTCCCGTCCATACCGCTGAGGAGAGAGGAGAATGAGTAATTGTCAATCTTAGGATTGCGTTACTCATTCTTTTTTTGTGCCCGTCCGCGAATGAATTTACAACATCGTCGCTCCGCGACTCCTTGTGTGGGTTGGGGCTCTCCCGGCACTCCCTACGGTCGTGTCCGGGTTAAACACAACATCGCCACTCCGTGGCTCTTTTCCGTCCCTCCGCGACGACGCAAACGATTGAGAATCAATCGCCCCCGCGCGAAAGGTCCCGCAAAATGTAGGGGCGCCCGTTCGGGGCGCCCGCCCTCCGCGACGATGCAAACGATTGAGAATCAATCGCCCCNCAGCGAAAGGGCCCGCAAAATGTAGGGGCGCCCGTTCGGGGCGCCCGCCCTCCGCGACGGCGCAAACGATTGAGAATCAATCGCCCCCCCCGCGAAGGGGCCCGCAAAATGTAGGGGCGCCCGTTCGGGGCGCCCGCCCTCCGCGACGGNGCAAACGATTGAGAATCAATCGTAACCCCTCNCCGCAAACCCCATAACGCCCNTTNGAGNCAAATTTTGTCGCGGAGTGCGGGCGGCCCGAACGGCCGCCCCTACATTTTGCGGGAGATTTGCGTGNAAGGGTGTCCCCCGGGAGATTTGCGTGGAAGGGTGCCACCCGAGCGGATTTGCGGCCGGGGGAGGGTTATCCGAGGAGGACGTCGAGCACCATCATCAGCAGGAAGCCTATGGCAAAGCCGATGGTGCCGAGGTTGGAGTGGTGACCTTGCTGGGTTTCGGGGATGAGCTCTTCCACCACCACATACATCATCGCGCCGGCGGCAAAGGCCAGCAGATAGGGGAGCACCGGCACCACTATCGAGGCCAGCAAGATGGTGATGATGGCGCCTATCGGCTCCACGATGCCGCTGAGGGTGCCGATAAGGAACGATTTGCGGCGCGAATTGCCGGCGNTGCGCAGCGGCATGGACACTATGGCCCCTTCAGGGAAGTTCTGGATGGCTATGCCCGTGCAGAGGGCTATGGCTCCGGCCATGGGCATGAANGAGTTATGTTCGAGCGCTCCGGCCAGTGCCACACCAACGGCCATCCCTTCGGGGATGTTGTGGAGGGTGACGGCAAACACCATNTTGGCNGTCTTNGAAAGGTGTGAGCGGGGCCCCTCGCTGAGGTTGCTGTCAATGTGCTGGTGAGGAATCACGCTGTCAAGGAAGAGCAGAAAGAGGATGCCGGCCATGAAGCCGACGGTGGCGGGGATGATGCTCGCCGGGCCCT
Organism: Bacteroides sp.; assembly: GCA_014802445.1. Classification (GTDB taxonomy): domain Bacteria; phylum Bacteroidota; class Bacteroidia; order Bacteroidales; family Muribaculaceae; genus CAG-1031. Next base: position 35,295 of record JAAVCF010000005.1, on the reverse strand, counting down.
CCTTGCCGGTCATCTCTATGGAGGGGATAAGCAGTGACCACACCGCGGCCGCCACCATCACTCCGGCGGCAAAGCCCGTGAGCGTTTTCTGGATGCGGGGCGAGATGCCGTCCTTCATCAGAAACACGCAGGCAGCGCCCAGTGTGGTACCCGCAAAGGGGAGCAGAAGTCCAAGGATGAGGCTGTTCATAATAGAGTAACGTTAAAGGCGGCGGAGGGGTTCTGTCGCCTTAAATGAATCAGGGCCTGCCGTTGATAGGCAAGCCCTGATAGGTTNAGTGTCAGATGAGTCGGNGTGGGGATTACTTCACGAGCTGCTTGGCCACATCCGAACCCTGACGGCGGATGTAGATGTTGCCGCTCTGAGGCTGAGCCACGCGCACACCCTGGAGGGTGAACCATTCCACGGGGAGCTGTGAATTGTCAGCAGCGATATCTTCGATGCCAACCTCTTTGCCGCCACCGTCAACCTTGAAGGTTACCACGCCGTTGCCGCGGGTGATGTCGGTGATGGGGAGTTCCATATCATAGCCGCTCCATGCCAGGAANGCGGGCTCGGTGTCGGCCGAGAATTCGGTGTAACGGTTGGTACGGCCGGGGAAGGCGTCGCCNTTGGCGGTGTCGTTGTAAGGCTTGTTGTCGGCCTTGATGAGGTCAATGCGGAGGTGATCGGCGGTGTTGTTCACCACGTTACGCTTCCANATGCGCTCGTTGTAGTCAATGTGCCACACCAGCAGACCATCAGCGGGGAGGTAAGAATCCCACACATTGTTGTCGCGGAAGCGGGCTTCGAACATGAAGAACTCGTTGGGTGAGTCGGTNCCCACATAGACACACTCGCCGTTGCCGGGCTTGAGGGTCACATTTGAGGGCTCATTGATTTCCGCAGGATTCACCCAGCCGAGGCAGTAAGCTTCATAGCATGAGTGGAGCGGGGGAGTGAGGCCGTTGTTATTGTAAGGGCCGATGTCCATCACTGACCAGTAGCCNGGAGTGATGGTCTTTTCGAGCTGATAGTCGGTGTCATAGAGGTCAGGCAGACCGAGGATGTGGCTGAACTCATGCACGAAGGTGCCCAGACCTGCGGGACGGCTCTTGGCGCGGAGCCATTCGTTGATACAGTTGTAGTGGTCAATCAGCACACCGTCGGCCTTGCAGGTGATGCCGTAGTTCTGCTGGATGTAAGCGGCGTGGGGCCAAACGTTCTTGCTGGCGCCGCTGGTGGCCTCGCCTTCGCCGGCGTAGATGATTGACACATTGTCAACAGCACCGTCGCCGTCGGTGTCATACTGTGAGAAGTCCACTTCAGGGTCAAGAGCCTTCACGGCTTCGATAACCATCATGTGGGGGTTGGCATCCTGGCCCTGGATGTTGTTGATGTTGCTGCCGTAGTACTTCATGTCCTGNCTGAGCGTTACGGGGCCGTAAACGTCAAACTGGGGGTCATACTGGCCGCGTGATGAGTCATAGAAGAACTGGTTGGCGCTGCCTGAGAAGCCATATTCATTGAAGTCCTTCTCCATCATCATGCGCTTGAAGAAGTTGAGGGGGTCAGGGGTGAGGAACTTCACGTCCTGATACTCCACCAGAATCACCAGGCCTTTGTGCTTGCCGCGGTTAGGAATCTTCGAGGTGAGCATCGAGGTGCCTTCGGGGATGTTTGAGGCGCGGCTTGCGGGGGCTGCTGCAGTGCGGGTCTGGGCAGCCTCGCGGGCTGCGGCCATACGCTCCACATTGGCCATGCGGGCGCTCTTGAAGCTTTCAAGGAAGGGGTTGGCATCGATGGTGCTCAGCATTGCCTTCACTTCGGCGCTGCGGAGAGCGGCGTCAGTGGCGCGGATGCCGGTGCTCATGAGCTTTGCGTCCGCACCTGAGGGGCGGGCATAGAAATATTCACCGTTCTGCTCAATAACGAGATGATTGTCCGCGGTGGTCATGAAGTGACCGTGCTCGTCGCCGCGCAGACGCACCTCAAGCTCGGTGCCGTCAGGCTGAGTCACCTTGATGAGGCCGGGATAAGCGGGAACGGCCAGTGCGGCGGGGGCGGCGCAAAGGGCCACTGCTGCTGCAATGATGTGGTAACGTAATTTGTTCATTATTAAATGGTATATGCGGTTTATTATATTCCTGTCAAAATGCCCTCATAAGTGCAGATATGAGGTTCAAATTGTTGCAAAGATATGTAATTTCTCGATTATAACGGGGAAATTCAACGGATATTGAGAAATTTAACATTATTTCACCACGGATGTTCACGCACTCCTGCGGTTGCAGCTCACTCTCCGCGGGCGCAGGCTGTGTGGTCCCACACATAGAGGCGGTCAGAGGGGCGAATCTTGGCGGGAACCTTGATTGAGAAGCTCTCCCCTTTGACGGTGCACTCCACGGCCTTGAGGTCAACGCGAATCTCCTCCACGGTGAAGATTTCGGCACCGGTGACGGGTCCGGTCACCACCACCTCGTCGCCCACCTTCAGCTCGCCGCTCTCCATGAGGAATTCACCCACGCCGAGCTTGGGGAAATAGCGCACACCCTTGGCTGCGTAGCGCTTCACGCGGGTGGCCGAGGATCCATATTTCGAGCTCCATTCGCCCAGGCGCTGCCCCAGATAGTAGCCGTTCCAGAAGCCGCGGTTAAACACTTTTGTCAGCTCGGTGTCCCAGCGGGCAATCTTGTCGTCGGAGAAGGTGCCGTCGCAGATGGCGTCGAGAGCTTCGGAGTAAGCCCTGACAGCTGTGGCCACATACTCGGGCCCGCGGGCGCGCCCTTCGATTTTGAACACGCTCACCCCNGCATCCACCATCTTGTTAAGGAAATGNATGGTCTTGAGGTCCTTGGGCGACATGACATACTGGTTTTCGATGTCGAGCTCGTCGCCCGTCTCGCGGTCACGGACGGTGTAGGAGCGGCGGCAAATCTGGGTGCAGGCGCCGCGGTTGGCGCTTGAATTGAGCTCGTGGAGGCTCAGATAGCATTTGCCTGACACGGCCATGCAGAGCGCGCCGTGGCAAAACATCTCCAGCTTCACCTGTCGTCCCGAGGGGCCGCAGATGTTCTCCTCGACGATGGCGCGATGGATGGCGGCCACCTGCTCCAGCGAGAGCTCNCGGGCCAGCACCATCACGTCGGCCCACTGTGAATAGAATCTCACGGCCTCGATGTTGGTGATGTTGACCTGAGTGGAGATATGGACCTCCACTCCCACTGAGCGGGCATAGGTGATGGCGGCCACGTCAGCGGCTATGATGGCGGTGATGCCGGCGCTGCGGGCGGCGTCAATCACTTCGTGGCAACGGTCAAGTTCGTTGTCATAGATGACGGTGTTGACCGTCAGATAAGTCTTTACGCCCCGGCGGTCACACTCCTGGGCAATGTAGCGGAGATCATCAAGAGTGAAGTTTACGCTTGAGCGGGCGCGCATGTTGAGCCCCTCCACGCCGAAGTAGACGGCGTCGGCTCCCGCGGCCAGGGCGGCGTGGAGCGATTCGCGGCTCCCCACGGGAGCCATCAGTTCGAAGTCCTTGCGGTTCATTCGGTTTCGTCAGGATGTTTGCGGTAATATTCCTCGAGGAGATTGCGGATGTTGAAGTAGAAGCCGCCCATGCTGGTGCCTTTGGCATCTGTGACGGTCACATATTCATAGTAAGGGTCATAGAACACGGTGTCGTCAACATAATAGTTCATCATGTTGAGCAACACGTATTCATGCTGCGGGTCAATGACAAACCAGGCGTTCTCCTCGTCGAGCCCGGTGCCGGTTGACACTATCGCCATCAGCAGATAGTTGAGCTTATACTGCCATATTTTGGCCAGATTGGTTTTGCCTTTCTCGCGCAGGGCGTTGATCATGAGCATCATCTGGCGAAGGTCAAAGGGGTCGTCGGCCAGCGCCTGCTCGGCATAGGCAATGACCTCGTCGAGCTGTTTGCGCTTGGTTTCGGCACCGGCGTTGAACTTCACCGGATGGTCTGCGCTGCGATAGGGGGTGTAATCCTCCTGAAAGAGATAGCCCAGATAAAGCCGGCGATACTTGTCGATTTTCATCAGGGTGTCGTTTTTGAGATACTCCTCCATCAGGCGGGGGTAGAAGTAGGGCGACGAGGGGTCAGTCACCTCGCGGCGGATGGCGTCCATGTCAGGTTTCTCGCGCTTGAGCTGAGGGAGCAGGCCCTCCTGAGCCGATGCCGAGAGCAGCCCGGCAACCATCACTGTGAGAATCAGAAAGAGGCGGCGCATCATCAACGGGCAAAGGTGAGGGTGGTGACGGCTAAGAGGATGGTCAGAGCGCTCAGTGCCAGAGTGACCACGGCGGGGAGGCCCTTGGCACACAGATACTGCACGAACTTGCCTGAGGGGAATTCCAGCTGGCGGCCGGCGGGGGTGAAGCTGTAGGCAATGGCGCCGAGCACTGTGCCGATAACAGCGCCGAGCACAATCCATGACGGCGCAATGAGATAGCCCGCGAAGAGGCCCGTCAGGGAGCCGCCGGCTATGTAGCCCAGGCCGGTGCGGGAGGTGGCTATGTGGCGGGGAAGGGTGATGTTAAGCACCATGACCAGCACCGCCGTGGCGAGCCAGAACAGCAGGGTGAAAAGCTCGGGGCGGAACGTTGCGCCGAGATATGCGGCCAGATAACCTGCCGCAGCCACGCCGGCGCTCCAGCGCCAGGAGAAGAATGTGAGCACTGCGGCCGCAATGGCCGCCGCTATACCTATATAAATAAGTGCTATCATAATCAGTGTGGTTTTTTAAGTGTACCTTACTGTTTAACACCCGGCGCATCCTTTTTGCTTTCGGGATAGGAGATGCGCGAGTGATAGAGAGTGCGCAGGCGCGAGGCAAATGACTCCTTGATGAGTTTCACATCGAGGAACGACAGGGGTGAATCATTGTGCAGCCCCTCCTTGATTTGAGTGTCGATGATGCGGTTAACCAGCGCGGTGATGGCCTCGGGCGAATGGTCGGTGAGCGAGCGTGAGGCCGCTTCCACACTGTCAGCCATCATCAGGATGGAGGCTTCGCGGGTTTGCGGGTTCGGCCCGGGATAGGTGAAGGGAGCGGGGTCCACCTCTTCGTCGGGGTGGGCATTACAGTAGGTGGTGTAGAAATAGCGCGTCTGGCCGCGGCCGTGGTGCTGCGAGATGAAATCGCGGATGGCCTGGGGGAGCTTGGCTTTCTCAGCCAGCTTAAGCCCTTCGGTGACGTGGCCTATAACCACTCGGGCGCTCTGCAGCGGCGGCAGAGCGTCGTGGGGGTTCACACCATGCTGGTTTTCGGTGTAGAAGGCAGGATTCTTGGTCTTGCCAATGTCATGATAGAGCGCGCCGGCCCTCACAAGCTGCACGTTGGCGCCGATGCGCGAGGCTGCGGCCGAGGCCAGGTTACTCACTGACATGGAGTGCTGGAATGTGCCGGGACACTCTTCGGAGAGTGTGCGCAGCAGGGGATTGTTGATGTCACTGAGTTCCACTAGGGTTACACGCGATGTGAAGCCGAACACACGCTCGAGGATGAACAGCAGGACGTAGGCAAACGAAATCAGCACAGCGTTGATGCCGAAATAGCCGAACATGCGCGATGACAGNCCGTCGACCGAGCCGGTCTGCATCACCTCGATGGCCACATAGGAGAGNCAGTAGGCCAGAAACACGTAGACGGCCGTGCGGATGAGCTGTGAGCGCCTTGACAGGTCCTTGATGGAGTCAATGGCCAGTGTGCCGGCAATGAACTGCATGAAGATGAACTCCAGCGGNAACACNGCGATGACGGCCCCNATGAGCACCTGCACGAAGTGGAGAAACAGCGCCGTGCGTGAGTCAAGGAAAATCACCGTCATGATGGGCACCATGGTGAAGGGCACAATGTAAAGCCCTGAGGTGAAGCCGGAAGCCAAAGTGTAGGCAAAGAATGTGAAGCCCACAATCAGCAGCATGATGAAGGAGAGAATCTTATTGTTGTTGAAGTAGGCCGGGCGGAACACTCCCAGATAGAGATAGAGCGAGCCCAGCAGGAGCAGCAGATAAAGCGCCTGACCCATCACTGGATAGTAATGCTCGCTGACGGTGCCTGAGCCGCGCTCGTCGGCCATCTGCTCATAGGTCTGGAGCACGGTGGCNAGCTGAGGGGTGACGATGTCGCCCTTGTCAATCACGCGCTCGCCCTGCTGGATGACACCGATGGGCGCCATGGCCTTCTGATAAACCTCGTTGAGCATGCGCGCCGTCTCGGCACTGTCAATCACCACATTGGGNAGCAACAGCTCATGAGGGCGCGTCTTGGCCAGGGCTGTGCGGAAGCGGGGCTCGTGAAACACCGAGTCAAGCCGCGCATAAGCCTGACGGGCCGAGAGGAACGGCGCCGTTGACTGTGACACGGCCACATTGTCGCGGATGAAGCGCACCGCCGGGAGGCGTCCGGCCAGGATGTCGGCATAGGTTTCGCGGGTCACGATGCCGTCGTCGTAGATTTTATGGAGCTGCGCCAGCAGCGCNGCGGCCTCGGAGCGGGTGAGGTCAATGCCCTGGGCGNTGCGGAGGCGTTCGCTGTAGTCGTTGATCATCCGGGTTTCCACTGACTCGTCGCGCACATAGATGGGCTCGAANGTCTGGTCGATACTGTCGCGCACGGCTTTGGCGCGCACCGAATCGAGGCGCACCGGGATGTCAAACGGAGCCGTCAGCAGCGAATAGGTCCAGGGACGGTTCACTTCATAGGTGTAGTGATTCTCCGACTCCTTGGGGAGAAACAGCAGCACCAGCACCGTGGCCACCACAAAGAGGCTCACCTTGATGAAGATGCCGCGCAGGGATGATTTACGGTCGTTGTCCATAATCGGTGGGTTGGCGGGGTCAGTTGACGCGTGCGGCGCGCTTCACCCCTCTGATCTTAATGAGTTTTTCACACAGGCGGTCAATCACGGCGGTGTCGGTGACGCGGACATCGAGGTCAGCGCCGAACACTTCATCGTGGGCCGAGATGTTGAGGCCGCGGATGTCGATGTTGAGATGGCGTGATATCACACTGATAATCTCCTGAAGGATGCCGAAGCGGTCAATGCCCTCGATGGTCACGCGGGCAAGGAACGTGGCGGCCTGAGTGACCTCCCAGCGGGTGGCCACGATNCGGGGGCCGAATCCGGCCTTGAGCGCCTGGGCGCGGGGGCAGGTGAGGGCGTGGACCTCCACGGCGCCGTCGTCGTTGATGAAGCCCATCACGTCGTCGCCCGGCATGGGGTTGCAGCAGTCGGCAATGATGTAGTTGGCGTTCTTGCCGTCGTTGCGGAGCACGTAGGTTTCCTTGGTGTTGATGACGGGGGCCNGGGCCGCTACCTCGGGNTCGGCGGGGCGGCGGCGCGCTTTGCGGGGCACGGAGGTGCCTATATGGAGGAGCTTGCTGAGGAATGACTTCTGGGCGCGCTCGCTTTTGTTGGCGAAGAAATCATCGAGCGACACCTCGTCGGTGGCCAGCTTCACGAACAGCTCGTCGCGGGTGGGAATATGGAGCGAGCCCAGGAGCTTGGTCATTAGCTCATTGGAGCGTGTGAGGCCTTTTGAGGCAAGGAACTCCTCGAAGATTGCGCGTCCCTTCTCGATGACGGGCTGCTGCATGCGGCGCAGCGCCTGGCGGAGCATGGTCTTGGCCTTGGCGGTGGCGAGGAAGTTGACCCACTCCTCCTTGGGCTGCTGACTCTGAGAGGTGAGCACCTCCACCTGGTCGCCGCTGTTGAGGCGGTGGCTCAGCGGCACAAGCTTGTGGTTGACCTTTCCGGCAATGCAGTGGGTGCCGAGCTGGGAATGGAGCGCAAAGGCCACATCGAGCACCGTGGCGCCCGTGGGGAGCGTGACCAGTTCACCCTTGGGGGTGAACACCACAATCTCCGATGCGAAGAGGTTGAGCTTGAGCGTGTCGAGAAAATCAATGGCGTTGGGGTTAGGGTCGTCGAGGATGTCCTTGATGGTGCGGAGCCACACATTGAGCTCGCTCTCCTCGTCGCTNTCGCCGATTTTGTATTTCCAGTGGGCTGCAAAGCCTTTCTCGGCAATCTCGTCCATGCGCCGGGAGCGTATCTGCACCTCCACCCAGTTGCCGTCGGGGCCCATGAGGGTCACGTGGAGCGCCTGATAGCCGTTGGCCTTGGGGGTGGTAATCCAGTCGCGTGTGCGTTCGGGGTGGGGACGGTAAAGGTCGGTGATGAGNGAATANATGTTCCAGCACATCTGCTTCTCCTTCTCGGGGTCGTCACAGTCAAATACAATGCGCATTGCGTAGAGGTCATAAACCTCCTCAAAGGGGATGTGCTTGGTTTCCATCTTTCGCCAGATGGAATAGACGCTCTTGACCCTTGCCTTGGCCTCATAGGTGAGGCCCATGGCGTCGAGCTTCTGCAGGATGGGGGCGGCGAAATGGTTGTAGACCTTCTCGCGGCTGGGCTCGGTGAGGGCAATCTGGTCAGCTATGCGCTTATAAGCCGCCGGATGCTCATATTTGAAGCTGAGGTCCTCCAGCTCNGTCTTGATTTCAAAGAGGCCCAAACGGTGGGCCAGCGGNGCGTAGATGTAGAGCGTCTCGCCGGCAATCTTGTATTGTTTCTGGGGGGCCATGGAGCCGAGGGTGCGCATGTTGTGGAGGCGGTCGGCCATCTTGATNAGCACCACACGGATGTCCTCGCTCATTGTGAGGAGGAGCTTGCGGAAATTCTCGGCCTGGAGGGATGCCTTGTCGCCGAAGATGCCGCCGGAAATCTTGGTGAGGCCTGACACGAGCTGGGCAATCTTCTTGCCGAAATGGCGCTCTATGTCCTCCACGGTGTAGTCAGTGTCCTCCACCACGTCATGGAGCAGGGCGGCGCAAATGGAGGTGGAGCCGAGGCCTATTTCCTGACTCGCAATCTTTGCCACGGCGATGGGATGGAGAATGTAAGGCTCGCCCGAGCGGCGCCGGATGCCCTTGTGGGCCTCCTTGGCAAACTTGAAAGCGCGCTCCACGATTTCCACCTTCTTGCGGTGGTTGCTCGCAAGGTAACCATTGAGCACATCGCGGAAAGCGGCCTCAATCATAGCGTCCTCCTCAGGGGTGGTGAGGGANCGGTTGGCGAGGTCGGGCTTGGCTCCGTCGGCCGGAGCGGGCATTGTCGGTTTCTTATCCATAGTCAACCCAAAATCGGTTAGTGACAATAATCCACAAATTTAGCAAAAATCCTCCACCCTCGCAAGGACATCCTGCGGGTTGCCTCGGGGAGAATTGCGGGATGGTGTGTAATTGGTTGAATAATANNGTTATGGCGGGCGCGCGGNGNCGTCTCAGCGGTGGAGCAGATGGTGGACGGCCAGGCGCAGGTCCTGCATGAGCGAATGGACCGGGGTGATCAGGGGGCGGAAGTGCTGCTCGCCGGGGGTGAAAACCCTCAGCGCGCCGGGGTGACACTTTATCTCCATGGTGTCGTCGATGCTCACCGGCTCGCCGTCAAGGTGTGCCGGACCGGAGGCGCGGCGATAGATGTTGACCGCCGGGGNCTTGAAGGTGTGGATGAGGGTGTTGCGGTTAATATATCCCGTCATCATGTCAATCCCCATCAGGGCCATGGAGGGGAGGGGGCCGGAGTGGACAATGGTGATGTCGAGCAGGCCGTCGGTGATTGACGCCTCGGGGGCNATGTAGGCGTTGTTGCCATATTGCGAGGCGTTGCACACCGCCACCAGGAANGCCTTCTCGGTCAGCAGGTGACCGTTGGCGCTGATGGTGTAGATCTGCGGGTGATACTTGGCGTAGGTGGACAGCGTGGAGCGGATGTAGGTGAGCTTGCCGCGGCGGCGCTGCTTGGCAAACGTCTCGCTCACGGCGGCGTCAAACCCCACGCCGAAGGTGCAGAAAAACGGGCGTCCGTTGACCGACGCGCTGTCGGCCTCCACGCGGTGGCCGGCAATCACCACATCCAGCGCCTCGCTCACGTCCACCGGGATGTCGAGGTGGCGCGCAAGACCGTTGCCCGAGCCGCATGGCAGGATGCCCATNGTCACCTGCGAGCCGCACAGCGCCGCGGCAATCTCGTTGACCGTGCCGTCGCCACCGGCGGCNAGCACTATGTCATATCCCCCCGCTTCGGCTTCTGAGGCCAGGCGGGTGGCATCGGCCGGNCCGGATGTGACGGCGGCGTCAACCTCTATGCCCGCAGCCTTGAGCTTGCGGCGCGTAATGTCGATGATGCCCTCCTTTGACGATGTGCCGGAGATGGGATTGATGATCAGCAGAGCGCGTTGGCGGTTCATAATGGATGCAAAGATAGTCAACAGCGGCTAACGGTGCAAATCGCAACGAGGAGCAATGCCTCGCGGCGTGCTCCTCGGTTCCTAATTCAAAATTCGTTCATTTATTATCCGTTGCAAAATTACAATCGGTTTGCAACAGACACCATACCTGAAAATTATGATTTTAGGCCACCGGGAGCGGCCCCGGGTAATCACTTTTTGGTAATGTCGAGGTCATCNGCCGCCCACACGCGCACAATTTTGCCGTAATAGCGCTCGTGGAGACCGCCGGGGGTCTGCTCATACCATTTGGTGTAAAGGTCAGGGTTAGTGAACTTTTCAGGGGAGAGGGTGTCGTGATACACCACATCGCATTCCACCACCAGGCGAGCGCCGCAGAAGGTNATCTGGCCCGTGGGAAGCTGTTCGGGCTTGAGGGGCTCATAGTGCATCTTGTCCATGTCGCGGCCGCTGTGTGAACCCATGTAGGCCAGGGCCTTGTTCATCTCGCCGTTGAAGAACGTCAGGGTGAAGCGTCCCGTGCGGTCAATGAACTCCTTGGTGAAACGCTCCTGGCGCACCACGATTTCAGCCACGTCATGGCCCCACATCTCGCCCATGAAGCCCCATGAGGCNGTCATCATGTTGTAAGAATCAATGGTGCCGGCAGTTACCAGCATCCAGTCCTTGGAAATCATTTTAACGAGGTTTTCCTTGACCTCGGTGATTTTAATCTCTTTCATATAATTAGTGAGGTGATAGTGCTTAAATTACCATAGAAATAACGCGCAGCAGAGGCTCATTGTTGTGAAACTGTCAACGAATCAGGGCGCCGCAGAGCCCTGATTTTGGTGATGACGGGAAAAATTGCGATATTTGCCGCATGAAGCCTGTGTTTCTTATCGGATTTATGGGGTGTGGCAAAACCACCCTCGGCAGCGCGCTTGCCGAAGCCACCGGGCGGGAGTTTGTGGACCTTGACCATTGCATCGAGGCCCACTGCGGATGCTCTGTGACTGAAATCTTTGCCGAGCGCGGCGAGGCCGGCTTCCGAGAGCTTGAGAGCGCCATGCTCTCACGCGTGGCCCGGATGGAGAATGTCATTGTGGCCTGCGGCGGAGGGACCCCCTGCTTCGGCCTCAATATGGACCTGATGAACCGCAGCGGCCTGACGGTGTGGCTCAATGCCGGCCATGAAGCGCTGCTGCGACGCCTCCTTGAAGCGCAGGCATCGCGCCCACTCATAGCCGGCAAGCCGGCGGATGAGCTCTCGCGCTTTATTGACGAATCGCTTGAGCGGCGCCGCCCCTANTATTCCAGGGCCGCCGCCACTTTCCCCTCCGACGAGCTTGAAAACCGTCAGGAGATTGACCGAAGCGTGGCCCGCTTCATTGAACAGTTTATGTCATGACCAACGAATTTACCGCCACCCCTCAGCCGCAAGAAGAAGCGGTGATGACCGCCCCGCGGCGCCTCACGGTGGGAGTGCCCGCCCCCATGGCCGCCTCGGCTGACCGACGCTTTCCGCTCACNCCCGAAGGTGCGGGGATGCTCGTGGAGCGCGGCCTCTGCGTGAAGATAGAGGAGGGGGCCGGCGGCACCATCAGTTACACTGACAACCGCTATGCCCGCGCCGGGGCGGAGATAACCACCCGCGCCGAGGCGCTGGAGTGTGACGTNGTGATATCCCTTGCACCTCTGAGCCCCGCCGATGCCGCCCGGCTGCGCCGCGGAGCGCTCCTGCTGACCCTGCTTCACCCCGCGCATCAGGACCCCCACACCATTGACACCCTGCTGCGCCGCCATGTCACCGCCGTGGCCCTTGACCTTGTGGAGGACCGCCGCGGNATGACCCCCTTTGCCGACATCCTCGCCGAGATNGACGGNCGAGCGGCTCTGGCCCTGGCCTCGTCGCTGCTGGCCGACTCCGAGACCGGCAAGGGCATCCTTCTGGGCGGTGTGACAGGCATTGTGGCCTGCGAGGTGACCGTGATAGGCTCAGGCATAGCCGCCTGCGCCGCCGCCCGCACCGCCATAGGGCTNGGAGCCACGGTGAGGATGTTTGACAACGACGTNTATCGCCTGCGCCGCGCCGTGCGCGAGCTCGGCCCCGCCGTGATTGGCTCCGCGCTCCATCCCCATGTGCTTGAGAACGCCCTGCGCAGTGCCGACGTGGTTATCACCACACCTGTGGAGGGCCGCTTCACGGTGTCGGCCGAAATGGTCAGCCTCATGAAGCAGGGCGTGGTGACGATGGACCTCACCGGGCGCTCNGGACGCATGTTTCCCTCGCTGCCGGCTGTGGAGCTTGCCGATGCAGCCGCGCTGCGCAAAGCCCTTGAGGCCCGCACGCGCCTGTGCCTCACCAACCCCGGCGCCGCAGTGGGCCGCACCGCCGCNATGGCTCTGAGCAACACACTGCTGACAATGTTTGACCAGATGCTCCCCTGCGAGGGGGTGAGCAATGCCCTGCGCCTCATGCCCGGGCTGCGCCGCGCCGTCTACACCTTCATGGGCAGGGTGGTCAACCCCGTGATTGCCCGCTGCGCCGGAGGCCGGTCAACTGACATTAACATCTATCTCACACTCTCCTAATCCCCCAGGTTACGATTAATGGCTGTCAAGAAGAAGTATTATGTAGTGTGGGTGGGACGCCACACGGGAGTGTTTGATTCATGGGACGATGCCGAGGAGCAGGTGAAAGGTTTCCCCGAGGCAAAGTATAAGAGCTTTCCCACGCAGGAGGCCGCCGTGGCCGCTTACCGCGGCAATCCCTCAGAGCATCTGGACGTTATCAAGGCCATAGCCGGCCACAAAAGCACCGTGGTCAACTATGAGGCCTTTCCCGAGATTCAGCTCGACGCCCTGGCCGTTGACGCCGCCTGCTCCCGCAATCCCGGCCCTGTGGAGTATCAGGGAGTGACGGTGGGCACCGGNGAGCGCCTGTTTCGCGTGGGCCCTCTGGCCGGCGGGAGCAACAATCTGGGCGAGTTTCTGGCCATTGTCCACGGGCTGGCGCTGCTGGACCGNATGGGGCAGCCTTACCGCCCCATCTATTCCGACAGCCGCACGGCCATAGCGTGGGTGCGTAACCGCAAGGCGCGCACCACCATTGCCCCCGGGCCCCATAATGCCCGAATCCTTGACATGGTGCGCCGCGCCGAGGCATGGCTCGCCACTCACACCTACCGTAATCCAATCCTGAAATGGAACACCGAAGAGTGGGGCGAGATTCCCGCTGACTTCGGTCGTAAATAACCCGTCACCCCTGATGAAACGAATCAAGATAGGGCTGCTGCCTCTGATTCTGCTGGCCATACTGCTCGGTATCGGCGCCGGCTTCGTGTTGCCCGAATGGGCCGTGAGAATTTTCGCCACCTTCAATGCCATCTTCGGCGAGTTTCTGGGCTTCATCATCCCGCTGCTGATTCTGGCCTTCGTGGCGCCGGCGATAGCCGATGTGGGGCGCGGCGCGGGCAAGATGCTCGCCGCCACGGCNGCCATAGCCTACGGCGCCACGCTCATTGCCGGCTTCGGCAGCTATGCNATCAGTGAGNCCGTGTTTCCCTCGCTGGTGAGCAGGATGGCCACCCCNGCCACNATGGACGGAGGCACCGCNGCGGCACCTTATTTCACCGTACCCATGCCGCCGCTCATGGGGGTGAACTCGTCGCTCATCCTGGCCTTTGTGCTGGGTCTGGGCTGCGCCGCTCTCCCTCAGGGCAATCCTCTGAAGGGGGTGCTTGACAATCTCCGCTCCGTCATAGTGATGGTTATCGAGAAAGCTGTCATCCCGCTGCTGCCGCTCTACATTTTCGGCATCTTCACCGGCATCACCCAGGCAGGGCAGGTGGGCTCCATCCTTGGCACCTTTGCCAAAATCATCCTGGTGATTTTCGCCATGCACATTGGCCTTCTCATCCTCCAGTATGGCGTGGCNGCTCTCTTCTCACGCGGCTCTCGCAATCCCTTCAGNCTGCTCTGGGGGATGCTTCCGGCCTATTTCACCGCGCTGGGCACCCAGTCGTCGGCNGCCACCATTCCCGTGACCCTTGAGCGGACGGTGGCCATCGGAGTGCCCCGCGAGATTGCCGGATTCACNGTGCCCCTGTGTGCCACAATCCACATGAGCGGGTCNACGCTCAAAATCGTTNCCTGCGCCGTGGCGCTGATGATAGTCAACGGTCTGCCTTACACCACCTCCATGTTTGCCGGCTTCATCTGCATGCTTGGCGTGACCATCATCGCCGCTCCGGGAGTGCCCGGAGGTGCCATNATGGCCTCGCTGGGACTTTTGAGCTCCATGCTTGGCTTCAGCGATGCTGACAATGCCCTGATGATTGCGCTCTACATCACCATGGACAGCTTCGGNACGGCCTGCAATGTCACCGGCGACGGCGCCATCTCCATCATCGTGGCCCGCATCTTTTCCCGCAAGGGGTGAGGGAGGGGGCGCTGCATGATGTTAAAGTTTATTAACGATGCTTTGACATCTATGTGATTAGGCCCCCGGAAAGTTACCAAAAATAAAAAAGTCACAAATAATCCACCTCCGACGGATAATTTGGTGGTAGATTGCGAAAAAAATTGTAATTTTGCGGCACCAAATACGAGCGTCAGAGTTTCGTCATGGATTTTATGGCGCAATGTTCAGGTAACTATCTTTATAACCCATACATACTATTTACAATCAATTACCACTATGACTAAGATTGGTATCAATGGTTTTGGCCGTATCGGACGTTTCGTGTTCCGTGCCTCTACCAAGCGTGACGACATCGAAGTAGTTGCTATCAACGACCTTCTTCCCGTTGACTACATGGCTTACATGCTCAAGTATGACACCATGCACGGTCGTTTCGACGGCACTGTTGACTATGACCTCGAAAAGAGCGAGCTCATCGTTAACGGCAAGCACATCCGTGTCACCGCATGCAAGAATCCCGCTGAAATCGCTTGGGGTGCTGTAGGTGCTGAATACGTTGTTGAGTCAACCGGTCTCTTCCTCTCTAAGGAAAAGAGCCAGGCCCACATCGAAGCCGGTGCCAAGTATGTAGTTATGTCAGCTCCTTCTAAGGACGACACCCCCATGTTCGTAGTAGGCGTTAACGCCGACACCTACGTTCCCGGCACTCAGTTCGTGTCAAACGCTTCTTGCACCACCAACTGTCTCGCCCCCATCGCCAAGGTGCTCAACGACAAGTTCGGCATCGTAGAAGGCCTCATGACCACCGTTCACTCAACCACCGCTACTCAGAAGACCGTTGACGGTCCCTCAATGAAGGACTGGCGTGGTGGCCGTGCAGCTTCTGCCAACATCATCCCCTCAAGCACCGGTGCCGCTAAGGCAGTGGGCAAGGTGATCCCCGAACTCAACGGCAAGCTCACCGGTATCTCAATGCGTGTCCCCACCCTCGACGTTTCTGTTGTTGACCTCACTTGCAACCTCGCTAAGCCCGCAACTAAGGAAGACATCTGCAACGCTATGAAGGAAGCCGCTGCCGGCGAACTCAAGGGCGTGCTCGGCTACACTGAGGATGCTGTCGTTTCAAGCGACTTCCTCGGCGACACCCGCACTTCAATCTTCGACGCTAACGCCGGTGTTTATCTGACCGACAAGTTCGTGAAGGTTATCTCTTGGTATGACAACGAGATCGGCTACTCTAACAAGGTGCTTGACCTCATCGCTGTCATGGTAGAAAAGAACAAGTAATTTCCTTTACTTACCATAACATTCAGCGCCCCGAGCCTCCCGCTCGGGGCGCTCTCGTTTTTCCGGGGGCAGGAGTGTCGTCAATGGGGAGCATCCAGTGCTCGCTCGCGGGGTCCCACCATGCATTGTGAGCCGGCGGCTCGGGCGGACAGGAGCGGCATGCAAACTCGCGGTTGAGGAAACGGTCGCCCACAACCCACTCACCCGTGACGTGGCGTCGCCTGTAGCAGCGAAACTTCGGNCCGGAGCTCNCCTCCTCCTTNCTCTTTGCCGGGCGCACCTCGGCCTTGGCCACGCCGGCCTCAGGACGCAGCGCGGCAGCCTTCTCCTGCCCATGCTTGGCCTCGGCGCAGGCAGCAGCCCGCTCCTGATTGCGCTTCTCACGCCGCGCCTTTGCCGCGGCCCTGCGCTCCCGGCGGCGGTCAATGTCATCCTTTATCAGGTTCACCAACACCTGCAGCGCCGGGGCAATCTTCTCCGTGCAAGGCTTGCCGTGAATATAGTCCATCACTGCGCCAAACACAATTGCGCGATCCATAAAGGGCAGCCCCTCCATCGCCTCCCACCATTGGGTAAACGGAAAATACAAAGTAGTCATTGTCAAATGAATTATCGGTTTTCAGATGCAAAACTACTGCCGTTCCCACCCCAAAAGCGGACATCCTGCGTCTTTGTGGATATTTTTTTTACAACAACCTTTGCGTGGCAAAAATGCGGGGAAGCGGCACACCTCTCCTTGCCGTTGACGGAACGAAGATTCGTAATTTCCGGGTGGAGAATTGCTAAGTATCATTAAAATAAGTGGAGGATTTTCCGCGGGTTAAAGATTTTGTGTTATCTTTGCGCTATAACATAAGCTATTACATTTTTTATCATGAAGAAAATTATACTCGCCGCCCTCGTTGCGGCCGCAGCCACAGGCAGTGTGTGGGCCGACACATATCCCCGCAAGGTGCTTGTGGAGCAATTCACCACCATCATGTGTCCCAACTGTCCTTACGGTGACGCCGTTCTCAAGGCTGCCACTGATGGCCGCGAGGATTTTGTGTGGGTGGCTCATCACATTGGCTATTACACTGATGAGCTTACTGTTGACGACAGCAACAAGCTTACCGTTTACGGTGTGAACTTCGCCCCCGGCGCCATGATCAGCCGCTCTTTCCAGGACCAGCAGGGCAAAACCACCCGTGTGCTCAACATCGGCTACACCAACGCCTCTGCCGGCGGCACAGTGATTGGCGGCTACATGGACAATGTGCTTGCCACTGAGGCAAATGTGGGCATCACGCTCGCTCCTGAGTTNGACGAGGCCACCTCGAAGCTCAAGGTGAAAGTGGACCTCGAGAAGAANGAGGACCTCCCCGCCGAGGCCGTCCTCACCGTGATGGTGGCTGAAAACAGCGTCTACGCCAAGCAGGGCCAGGCCGGTGCTGCCAGCGTTCACCGCCACAACCACGTGTATCGCCGCAGCTTCACCGACATTCTCGGTGATGAAATTGACTGGAACGGCAACACTTACAGCAAGGAATTTGAAATGGATGTGCCCGAAGAGTGGTGGCCGAGCCGCCTCTATGTGGTGGCTTTCGTCAACATGCCTTACTCAATGACCGGCAACGCCGAGGTGCTCAACGTGGAGGCCAAGCAGCGCTTCACCGACTACACCGGCGTGACCCAGGCCCCCGTGTTCTCACCCGGTGCCGGCGACTATAACTATCGTGTGAGAGTGTCAATGGAGGCAGCCCCCACAGCCACAATCTATTACACCCTCGACGGCTCTGACCCCGAAGTGGGAGTGTCCAGCACCTACACCCGCTCCGTGGAGCTCACCGAAACCACCACCGTCAAGGCTATCGCCGTGGAGGAAGGCCGCGCTCCCAGCGCCATCACCGAGGTGACATATAACGTTGAAACTGCGGGCATTGACACCATCGAAGCTTCTGCCGGCGACGCCGCTCCCGAGTATTTCGACCTTCAGGGCCGCCGCGTGGTCAACCCCGCCGCGGGTCTCTATCTCATGCGCCGTGGCACTGAGGTGACCAAGGTTCTCATTCCCTGACATTTTCCCCGGTGTGGCACGCCGCACCGGCATCACCCCACAGCACGCAAAAGGTCAGCAAAGCCTTTTGCGTGTTTTTTTCATGCCTCAGCCGCTGAATAATTTGCGGCACAAGTGGCTGTTACCCCACGTTTAATTTGCAATATTGCGGGGAAAATGCGTAAATTTGCGGATAATTTTTCGCGAAAATGAACATCTCATATAATTGGCTCAAAGAATATATCGACTTTGACCTCTCGCCCGACGATCTCGGCGCGGCCCTCACATCTATCGGCCTGGAAACCGGCTCGGTGGAGGAGGTGGAGTCGATTCGCGGCGGCCTCCGCGGCCTCGTGATAGGCAAAGTGCTCACATGTGTGGAGCATCCTGACAGCGACCACCTTCACATCACCACNGTTGACCTTGGCGGCGAAGCCCCCGTGCAGATTGTGTGCGGCGCGCCTAATGTGGCTGCCGGNCAGACCGTTGTGGTGGCCACCGTGGGCACCGTGCTCTACGANGGCGACAAAGAATTTCAGATCAAGAAGTCAAAAATCCGCGGAGTGGAATCGCTCGGCATGATTTGTGCCGAAGATGAAATCGGCGTGGGCACCTCCCACGACGGTATCATCGTCATCCCCGAGGAGAAGGGCGCCAAGCCCGGCACTCCCGCCGCTGAATTCTACGGCCTTACCTCTGACTACGTGCTGGAGGTGGACCTCACCCCCAACCGCATCGACGCCGCCTCACACTATGGAGTGGCGCGTGACCTCTCGGCATGGCTCGCCGTCCATGCCACCCCCGGCACCCTCACCCGCCCCTCGGTGGAATCCTTTGCCATTGACCGTCCTGACGGCGGCATCAGCGTGAAGGTGGAGAACACCGAAGCCTGCCCCCGCTATGCCGGTGTGACAGTGCGCGGCGTCAAGGTGGCCGAGAGCCCCGAATGGCTCCGCAATCGCCTCACTGCCATNGGTCTGCGCCCCATCAANAACATCGTTGACATCACCAACTATCTTCTTCACGCTATGGGTCAGCCCCTCCACTGCTTTGACCTTGCCAAGGTGGAAGGAGGCGAGATTGTGGTGCGCAACTGCCCTCAGGGCACNCTCTTCACCACCCTCGACGGTGTGGAGCGCAAGCTCGACGAGCGTGACCTGATGATTTGCAACGCCCGCGAGCCCATGTGTATGGCCGGTGTGTTCGGAGGCCTTGATTCAGGCGTAACTGACTCCACCACAGATATATTCCTGGAGAGCGCNTGCTTNAACCCCACCAGCGTGCGCAAAACCGCCCGCCGNCACGGCCTCAACACCGACTCATCCTTCCGCTTTGAGCGCGGCGTGGACCCCAACGGCTGCCTCTATGTGCTCAAGCTCGCCGCCATGATGGTCAAGGAGCTGGCCGGAGGCGAAATCTGCGGCCCCGTTGTGGACCTCTATCCCGTCACCGTCGAGCCCTATCCCGTCACCCTCAGCTATGCCCGNGTCAACTCGCTCATCGGCAAGGAATTGCCCGCNGAAACCGTTGACCGCATCCTCGGCCTGCTGGAGATTGACATCAAGGCGCGNCGCAACGGCGAGATGGACCTTGCCGTCCCCACCTATCGCGTTGACGTGCGCCGCGATTGCGACGTTATCGAGGACATTCTCCGCATTTACGGATATAATAATATCGAGATGACGGATCGTCTCAATGCCTGCCTCTCTTACCGCACGTTNACTGACGACGATGTGGCCCTGCGCAATCTCATCAGCGAGCAGCTCACCGCGTGCGGCTTCAACGAGATTCTCAACAATTCACTCACTGCCGAGAGCTATTACGCCGATAATGAGCAGTATCCGCTTGACCACTGTGTGCGCCTGCTCAATCCTCTGAGCAACGACCTGAGCGTGATGCGCCAGACCCTCCTCTATGGCGGCCTGGAGACCATTGCCCACAATGTGAACCGCAAACTCCCTGACCTTCTGCTCTATGAGCTCGGCAACGTTTACTTCCGCAATCCCGCGCTGCAGGAAACCGCCGAGAGTCCGCTCGCTCCTTACAGCGAGGGTCCCCGTCTGGCACTGTGGCTCACCGGTGCGCTCCGCCCCGGCAACTGGGCCCGCGGCGCCGAGCAGGCCACCATCTACGACCTTAAAGCCGTGGTGGCCAACATCCTGACCCGCCTCGGCATCGGTGAGCGCGAAGTGATGTGGAAGGTGGCTTCTCACCCCCTCCTGGGCGCGTCGCTTGACGTCACCACCCGCAGCGGCAAGCTCCTTGGCACCCTCGGCACCGTTGCCCCTGCTGTGCTCAAAGCCTTTGACATCAAGCAACCTGTGGTGTTTGCCGAGCTGATGTGGAACGACCTCGTGAACCTCGCTCTGGGCCGCGCCGTGACTTATAAGGCACTGCCCAAAACCCAGCCCGTGAAGCGTGACCTTGCCCTGCTGCTTGACACTGCCGTGACCATGGCCACCGTGGAGGAAACCGTGCGCAAGGCCGGAGGCAAGATGCTCCGCTCCGTTGAGCTCTTCGACGTTTATGAGGGCGACAAGCTTCCCGCCGGCAAGAAGAGCTATGCCATCGCCATGACAATCCAGGATGATGAGAAAACGCTGCAGGACAAGCAGATTGAAGCCGTGATGAGCAAAATTGTGGCCTCGCTCCGCAGCCGCCTCGGCGCTGAACTCCGCTAATCCGTCACCTTTAACCATACAGACTAAACTCAACCAAAAAATTCCAAATATCTACCCATGGGAAGAGCATTTGAATATCGTAAAGCCCGCAAGCTCAAGCGCTGGGGCAACATGTCAAGGACATTTACCCGCATCGGTAAGGAAATCACTATCGCCGCCAAGGCCGGCGGTCCTGACCCCGATGTGAACCCCCGCCTGCGTGTGCTGATGCAGAACGCCAAGGCCGCCAACATGCCCAAGGACACTGTGGAGCGTGCCATCAAGAAGGCAACTGACAAGGATTCAAGCGATTACAAAGAAATCGTTTACGAGGGCTACGGCCCCTACGGCATCGCCATCGTGGTGGAAGCCGCCACTGACAACAACACCCGCACCGTGGCCAACGTGCGCTCTTACTTCACCAAGCACGGTGGTACCCTCGGCACTCAGGGCTCGCTCTCGTTCCTCTTTGACCACAAGAGCGTGTTTAAGGTAAAGCCCAAGGAAGGTGTGGAGCTCGAAGAGCTTGAGCTTGAACTCATTGACTATGGCGTGGACGAAATCGAGGCCGATGAGGAGGAGATTGACATCTACGGTGCTTTCGCCGAGTTCAACAACATCCAGAAGTATCTGGAAGAGAACGGCTTTGAAATCATCAGCGCCGAATTTGAGCGCATCCCCACTGACCTCAAGGAGGTTACTGACGAGCAGCGCGTTGTCATCGACAAGCTNCTGGAGAAGTTTGAGGATGATGATGACGTTCAGAACGTGTTNCACAACATGAAGGACTAATCCTCACCCCCCTTTACNTCAAGCCCCGCTCCGGCATATTGCCGACGCGGGGCTTGATGCGTTTGTGAACCTCTGATTCAGAGGAAGATGGCGCAGAGCAGCAGTCCCACCGAGAAGGCTGCCATGAGCATGGCCGTCATGCCCAGCAGGGGGTTGAGGGCNCGGCCGTGGAGCAGCGTCATCCAGTGATAGACAATGGTGTGGAGAATGATGTAGCCGCAAGCCACAATCCATGACCACGGACCCAGCCANAGCCACACCGTGAGCAGCAGCGCCACAGCCATATAGCCGTTAAGCAGATAGAGCCACGACATGAGCTTCGGGCCGGCTATCACGGCCAGTGTGCGCTTGCCAACGGCGGCATCCTCCTCGCGGTCGCGATAGTTGTTGATAATGAGNACATTGGCGCCCATCAGGCCGATTGACACCGANGCCAGACCCACAAGCTCGTTCCAGAGCTCGCCCGTGGCCAGATAGAAGGTGAGATTNACCGGNANCAGTCCGAAAAACACCACCACGGCCACCTCGCCCAGACCGTGGCGCGACAGAGGCCACGGGCCGGCACTGTAGGCCAGCGCGCCGAGAGCTATCAGCACTCCCGCNGCCACGAGCCACCATCCGCCCCATATCACCAGCGAGAGGCCCACGCANCAAGCCAGAGCAAGGGTGATGAATGTGGCGGCTTTCATGGCCTGAGGGGTGATGTCGCCCTCGGTCACTCCGCGGCGCGGACCCTCGCGACCCGGCCGGTCAAGGCCGTCGCGATAGTCATAGTATTCATTAGCGAAATTGGAGGCTATCTGGGCCAGCACGGCGAAGACCATGCACAGCACGGCGGGCACCCACCGCATGTGGCCTGAGAGGATGGCGAAGGCCCAGGCCGTAATCACTCCGGCCACCGACACCGGCAGTGTGCGAAGCCTCATGGCTTCAATCCAGGGTTTNATCATNNTGTGTGTAATTGTTTGATAATCAGTTTTNGTCAGCTCACGCCGAAGCATTGCTTCACGGCGCGGACAATCCGCTCGGCATCCGGCCCTCCGNGGCGCAGGATGTCAAGAATTGCAGTGATATATCCCTCTTTGTCAGGGTGNGGCACACCGCATGCGCCTGCCACATTGCTCTCTGAAATCATCGCTTTACGGTTGTAAACCAGCAGGATGCCCGCATAGTCACCCTGCGCCACATACTGCTCGAAGCGGTTGCAGGTGAGATTGTAGAAGNTGCGGGGATTAATCTGGCGCACGAGGGCCGCNAGGTGGCGCTCNAGNCGGCTTATGTCGGCAAAGCGGCGGTCAATGCAGTGCTCCGCCTCCACNTTCACNCGNTGGCGCGTGTGGAGCAGGGCCTGCTGCTCCAGTTCGCGGGCAAAGAGGTTGATAATGTTGCGCTTCACCTTTGCAAACGCCTTCTGGGGGTCGCGGCCATAATGCGTGGCCACAGCCTTTATAACCTCCTCNAGCATAAGNATATTCTCAATCTCGGCCACGTCAGGCACCATTATTCCGCGGCGCCGCAGATAGGCCACCTCATGCTCGTTGCGGCGGTCGCGGTCCACAATTCCCATTGAGGCCATGGAGTGGAGCGCCGTGAGGTCGTTGAAGGTTCTNACGGCCTCGATAACCTTGTTGCAGCTGCCCAGCGAGCGCACGGTGTAGTCACGAAACACAAGCGGGTAAAGCTTTGCGTCAATGGAGTTTATGCCGTCGCCCTCAATGAACAGCACCGGCTTNCGNGCGCCGATAATGGCCTGATACACCTCCTCGNCCACATCGTCGGAGTGGGGCAGCAGCTCNTAGTCCCATTGGCGCAGGGCTGCGTCATAGTGCTTCACCCAGATTGTGGCGGCATCGCCCCGGCGTGAGCGCGAGGTCATAAAGTCNAGATTGTGAGTCACATACACCATTGTCAGGTCAGGACGCATGCTCTCCACAGAGTCCCACACCCGCCCCAGGATGGCACGGTTGAGAAACATCGACGGGTGGTCAACAATCATCACCGCCTTGCGCGGAGCCAGCAGNGCCGCGCCGAAGTAATAGATTACGGCCTTCTCGCCGTCGCTCAGGCGCGAGGAGCCGTAGGGNTCGTCGCCNTCNCCGCGGCGGGCAAACCTCAGGCGTCCGTTCTCCAGGAGAATCCTGTTGTCAGGAAACACCGCCTCCCACTCTTTTGCCAGACGTTCAAGCGGCGTGGGGCCCTTGGCGGGCGCACCGCCATATTTTGCGTTGAACAAACTGGCCATCTCCTCNTTGATGAGAAGAGCTGTCAGGCGGTCAAAGCGTGAGGTTAAGCGGCTGTTAATCATTGAGGTGCGGCGTGTCAGAGCGTCGAAGCGGGCATCNATGCCNCCGGGCTGCGACATGTCAGGCTCACGNGAGTCATAGATGGCCTTGAGGGCCGACACGCTGACGGCGCGCTCCCCGAGCTGGCCAAGCAGGCGGGCGGCGAAGCGCGACTTGCCCGCGCCGTTGGCGCCTATCAGGGTGATGCGGCGCGTGGTGGCGGGGAGAGTGATGGGCTGGGCGCCTCCGCAGCGCGGAGGCATTATGATTGGTGAGGTGGTCATTAGTAACCAAAGTTAGCGGTTTATTTTCAGAAAATAGCTAATTTTGCCGTTGAAAATTTTCGCCGGCGGCGAAGGNATCCCCCTAACCACCGATAATAATGACCGCATTATCACACTTGAGAATCTGGGCCACTGTGGCCGCTGTCATGGCATGGCTGGCCGCAACCGCTGCGCCGCAGGCCAAGCTGAGTCGCCTGTCGGCCGACCTTTTTGACGTTACTGATGAGGATATGATTGAGGATGAGGAGATTATTGACCCTCTTCGCGATTTTGCCGTCATCCCGTCCTATACGCTGCGCACCGCAGTGTTTGACCAATATTATCTTGACGACACTCTCTCCATCAACAATCCGCCGCTNTTCAATCCCGGATTTGCCAGTGATGCCTTCACATGGCTNGATGATGCCAACTTCCATAGCGCTATGGTTCGCGAGATGCGCCAGCGCTATATGATTGACAATCCGCAGCTTGTGAGATATAATGAGCGCCTGCTNCCCGAGCCGCCGCGCCGCTTCCATGCCGTTGTTGACCCCTCCACCGCCAAGCTCACCTTTGTGGAGGACTCTGTGTTTCAGCACCCTGTNGCGGCTCCGGAGCTCAACATCAATGTGGAGCGCCGCCATTGGCTGCATGACTTCACGGGCCGAGTGCAGTTCTCGCAGGCCTATCTGTCGCCCAACTGGTATCAGGGCGGCAGCAACAACCTGACAATGCTTGTCAACGGTGTCTACTCCGTTAAGCTNAACCAGAAATTCCATCCCAAGCTGATGGCCGAAGCCACTGTGAGCTATAATCTTGCCATCTACGGCACTCCGGAGGATTCGCTGCGCAATGTCAACATCTCCGAGGACCTCTTCCAGTTTAACGGAAAAGTGGGCTATCATGCTTATAATAAATGGTGGTACTCGTTGACCGGTAGCTTCAAGACCCAGTTTTTCAAGACCTATGAGGTCAATTCGCCCACGCTTCGCGCCGCCTTCCTCTCGCCCGCCGAGCTCAACATGGGTGTCGGTATGACCTATTCCACCAAGAATGCCAAGGGCACCTTCGTGTTTGACGCCTCCATCTCACCCTTCTCATGGAACATGAAGACCTGCATCAACCCGCAGATGAACGTCACTGACTATGGCATCCGCCCCGGTCATGAGGTGGCCCACGAGTTCGGTTCCAGCGGTGAGGCAAAGATGACGTGGAACATGATGAGAAACATCAAATGGGTGTCGCGCCTCTTCGTCTTCACGGACTACACCTATCTCCAGGGCGACTGGGAAAACACCTTCTCCTTTGAAATCAACAGGTTCCTCTCCACGCAGCTCTATCTCCACGTGCGCTACGACTCCAGCACCCCGCGTCTGGCCGACAGCCGCTGGCACACCTGGCAGCTCAAGGAGATTCTCAGCCTCGGCTTCAGTTACAAGTTTGCCACCACCGGCTCCTGATTCCTCACCACTCTCTAACTCCTCTCTCCGCCAATGATTTCACGCCATCTGCTATCCCTCGCCGCCGCTCTTGTCCTTGCCGCCGGGAGCGCCACGGCAACCTCTGTTGCCGACAGCATCCGCGCCCGCATGGAGGCCGCGCCGCTTCACAGGGTGGAGGGCTTATGGCAGTTTCCTGCCGACGGTGGGGTGGTGGCCATTGAGCGTGAGCCCGACGGCTCCGAGGCTTACCGCATGATAGTAATCGAGGCCTCCAACCGCCTCATTGAGCCNGGCACCGTCATTGGGCGCCTGCGCCCCACGGTGAAGCGGGATGTGTTTGAAGCACGCATGATGACCGGTTTTGACACCGCCGCCGACACTCTCACCTCGCCCCGCATAGTCACTATGACCCTCGCTGACAGCGACAGCCGCCTCATGCTCCGTCACCACCGCAAGGGCCTCAAGCTCCACTGGTGGACGCTGCTCCCTTACATGTTCAGGCGCTTTGTCACCGAGGTTGACGAGACCCCGCGTGACCTCGGCGGCTGCCGCCGCATCTATCCTGAACCCGCCGTTCCCGCCAATCCCCGCTATCTATGAAGGCTCTCCTGCTGACCATGCTGCTTATGGCCGTGACGGGCGGCGCCGCCCTTGCCGACACCACCACACGGCGCGGACGCCTCTCATCAGCAATCGCCGACGAGACAACCGCCGCTGCGCCGGACACTCTCACCCTTGCGCCCGGCGCCGTGAAGCCCTACGGCTACGACAAGCCGCTGACGGCCACCCGTGAGGCCGTGTTCCTCACCAACCGCAGCGGTGCCACTCTCACCGGTGTGGAGCTTGACATCACCTATTTCGACATGCAGGGGCGCGAGCTCCATCGGCGCCGTGTGTGGGTGGACTGCAACATNCCTCCCGAGGCCACCCGCAGGGTGGAGTTCTACACCTGGGACGCCCGAAAATCCTTTTATTATCACGGTGGGAAGCACCCCCGCACTGACCGCGTGACCCCTTACACTGTCACGGTTACAGCTGTGAGAGCTGTGACAATCAATTGTTAAAATATAGGATTTTTTAAGAAATAATTGCAAATAACCAATAACAATAGTATATTTGTGGCATAATGTTATTAAAAGGATAGAAAACACAATGAAACGTTTGCTTGTTTCTGTATCTTCGATGCTCTCTCTGNTTGCTTCGGTCTGTGCGGCCGATGGTGATTCGTTTTCTTATAACGGGCTGAATTACACTGTTTTGTCAGAATCGGCCAAAACCTGCGAGGTGGCTAAAACTCCCGACGCCGCCGGCGCCGTGACCGTTCCCGAGAAGGCCGTTTTCAACGGNTCGGACTACACTGTGACCACTCTCGGCGAGGATGCCTTCTTCCTCAATATCGACATGACTTCGGTGNCGCTGCCCGGAACCCTCACCACAATCCGCAAGGGAGCTTTGTCGCGCATGCTAAATGTCCTTGAATTGGTGCTTCCTAACTCTGTGACCACCATTGACACACGCTCACTCTATGCTTGCTATGCCGAGCACTTTGTGCTTAGCGAAGGGCTCACCGAAATCCCCTTTGAGGCTTGCTCAGGCAGCAAATTCACCTCGCTCGTTATTCCCGACGGCCTGGTGAAGATTCACGATGACGCCTTCAATTTCGCCACTATCGCTGACCTCCNNATAGGCAAGGGGCTCAAATCAATGGGCAAGAACGCCTTTGCGGGCAATAAACTGCGCTCACTCACCATCCCGGCCAATGTGGAGGAGATTGGCGATGATGCATTCACGGAATCGTTCCTGCTGACTGANCTCACCCTGGCCGATGCCGACACCCCCCTGAAGCTCGGTGAGCGCGTGTGGGGGCGCTTCTANGGCTTCTCCAACAGCTCGATAGCTCCGCTGGAGAAGGTGTATATGGGTCGCAACTGGACCTGTAGCGCCGGAGCCGATGACCAGCCCTTCCGCGAGATGCAGAAGCTCACCGAAGTGACCTTCGGTCCGCTGGTCACCAATGTGCCCTCGCGCGCCTTTGCCAACTCGCCCATTATATCCGTGACATCCTACGCCGCCGAGTGTCCCTCGGTGACCGCCGATGCCTTCGCCACCAACGTCTACACCACGGCAACCCTCTATGTGCTCGCCGGCTCGCTGGATGCCTACAAGGCCCACCCCGTGTGGGGCCGCTTCACCAAAATAGAGGTGACCGAACTCCCCGAAAAGCCCGAGCCCGAGCTGACGGTGAGCATCTCCGCCCCCGCCACTGAGGTGATGGTGGGTGAAACCCTCATTCTCAGTGCCGAAGCAAGCGCTGATGACGCCGTGCTGAGCTGGACCTCATCGGCTCCCGAAGTGGCGGCCGTTGACGCTCAGGGCACCGTGACCGGCATTGCCGNNGGCACNGCTGAAATCACCGTCACCGCCACCCTCGGCGANTCAGAGGCCGACGCATCGGTGACCGTCACCGTCCTCCCCGGCAANNACGACGGCATCTCTGCCATCAACGCCTCATCAGCGCAGNCCGCCGCTGNCTACACCCTTGACGGCCGCCCCGCATCCGAAGCCTCGCGCGGAGTGCGCATTGTGCGCCTCACTGACGGNACGGTCCTTAAGGTGCTCACCCGCTGACTCATATAATAGCACTATAATCATATTCATCAATAATCTTTAACCCTTACGCATGAAACAGTTTTATGCCTCTCTTCTGGGCCTTCTGGCCTCGGGTTCGCTGATGGCGGCAAGTCTGCCCTCCGCGCCTCCTGTCATTGTGGATTTCACACAGTGGGACCAAGCATCGTTCAGCCAGTACTTCAAGGTTGACAATGTCAACGGTGATGAGCAGATGTATCAGTTCATTGTAGGAAACACCGGTGCATGGCCCACATGGCCCACCACCAATGTGCGACTCCGCACCCCGACCAATATGACCTACACTGCCGCCGACGACTGGTTGCTCACCAACACCCCCATCCGTCTTGAAGCCGGCAAGGAGTACACCGTAAAGGTCANCACCTCAGCTTATAATGCCAATGACCCCGAAACTGTGGGTGTGTATCTCGGNACGGCTGCTTCCGCTGCCTCGATGAGCATCACCGTGGTGGGACCCACCAAAGTGGCCACTGCCTTCAACACNCCCATCGAGCTCAAGGCNAACGTAANNGTCCCCACCACAGGCGACTATTACCTNGGCATCCAGAACACATCANCCCGCACCAGCGGTTTCTGGAGCGTTATCCACGGCTTTGAAATCAGCTCTGACGACAATGTGGCCGCTCCCGCCAAGCCTGCCGCTCCCGTGCTCGTAGCTGACAAGGACGGCAAGACCGAGGTGAAGATCTCCACTCTCGTGCCCGAGCTCGACGTGCTGGGCCACAAGCTCCCCGAAATCACCTCANTGGAGCTCTATCGTGACCGTGCTCCCCTGGGCTACAGCTGGACCAACTGCACCCCCGGCCAGATGACCGCCGAGTTTGTTGACAACGCGTCACGCGGCCTCACCGAAGGCATCCACCTCTATCAGGTGAAGGCTTACAACTCAGCAGGCGAGAGCGTTATGTCAGACGTTGCCACTGTCTATGTGGGTATCAACGTGCCCGGCATGCCCCAGAANGCCACCCTCGTTCCCGGCTCTAAGGACGGCGAGGTGAAAATCAGCTGGGAGGCTCCCACGTATGACGCTGACAACTACATTCAGAACGGCGCCCTGACTTATAGCCTCTACTCTCTCGACGGCACCGCCGAGACCCTCGTGGCCGACAATCTCTCGGCTCTGACCTACACCCATCAGGCTGTTGACGCTCAGGCTGCTCAGAAGCTCGTGGGCTATCGCGTTTACGCATCCTCTGCTGCCGGCAAGTCGGCCAAGGGTGCCGACACCCCCGTGATTCCCGCCGGCAAGACCCTTGAAGCTCCTTACACTGACTCATTTGCCAANGGCGAAGGTGCTGCCGTGTATGAGATTATCAATAANGGCGGCAAATTTGAGCTTATCAACCGCTATTATGACGCNCAGGACGACGACAACGGCCTGCTGGCCTACACCGGCGCCGCCGCCTCTGACAAGGCTGAAATCCGCTCGGCATATATCAATGTGCCCGCCAANGGTCTCCTCTCGTTCTATTACAGTGGCAACCAGGCCGGCAACTCATCATCGCTGACCGTCACCGTTGATGCCGGCGAAGGCTTCGCCCCCGTGGCCACCCTGCCTCTCGCAGGCGGCTCTTGGGAGCTTGCCATGGTTGACCTCAAGGCNTATGCCGGCAAGCGTGTGCGCTTCGGCTTTGCCGCCTCAGGCAGCGAGCCCGCGCTGATTGACAATCTCAAGCTGGCTGCCCGCGCCGCTGTTGACGTGGCAGTGGTGAGCCTCACCGCCCCCGCATCTGTGAAGACCTCTGTTGACAACACCGTCAGCGTCAAGGTGGCCTCACTCGGCACCACCCGTCCCGCCAACGCCGTTGTCACTCTGCTTCAGGACGGTGTGGCCGTTGGCACCGCCACTCCCGACTTCTCGGCCGGCGATGTTGCCACCGTCAACTTCACTCTCAATGTCCATGTGAGCGTGGGAGAGGCTGTGACCCTCACCGCCGAAGCCACCGCCGAGGGCGATGCCGATGAGTCAAACAACGCTTCCAATCCCGTGGAAATCGAGGTGATTCTGCCCCAGCTCCCCTCCGTTTCTGACCTCAAGGCCGAAGGCACCGATGCATCAGTGACCCTCACCTGGAGCAAGCCCTCATTTGAAGGCGTTCAGCTCGAATCAGTGGTAGAGGACTTCGAATCCTACGCTCACCTCTCCGAAGCCCCCGGCCTCTGGACCCTGCTTGACGAGGACGGTGTGGAACGCGCNTCAGCCACTTATGCCGGCGGCCACATCTTCAACGGCATCACCGGTGAAAAGGGCGGCTTCTTTGTCCTTGACACCAACGGCCTCCATGAGTCACTCACCGCCGCTTCAGGCAGCAAGGTGCTCTGCTCNGTGGCTCCCGCAGGCAGCGCAGAGCGCGACGAATGGATTATCTCGCCCGAACTCGACGGCTCAGAGCAGACCATCGTCCTCAGCTTCTGTGCTCCTATGCTCGAGGGAGGCACGGTAAGAGTTGAGCTCTGCGAATCGTCAACCGGCACCGCTCCCGCTGACTTCACCATGCTTCAGCGCAACTACGTGCCCGGTAACAGCTGGCGTTCAGTGCGTTTCATCGTCAACGAAGAGACCACCCACTTCGCAATCCACTGCGTTTCCGACACCTATGCCGACGTGCTTATCGACGACATCACCTATCGTCCCTCAGCTGCCGCAAGCGGTCTTGAAATGGTGGGCTACAATGTTTACTGCGATAACCAGCGCCTCAACTCAGAGCTGCTGACCGCCGAGACTTTCGTTCACGAAAACGTGCCTGCAGGCGAACATAAGTATTATGTGACCTGTGTGACCAACGGCGGNATCGAATCGCCCATCTCTAACGTGGCTCTCTACGGCATGGCNGGCATTGAAAGCATCGCCCTTGACACTCAGGCCGTTGAGGTCTACACCCTCCAGGGCATCCGCGTGACCGGCGCCATCACCCCCGGCATCTACATTGTCCGCAAGGGTGGCGTAGCCTCCAAGATTCTCGTGAAGTGATTCACTGACTGACCCCATAAATGTGACGCCCCGGAGCTTCAATGCTTCGGGGCGTCACTCGTATGTGGCTGTTCCGGAAAGGGAATGTCGGCGGGATAGGGGAGAGGGGTTAGAAGAACTCGTCNGGGAGCGGAGCCTCCTCTTCATCGTCGGGCAATGCGGCTNTGANTGAGGANTCTAACGGGGCGGCAGGTGCTNCGGGAGCCGTGGCTGAGAGCTGGGCATAGAGCTTTAGAATGTTGTCGCCATACACGGGATTCATGGCCCAGCGGCCGCTGAGCGATTCCCAGGTGGTGGCGCATCCGCGGCTCACCAGGCGGAAGCGCGGGTCAATCTCGTTCTCACCCTCGGGCAGAGGGTCGGTGCAGCAGTAGGCATAGAGGTGCTGAAACATGGCCGACACCCCTTCCTCCACGGAGCTGAAAGAGCATCCCTTCACACCGAGCGACGTCACCCCCAGNCCGCAATAGTTGTGCATGTCAGGAGTGACNTTGGTGCCCCCCTCATATCTGAACCATCCGGTTTCCAGAATGGCCTGACACAGAGCAATATCGCCGCGGATGCCGTAGCGGGCACCNACCTCAATGAAGGCCGAGGCTATTTCGGGGTTGAAATCGGGGTTGTGACGACGCACAAAAGCAGTCATCGTGGCGGCGTCAACCTGTGCCTCCCCGTTGATAGCGGTCTGGGCCTGCAGCTGAGAAGCCGNCGCGGCCATAAGGAAGAGTGAGATGAATGTTTTCATGGAGCGTAGAGGGAGCAAATGTAATAAATATTTGTTAAATTTGCAGGGCTTTCAAGGCTGATATGGTAAAAATTATTGTTTTANTTATAGANTGCATCTGAAAGTTTTACCCTCCATACACACNATTCCATTGCATGATTGAACGCATTGTCATCATTGACCGGGTTGACCCGGTGAGCTTCTACGGCGTCAATAACTCCAACATGACGCTTATCCGCAACCTTTTTCCCAAGCTGCGCATGGCTGCCCGCGGCTCGGTCATCAAGGTCATTGGCGAAGATGCCGAAACCTCTGATTTCGAGAAGAAAATCAAGGAGCTGGAGGACTATTGCGTGAAGTATAACAAGCTCACCGAGGATGTGATTCTCTCCATCGTCAAGGGCGACCATCCCAAGGAGCTCAAGCGTGACGATGTGATTATCTACGGCATTAACGGCAAGCCTATNCAGGGGCGCACCCCCAATCAGCAGCTGCTGGTGGANACCTTCACCAAGAATGATCTCACCTTTGCCCTCGGCCCTGCCGGCACGGGCAANACCTATGTGGCCATCGCNCTGGCAGTCAGAGCGCTGAANAATAAGGAGATACGCAAGATTATCCTGTCGCGTCCGGCTGTGGAGGCCGGTGAGAAGCTCGGCTTCCTGCCCGGCGACATGAAGGACAAAATCGACCCCTATCTGCAGCCCCTCTATGACGCGCTGGAGGATATGATTCCCGCCGTGAAGCTAAAGGAGTATATGGAGACCAACGTTATCCAGATTGCCCCGCTGGCCTTNATGCGCGGCCGCACGCTTAATGACGCGGTCATAGTGCTTGACGAAGCGCAGAACACCACCACCCAGCAAATCAAGATGTTCCTGACCCGTCTGGGCATGAACGCCAAGATGATTGTGACGGGCGATGCATCGCANGTTGACCTTCCCCGCAGCACCTCCTCCGGCTTGATTCAGGCGCTGAGGATTCTGAAAGATGTGCCCGGCATCGGCAAGGTGGAGTTTGGCAAGAAAGATATTGTGCGCCACGCACTTGTGCAGCGCATCGTGGAGGCCTACGAGCGGTTTGACGAAAACTCGCGCCACGAAGCCGAAGCNNCCCCCGCCGAGAGTGCTCCCGAGTGAGGCCGGCTCTNTCCAACCCTCTGAAATTTACAATCTTAGCGGCTTTCGCCGCGATAAAAACCCCACGAGAAAAACGCCATTGTCTGATTTCAAGCTTCACATATTGGGATGTGGCAGCGCGGTGCCCACACCGCGCCACAATCCGTCGTGCCAGGTCATTGAGCGCCGCGGCGAGCTGATGATGATTGATTGCGGCGAAGGGTCGCAGCTGATGATGCGCAAGATGAAGCTGAAATTCTCACGCCTGCGCCACATCTTCATCTCCCATCTCCACGGCGATCACTGTCTCGGCCTCCCCGGACTGCTGTCCACGCTNAGCCTCCACGAAGCCGGCGGCACGGTGACGGTCCACATTTTNCGCGAAGGCGCCGAGCTGTTTGAGCGCGCCGTGAGAATGTTCTGCGGCACCACCTCCTATCGTCTGGAATGGGACATCATCGAGCCTGAGCGACGCGCCGTGATTGTGGATGAGCCTGACCTGACGGTNGAAACCTTTCCGCTCTATCANCGNGTGGCCTGCAATGGCTTNCTCTTTNGCGAGAAGCCGAAGCCGCGCCATCTGATAGGCGATGTGGCCAATTTCTATGACATCCCNCACTATCGCCGCCGCGAAATCCGCATGGGNGCTGACTTTGTGATGCCTGACGGCACGGTGATTCCCAACAACCGGCTGACGCGCCCCGCCGAGCCCGGCGGCAGCTATGCCTACTGCTCNGATACGATGGCCGTNAAGCGCGTGGCGGAGGATGTGAAAGGTGCCAAAACCATCTATCACGAAGCCACTTATGGCGACGATAACGCCCACCTGGCGCGTCCCCGCGGCCACAGCACGGCCCGTCAGGCCGGCGAGATTGCGGCCCTTGCCGGCGCCGAGCGCCTCATCATCGGGCACTATTCAAAACGGTATTATGACACGTCCATCCTGCGTGAGCAAGCCGCCGAGACCTTCCATGGTCAGGTGATTGCCGCTGACGAAGGAATGACAATTGACCTCATTGATGGAATCACAGACAGAGAAGGATGAGCGCTACATGCGCATGGCCCTTGACGAGGCGCGCCGGGCTTATGAGGCCGGCGAGGTGCCTGTGGGGGCGGTAGTGGTCACTCCCCGCGGAGTNGTGGCCGGGCGCGGCCACAATCTCACCGAGAGCCTGGGCGACGTNACGGCNCATGCCGAGATGATGGCTATCACCTCGGCCGCCGGAACCCTTGGCGGCAAGTATCTCACTGACTGCACGCTCTATGTCACCGTGGAGCCCTGCACCATGTGTGCCGGTGCCATAGGGTGGAGCCAGCTGGGAAGGATTGTCTACGGCGCCGCCGATGCCAAGCGCGGCTACAGNGTGATGACCTCACGCACNCCGTTTCATCCCAAAGCCGTGGTGACNGCCGGAGTGCTGGCCGAGGANTGTGGCGAGCTGATGCGCTCTTTTTTCGCCGCNAAACGCCGCTGAGNCTCGCGCGCCCGCGCGCACGTATATATTNAGGAAGGGGGTTGGAGAGGGTGTTACANGCTGTTACATGAGTGTAACATGTTACAGCNATGGTTACAGNCATGTTTCAATATTGTAACAACTGTTACNTATTGTAACGCTCTGTAAATCAATGTNATTGNAGATTTTGTCACANGTGTGTAATNNAATTAACACCTCTTAACATTTGAGAGNNATATTTTCGTCACAATTCCGTAACTTTGTAATGTCAGGCAACGATAAAACNCCTTGACAAACTCTAAATCTCGAAAATATCAACCTCTTAAAAACATTCATCATGGCAACCTCAGCAACCACCGCAACCTTCCAGAGTAAACTTACNGCCCTCCAGTCAAACATGCTCAATTTCGCTTATATGCTCACCTCAAACCGCGATGACGCATACGACTTGCTGCAGGACACCATGCTCAAAGCCCTCGACAATCAGGATAAATATGTTGACAACACCAATTTCAAGGGATGGGTTTTCACCATCATGCGCAACATCTTTATCAACAACTACCGCCGCGCATCACGCACCGCCACCGTCATTGACCAGACCGAGGACCTCTATCACCTGAACCTGAGCCAGGACAGCGGCTTCGAAACCCCCGAGGGTTCATTCGGCGCAAACGAAATCAGCGCTGCAATCGACGAATTTTCAGATGACTACCGCATCCCCTTCTCAATGCACGTGGCCGGCTACAAGTATAACGAAATCGCCGAGAAGATGAACCTCCCCCTCGGCACCATCAAGAGCCGCATCTTCTTCGCCCGCAAGAAGCTCCAGGCACGCTTTGCCGACTATCGCTAAAGCTCGGCGGCATCCCTGAGCGGCGGGGATCGAGAGAGAGAAAGAGAGGTTGACCCCGCAAGCTCACATTCAGCCCCATCACAGCCGGACGGCCC
>JAAVCF010000004.1 GCA_014802445.1 Bacteroides sp. | reverse complement strand
CCCAACGTCGCCGCAGACAATTTTGCCAACGAGGGCGGGCGGCCCGAACGGCCGCCCCTACATTCCTTTGCGGCAAACCGCGCCGCAAACCACCCCGCAAAACCGCCCCGCAAATTGTAGGGGCGCCCGTTCGGGGCGCCCGCACTCCGCGACCAAACCCGCCCGCAAATCACACCCGCAAACAATCCCAACGTCGCCGCAGACAATTTTGCCAACGAGGGCGGGCGGCCCGAACGGCCGCCCCTACATTCCTTTGCGGCAAACCGCGCCGCACTCCGCCAGCTTTTTTACTTGACCCCTAAATTCCTCCCTTTATCCTCCGAAGTATTACAAATTCCGCCCATTTTATCCTCCGAAGTATTACAAAATCCGCCCACTTTATCCTCCGAAGTATTACAAAATTCAGTCGTTTTATCCTCCGAAGTATTACAAAATCCACCATCTTTGCACTGTAAATCAACCATATGTGACAATATCATGATAAAGCGCCTGATTCTTGACAATCTGAGGGGATGGAAAGGTTGAATTGCGTGAGGATGGATAGGTTGCCGTTATCGCGTAGCAGGTTGTCATGAACTCCGAATCGCCATTCGTGCGTATGGAATTGGTGAAACGTGCAGACCTTAAATAATACGTTTATAGCGGAGACCGGAGTTTCTTCCGAATCTCTATCGGTGAAGCAAACCAGAACATTAAATACTTTAGTTCTTTTAATTTTTTATTGAAAGTTATGCTGTCCGTGCCGCTATAAGTATCAGTATCAAAACAATCAAAGATTATTTCTTTTTGGGATGAAAACAAAACCAACCGCTGATGAATATTCCAATAATAGGACCTCGCAACCGGTTGCATTCTATGACTGTATAATGCCAATGTATCTAATCCCCATTTCAACACTGATTCTTTTATGGATACAGTATCAATATGACAATCATTATTTCGTGTATTTCCTGAAACTATAATAAAATAACTATTATCGGGAACGGCTAACGACCAAGAATGTTCATGGTGTCCCGTGATATAATATAGAAACTCTTTTCCTTCAATTATGTCAGTTATTGAATCGCCAAAATGTCTTATAATGTCAGGACGTTGATTATTCAACAGAGAACCACTCCCTGTCACACTAATTATTAGTAATAAAAATATTAAAGGAAATCTCATTTACACAAAATTACTATTAATTCTTGAACAATTTTAATATTCTACCGGATGGACTGAGATGTATTCTCAACGATGCTCTTCGTGATAAGCTACTTGGGAGGAATAATCCCCATGAAAGCGATTCTCTATAGCAGCATAACAATGGGACAGAACAATAATTACCAAAATCAAGATGGTTTCAAAGATTACAACAGTCTTTAATCCAACTATTTTTCTTATTATTATATGATTTATTAATGCGTATAATAATATTATAAAGCAGGCTTTAAGAAGTACCAACATCAATCCGATTGGCTTGGCACAAATCCAGGCATTATAGGCAAAATCATAAAATATACCTATGAAAGCGGCGTAAAGAAATAAATACGCAGCTACTCTTTTGAAACTTTTTATTGATTGATTATTGCATCCCTGACGCATACTTTTATTCAATTATTTATGTATATAACTACCGCTCGGATTCCACTTCATAATTGATTGAAATGCTGAACTCGGTAGAGTATAAAAATTGCATTTCATCTGATAACCATTGAATACATCAACAATACCAAATGGAGTAGGCATGGGAATATAAGACGGCACATTCTTAGGTTCTGAGACAGGGATTCCTGCTTCAACCATCGCTTTTTGAACTGCTGTGGCGCAATTATTGTCAATCAAATCATATTCTAATTTTGCTGTCTTAGAAAAACTGTTTCTCATGATTGCATCTTGTTCAGGGGTCGTGGAAATCTGGTAGCCCTCTGAAAATCCAAAATGATTCATAGATTTATTATCTTTACTATTCCCGTTTCTTACATTATAGGAAGAATGGAGAAATTCCTGAGGAGAATCCCATGAACCGACTGCAACGTCATTATTGATGAAACGCTCTGACCTTGTTGCGGCTCTGCGTCTGCCCAACAATACATTTTCCGACAATGCTAGAACCGATGCAGGAAGCGACCTTATCATATTGCAGAAGCATACGGGTAAATGTTCTATCGGCTGATGAGAAAAAATCACTTAAGTAATAATGAGTCACTGGGGAGCGGCAGATAGGGACGACATGTTGGAGAAGCCAACCAAAACATCAAAAAGGCTAATTTACTGAAATTACCATGAAATTGTATACTATCAGAGCCGGCATAATATTGCCTTCTATCATTATAACGAAAAGTTATATTTCCATCTTTTATAACATAAAATTGATTATATATCGGATTGTATGTAGTCTCCTCTAAAGGTTTTAACAAGTGAGCAAAGTTTGATAAAGAATCAAATCCCCACATTATCGTCTTAATATTATCATTAATAAATGACAAGGAGTCTGATAACCCACAATCAGAAAATTCAACATGGTTGCGTGTAGTTCCATTATGTAAAAATATGCCCAATGAATCATATGCTATTAATGACCATATTATTCCATGATGTCCAGTACAATACAAAATAAAATCATTATGTTGCATTGATATATTTTGTTCTCCAACTATGGCTTGGATCCATGTATCCTCTTTGTCATTAGTTATATTGTTAGCAATTGTTGAACTATTAACAAACAGAATAGAAAAAAAGAGCAAAAATATAATTATTGGCAGTAATCTTCTCATTATCTAAAACTTGGTAAAAGTGAACATCCGGGAAAAGCCCCATTATCAACATGTTTTGCGCCAGTATTAATATATGGAATTCCCATTACTCGCAATATAAGATTTTCTTTTTGAATAGCGTCTACATGTTGGTTTTGATCACCTCGTCCGAGTGATAAAGATCTACCATGACCAATTATTTCATGACCTGTCGTCACCGCCCTGCCGTTGATGTGAAATGACGAATTCTTAAATATCAGTGAATAAGTCCCATTATTAATCGGAGTAGTCAAACCTCCTCCTCCGCGGTTATTAATAAAAATGACGGGAAAGCCACCACGGTTTGCATTTAATATTGTAGAAGTAGGCAAAGCTGGATTATCAAATAAAGGCGCAAAAACTTTTTCTGCTGAATAAGATAAATTCCCAGTTGATTTTATGTATTCTGCTTTATGGATATCATCAGAATTTATCGTATTGACAACCATTTCGACCAATGCCTGTTGATCTTCAGTTAACGAAATCCCATTAAAGGCCGCAGAAACAGCATCAGAAGATATTGGAGCAAATGATTTGCCATTTTGTTTCTTGCCGGATTGAACTATAAGATTCCTGAAGTTAGTGAATTCATCCCCGGGAAACATAGCTCTAAAGTCTTCAACGGCCATTGCAGCATCTTTTTTTCTGACCCCCTCAATGACACTACCGGTCGGATCGACACAGTTGACAGGATCGCCTCCACAGTAAGAATATGGTGATATATGAGAATATGCATTACTGCTAAATGGATAAAGCAGAAGTAAAATAAATAATAACTGTATTCTTTTCATTTTGATAAGGATTTTTCTTGTATTTTTTGAGCCTCTATTGCTTGCTGTTTTCGTCTTTCACGGATTTCATCCGTTTCTTCCGTCATGAATGTATGATCGAACTGCCATTGTGTCTCATCCATCAGACGTAATAAGTAAGCAGCATAATCATCAATAAAATATCCATTCATGACAAGATAATTTTGAATTATTCGCTCCAACGACTTGCCTCGTATTATCCACGCATTGGGATTCATTGGATAGAACTCTAATGATTTGCTCGCACAGTAATACGTAAACTCATCATATCGGTGAAACTTTTCTGTATATCCGAAGGCAAGATCAGCCATTTGACAGGCAACAGTCTGAAGGTCTGTCAGCGGAGTCATATATGTACCGACAATCACAGCAGAATCGCATATCTCGAAATCCTCTTTAATCCACCATGATGGATTCATCTGATTGGTAGTCAACTCC
The DNA here is from genome assembly GCA_014802445.1 of Bacteroides sp. Classification (GTDB taxonomy): domain Bacteria; phylum Bacteroidota; class Bacteroidia; order Bacteroidales; family Muribaculaceae; genus CAG-1031. The sequence goes on along the minus strand of JAAVCF010000004.1, from coordinate 108,646 downwards.
AGATTTATCCATTCTTCCGGTGTAATATTATCGTCATCTCTATACATGATATAACTGTGCCGTGGGGCATGGGCTAAGGCTGCCTCGGCATTTAATTCATTTGCAAGTATTTTATACATCCACGGCAGGGAATGACACTGACCTTTATGTGTTTTTAGCGTCCTGCTGACAAATTGACGTTCCCAAGGTTCTCTGTCTATTGAAAAAGTTTCAAAGTCATAGGTATACGGAGTATACCCATTCCCGGAATATGGGCTGACTATATATGAAGTGATAGCCATTTGCATGCCTGTTTTGTATTTTTCAAGCTTATTTGCTGCGTAGAGGGAGAGTATAAATGTCTTTATTCTATCTATCTCATCGCAAAAATCAGTCTTATAATCCAATTTTCCCTCATAGTAAGCCCATTCCGCAAGAAAGACGGCTCTTTTGATTGAAAGACTGTCTCGTCCGGCAAGCATGTCAGACATCTCATTAAAAGCTGAGACATAATAATCTTCAGCTGTCCTTGATTGGGCTTGGAGAGACAACTGGATTAAAAGGAATGCGAAACACAGATAGAACTTTCTCATTTACACAAAATTACTATTAATTCTTGAATATTTTTAATTTCTGAACATGTTTTATAACATATTTTTAAGCAAGCCTATGATTCAAACATGCTGCAAATTGTAGGGGCGCCCGTTCGGGGCGCCCGCACTCCGCGACCAAACCCGCCCGCCAATCACACCCGCAAAAAACCTCCCCCTCACCGCTCCACAGGTAATTTTGCCAACGAGGGCGGGCGGCCCGAACGGCCGCCCCTACATTCCTTTGCGACAAACCGCACCGCAAAACCACCCGACAAACCGGGCCGTCAAACCGCCCCGCAAATTGTAGGGGCGCCCGTTCGGGGCGTCCGCACTCCGCGACCAAACGCGCCCGCCAATCACACCCGCAAACAATCCCAACGTCGCCGCAGATAATTTTGCCAACGAGGGCGGGCGGCCCGAACGGCCGCCCCTACATTCCTTTGCGGCAAACCTCCCCGCACTCCACCGGCCTTTTTTACTTTGACCCCTAAATTCCTCCCTTTATCCTCCGAAGTATTACAAAATTCAGCCATTTTATCCTCCGAAGTATTACAATTCGAGAGGTATTACACTAACAGTCAGACACATTGCCGCAAACATTAACACCGGCGGAGTTGCGCGACATCAATTCGGGCGGTTTTTTTGCGGATTGGGGGCATTATGGGTGGGTGATGTGGGGATTTTTTTGTAGATTTGCGGTTGGGCGGTGCGGCTAATCTCTCCTGCTGTCCGATTGAAAAATGAATGTATTGCGTCAGTGGTGGTTTGTGATGGCGGTGGTTGCTGCCGTGGGTTGCGCGAGTGCCGCGCCGGTTTCTAACGACTCCTCCGCGTCAACCGACAGTGTGGCCGCCGACTCTCTGCCTGTGTTGAGGCAGTATGAATATTTCTTCAGCTACCTCCCCACAATTGCGGGCGCTGTCAATGACAGTGAAAATGACATGGCCATGTTTTTATACGATCCCCACGTGGTCAACACCACTATTCTGAACAATTTAGAATCTGAGTCGCCTTTTTCTGACTCGGACATTCAGACGGAGGGATTCAGAACGCAGTTTGGCGACATTATCTGGGTGTGGACATTCCCGATGCCTCATGAATCGCCAATGCCTCTTTATGTGGCGTTTGTGCCTGACGGTTCGGGCCATCTCAGATGTTATTATCTCGAAAGGTCGGTGCTGGAGCCGTGGGTCATCGGCACGATGAACAACGGACATTCAAGCTTTGTGGCTTTGTCCGAGACTCCGGCCACCGCCGAGGACTTCCTCCTTGCGCTGGAACCCTACCTCAACGAGTCGAACCGGGAGGATGAAGTGGTGAATCAGCTCATTGACACATTTAAGAATATGGAAAAGGAGGGCGACGTGCCTGCCGAGTGACCCTTGCGGGCCAAATTGTTGCGCATTAGCGGGGAGTTTGCTAATTTTGCAGCAGAATATATTCTATTAGAGTTTTATGTACAGAACCAATACATGCGGCGAGCTGCGTCTCGCCGATGCCGGCCGACGGGTCACTCTCGCCGGCTGGGTGCAGCGCACCCGCAAGATGGGCGGCCTCACCTTTGTGGACATCCGTGACCGTTACGGCATCACTCAGGCCGTGGTTGACGCCGAGAGCAATCCCGAGCTCTGTGACCGTGTGAACCATCTGGGCCGCGAATATGTGGTGCAGATCACCGGCACTGTGGCTGAACGCACCAGCAAGAACAAGAATCTCCCCACGGGCGACATTGAAATCATTGCCGAGGATCTCAAGGTGCTCAACCCCAGCGATGTGCCCCCCTTCACCATTGAGGACGACACTGACGGCGGCGATGACCTGCGCATGAAGTATCGCTATCTCGACCTGCGCCGCGGCGCCGTGCGTCGCAACCTTGAGCTGCGCCACCGCATGGCCTTTGAAATCCGCCGCTATCTCGACTCAAAGGGCTTCCTGGAGGTGGAAACTCCGGTGCTCATCAAGTCAACCCCCGAGGGCGCGCGTGACTTCGTGGTGCCTTCGCGCATGAATCCCGGCCAGTTCTACGCCCTGCCCCAGAGTCCCCAGACCTTCAAGCAGCTCCTGATGGTGAGCGGCTTTGACCGTTATTTCCAGATTGTGAAGTGTTTCCGCGACGAAGACCTCCGCGCCGACCGTCAGCCTGAGTTCACCCAGATTGACTGCGAGATGTCATTCGTTGACCAGGAGGACGTGCTCAACATGTTTGAAGGCCTCGTGAAGCACATCTTCAAATATGTGAAGGACATTGACTTCACCGAGCCCTTCCCCCGCATGACATGGCACGACGCCATGCGCCTCTACGGCAGCGACAAGCCCGACACCCGCTTCGGCATGGAGTTTGTGGAGATCAAGGACCTCACCGGCGGCAAGGGCTTTGCAGTGCTTGACGATGCCGAATATGTGGGCGCCATCGTGGCTCCCGGATGCGCCGGCTACACCCGCAAGCAGCTTGACCAGCTCACCGACTTCGTGAAGCGCCCCCAGATTGGCGCCAAGGGCCTGATGTGGGTGAAGATGGAAGCCGACGGCTCGATAAAGAGCTCCGTGGGCAAGTTCTACTCCGACGACGACCTCCGCGCATGGGCCGACCGCTGCGGAGCCAAGCCCGGCGACCTCATCCTCATCCTGGCCGGCGAGACCATGAAAACCCGCAAGCAGCTCTGTGAGCTCCGCCTGGAGATGGGCTCGCGCCTGGGCCTGCGTGACCCGCAGAAGTTCTCATGCCTCTGGGTCATTGACTTCCCCCTCTTTGAATGGGACGAAGAGACCCAGCGCTACTATGCCATGCACCACCCCTTCACCTCGCCCAACCCCGACGACATCGACAAGCTCGACACCGACACCGGCGCCGTCCGCGCCACCGCTTACGACATGGTGGTCAACGGCAACGAGCTGGGCGGCGGCTCAATCCGTATCCACGACGCCGAGCTGCAGAACAAGATGTTCCGCCTGCTGGGCCTCACCGAAGAGGATGCACGCTATAAGTTCGGCTTCCTGATGAACGCATTCAAATACGGCGCACCCCCTCACGGCGGCCTCGCCTTCGGCTTTGACCGCTTTGTGTCAATCCTTGCCGGACTCGACTCTATCCGCGACGTTATCGCCTTCCCGAAGAACAATTCGGGCCGCGACATGATGATCGACGCTCCCAGCGCCATCGACGACGCCCAGCTCACCGAGCTCTGCATCGCCCTCAACCTCCCCGACGCTGAAGCATAATGATCACCGAGCCGCTCCTCACCGACGTGGCGCAGGCCATAGAAGCCTACGCCCCGCCGCGACTCCAGGAGAGCTATGACAACACCGGCTGGCAGGTCCTCTGTGACCCTGCAGGCCGGTGTTCCGGCATAGTCTCCTGCGTTGACCCCACCCCAGCCGTCGTGGCCGAAGCCGTGGCCAAGGGATGTAACCTCATCGTCAGCCACCATCCCCTGATGTTTCACGGCCAGAAAAGCTTCACCGGCTCCACCCTGGTGCAGCGCACCGTCATGGACGCCATGCGCGCCGGAGTGTCGGTCTACTCCTGCCACACCGCAATTGACTCCGCTCCCGGCGGCATCTCGGCTGAGATGGCAACCATGCTCGGCCTCACCGGCGTGAGCGTCCTCTCCCCTGCCGCCGCTGACCCCGCCGCCGGCCTCGGCGCCGCGGGCACCCTCCCGGCCCCTCTCACCCCCGGCGAGCTCGCCGAGAAGGTCAAAGGCACCTTCGGCGTCCCCGTAGCTCGCTGCTCCCGCCCCGCTCCAGGGCTGGAAATCAGCCGCGTGGCCCTTTGCGGAGGCTCAGGCGCCGAGTTCATCCCCACCGCCATTGCCGCCGGCGCGCAGGCCTACATCACCAGCGACGTCAAGCACCATGACTTTGTGGACTTCGGCCCTGACATCTTCATCATCGACATCCCCCACTGGAGCGCCGAAGCCTGTGCCCGCACTCTCTTTGCCCGCATAGTCTCAAGCAGCTTCCCCGCCCTTCCCGTCATTGCCGCCGAAGCTGACCGCTGCCCCGTGATTCACCTGTGAGCTCCCCCAAAGCTGAAAATAACCGAAATAGCCCCTAAAAAATCAGCTTTTTAGCCTTTGCCTTAGGCGATTCAAAAAAATTGTTGTATCTTTGCAGACCGCTGCGAAGTGCGCGGCGCAACCTCGATATTTTACCAGTACCTCAATATGTCAACCGACAACACCAAACCCGAACAGACTCTTTCAGTTGAAGAGCGTCTGAAATCTCTCTATCAGCTCCAGACTCTCCTATCAAAGATTGACCGCATCAAGACCATCCGCGGCGAGCTCCCCCTTGAAGTCCGTGACCTCGAGGACAACATCGCCGGACTCAACACCCGTGTGGAGAATTATCGCCGTGAAATTGAGGAACTCCGCCAGAAATCGCTTGCCGAAAAAGAGAAAATCAACGGCGCCCACACCAAAATCGACACTTACCGCACCCAGCTTGACAATGTGCGCAACAATCGCGAGTTTGACCTCCTGAGCAAGGAAATTGAATTCCAGACCCTGGAAATCGAACTCTCAGAGAAGCACATCAACGAATACGCCCGCGTCATTGACAACAAGCAGGCCGAAATCAACGCCACCCTCGAAACCCTCGCTGACCGCGAGCACGTGCTCCAGGAAAAGCGCACCGAGCTTGAGGAGATTGTAAGCGAAACCCGCCAGGAAGAGGAGGGTCTCCGCGAGCAGGCCAAGGAAGTGGAAGCCCACATTGACGACAAGCGAATCCTCTCGGCCTTCAAGCGCATCCGCAAGAACGCCCGCAACGGCCTCGGAATCGTCTACATCCAGCGCAACGCCTGCGGTGGCTGCTTCAATCGCATCCCCCCGCAGAAGCAGATGGAAATCAAGCTCCACAAGAAAGTGATTGTCTGCGAATACTGCGGTCGTATCATGATTGACCCCGAACTTGCGGGAGTGGAAACCGAAGCATGACCCCTAAAGGGTGAAAATGCTGAAAAATAAGGCAAAAAGTTTTGTCAAGTAGAAAAAACTGCTTAATTTTGCCGCGCTTAAAAGAATATAAACAATAAAAACAATACAATCAAGAAATCTCTATGATCATCGTACAAGTCAAGGAAGGAGAGAACATCGAGAAGTCTCTCAAGAAGTTCAAACGCAAATTTGAAAAGACCGGCATCGTCAAGGAACTCCGCCGCCGCCAGGCTTTTGAAAAGCCCTCGGTTGCAAACCGCAAGAAGATGATGAAGGCGGTCTATGTACAGAAGCTCCGCTCTGTTGAGGAATAATCCTTCCTTCATTTGACATATTCCCACTAAAGTGTCGAACCGATTGCCCACCCGGCAGTCGGTTCCGCTTTTTATGACCCGGCCATCCCGCCCCCTCCCTCGCGGACCCGTCCGCAACCTTCCTCGCGAACACGTCCGCAAATTGTAGGGGCGCCCGTTCGGGGCGCCCGCACTCCGTGACCTCGTTAACGATTGAGAATCAATCGTACCACCCCCTCCGCCGCCGGAATTTTGCCGGCGAGGGCGGGCGGCCCGAACGGCCGCCCCTACACTCATTTGCCGAAGACAATCCCGCAAACCTTCTGCAAACATCCCTCGCGGACACGCCCGCACTCCGCGACATCGTTAACGATTGAGAAACAATCGTACCATCACCACCACCGCCGGAAATTTTGCCGGCGAGGGCGGGCGGCTCGAACAGCCGCCCCTACATTCATTTGCCGCAAACAATCCCGCAAACATCTCTCGCGGACACGTCCGCAAATTGTAGGGGCGCCCGTTCGGGGCGCCCGCACTCCGCGACATCGTAAACAATTGAGAATCAATCGTACCACCCCCTCCACCGCCGGAAATTTTGCCGGCGAGGGCGGGCGGCCCGAACGGCCGCCCCTACATTCATTTGCCGCAAACCTCCCTCGCGGACCCGCCCGCAATCCCGGCAACCCGCGCTTGACAAAGCAAAGCGGGCGCCGTGACCTCAGCCACGGCGCCCGCTGATATTCGGGAGGATTTATCAGAACGCAGCCTTAACAACGCTCTCAGAGCCGTCGGCTGCCACAGCCTTAACAATGTAGAGGCCACCGTCAACACCGGTCTCCACCTCAGCGGCGGGGTTAACGGCTTCAAACATCACACGACCCTGCAGGTCAATAACCTGGAGCAGTTTGGCATCACCGTTTACGCGAACCTTGCCACCACGCATGGCCATCACCTCAATCATAGCATCGTTTACAGTGGCCACACCTTCAATTGAAGCATTGCGGTCAAGAGGAAGGGCGTAAGAGCTGAAGATTGACTGATAAGTGTCGGGGTCAGTGTAGTAGTTATAGCCCACCACCACATTCATTGAAGGAGCGGTGTAAGCCTGACCGGTAACGAGATAATCCTCAATCACGCGGTCCACCCACTCATATTCCTGAGTTTCCTCATTGTAAATCTCATCGGTCACCACGAGGTCCATACTCAGATTCTCTTTAATCCATTCAGCATACTCGGGGTTAATCTCACTCACCCAGTCGCTCAAAGTGATAGCCTCGGTGGCGCCGGGCTTGATCACGTAAGCCAGGTTGGCGTTAGAGAGCTCATCCTGAGCATAGGCCAGCACGGTGTTGTCGCCGCCAAGACCCAGAGCGCTCAGATTCTTCACATTGTCCACCACGCTCCACGTCTTTGAAGCAAAGTCATAGATGGCAACCTTGTTGAGTACCTGAGGGAACCATGACCAAGGGTCGCCGTCGGGATCATCCATCTCGATGTTGGCCACATAGACATTGTCGTTGAGATAGTTCTGGTTCTGTGACATAATCATGCCCGAACTGAGGAACTGTTCATAAGCCTCATACCATTCATTCTGAGCTACCCATGCGGGATCGTCATAGTAAGCGTTGCAGGCCTCCATGTAAGCTTCATACTTGTCGGCATCCATGAAATCCTTATACTGGGGGAAGTCACCCTCGCCATTCATTGCTTTGTCATAAGCAATGTTGTAGTCATCAATCTGCTGATTGGTCATATATGCGCCGGGGTTGGGCGCAGCGGGAGAGTCCTGCCACTTGGGGAACTGCACCTTTTCAGGATTGATAAACTCATCGCCAAACACGGTGTACTCCCACTTTCCTTCACCGTTTCGGGTCCAGTAGATGGGCTGGCACACAGCGCCTAAAGCGTCCAGAATCTGACCGCCGAGAACCTTACCGTCCACTGACACGGTGTTGACCATCACCCACTGGGGAATACGTCCGCTCATGTCAGTGCGGGGATAAGGAAGCACCTCGGGCTTGCCGAACTTCGCACCGTCAAAGTTCCACACGGTGGGCACATACATGGTGTTGTCATCGCGGTTGGCCACGATGTCAGAGTTTGCCATATAGCCGCCGATGAGCTGGCCGTCAGGGGTCACAATCTGGGCACCATAAACGCCGTCCACATCAGTGAGAAGCTGAACCCACTCCCACTTGTTCAGATCCAGGTAAGCGGCATCGTCGCCGGTGATGGTGCCCACGAGGATTCCCGTGTTGGAGAATGAATTGCCGTAGTTGCCGAGGCCGTAAGTGCCGCCCTCGCCTTCAAAAAACTCGTGACGCTCACCGGTGGCGAGATCAATCACCACAACGTTGCCGAAATCCTCAAACGCACCATAGCGGCCATCGTTCGACACATGCTGCAGATTGGCGTCGTCAAACAGCTTGGGCTGGGTAAACGGCGCTGCCGATGCTGAAGCTGCCATGGCTGCCACGCCCGCACAAAGTAAACATTTCTTCATAAACAAAACTATAATTAATGATTGTGAATTGATTTTCTTCCACAGATTGGTTCACTCCGCCACGAGACCGTCAAGCAGCTCGGCTCGCTCGGTGATGGTTTTGGACAGCACCCAGGTGGTGAGTGTGGCGCCGCCGGCCCCTGAGGTGGTGGTGGTCACAAGGCTCCAGCCGTTCACGGCCAAATGGTTAAGCCCGTCAAGGAGCGAGGGAAATTTCCGCGCCTTGATTTTGGCAGCATAGCCCTCGCTTATGCCGGTCAGAGCCACAAACTCACGCCCAATCTCAAGCTGCGCGCCGCCATCGGCCATGCCGGGACGTGTGCGGCTCACGAGCTGTATGTAGAAAGTTTCGGTGGATTGCGCGGCCTTCGTCGCTGCCGGCTCTTTCGCCGACACCTCGGCGGGCAGAGCCGCCGACAGCGCCGTAAGCGCTATAGCCAATATCATGCCTTTATTCATAATATTCCTTTGTGGATTGTTCGTTAATCTCTTTCTCCGTGGCCCGACAAAAATCAGACTCAACTTACTATCAAATAGCAATAATCAGCTACCTTCCCACAAAATAACACATTTTTTCTCACATATCCAAAAAATTGCCAATCTTTGCGGGATTATGCAGCGCCGCCCGGCCATGTTCTGACCGGGCGCCACACAAAAAATATGCAGGGAGGATAAAGGTTATCTATAGTCGGCGAAGCGCACCTGGAGCTTCTTGCGGGCAAAGAAGATGCGGCTCTTGATGGTGCCGAGCGGCAGATTCATCTTCTCAGCGATTTCATTATATTTGTAGCCGGCCACATGCATGGAGAACGGGATTCTGTATTCATCAGCAAACTCATTGATTGCCAGCTGGATTTCATTGACGCTATAGCTTCCTTCGGGAGTGGCGAACCCTGAATCCTGCGAGATATTGAGGTGATAAAGATCTTCAGTCTGGTCAACCACCGTTGCCGCCCTGCTGGCGCGTCGGTAATTGTTGATGAAGATATTTCGCATGATTGTGAACACCCAGCCTTTGAAATTAGTGTTGTCAACGTATTTTTCCTGGTTGTCAAGCACTTTCAGCATCGTGTCCTGAAGCAGGTCATAAGCATCATCGCGGTTGGAAGTGAGCATATAGGCGAAGTTGAGCATGTTGCTTTGCAGTGCCGTTAATCTCTCCTGGAAGTTAGTTGCTGTGGTTGCCATAATGTTCTTGTTTTATAGGGTTAGTAATTATCTGCCAGCCTCATATTGCGAATGGCTTACGTCACAAAAGTAGGCATCTTTCGTTTTGGCAGAAAGTTTCGTATGTTAAAATGCGTGAAAATTGTCACATTTTTATGGCAAAATTCTCTTTGTCGCTGATTTACAGCTCTTTGATTCTATATTTCGCTGTTACATTTTAGTAACATATCGAAACACTGTGTTACATTGTGTAACAGTGTTAAAATTTCGGCCAATTTCTCGTCAACTTTTCCCTTAAGGGGCGGCGGCGTCATCGGCCGGTGTGCTTTCAAATGAAAGGGGGATAAAAAAAATTATCCGTCGTCTCGACGAATAACCTTCTTAACCTTAAATCTAATACCATGAAAAACACATTGCAAAGGTAGCCATTTTTATGTTATAAAACATAGTTTTTGAAAATAAATTCTAAATTTTCACATCTTTTAACAATGCCTCCTATTAGCCTTAAGCCAGGCATCCAGCATTAAACAATTGACCATCAGCCATAAAGCATAAAAAAAGCAAGGGCACCCCGAGGGGTGCCCCTATTATTAAAAGGTAACGGCCGGTGGCTCACTCGCGGCGCGCGGCTGATTTGTACGTCGGCACATAGGGCTCACCATCCGTGTCATCATCATCCTCATCGGCTTCATCGCCGAGCTTTTTGGGCACGAGCATGGCGCTGAACTCCCAAAGTCCATAAACAGGCAGGAACACCACCATGAGGGTAAAAGGATCGCCCGTGGGGGTAATCACAGCGGCAAGGATAAGCAGCACGGCCACGGCGTGGCGACGGTAGGCCCTGAAAAAGCTGCGGCTCACAAGCCCCATCCGACCTAAAAGCCAGGCCAGCAGTGGCAGCTCAAACACAATGCCCATCACCAGAATAAGCACCGTGAAATTGTCCATATATGAGTCAAGCGAAATCTGGTTAGGCACCTCGGCGCTCACCTGATAGTCAGCCAAAAAGCGCAGCGTCACCGGAAACACCACAAAATAGCCCACGGCCACGCCGATGAAAAACATCACGTTGCCAAGCAGGAACGCCTTTCCCACCCCCTTGCGCTCACCCTGATACAGAGCCGGAGCCACAAATCCCCACACCATATATATAATGATAGGGAACGCAAACACCACGGCGAGCCAGAACGATGTGGACATGTGGATAAAAAACTGCGATGCAAGCTGAATGTTAATCAGCTCCACATGAAAGTCGCCGCCACCCAGGTCAGGCATCAGGAGCGACTCCGCCCCAAGCCGGTCAAAAAGGCGATAAAGCACAAAATCGCCGCGCGTGGGCGCCAGAATCACCGAATCGAAAATGTCAGGCATCAGCAGGAAGAACACGCCGGTGAGCACTGCCAACACCACTCCGGCGCGCAGCAACACTGACCTCAGGGCCTCCACATGGCCCCAAAAGGTCATTTCTGGCAGCTTCTCCCCATCGGTGGCGCTCACTTCTTTTCGGCAGGTTTGTTATCCTCCTCCTCGACGGGACGGCTTATTTCATCAGTGATTTCGTTCATCCCCTGCTTGAAGGAGCGAACTCCCTTTCCAAGGCCTTTCATCAGCTCGGGAATCTTCTTGCCGCCGAAGAGCAGCAGAATCACAAACACAATGATGATAATCTCGCCCGTGCCGAGATTCATGAACGCAGGGATGAATGTTAATGATGTCATGTAAGTCAGTTTACTTGATGTGATTACGTATCAAAGCGTAAAGATAGCAATAAAAACAATGCGGAGTTGCCCGAGTTGTCGAAAAAGCTTAACTTTGCACTCTGAAATTAAAAAACAAACGCAGTCAATTACATTCACATTATGAAAGCATTCGTTTTTCCCGGTCAGGGAGCACAGTTTGTCGGCATGGGCAAGGACCTCTACGATAACAACCCCGTGGCCCGTGAAATGTTCGAGAAGGCTAACGATATTCTCGGCTTCCGCATCACCGACCTCATGTTTGCAGGCACCGATGATGACCTCAAGCAAACCAAGGTGACCCAGCCCGCCATCTTCCTCCACTCGGTGATTCTGGCCAAGACCCTCGGCGAAGAATTCAATCCCTCGATGGTGGCCGGCCACTCCCTCGGCGAGTTCTCAGCCCTCGTGGCTGCCGGCGCTCTGTCATTTGAAGACGGCCTGCGCCTGGTTTCTGCCCGCGCCCACGCCATGCAGAAAGCCTGTGAGCTGAAGCCCTCCACCATGGCCGCCGTTCTGGCCCTCCCCGATGAGAAGGTTGAGGAAATCTGCGCCGGCATTGACGGTGTGGTGGTCTGCGCCAACTATAACTGCCCCGGCCAGATTGTAATTTCAGGCGAAGAACCCGCCATCGACGCCGCTTGCGAGCAGCTCCTCGCTGCCGGTGCCAAGCGTGCCCTGAAGCTCAAGGTGGGCGGTGCGTTCCATTCTCCCTGCATGGAACCCGCGCGCGCCGAGCTCGCCGAAGCTATCGAAAAAACTGAATTCAAGGCTCCCTCGGTGCCCGTCTACCAGAACGTGGACGCCAAGCCCCACACCGATCCCGCCGAAATCAAAGCCAACCTCGTGGCTCAGCTCACCGCCCCCGTGCGCTGGACTCAGAGCGTCCGCAACATGATTGCCGACGGCGCTGTGGAGTTCGTTGAGCTCGGCCCGGGCAAGGTGCTCCAGGGTCTGGTCAGCAAGATTGACCGCTCGGTTGCCACTTCAGGCCGCCAGTAATCTCCCCCTGTCAGCTATTATCTTACCGCATAACTCTCACACACGGCGCGGGCGGCACTCTGAAGCCGTCCGCGCCTCTCTTTCCCCGCTTTATCTATGGCTTTCCGCTACTCTGCTCTCCCCAACGGGCTCAGGCTCGTGATGCGCCATCTCCCCGACACCCCTGCCGAAACCTGCGGCCTGGCCGTCAATGCCGGCAGCCGTGACGAAGGTCCCGGCGAGCTCGGCCTGGCTCACTTTGTGGAACACACCGTGTTCAAGGGCACGCTACGCCGCCGCGCATGGCACATCAACAACCGCATGGAGGCCGTGGGAGGCGAGCTCAACGCCTACACCACCCGAGAGGAGACCTTCCTCTACTCCACCTTCCCCTCAGGGGGCAACTTCCTTGACCGCGCCACGGGGCTGATTGCTGACCTTGTGGCCAACTCCTGCTTCCCTAAGGCCGAGATTGACCGCGAGCGCGAGGTGGTGCTGGATGAAATCATGTCGTATCTCGACACTCCCTCCGAGGGGGTGTTTGACGAGTTTGACGACCTCATCTACGCCGGCACCCCGCTGGGCCACAACATCCTGGGCACCCCCGAGAGCGTGGCCGCGCTCACCCCCGAGGTGTGTCGCAGCTGGCTCAGCCGCCTCTATGTGCCATCCAACATGGTATTCTTCTATTCCGGCCCGCTGGCGCCGGAGCGCGTGGAGCGGATTGCGCTGCGCCATCTGGGCATGCTCCATCACGGACCTGCGCCACTGAAAAGGGACATCCCGCCCGTCGCCGAACCTTTTTCTGTGTCACGCCCCATAGGCACTCATCAGGCCCACACCGTCACCGGCGCGCGCATCCCGGGTCTGCGCAGCGACAGCCGCACGGCGATGGCCCTGGCCGTCAACGTCATCGGCGGTCCGGGAATGAATTCTCTGCTGAATGTGGCTCTGCGTGAGAAGCGTGGCCTGGTCTACTCTATCGACGCCTCCACGGCCCTGCTCACTGACACGGGCCTCTTCACCGTTTACTACGGCTGTGACCCTGACGACACCCCGCGCTGCCGCCGCATAGTGGCCGACATCCTCCGCCGCATGGCCACCGACGGCCTCGACGGGCGACGCCTCGACGCGGCCAAGCGTCAGCTCCTGGGGCAGATAAAGGTGGCCGGGGCAAATGCCGAAAGTGTGATTCTGAGCGCCGCGCGCGCCACCCTGCATCTCAACCGTGCTGACGAGCCGCATGAAACGGTTGAGCGCATAATGTCCGTAACGCCCGAGGCGCTGCGGAGCGCGGCCGCAGCGATAGCGCCGGAGCTCACTTCGACGCTCACGCTGCTCTAATCCACTACAGGTCAGCGCACCACCACTCGGCGCGACTCATCACCGCTCACCACCACATAGTGGCCGCGCACCATCGGAATCACCGTGGTGCCTTCAGGAACGGTGGCGCGCCACAGGCAGCGGCCGTCAAGGTCATACACGGCCAGACTGCGCATCAGGCCGCAGTTGTTAATGACAATCGCCTCGCCGTAGGCGGTGGCATCCCAGCCGGAAACGGCCTCGGGAATCTCCACCTTCGCCTGCATCGGGGTGATTTCTATATCATCAAGGCCCACACGCGCGCCCTCGGTCTTAATCAGGCGCAGGCTCACCGCGCCGGGCGCATTGATGCGGGCGGTGGTGGCGGTCCACTCCTTGCCGGGCACGGCGCTAGCCGCTTCGGTCCATGAGGCGCCGCCGTCAAGCGAATATTCGAGCACCACACGGGCTGCTCCCTCATCCCACTGGCGGGTGTGATAGGTCACCTCGGCAACGCCGCCGGCAAAGGGCTCGCTCATGGTGACGCTGCCCCCCTCGGAGGCGTTGAAGCGCACACCCTGATGTCCGGTGCGCACCTCGCGGGAGTCGCCGAACACACCGGCGCCGCTGAAATCCCAGCGGGCAGCATCGCCCTGACATCTCACTCCCTGATAGCCGAAGTTGGCATCCTTCTCAAACGACTCTTTGACAGGCTCCTGCGATTCAATCACGCCCTCGGCCTCAAGGTCATCGTTATAGCAACCCTCGGCCTGCGCACGCAGCGCCGTGTGATACACTCCGGGAGTCTGACCGTTGAGGCGCAGATAAAGCTGGCCGTCATCTTCGCCGAGGGTCACGGTCGACGCCCAGCTCTTCTTGTCGAGGCTCACCTCAAAGGGACTGCTGACGCTCACGGTGATGTCGCCGTCCACATTGTAGGCGTCAACAAACACTGTGATAGGTGCTGAGGCCACACCGGGCGATGTGCTGAACACCAGGTCATTGCCCGGCTCAAGATAGAGCTCGGGGGTCTCGCCGCGGGTCACGGCGGTGATGGTGTTCGTTCGGGTGGCACCGTCTGTCAGATAGTAGGTGTATGTGGTAGAAGGCTCGAGTCCGGTCACGTTATATGCCTCGTCGGTGGCTTTCACATCCTTGGGATATCCTGCCAGAAGAGAGCCATCGTGCATCACGTTCAGCTTGTAGCTTGCCGAGGCCGATGAGGCGTCATGCAGCCAGCAGGCGGTGAATGAGGTCTGGGTGACATTGGCGGGCTGCAGCGCAGTGAGCCCCGCCACGGCCTCACCGGTGAGAGTGACGCTCACGGTTGCCTTGCCGCTTGACAGGGTTAGGGTGCCGCGGCAGGAACCGGGAGCTGCAGGGGTAAGAGCCACGCTCACACTGGTGCCGCCATTGACGGCGGCGGCCGTCAGTGAGGCGGGAGTGACGCTGAAGCCCGTACCTGAGGCGCTGACGCTTACGGCCTGGGTGAAGTCGGTGCCGCGCACATTGATGGTCACGGATGCCTTGCGGCCCACGGCCACAGTGCCGAAATCAACCGTCGTGCCGGCCACGGGCGACGTGAACGCCGGATCCTTGACCGTCACCGTGCTCCCCCATCCGGCAGAGCTCTGCGAGCCCCAGATGTGGTCGGCCAGGTCAGGATGGTCAATGAATGGGTTGCGGTTATGCTGCTCGTCATAGACAGCCTCGTTGCGGGCGCGCTCTTTGTCGCTCACGGGATCCTCCTGATGCCACTTCATGAGCAGATTCTTGGCCCAGTCGGTAAACACCGGGAAGGCGTTGCCGGCCAGCATGTCGCTGTTCCATGATGAAATGCGGCTGTTGTAGCACGCGGCCATATAGAAATATGAGCGCGCAAAGTCACCCTTGTATTCATCGTCAGGCTCAAACACCGTGCCTGAATAGCCGGGGAAGGTTGACGCTCCGAGGCGCCCCAGCGCCTTCACACCGCCTGATGCCGACAGTGTGGTGCCCCCTGCACATTCACCGTAGGGATAGTTTGAGCGCTGACCGTTGACTTTGCCGTCAGTGGGATAGATGTGGAAGCCGTCGCTATACATCGGCGCCGCGTCGTTAAACCAGCTCTTGGGCAGCGAGTGCTCGCGGTTATAGCAGTCGCCCACTGATGAGTAGTTGCCACACTGTTCCTTTCCGGGGTTCCAGCGCTTGGTGGAGTACATGTCCCAGATTTTGCCGTTGGCATCCACGTCGGCCGTCTTGTAGAGTTCCCACAATCCGGAGTAACCCACATTGGTGTGGGAGCTTATCACGCCTTCAAGAGCCTTGAGGAGCTGCGCGCCGCTCTTGCCCTTGCATGAATCATAATAGCCCGAAGGCTCGGCGGCCGAAGCCGAAAAAGCGGCAGTCAGCACCGCCGCAAGCATTATATGGAGTTTCATGATTGGTTAATGACTATTTCAATGCAAAATTAGTCAATTAACCGCTTTCAGGGTCATCCCGCCCCACTAAAAAATATTAAGACCGGGCATTTGCGGACAAAAGCGGACAAAAGCGGCTGAAATGGCCAAAAAAATCAGCATTAACACCACTTAGTTCACGAAAAAATGCGTAAATTTGTGGGACTTTATATATTAGCTGTTAATAATTAAATATGAATCCAATCAAAAAAACCATCGAGCTCGGTGACGGACGCACCATCACCCTTGAGACAGGTAAGCTGGCCAAGCAAGCCGATGGAGCGGTAGAGCTGCGCATGGGCGACACCATGCTTCTTGCCACAGTCGTTACGGCCAAGGAGGCCGGCGAAGGCGTTGACTTTATGCCTCTTCAGGTAGAGTACAAGGAAAAGTACTCATCATTCGGCCGTTTCCCCGGCGGCTTCACTAAGCGCGAAGGCCGCGCCAGCGATTACGAGATTCTCACCTCGCGTCTGGTGGACCGTGTGCTCCGTCCTCTCTTTCCTGACAATTACCATGCCGACACTTTCGTACAGGTGACCCTGTACTCAACCGACGGCAAGGAAATGCCCGATGCACTGGCCGGCCTGGCCGCCTCGGCTGCCCTCGCTGTCAGCGATATCCCCTTTAACGGTCCCATCTCCGAGGTGCGTGTGGCCCTCGTTGACGGCAAATTTGTTATCAACCCCACTTTCGAGCAGACCGAAAAGGCCGAGCTCGAGCTCATGGTAGGTGCCACTTATGACAACATCATGATGGTGGAAGGCGAAATGAACGAGGTGAGCGAAGCAACCCTCCTGGAAGCCCTCCGTGTGGCCCACGAAGCCATCAAGGAGCAGTGCAAGGCCCAGATGGAGCTCGCCGAAGCCGTTGGCTCAACCGTTAAGCGCGAATATTGTCACGAGGTTAACGACGAAGAGCTCCGCAAGGACGTTCACGACAAGTGTTACGACAAGGCTTACGCCATCGCCAAAACCGGCTCGGCCGACAAGCACTGGCGCATGGAAAGCTTTGCTGCCATCTGCCAGGAATATATCGACTCGCTCCCCGAAGAGGTTCGCGAGGAAAAGACTCCTCTGGTGAAGCGTTACTATCACGACGTGGAGAAAGAAGCCATGCGCCGCTGTGTGCTGGACGAAGGTGTGCGCCTTGACGGCCGCCGCACCGATGAGATTCGTCCCATCTGGTGTGAGGTTGACTACATCCCCGGCCCTCACGGTTCTGCCGTGTTCACCCGCGGTGAAACCCAGTCACTGGCCACTGTGACCCTCGGCACCAAGCTCGACGAAAAGCTCGTTGACGACGTGCTCAACAAGGGCTACGAGCGCTTCCTGCTCCACTACAACTTCCCCCCCTTCTCCACCGGCGAAGCCCGCCCCGTGCGCGGTGTAGGCCGTCGTGAAATCGGCCACGGCAACCTGGCCCACCGCGCCCTGAAGCGCATGTTCCCCGACGGATTCCCCTACGTGGCCCGCATTGTCAGTGACATCCTCGAATCAAACGGTTCATCATCAATGGCCACCGTCTGCGCCGGCACCCTCGCTCTGCTCGACGCCGGTGTGCAGATGAAGAAGCCCGTTGCCGGTATCGCAATGGGTCTCATCAGCGACGGTCAGAAGTATGCCGTGCTCTCTGACATCCTCGGCGATGAGGACCACCTGGGCGACATGGACTTCAAGGTGACCGGCACCAAGGACGGTATCACCGCCACCCAGATGGACATCAAGTGTGACGGCCTCTCTTACGAAATTCTTGAGCGCGCCCTCAACCAGGCACGCGAAGGTCGCCTCCACATCCTCAACATCATCAACGAAACAATCCCCCAGCCCCGCGAGGACTACAAGCCTCACGTGCCCCGCATCGTCACCATGCTCATCCCCAAGGAGCTTATCGGTGCTGTGATTGGCCCGGGCGGAAAGGTTATCCAGGGTATTCAGGAGGCCAGCGGTGCAACTGTCAGCATCGACGAGATTCCCGAAGGCGGATATATCGAAGTGGCCGCTCCTCACAAGGCTGCCATCGACAAGGCCCTCGAGATGATCAACGCCATCGTAGAGCTCCCCGAAGAGGGCAAAACCTACAAAGGCACCGTGCAGTCAATCCTCGAGTTCGGCGCTTTCGTGCAGTTCATGCCTAACCGCGACGGCCTCCTCCACATCAGCGAAATCTCTTGGGAACGCCTCCCGGACATGGAAGCCAGCGGCCTCAAAGAGGGCGACGAAGTGGAAGTGAAGCTCATTGAAATTGACAAGAAAACCGGCAAATATCGCCTCTCGATGCGTGCCCTCCAGCCCAAGCCCGAAGGCTATGTGGAGCGCCCCCAGCGTGAGCGTCCCCCGCGTCGCGAAGGCGGCGACCGTCCCCGCCGTGAAGGTGGCGACCGCGGTCCCCGTGGTCCCCGTCGCGAAGGCGGCGATCGTGGACCCCGCCACTAATCCCGGTTCTGACATTTAACCCCCATCAAGGCGGAAGCACCCTCGCGGCGCTTCCGCCTTTCTTTTCGCGCGCGTACATATAAATACTGACGCAGTCCTGAATGTTACAAATTTGTTATGTGGAGCAGGAAGGGCTGTTACAATTGTAACACAGCTATTTCTCTGATTCTATGGCCATTAGCACCATCCACAAGAACTGAAAAGAAAAAAATTAACTTTTCGATAATTTTTTTCACGTAAAAAATCACCGATAAGGATTTTGTGCATAATTTTGCTTGTGAAATCAATCGCGGTTCACGTTTACCGCATTATGCTCGACATTTTTAATTATCTACCTAAACAACTACATTCAACACAGTTATGAAAAAACAACTCTCATCACTCGTGTGCTTATTCTCAGCAGCTGCGTCATTTGCAGGTACGGTCTATGAGCAGACCTCTCTTGAGAATGTTCTTGCAAACAACGAACCGTTCGCCCTTGTGGGTTGCGGCACAGTGATGTACAAAAATCAGCCTCAACTCATCTGGTCATGCGGCTTCCCTAAATCCAACTCCAACGGAGCCCGTGGCTACACAATATACAACAGCCAGCTGGCTCCCGAACGCTTTGACCGTTATGTCATTGCTTCGGCCACCGGCGACAAAGCTCGTCCCGCATCCTTCTCTCTCGAAGAAGCCGGCACCCAGGAACTTTCCGACGGCTCAATCCGTCAGTTCTACAACCTCCGCAACGTGGTTCAGTACGCTGCCGCCGATGTTCCTCAGGTGAAGTACATGGGCATCTCAAGCAGCCAGGGTCCCTTCGACTCCACCTCCGACCCTACCGCCCTCACCGCTTCCAAGTTCAAAATCTTCATTGAACACGCCACCAACACCTGGACCAACGAAGACGGCGAAACCGTGACCACCGACAAGTGCTACAAGATTTCATCACAGGCACAGCCCGCACGCGCCATGATGATGCTCGTCAACACCAAGAACGGCGCTATTATCGGTGCAGGTTCAAGCAATATCACCACTGACCTCGTGGCTCAGAACAACCGTTACCCCTTCATGTATCGCATCATCCCCACAGTGGAGAAGATTTTCGGTCCCGAAGGTGAAAACACCTGCCACATGGATGTGTATGTGGGCCGTCCCACCTCCATCCCCGCGCTGGTACTCAAAACCATCTCGGAAAACGGTGTGGCCCTCGCCGATCCCCGCGCTCTTGACAACATCACATTCGGCTATGAAGTGACCGAAGGCGCAGGCACCATCGACATCAACGAGGCCGACGGCACCTTCACCGGCGTGGCCGGCGGCAACGCAGTGGTGAAAGTGACCCTCTCAGGAGTGGCCGCTGACGCTTACGACATCGAAGAGCCCTTCTTCATCACAGTTCACGTGCCCACCCCCTCAGCCATCTCATTCACCGGCTCACGCGATGCCATCAACATTGCCGAAGGCACTGACGGCGCCCGCATCCCCGCTCCCGTGCTGACCAGTAATGCCGGCTCAACCGTTGACGGCGCCTCATTCACCTACGAAGTGGTTGACGCTCAGGGCAATCCTCTGACTGACGCAGCCATCAGCGTTGACGCCGAAGGCAACATCACCGTCAACCACCCCGGACAGGCCTTCGTGAAAGTGACTCTCTCAGGTGACAATGCCGCTGACTATGAGGCCGAACCCGCCCTCTTTGAGGTCAACATCACCCGTCCCGCCGACATCTTCGTTAACGGCCTGAAGGAAGCCGCAGCTCCCCGCCGTCTCTACAGCGGCACCTCTTCAGCCGCAGCAGCTCCCCAGCTCAAGGTTCGCGAAGCCGATGGCTCTCACACCGACGTCGCCGCCGCATCCTTCACCTATCAGCTCGCCGATGAAAACGGCAACCTCCTCACCGACGCCGAAGGCCGTCCCCTGACCGCCAACGACCTCGTGACCGTGGACCCCGCCACCGGTGCCGTGACCGCCAAAGAAGGCGCCCTGGGCAATGTCTATGTGGCTGCCGTGCCTACCGCCGAAACCGCCAAGGTTTATGACGCCGCCCCCTACATCTACGCCATGAGCGTGAAGCCCTACTCTGAAGTGACCTATGTGCGCATCAGCAACAACGCCGAACTCAACCTGGCCGCCAACAGCAAGGTCATCATGGTTGACCCCCGCACCCTCGGTGAAAACGGATATGCAGCAGCCGGCGCCACCGCCACAGGCACCTCGCCCTACTACACCTACAGCCCCGTGGACCTGGGCATGAGCTCACTCCCCGAAGTGCTCAACCTCAACAGCGACATCGCCGACGAGCTCCTCAAAATCGACGTCTACTATGCCTACGGCAAAGATGCCAAGGTTAACGAAGCTGACGGCTACCGCATGATGATTGACGGCCTCTACGGCATGCGCGACTACTACAACGCTGCAATCAAGATGGTGGACCGCACCACAGTTGACGCCGCAAACGGCGGAGGCGGATTCTGGTACAACATCAGCGCCACTGACGGCAACTTCACCGTGCGCACCGGCCGCAACTACCTGGGCTTCGACGCCAACGGCACCCTCACCCACGTGTCATCAGCTTCTCCCATCGCTCTCTACACCATCAAGAAGGACGCTACCCTCGAAGCTGACAACACCACCGAGCAGAGCGTAACCCTCAACCCCGGCAGCCTCGCAGCCATCCCCGCACCCTCGCTCAAAGCAACCCTCCCCGGCGATTCTGACGCCGAAACCGTTGAAGGCCTCTCATTCACCTACACCGTGGTTGACGCCGACGGCAACCCCTTCGCAGAAGGCGAAGCTCCCATCGCAGTTGACGAAAACGGCAACGTGACCACCCTCAGCCAGGGCAACGCACGAGTGAAAGTGACCGTAGCCGCTCCCTTCGACAAGTTCTTCAGCAACAACGCTTACTACTACGATGTGAAAGTGAATGCACCCACTCAGGTGCGCCTCGAAGTGGACAACGCAGCCACCGGCGAGACCGTCCTCACCGAAGGAACCACCAACAGCGTGCCCCGTCCCTCTCTGATTAACACTGACGGTACTCCCGTGGACCACAACGATGGCCTCGACATCCAGGGTGGCTCAGACCCCGTGACCTACGCCTACACCGTGGTTGACGAAAACGGCAACCCCTTCGCAGAAGGTGAAGCTCCCATCGCAGTGGACGCCAACGGCAACATCACCACCCTCAAGCCCGGTAAGGCCCGTGTGGAAGTGAGCCTCTCAGGCAACTCAGCCCTCAAGTACAGCGCCGAACCTTACTACTACGACGTGTTTGTCAGCGCTCCTGCAACCCTTGAAGTGGCCGACAACAACCCCAACCTGCTCCTCACCGAAGGCACCTCTGAAAACGTTCCCACTCCCGTGCTCACCGTTGACGGCATGAAGAAAGACGACGCCACCTTCACCTACACCGTGGTTGACGAAAACGGACAGCCCTTCGCAGAAGGTGAAGCTCCCATCGAAGTTGACGCCGACGGCAACATCACCACCCTCAAGCCCGGCACCGCCAAGGTGATTGTAAGCCTCTCTGATGAATCGGCAAAGCTCTACGATGCAACCCCCGTGGAATACTTCGTCACCGTGGCCCCCGACAGCAACTCAGGCACCACCACCGCCATCGATGCCATCGAAGCCGCAGCCGACACCCAGAGCACCTTCTTCACCCTCCAGGGCGTGAAAGTATCGAACCCCAAGGCCGGTTTCTACATCAAAGTAACCGCCGGAAAGGTTGAAAAGATTCAGGTTAGATAATTAAGACCTTAATCCAAGACCATTGAAGCGGCAACGAGCAGCCGCAATCCTTAGAATGATAAAAGCTCCGCCGGGTTGGCGGGGCTTTTATTGGTTTGAGGCCTGCGGCTATTGCAAAATGTTGCTTAACTTTGCGGTAAAGAAACCTCCATGCTATGATTGACGAAATTCTGAATTACAACAAAGAGTTTGTGGCCTCAAAGGGCTACGAGCGATTCATCACCTCGAAGTATCCCGACAAGCGCATAGCCATCGTGACCTGCATGGACACACGCCTTGTGGAGATGCTGCCGGCCGCTCTGGGATTCAAAAACGGCGATGTGAAGATCATAAAGAATGCCGGGGGCACCATCACCAACCCCTTTGACTCCACTATGCGCTCGCTGCTGGTGGCGGTGTATGAGCTGGGGGTCAACGAAATCATGGTGATTGGCCACACAGGGTGCGGCGTGCAGGGCATGGACGCTGCCGAGATGCTCCGCCTCATGCACGAGCGCGGCATCTCAGAGGAACACATCTCGCTGATGCGCCACTGCGGCATTGACCTTGACAGCTGGCTCCACGGATTTGACGACACTGACGCCGCTATCTCCGAGACCGTTGATCTCATTTCCCACCATCCCCTGATGCCCACCGATGTGCGCACCGCCGGCTACATCATGGACTCTCTAACCGGTGAGCTGCGCCCTCTCCACTCTCACCGCTGATGACATCGCACAACGCATCCTCCCGGGCGGAGCCGAAAGGCACCGTCCGGGATTGTTATATAGCCGCATTGATTATCGGGCGAGATTGTCGCCGCAGAGGGTCAGGGCAAAGTCGTTGAGGTCAAGGCAGAGCTTGCGTGAGCGCAGAGGCGGAAGTCCGTCGGGGCTCACAAGCAGCAGCCGGCCCTGAGCAAGCATGCGCGAGAGTGCGGGGCCAAGCGGCATCCCCTCGGAAAGCGGGGTGTGGACAATCATGATGGCCCTGCCGCCAAGGGCCGCGGCGGCGTCAAGCACCCTGCGCTCGGCCTCCGAGATAAAGGGGCCCACAAGCACTCCGCGATTGGCCGCAAGATGGAGCCAGCTGTCAAGGTGGATTTCACGGTCAGCGGACGAGTCGCTGCGGTGGACCACCACCTGACGGCAAAAGGGATTGGAGAGCAAGTGAGGGTTGCCCATGGTGTGGCAGGCGCGGTCAGCCACCCTGCGGGCTATCACGCGGCCAAACATGGCGCGGGCGCGCTCATCAAGGAGCTTGGCGCGCAGCGGGGCTTCGTCAAGAAAACGCACTATGGGCGTGACATCACACTGCGGATGAATGGGACGGTCAAAGGCCACGGGGTCAAACACCTCCGTGCCGGCGCGGCGACGCACCTCGCGGCGAATCAGGTCAATGCGCTCGTCGAGTAGCGTGGCCGAGGAATAGTCCACACGCATCATGATATGGACGGTGTGGTTCATCAGCACGAGCTTGAACAGATGGAGCGAGCGGCGCGGACTGACGGCCTCCTCCACCCCTTCGGCCACAAGGCGCCCCAGGCGTGTGGGCTCGAAGCGCGGCCCGTGAGGAGCATCGGTGAGCTCGGCCACGGGGCCGAGGTGACGGCGCACGGTGAGAGTGACCAGATAAGCCCCCTCGGCTCCATAGTCATGAAACCGGAGCCGCCGGTGAGGGTCGGAGCCTCCGCGGGTCACCATCCTCCCGAGGCGCCGCCACCGCCCGTCATGCCGCCGCCGAAGCTGCCGCCGCTGAAACCTCCGCCGCCTCCGCCGCGACCGCCTATGCCGCCCACAATCACGGGCGTGACAATCTTGGGAATCACATAGCGGCGTTGCTGGTCATGACCGCAATGGCGGCAATGATACACCTTTTCGCCCACACCGCTGCGCACGGGAGTGGGATTTGTCACCACACGGTTGGCCACGAGCGTGGCCGCGCGGGCGCCGCAGCGGTCACACACCTCAAAAGCTCGCATGCGGTTAACGTAAGGGAGAATGTCCGTTTCGCGGCAGTTGGGACACACCCACACGTCATAGTCAACCGAATTGAGCTTCTCCTCGGCATCCTGCGCGGGGGTGAGATAAGCATTGTCATTAGCCTCGTCAATCTTCTTCATGGAGGTGCCGCAGTTGGGACACTTGCGATGCCGGCGCGCGCCGCGCTGCGCCATAAGGCCTATGAGCAGCGCCGGAACGGCCATGCCGAGAGTGAGAAAGCTGAGCATCCCGGCCACGGGCACCAGCCGATGGACGGCTCCATAACGCGTCACGGAGTCCTGACGCCGGTTGCGCACCACGGCGCCGACCATCACCACCGTCATCCCCACGGCCACGATGGCCGCCAGCATCAGATAATAATTGAAGAGGTCACCGCTGTCAGGGCCCTGATGGTAAGCATCATTGGGCTGCGAGGAGCGGAGCTCGTCGGCATAGGCCGGATCGGTCAGCACCTTGCCGATGGCAGCAACGCCGGCCTCTATGCCGCCGTCATAGTCGCCCTCCTTGAAGCGGGGAAACATCTCATTGCGCAGAATCCGGCCGCAGATAATGTCGGGAAGCACACCCTCGGCGCCGTAGCCGGTGCGAATCACGGCCTTGCGGTCATCGCGGCTCACCACAATGAGCACCCCGTTATCGCGGTCCTTCTTGCCAATCTTCCAAGCATCGAAGATGGCTGTGGCATAGGTGTCAATGTCTGTGTCGTCAGGCATCCGCTCCACCACCACAACGGCCGGTTCGGCAGTGGTCTCGGCCCAGATTCGGCCCAGAGCGGTGTCAAGGCGGCTCACAGCGTCGGCCGAGAGCACTCCGTCAGGGTCCGACACATAGCGGTGAGCATCGGCCACATGGACGTTAGGAATATCCTTGACAGCGCGCTGCGCCTGCAGAGGCTGCGCTGCCGCCAGGCAACCGAGGAGGAGGAAAAGGAAGAGGCGTAATTTCATCAATTGTTGATTTTGAGGCTCATGCCGTTAAGCTTGCGATAGAGGTCAAGAGCATAAACGTCGGTCATGCCGCTGATGTGGTCAATAGCGGCCTGAATCCTGCCGAAGGTGGTGGGAGCATTGACGTCATACTGCTGCGGCACCTTGGCCAGCAGAAGCCGTGAATAGTTGAGCTGCGGAAAGCGCACGGCCTCAATCAGCTTCTCAAGCAGGAAGGAGATGATGCGTGTGCCGGCCAGCTCGATGTCGACCACGTCAGGCGACTGGTAGATGCCGTTCCATGACAGCTCCTCGGAGCGCCGGTAGGCCTCGCGCTCCCGCTCGGGGATGCGCTTCACCAGCGGGCCCTCGAAGCGTCCGGCCATAATCTCGTCCTCATGGAGAGCGAAAGTTTCGGCACACTTCTCCACAAGGGTGCCGATGACCGATGACCGCAGATAGCCTATCTGCTCATTGGGGTCAGTGACGCCGGCCATCACACGCGCCATCCTGTCGCGCCGCTCAGGCTCGAAATAGCCCATCAGGAGCTCCTTGACCTCGGCGGTGGGGAGGATGCCGAGCTTGTGGGCGTCCTCAATGTCCATCACCTCGTAGCAGATGTCGTCAGCAGCCTCCACGATATACACCAGCGGATGGCGCGCATAGCGCACCTCGCCCTGGGGGCCGGGAAGGGGGAGCATGCCCAGCTCGGAGGCCACTCTCACAAAATCGTCGCGCTCACTGGTGAAGAATCCGAATTTGGGCTTGTCGCCGGCCAGGAGGCTCTCGTAGGGATACTTGACGATTGAGGCCAGAGTGGAATAGGTCATGGCAAAGCCGCCGGGACGCCGCCCGTTAAACTGATGTGTGAGCAGACGGAAGGCATTGGCATTGCCCTCAAAGTGAATCAGGTCAGCCCACTGACCGGGTGTCAGCTCGCTCTCCAGCACCCTGCCGGGCCCCTCGCTGAAGAAGGTGGAGATGGCTTTCTCGCCCGAGTGACCGAAGGGGGGATTGCCCATGTCATGAGCCAGACACGCTGCGGCCACAATCTCGCCTATGGCATCCAGCTTGTGGACCCACGGCTCCGCGCCATGACGATGGCGGAGCTTCGCGGCCACCTCATTGGCCATGGAGCGCCCCACGCAGGCCACTTCAATGCTATGTGTCAGCCTGTTATGCACAAAGATGCTTCCCGGCAGAGGAAACACCTGAGTTTTGTTCTGTAGCCTGCGGAAAGGCGACGAGAACACCAATCGGTCATAATCACGCTGGAAATCGCTGCGGCTGCCGCGCTTAGGGTCATGGTAATGTTCAAGCCCGAAACGCTTGTCGTTAATCAGCAGGTCCCAGTGCATCGCAGAGTGTGTCATAATTCGCAAATATAGTAAAAAATCCGCTCCCTGTCAAAGATAAAAACACCGAATCCCGCCGCGATAGTGTCACGGCGGGATTCGCATATGGGTTGGCAATGTCCGGAGAGAAGATGTGGAAGCGGGGCGTTGAGAAGAAAAAGAAAAACCTCAACTCCTAACTCCTAACTTCTAACTATTTACGTTTTCTGCCCTGCTGCTTCTGCTGCTCGCGGAGCATGGCCTGCTGCTGGCGCTGCGCCTCTTCAAGGCGAGCCATGAAGCCGCTCTTCTTGCGGGGCTTACGGGCATTTTCGGCCATCTTGGCGCGAACCTTATCCTCTGAAACCACCTTGCGGAAGATGTAGGTTTGCAGGATGGTGATAAGGAGCGACAGGAAGTAGTAGTAGCTCAGGCCGGCGGCATAGTTGTTGAAGATGAAGAGGAACATCACCGGCATAAGATACATCATCCACTTCATTCCCGGCATGGCCGACGATGAGGGCTGGTTCTGCATGTTGATTTTGGTGTAGATGATGTTGACCACTGTCATCAGGAGGCAGAAGAGCGAGATGTGGTTGCCGAAGGTTGATGAAATCAGGGGGATGTTGACGTCCCATGAGAAGATGGCATCAGGAGCCGAGAGGTCCTTGGCCCAGAGGAACGATTGGCCGCGCAGCTCGATAGCCGAGGGGAAGAAGCTGAACATGGCAATCAGGATGGGCATCTGGAGCAGCATGGGGAGGCAGCCCGACATGGGGTTGGCTCCGGCGCGGCTGTAGAGCGCCATGGTTTCCTGCTGACGCTTCATGGCGTTTTCCTGACCGGGATACTTGTCGTTAATCTCTTTGATTTCAGGAGCGAGCACGCGCATGCGGGCCTGCGACATGAAGCTCTTGTAGGTGAACGGGAAGAGGATAATCTTGATGAAGATGGTCAGCAGCAGGATGATTATGCCATAGTTGCTGATAAACTTGCCCAGGAAGGTGAACACGGGGATAACAATGAGGGTATTAATCCAGCGGAACAGCTTCCAGCCCAGGGGGATAACCTTGGTGAGGTGCATATCCTCGTCAGGGAACACGGTGGTGGAGATGTCGCTCATCAGGGGGTAGAGGTTGGGGCCCATGTAGATTTCAAAGGCTGCGGGCGACTCGAGGGTCGAGCTGTAATCAAGGGTGGCGCGGGTGGTGAGATGCTTGATGAAATCGGGGTTGTTCTCAATCACCTCTGAGTCAAACTGGGCGGCGGCAAAGTTCGTGCGGGCCATCCAGATGGCTGAGAAGAACTGGTTCTTATAGCCAATCCACTTTATGCGCTCGTCAACGCTCTTGGCCGACGATGAATTCTCGGAGAGGTTGTTGACATCGCCGTCAGGGAACATATAGTAGAGGGCACTGTTGCGCTCCTCAAACACACGGCCGGCCTCGCAGCGGCGCATCAGCTGGCTCCATGTGAAGTCCATCGATGCCACCGAGCGGGGGATGATTTTCTCCATGCCCTGCTGGATGATATCCATCTTCACCAGGTAGCTGTCAGGGAGGAGGGTGTAACGGATGCCGAACATGGCGCCGTCGCCAAGGTCGAGGCTCATCACCACGGCCGTGTCGCTCTCAACGGTGGGAGTGAAATAAAACTCGCTCGTCTCAAAGCGCTGAGTGGCAGAGGTGAGGGTGAAGGAGTAAGCGTCCGTTTCGGGGCTCATGAGCTCAATGCGGGTGGAATCGTATGAGTCATAGTTCTGAAGCTCGGCGCGGGCAATAGCGCCGCCCTTGTTGGAGATTTCAAGCTTCAGGAGCTTGTTGGCGAGGGTGACGGTCGTTGAGTCGCCGCTCACATAGCGTGCAAAGCCCTGATAACGTGCGGCATCGGCCAGCGCCTTGCGCAGGGCGGCCACGGCGCTGCGGGCGTCGCCGGCGGGGATGGAGGCCCAGTGATTGGCCACCATGTCGGCCACTGACACCACTCGGCCACTGTCGACTGTGACGGTGCCCGTCAGAGCGCCGTCAGCGCTCACAGCCAGGCGAGTGCGGTCAAGGTTGAGAGCTACGGTGCCGGTGGAGTCCTTCACACCGAGCTGACGCACGGTGGCGGTGATGGTCTGCACTTCGGCGGGACTGATTGAATCGAATGAGAGCACGTCGGCAGGGTTGACATCGCTCTGACGCTCCTGCTGAGCCATCTGCTCGGCCTCCTGGCGCTGACGCTCCAGCTCCTCGGCCGACGGGCGGTTATACATCATGAAGCCAAGAATGATGGCTGCCATGAGCACAAGGCCTGTAATACTGTTCTTATCCACGGTTAATGTTTTAAGGGGGATATGGGGGTGATGAATGATTATTTACTTTGACGCTCCTCGCCGTAAGCCACAGCCGCCTTCACAAAGTCAAGGAACAGCGGACCGGGATTCTCAACGGTGCTGGAGTATTCGGGATGATACTGGGTGCCGACAAACCAGCGCAGCGCGGGGATTTCCACCACCTCCACGAGGTGGCTCTTGGGGTTCTCGCCCACACACTGCATGCCGGCCTCCTCAAAGCGGGCGCGGTAATCGTTGTTAAACTCAAAGCGGTGGCGATGGCGCTCGCTCACATGGGTGGTGCCATAGGCCTGCGCGGCGCGCGAGCCGGGGCGCAGCTCACAGTCGTAGGCGCCCAGACGCATGGTGCCGCCCAGATTGGAGATGCTTTTCTGCTCCTCCATCAGGTCAATGACATTGTCAGGAGTGGCAGGGTTCATCTCGGTGGAGTTGGCTTCAGGCAGTCCCAGGACGTTGCGGGCAAACTCGATGACCATACACTGCATGCCCAGGCAGATGCCGAAGGTGGGCACATCGTGCTCCCTACACCATTTCAGGGCCACAAACTTACCCTCGATGCCGCGCTGGCCGAAGCCGGGGGCAACGATGACACCGTCAAGCGGCGAGAGCAGCTCGTCCACATTGTCGTCGGTGAGCTTCTCGGAGTGGATGTAGCGCAGTGAGAGCTTGCGGTCATTATACGTGGCCGCCTGGAAGAGCGACTCGTTGATTGACTTGTAGGCGTCCTGGAGCTCTACGTATTTGCCCACGAGGCCGATGGTGACGGTCTTTTCAGCGCTCTTCATCTTATTGAGGAAGGTGAGCCAGCGGTCCATCTGCGGCTCGCCCTTCACCGGCTCGCCCGTGAGGCGGAGCACAATCTCGTCGAGATGCTGCGCATGCATCGTCAGGGGCACCTCATAGATTGAAGGCACGTCGATTGACTGGATGACGGCATCCGGAGCCACGTTGCAGAACTGGGCAATCTTGCGGCGCATGCCTGCAGGAATGTCGTGCTCGGTGCGGAGCACCAGAATGTCAGGCTGGATGCCCACATGCTGGAGCTGCTTCACAGAGTGCTGCGTGGGCTTGGTCTTAAGCTCCTTGGCGGCATGGATGTAAGGCACATAGGTCAGATGGATGCACAGGGCGTTGCGGCCCAGCTCCCAGCGGAGCTGACGCACAGCCTCAAGGAAGGGGGTGCTCTCGATGTCGCCCACGGTACCGCCGATCTCGGTAATCACAAAGTCAAAGTTGCCGGTGTTGCCCAGCAGCTTCACATTGTGCTTGATTTCATCGGTGATGTGGGGGATAATCTGCACCGTCTTGCCCAGATAGTCGCCGCGGCGCTCTTTGTTGATAACGCTCTGATAGATTCGCCCGGTGGTCACATTATTGGCCCGCGTGGTGGGAGTGTTGGTAAACCTCTCGTAATGACCGAGGTCAAGGTCGGCCTCGTGGCCGTCAACCGTCACATAACACTCGCCGTGCTCATAGGGATTGAGCGTGCCGGGGTCAATGTTGATGTAAGGGTCAAACTTCTGAATCGTCACCCTGTAGCCGCGCGCTTTCAGCAGGCAAGCCAGTGATGATGAGATGATTCCTTTGCCCAAGGACGAAACCACGCCCCCTGTGACAAAAATGTACTTTGTTTCCACGCAGTGAAATGTTAATGCTTATATTTTTGACGCCGCAAAGTTACAAAATTCACGCCCATCTGCCAAACCAAAATTTCCGCCCCTTTCCCCCTGCCTCTCAGCCCTTTAAGGAATCAACCCACACAGCCGCCAAAAAATAAGGCCAAAAATTGTCCATATCCGCAAAAAGCCGTAACTTTGCACCGCAAAACCGCCCAACGGAAAGATGCCGGAGCGGTCGAACGGGACGGTCTCGAAAACCGTTGTACCCTTACGGGTACCCAGGGTTCGAATCCCTGTCTTTCCGCAAAAAGCTTGACAATCAAGCCATTAAACCAACCACACCCAATTTTACACCCAATTTTGGGTTGTATGATTGGGTGTTGTTATATTAAAATACAAAATTATGTCGTTCNTTTCCAATGAATTGACTACAGAGCAGAAATGTGCAGTACTTGGCTTTGCAATAGATTTCTGTGGATGTAATAAGAATCCTTCTCCAAAGCAATTCGCTGAGGTGGAAGATTTATTGGCTAATATTGGTCAAGAGTTAGATGTGCCTAAAGATAAAGTTGAGAGTTTTGTTAATAACATGCAAGCCAACGGGAGGCTTGAATATGCCATAAAAGTCCTCAAGACCATTGAAAACAAGCGTTTCTATGGTTTATTTTATCCATATTTCTATAGTGTTGTAGCTACTTTGAATTCTCCAGAAGGTTTGTCAAAACTTGACAAAATTTATAACAATGAATTTGGGTACGACGATGAGGAAATTAAACTCATTTGGGAATTATATGAGATAAAGGATTTTAGAAAGAATAACCATGTCAGCACCACCACTACTAAGCCTGCTGTTTCTACAACTTCTAATACAGGTGGTCAAGGTTGTGTAGTACTGGCTCTCGCAATCTCTACGTCTATTACAGCGTGCCTTTTTGGAGTAGTCTTAATACTCCATTAGATATTTGTAATTTTATAAATGTATTACAAATATTTTAATGGATTTGTCAGTAATTTCGACTAATAGGCGTTATCGTATCATTTATGAAAGTTAAGGGAGAAAAAGTATAATTATTCTCCCTTTCATTCTTTCCGTTAACAAGGCATACGGCTCTAAACTCCCTTTAGTTTAGAGCCATATATATAAGGTACGATGATAAAGTAAAGTATCAGCCGAGGATTTCATTCAAAGCTTCTGCAAAATCCTTGTTCTTTTTGCTTGGTGGATCGCTTATGGGTTCGCGATATTTTGAACGGTAATATTCCTGTTCAATGCCTGTATTCCGGAGCATGGCTCTAATCCATTCGCTGCGCGTAACTTTATCAATCTTTTCGCTTAGCTGATTGATGAGGTAGTAAACCCTTACTTTCTCATTCTTGCCAACCTCCTGAGGCTTGGAGGTTTGATGCAGGTTGAGGGCATGGAAAAAATCAATGGCTGTCATATCTTCAAACTGCCGTCCATTGCAAAGCTCATGGACGGAGGCTAAAAGCGACATTGATAAATACAATTCAGTCCGTTAGGACTGTTCCTTGTTCTTTTCTATAGGTTTATTGTAACATTTCTCTACGACAGGCAGTAAATCATGACATTAATTAACTGGAAAATTTATGTAATCTTTTGTAAAAGAGCCATTTATCCATAGCAACGCCATGAGGTTTCAATTTATGTGTCCCTCTCTTTCCGCATAAAAGCGGCAGTAATGCGGCTTTTCTTGTGGAAAGACAGGGAAAGGTGAGTCAGAATGGTCCGGTACACAGCTCAATCACGGGGGTATCAGGTCAGGCCCAGTTTTTTTAGTCGTTTCATCTTTTTAAGAGCCGTATTCCCGTATTTAGACCTTTCAGCATTATCATTCTCATCAGTCTGATAAGCATGGAAAGCCGTTCCCGAGTGATCTTGATTGAAGAATACCAGAATCTTTCTATCTGAGGTGATATTTAAAACATATCGTTTTGGGCTTGATGTGCCGACGGCCATGTACAGGTAGCGTTTCGCCTCATCATCTGTATATGTGAATGCAGATACCACTACCCCCTTTTTCCCAATTGTCGGCCCAAATCTTGAATGTTTCTTATATTCCGGATGAAGTTCCCGCTGTGGCGAACGATTTTCACAGAACCATAAATACAATGGCGATTCCGTGCATATTATAGAACTTATCCTGGCAGTACTATGCGAGCATACTCTGATAATATCTACCGCCTTACCGGTGAGGTTCATTGACAAAACAGCAGAGTGATCCGGTGATGCATAATATGCTGGCACACTCATTTCTATATCATCACGTCCACTGATATGAAATTCAACCCCTTCCTCAATATCGGGACCGATGACCGGAATCCAATCATTAAGAATTTTCAGTAATAATGCTGATAAGTTACTATCGCGTTCCTTAACGAAGGAATGGAATGCCCTGAACGATTTGTTGCAATAAAAACCGTCAAATTCCTCATGATTGATAAGGAAGAGTGCCCGGTCGAGGTCTTTTATCAACGCATGCAGATCATCATCGGAATATTCCGTATATTCCGCTTCAGCGGGGAAAAGCAGATAGAGTTTATTGTTACTCATCGTCCTCGTCACCAAATCCGAACAAAATTTCCATATCGGACTTCATCTGGGTAAAGAAACCGTCAGGAGCATTTTTAATTCGGCAAGTAGCTTCGTTGATGTTTAATTTTATCGGTTCAGCATTGTCTGTCTCGAAATCCCGCGTAAAATAATATATGCCGAGGTCAGCAGGCTTCATTATCTTACGTTTCAATCCCACAAGCGCACCATTTACAATATGATCGCTGTGCGTCTCAATAATTATTTGTACCCCGGCTGCCGCTGTCATGCAGGCAAGCCGCATCAACGCCCCCTGGGCTGCCGGGTGTATATGAGCCTCGGGATTCTCAATCAGAATTATAGCTCCGGGGCGTGCCGACAATAGTGCGATAAGCATTACCAGAGAATACGATATGCCGAATCCCGTATTCATAGCATCTATCCATTTTACAGCTTGCCCTACACGCTTCTGACCGTATTTAATCTTAAAGCTATCGCCGTCCCGATCTATGCGTAATGCCGTTTCAGGAGAAATATCGTTGAGCCATAGCTCAACTTGCCTGCGGAGAGAGGTGTCAGCCGAGTCCTTATAACGCAGTGACGCGATCGGGATGTCCTCATTGCCGTAACGCTCGAGAAAAGACGCCACCATCTCGCCACGCCCCATGATCCGCGAAAGTTGACGGCGCTCTAATGAGCGCGTATCCATACCGTATCTGTCAAGCGGACCATTACGGAAAGCACTCAGGTATTGAAAATCATTGGTAAATAATGACAAACCCGACTCATCCTGCTTCTCACCGGCAACCCGAGGCAGATAAGTTGTCGCTCCCGTTTCCGGATATGCGAAAGCATATCTCAGAGTCTCTCTATTGCCTCTTTCGGCATTGGTGTATGTAATACCTATCTCCAGAATATCCGGGCGGTCGATTGTATTCCAATTTACAAGTGACGAGGATAAACCAACATTGAAGTTTTCACCTGCTAGATTCAAAATTTCCGGAAGTTCTTTTTTTAATGCGGACTCGCGGAGCATAAGCATAGTCTGCATCACAGATGACTTGCCCATACCATTAATACCGGTCAGTACCGTAAGCGGGGCGAGCGACAGGTCGGTCTGACTATGTATTTTAAAATTATGGATACTATATTTTTCTATCATAACCGAGCGGAGTTAATGGTTTTATTAATGGCGTCCGCCACCATGTCAAGTCGTATTTTCATTTTGGGAACCTGTCCGGTACCGCTTCCGAGAGCATTTTTGAAGTCTTCAGAATGAAATAAACCGATATAGTTCTGCATAAAAAGGCTTCGATGCTGTATAAGCTTGTCTCTTTGAGCCTCATTCAATTTACCAACGCCTACCATCAGTGCATCGAAAAGGGCTTTGGAGACACGGGCATTCGCAACCAGAGGATTTCTGAAAACCATCAGCCCCATAGTTTTCCACAAAGTAGACAAGCAACTTTCAAATAAGGTTTTCATTCGCTTTAATGTTGCTCGATCCTGTTTGTTGATTTGACTCATACAGCTGCTCAAATACGCGTCAAGGCGGCTGAATTCCTCAAAGTCAAACTGCATCAGCGACACGAAACGGAGCGCATATTCCTGGCCGGTCATTCGTTTTTTTTCTACACGCACCATCTCAAGAAACAACGGCAGCTCTGACAGTTCGCGAAGAAAATCAGCAGCACGCCCCTGATTCAGGGCATTTCTTATTTCCTGAGGATTGAGGGGAGTTCCTTTGGAGTTAAGGCGCTGAAAAAGGATATATTTCACATCGGGAGGGGTAGTGCCTTTAAGAACATTTACCGTAACACTACGCAATTGCATTTCTATCTTCTCTCCGAAAGCAAAATCATCCCAGCCAAAGCCACCAAATTTCTTTTCCAGAAAATCGAGTCCGGACAGAGTCAACGTCTTATTGACCATAAAATCCATCAAAGTGCAAAGCCGCTGCAAACCGTCTATAACCGCCCATTTTTTCTTTTTTACGCCATCGACTTCGATCTCTTCATGACTGAAATAAAAACTTGGAAGGGGCAGCCCGAGAATCAGCGACTCTATGAGTTGGCTTTTTTTGGACGGAGACCATAGGTTTCCAGACCGCTGGAACGCCGGTTGAAGATCGATCATATCGCCCTCAAGCATCTGAATGAGAGTTCCGATATTTATGTTTTTTATCTCCATTTCGATCTGCGACGGATCGAATGGCTTTGATATATTTATAGTCGTAGACATTGGGTATAGATGGCTTGCAGCCACAAAGATAATGAATAGATAAATAACAGCAAAAAAAATGAATGGAATAGCCTGGAATTTTTAAATTGATACATCTCATTCAACCTTGCATCCGAAGGGGGGGGGAGGGGAAAAGGAAAGGAAACGGCCATGGGTGAGGTCGCTCACTTTATTGATGGAACTTGGGGACATCCGGGGGGCGGGTGGTGTACGGGTTACTTCACCACAACCTTACCGGCGCGGCCGTTGTAGTCAACAACGTAAACACCGAGCTCGAGGTAATGACGTCCAGAACCTTTACCTACCAGAATACCAGAGGTGCTTTAGATGGAAACATTAGAACCTTTCACTTCGATGAAGCCTTCGCCACCGACAACATAACACTCGTTGTTATACAAACTGGGGATTGCAGTCAGGAACTAGTTATCCTCAGGTGCTTCAACTCCGTCGTCAGCGGCCTGCGGCTTAAGAACGAGATCATTGTATTTCGAAACCACGCGCGGTTTGCGTATATTACTATACTTTGAGGCGCAGTCCCTTATAGGCAAGTCGGTAATAAGCCGACAAGGCACGAAGGCGGATTATCACTGTCTCAACTCGTGGACTGCTATACAAGTGGAAAGTGAATGAGCGGTCGGAAAGTCCACTCACCGCAACGGCAAAGAGAACACGGAGCGCCGCCAATAAGTCTTGGACTGTGGTACAGCGACGTCTCCGTCGCGCCACACCGAGGAGTTGGCTACGCTCGGTATTCCGCCGCTACAGGTAGGCGAGAAGTGGCCTGAGGTAGTGCCGGACTCGCTCCTTATCTGCTTGCCGCTTTGCCCTTGCAAAGAAACGCCTCAGACGGCATCACACGGAAAAACAATCAAGACCGCCCATTCTCTTCCCGCTTTTGCATGTAAAGAACTGATTAATAGAACTTCGGCATTATCAAGATTTAACAATTTCTCTATTGTGGAATCGAACAAAATTTATTAAATTCGCACTGCGGATAATGATCGCAGAGGCGGGCGACAATTTGGTTGTCAGTTTATTTGCTAACCTTTTGTTACCCATTGAAAATCATCTGATTTTTCTTATTGAAAATCAGGGTGCTATTGACTATAATTCTGGAACAGTCGGTATCCTTGTGGAAAATTCTGCTCCGTCAATTATATGCGATATTTGATAGGGAAAGATGATGGTAAATCCAATTCTATCAAGAGATTTGAATCGTTGATCGAAATGCGCTACCCAGCCGCTAACAATTTCAAATTTGCAGAGTTAATGATTTGATAATCAATATACCTTTGCAATGCGATAGGTCCCCTGTCTTTTCACATAAAGCTGTAAATCAACGACTTGCGGCTTTTTTATTGCGGAAAGACAGGGATGAGAATCGCGTCAATGTAAAAAAGTGGTTGTTAAGCCATACTGTTGACGTTGCGGGCCGGGAGCGCCGATGCCCCGCTAAAGAATGTAGGGGCGCCCGTTCTGGCCGCCCCTACATGCTTTACCGGGCAATCGGCGAATGTGGCGAGCATCAACCCACTGCAACGCCATCAGCATATTCTGACAACACCTTTATTACATTAACCCGATAAATTCCGGGATTGAGAACCTCATGGTTCGTCACCGCGAAGCGCTTGCGCAGCAACTTAAAATTTATTTCTTTGAGTTCTTAAAAACCTCCTTAAAGAAATGATTTCTCACGTGTTCCTTCAGATTCTTTTTCGGGTTATACAACTGATAATCTGCAAGATTCTGCTTCTGGATATGCTTGTTTTCAACTAAGGAATCCAATGGAATGATGAAGAATCTCTCAGGAGATGAAGCTTCACCTCCAAGCCCTAAGGCAATCAGGATTTTTCTCTTTGAACTCTTCTGTATTCGTTGGTATCTCTCCAATTGCTTTTCATCAAGCTTAAAACCTTCCGACGTGAGATATGACCGGAATTTACATTCAATCCAGTATTCAAGCTCAAGTTTAGTTTCCTTGTCAACTGCGAACATATCAGGATTAAGCGCATTTTCTCCAAAAGCTCCTTCATACGTTACTGTCCCCTTGTTCCATTCCTTGATAGTGATTGAATTGGCTTTGAGAATATTAGCTACATAATCCTCAAAATCGTTTCCTTTAGATTTACTATCATCTTTAGTCTGTGGTTCACTCTGAGTCGATTCTGCCTGAGGCTGAGAGGGTTTGGCTGATACTTCCGCCATAGCCGGCTTTTCACTACTAACTTCCGTCGAGGAGGGATTAACAGCATCTTCAGGCGCCGCCTTGGTGAATGTCATTGCAACGCCCACTGCGAAAATTAATCCACCAATAATCATTAAAACTACATTCATTTTCATTACAGCTAATCTATAAATACGATTACTTTACAAATGTAGTAAAAAAGTAACACTCCTCACAATCATAGCCTATGCGCCTCACAAAGTTTCTATCTCGTCANTCCATGCCGCCTTNTTGAAAATCTCAAAAGAATAAATTGAGAGTGTATTATTCCGAGAATTACTCAACCATCTGCCTTAAATAACAAATNTATCCCCTCCGNNACAAATTTTGTCGCGGAGTGCGGGCGGCCCGAACGGCCGCCCCTACATGCTTTAGCGGGCAATCGGCGAATTGGGGCGGGNTNNCCTCCNCTTCCCNCNGGNCCGAACTCCGGCGGCGCGTTGATTGTTTTGATGTTAGGCTGCTGCNANGCGGCNGCCGGCTTTCTTAACATTCATCCATTATGATTGACTGGATTATCGAAGTGTTCCGCCAGAATCAGGTCATTCCCATTTTCCTAACATTGGGCCTTGGTTTTTGGCTTGGAGGTTTGAAGTATAAATCGTTCTCGCTGGGCCCTGTCACAGCCACCCTGATTGTCGGTGTGATAATCGGGCAGATAGGCATCCCCATCTCTGATACGGTTAAATCCGTGGCGTTCATGCTGTTTCTCTTTGCCATAGGCTACAGCGTGGGCCCTCAGTTTTTCCGTTCGCTCAAGGGCGAAGGGCTTAAGCAGATAGGCTTTGCGCTGGTGGAGTGTGTCATTGTGATTGCCACCACGGTGGGAATATGCCGCCTACTGGGCTATAACAAGGGCATAGCCGTGGGCGTCTTTGCCGGCTCACAAACCGTTTCTGCCGTCATTGGCGTGGGCTCTGACACCATCCGCTCGCTCGGCCTTCCCGACGATGAAACCCGCAGGCTCATCAGCTTCATCCCGGCCTGTTATGCAGTGTGCTATGTGTTCGGAACCATCGGCTCGGCATGGATTATCGCCAATCTGGGCCCGGTGCTTCTGGGCGGATTAAAAAAGGTGAAGGAGGAAACCCGCCGCCTTGAAGAGGAGATGAACACAGGCGATTTCACCCCTGACCCGGGCCAGATTATAGCAAACAGGCCGGTGTCGTTCCGTGCCTACAGGGTTGAGGCGGAGTTCTTCGACAAGCCACGCACCGTCAAGGAGTTGGAGCTCTATCTCAAATCCCGCGGCATGCGCCATTTCGTTGAGCGACTCCGAATCAGCGGCGAAATCCTTGACCCCGACCCCAAAATCAGGGTGCGCAAGGGCGACGTGATTGTGCTCAGCGGCAGGCGCGAGAGNATTGTGCGCGACACCGCCTGGATCGGCCCCGAGGTTTCTGACCATGAGCTGCTCACCTTCGGCACTGAAAATCTGCCCGTGGTGGTGTCAAAATCCGGCGCCGACGGNATCACCCTTGAAAAGCTCCGCAAGCAGTCATTCATGCACGGAGTGATGATCCACAAGGTTGTGCGCAACGACATCCCTCTCCCNCTCCACAAAAANCTCCGCCTTGAAAAGGGNGACACCGTAACCCTTGTCGGCCTCCCGCAGGATGTGGCCGTGGCCGTCCCCGAGATTGGCTTCAGTGACCGCCAGACGCCTGAGAGTGACCTTGTGTTCATTGGACTCGGCATCGCCATCGGATGTCTCATCGGTGCCATCGTGATAAAATGCGGCAGTGTCCCCCTGTCGCTCAGCACCAG
The DNA here is from genome assembly GCA_014802445.1 of Bacteroides sp. GTDB lineage: Bacteria > Bacteroidota > Bacteroidia > Bacteroidales > Muribaculaceae > CAG-1031. The sequence goes on along the minus strand of JAAVCF010000004.1, from coordinate 69,556 downwards.
CGGCGGCGCCATCCTGTCAGGCCTCATTCTGGGCTGGCTCCGCTCAAAGCGCCCATCCTATGGCCACATCCCCCGCTCCGTCATCTGGTTTATGGACAATGCCGGACTAAACCTCTTCATCGCCACNGTGGGCCTCGCCGCCGGCCCGTCGTTTATCAGCGGATTACAAGAGGTGGGGCCNCAGCTCTTCCTGGTGGGCGTNGCCTGCACCACNNTCCCTCTGNTTATCTGCATCTACGTNGCAAACAAGATTTTCAAGTTTCCCGCAGCGGTGTCGTTGGGNTGTGTGGCCGGCAGTCGCAATGCCGTTGCCGCGTTAGGCGCCATTCAGGACAGCCTTGACAGCACCCTCCCCGTGATGGGCTACACNGTGTGTTACGCCGTCAGCAGCATCATCCTCATTCTCTCCGGAATGGTCATGGCCCTGCTCTGCTGACATCCTGCCCCCCGCTCAGCCCTAAGCGTTGCGGCCNTGAAGCCGNCGGGCCACNGCAAGCGCATAAAGCCCTATCAGGCAGCCCAGTGTCAGCAGNACGCAGCCTATNCTGAAAGCGGTGGCAAAGGAGGTTTTGGCCGCTATGAAACCCCACGCTCCTGAGGCCAGCCCGCCCCCGGCCGCCAGAGCTATGGATATAATGGCATAAATGCGGGCATAATCCTTGCGGCCAAACACGTGGCTGGTCAGCATGGCCGTCTGCACGGTGCATCCCGCATATTCCCATCCGAAAAGGAATGAGCCGCAAAGGATGGCCGGAAACGTGTGGCCAAACAGAATGAGCATCACCAGACCGCCCACTCCGAAAAGCGTGGTCACAATCACCCCCAGGCCGCAGTTCCTGTCGTTTATCCATCCAAGCGCGAGCTTCCCGCCCGTCACTCCGGCCATCACGGCGGCCGCCGCCAGCGATGACCGCTCGATNCCGAAGTCCATCATCACCACATATTTGGGGATAAACAGATTAAACGTTGAGCAGGCCATCAGGATAAACGAGAACACCACCAGGCAATAGAGCACCGGCATCCTCAGCGCGTCGCCATAAGCCACACCGCTCTCTGCCGCGGGAGGNCCCTGCGTCNGNCCGNCGCTCTCCGCCCCCACNGGNNGCAATCCTTTGTCAGCCGGNTCNTTNCGCAGCAGCAGCCCTATCAGCGGAGTGACTATCAGCAACACCGTGGCGCCAAAAGTCCAATAGCCCGCGCGCCAGCCCCAGTTGTCGATTATCCATCCGCCTATGGGATTGAAGATGATGCCGCCTATCCCTGACGCGGCGCTGCAGATTCCAATCATCAGCCCCACCTTCGTGCGAAACCANTTGTTGACAAGCGTAGGGAAGCTCAGATAGAGCAGCGACGCAAGCGCCACNCCCATCACCGCCCCGGCCACATAAAACTGCCAGAGGCTGTTGAAACATCCCATAGCTATCATGTCAAGCCCCAGCACCACCGACGACACCGTCAGCGTNCGCCTCGCGCCCCATCGTGTCATCAGCTCGCCCATCGGCGACAGCAGCAGCGACGAGAAGATAAACATGATTGACATGTAGAGCCCGAACGAGTCAAACGGNATGCCCAGCGCATCGCTCACCGGACTGTAGAAAATGCCGGCACAGCTCACCGAGAGGCCCACATCAATGCCCATCATCAGGCAGCAACACACCACTATCACGTATCCGTAATGGACACTTCTTTNCTTCGGGTTNTTCATCTTTCTTATCCTGCGGTTATGAGTTTACGCCGCTAAGATAGCTAAAAAAACGCCGCCNCCACCCCTCCCCNCTCCATAAAAAATAGCAGCAGCCCTTAAGCCACCATAATGGGCATGGTGCCAAAAACGCAGGATGTCCACATTCGGCCCTGNCGCCCTCCTTAACTTTGCCTCGGNATTTTTGATTACCTTTGCCACTCCNCCCCCATCAACATTCACCAATGAAAAAACTAACCAAACTCAAAATCTGCAACTGGTCACTNCTGCCCCTCACAGCCGCCATCCTCGCCTCGGGAATCTGGCTGGAAGTCACAGCTTGCAGCGGTATCTTCGCCGTAGGGCTCCACATTGCCCTCGGACTCCTCTTCACCGTGATGATAGCCGTCCATCTGTTCCTCCACTTCGGCCGCTCCAACTGGTTCGTCAGATTCAGCAAATTCAAGAAGCCCGCCATCCGCATTCTCTGGTGGACAGCGCTCGCCACCCTCATCACCGGCCTCGCGGCGTCAGTGCGCTGGTTCATCTCACCCGTCCACACGCCCCTGGGCGGCATCCACGGCAAAATCGGCTTCCTCATGATTCTCCTCACCATAGCCCACACCGCCCNCCGCCTCCCCTTCTTCAAAAAATAATCCCCCTCCAGGCCACAACATTTCGCGTGGCAAAACGTTCGTTTATTAGAATTATTTACTAATTTTGCCACACAATCAAAGCCCTTCTTTTATGGATAAAATAATTGCACGAAATCTCCGAAAACTCAGGGACGCTGCCCGTTACACCCAGNAAGAGGTGGCTGCCGCTCTCGGCATAACCCGCTCCGCTTATAGCAACTATGAGTCAGGTGACCGTGAGGTGCCCTATGATGTCATTGAAAAAGTCAGCAATNTCTATGGCTGTGAAATGGCCCTCCTTTTTGAAGAGAATGAGAATATTGACTCCCTCATTCTTGTTTCTGCTTTCAGGATTGACGGCNTCAACGCTGCCGATGCCGTTGAAATCATGCGGTTCAAAGATGTCGTGAAGTCTTATCTTAAAATGGAGGAGATTGACTCAAAATGAAAGCATCGTTATTAAATTTCGTTGACAGTCAGGTCACTCGCTTCCGTCTCCAAGTGGGGCTTGGCGCCACTGAAGCGGTCAATCTCAAAAGCCTGCTTCTCAAGCTCAATGTGCTCACTATCTTCCGCCCTCTCTCCGAGTCTTTCTCCGGTATGAGCCTCAAAGGCAATGGCAAGGGGTTTATGCTTGTCAACTCGGCACAGCCCATATGTCGCCAGCATTTCACCATCGCTCATGAGCTTTATCATCTGTTCATTGAGCCGAATCCNGCGCCTCACATGTGTGTCACCGATGGCCGTAAAAATGAATCNGAACANTGTGCCGACGCTTTNGCCCAGATGTTTCTCATTCCGGCCGACGGCATAAAGCAAATCATTCCGGCCCGGGAGCTTATGAGCGGCGACGTATCTTTAGGNTCTGTCCTTAAGCTCGGNCAATACTTCGGTGTGTCACACGCAGCCATTCTCAATCGATTGTCTGACTTGAATCTCATCAGCCGNGCCCGGCGCGACGAAATGTCATCCATTCCCGTAAAGCGCACTTCGCGTGAGTATGGCTACGATGTCTCTCTCTATGAGCCGGGCAATGCNGGATTGGTGATTGGAGATTTCGGTGAGAAAGCCCGCAGGCTGTTTGAGGCCGACAAGATTTCCGAAGGCCACTATCTCGAACTCCTCCACAAAATAGGAATAGATGGCTGCGATTACTAAAATTGTTCTTGACGCCGATGTAATAATCCATTTCATCAAGGCCGAAAGATTTTCAACGCTCCTCCACATTTTTCCTGAATATGAATGTGTGATTCTTGATGTGGTTTATAATGAAGTGGCCCTCCACCCCTCATCGAAAACACTTATTGACAATGCGTTGAATNTCTTCAGCGGGCGCATTTCCCTGATTACGTTTAATCCCGTGGGTGAATCGCGGTTTGAATATGCCAAGCTGATTTCCTCTCTCGGCCGAGGCGAAAGTGCATGCATGGTTTATTGTCGTGACAATGCCGACGTGCTTGGCAGCAGCAATCTCCGTGACATTAAGGACTATTGCCTTAAAAACCGCATCACCTATCTCACCACTCTTGACTTCCTTTACTATGCTTTTGTGCGCGGNNAGATGACCGAGGCTGATTGCAANGCCTTCATGGAGGTTGTNAACCAAAAAGGGAGCCGCCTCCCCATCATTGACATCATCTCTTACCGCCCTTCCTGCCGGCTCTAATTCCCCTNCCCTGTCTCAAATCAGGCCGAGGGAGCGCGCCAGGCGGCACGCTTCGGGCGAGTTTCTCACTCTCAGCTTCGCCAGGATTTCCTGGCGGTGNCGGCTCACTGTGTGGAGGCTTATGCTCAGGCGCTCGGCAATCTCGCGGCTCTTGAATCCTGCGTCGATAAGCGCCAACACCTGCAGCTCTCGCCGGCTCAGAATCTCAATCCCCGCGCCGCTGTCAAGCGCCTCACTCAGCCCCGTCAGTGAATCCACNGCCACACTCCGNCCCTGAAAACTAACAGTCAGCGGACCGTAAAGGCAGATGGCAAACCTCACCGTCTGNCCGTCAGCGTCATACACATAGTACATCCGGTGAAGCACATCCTCCACCCTCNCGTCGCCGAGCCGCATCCTGAGCTTGCTCATCAGNAAATAGCGGCCGCGCGAGCGNCCGCCGCGTCTCACATAATGAAAAAATCGCAATTCGCTCATCATCTTNGCCTCCACCTCGCCGGGCTCNAGNAGCCGCAGCAGGCGCCGCTCCCANATAGAGTCCTCGCCCTGATAGCCTTCCAGGCCGGCCAACTTGGCAAAGGCGCCGCTGAAAATCCGGCTCGTGCCCGTGGCGAGGTCGCTCACCACGGCTATCACGTTCTCCACCGCNGCCATCCCGCGCGCGTAGTCCCACACCCGCGCCGCCTCAGCGTCGCCACCCTTCAGCCTCTCGGCGCCGGCCTGCCCCTTGAGCAGTCGGTCAAGNTCGTCAAAATGGTTATTTTTAGCCATTGCACGTTAAATTNCACCTGTTTACCTTTGCAAAGGTAATCAATCTTAATGGTTATTTTCATCTCCATCATTCACCATTCTCTTATGAAACGNTTTATCNTCTCCCTGCTTGCAGNCGCTGNATGCATCGCCCCCAAGGCNCAGACTCTTGAAAAAATGAACTGGTTCAACGAGCCTTCTTCATGGCAGATTAGCGGCAACAGTCTCATNATGGATGTAACGCCNAAAAGTGACTATTGGCGCATCTCCCACTATGGCTTCACNGTNGACGATGCCCCGTTCTATTTTGCCGAATATGGCGGAGAGTTCGAGGCGAAAATCAAGATTTCAGGNGATTACAAGGCGCGNTTTGACCAGGCCGGCCTCATGATTCGCCTTGACCATGAAAACTACATCAAAACCGGCATTGAATTCGTNGACGGAAAATATAATCTCAGCACCGTNGTGACCCACTCCACGTCCGACTGGAGCGTCATCACCCTCCCCCGCCCCGTATCATCGCTGTGGATNAAGGCCGTGCGCCGNCTCGATGCGGTGGAGATTTTCTATTCTTTTGACGATAAGGAGTATATCCTCATGCGCAATGCCTGGCTGCAGGCCAACCATCCGGTGCGCATCGGCATGTTTGCCGCAAGCCCCGACGGCGANGGNTTCCGNGNCACNTTCTCTGACTTCACCGTCACCCACCTCCCCGACAAGGTGCGCACCGACTGGCTCCGCAACAACGCCGACTAATCCCCTGCCAATCATCCNCATNANGCCTCGCGCTCAGGCCTCGCCTGACCGCGGGGCCTTTCAGTTGTCTTTCGTCGAGCCAAACAGAATCCCGCGCTTCACCCTCCGGTGATACTTCCGGCAATCATCCCATATCCAGTTGGTCATCACCGTATACATCACCATCCTCACCCAGCCAATCACCGACTTCAGGTCCATGGCAAGGTCAATAGCCTGACCNGCCATACAGAACAGTCCCGTCATAGCGAGCACCGCACACACATTCCTTTTAACTCTATTACTGATTCTCATGTCGCAAAAATAGTAATAAATCCTCTCATAATCAACCGCGCGCCGCCTCGCGCCCGCNCTCAAACTTCACGTAAAGCACCAGCAGAAGCACACACCCCGCCGCAATAAACGGCAAGCCCGACAGCGACACTGACCTNACTCCCCATCCTGCCGACAACACCCGGCCGCCAAGCCACGCCGCCACNGCATTGCCNGCATTATATGCTATCTGGATGCACGCCGCGCCCAAAAACTCGCCCCCGCGGGAATAACCNACNATCGACGACTGCAGCGGACTCCCTGACCCGAAAAGGATAGCCGTGCCGGCCACCATCAGCACCACCGCCGCCGGCGCCCAGGTGCAAAACAGGAAAAACATCAGCATCACCGGGAGACCCATCGCCTGAACCGAGCATGCCACTGCCGCCGGCTTAAACCTGTCGCTCAGCCGCCCGGCAAGCAGATTGCCCCCCACCATGCCAGCGCCGGCAAGCACCATCAGCCACGACAAATCGCTCTGCCTGAACCCGCTCACCTGCGTCAGCTGCGGATCAATGTAGCTATACCAGCAGTAAAGCCCTATCTGCCCGAAAAGCACGCCCCCGAAAATGAGCCACGGCGGCAGCGTCCTCAGGAACCGAAACTGCGACTTAAAGCCGTGGTTTTCAAGCGGTGCCAGCGCCGGCACCCACACTCTCAGAGCCAGTGCNGTAAGAGCGCCNCCCACACCCACAATCAGAAACGCCAGTCGCCAGCTGAAGTTATTGGTCAGAAACGTCCCCGCCGGCACCCCCACAAGGTTAGCCACNGTCATCCCCGCAATCATATAGGCCACGGCCCTCACCTGCTTCCCCGGCTCCGCAATCCGCTGGGCCACAATGGCTCCCACACCGAAAAAGCACCCGTGAGGCAGCCCTGACACAAACCGGAATGCAAAAAGCGACCAGAAATCCCAGGCCGCAGCCGCACAGAGATTGCCCACAGCGATAATCACACCGAAAATCACCATCAAGCGGCGCAACGGAAGCCCGCGCGCCACCATCAGCAACACCGCTCCCACGCACACACCCAGCGCATACGCCGAAATCAAATGGCCCGCCTGAGCCACATCCACACCTAAGTCCGATGCAATCTTGCTCAGAATGCCCATCATCAGGAACTCGGCGATTCCGAGCGAAAAAGTGCCCATTGCCAAGGCAAACAGTCCTTTATTCATGCCACAAAATTACTCATTTCTCCCCACTCCCGCGCCAACCCCCCCGCAAAATGTAGGGCCGCCCACTCGCGCCGCCCGCCCTCCGCGACAAAAAAATCCCCGCAAAAAACCGCAAAAAAACTCCTAACTCCTAACTCCCAACTCCTAACTCTTAACGTTCATCTCCGCCAACGGCGTAAGCCGCCCGATGGCAAAGGTAATCGCAATGGCCAACACCGCAATCACCACGAACGCTATGCCGCTGGAACGCATGATGTCACCAAGCCCCACAAGAGGTGCCACCGCCCCGGCAAACACATATTTAACCACATTGAGGATAGCCGACGCCGTGCCCGCATCGCTTCGTCCCGCCTCCATCGACAGNCTGTTGGCGCCCGAAAACACCATCCCGCTGCCCATAAGCATCGGCACAGCCATCACCTCATACATCCCTATTCCCTTACCCGCAAAGAGCACCGCAGCAAGCCCCACGCCAAACACGCTCATCACAACTGTGCCCGTTATCAGTCCGTGTTTCAGCACCTTGAAGCGCATCACAGCCATTGACCCCAGCGCAATCGCAATGGCGTTGGCCCCAAGAATCAATCCGAAAGCGCCGGCTGAAAAGCCATAGCGGTCCTGGATGATGAACGGCGCTGAGGAAATATAGGCATAGAGCATCCCTATGCCCACAGCCTTGAGCACCACATAGAGCATAAACCTCCCGTTGTGCATCAGCACCCCGTAGGCCCGCAGATACTCCCTCAGGCTCTGCCCCTTGATTCGCTTGGCCGGAGCAAGACTTTCAGGCCGCCTCAATGACCACAGCAGCATCCCCACTCCGATGGCCAGAAGCACCACAAAAATGCCTCGCCAGCCCACACTGTCAGTCATCGCTCCGCCAATCATCGGCGCCCCCGCAGGAGCCACTCCGTTGATAGCCCCCACTATAGCCATCACTTTCGCAAGGCTGCGCCCGCTGTAAAGGTCGGTGGGGATGGAGTATGACAGCACCATCGCCCCCCCGGCGCCGATCCCCTGAAAGAGGCGGCATATAATAAAGAAGGTGATTGAGCGCGAGAACACTGACACCCCCGTGGCCACAACAAACAGCGCTAATGACCACACCAGCATAGGCTTGCGCCCGTAACGGTCACTCAGCGAGCCCCACACCACCGAGCCCAGCCCCATGCCCAGCATGGCCATCGTCAAGCCAAGCTGCGTCATCGACGCCGTAGTGTGAAATTCGCGCCTCATCGCCGGAATGGTGGGCAGATACATGTCATTGACCAAGGAACTGAAAGCCCCCAGGATAGCTATAAAAATAAGAAACACAGTGAAGTTGCGCCCTTGTGCGCTTTGTGATGCTGTCATAATCTTTACAACCCTCCCGCGCCTTGAAAGTTGGCCGCGCGCCCCTCTTTTAACATTTCAGGGGGACGGGCCGCTAAGCCCGTCCCCCTGAGGGGAGTTGTCTTACAAGGATTCGAACCTTGACAGGCAGAACCAAAAACTGCAGTGCTACCATTACACCATAAGACAATCCTTTTGCCCAAGGCCCCTCGGNGCCCTAAAGCGCTGCAAAGTTAAACCCTTTTCGGCAATTATCCAAATCATGCGCCCTCGCTGATGGTTTTTTCCCCCTTTTTGGCTAATTTTGCGTTTTAATTATCCTTGTTTATGAGAAGCAAAGAAGAACTTGAGGGNCTGGAGCTCCTCGGAGCGTCAGCTGCCGCCACCTCCTACCCCGTCGATTATGACCCCTCGCTGCTCGAAGCGTTCCCCAACAAGCACCCCGAGCATGACTATCTCGTCACCCTGATGTGTAACGAGTTCACATCTCTCTGCCCCAAGACNGGTCAGCCTGACTTTGCTCGCATCATCATCAACTATATCCCGGGCGANCTCATGGTGGAGAGCAANAGCCTGAAGCTNTACCTGTTCAGCTTCCGCAANCACGGCGACTTCCATGAGGACTGCATCAACATCATCCTCAAGGACCTTGTGCGCCTGATGAATCCGCGCTACATTGAGGTGACAGGCATCTTCACCCCTCGCGGCGGCATTGCCATCTATCCCTTTGCCAGCCATGCCGACGAGGCCCATCAGGACCTTGCCCGCCAGCGCCTGGCAGCCTCCATGCGCTCTGATTTCTAACCTTCCGCTCAGCCAATGAACCCCTCCTGCAACACTTCAAAAGATGCCCTGATGGTGCTCTCGGGCGGCATGGACTCCGTGACCATGCTCCATGACTATGCCTCATCAATAGCTCTGGCCGTCTATTTCCACTATGGCTCAAACCATGAGGCCCGCGAGGCCGAGTGTGCCCGCATCCAGTGTCGGATGGCAGGCATCGAGCTGGTGGAGATTGACCTCGGCTTTATGGCCACCCACTTCTCCAGCTCGCTCCTCAGCGGCGCCGACGCCATCCCCTCGGCCGACTATGCCCCTGACAATATGCTCTCCACGGTTGTCCCTTTCCGCAATGGCATCATGCTCTCTGTGGCTGCCGGACTCGCCGAGAGCCGCGGCCTCAAAGCGGTGATGATAGCAAACCATTCAGGTGACCATTCGGTGTATCCCGACTGCCGCCCGGCNTTCATCTCAGCCATGGGAGGCGCCATAGCTCAGGGCACCTATGCCGCCATTGAGCTGCGCGCACCTTACACCTCCATGAGCAAGTCTGACATAGCCCGCCGGGGCGCCGCCCTGGGCGTGGACTATTCGCTCACCTACTCCTGCTATCGCGGAGGCGAGCGCCATTGCGGCACATGCGCCACCTGCCGCGAACGCCGTCAGGCTCTTGCCGACGCCGGTATCTTCATTGACGACTAACCACCCACCACACTCACTCTGACAATGTCACGCCTGCTCCACACCGCCCTCCTCCTGACTCTGCTGCTCGCTTCGGCCTGCGGCCGTGACTCACGCCACACCGACGTCATTGAGTTCNGGCCCGCGCAGGATTCAGGCGATAATGCTGCAAAAGAGGACATCCTGCCCTATCTTGCCGAGCCGGAGGGCACGGCGCCGGGACCCATGTCGGANNTNACTTACGTCGACGAGGACCGCGTGGTCCATCACTGGTCAGTGGGCTCCTCGCCCCGCCTGAGCGAAGAGCGTGACCTCACCAAGGTGTTCAACGACAGCAACTTCGTNCACCTCGTCGAGGCCACCCGCATAGGCATCTCCCCGCTNACTGACACCCGCTCTTTCTGGCGCATTGAGCGCCCGCTGGTGCGCCTTAAGCCGTGTGCTGACTTTGACATCGCCGAGCTCACCCATTCGGTCCCCTACCTCATCCCCGAGGGCGCCGAGATGGTCCACGAGATAGGGCGCCGGTTCAACTCGCGCGTGGCCGAGCAGTTTGGCGGCGCCAAGCCCCGCATCCGGGTGTCNAGCGTGCTCCGCACCCCCGGCGGCATCCGCAAGCTGCGCCGCGTCAACCGCAACGCCGTGGCCGCCTCNGTCCACCAGATGGCCACCACCATCGACATCACTTACAACAACTTNTCCCAGCCTGACGGCCCCGACGCCATCCCCAATGAACGCCTCAANGCCATCCTGGCNTCNGTGCTCGATGAGATGCGCGCCGAAGGACGCCTCTGGGTGAAATATGAGGTGAAGCAACCNTGCTTCCATATCACCGTCCGCGCCACTGACGCGTCATCACGCTGACTTCCACACTCTTCCATCCCTCTCACATCCCAAACTTTCGTCATCACATGAGTTCAAATCCCACTCCCGCTGCCGCCACCCCCAANGCTGANNCCCCNCAGCCTGCACCCCGCCGCCGCAACCCCTGGCTTCGTGCCCTGAAATGGATTTTCGGCATCATTATAGCCATGGTGCTCCTGCTGGTGCTCACNGTGGGGGCTGCCGTGTGGATTCTCACCCCCGAGCGCCTCACCCCGCTGGTGGAAAAGTATGGCTCCGAATATATCGACGGTTCNCTGACCGTCAAGCGTGTGGAGCTCACTTACTGGAAGACGTTCCCCCGCCTGCAGCTNGATGTTGACTCGCTTGACATTGTCAGCCACTCNCTCCGTNCCCTCCCCGCNGANGTGCGACAGGCCCTCCCCGCCAACTCTGATTCACTCCTGAGCGTCAGCTCNTTCTCGGGTGGCATCAACATTCTGGAGCTGCTCCGCGGCCGCATAGCGCTTTATGACATTGACATCGTNCGTCCGAAGGTCAACATCGTCCAGGCCACTCCCGANCTGTCAAACTTCAACATCTTCCCCGCCTCGGAGGAGCCTGACACCACCTCCGCCGCNATCCCTGACTTCAGCTTCACCCGCATCAACATCTCCGGCGACGCNCCTATAAGCTATGTGTCGCTNCCTGACACCGTNTCCGCTCNGCTCACCCTGCGCTCCGTCAACGCTCAGGGCACNGACGCTCCCACCTACACNCTCAGCGCCGCCTCAGGNGCCAAGGTGTCAATGGCNGGCATTGACCTCTCNGCCCTCACGCTGGGCCTCGACGGCAGTGTGGTGTGGCGCCACTCCGAGCCTTACAAGCTTGAAATCAACAGCCTGCGCGCCGCTGTCAATGCCCTCACGGCCATNGCGTCGGGCAANGTTGACTTCAGCCGTGACCTCACCNTCTCCGCTCTCAGCTTCAGCATCCCTCAGGTGCCCCTCGACTCTGTGACNGNTCTTGTNCCNGCNCCTTACCGCTCNGAGCTCTCCAAGCTTAAATCCACCCTCAGCTTTNCCCTTGAGGGNCANCTCACCCGCCCCTACACCGTGGCGCCTGACAAGNTCCCCTCCTTCGAGGCCACTCTCACGGTGCCGGANGGCACAGCATCCTATGAGCANCTGAAGCTCAACCGCCTGGCCATGGAGGCCGCCGTGAGCTTCGACGGGGAAAGTCCTGACCNCTCGCTCGTCACCCTGCGCCGCCTCCTTGCCGTGGGTCAGGGTGTGGGCTTCGAGCTTAAAGGCACAGCCACCTCGCTGCTCTCTGACCCGCTGGTGGATGCCACNTTCAAGGGTGGAATTGACTTCTCTCGCCTCCCCTCGGCGCTCACCTCGCAGATAGGCGGCACCGTCAGCGGCTCGCTCCGCGCCGACGCTGACTTCACCCTGCGTCAGAGCTGGCTCTCACGCGAGTCGTTCCATCGCATCAAGGCACGCGGCGAGGCTTCGCTCCACAATTTCCGCTTCCTCATGCCGGAGATGGATGTGGACTGCTTCCTGGGCACCACCGAGATGAAGTTCGGCACATCGAGCTCCTTTGTGCGCGGCGATGTGNCNGTTGACTCGCTCCTGACCGTCTCGCTCAAGGTTGACACCCTTGCAGCCTCAGTGCCCGGCATGCAGGCCAACGGCTCGGCTCTCCGCCTCGGCGCAGGGGTGAAGAACACCACCGCCTCGGCCGACACCACCCAGCTCACCCCCATCGGGGCCATGGTATCAGTGGGCCGCTTCCGCCTCCTTGACACCACTGACTCCACACGCTACACCCTGCGCGATGTCAAAGCCCGCGCATCGGTGCGCCGCTTCCGTGAGAGCAAACGCAAGCCCGTGATGAGCCTCAACATTGATGCCAAGCGCCTGCGCTATGCCGACCGCCTGAACCGTGCCAACCTCACTGAGAGCAACATAGCCCTCACAGTCCACCCCTCGGTGCCCCGCATAGGCAAGAAGACCCGCGCGCGCATCGACTCGCTCCGCGCCCTCTATCCCAACCTGCCCCCTGACTCCGTTTATCGCTTGGCCATGTCACTGCGNCCCAAGCGTTCCCACCGCTCCGACTCGGCCTCGGCCACCCCGGCCGACGGCTCCACGCTGATGGACTATGGCCTTGACGCCGAAACCAAGAACCTCATGCGCCAGTGGAGCGCCGCAGGCTCGCTCAAAGCCAAGCGTGCAAGAGTGTTCACCCCCTACTTCCCTCTGCGCAACACCCTCAAGAACGTTGACCTGACATTCAACAATGACAGTGTGGTGGTCAACTCCACCCGCTACACAGTGGGCCGCAGCGACTTCCTCATTGACGGCACCATCACCAACATCACCCGNGCAATGACCTCGCGCACAGGCCGCCAGCCCCTGCGCATCAACTTCGTAATCACCTCCGACACCATCGACGTCAACCAGATTGCCGCCGCAGCNTTTGCCGGTGCGGCATTCGCCGAGAAGGAGCGTCAGGGTCTGATGGCTCAGATTGCCGACTCTGACAATGACAATGTGATTCAGGCATCCATAGNCGCGCAGACTGANTCCACTGACTCCGGCCCCCTGCTCATACCCACCAACGTCGAGGCCACTCTGCGTCTGAATGCCCGCAACGTGCTCTATTCCGACTTCCTCTTCCACAACCTCCGCGGCTCAGTGGAGATGGCCGACGGCATCCTCAACATGCGCAACCTCTCGGCCCGCACCGATGTGGGCGCCGTGGACCTCACAGCCCTCTATGAGGGCATTGACCCGGCCGACCTCAGCTTTGCNTTCGGCATGAACGTGCGCGACTTCCGCGTGGGCCGCTTCCTTGACCTTGTGCCGTCACTTGACACCATCATGCCGCTGCTCAACAGCATGGACGGCATTATCAACGGTCAGGTGGCCGCCCAGGCGCGCCTTGACTCTCTGATGGATGTCAACATCCCGTCGCTCAACGCCGCCGTGTCACTCCAGGGCGACAGCCTTGTGCTGCTCGACGCTGAGACCTTCCGCTCCATCGGCAAGTGGCTACTCTTCAAGAACAAACAGCGCAATGTCATTGACTCAATGCAGGTTAAGCTCGTGGTCAAGAACTCCGTGATGCAGCTCTATCCCTTTNTGTTTGACATTGACCGTTACCGTCTGGGAGTGTATGGCAACAATGACCTTGACCTCAACTTCAAGTATCACATAGCGGTCCTTAAATCGCCCGTGCCTTTCAAATTCGGCATCAACGTGTCAGGCAACGCCGACGACATGAAGATACGCCTCGGCGGTGCCAAATGGGACGAAAAGTCGGCCACCCGCTCCTTTGCCATCGCCGACACGGCCCGAATNAACCTNGTTAATCAGATTCAGAGCCTGTTCCGTCGCGGCGTGAAGCGCTCGCGCGAAGCCGGAGCCGACATGTTGCTCGACAACAGCCCCGCAGCCTCAATAGGCTCATCATCAGCCGTAAGCGGTGCCGACACCATCTCGCATGCCGACTCGCTCGTGTTTATCCGTGAGGGCCTGCTTCCCGCTCCTCCCGAGCCTGTGGCAGAGCCCGCTCCCACTCAGAAATCAAAAAAGAGAAAGAAATGATCAGCCTCTATTCAGCCGCCATTGAACGCTGGAAGCAGCGCAACGGCTACACCGATGTGAAACTGCGCGCCGCGCTGATTGACATGGACGGCACGCTCTTTGACTCCATGCCCCGCCATTCACAGGCTTGGGAGCGCCTTGCCNCCGAGGAGGGGATAGCCGTGGAACCGGGTGAGTTTTTCCTNCACGAGGGGCGCACGGGAGCCGCCACAATCAACATTCTTTTTCAGCGCACCTTCGGCCGGCCCGCCACCCCTGAGGAACAGAAAGAGCTCTATAAGCGCAAAACCATATATTTCAAAGAGTTGCCTGACGTTGACGCCATGCCGGGTGCAGCCCGCATGCTGTCGCAGCTGAAGCTGGCGGGAGTGACCCGCGTGCTCGTCACCGGCTCAGCCCAGGGGAGCCTCCTTGACCGTCTTGACGCCGAATTCCCCGGNGCATTCCCGCCTGACCTCCGCATCACAGGGACCGACGTGACCCACGGCAAGCCTCACCCCGAACCGTTTCTGAAGGCCATGCAGCTTGCCGCGGCGCTCCCCTCGCAGTCAATGGTGATTGANAACGCCCCNCTGGGAGTGGAGGCCGGACGCGCCTCCGGAGCCCTGACCGTGGCCGTCAACACCGGTCCCATCCCTGCGGCAACCCTCGAAGAGGCCGGCGCTGACATAGTGTTCCCCTCGATGAATCATCTGGCCGACGCCATCCCCTTGATTATGGCCGCTTTCAGGTGAACCATCCGCGCTTCCGGGCGGTTAGATAATAAAGACTCAACGATAACATATCACGTTCAAAAAACATCTTTATTATGACANCGTCCGAAACCACTCCCAAAACCGANATAGCNCGCCGTTCACACTCCGGCGGCCAATGGTTCACATCAGTCATCACCCTCGCAGCGGGGATTCTCCTCATTGCNTTCCATAACCATCTTGACCTCATTGACTGGGTGGTGGAAGGCATGGGATGGTTCATCATCATCTCCGGNCTCTACATGGTGGTTGTCAACCAGATGCGCCCCTCTGACGAGCGCCTGCTCTGGCAGCAGATATGCGGCGTGTTTGCCGTGGGCATGGGCATATGGATAGCCGTGGCGCCCACCACGTTTGCCAACCTGCTCATNTACATCTTTGCCGTGGTGCTCATCCTCTCCGGCCTGTGGAACATCTTCTCGCTCCACCTNATGGGCAAGAGCTATANCATCCCGCTCTACTTCTACATTCTCCCTGCGCTGGTGATTGTGACCGGTGCGTGCTTCTTCATCACCGGTGCCAAGGTGATTACCACAGCGGTGCTGCTGATTGTGGGCATAGCGCTGGTGGTCAGNGGCGTGGCCAACCTTATGGGCCTGCTG
The DNA here is from genome assembly GCA_014802445.1 of Bacteroides sp. Lineage (GTDB taxonomy): Bacteria > Bacteroidota > Bacteroidia > Bacteroidales > Muribaculaceae > CAG-1031. Next base: position 53,996 of record JAAVCF010000004.1, on the reverse strand, counting down.
CGCCACAANCCTCGCACAGCGTGAGGCCGNGGCTCAGATTTTCACGTAGATTCTCTTGCGCCACAGCGGGTAACCGATGGCCCAGTTGAGGAGCGTGAAGCCAAGAGCATAAAGGAATGAGGCCCACTCGGGTGAGCCGGTGAGGCGTGCCAGCCATTGGTAAGGCGCCTCGCCGGGCCACACACCCGCCAGCACCGCGAGCACACCNCTCGTCACATAGAGCAGCAGCGGGTTGACTCCGAACACCAGGAACACCCTGCTCCAAGCACGATGACCCTTCACATCCACCCACCATATCAACACACCCAGCAGNCCNGAGGCCATGCCGCAGGTGGTGAGCACGAAGGTGGGGCTCCAGATTTTCTTGTTGAGCGGCATGCCGTAGCTCANCAGCCAGCCTGCAAGAGTGAGCAGTATGCCTGCCGTCATGAGCTTNAGCATCTGCTCCCTGACATCCCTNACCTCCAGGAGCATGCGCCCCGCAAGATAGCCCAGCAGAGTGTGGGCCACCGAGGGGATGGTGCTCAGAATNCCTTCAGGGTCAATNGGGAGCGACATGCCATAGGCGTGCTCATGATAGAGATGGTTCTCGCCCAGCAGGGCGCGGTCAACCATTCCCACCACATTGTCCATCGTAAAGCTCAGNCCGTCAAGCGTGAGCAGCACGGCGGCATAGCCNCCGAGCAGCAGCCCGACGAGCCATTTCACTGCCCGCTGACTCATTGTGGACGCAATGAGCGCCGCCGCGCAGTAACACACCGCAAGGCGCTGAAGCACCCCCGGAATCCTTATGGAATCAGCATTGAAAGCCGCCCGAAGACCNTCGGCAAGCCCCTCGGCACCGGTGCAGCCCCACACGAATGCCCCCACNCGGTCNAGCNCAAGCCCAAGCAGGAAAATCACCANCGTGCGCCTGAAAATCTTGGCCGCCAGAGNNCCTGACAGTCTGTAATCAAACCGCTTGAGCGAGAACGCTGTTGACACCCCCATGATGAACATGAAGAAAGGAAACACCAGGTCAGTGGGGGTGAGTCCGTGCCACTCGGCATGGNGCAGCGGCGCAAAGATATGCTCCCAGCTGCCGGGGTTGTTGACCATAATCATTCCTGCCACGGTGATGCCGCGCAGCACGTCAAGCGCCATGAGGCGTCGTGTCTGTTTCATCCTTTATCTGAGGTTAAGCGTTGACAATNTTGCGGTTGATGATCCTGAACTGATAGCTGACCATCAGNAGGGTGACCAGAGTGGCCAGNATGTCGCTCGCCGGAAACGANACCCACACCCCCGGCAATCCCAGCACGGGGGGGAGCACCAGCAGCATGGGAATCAGGAACAGCATCTGGCGCGCCAGGCTGAGCACAATTGACTTTGAAGCCTCGCCAATGCTCTGAAACAGCGTGGTGGCCACAATCTGATAGCCAACGAAGAAGAANGCCCAGAGCGCCATAGGCAGGTGACGGTCAACGCTGGCAATCAGCTCAGCATCAGAGGTAAACAATCGGGCAATGGCTCCCGGGGCGAACAGCCCCACNAGCGCGCCCNCACTGCATATCACCGTGGAGGCAATNACNGCCANGCGAAACGCCTTGCGGAGACGGTCATACTGCCCTGCACCGTAATTGTAGCCCACCACGGGCTGCATGCCCTGACAGATGCCGAGNACCACCGAGGTGAGCAGTGAGGTGTAAGTGACGAAGATGCCCACAGTGGCCACNGCTCCGTCGCCGCCATATTCAAGCANTGTTCTGTTGATAATCACATTGATAAGGCAGCTCGCCGCATTGACAAGCGACGGAGCCGCACCGAGGCTGACAATGGAGATNACCGTNTGGAGGCGCAGGCCGAAAGTGCCCCGCGNNAAGCCCACATTGACCCCCTTCTTGAGAAAGTGGCTCAGCACCCACGCCGCCGTGATGCCCATGGAGATGTCAGTGGCCAGTGCNGCGCCCCATATTCCCCAGTCAAACACATAGATAAACAGCGGGTCAAGCACAAAATTGACTCCTGCGCCCAGCAGCATCGACACCATTGCCTTGACCGGATAGCCCGTGGAGCGCATGATGGANTTGAAGCTGAACGCCAGGTTCATCATCANCATNCCCGGCAGGAGCGTCATCATGAATGTGCGCGCATAAGGGAGGGTGGCCTCGCTCGCACCGAAAGCCATGAGCAAATCGTCAATGAAGATNCCGAACAGAGTCAGATANATAGTGGCATTTATCAGAATGAGTGTCANCGCGTTGCCNCACACCAGCTGAGCCCTGTCGGGACTGCCGGCACCTAACAGAATCGATGCGCGCGCCGAAGCGCCCACACCCACCAGCACACCCAGNGCCGCCGAGAGNTTCATCACCGGGAAGGTCACCGCCAGGCCCGCAATAGCGTCGGGCCCCACNACCTGACCGATAAAAATGCGGTCAACAACATTATAGAGCGCCATCACCAGCATACCCACCACAGCAGGCAGACTGTAGTTCCACAGCAGCCGNCCCACGGGCGCATTGGCAAGACGGGTTAAAGAATCTGACTTCATAATATCCACAAAATTACCAAAAAATGTCCAAAATCCCCTCCTAATATCCCCTNCAACCCCAAAATAACCCACNCAACAACCAAATCCCCCGCCATCAAAAAACTAAACAACGGCAAATNNGCAANCTTTTTGCCGTTATTTAGTTGCGTATATATTCGCTTTTACAGNAGGTTATCTATTAACCACCAGTAATAAAACGCTTCGGGGCGACTCTTCTTGAGTTTGTTTAGCTTGGCGGTGAGCACCTTGCCTATGCTCATTTCCTGATTTACAGATNCAGNACTAAATTTCTGAACATCAGTGATGCCCTTCTCTATACAGGTTGCAACATAGGCCGCCTTGGCAGAATCGGTTATAGCATCCTCTATGAAATACTTATTCTCATACAAGAACGCTCCAAGACGTTTGATTCCATCCTGCANGAGCGCAAAATCGCCTGTCCCATAGGCTCCTCTTGTTGCAATAAGTAAAGCAGTCAGGCGAATGTCATTAAAGATTACGGACACATCACTCCCGAGGTTTCTGTAACCNAGCTCCACAAGTGCAATCCGATGGAATGATTTCGCTGTAATGTCAAGATTATCAACGGCATCGAAAAGGCGTCCAATGTCATAAACCTGCTTCATTATCTCAGTGGAATGAGGCTTTCCGTTTTTGTAATAGGGTATGCCGGTGGTGTTTGGAGCAAATGCGGTAAGTTTATCGCCCAGTATGTCGCCAACCGAGGGGACCTTTACCATTGATGGAGCTTCATCAAGTTCGATAAACTGATTCTTCACTTCTATCTCATTCACCTGATTGTAATGCGCGTCCTCATAGAGAACATCAAGCAAAATGAACGATTCCTGATTCGCCCTGTCNGTGTAAGCTATTCGATAAAAGAATTTTGAGTGAGTTTTGGGAACATCCTTTCCGGCTTGTCGGCGCTCCGCAAGTTCAGTCCTGGTAAAGCCGAACTGGGTAATCTTATCAAGNAATTCCTCAACATTTGTGCCCGGNGGACAGATTATGTCAATGTCAATTGACAGACGCTTAGTGCCGTNACCAAGGATGAGCCCCACGCAAGTGCCACCCTTGAAGATGTAGGGGCACCCCGAACGAGCAAGCATGTCAAGGAGCGCATAGGCACGCACTACCTTTTCGATAATGCCGAGGTCATTGTATCTATATTTGCGTGACATAGAAACAAACCATTCCTTCGTAAAGCAAAATTCTTTAATCATAAGAGTTCAGGGTGTCAAGCGCATGGATGATTTTATCCTTCGCATTGCGTCGGGAAGCATAGCGAAGAAGGGTTGAGCGGTTAATGGAATACGTAGTTATCACATGCTCAAAGATATAATGCCATTCCGAGCCATGCAGATAATCCATATCGTCGTCACAAAGAATGTCAACAAGGATTTTCTCAATTCTGGGTGTAGGGATACCGCGAACCTCTGTCAGAGGAGATTCAGAGATGAGAGGTTTGACAATTACAACATTTTTAGACAAATCAATATAATCATAGACAAAATCTTTGTCGGGATTAAGATAGGCCGTGTAGCCTTCCCCCTTCAGCCAGTGGAACACCGACTCCATAGCATCACGCTCCACCTCAATATAAATTAGGTTATTAGATGAGATATGATGCTGAAAATCCGCAAGAACCTGACCGTCNAACACACTGATGCGGACAAACGGAAAAGTCTTGGTAATGAGTTTGCCGATTTTAACAGCTTTTTCTCTCAGGCGCGGAGTGTAATCCACTGCCTTCTGTTGCCGAGCAGTGTAGATGCCGCGTCCAAGCTTAAAAAGGACATTATCTTTCACCATCTCGCTGAGATACCATGAAAGAGTGACCTTAGAGATATTGATAACACTATTGAGATACGACAACAGATCCGCGAACCGGAAAGATTCCCGATTCCCTGCATACGTCAATATGGCTACTCTGGTCTCTATCATTGATTGTCTTGATTATCCGGCACAAAGGTAACTAAACAACGGCAAATTCGCAATCTTTTTGCCGTTATTTAGTTGGACGGAGATTGTGACTGAGGAGGGGGCTTTTTGGGAAAAAGCGGGGAGGAATGAGGGGANGGGCAACATCNGCGAGGGGTTATGCGTTTATTAAGCATGAAAGCATTACACCATATTGCAGCNATTGCNGCGTGCGCCATTTTCATGNGCTCCTGCTCAGGCAAAGCCGCTACACCTCAAACGGTTGAAAACGACATGGAGACCGTGGACTCCGGCATTACCGTGCGCCAGTGGAACGAAGGGGAGATTGCTCCTGACCCCACAATGCCCATTGTGGTTGACTTNAACGCCACGTGGTGTCCGCCGTGCCGCATGTTCGGNCCTGTGTTTGAGGANATTGCCNAGGAGAATAGCAACCGGGCCATCTTCATGAGCGTGGACGTGGACAANAATCAGGCAGCCGCGCGCCAGTTTGGCATCACCTCNATTCCGCAGGTNAGCATAGTGTTTCCCGACGGCCGCGTTGCCACCACCACGGGCTACATGGACCACGACCAATTCCGCGACTTCCTGCNCAAATCCGGCCTATAAAACGNCGGAGGGGAGTTTTTTCGGGGGCTTATATAATAAGCGCGGGGGGTGACGCGTTAGAGTTTTGATGAACAAAACGCGTCTGATTCCCAAGCTCATGATGGCGCTGCTGATGATNCTCTCGGCAGCGCCTTCGGCCTTATATGGCCGCGGGCTCAACGATAAGCTTCTCAATCGCCCTTATGCCGACAATCGCCGCTGGCATCTGGGATTCTCGGTGGGCCTCCATGTGCAGGATATGACCTTCACCCACAATGGGTTTACCACCGANGATGGCCGCACATGGTTCATGGACCAGCCGGGATTCTCNCCGGGCTTTAATGTGACGGGCCTGGTTGACCTTCGACTGAACAATTATTTCAACCTTCGCTTCTCGCCGGGAATGTTTTTCGGCAACCGCGACATCCGCATGGTTGACACCTCGNTGGGGTTCACCGAGAGCCAGAACATCAAGACAGCCTATGTGGCTCTGCCGCTTGATGTTAAATACTCCGCTCTGCGCTGGCGCAATGCGCGCCCCTATCTCACGGCGGGTGTGATGCCNGCAATNGATGTGTCGAAAAAGAAGGCCGACATTTTGCAGCTCAAATCGTTCGACACGTTCCTGACAGTGGGCTTCGGGTGTGATTTCTATCTACCGTTCTTCAAGTTTAATCCCGAGGTGAAATTCTGCTTCGGNCTGGCCGANATGATCAAGCATGACCGCCCCGACNTGGAGGAGGAGCCTGAGAAATATGCCATCACGCAGTCACTGAAGAAAGCAGTGTCACGCATGGTGGTGTTTACCTTCTATTTTGAATAAACCACTCATTTCCATGANCATAACAACTGTTAANCGCCTCATTCTGCGAGTGGTTGCCATNCTGGCGGCNGTTNCANCCGCGGGCCCTCTGGCGGCCCAGACCGACGCNCAGTTCACCCAATATTTTGAGGTGCCCACCTACTATAANCCTGCTGCCGCCGGAGCAAGCCCGCTGCTGCGCATCCGCGCCGGCTCACGCCTTCAGTGGCTTGGCATTGACAATGCTCCGGTGACCTTCATAGGCCTTGCCGACACGAAGCTCAANCTGGGGAGNAAATTTGTGGGCGTGGGCGCGCTGGTGCAGAGCGAGAGCGCCGGTCTTTACGGCAATCTCACCGCCGGNATCCAGCTGGCCTANAANCTCAAATTTCTCAAAGGCGAGCTGACCATAGGCCTCCAGCCGGGGCTTATCAATGAGAAATTCAAGGGCTCGGAAGTGTTCATTCCTGACGATGATGACTATCATCAGAGCGTTGACGAGGCCATCCCGACGAGCGACGTTGCCGGAACGGTGTTTGACCTCGGNGCCGGCCTGTGGTACACCCATCCCCGCTTCTGGGCGGGCCTGTCGATGACCCACCTGATGAGCCCCACCGTGACCTTCTCGGCAAGCACNGACGACGGCGCTTCAGGAGCGGTGAGCGAGGCCAAGAAATTTCAGTTTCAGGCACGGCGCACTTTATATTTCATGGGCGGGTGCAATATTCCGATAAAAAACACGTTATTTGAAGTGATGCCGTCAGTGATGGTCATGAGTGACTTCTCATGGACGGGAGCCGAAATCACCGGGCGAGTGCGTTACAATAAGTTTCTCAGCGCGGGAATCGGTTACCGTTACAACGATGCCGTCTCAGCCATGCTCAGCGCCGAAATCAAAGGATTCTTTATCGGCTACAGCTTTGACTATCCNATCACCGCCATCAACAAGGCAAGCTCCGGGAGCCACGAAATCTTCGCCGGTTACTCACTGAAGCTTGACTTCTCTGAAAAGAATAAAAACAAACACAAGAGTATACGTATTTTATAATATGAAACAACCGATCAATCTTTTAATAGCGCTGACAGTGGCCCTGCTGCTGGCTTCATGCGCCGCCGGGGGCAGCAGCTCNGCCGGAGGCGAGGTGACGGGTGTAGGCGGCTCATCGTGGGCCGAGCCCACTCCGTATGGCATGGTCCTGGTGTCGCGCGGCTCTATGAAGGAGGGTGTCTCCGAGCCTGACAGCGCCTGGAATCTCCGGGCGGATGCCAAAGGAATGTCGGTCGATGCTTTCTGGATGGACGAGACGGAAATCACCAACGCCAAATATAAGCAGTTTGTGTTTTGGGTGCGTGACTCCATTATCCGTGAGCGCCTTGCCGACCCGGCTTACGGCGGCAACGAGGCCTACAAAATCGAGGAGGACCGCGACGGCAATCCCATCAAGCCTTANCTTAACTGGAACAAGGCCATNCCCTGGCGTAACCCCAATGAGGATGAGGCGAGGGCCATCGAAAGCGTNTATCGCACCAACCCCATCACGGGAGTGCGCGAGCTTGACCCCACTCAGCTCAACTATCGCTACGAGATTTANAACCACACCGAGGCNGCCAAGCGCAAGAACCGCCTTGANCCGCGCCGTCGCGAATATAACACTGACCGTCCCGTGCCCTCGGGTCAGCCCATGATTTCAAAGGACACCGCCTTTATCAACGACGAGGGCGAAATCGTGCGCCAGACCATCCAGCGCCGTCTGACGGGCGACTATGACTTCCTTAACACCTACATTGTCAATGTGTATCCCGACACCACGGCATGGATCAACGACTTTGAGAACGCTTACAATGAGCCTTACACCCGCATGTACTTCAGCCACGGAGGTTACAGCGACTATCCCGTGGTGGGTGTGAGCTGGGAGCAGGCCAACGCCTTTGCCAACTGGCGCACCGACTTCCTTCGCCGCTCGCTTGGCCGCGAGGGTGTGTATGTGGAGCCTTACCGCCTGCCCACNGAGTCAGANTGGGAATACGCCGCCCGCGCCGGTGTGACCGAGAACAAATATCCCTGGGAGGGTGACCTTCCGCTCACCGAGGAGAAGGGGTGCTTCTATGCCAACTTCAAGCCTCAGGAGGGCAACTATGTGCAGGACGGCCANCTGATAACNTCGAAAGTGGGCACGTATGCGCCCAATGATTTCGGGCTCTATGATATGGCCGGCAACGTGAGCGAATGGACCTCGACGGCCTTCACCGAGAGCGTGTCGAAACTGAAGAACGACCTCAACCCCGAGTATCGCTACGATGCGGCTCTTGAGGACCCCTACAAGATGAAGCGCAAGATTGTGCGCGGCGGTTCATGGAAGGATGTGGCACACAACATCCGCTCTGACATCCGCATGTGGGAATATCAGAACGAGCAGCGCTCCTACATAGGCTTCCGCTGTGTGCGCTCNCAGATAGGATTTGCCCGCGGCACTAAAGCATCGAAGAAATAACCAATCCCTCACCCCATTGATAATAAACCATTTGCTGATATGGCACAGATAAATAAAAACAAAATCGAGCAGTTCCTCCAGTGGGAGGGTGGCCAGCGCCTTTTCAACTTTGCTTACAGCATCGGCGCCGCTATCGTGATTCTGGGCGCACTGTTCAAGATTCTCCACATATCGGGCGGCAACACCCTGCTCATGGTGGGTATGGGTACGGAGGTGCTCATGTTTATCCTCACCGCATTTGACCGTCCCCCGAAGGAATATAAGTGGGAACAGGTGTTCCCCGGCCTCGTTGACAAAGATGCCGCGCCNGTTAATNCCGAATCATTTGAGGGTGAGGAGGATGAGGAGGCCAAAGAGGGCGCCTCAGCCCCTGTTCAGGGNGGCACGGTCTACATTGGCGGCGGCCACTACTCAGGCGGCTATGCCGCTCAGGGCGGTGCTCCCGTTCAAGGCCAGGTTCANGNCGGCGCCCCTCAGGCAGTGCCNGCNGTGGCNGCCGGACTGATGAGTCAGGACGATGCCGACGCACTGAGCGCCACCATAGCCCGCATGAACGCAGCCAGCGCGCAGCTTGAAAGCGTGGCCGACATGACTGCNGCCACCCGCGACTATATGACCCANCTGGCCACCATCAGCGGTCAGCTCCAGCGCCTTGGCGAGACCACCCGCGCGCTGAACCAGGTNAGCGAGGTGCTCCTTGANTCTTACCGTGCCATCACCGAGAACTCGGAAAACATCACCCGCTCCTCAACCGGCTATGTTGAACAGATGGAGGCTCTGAACCGTAANGTCCACGGCCTCAACACCATCTATGAGATTCAGCTCAAGAGCGTGTCGAGCCAGATTGACTCGATTGACCGTGTGAACCGCGGCATCAANGACATCCGTGACATGTATGAGCGCGGCTCAAGCCAGAGCGCACGCTATGTGGAGGAAACCGAGAAGATGGCGCGCTACATGCGCGAGCTCAACGGCATCTATGCCAACATGATTCAGGCCATGACGGTCAACATGTATCGTCAGCCCATGGGTGCNCCNCATCATGCTCCGGCAGCCGAGGCTTCTCACNCTCCCGCNCCCGAGGCNGAGTGACANTCCACCTCCACCCCCTCTCTCTCATTCAATGATTTAAGAACTCTTTCTCTATCAATAAGATATGGCAGAATCAGTAATGCGACTATCGCCCCGCCAGCGCATGATTAACCTCATGTATATCGTGCTGACGGCTATGCTGGCCCTGAACGTGTCGAGCGANGTGCTTGACGGCTTCGTGCAGGTCCACTCGGGGCTTGCGCGCACCAATGCCACATACGCCCACCGCAACGATGCNGTGTATGCTCAGCTGGCCACCTTTGCCAAGGACAATCCCGGCAAGGGAAAGCCCTGGCTTGACAAGGCTTACGCCGTGCGTCAGCGCGCCGCCGCGCTCTATAACGAGCTNGACTCGCTGAAGCAGCTCGTGGTGGTGCAGGCCGACGGCAAGGACGGCGATGTCAACAACATCAACCGTCGCGACGACCTTGAAAGCGCCGCCGCCGTGCTCCTTAACCCCACCACTCGCCGCGGCGAGAAGCTTCGCCTGAACATTGACGACTTCCGCACCTACATAGGCGCCTACATTGCTGACGAAGCCAAGCGCAAGAGCGTCGATGAGTCGCTCTCCACCGANCCTTTCAGCCGCCCGGGCATCGTAGTGCCCCAGCCCTGGGAGGAGGCCAAGTTTGAGAATCAGCCTGTTGTGGCAGCCGTGACCCTGCTCACCAAGCTCCAGAACGACGTGCGCTATGCCGAGGGCGAGGCGCTGGCTTCAATCCTNGCGCANGTGGATGCGGGCGATGTGCGCGTCAACTCGCTCAACGCCTATGTGATTCCTCAGAGCCGCATGGTGATGCGCGGCGGAAAATATTCAGCTCAGATTGTCCTTGCGGCTGTCGACACCACGGCGCGNCCNGCCATCTATGTGGGCGGCAAGCGNCTGGGCAATGACAACGGCCTCTATGAGTTTGCCACCGGCTCCACCGGCACCTTTGACTATTCAGGCTACATTGAACTGCCTATGGCTGACGGNACTATGAGCAAATATCCCTTCTCNTCATCCTACACCGTNATGGAGCCGAGCGCCACCGTGAGCGCCACGATGATGAATGTGCTCTATGCCGGCATCAACAACCCGATTTCAATCTCGGTGCCGGGCGTGCCCACAAGCGCCGTGAGCGCCACCATGACCAACGGCTCGCTCACCCGCAGCGGNGACTCATGGATTGCCAAGCCCGCAGCCGTGGGCAAGGATGCCACCATCACCGTCACCGCCACCATCGACGGCCGCCAGCAGACGGTCAACACNACNACCTTCCGAGTGCGCAAGCTGCCTGANCCCGTGGCGTTTATCACCTTCACNGGCCAGAACGGCAACACNGACCGCTACAAGGGCGGCAAGCCTTTCGGCAAGACNGCCCTGCTCTCGGCCCGCGGACTCGATGCCGCCATTGACGACGACATGCTCAACATTGACTTCAAGGTGCTGGGCTTCGAGACGGTGTTCTTTGACCAGATGGGCAATGCGATTCCGGAAGTGTCGCAGGGNGCACAGTTCTCACAGCGCCAGAAGGACCAGTTCAAGCGCCTGAGCCGCGGCAAGCGATTCTACATCTCGCGCATCCGCGCCATCGGCCCTGACGGAGTGGAACGCACGCTGTCGCCCGTAGAAGTCATCGTTAACTAACAGACAATCAAGAAATCACGCTATTATGTCAATAATCCGAAATCTTATCATCCTTATAACCGCTGTGGCCGGNTTCGGCCTCGCAGCAGTGGCTCAGGACTCGTCAAGCAGTGCCGTGATGCGTCGCGGCGGGGGTGAACGCCAGCGCGGCGCCCAAGCCACTGACGGCTCNCAGGTCACTGACCGCATGCGCATGAACATGGAGAGCCGCCCGGTGAGCGATGCCGACATGGAATGGATGCGCGTGATCTATCGTCAGATTGACCTCACNAAGGACCCCAACACCCCGCTCTACTTCCCTGACGAGCCTATGGAGGGNCAGGAAAGCCTGTTTCGCATCATCATGCGCCTGCTGGCNTCAGGACAGCTCACTGCCTACGACTATCTNGATGGCCGCGAGGTGTTTACCGACCAGTATAAGCTCAACGTGCGCGACATGCTNGACCGCTTCCACGTGCTCTACTCACCCGCCAAAGGCTCAACGGAGAAGAATCCCAAATTTGAGATTGATGACTCCGACGTGCCCGCCACCGAGGTNCTCACCTACTATCTNATTGAGCGCTGGGAGTTTGACCGNCTCACCAACCGCATGCGCACCCGNATCGAGGCCATCTGCCCNGTGCTCCACCGCTCNGGCGACTTCGGCGGCGAGGCTGTGCGCTACCCCATGTTCTGGGTCAAGATGGACGACCTCCGCCCCTATCTNTCNACTCAGAACATCTTCACCTCCGACGATAACAACCTGGCCACCTGCACCTACGACGACTACTTCAACCTCGGCCTCTACGAGGGCGACATCTATAAGACNCGCAACCTGCGCAACCAGTCGCTGATGCANCTCCATCAGGACCCCGACGAGCTCAAGCATGCTCAGGACAGCATTCAGCNCCGCCTCGACACGTTTGAGGACAAGCTGTGGGTGCCNTCGCTTGACGAGCTNGNCCAGCGCCGCGAGGCNAAAGAGCTTGCCCAGCAGAAAGGCTCGAAGAAGAAAGGCAANGCCGAAGCNGCNGAAGCAGCCGAAGAATCATCTGACGCAGAGGGCGATGCAGCCGTAGAGGAAAGCGCCGAGCCCGCCAAGGAAACCAAGCGCGCAGTGCGCTCCAAGCGNGGCACNTCGTCAGAGAAGAAAGCCAAGCCCACGAAGGTTAAGCGCGCCAAGGCTCCCAAGAGCTCCGGNAGCAGCAATGCCGCCAAGAGCGTNAGAAACCGCAAAAAGCGTTAAAAAAGNTTAATNCCGCTCTGTGTGGCATAAATGTCAGCGAGTCGTAATCAGTATGTAACAAAAAACGTGCTATCTTTGCATCACTGACACAAACCTCTGACNGGCCAACGCGCCGACAAGAGTCAAGATATTCCAATCTTATACCTTATCAATTCACAGAGCAAAAGTAATTTACACAAGCGGGCTGTCGCGTGACAGCCCGCTCGATTTTTATGCGCCCCCTCTTTTGCGGGAGATTGGCGCCGTGGGGGCGTTACATTTTGCAGGGGATTGACGCCGTGGGGTGGGCGGCCATAGATTTTGCGGGGGATTGACGCGGAGGGCGGGCGCCCCGAACGGGCGCCCCTACATTTTGCGGGAGATTGACGGGGAGGATGGCGGCCGATGTGATTTNCAGGTCTGNATGAGTGTTTAATTNTTTGGGGATTAATTGGTTGTAAGAAAAAAGTTTGTAACTTTGCGTACCTNNTCNCCATTTTGGCTTCTGATGACTGCTATTGTGGTCAGCTGATTTTAACTATTTTACAACTGCTCAAATGGATAAAAAGACACTTGAATTTGTGACATACTGCATAAGCAAACTTGCTCATCAATTAAAGCTGAGCCAAGGGGATGTGTATGACCGACTTAANCGCTCAGGAATCCTTTATGACTATATTGTTCCATCATACGATGTGCTCCANACCTTCAGCTCACGCTATCTGATGGAAGACCTCACTGATTACATGAAAGAGAAAGGAGTNCTNCCCAAATGAAACTATATCATTCCTCCAATGTTCGGGTTGAGAAACCTGACATTGTTCATTCCCGAGAATATCTTGATTTTGGAAAAGGATATTACCTGACATCCCTGCATGACCAGGCGGTTAAATATGCTCAGCGATTCATCCGCCGTCAACAGGAAGCGTGGCTCAATGTGTATGAATTTATGTTTGAACCTTCTGAATGGAAGCTACTTGAATTCACTGCTTACGATAAGGAATGGCTTGACTTCGTATCAAACTGCCGTGCCGGAAAAGATGATTCAGACTATGATATTGTGATTGGCGGAATAGCTAACGACAAGGTAATTCAGACTCTCGATCGATATTTCGAGGGAGAATTATCAGAGGGCGATACGCTGGGATTATTGAAATTCGAAAAGCCTAATAATCAATATTGCATTCGCTCGCAAAAGCTCCTCGATGAATGTCTCAAACACATTGAAAGTCAACGCTTATGACTGAAGAGAGTAAAATATCATTAAGAGCAGCTAAAGTTGCCAACATAATAATGAGCCTGTGTGAACTCTATAAGCTTTCGCTTCAGGACGCTACTGACATATACTATAGCGCGCCAACCTCTGAACTGATTGAAGAAGGAGTGTCAGATTTGCAGTGCAGAAGCGACAAATATCTGGCTACATTGATATGGGAAGACTTTCAAAAGCTTAATGTAAATGGTATCTGTTGAATTTCAAACGAATACAATCTAAAAAACTTAAGTCCAAGGGTTGTATTACAACGTGTAGGCATGTGGGATTTCGTTGCAAGGACAGGAGTCAAGATATTCCAATCTTATACCTTATCAATTCACAGAGCAAAAGTAATTTACACAAGCGGGCTGTCGCGTGACAGCCCGCTCGATTTTTATGCGCCCCCTCTTTTGCGGGAGATTGACGCCGGGGGGTGGGCGGCCATAGATTTTGCGGGGAATTGACGCGGAGGGCGGGCGCCCCGAACGGGCGCCCCTACATTTTGCGGGAGATTGGCGCCGTGGGGGGCCATAGATTTGCTGACAAATCCGTGGGATGTCCGCAAAANGGGGTTCGGGTGGGGGTAATTTTGCGGCATGGATTGTAACCTGCGAATAATTGATGGNGTGGCGTGTCCGGTGGGCATGCCCGCGATGATGGGCTCCAATGCNGGAGCTCCTTTGGCTGAGTATCGTCACGACGATGGCTCGACGACGCTTTTCTGCGCCGACGGGTCATCGCTTTATGCTTTAAGGNACCGCCGTCAGGTGAGTTTTGCCTGCGGCGGAAGGGTGCGCTGCGTGGCTCCCGTGCCGCAGGGGTGCGTGACTGTCATGATCGAGGGGCGCGAGGGNCTGGAGCTTGAGTGGACCGGGAGCGAATGGCGCCCGNCAGAGATGCCNGCGCTCCACGAGCTTGCGCCTGTGGTGACGGCGGAGAGTGTGGCTNCNCTCTCCGAGGCNACCGACGGGCTCACACTCACGCCCGGCTACNCGACNATGCCGCAGGTGCTGNGNGCCGANCACAGGGTGAAGATAAGCGANTGGGTCAAAGGGGCCTATCGCCGACTTGCTGCGCGCGGACGNGCNGCCGGGGGATGGATTCAGCCCGTGGTGGCGAGGGTGAGACTGACCGACTCGCGCGGCGTGACCCGGCTNCTCACGCGNCCGGTGGTTCTGGGCACTCCCGGGGCGCTGAGCTTGACGGNGCGCATGGAGCTGGCCGACAAGAGCTGCGANCTGTCAGGAAGCAGTCTGACNGCNACNGCGTTCCGCATCAGGGTGGCGTGGCCTCACGGCGCGCCTGAGGGTGTGACGGCCCGGCTGGAGGTGAGCACCGAGCTTCACCCCGTGGACTACGACGGCGTGAGCGAGACCCGCTGCTCNCGCGACGGCGCCAACGCCGCTCTGGTGGAGATTTCTCTCCCCGGCACCCGCCTGGGGCAGAANCCTGCGGCGGTGGCAGCCGGGAGGGTGGAGAGTGTGGCCGGCAGTTTCAGAGTGGTAGGGTCAACCCGCCCCTCNGNGGCGGGNACCCTGTTCAGCAACGTGNCCGAGGGNGCNGCGGTGANNGANGGCTCGCCTGAACACTTCTCGGCAGGCTGCGTGGCTGTGAACGGCGACGCNGTGGTGTGGGGCAACCTCACCCGCCTTGCCGAGGNCGGCCCCACGCTCCCCGAGCTCACCCGCANCTACAAGNCCGGNGGNTGCACCGGCTGGGTGAGGGTGAAGATGGCCGACGGCAGCAGNCGGGTGACCACCTGCGTGCTCCCCTCGGTGACGCCGCTCACGCTCTCCCCGCTGGTGAGCGTGNNCGANGCCCGGGCTGTGGAAATCACCGTGGCCGCTGCCGGGCGCTCGGTNACCCTCCCTCTGCGGGCCTCGGCCGATGCCTCTGCGGCAATCTACGTTGCTCCTGACCTTGCCGAAGTGGAGCTTACCGATGACCCCTCGTCAGCCATTCTTCCCGCCGAGAATCCGCGCCACACGCCGCAGCCCGCCACGGCAATCACCGCATCCGCCGCCGACCCCTTCCGCCCCACGGCGCGCATAGGCCTGGCGGAAGGACGCATCACGGCGGTGAGCGAGGCCTCCCGCAGCAGGTCAAGCTGGGACTTCGGCCGACTCCACTTCTACCTGCTCACCACCGCCGGCATCCATGCGCTGGCACTGAGTGCCGACCGCCGCCGGCTGAACGCGGCCCTGCTCAGCGGCATGAGCGCCTGCGGAGCNATGGCCATGAGNGAGAGCGGGCTGATATGTGTGGCCGACGAGTCGCTGCTCTGCGTGAGCGGCAGCGGCGTGAAGATTCTGGAGCGCGGATGCGGCGCCGTGATGGCCGGATATGACGCTGCCCGGGGCGAGCTCTGGCTTGCCGACGAAGAGGGCAACGTCACCGTGCGCGAGGCCACCGGCCGGACCTACCGCCGCAGCCTCAGAGTGACGGCNCTGATGAGCAGCGGAGGCAACCTGTTTATGCGCGATGCNGACGGAGCCGTGCGNCGCGNCGGAGCGGGCAGCGAGGAGACGGTGCCNTCGTCAGGCATCGAGATTCTGCGCCAAGAGGAGTNCCTTCACGGTCCGGCNAGGGTGAACCGCGNGGAATGGAACATCTTCNCCTCGCATCTGAGCGGCACCCTGAGCGTGGACGGCGACGGAGGCGCNGGCCCCNCCGGCATGGAGCGGTGGCTNACCCTCTACGTTAACGGCGCGCTCAACTCGCCGCTGCAAAGCCCCGTCACGGCTCCGCCCCGCCGCAACATTACGCTCACCACCTCGGCGCGCGTCACCGCCGATGCCCGCCTCTACCCCTCGAAAATCATCTAAACAACTATNCAACACCTCATTACGCATATNCTTAACCATGAAAGACATTGTTAAAGAAANCAACCGCCGAAAGGCGCTTCTGGCCCATGACTACGACCCCGAATCGGGCCNCGGCTGCACGGGCGAGCGCCGNCTGGTGAAAGTGGCCGGCCGCGGGTTCTACACCTNCCCCGAGGTGAAGGCCGACCCCTCATTCAGCCCCGGCATGCCGCTTGCCGCCTTCGAGCGGCTGCGCGCCCGCTATGACTTTGAGTTCTGGGCATGGCGCTGCGCGATGATTCACCACAAGCTGTCAGGGCAGGATGTGAAGTTTGTGCTCAACCGNCCNCANCGCCGCCTGCTGGCCACCATGGAGGAGCANCGCCGCGCGGGGCAGCCCATCCGAGTGATTCTGCTCAAGGCCCGCCAGTGGGGCGGCAGCACGCTCACNCAGCTCTACATGGCCTGGATTCAGATNACACAGTGCCGCAACTGGAACTCCATCATCTGCGCCCACGTGAAGGACGCCGCCGCCCACATACGCGGCATCTACTCCAAGCTGCTCGAGAATTACCCCGAGGATATGTGGGAGGAGGACGAGCCGGCACGCTTCAATTCATTTGAGCGCTCGCTCAACACCCGCATCATAGGTGGCCGCGGGGCCAAGGTGACTGTGGGGTCATGCGANAATCAGGAGGCATCGCGCGGCAGCGACCTCGCCATGGCCCACCTGAGCGAGGTGGCCTTCTGGCGCTCCACGGCCAATCGCGAGCCCGAGGATATGGTNCAGGCCGTGGTGGGNGGCATAGCGCGNGCGCGCAACACACTGGTGGTCATGGANTCNACNGCCCGCGGNGTGGGCTCGTTCTTCCACCGNGAATGGCTGCGCGCCGAGGAGGGCAAGAGCGGCTACAAGCCCGTGTTTGTGCCCTGGTATGAAATCGAGGCCTACACCGAGGAGCTGCGTGTGAGCGAGCGGGAATTTTTCAGCAGCCTCTCTGACTATGAGNTGGCGCTCTGGGAGAAGGGGCTCACGCTGGANCAGATTGCATGGTACAGAGGGAAGCGTCAGGACCTCTGCCATGACCGCATCATGAAGTGTGAATATCCCACCACGCCGGTGGAAGCGTTTGCCAACTCGGGCTTCAGCGTGTTTGACACCGCCGACGTGGAGGCNCTGCGCAGCGGATGCAAGGACCCGCTGACGGAGGACAACGAGCGCCGCACCTGGGAGCTGCCTCAGCCCGGAGCGCGCTATGCGGTGGCGGTGGATGTGGGCGGACGCTCGCAGGGCTCTGACTATTCGGTTATCGTGGTGGTGAAGAACTGCGCCAAGCCCGAGGTGGTGGCGCAGTGGAGGGGCCACATGGACTATGACCTNCTGGCCAACCTCGCCGCCGGATTCGCCAGAGAGTATAACAACGCTCTGCTGATTATAGAGAGCAACACACCCGAACACCTCTCGGCCATGAACGGAGAGCCCTCGGTGCTCCTTGACGTGTTAGGNTCATCCTANCCCAANTTCTACCGCCGCCGCACCCCCGACGGCAGGGAGTCAAAGCCGGGCTTCCACATGAACCGCGAGACGAAGGCCGCCGTGGTNGCCAANATGCAGCGCCTGGTGAGAGACCGCGGCTATGTGGAGCGCGACATAGGNGCCCTGGAGGAGCTTCTCACCTATGAGCTGCAGCCTGACGGCGGGTGGTGTGCCCGCAGCGGCTGTCATGACGANATGCTCGTGGCCCGCTCCATCGCGCTCTACGTNATCTCACGCAGCGCCCCGCCGGTGAGCCGGAGGCTCATCAACACTATCCGCGGCACACATAATAATAGCCCCGGGTTCTTCGTTAGATAGGTATGAAATTTTTGAAACTCTTACCCTTATATATCTTTCTGATGATGGTGCAGGCGGTGATGCTCACCGGATGCATTGAGGACGGTGTGAGCGCNTCGAGCGCCGACCAGCCCGAGTTTTCGGTCGANACGCTTGACCTTGGCACATTTTTCAGCGGTCAGCCCACCCCCACCTACTCGTTCATGGTCTACAACCGCCACAACAAAATCATCAACATCTCCAGCATCTCGCTCCGCGAGGGCTCACACGGCTTCCGCCTCAACGTTGACGGNCAGGCGGGAAGGACGTTCAGCAACATCGAAATCCGTCCCAACGACTCGATTTTCGTGTTTGTGGAGGTCACCGTGCCCTCGGCGGGCNACAAGGAGAGCCTGCGCGTGATTGACCATGTGGACTTCATCACCCAAGGGGTGAGCCGCAGTGTGGTGGTGGCCGCCACCGGACGTGATGTGGAGGTGCTCCGCGGAGTGGTCATTGACTCTGACACCCACTGGACCGCAGGCGGNCCGCGCCAGGTGTTTGACTCGCTGGTGGTGGCTCCGGGAGCCACTCTGACCCTTGACCCGGGAGTGGAGCTGTTCTTCCACGACAAGGCTTCGCTGGAGGTGAGAGGGCGCCTGGTGAGCAACGGCACNATGGAGCAGCCGGTGGTGATGACCGGTGACCGCACTGACAATGTGGTGGCCGACATACCCTTCGANCTCATGGCCGGCCAGTGGAGCGGCGTGACCTTCCACCCCGGCTCGGGCGGCAGCCGCCTTGACCACACGGTCATCAAGAACATGACGCAAGGAGTGTTTGTGGACTCGGTGAGNGCCCCCTCGGCGGGCGAGCCCGGCCTCTACATCCGCAACAGCCGCATCCGCAACTCCACGGGCTATGCCTTCTGCGCATGGTTCAGCGACATCAAGGCCGTGGGCTCGGAATTCTCCGATGCGGGCCTCACCCCGCTGCTGCTGGTGGGAGGTAACCATGTGTTCAACCATGTCACCGTGGCCAACTATTACCTCTTTGCGGCCATAGCCTACCCGCTGGTCAACCTNACCCACTTCAATGCCGAGAGCGACGCGCAGGTTGACCTCCCCTACATGACGGCCGACTTCAGCAACTGCATCTTCTACGGCCTGGGGCAGGACATCAACACNGGCAACCTTGACGGCACTCAGGTGANCATCCGCAACACCGTGTTCAAGAGCGAGGGAACGGACGACTCCAACTTCCTCAACTGCATCTGGGCCACCGATCCGCTCTATGAGACGGTGCGTGACGAATATATCTTTGACTATCGCCTGAAGCCTGANTCGCCCGTGCTCCAGGCCGGCGACGNCAGTCTGACCCTCCCTGANGCNATGATTGACGCCTANGGCGTTCAGCGAACCTCCATGCCCACCCCCGGGGCTTACCAGTTTCCCTGACCGGGGAGACGGGTGATAATGCAGCGCGCCGGGGGCCTTGCGGCTCCCGGCGCGGTGTGTTAATATCCTGAGGTGCTTTCAGCGTCAGGCGGGAAGGACTCCGTAACGACGGAAGGCCTTTGNAATCTTCTCGATGGCTTCGGCCACCTGCTCACGGGTGTGAGTGGCCATGAGGCTGAAGCGGATGAGAGTGTCGGTGGGTGCCACTGCGGGGCTCACCACGGGGTTCACGAAGATGCCGTCAAGGAGCAGGTCGCGCGTGATGGCGAAAGTCTTGAAGTCATCGCGGATAAACAGAGGGATGATGGGAGTTGACGTGTTGCCGATCTCAAAGCCGAGTGAGCGGAAACCTTCCAGAGCATAGTTGGTGAGCTTCCAGAGGTTCTCCTGATGCTCGGGCTCCTTCTCCAGAATGTCGATGGCGGCGAGGGCCGCAGCGGTGCTGGCGGGAGTGATGGAGGCNGTGAAGATGTAGGAGCGAGAGTGGTGACGCAGATAGTTGGTCACCTCCTTGTCAGTTGCGATGAAGCCGCCGAGCGAGGCGAGNGACTTTGAGAATGTGCCCATGATGAGGTCCACATCGTCCTGCACTCCGAAGTGATGGCAGGTGCCGCGNCCGCCTTCGCCGAACACGCCGATGCCGTGAGCCTCGTCCACCATCACGTTGGCGCCATACTGCTTTGCCAGGCGGGTNATTTCAGGCAGGTTGGCAACGTCGCCCTCCATTGAGAACACGCCGTCAGTGACGATGAGCTTCACCGAGTCAGGGTTGCACTTACGGAGCTGCTTTTCAAGTGACTCCATGTCATTGTGCTTATACTTGAGCTGCTGAGAGAATGACAGGCGGCGNCCTTCAATAATCGATGCATGGTCCTGCTCGTCCCAGAGGATATAATCCTCGCGGCCNGTGAGGCATGACACCACTCCGAGGTTAACCTCGAAGCCTGAAGAGTAAACCATTGCATCCTCCTTGCCGATATATTCGGCGATTCTTGCCTCGAGCTTCTTGTGAAGGTCGAGCGTGCCGTTGAGGAAGGGAGAGCCGGCGCAACCGGTGCCGTATTTGCGGGTAGCCTCGATAGCGGCCTCCTTGATTCTGGGGTCGTTAACAAGACCTGAGTAGCAGTTGGAGCCGAACATCAGAACCTTTTTACCGTCAATGACCACCTGGGGGTCCTGTTCGCTTGAAATGGCACGGAAATAGGGATAAACGCCAGCCGCTTTTGCTTCCTGAGGGGCTGTGTATCGGGAGAGTTTCGCTTGTAGAGGCTTCATATAATCTATATAGTGTTGATTATCTGCAAAGTGGCCACTTCCGCTATTGCAGGCTGCAAAGTTACGTGAAAATTTCGGTTTGAGCCACGCATTTTATAGCATTTTTTTGCACAAAAAGTCAATAAATGTGAAAAGGGCTNGAGCCGGGCGCCCGGGAAGGTTCACTAAAGNGCAGGATGTCCACACGGATTGACAAATATTGCGTATCTTTGCAGGTGCTATGCGTAGACAAATTTTAGTGTTGGCCGCAGCAGGCNTGTTAGGCCTGACAGGCTGCAACCATCTGAGCAAAGAGGCCCGCGAAATGACGGGCAACTACTATCTTACAGTGGCGTCGGAGGAGCTTCCGGCATTTGAGCTCGGCAAGGACGGGAAGTGTGTGGTGCGCCGCGTTGAAGCGGGCGTGGTCAGCTTCTCGGTGTCGGGCAAATGGAATGTGAAGGATGGCTGCCTGGTGGGCGAGCTTGACCCCTCCACCCTTGAGGTGGACGGCGACCGCTCCCTTGTGGGCAACATCCCCGAGAGCTTCTCGTTTCCCATCACCGAGGCCAACGAGGTGTCAATGACCATTGACCGCGGCGGGGTGAGCTACACCTACCACCGCCGGCCGCAATGACCCCTCCCCTACCCTGCCACACCCCAAACCTTAATCTATACACCCTATAATGAAACGACNGCTTAAATCCATCATCATAGCGGGCTGCATGACGGTTGCCTCATGCGGCGCGCCCACCCCCGGCGAAATCAACAGCTCGCTGGACGCTGCCGACAGCTATCTGGCCGAAGGCAATCCCAACGAAGCGCGGCGCACCGCCGACGCCATCCTCGGCTCCGACTCCACCCGCATGTCGGCCTCCCAGCTCGGAAGGCTGGCATTGGTGTATATGCAGGTGGCCGACAAGAGTGACGACCCCTCCACGGTAGGTCAGGCCATTGTGTGTTACAGGATGGCCGTGCGCGTCAACACCGACAGCGCCGAGGCCTACTTCAGCCACCTCAGCGGCGAAGAGACCGCTTATGCCGAGATGCTGCGTGAAATCAGCCACCGCATGGAGGCACCCCGTGACATTCCCGCCGACGAACCCCTTGACGACGAGGGCCACGCCGACATGACCACCGACACTCACCAAGAAGCCCTATGAGCGACTGGCGCGACACCCTGAAGGGATTCCTCGACAGTAATCCCGACCTCCCCGCCGGGAGCACTGCGGCCCCCGAAGCCCCCGAGGCTCCGGCCGCNCTGCCCCGCATTGACATTATCCTTGACCGCAAGGGGCGCAAGGGAAAAGCGGCCACCATTGCCGCCGGATTTGACACTGATGACGACGANGCCCTCCAGGCGCTCGCCTCGGCCCTCAAGCAGAAGCTGGGCTGCGGCGGCTCGGCCCGCGGCGGCGAGATTCTGATTCAGGGCGACCGGCGCGAGGACGTGGCCCGCGAACTCCNTGCCCGCGGCTACAAGACTCGTATTCTCTGACTCTCCCTCTCCGATGCTCAAAATCCGCAAAGCCTCAGCCGGNGCCGGCAAGACCTATAATCTCACCAAGCGCTACATCATGCTGCTTCTCACCGAGGAGGGCCGACTCGTGGCGCGCGGCAGCCGCAACCGCCACANCTCCATCCTGGCCATAACCTTCACCAACAAGGCCACCGAGGAGATGAAGCGCCGCATTGTCCACGAACTGGCAGTGTTGGCCGGCATGGAGCGCGGATGGACCAAAAAGAGCCCCTATTTAGCCGAAATCAAGGCCATGACCGGNGCCTCGGAGGCCGACATTCAGGACCGCGCCCGCGAGGCCCTGCGTGACCTGCTCTATGACTTCGGCAGTTTCAACATCTCCACCATCGACTCATTTTTCCAGAGTGTGCTCCGCACCTTCGCGCGNGAGGCCGAGCTGCCGGGCAACTATGAGGTGGACCTCGACGAGGACCGCGCCGTGAGGCTCGGCGTCCACGAGATGCTCCAGTCAGTGAACCGCGCCCGCACCGGCAACCCCGACGAGCAGNGNCNGGCCCTTGACCTGGAGAGCCGCCTGATGACTCTGATGACTGACCGCCTGCGCGACGGCAAAGGCTTCAACCTCTTCAATGACAACTCACAGATGCGCAAAACCCTGGTGAGCTTCATGAAGAAAATCAGNGACGAAACCTATGCCGAACATCGCGAGGACACTGACCGTTACCTCTCTGACNCCACACGCCTGCCCCGGCTCACCNNGGCCATCCGCCGGGAGATTGAGCGCCTCAAGGAGGGCGCCATGCGCGCATGCGCCGACGCCCTGNGCTGCGACGGCCTGCAGGCCAACCCCCGCAAAGCCTTCACCGCCTGGGCCGCCACCGGCCTGGAGGAGAAAAAGATGAGCGCCACCCTGCTGAGCTATGCNGTCACTCCGGAGAAGGCCTTCCTAAAGAGCGCCAACCCCACCCCTGAGGCGCTGGCAAAGGTNCAGGCGGCCTCGGTGGCNCTTGCCGCCGCGGGCAGCAAGGCGCCGGTGCTCACCGACATGATGCGCCATCTCTATCTGCTGAGCCTTGCCGCGGAGGTCAATAAACACATAGCCGACTTTCGTGCCGAGAATTCGACCATCCTGCTGAGCGACACCAACTCCATTCTCCGCACCATCATAGGCAACGACACCACACCCTTTGTCTATGAGCGCACCGGCCAATGGCTGCGCCACTTTCTCATCGACGAGTTTCAGGACACCTCCAAGATGCAATGGGAAATCCTGAAGCCGCTTGTGGAGGAAAGCCTCTCGCACGAGCATGGCGACAATCTGGTNATCGGCGACGAGAAGCAGTGCATCTACCGCTTCCGCAACAGNGACCCGANTCTGCTCCACAACCTCCACACCGAATTTGGCGACGAGGCGATGCTTGACGGCACGGATGTGGAATCACGCATCAACCGCCGCTCAGCAGCCGAAGTGGTGAGATTCAACAACACCTTCTTCCGGGCCCTCGGGGCCGNGGCCCCCGCCGGGAGCCAGGTGAGCGAAATCTATGCCGATGCCATGCAGCCCGTGGCGCCCGACAAGAGCGGCCTGCCGGGCTACGTGATGTTTAACCCCTACACCGCCGAGGGNGGGCGCGATGAGGCCTTCAGCAACACCCTTGACCAGATNGCACGCCAGATTGNGGCAGGCTACCGCCCGGCCGACATTGCCGTGCTGTTTCGCCGCAACAGTGACGGCGCCGAGTTTATCGAGCAGCTGTTCAGGCGCATGCAGGATGACCCGGNCTTCCCGCGGATGAAGGTGATGTCGGACGAGTCGCTCTTCGTGGGGCGCTCACGCGCCGTGCGCCTGGTNATCAGCGTGCTGCGCCTGCTTGACTCCACTGACTATGCCGCCACTGCCGACTCAATGACTGACCGCGATGTGGCCTCGCTGTTTCACCGCTTTGAGCACGGCCTGAGCCGNGGCNTCGAAGCCGGCGAGTCACTCAAGAGCGCCATCAGCGGCGACGGCGCCGAGGAGCAGGAACTCCACAATGAGATTGCCCGGCTGGAGTGTGTGACCCTGGTGATGGTCATTGAGCGCATCATTGCGCGCTATGTCAGCGAGGAGCAGCAGCGCGCCGAGAACGCCTATCTCACCGCNCTGACAGATATGGCCGTGGAGCGCACCGCTGCCGGCGAGGGCGACTTCCCNTCATTCCTCAAATGGTGGGACGAAACCGGNTGCCGCCGCTGCGTGCCCGCNGGCGAGGAGCCCGACGCCATCAGGGTGCTGACCATCCACAAATCCAAAGGCCTGGAGTGGCCCTGCGTCCACATGCCTTACAACGACGGCAAGTCATCAGCCACCGAGGTGAAATGGTTCANCCCCGCCGAGCTTGACTTCGTGGAGCCCGAGCTGGTGCCCCCGCTNGTGGCCCTCACCGTCAGCTCGCGCCTGGAGGCCACGGGATTTCGCGATGCCTACCTCAAGCTGGCCGACGATGCGGCGGTGGATGATGCCAATGTGATTTATGTGGGCTTCACTCGCGCCGTGCGTGAGCTCATTGTGGGCATCCATGCGAACCCCGACGGCCGCAAACCCTTCTCCAACTTCGTNGCCAACACCCTCATGACCGCCTCAGCGCCGGCCTTCATTGACAGCCTCAGCGACGAGCTCGACGCCGACGCTGACTATCAGGCTTTCCTTACCGCTCAGCGCGCCGAGGGTCATGAACCGCTCAGCCCTTACATCTCCATCCCCTTCACCACCGAAGGGCCCATAGAGATAGGCCATCCCACCACCCCCGAGAAGCGCGACTCAAAGCCCCCCACCCTGCTTGACCCCGAAGGCACCATTGAGCTCCCCGCCGGCAAGCCCGACTTCGCCCCCAAGCTGTGGGCCCACCTGCAGCTCGACGAGGACAGCTCGCCGCTCCCCACCAGNCAGGGCATGGAGGCCACCACTGACCTCATGCTCCAGGCCATGCGCCACATTGTGAGCGCCGCCGACACGGGCCGCGCCGTGGCCGAGATGNCCGAGCGCGGACGCATAGCCCCCTCCGAGGCCGCCAACCTCCGCCAGCTGCTTGACGANCGAGTGTCAGGCCCCGCCACCGCCCGGTGGTTTACGGGCTANAAGCGGGTGATGACGGGGCGCACCGTAGCGTTTGGCGGCGGCAGCTCGGCCGTTGTTGACCGCATGGTGTGGACCGACGACGGCGGCATTGACATAGTGATGTATGCCCGCGAGGACCGCGATGTGAGCAGCACGGCGGGCTATGTGAAGCGAAGCATGGTCAACAGCCGCGCCTATCGCGGAGTGAGAGCCTACGTGTGGGACCTCATCACCGGTCGCGTCACCCAGGTGTAAGGAATTGCACGGCATCAATTGTGTTAATATTCGTTAAGTAGTTGCAAAATTGTTGGAATCACCTCTTTTTAGCGCTATATTAGCAAAATAACAGTTTTTGATTATGAGAACCGTAATTTTTCTGTTGACATTGTTATGCTGTGGAGTGTCAATGCACGCAGAGGATTATTATGCCGATGAAGCGGCTCGCAAAGCTGTGAAAACCGCTTATGAACTTCTCAAGGTTTATTATCCTGAAGAGAATCAAATATGTCCGTCCGATTCCGTACATGAAGATGTTTTAGAGTATGTGCCATTGTGGAAATCCACCGCGTCAAAAGAAGACGGAAAGATTATTAGGGACGCATTCCTCTATTCATTGGATAATTATAATCTCGAAGATACAATTCACTCTCAGACTCTTTCCGAGCTTTTTACTCCTTTGATTTGCCATTGCAATGAATCTAAATATGTGATAAAATTTTCACCTCCAATCAAGAATATGATATTCTGTGAAAGGTGGCGCAGAGATGGAGCAGTTGGAATATCCGGAGGTCCGGATGCAGATTTTGAAATAGACATCTTCATTTTCTTTTATAATGATAAGGGTGAGATTGTCCAAATGAGAAAAAAAGTTTTAACAGTCGACTAAACATTATCTACTGAAGATGTAAGGAATTACACGGCATCAATTGTGTTAATATCCGTTAAACAATTACAAAATTGTTGGAATCGCCTCTTTTTGGCGCTATATTAGCAAAATAACAGTTTTTGATTATGAGAACCGTAATTTTTCTATTGACATTGTTATGCTGGGGAGTGTCAATGCATGCAGAGGATTATTATGCCGATGAAGCGGCTCGCAAAGCTGTGAAAACCGCTTATGAACTTCTCAAGGTCCATTATCCTGAAGAGAACCAAATATGTCCGTCCGATTCCGTATATGGAGATGCTTTACAGTTTTTGACAGGATGGAAATCGTCAAAAGAATACGAAAAGATTATTGGGGACGCATTCCTCTATTCATTGGATAATTATAATCTCGAAGATACAACTCACTCTCAGACTCTTTCCGAGCTTTTTGCTCCTTTGATTTGCCATTGCAATGAATCTAAATATGTGATAAGATTTTCACCTCCGATCAAGAATATGATACTCTGTGAAAGGTGGCGCAGAGATGGAGCTGTTGGAATATCCGGAGGTCCGGATGGAGATTCTACAATGGACATCTTCATTTTCTTTTATAATGATAAGGGTGAGATTGTCCAAATGAGAAAAGGAGTTTTTACAGTCGACTAAACATTATCTCCTGAAAATGAAGAAAATTGCTTATTTTTTAATATTGCCGGTTATAGGGATGGCCTTGCAGGCATGCGACACTTACAGCAAGCACGCAGCTCAAGAAGCAGTAAAAACTGCCTATCAGTTCATTAAAGTTTATTATCCGCATGATAGTCTACTGTGTGCGTCGGACTCAGTGTATGAGCAGGTGTTAGCGGACTGGCCTTTATTCTCAAGTCATATAGAGAGCGATGCGACGGATGACCTTATTAAGGCAAGTTTGTCAGTACATGAGAAGGCTCGTCCCAAACGTTCCAGGGTCCTGGCTTCAATATTCGGCGCAGAGAATGGTGACAACACGGATTCAAAATATATAGCCCAGTTCTCACCATCTTATAAGAATATGATTGGATGCAGGATTATGAGTAGAGACGGAAGAACAGGAAAAGATGACAGAGATAGCATCATTACGGAGTTTCTATTCAAGTATAATGATAATGGGGATATTAGGCAGATGATCAGGATTCAGCGTGAACTCAAATAACGGGTCAGATGTAAAACCCGGTTAATGTGTTAAGTGAGCGGTTTTGTCGCGGAGTGCGGGGCATTGACGCGTAATCCCCTTCCCCCTTGTCAGTACACCCCCCTAAACAGCGCAAGCGCCCCCGGAGGCAGGGACGCTTGCTGATACGTTGCGGCACGGCGGCTCACTTTGGGAGCTCGGCGGCTATGCGGGCGGCTATGTCAGCCATCTGCTCGGCTGGGAGAGTGAGCTTGCCCTTGAAGAAGTTGAGGTCCTGCTCAGTCTGCATCGGCACAAGGTGGATGTGGGCATGAGGCACTTCAAGACCGAGCACCATAGTGCCCACCTTGACGCAGGGCATGGCCTTTTTGAGCGCCTCGGCCACCTTCTTGGCAAAGAGCTGGAGGTCAAGATACTCCTGATCGGTGAGGTCAAAAATATAGTCCACTTCGCGCTTGGGAATCACCAGCACATGGCCGGGAGCCACGGGGTTGATGTCGAGAAACGCGAAATGGCGGTCGTCCTCGGCCACCTTATATGAGGGGATTTCGCCGGCGGCTATGCGTGAAAAGATTGATGCCATAATCAGAAAGCAATGTCAACGATTTCAAACTTCATCAGGCCTGCGGGCACACGGATTTCCACTATTTCGCCGCGCTTGTGGCCCAGAAGGCCCTGAGCGATGGGGGTGGAGTTGCCAATCTTCTTCTCCTTGAGGTTGGCTTCAGAGTCAGCCACGATGGTCCATTCCATAGTGGAACCGTTGGCCACATTCTTGATGGTCACACGGTTAAGAATCTGCACCTCGTCGGTGTTGAGATTGCTTTCATCAATGATTCGGGCCTGAGCCACGAGGTCCTTGAGCTGGGCAATCTTCATTTCAAGGAGGCCCTGAGCTTCCTTGGCGGCATCATACTCGGAGTTTTCCGACAGGTCGCCCTTGTCGCGGGCTTCAGCGATAGCACGTGATATGCGAGGACGCTCCACCGATTCGAGGCGGGCGATTTCTTCCATTTTTTTCTTGTAACCTTCTTTGGTCATGTAGGTTATAGCCATGGCAGAGAATTGTTGAGAGGTTTGTCGAAGGCGCGCGGAGCGCCTTTGTAATATTTTTTAGTTAATTAGATGACACGTAAAAAAAAGGAGAGAATCCCGGAAGTCTCAACATTGAGAATAACGGGACCCTTACCGGGTTTGAGTCAAAAAATGATGATAGTGCAAAGATAGTAAATAAAATCCGAGAAAGCAAGGATTTTTTGGAGATTGGACAAAGGAAATGGTTCCGAGGTGAGGGCGCGCGGACTCTACCACCCTGTTTTTTTTCACAGGCCTGATATCGCGGCGGGGGGGATAAAAGGCCGAGGCCGCATCGGGGGGATGCGGCCTCGGGAGGATGATGGGGGGGATGGGATTACTTGATGATGACTTTGACGGTCTCGGTGCCCTGGCGACGGAGGTAGAGGCCGGGGAGAGCACGGGTGGCGTCAATGCGGCGGCCCTGGAGGTCAAAGAGCTCGGCAGCTTCGTTGCCGGCCACGGTGATGGTGTCGATGCCGTCCTTCTTGACAATCTCGTAGGCAGCTTCGGCGATTTCGCTGTGGAGCTCGCCCTCAGCCACGGCGATGGCCATTACGGTGGTGGTTTCGGTGAGGGTGAAGGGAGCGGTGTAGAGGGTTGACTCCTCGGTGGGCTCGGTGCCGTCGAGAGTGTAGTAAACCTTGGCGCCTTCAGCAGCGGTGATGGTCACCTCAACGCTGTCCTCAAACTTGCCGCCCTCGGGGGTGAACACGGGAGCCTCAGTGGTGGGGGTAATCACAATCACGAATTCAGCTTCCACCATTTCGCTGGGCAGACGGTTAGGAGCGATGGCCACAGCCTTGACAGTTGTGGTTTCGGTGAGGGTGAAGGGTTCGGTGTAGAGAGTTGACTCGGCGGTGGGATAAGAGCCGTCGAGAGTGTAATAGATAGAAGCGCCGGGAGCGGCGGTGATGGCCACGTTCACCTCGTCGGGATAGGTACCTGCTTCGGTTTCAAACGAAGGAGCGTCGCTGACGGGAGCGTCAACCTTCTCCATGAGCACGGGCATGAACACCACCTCGCTGGTGCCGTCGGCGCCGCCGCTGGTTTCCTGACCCACGAAGCCGTAAAGGTCATAGTAACCGTCCTCAGCGGGGAAGGTGAAGATGGGGTTGTAGGCCGAAGTGTTTGAGAAACCGTTGTAGAGGGTGAACTGGCCGCCGTCGAGGGTGCGGGCGCTGCGGAAAAATTCGGGCGACTCAACGTCGGCGGCCGACATGTAGATGCTCTTGAAGAGGAAGCCATCGTTGGCGTTTGAGGCTATCACATCGTTGGCGGTGCCTTCGTTCCAGGTGAACACGCCCTGGCTTACGGGCTCCCCAAATGAGGCAACTACGGGGTTGAGGGCGGGGGTGCCGAACTTGAGTGACTGGAAGAAGCCTGAGAAGCCTGAAATCACGTCGCCGGGCTGATAGGTGCGGCCAATGTTGCCGGTGAGCTGCAGACCGCCGGTGGCGTCCTGGATGAAGAGAGTGGGACCGTTCTGATACACTACGGTGTACTTGCCGGTGAAGGTGAAGAGGGTGGACTTGTCAACACCGATGGTGTTATAGTCATGCTCATTGTCATAGAGATAATTGTGGATGGTGGTAACCTTCACGCCTTCCACAACGGTGTAGGTGCCCACAGCCACAGTGGAGGGGTCCTTGCCATCCTCCACGGCGATGGCCTTAACCACGCGGTCATTACCCAGAGCGCTGGGCTGGAGGGTTACGGGGCCGGTGTAGAGCATGGCGGGATCAACGGTGGGAGTTGAGCCGTCAACGGTGTAATAGATGGTGGAGTTGGTGCCTTCGGCGGGAAGGATTGTCACCTCCATGGGGCCGGGGTAGGTGCCGGGCACGGGGTCAAACACGGGCATGGCCGACACGGGGAGCTCGGCAACATAAGTAACCTCGAAGTTGTCGAGATACATGGCAATTGAGAATGTGAAGGTTACCTTGCTTGCATTGCCGGTCCAGATGATCTGGGTGTCGGTGACGTCGCAAGTGCCGTTGTCAGTGGTGACACCCTTGTTGACATTCTTGGAAGAGAGGCCGATTACCACCTTTGACATAGTGCCGTCCTCGGGGGCCTCGATTGAAAGCTGGGCACCGGCGATGCAGCTCATATATCCGCTTGCCTTGCGATATGTGCCGGCGGTGAAATTGAATTCAAAACCGTTGTAGCTCAGAGGGTTGAAATTCTTGAGCTGCTGAGTGGCGGTTGAAGTCTCGTTGAATTTGGATGAGGACTTCAGAAGCTCGAGATAGCCGACATAGAACGAATCGGCATAACCGGCGAGCGCGACAAACATCGCACAAGCGAAAAGTAAAAGTTTTCTCATAAAATGTATAAAATTTTTTGTTTGATTAGTGTCTATCCTGCACGTTTGAGAACAAAATGCAAATTAAGTAAGAAAATCGTCACGAGCAGAATCGAAGATGTGAAATGATGTTAAATTGCAAAAATCCCCGGCCCTGTGCCTGATGGTTGGCTGATTGCAAATATATGACTATCTTTGCGATAAAAGCAAACCGGATTTTTTGAGATGAAACAGACCAAGATGCTCTTTGTGACGGACATGGACGGCACCCTGCTGGGGGCCGACAGTCGGGTGAGCGCCCGCAGCGCGGCCATTATCAGCGAGTTGAGCCGCCAAGGGTCCATGATTACCGTGGCAACGGCCCGCACCCCCGGCACCGTTGAGCCTCTGCTTGCCCATACCCTCACCACTCCCCCCGCCGTGGTGATGACCGGGGCAGCCATGTGGAGCCGTCAGGAGCACCGCTATCACCACGCCCACCTGCTTGAGAGCCGGCGCGCCGAGCAGGTGTGCCTGGCGCTGAGGCGCCACGGCATGGAGCCGATGGTCTATCAGCTTGGCGACGACGGCATCCTGCTTATGCACTGTGACGAAGGAGGAGGCCGCTATGACCAGGCGCGCCGCTTCATCACTGACCGCAACAGCCTCACCCTGAAGAAAATTCACGAATGTCCGGAGCCTGAAGCGATGATTTCAGGGGGCCGCAACATCCTCATTCTCAGCGCCGCTCCGATGGAGGTGACACAGCGCGCCGTGGCCGATGTGGAGGCCATTGGAGGGCTGTCAGTGTCAGTCTACAGTGACCCAGTGTATGCCGGAGCGGGCTTCATCGAAGTGTTCACCGAAGGGGTTAGCAAAGCCCGGGGGATTCAGGAGCTCAAAGAGGCCACCGGGGCCGAGCATGTGACAGTGTTCGGCGACAACCTCAACGACCTCCCCATGATGGCCGTGGCTGACACTTCAGTGGCCGTGGCCAACGCCCTGCCGGAGGTGAAAGCCGCCGCGGACATAGTGATAGGCCCCAACACTGACGACTCCGTGGCCACCTATATCTACAATAAACTCCGCCAAGAACAGTTATAGATATAAAACACCTTATTATACCATAATGAAGATTTTCAGCGCTATTGCCGCAGCGGTCATCATGGCCGCTCCCGCCGCCGAGGCCTGCACAAGCTTCCTCGTAGGCAAGAAAGCGAGTGCCGACGGCTCGACGATGATCACCTATGCCGCCGACTCCCACAACCTCTACGGCGACATTGTCCACACCCCCGCCGCCGACCATAAGCCCGGCGACATGCGCGAGGTGCGCGACTGGGACACCAACCGCTATCTGCTCCACATCCCCCAGCCGGCCCACACCTATGCCGTGACCGGCAACATCAACGAGCATGGCGTTGCCATCAGCGAAAGCACATGGGGCGGCCGCGAAGAGCTGTGGGGCGACAAAGGAATTGACTACGGCTCACTAATCTACATCACCCTTGAGCGCGCCAAGACCGCCCGCGAGGCTCTCAAGACGATGACTGACCTGGTGGCCGAATACGACTATGCCAGCGAAGGAGAGTCATTCTCCATCAGCGACGGCGATGAGGCATGGATTCTGGAGATGATTGGCAAAGGCAAGGATGAGAAAGGCGCCGTGTGGGTGGCCCGCCGCATCCCCGACGACTGCATCTCAGGCCATGCCAACCACTCACGCATCCACACCTTCCCGCTCAACGAACCCGAAACCACGCTCTACTCACCCGACGTGATTGACTTTGCGCGCCGCAAGGGGCTGTTCAGCGGCAAGGATGAGGAGTTTGACTTTTCACGCGCCTATGCCGTGACTGACCAGGGCGCCACCCGCGGCTGCGACGGCCGAGTGTATGCCTTCTTCCGCCACCACGCCGACCCTCAGGCCATTGACGCTTACCTGCCCTGGATTATGGGTGCCGAGGGAGAGCCCCTGCCCCTGTGGGTGAAGCCCGCCGCTCCCCTCACCGCCGACATGGTGAAGGAGAACATGCGTGACCACTATGAAGGCACCGTCATGGACATGACGGGCGACATAGGCGCCGGCCCCTTCAGCGTGCCCTACCGCTGGCGCCCGCTGACCTATGAGGTTGACGGTCAGACCTACACCCACGAGCGCGCCACCGCCACCCAGCAAACCGGCTTCAGCTTCGTGGCCCAGCTTGACCGCAAGGCCCCCCACGGCATGAAGGGAATCCTATGGTTTGGCGTGGACGACACGAACACCTGTGTCTATGTGCCCATCTACATGAGCGCTCAGAACGTGCCCCACGAGTTTGCCCGCGGCAACGGCGACATGCTCACCCTGAGCTGGGACGCTGCCTTCTGGGTCAACAACTATGTGGCCAATCAGGCCTATAACCGCTATTCGCAGATGATTCCCGACATCCGCAGGGTGCAGCGCGCCGAGGAGAGCCTGATAGGCGCC
Organism: Bacteroides sp.; assembly: GCA_014802445.1. Classification (GTDB taxonomy): domain Bacteria; phylum Bacteroidota; class Bacteroidia; order Bacteroidales; family Muribaculaceae; genus CAG-1031. The sequence continues at coordinate 20,688 of JAAVCF010000004.1, read as the reverse complement.
GAGGTGGAAGCCCTGAGAGCCGAAACGGCCTCTATGAGCGCCGAGGAGGCCGCCGCACGCCTTGACCGCCACTCAGCCGAAGCCGCCGCACGCTATGTGAAGAACTACAAAGCCCTGGGCGACTATCTGCTGGTGAAATACCTTGACGGCAACATCAAGAAAACTGACAGCGAGGGCCGCTTCCTGCGCACCCCCGAAGGGCTCTGCGAGTACCCCGAGTTCGGCGGATATAACGAAGAGTATTATCGCCAGATCGTGAACCAGACAGGCGACAAATTCAAAGTGAACGAATGACAGGCTTGCGCAAAGCCGGAATATATGAACTGAGACGCTACGGCAGGATGACCTTCCTTGCCGTGGCGCTCATTGTTGTGGCCGGCTTCCTCTATGTGAGCAACTCACTGGTGGCCGACCTCTCCGAGCAGGAGCGCGCCCGCATGCAGATATGGGCCGACGCCACCAAGGAGATTATCAGCATGAGCAACCTCCCCGATGCAGGCCCCGACGGCGAGGAGGAGGAGCTGCCCCCGCCCGCACCCAACATCGACTTCCTGCTGAGCATCATCGAGGAGAACCGAAACATCCCCGTGCTGCTCACCGATGACCGCGGCAACATCATCAACCACCGCAACTTCCGCAACCTCCCCGAGCCCGTTGACTCCCTGCAGCCGCTCTACATCTCGAAGGCCAACATGGAATTTCTGCGCGCCAAGCTCCGCGAGCTGCAGCAGACCACCAACGTGATTCACATCATCATATCGCCCGGCGAGACACAACACCTTTACTATGAAGACTCCACCCTGCTGAAGAGCCTCAGCTACTACCCCTACATCCAGATTGGAGTGATGCTGGCGTTCATCCTGGTGGTTTACTTCGCGGTGCTCTCCACCAAAAAGGCCGAGCAGAACAAGGTGTGGGTTGGTCTGTCAAAAGAAACGGCGCATCAGCTCGGCACCCCTATATCGTCGCTCATGGCATGGATGGAACTGCTTCAGGGCATGGGGGTGGATGCCGAGATAGTGGATGAGATGGACAAAGATGTGAAGCGCCTGGCCACCATAGCGTCACGCTTCTCCAAAATCGGGTCAGTGCCATCAATGGAGCGCGAAAACCTCAACGAGGTGGTGGAGCGCTCCGTGAGCTACATGAAAACCCGCATCTCCAGCCGCATAGCGCTCACGGCGCAGCTCACCGAGGAGCCCCTGCCGGTGAACCTCTCGGCCCCCCTCTTCGAGTGGGTGATGGAGAACCTGATAAAGAACGCCGTGGACGCCATGGAAGGGAGCGGCACCATCCATGTGACCACCCGTCGACAAGGCGAGAAAGCCACCGTGGAGGTGGCCGACAGCGGCAAAGGGCTTGCCCGCAAACACTTCAAGACCATTTTCAAACCCGGCTACACCACCAAGAAACGCGGCTGGGGCCTGGGGCTTGCGCTTGCCAAGCGCATCATCGAGGAATATCACAAAGGGGAAATATGCGTGGCCGCCTCCGAACCCGGCAAAGGCACCACATTCCGCATCACGCTCCCGATACGCCCGTGAACATCGGTGGGAAAAACATGCTGTAGAACATAAACCCAAAACACTTCCGTTACATCCAAACTGACTAATTTTGCATAAACTTATACAGTGCGACTAATTCACACATAATCTTTTAATCTTAACCAACCAAGAATGAACAAGAATTTTACGCGCATCTCACTGACACTGGCCGCTCTGGCCCTCGCTCAGGGAATCAACGCCCAGGAGAATCTTCTTGCCAACAAGCCGATTTTCACCCTCGGCGAAGCAAAGACCTGGACCAACACCGCAGGCACTTTCACCTTTGATCCTGCCACACTTGACAAAATCGTTGCCGATCCCGCCAACACCAGCAACATCTACCTCTTCCCCGAAGTGGGCGGCGGCTGGAACACTGCCGAGAACAAGGAAATCGGCATCCAGGGCTTCTATGTGGACATGGGCGCCGAGCAGGAAGTGGCCCGCGTGAGCTCCACCTGGGAAGGCGCATCAGCCAGCTCCTACGTTATGTATGTGACCAACGATGCTCCCACCCTCGACATCCTCAACAGCGAGCCCACCTATCGGGCAAGCGGCCTTGGCCAGTACACCGCCAACGTTGCCGAGCTCCCCGAAGGCACCAAGGGCCGTTACCTGGTGTTCCAGCCCACTGATGCCACCAACTGGGGCTGGGGCGTGAAAATCAAATCAATGAGCGCCATCGCACCCTTCATTGTGGAACTCACCGAATTCTCAGTGTCACCCAGCATGGCAGTGCTCAACACTCCCACCCCCGTGACCCTGAGCTTCAAGAATCAGGTGGGCGACGCCATTGACCCCTCAGAAGTGACCGTGAGCGTAAGCTCCAACGCCACCTATGAGAACGGCATGCTGACCATCAACGAAGGCACCGAGGCCACCCTCACCGCCAAGATGGACGACAAGGAAGTGACCGCCACCGTTACCGCAGTGTCTGCCGCTCCCGGCCAGCCCGGCCTGTATCAGACCGCCATATTCCTGAGCAACGACGCTGACCTTGACAGCAAAGTCAACCTGATGCTCGGTTACAACGGCGGCGCCAAGCAGCTTCCTAACGTGACCTTCCCCGACGGCGAAATAGCCATGGCATTCACTGAAACCCAGTGTGTGTTCTTCGGCAACAGCAGCACCCTCGGCAATTGGGGCACCAAATTCGTTCCCGCTGAGAAGGGCTTCCGCGCTCTCCACATGGAGGTTTACTCAACCAAGGACGTGACCGCCAACATCATGCTTGAAGGTGCCGGCACCCGTACCAACAACAATGTTGCTCTGGAAGCCAACAAGTGGAACGACGTTAATGTAAGCCTCATCGGCGTTGATAACGTCAACAACTATTCACTGCGTATGTCAGCGGCCGACGCTTGCGACGTGCTCGTGACCAACGTCTACTTCACTCCCATGGCTATCGAAGGTGACGAAACCGCTCCTACTAACGTGGAAGTGACCGGCGAAGGCGGCATCGGCAGCGTGGTTCTGACCATGAAGGCCACTGACGACCTCAACCCCAAGGTTGACTACACCATCACCTGGGGCGAGAACAGCGCCGTGGTGGAAGGCAACTCAGGCGAAGCCGTGACCTACGAAATCACTGAGCTCAGCATCAACACCGAATACACCTTTGAAGTGGTGGCCGGCGACGGCAAGAACTTTGCAGAACCCGTGAGCGTGACCGTTAAGACCCTCGGTCTGGAGGATGCTCCCGTGGTGGTTCTTGACACTGAGAAGTATGACGTGGTGGGTGTGTATGGCAGCTCATTCAACGCCACTGAAGTTCCCGGCTTTGACGCATGGGGTTCTGCCGGCAAGCTCGGCACCATGGACACCGAGAACGGCGAGACCGTGCTTTATTTCAGCAGCTACTTCGACCAGTGGGGTGGCCTGAACGTGAACGCCGAGCTCGGCGAGGTTTGCAACACTGTTTGCATTGACCTCTTCCCCCTGGAAGATGTGGAGAACGCTGTAATCACCGTAGCTCCCGTTTGGACCGGCGCTAACGGCGCTACCACTCCTGACAAGGAAGTTAGCCTCGAAGCTATGACCTGGAACCACATCGAGCTCCCCCTCACTGACTTCGGCTATCCCGACTATGGCACTGAAGTGGGTCAGTTCGCTCTCAACCACCCCAACTTCGCCACCTTCGCTATCGCCAACTTCTACTTCATCGGCGAGAAGCCCGTGGTTACTCCTCCTGAAGATGGCATCAGCACCATCACCGTTGAGGACGCAGCAACCGCTGAATACTTCACCCTCCAGGGTGTTCGCATGACCGGCAAGCTCGTTCCCGGCCTCTACATCCGTCGCCAGGGCAACGAAGCCTCAAAGGTTATCGTGATGTAACACAACCTTTCAGAAAGCCCATCGAGGCCGCATCGTCAGTGATGCGGCCTCGATTTTTTATTGCCCCGTCCGTAGCCACAAAAAAACGCCCCGCCGGGCGCAATTTTGTCGCGGGTGAGGCGGGGCAGGTTTGGCCGGATTCGGCGTTGGGGGTGCGTCCCTACATTTTTTTGGGGCGGTAGATGATGGTGGCGGTGGATTGGGGACGGAGCACGGCGCGGGCGGCACGGTCAATGTCGGCGGGGGTGATGCTGCGATAGCGGGCCACGATGGTGTTGATGTCCTCACCGTGCATCTCAGCGCGGGCCAGCTGGGTTGCCTTGGCCAGGAAGCTCATGGATGAGAAGGTGTGGTTGCTCTCAAAGCGGTTGACGGCGCGCTCAAGCTCGCGGGGTGTGACACCGTCACTGACAATGGAGGCCGCCTGGTCAAGCAGGAGCTGCTCGGCCTGGGCTTCGGCCTCGGGGCCTTCGGCAAGGAGCTTGCCTGAGAGGAGGAGGTAGCCGGGTTCCTCGGAGCCTGCTATGGAAGCGTCGGCCTCGCTGAAGAGGGTTCCGGGCATCACAAGGTTGCGGAACATGCGGGATGACCGTCCTGAGGCCAGGATGTCCGTAATAAGGTCACAGGGGATGAAATCGGGGTGACCGTAGCCGGGCATGGGGAAAGCGATGTAGACAGCCGTTTGAGGCGCCAGGCCGGTTATGACCTTGCGGCGAGGGCTGAGGATGGGGGCCTCGGCGGGATAGGTGCGCGGGGCTATTTCGCGGCGCGGGATGGGCGCGAACCATTTCTCGGCCAGCTCGCGAACGCGCTCCAGGGTGACGTTGCCGGCCACGGCGAGCACGGCATTGTTAGGGGCGTAGTGGCTGAGGAAGAAGCGGCGCTCGTCGGCAAGGCTGACGGAGGCAATGTGGGAGAAATCGAGGCCTATGACGGGCCAGCGGTAAGGGTGGACATCGTAAAGGAGGGCGCGGAGCTCGTGGCCCAACTGCCCGTAAGGGCGGTTGAGACACACCTGCTTGAACTCCTCGATGACCACATTGCGCTGCACCTCAAGCGACTTTTCGCTGAAGGCGAGGCCGAGCATGCGGTCACTCTCGAGCCAGAAGGCTGTCTCGACGTTGGCCGCGGGCACGATGTCGTAGAAATTGGTGAAGTCGTTGGAGGTCCATGCATTGTTCATGCCACCGGCGCGCTCAATGGCGGCGTCGAACGACGGGATATTGGCCGACCCTCCGAACATAAGATGCTCGAAGAGGTGGGCCAGTCCGGTTTGGGAGGGGTGTTCGTCGCGGGCCCCGACATTGTAGAGGAGGTTAACGGCCACCATGGCCGTGCCGGGGTCGTGATGATGGATAACTCTGAGCCCGTTAGGGAGGGTGAAGCGGCTGAATGAAATCATTCGAGCACCTTCATGGAGATTATCTTGACATCGTCCACGGGGCGGTCAGCGGCGTCAGTGGCGGCTTTTTCGATAGCTTCCACGGTGTCAAGACCTTCGAGCACCTCGCCAAATACGGTGTAGGCACCGTCGAGATGGGGAGCTCCACCCTGGGTGCGGTAAACGTCGCGCTGCTGGTCTGAGTAAGCAAAGGGATTCTGGGCAGCTTCCTCTTCGGTGAGCTTCACCAGCGAGTCCTGGAGGGCCTGCAGGCCTGCCTGGTCACGGTTGCGGCGGAGGTTCATGATGGTATCGCGGCGCTCAGAGGCGAGACGATTGAAGATGTCCTGCTTCTGCTGCATGCGCGCCTGATGCTCCATCTGGTCAAGCTGGGCATCAGTGAAGGTGCGTCCGGTGACGATGTAGAACTGGGAGCCGCTTGAACGGCGGAGGGGGTTGACATTGTCGCCAGTGCGGGCGGCGGCGAGGGCACCGCGCTTGTTGATGTGGGTGGGACAGAGGATTTCGGCGTCGATTTCATAGCCCACGTTTCCTGCACCGAGCTGGCGGCCGGGAGCGGCGTTGCGGCTGTCGGGGTCACCTGTCTGGACCATGAAGTCACGGATTACGCGGTGGAAGAGCAGGCCGTCATAGAATCCTTCATTGACGAGCTTGATGAAATTGTCACGGTGACGAGGGGTGTCGTCATAGAGGCCTATCACGATGCGGCCGGCAGTGGTGGAGATTTCGACGCGAGTCATTTTAGCGGGTTTAGCAGATTGCAGGGTTAATAACAGAAAGGCGGCCATGACAGTTGCCATGGCCGTCTTTATGATGGGTTTGGAGTTCATTCGGGGATAAAAAATTGTGATTACGGAGGAGTGATGGATTACATCGGGCATCAGAGCAATCCGGAGGGGTGGATGCGCTTGAAGATGCGGCGGAAATTATCGTCGGACGAGCTGAGAGCTTCGGCGCGTTCAAGGTAGTCAGGACCCCAGAGGCTTGTGAGGAGGTCACCGATATATCGGCGCTCACGGTCACGCTCGATGGCCATGGCCACGAGGCGGGCAATGGATTCCTGATACTTCACGGCGTCAATGGCGCCCAGATAACGGGCAGCGCTGACCATGAACTGCCCTGTGGAGTCAACAGCAATCATGTTGTCGACCAGCAGGGGCATGTCGTCATCGCACAGGCCGATGTGGTTGGCGATGTATTCATAGGTAAGGAGTCCGTCGGGATCTTTACCGAGATGTTTACGAGTTTCCTGATCCATGCCGCAAAGTAACACAATTTTTTTCAGACAGGCAAATCAGGCCTTACGGGCCTCGACGAGGCTCATGCCCTTGCGGAGGGCCTGCTCATTGAGGGGGATAAGGTGGTGATGGCGCTCGGGGAGCACTTTCTTGAGGCCTGCGAGGACGCTTTCAACGGGCACCATGGGACGGGCAGCCAGGAGGGCGCCGAGCACAATCATGTTGAAAATCTTTGAGTTGCCGGCTTCAATGGTTGCTTCCATGGCCTCCACGGGGAGGACGGTGATGTCAGTGCGTGTGGGGGGACGGTGGATTCCGTAGGGGTCATAGATGAGGATTCCTCCGGGCTTCACCTTGGGCTCGAATTTGTCGAGGCTCTGCTGGTTGAGCACCACAGCGACGTCGTAGCAGTCAACGACGGGTGAGCTGATGGTTTTGTCAGAGAGGATGACGGTGACATTACAAGTGCCGCCACGCTGCTCGGGACCGTATGCGGGCATCCAGGTTATTTCCTGATTGTCCATAAGGCCGGCATAGGCGAGGGTTTTGCCCATCGACAGCACACCCTGGCCGCCGAAACCGGCTATGATGATTTCGTTAGTCATCTTGAAAAGAGATTCTTAAGAGTTAACAACGTCTTTCATATCGCCCAGGGGATACTTGGCGGTCATATTCTCGTTGAGCCATTCGTTGGCCTTGACGGGGCTCATCTTCCATCCTGAGTTACAGGTGGCGACGATTTCCACGACAGAGGTGCCGCGCTTGGCCATAGAGTTTTCAAAGGCTTTGCGGATGGCTTTCTTGGCCTTCTTGGTGTTGGCGGGAGTGTCGACAGCCTGACGGGTAACGTAGCAAGTGCCGTCGAGCTGAATCATGAGGTCCGACATCTTGAGGGGGTAACCGTTGAGGTCGGGGCGGCGGCCATAGGGGCAAGTGGCAGTTTTCTGGCCTTCGAGGGTTGTGGGGGCCATCTGACCGCCGGTCATGCCGTAGATGCCGTTGTTGATGAAGATGATGGTGATGTTTTCACCACGGTTTGCGGCGTGGATTGCCTCGGCGGTGCCGATGGCAGCGAGGTCGCCGTCGCCCTGATAGGTGAATACCATACACTCGGGGTTGAGGCGCTTGGCGGCGGTGGCCACAGCGGGCGCGCGACCGTGGGCGGCCTCAATCCAGTCAATGTCGATGTAATTGTAGGCAAACACGGCGCAACCTACGGGCGCCACGCCAATGGCCTTGTCAGCCAGGCCCATATCTTCGAGCACTTCGGCCACGAGACCGTGCACCACACCATGGCTGCAGCCGGGGCAATAGTGCATGAGATTATCGTTGAGCAGGCTCGGTTTAGAAGCGACAACCGTGCCGTTTTTCTTTATTTCTTCCTTTGTCATTGCCTGAAGTTATTTAGCGTCGGGAAACTGTTTGTGGAAAGCATCGACCACCTCGTTGGGGTTGACGACAATGCCGCCCATGCGGCCGAAGTGGGCCACGGGGACTTTACATTCTACTGCGAGGCGCACGTCCTCCACCATCTGTCCGGCATTGAGCTCGACAGTGAGGATGCCCTTGGTGCGCTGACCCAGGTCATGAATTGCTTTCTTGGGGAAGGGCCAGAGGGTGATGGGACGGATGAGGCCCACCTTGATGCCCTGTTCACGGAGAATCTCGATTGCCTTGAGGCAGATTCGGGCCACTGAGCCGAAGGCCACGATGAGATAGTCAGCATCGTCAGTGAAATATTCCTGATAGCGGACCTCGTTCTTTTCGATTTCATCGTAGGTTTTCTGGAAGCGGAGGTTATTGACTTCCATCTTGTTAGGCTCAAGCTCGAGGGTGGTCACGACGTTGCGCTTGCCGCGGCTTGCGGCGTGGCCGGTCACGGCCCAGGGACACTGCTCGGCAATCTGCTCGGGAGTGCGGCGGGGACGCTGGGGAGGGAGCACCACCTTTTCCATCATCTGGCCCACAACGCCGTCGGCCAGAATCATGGCGGGGTTATTGTACTTAAAGGCAAGGTCAAAGCCGAGGGCCACAAAGTCAACCATCTCCTGGACGGTTGCGGGGGCGAGGACAATGAGGTGATAGTCACCATGGCCGCCACCCTTGCAGGCCTGGAAATAGTCGCCCTGCGAGGGCTGGATTGTGCCGAGGCCGGGGCCGCCGCGCATCACATTGACAATGAGGGCGGGGAGTTCGGCAGCTGCGATATAGGAGATACCCTCCTGCTTGAGGCTGACGCCGGGGCTTGACGAAGATGTCATAACGGCCTTGCCGGTACATGCACCGCCGTAAACCATGTTGATGGCGGCCACTTCACTTTCAGCCTGAAGGACAACCATGCCAGTGGTTTCCCAGGGCATGAGCTCTTCGAGGGTTTCAAGAATTTCACTTTGGGGAGTGATGGGGTAGCCGAAATAGCCGTCAACGCCGTAACGGATGGCGGCGTGGGCTATGGCTTCGTTGCCCTTCATCAATCTCACTTCTTCTCTGTCAGACATTTTTCTGTGGAATTGTTGATGTCAATAAAAAGTTAATCACACTGGGGGCGGGATAATAAATGAGGCGAACCCCCGGGGGGTTATCCCTTCTGCACCAGACGGTAGACTGTGAAACAACTGTCGGGGCACACTGCGGCACATGAAGCACATCCGATGCAGGCATCAGGATTGGCATCATAGGCGAAATGATAGCCTCGGTCATTCACTTCCTTGGGCTGAAGCTGAAGCACGTCGCAGGGGCATGCCACGACGCACAATCCACAGCCTTTGCAATGTTCGCGGTCAATGTCGACAGCGCCTTGAATTTTTGCCATAAATGTGAATAAATGAGTTTAGGTTCTCAGGGTATTTGTTAGAATTAAGGTAACAGCATTTCAAAAACGGGCCGAAGAGTTGCGGGCGTGGAATCCACAGGGGGGCCGGCGTCCGCAAAACCATAGCAACCGACTTTGATGGCAAATATAAGAAAACTCTTGCATTGTTTTCAATTTTTAACATTTAATTAACCTATGGCACAAAAATCGCCGTATTGAGCAAGACGGAGAGGTGATTGCAGACAACAAGAGCGGCCGCTTCATCAACGAGGCGGCCGCTCTCAGCGGGATTATGATCAAGAATTAATGCATTTCAATACATGGGTTTGAATCCTTCCACACGCTTCAGGGCATGGTTGGCATTGCCCACGAGGGTGGCTGAATCAGAAGTGTCAAGCTTGCGCACGGGCTGGCCGGGGCGGAGATCGAGGGCGGAGAGGTCAACATAGTAGAGGCCGGGGTTGGTCACCACGTCGAAATAGTAGCGGAGGTCACGCACGTTGGCGAAGCTGCGCCACTGGGTTGAGGAGACGTTGGGCTCGGTCTCGATGGTGTAGGTGTAAGGCACGGAGACGTTCTGGACCACCGAGCGGGCTATTGACACCCCGAGGTCAGCATCGGCCACGGGCTTTACATGGTTGATGAAATAGAAAGCGCGGACAAAGCGGTCAGGGCTCTTGACGGTGCCGGGGAGCATGTTGCCGCCGCCAATGCCGAGCCAATAGTTGTTGATGGCCTGCATGGCGGGCCAGGCGGGGTCATTGGTGAGCACGCGCAGGTCGTCGCCCTCATAGATGTTGATGTTGCCGTGGTCAAACTCAAACACGGCCGACTTGCCCGAGGCGTCGGTCACGCCCCAGTGGAGGGCGGAGACGGTGCCTCCGTCGAATGTTGAGCCGGAGATGTTGAAGTCATGCTTGCGGAGCACGGCCACAACCTCATCAGTGGTGGCGTTCTGGTCAAGGAGCCATGCCACGAACACGGCCAGCGACATTGGGCGGCGCGTGATGGTGGAGTCATTATCATAGACGGTGCCCTTGCAGAAGAGGCCGTTGATGACGAGGCCTTTCTCGTTCATGCCCTCGGTGACGCCGCCGTCATAGCCAACGGCGTAAACGGCGCCATACTTTGAGGTCCACTCAAAGGCACCGGGCTTGTCGTGGCTGTGCCAATGAGAGCCACGGGGATAGACGTAGAGGTTGGTGGGGATGGGGGTCTTCCAGTCGAGCGAGCGGCCCACAATGCGCAGGCTGTCGAGGCCTGTGTAGACCACACGTGAGCAGGCATCAGCCTTGCCCGGAACAAGAGCGGCGGCAGCCAAGGCTGCGGCACCGATGAGATGACGGAATTTCATAATCGGGAATGGTTACGTTACTTTTCTATTTTTAACACACAGTGGGGCTAAAGAGTTTACAGAAAAGAAAAACGCGCCCGCGGGTGAACCACCAGGGGGGCCGCGGCGTTGATAAGGGAAACAACGTTTCATCACCCCCACCCCACTGACACTTATCTATCAAACCCTCTAAAACTAAAGATTATGGAGCCGCATATCGAACACACCTTCTACACCTGGCTGATTGTGGCAGCCGCCGTGAGCATCGCAACAATTGTGGGCGCAATGATTGACCGTGTGCGCTTTATGCGCCTTAACCGGGCCAAGCTCAGAGCCATGCGTCAGGAAGCATGCTTAAGAAAGCGCCCTGAAGACCTCTAAGCTCTGCATCTGCGCCAGTCCGGGCGCCAGATGGATTGCGAAATAGCGGAGAATGACGTCGAGCGAGCGATTACGCTGGTGGCGCGTCAGTCTCCATTTTTTTATGTTGTCAAAGGTCATGCGGCTCATCAGTGCGGCGGCTTCTGACTCGGCGGCGTCAAGAAAGTCGGCATGAGGCGGCGGGGTGGCTCGGAAAAGGCCGTCGTGCATGTCGAGGAGCCTGCCGGGGCGCCATGTTGACGCATCAGGCTCAACGCCCAGGAAGCGGCCCAACTGATAGAGGAAGCAGAGGTGGAAATTGGCCACGGCTCGCGGCTCGGTGAGGGCATCGAGGCGTTCAAGAGCCAGCTTCACAAAGTCAAAGAGGGGAGCGTCAGGCTGACTCTCGCGGAGGATGGCGGCCATCACTTCGGCCAAAAACATTGCCACCATGCTTTTGAGAGGATTGGCGCGGAGGTCGGCCAGGGGATGTAGGGGGCGAATGTCGGACACGGTGAAGATGTCGCGGCCGGGTCGGATGTCGGCCAGGCATCCGGCGAGCGACGGCGGGGCCATCAGCGCGCGCGCCCGGGCGCCGGAGCGGCCGGCATTGTCAGGCACAAGGAGCGACACCCGGCCGCGTTCACGCGACCAGGCTGTGATGATGCTGTGGCGGTCGTTGTAACTGACACGCCTGAGGGTCACTATGTTGAGTGGTTCCTTAGCCATCGGTGGTGCGAAGTTACGAAAATTTTCCTATCTTTGCACATTAAACAAACAAGTCTGACTATCCCCCACCCACACATTACAGTCCTATGAAAGAAACCGTGTTGAGCGGCATCCGTGCCACCGGTAATCTCCACCTGGGCAACTACTACGGCGCCCTGAGTAAATTTGTCAGGATGCAGGATGACTACGACAGCCTCTTCTTCATCGCTGACCTCCATGCCCTGACCACTCACCCTGACCCGAAGACCCTCCACAGCAATGTGAAGAATATCCTTGCCGAATATCTGGCAGCGGGAATTGACCCTGACAAGGCCACTATTTTCGTTCAGAGCGATGTGCCCGAGGTGTCGGAGCTTTACCTTCTGCTGAACATGCATGTGGGCATCGGCGAACTGATGCGCACGGCATCGTTCAAGGACAAGGCGCGCAAGCAGCTTGGCATCAAGGTTGACGCTGCCGAGGGCGACATTGAGCGCGAAATCATCGGCACCAACTCAAACAAGCGCGTGAACGCCGGCCTTCTCACCTACCCCACCCTGATGGCTGTGGACATTCTGATTCAGAAGGCCCACAAGGTGCCCGTGGGCAAGGACCAGGAGCAGCACCTGGAGCTTACACGCCGCTTTGCTCGCCGCTTCAACTCTTACTATGGCGTGGACCTCTTCCCCGAGCCTGAGAACTTCAATTTCGGCGACCACGCCGTGAAGGTGCCCGGCCTTGACGGCAGCGGCAAGATGGGCAAGAGCGAGGGCAACTGCATCTATCTCATTGACGATGAAAAGACCCTGCGCAAGAAGGTGATGCGCGCCGTGACCGATGAGGGTCCCAAGGAGCCTAACCAGCCCGTGAGCGAGCCGGTGAACAATCTGCTGACGCTGATGGAGCTCACCTCGGCTCCTGAGGTGGTGCAGCATTACCGCGACGCTTATGCCAACTGCTCAATCCGCTACGGCGATCTTAAGAAGCAGCTGGCCGAGGATATCCTGAAAGTGACCCTCCCCATCCGCGAGCGCATCCTGGACATTCAGAATGACGATGCGCTGCTGGCGCGCGTGACCCGTCAGGGCGCCGAGCGTGCCCGTGAGCGTGCGGCCAAGACTCTTGCCGAGGTGCGCGAAATCATGGGCATCCGCAAGTTTTATTGATCATCACCGCCTCACGGGGCCAGGGGCTCCGCACTGAGGCTTACAGGAAATGAAGGTGTGCTGAGATTTGAGATTTCAGCACACCTTATATCATTAAGAGCTAATGGCCAAGCAATTCGGAATCATCTTCGGGTGTCTCGCCGCGGGCGAGCTTCTGAGCCTCATCCCGGGACTCCACATTCCGGCCAGCATCTGGGGGATGCTGCTGCTGACGCTGCTGCTGAGCCGCGGGGTGGTGAAGCCGCAGACGGTGGCACCGGTGTGTAAGTTTCTCATCTCCAACATGGCGTTTTTCTTCATCCCTCCGGGGGTGGCGCTGATGCTTTATTTTGACCTTATTGCGGCGCAATGGCTGCCGGTTACTGTGGCCACGTTGGTGAGCACGGCGCTGGTGCTTGCCGTGACCGGGCGCCTGCATCAGTATCTCCACCATCGTCATAAATCCCATCACCACAGCAATCATGACAAGTGACATCACACAGCATCTGGCGGGCCCCACGGCCTTGATTACGGCCACGTTCCTGATTTACTGGGGCGCCACGTATCTGCGCAAGGTGACGGGCATTGCGCTTCTCAATCCCATGGTTATCACCATAGCGGCCATCATCGGGATGCTGAAGCTCACGGGGCTCACATACGACGACTACCGCGAAAGCGGGCGGATGATAGAATTCTGGCTGCAGCCGGCCATCGTGGCCCTGGGATTGCCGCTCTACAATGAGCTGCGCCACATCAAGCGGCAGTTTGTGACGCTGCTGCTCACCGAACTGGCGGGATGCCTTACGGGGATTGTGAGCGTGGTGGTGATTGCGCGGTGGCTTGGCGCCACGCCTGAGGTGATTCTGTCGCTGGCGCCGAAGTCGGTGTCGACCCCTATAGCCATCGAGATTTCGCGCGAAATCGGGGGCATCCCGGCGCTGACGTCGGCCATCGTGGTGATGGTGGGGATGATCGGAGCGATGGCGGGCGTGAAGGTGATGGAGCTGTGGCGGATTGACAGGCCGGTGTCGCAGAGCCTGAGCATGGGCACGGCGGCCCACGTGATGGGCACCAACCGCCTTGCCGAATACGGCAACCGCTACGGTGCCTACGCCACCCTCGGCCTTATCCTGAACGGCATCCTCACGGCCTTCCTGGCCGGCCCCGTCACCGCCCTGCTGATTTGAGGTAGGGGGTGTGGAGTTTCAGGAGGGGTACACATCCCAAAAACAGAGAATAGAAATCATTCTGACTTTAACTTGTTTCAGAGGCGGAGGAGAAGACGATTAAAATTTGGCATCAGGTTACGACAAAATCTCGTATGACTTCAAACTCTGGATGAGTCGTCAACTTCGATACAACCATAGACGAAGCCCTTCACCGCTACTGCAACGGATAAAGTCTTAGGCTCCCTTCTAGATTAGTTTTCAGATAATTTTAATAGGCCAGCTTACCAATTCAAATGTTTTTCTCCATATCTTTGAATGGATGACTTGTTGCTAAGAGTTTTTTTAATTCGGCACTGTCGAGAGAGTGGAAATGTGAGTGGAAGCTTTTTGTTATTAAATTTTAACCAATGGTCGCAAATACTTACGCACAGAGAGATCTTTTTCTCTCTCAAAGGATTGCCCATAGGAATAGATTCTAAGAATCTATATATTACTTGAAGATAATTATATGCAATATCTTTATTTGGGTCGTAAGACAAAATATTCCATGTATTCTTCTTTTTATTGTATTTAATCTCGATTTCAAGTTCTTTTATTTCCTCCCACTCTTCAGTAATGGGGATGTTAACATTGCAAGGTACAAATACGGTTGTGGTGTCTAAGTATTCAAAATAATAAGATGCCGGCGCTGCGGGTCGGAAATTATCAGCAGAAAATACACGGCCACATTTTCCAGACGAAGTGAAGTTTTCAACTTTGCCGTTGTCTGAAATTGTAAAATTTATGGTTGCTATAGTGTTACCAGTTGAATTTGTTGAATTAGCTGTAATGCTATCAATGTATTCAACTGCCGTATCAATATCAATATCTATTCGCGGCCTGGTGAGTCTTTGGTTGTCAGAACCAAAATCAAAAACCTCTTTTCCCAAATTATTCCACCGTCTAATAAGCTCTTTTTCTTTTTCTAATTCTCGTTGCTCTCTTATAGCCTCTTGTTCGTCTTTATAATCACAATATATAAAATTTGCTAATTGAGTTTCTCGAGCTGTAAAATGGAACACCTCTAGTAAATTTGCATCCATGTAGTCACTACCCCCATTTCCGTCTAAAAAGGCACATAATTTTGTTAATGCATTTTTTGCGTCATCAGGATGCTCGGCGATAGCTTCAATCTTAAGCTCACCATCTAATATAGAGGATGCATTAAGAAGATGGTACATTAACTGTGTAAGACTGGGAGACCTCTTTATTGTCCTATACATTTTTTGTGACATTTGAGGAGTTACTAATTTTAGCACTTTTCTCTGCTGCGCGCATAAAATCGAGCAGCAAAAGAGGCATATAGATAAAATGGTTAAGATTCTTTTCATTTTATTTTCGTTTTATCCAAGTTGTGCAGTTCAATATTCCGCCAGCTAAGGCAACATCGTTGTAATCTATTGTCTCGATGATTTTGTTTGGGAAAACTTCTTTGAGTTTGTCAAGAGCTTCTGCATCTTTATTGCCGGGAACAGCAAATACAGGCATAACAATGAGGTTACCTACCTCAAGGTAATTTAAGTAGATTCCTATTGCGTGGTCATTATTGCCTTTTATTTTATGCTCAAACCAAGGGAAGTTAATGTGTTTTAGATTAGCTTTATCAAGAGCTTTGACAATCGCTTCCTTCATATATTTGAAATCCTGATCAAGATTGTTTACAAGAACCGTATTGTTGTCTACAAAACGCATCATTCCGTCGGCATGACCAGTAAAGTCATAATCATGTTTGTAGGCAGGGATTATGACAATCTCACATTCAAGGAGGGTAGAGAGTTCATTAATTAGTTTCTCTTTGTCCCAATCAGGATTTTCTGTGAAAATACGGTCTGTTATGATAGCCTTATTGCCGTACATAACCACATTACCACCATCAAGATTGATGTCCGAGAATATTGGATTTATATTGTTGACTTTATCAACGTGTCTAACATCTGATTGTGAATGAGAATATTCGGGAGATTTCAGATAGGAGGGATTGTATCGGAATTGAATCAGTTTACCACTCGGTGTTTGTACGGGCATATAATCCCGACACCATATATCGTTTGTGCCTTCAAGGAATACAAAAGGGATATTATGCTTATTCAGAATATCAGTAAGGCGCTTGCAAGTTTCTCCATACTGTTTCGCTAAGATTGCTGATAGATAGACTGTCTCCGTGGCATTTTCATCATTGGCGATTGGCTTCGGAATCTGAGCTTCCGGGTTAATAGAAGTAGTCGCGTTAGAGTTATTCCCTAAATGGCATGCAATCCAATCTTTTCGAAACTTTTTCTCATCATATCCGAGAAGAAGTTTGCATATTTCGATAGTCGGTTCAATATTGTTCTCATTACATATATCATAAAAAATTGCTTGTTTGGACCGTCCATTGGAGTGAAAACCATTGATATATGTGGCTGAGATGTGCCGTGACGAAAGCATTAAGCGTTTGTCGATAATCGAAAGAATTCTATGCTGACGCTTAACAGATGTGTTTTTGTCAGCTAATTCAGTCATTAAAGCCGTAAGTGGCTTTTGCTTAATCAATTTATAGCCACCCAATATAGCACCTCCTATTGCAAGGACGCTGGCAATTATACTTAAAGTTGATTCAATACCCATATTACAGCATTACTTTTCTTTAATCCAAAGTCCGTTAGCAAATCCAGACCCGATTATACTGTCTTCGTTGACGATTTCGAATAGCAAATCTGATTTATCAGTCCTAACACGTATAAATTCCTCGTCACGCTCGTAACTGGAAGCGAAGGGGCCCATGATAGTCTTTATAAGAACTGTTGATTTGCCTTTGAATTCAATAAACGGATATAGTGGATTATCCTTAGATGCCCACTTACCATTGATATTAATCTCCCCTAAGGATATCTCTTCAGGTTGCGCCTCAATAGTAGAGTCATTAATAGTTTGAGCATCTTCATGTCCAGACTGCGAACACGAATTAAATAACAAGATTGACAAGGTCAGAGCACCGCACATCAGATGGTGTAATCTCATGTATAATTAATGCGACCCGCTCGTCACCTTCGGAATCGATTCTTTAAGTGTTATAAAAAAGAAAAGCGCGGGACGATTCTACTGAATATCTGATTCGAGGCATCGCCAAACGCCATTGAAGAAATAAACAGTCCGCTCCCACGCCTTATCGGATATCGATACCCCTTGTCGGGGAGCGGATAAACGACAAGCATGAGCGTCTTTTGACTGCCTATCCTTCTTCAGTAAAATTGGCGATTTTCGAATCAAGGATAAAGCAAAAACGCTTTTCAAATATGTCTGGCCATGACACAAAGTGCCTTACCGACTGCAAAGATGCGAAAAATTTTTGAGTTTATAACTGTCAGCGTGGTGATGTAGTACAAATTTATTTTCCTCGTTTGCTCAAAGAGGGACATCGTGCGAAAAAATATGACAGGGCGATGGCCTGTCGCTTGTTGGGTTCTTTCGTTTGCAGGAGGTTTTGTCGCGGAGGGCGGGCGCCCCGAACGGGCGCCCTTACATTTTGCGGGAACATTGCGGAGAGGCGCCGGTTTTGGCGGGCGGTTTGCGCCAGGTTTTGTCGCGGAGGGCGGGCGCCCCGAACGGGCGCCCCTACATTTTGCGGGAACATTGCGGGGAGACGCCGGTTTTGGCGCGGACGGTTTGCGGGCGGTTTTATCGCGGAGGGCGGGCGCCCCGAACGGGCGCCCCTACATTTGCGGGAACGTTGCGGGGAGGCGCCGGTTTTGGCGGGCGGTTTGCGGCTGCATGCGGCGCAAAGGAATGGCGGTGTGCCGGTTTCAGGGATTCCGGCACACCGCCAGGTGTATTTGCTGATTAAAGCGGGAGAGAGAGGATGGTGGAATTATTTACCGGCGCGGCGGATAACGGGGCTACCGGCACGGCGGATGCTTGTGGGTTTGGCCTTCTTGCGGGTTGCGGGCACATGCTGGGGTGCGAAGATGGACCATTGGGTGTCGTTGTCGGGATAGAAGTTGATGCGCAGGGTTGTGTTGCCTCCCTCTTTCAGCTTGGCGTAGATGAGGATGGAGTTCCACTGCTCTTCTACTTCGTTGCTTTCGAATGTGTATTCGCCTGTGGTGTTGATGCTGTGGGTGATGTCGGTGGCATCTCCTCCCATGGTGATTTCAGGATAGGTGTAGCCCATGTTGAGGCGGTCGTCGACGGTGTTTTCGCTGAGCATGCGCACGTAGGCTTCCTCCACGTTACTGGGTGAGATCTCGAAGTTGATTTTCACATGTCCTTCACTCTTTTCCTTGGAGTAGATTGTGATTACGGGCACTTCGGTGTCCTCGCTGGAGATGTAGTTGTAGATGATTGTCTTTTCCTGCATGTTGCCATCGAAGTCGTAGGCGCGTACATACATCACATATTCACCCTGGTCGTAGACGGGCCATGTGGCATTTTCGATGCCGGGTTCAAGATCGCCTGTGCCTGCAAGGAAATCCATCGACCAGCTCTGGCCGAATGTTCCCATGAGGAAGTCCATGCCATAGTAATCGGCGTATGCCTGCATTGAGTCGTACATACCCCAGCATGTGCGCACATAGGCAATATTGTTGCTGCCTGTGAAGTTGAACACAACGCCGTAGGAGTTGAAACCGGCAAATGCAACATCAAGATTGAGGTTCACTTCGGCAGGTTCTTCGGTGGTGAGTTCCTGGTACACGAATGTTGACAGGGGCTCGGTTGTGACAGGATTCACTTCCCATGCGCAGAGATAGTATTTTGAGCCGGGAACCACGCTGAAACGGCTTGCTTCGGAGTACTGGTCGTACTGTTCGAAGTCGGTCTGTGTGTAGGTGTGTGTGCCGATGCCGACGAAGGCGTTGCTGGAGAGCGCATACTGGATGCACTGCAGGGCGCTTTCTTCATCGAGGTTTTCGAGCATGTCGCCGAAGAAGTCCATGGCCACGTAGTTCGCATCGTAGTAGGATATGAGGTTGTGGGCATAGGCCACATCGTTGCCGGCTGTGTTGACGGTGTATGTCACAGTGTTTTTGCCTACTTTATCAACTGAGAGCCAAAGGTTCTCATCGAGAACATCGTCGGGAAGGTTGAATGTGATGTAGTCCACGGCATCGACGGAATATTTGGCTACCGCGCGGTTACCTTTTACGAGGTACATTGTTTCGTTGTCGGCCGATGCGCCAAGTGTGGCCAGCGCTATTGCTGCCGCTATGATGGTTTGCTTTTTCATTGTGCCTAAAAATGGACTTGAATGAGTTATTTCTTGATGATCTTGACTGACTGGTTGGCTGCGGTAACCACATAGACACCGGCGGGGAGCTGCCCGAGGTTCAGCGAGGTGATTTCACCGGTGGCAACGGCGTTGGCGGCCACGGCACCCTTGATATTGAACACGGTGACGGCGGTGCCTGCTTCCAGACCGGAGATATTTACAATGCCTGTTGTGGAAATGGGCCATACGGCGATTTCGCCGGGTGCAGTGATGCGCTGAACGGCGGTCCATTCAGCCCCGATCATAATGCGGTCGATGTCAGTGTAGTCCACTGTCTCACTGGCGCCTCCGACATTCTTGATTGTCAGCGCAGTGGCTCCGATTTCTATACGGTCGATATCCTCCAGCAGTTCCTGACGCTGGTTCCCGTCGTTAGAAATCACCACTACAGCCTTTTTCCCCTCTGCTGACGCGCCCAGGACACATGCTGTGCCGAGAGCGAGGCTGCATAGCAGCTTGGTGTAGATGTGCTTCATAAAAAATAGGATTTATAAAAATTAGTAATGAATTGGTACTATGGTAAATTTGGAACTACAAAGTTAATACTTTTTTAATAGGATTTATAAAAATTAGTTAAAGAATTGGCACTATGGTAAATTTGAAACTATATAGATAATGGTTTTATTTTGCCGCGGAGGGCGGGCGCCCCTACATTTTGCGGGATGGTTGCGGAGAGGCGCCGGTTCTGGCGGGAGGTTTGCGGGAGGTTTTGTCGCGGAGGGCGGGCGCCCCGAACGGGCGCCCCTACATTTTGCGGGAAGGTTGCGGGGTGGGGGTGGTTTTGTCGCGGAGGGATTTGCGGGGACGGTTTTGTCGCGGAGGGCGGGCGCCCCGAATGGGGCCCCTACATTTGCGGGAACATTGCGGGGAGACGCCGGTTCTTGCGGGACGGTTTGCGGGGAGGGGTTGTCGAGGAGGGCGGGCGCCCCGAACGGGCGCCCCTACATTTTTGCATTCCGGTTGGCGGGGAGGCGCCGGTTTTGGCGGACGATTTGCAGGGCGGCTTGTCGAGGAGGGCGGGCGCCCCGAACGGGCGCCCCTACATTTGCGGGAACGTTGCGGAGAGACGCCGGTTCTGGCGCGGAGAGTTTGCGGGGGTATAAACGCGAAAAATCCGCAGATGCATTTGCATTGCGGATTTTTCTTGTGTCCGAGATGAGATTCGAACTCACACAGCCTTTCGGCCACTACCCCCTCAAAGTAGCGTGTCTACCAATTCCACCACCCGGACATGAGGTTTGTCAAACTTGACTTTGACAGATGCTTGTGATAATGATTAGAGCGAAAAACGGGACTCGAACCCGCGACCCCAACCTTGGCAAGGTTGTGCTCTACCAACTGAGCTATTTTCGCATTATG
>JAAVCF010000003.1 GCA_014802445.1 Bacteroides sp. | reverse complement strand
TGTAGGGGCGGCCGTTCGGGCCGCCCGCCCCTCCGAGTCAAATAATCCGCGGAGTGATGTTTGCGGGCACACTTTGTCGCGTGGTAGCATCAATCCAAAAACCTCTTCTTAAAAAACTCAACCCATCAACAACAACACCAACCAACACAAACAACACCAACAATCACCAACCCCTCGCGTGCGCGCAATGTTGTTGTTGATGTTGTTGGTGTTATTTATTTAATTTAGTTTTCTTTTTTTTTATTTGCTTTGCTTTCCTTTATGGCGGCGCAATCCGCGGAAAAAAGGCGCGGAATGGAATTTACTGCCAACTTCTCATTAACTTTGCATCATGAAGCGAATTGTGCTCAAGTTTGCGGCATTGATGGCCGTGTTCGTCCTGCTGATGATGATTGACAGGGCGCTGTTCATTGCCGTGTATGGCGCTGCGTCAGGCGCCTCGGCCTCCGAGCTGTGGGGCGCCGCCATGGCCCACGGGTTCGGCATTGACCTCAGTGTGGCGGCCTATCTCACCGTCATCCCCGCCCTCTGCACCGTGGCCCGCACGCTCACCCTGAGCCGCGTGCCCCTGAGGATTGAGCGGGCCTACTATTGGGTGGCCGGCGCACTGCTGGCCGCCGTGTTCATCCTTGACCTGGGGCTCTACGGCAGCTGGGGCTTCCGGCTCGACATGACCCCGGTGTTCTACTTCACCACCTCGCCCGCCTCGGCGCTGGCCTCCGTCACACCGCTGCAGGCCGTGGGCGGAGCCGTGGCCTTCGCCGTGATGACATGGCTCTTTGCCAAGGCACTGCTGCTCACGGCGGGGCGCATCACCGTGAGCCCCCTCACGCCCCGCTGGCGCGGAACCATCACGGCGCTGCTCCTCACCGGCCTGCTCTATCTGCCCATGCGCGGCGGCGTCACCGTGGCCACGATGAACCTCAGCCACGCCTACTTCAGCAGCAACATGAAGCTCAATCATGTGGCGGTCAACCCTCTGTTCTCGCTCCTCTACTCCGCCACCCATCAGAGCCACCTCGACTCCCAGTTTCGATTCTTTGACAGCGACGATGCCGCCCGCGCCGCTCTGCCCGACGCAGCCACGGCCCCCGGCTGCCCGACCGACTCACTCAGCCTCCTGACCGAGCGCCCTGACATCTACCTGATTATCCTGGAGAGCTTCTCCAACCATCTGCTCCCCAGCCTCGGCGGCGAGCCGATAGCCGTGAAGCTCGACTCGATAGCCCGCGACGGCGCCGTGTGGACCCGCTTCTATGCCAACAGCTTCCGCACTGACCGCGCCCTCCCAGCCATCCTCGGCGGATTTCCCTCGCAGCCCACGGTGAGCCTGATGAAATATGTGGACAAGGCCGAGCGCATCCCCGGCCTCGCCGGCGAGCTCAAGCGCCAGGCGGGCTACGAAACCTCCTATTATTATGGTGGCGACATCAACTTCACCAACATGCAGGCCTATCTGCGCGGCTCAGGCTTTGACAGCATCACCTCACAGGCCGACTTCAGCCTGCGCGAAGCCTCGGGCAAATGGGGCGCGCATGACCACACCGTGATGAACCGCGCCCTGAGCCGCATCAAGAGCCGCCGTGGCGATGCCCCCCGCTTCACCGTGGTGCAGACCTCAAGCTCCCACGAGCCCTTCAAGGTGCCCTACACCAACCCCCGCTTTGCCGACAACGAGCGCACCAACGCCTTCGCCTATGCCGACAGCTGCCTGGGCGCTTTCGTCGACAGCCTCAACCGCATCGACCCCCGCGCCCTGATAGTGATTGTGGCTGACCACTATGCCGTGTGGCCCCTGCGCTCCACCCTCACCGACATCGAGAGCCGCCACCGAGTGCCCCTGGTGATTACCGGAGGCGCCCTTGGCAGCCGCGGCCTTCGCCTCGACACCCCCGGCTCGCAAAACGACATCGCCGCTACCCTGCTGAGCCTGCTGGGCCTCGACCCCTCCCCCTTCCCCTTCAGCCATGACCTTCTGGACCCCTCGCAGCCCCACTTTGCGTGGATTGCCGAGCCGGAGACGGCGGGCATCATCACCGGCAGCGGCCGCGCCCTGCTCAACACCGCCGGCGGCACACCCCTGCCCGACTCTGACCCCGCGCTCATCCCCGGCGCCAAGGCATGGCTCCAGCTAATCTATTCAGCCTTAGGAAAATGATTGAACAGCTCCAACAGCTCGACGCCTCGCTGCTGCTGACCCTCAACGGGCTCCACAGCCCCTTCTTTGACCGTTTCATGATGATCTTCACGGGCCGCTTCGTGTGGATTCCATTCTACGCCTCGCTGCTGCTCATGCTCGTCAAAGCTCTGGGATGGCGCCGCGCGCTGGTGATAGCCCTCGCCACGGGCCTCTGTGTGGCCCTGGCCGACCAGATTTGCGCCACCCTTCTGCGCCCCATCTTCTGCCGCCCACGCCCCGGGCGTCCTGACAGCCCCATCGCCGCGCTGGTGACCCTCGTTGACGGCTACCGCGGCGGCCACTACGGCTTCCCCTCATGCCACGGCGCCAACTCCCTGGCCCTGGCAACGGCCATCTGCCTCGCCGTGAGAGTGCGCCGCTTCACCATTGCCATGATCTGCTGGGCCGCAATGAACTGCTACACACGCCTCTATCTGGGCGTGCACTATCCCGGCGACATCCTCACCGGCGCGCTCATAGGCACCCTGATTTCACTCTGCATCATGATTCCGCTGCTGCGCCGCCTGCGGCCCGACAGCTCATCGCTGCGCCCCTTCCCCTCAGCGGCCGACATTCCCATCGGAGTGCTCCTGGCCTCCGTGGCCGTCATAGCCATAGTGGCCGGCGTGCAGGCATAGCACCCGCTGCGTGGCCTCAGTCACCGCAAAGAGCCGTGAGGCCCGGAAGCCCACCACCCACAGCACCACGCCATTGCGCGTCAGCACCCTCACCCGCTGCTTGCGGTCAAGGCCCACCTTGGCATCATTGAGAATGTCGCTCACCAGGCGTGAGCCCTTCATGCCGAACGGCTCCAGGCGGTCGCCCCGCCGCCACGGACGCAGCTCCCAGAGCGCCTCAGAGGCATCAGCCTCGGCGTCGAGATACATCACCTCCCTCACCCTCTTGCGCGGCTTAAACTCCTCAGCCGCAATCTCCTCCACCTCCAGCGGCAGTCCGCTGAGGCGGCTCGCCGTGACGGTGTCGGCGCCCTCCCCGCCCTCATAGGTCCTCAGCCGTCCGCGGTCAAGCAGCCAGCGGCTCCCCCCCGGGGCGGTGAACACCCGGCAGCCCGGCAGCAGAGCCGCCGCAGCAATGGCATCGCTCACCCGGCGGCTCACACCCTGCGGCGCCAGCAGCTCATAGAGAAACGCCTCAGGCTCAGGCACTCCGCCCCCAACCATCCGCGCCACATCGAGCCCCTCAGGCCCCGTAAACGCCGCCGCCCGCTCCCTGACCAGAGCCCCCAGCAGCCTGCGACACTCATCAAGATGGCCCATTGCCATGGTCACGCTCCGCAGCGCGTCGGCCCCCGAGGGAGCCGCCTGCTGCAGCGCCGGAATCACATGGTGGCGGATGCGGTTGCGCGTGTAGTCATCGCTAAGGTTCGACGAGTCAACCACATAGTCCAGCCCCTCGGTCCTCAGAAAGTCAAGAATCTCGCTGCGGCTCGCCTCAAGCAGCGGGCGAATCACCAGGCCGTTGCGCGGCAGCATCCCTTTGAGGCCCGCGAGCCCCGCCCCGCGCAGCAGATTGAGGAAGAAGGTCTCGGCCTGGTCCTCGCGATGATGGGCCACGGCCACAGCCTGCGCCCCGAAGCTCGCGGTAAGCTCGGCAAACCATTCATAGCGCAGCATCCGGCACCCCTCCTCCAGCCCCACGCGGCGCTCGCGGCAAAATTGGCGGGTGGCGAAGCGTGTCTCGGCCCACTCCGCGCCGAGCCTCTGCGCCACCGCCAGCGCACACCGGCGGTCACGCTCGCTCTCGGCCCCGCGCAGCCCATAGTTGCAGTGGGCCGCCACACAGCGATAGCCCAGGGCGCGCATCACCGCCAGCAGCGCCACCGAATCGGCCCCGCCGCTGAGCCCCACAATCACCGGCCCCCGCTCGGGAGCCGCCAGCGCGTGGCGCCGGATAAAAGAAGCCGTATTATGAATCATTGACGCAAATTTAGCAAAATTTCACAATTTTATTACTATCTTCGCACCTATGCTCGAATCAGCCGCTCAATGGCTCACCCGGGTGGCCGACACGGTGTGTGGCCTCCCGATGTTTCTCGTCCTCATAGGGGGCGGGCTCTTTCTGTTTCTGGCCGGCGGCGCCGTGTCAATCCGCCGCCTCCCCCGCGCGCTGGCCGAGCTGCGCAGCAGCCGCTCCGGCGGCCAAGGGCAGATAAGCTCGGCCCAGGCTCTGGCGGGAGTGGTGTCGGCCACCGTAGGTATGGGCAACATTGCCGGAGTGGCCATAGCCCTGGTGACGGGCGGTCCCGGCGCCATCTTCTGGATGTGGGTGAGCGCCATCGTGGGCATGTCGACGAAATATCATGAGGGGGTGCTGGCCATAAAGTATCGCGGCACCACCGACACCGGCGAGCCCGCCGGAGGCACCATGCACATCATTGACCGCGCCCTTGGCCCCCGCTGGCACTGGCTGGCCACAGCCTTCGCCGTGGCCGGCATGTTCGGCACCCTCTGCATCATGAACGCCAACCAGCTCACCGAGGCCGTGGCCACCGTGGTGAGCCCCGAAGGGGCCTCCTCGCTGCGCCTGCGCCTGATTATCGGCTTGGCCATCGCCGCCGTGGTGGCCGCCGTGGTGCTCGGCGGCATCAAGAGGATAGCCCGTGTGGCCTCATGGCTTGTCCCCTTCATGGTGGGGGCCTACTTCCTGATGGTGCTCTACATCATCCTGACGCGCCTGCCCGACGTGCCCGGCGTGATCTCCTCCATCTTCAGCGAGGCCTTCAGCCTCCGCGCCGGCTGGGGCGCCCTGATAGGGGTGGCCATCATCGGCGCCCGCCGCGCCGCCTTTGTCAACGACGCCGGAGTGGGCACGGCCACAATCATGCACGGCGCCTCGCGCAACGACGAGCCCGTGCGCGAAGGGCTCATAGCCATGCTCGGCCCTGCCATTGACTCCGGCCTGGTGTGTACGCTCACAGCCCTGGCCATCCTGCTGGGCACCGACCTCAGCGCCGTGGAGGGCGTCAAAGGCCTCTCCATAGCCCTCGACGCCTTCGGCTCCTGCATCCCCGGCGGCCACATGATGCTGATGGTGGTGGTGACATGCTTCGCCATCTCGTCAATGTTCAGCTACTCCTTCTACGGCACCCGCTGCGCCGCCTACCTTGTGGGCGAACGCCGCGCGCGCCTCTACACCTATATATTCATAGCCACCCTGGTGGTGTTTGCCGTGCTGCCCGTCACAGCCGCCGTGAGCCTCTGTGACCTCTTCTACGCCCTGATGGTGTTTCCCACCATGTTCACCGTCCTGGCCCTGAGCGGGCGCGTCAGAGCCGAAACACGCCGCTATTTCAGCGCCCTCCCTGACTCTCCGGCAAGCCCCTCACCATCCTTAACCGCAATTGAAGAATCATAATGACCCCTGAAGAAAAAATCGCTCTGGAAGAGAAAGTTGTGGAGATGCTCCGCACAGTCTTTGACCCCGAGATTCCCGTGGACATCTACAGCCTCGGCCTGGTCTATAAAATCGACATTGACGACGATGCCAACCTCCACATCGACATGACGCTGACCGCTCCTAACTGTCCCGCGGCCGACTTCATTGTCGACGACGCCCGCATAAAGCTCGAGAGCATCAAGGGCATCAAGAGCGTTGACATCCGCATTGTCTTCGAGCCCGAATGGACCAAGGACATGATGAGCGAGGAAGCCAAACTTGACCTCGGATTCCTGTGAACCGCCCCCCGAAAGCCTACTTTGTGGCCGACCTCCATCTGGGCGCCGCTTACATTGCCGATCCCCGCGAACATGAGCTCAGAGTGGTGAGATGGCTTGAGGAAGAGGTGCGCCCCAACGCCACGCAGCTCTTCCTGCTGGGCGACGTGCTTGACTTCTGGTGGGAATATCGCACGGTGGTGCCCCGCGGCTTCACCCGCTTCCTTGGCACCCTGGCGCGCCTGGCCGACTCAGGAGTGGAAATAACCTGGCTCAAAGGCAACCATGACATCTGGCTCTTTGACTACCTCCGCAGCGAGATAGGCATGCGCGTTATCGACGGAGCCCTTGAGCAAACAATCCTGGGGA
This sequence comes from Bacteroides sp., assembly GCA_014802445.1. Lineage (GTDB taxonomy): Bacteria > Bacteroidota > Bacteroidia > Bacteroidales > Muribaculaceae > CAG-1031. The sequence continues at coordinate 47,288 of JAAVCF010000003.1, read as the reverse complement.
GCCGCTTCTTCATGGAGCACGGCGACGGCGTGGGGCGCCTACCCCGCAGCTTCCGCATGCTCCGCGCCCTGTTTCGCTGGCGCCCGGCCCAGCGCCTCTTCGCCGCCGTCCACCCCCGCTGGACCCTCGGCCTGGCCCACGCATGGTCAGCCCGGAGCCGACGCCGCGGAGGCTATCTGGGCGATGCCCGCCAGGACGACACCGCCGTACTGGCCCCACTGGAGAGCTTTGCGCGCAGCTTTGAAGCCGAGAATCCCCACCGCGTGGACTACTTTGTGTTTGGCCACGTTCACCGTACAGCCTCGCTCACCCTCCCCGGCGGAGCCCGCATGATTGTGCTCGGCGACTGGATTGAGCGCTTCACCTATGCCACCTTCGAAGGCACAGAAATGCGCCTCCACACTTTTCAAGGGTAAAAAAACGCCCACTCATTACCCTGATTGTCAATGTGATGCGAAAAACATGTTAGACAACATATAAAAATATTTGGTGGGCCACCTCTCCGTGCCTACCTTTGCATCACAAACCTAAACAATCTTTTTTACCTTAGAAATTGTACCTATTGGAAACTCATAGAAAGGAGCAACGCGAGTTGCTCCTTTTTATATTACCCCGACTTTATATTACCCCGACCCCGCACAGCGAGAGCCGCGGCGCGGCGACGTCGTGTTTAACCCGGCCACGACCATAGGGAGTGCCGGGATAACTCCCGCAAAATGTAGGGGCGCCCGTTCGGGGCGCCCGCACTCCGCGGGAACGTAAACGATTGAGAATCAATCGTAACCCCGCGTCCCGCAAACCCCTAATTCGCCTCAAATTTTGTCGCGGAGGGCGGGCGGCCAGAACGGCCGCCCCTACATTCCTCTCCTCGCGCAAACCCCTCGTTCGCCGCATATTGTGTCGCGGAGGGCGGGCGGCCCGAACGGCCGCCCCTACATTCCTCTCCACGCGCAATCCCTCATTCGCCNCANATTTTGTCGCNNAGGGCGGGCGGCCNGAACGGCCGCCCCTACATTCCTCTCCTCGCGCAAACCCCTCGTTCGCCGCATATTNTGTCGCGGAGGGCGGGCGGCCCGAACGGCCGCCCCTACATTCCTCTCCTCGCGCAAACCCCTCATTCGCCGCATATTGCGTCGCGGAGGGCGCGGCGGGGGGGTCACTCCTCGATGGAGCCGATTTTCATGACGGCGGCCTCGAAGGTCTCGCGGTTATTGGCGCGGTTTTTNAGCTTGTTGCGGTAGGTGTAGATGGTGTAGACGGAGTAGTTCAGCACCTGNGCTATGCGGGTGCTCTCCTCGATGCCCAGGCGCATGAAGGCAAGGATGCGGAGGTCAGTGTTGAGCTTCTCACCCTCCTTGAGCTCTATGCGGCTGTCGGGGCGCAGCAGGGCGTTGACATCGGTCACNAAGGTGGGATANATGTGGAGGAAGGCTTCGTCAAACACCTCGTAGAACTCGCGGCTCTGCTCCTCCACGAATTTGCCGCTCTTGGTGAGCTTATAGAGGTCGTCNACCTTNCCGGTGGATATCTTGCGGTGGGCCACCTTGCAAAACTGGTTGAGCTTGTCCATATAGATGGAGCAGAGGTTGAGNAACTGCGAGATGTAGATTTCCTTGACGCGGTTGGCGTCGCGCAGGCGCTCCTGGAGGCGGTGGAGCCTGCGCATGTCGCGCCGCAGAATCATCACCAGCACCACCATNCCCAGCAGCATGAAGGCCATCACCACGAGGATGCCCACAAGGATGGCGCGGCCGCGATTGAGCTCGATGGANTGGGCGCTCTCAATCAGGGGCATTGACTCGCTCGACTCGAACACACGCAGCAGCGCGTGACACTCCACGGCGTTCTTATGGGCCAGCATCAGGTAAGCGTGGGCGCGGCTCACGTCGTCAGCCTCAAACATCTTCTTGCCCAGCTCCTGAAGCGAGGCCACCTCGAGGGTGCCCCCCTTGATGTCAGAGATGGCCGANAGGGCCAGATAATANAGGTAGGCATCATTGTCGCCACGCTCGCGCGAGGCGTGNGCCATNAGGTTGGCGGCGCGGGCATAGAGGTTGTCGTCAATGCTGAGCTTCTCAATCAGGTCAGTGAGCACGGCCACAGCCTTGGCATATTCGCGCTTGCGGAAAAACAATTCTCCCTGATTGAGCTGGCGCAGCGGCGAGGGGGAGGTCAGCGCGCTGAGCAGGCCCACCTGGTGGGCCGTGGAGCGGGCCATCAGGGCGGAATAGATGTCGGGATAGTGGCGGAAATATGAGGNGGTGTAGCTGTAGGCCTGNCGNCCGGCGTCGTGATAGAGCACCTTCATTGCGGGGCTCATAGCGGTGGTGTCCATGGANTTGAGGATGCGCTCGCTCTCGGTGTAGAATCCCGCCAGAGGCATGTAGGTGGCCCGGCGCAGGTCAATGACCGTCACCAGCGAGTCGGCCCCCAGCTCCGCGGCCTGAGAGCGCGCCCNGTCAAAGAAGATGAGCGCCGAGTCATTTTCGTAGGACGCATATTCGCGGCCAAGAGCCTCCAGAAGCATGGCCCTGCGCACCGACAGCTCAGGCTCCAGCTTCATGGTTTGCTTAATGGAGTCAATGCGCTCNCGCCTCGCTGTCAGATAATTATCGCGCACGGTGATTTCGCCATCAAGACTCTTGAGGACATTGTCAATGTCCGCTCGCGATATNCCCACGGCGCCCTGCACAGCTATTGTTAACAAAAGAAAGATAAGGCCCAGGGCCTGNCGGTGGAATTGCATGAAATAAGTTGTTAGGCATGCAAATGTAGTCAAAATTTCTGAAAAATAGCTAACTTTGTAATATGAATAACCAGCCGCGACCCATCGAACTGCTGGCCCCGGCAAAAAACGCCGANGTGGCCCGCGCAGCCCTGCTTCACGGTGCCGACGCCGTCTATATGGGCGCCGCCCATCACGGCGCACGCGCTGCCGCCGGCAACTCNCTGGCCGACATTGCCCGGACNGTCACGCTGGCCCACACGTTCGGNGCCCGCGTGTATGTGACGGTCAACACCCTGGTCTATGAGAACGAGCTGGCTGAGGTGGAGCGNNTGGTGGCCGACCTTTACCGCATAGGCGTTGACGCCCTCATTGTGCAGGACATGGCNCTGCTGCGCCTTGACCTCCCCCNGATAGCGCTCCACGCCAGCACCCAGTGTGACATCCGCACCCCTGAGCGGGCCCGCTTTCTGGCCGANGCCGGCTTCTCGCAGCTGGTGCTGGCCCGCGAGTGCACCCTCAAGGAAATCAGCGCCATAGCCGCCGCNGTGCCCTCCACGCCNCTTGAGGCATTCTGCCACGGCGCACTCTGCGTGAGCTTNAGCGGCGACTGCCAGGCCAGCCTGGTCCACACCGGCCGCAGCGCCAACAGAGGCGAGTGTGCCCAGCTGTGCCGACTCCCCTACTCNCTGACCGACTCCCGCGGCAACGTCATCATCCGTGACCGCCACCTGCTGTCGCTGCGTGACCTCAACCGCGCCGCCGCCATCCCCGCGATGCTCGAGGCCGGCATCAGCTCCTTCAAAATCGAGGGACGCCTCAAGGACGCNGCCTATGTGAAGAACACCGTGGCCGCCTATCGCGCCATCCTTGACCGCGCCATAGCCGCCGNGCCCGAGCGTTACCGCCGCCTNTCCTACGGCACATCCACGCTCACCTTCACCCCTGACCTGAGCCGCACCTTCAACCGCGGCTACACCCCTTACTTCCTCACCGCCGCTCCCCGCGAGCCCATGGGAAGCCACCTCTCCCCCAAAAGCACCGGCGCGCCGGTGGGCACCGTGNCCGGCNCNGCCCGCGGCAAAAGCTTCACCGCCCGCCTCACCACNCCGCTGGCCAACGGCGACGGCCTGGGCTACTTCGGGCCCGACGGCAAGTTTACCGGCTTCCGCCTCAACCGCGCCGACGGCGAGCGCCTCACGGCAGCCTCGCCCGTGGAGATTCCCGCCGGAACCACCCTCTGGCGCAACCGCGACAAAGCCTGGGACGACCTCATGGCCGGCGAGACAGCNCGCCGCACCATAGCCGTCAGCATGACCCTCCGCANCCTCCCTGACGGCCGCCTGGCCCTCGACGTGNCCGACGAAGCGGGCCTGCGCGCCACAGCCACCCTTGCCGGACCCTTTGCCGAAGCACGCACCCCGCAGGCNGANGCNCGCCGCCGCGTGCTCACCAAGACCGGCGCCACGGTCTATGCCGTCACCTCCGTCANTGACCTTGCCGGACCCGTCTTTGTGGCCGCCTCNGCCCTGGCCGACCTGCGACGCGACGCCCTTGACCTGCTGAGCCGCACCCGCGCCGCCGCCCGCCCCCTTGACCTGCGCCGACCCGAGCGGCCCGAAGCCAAGGCCCCCGAGCATCTGACCTATCATGACAATGTGGCCAACAGCCTTGCACGCCGCTTCTACACTGACCACGGCGCCATCACCATTGACCCCGCCCTCGAAGCCCGCCCCGAACCCCGGCGCGCCGCNGGGCCGCTCACCGTCATGACCACGCGCTACTGCCTCCGCCGCGAGCTCGGAGCCTGCCTCAAAACCCCGGGNGCCTCAAAGCTCCCCGCTGACCTGTGGCTGCGCGCCCCCGGCATTGACCTGAACCTTCACTTTGACTGCGACGCATGCCGCATGAAGGTCATAAAACCCTAAGCAACATCCCTCAACACTCATAATCACCGATATGAAACCCAGAATCCTCGTCACCGGTGGCACCGGCTACATCGGCTCCCACACAGTGGTGGAGCTCCAGCAGGCCGGTTATCCTGTGGTAATCATTGACAACCTCTCAAACAGCAACCGCGAAGTGCTCGACGGCATTGAGCGCATAACCGGCATCCGCCCTGACTTCGTNGAGGCCGACTGCACTGACCTTGCCGCCCTCAAGCGCCTCTTCGCCGACTATCCCGGCATAAAAGGCATCATCAACTTCGCCGCCTCAAAGGCCGTGGGCGAAAGCGTGGAGAAGCCCCTGCTCTACTATCGCAACAACCTCAACACACTGATGAACCTCCTTGACCTCATGCCTGAAAACGGCGTCAAGGGCATAGTGTTCTCATCATCATGCACCGTCTACGGCGAGCCTGACGTCAACCCCGTGACCGAGCAGAGCCCCATCAAGCAGGCCACCTCGCCCTACGGCGCCACCAAGCAGATTTCAGAGGAAATCATCACTGACTACGTGCGCTCAGGAGCNCCGGTGAAGAGCATCATCCTGCGCTATTTCAACCCCGTGGGCGCCCACCCCTCCTCNGAAATCGGCGAGCTCCCCAACGGNGTGCCTAACAANCTCGTGCCCTATCTCACCCAGACNGCCATGGGCATCCGCAAGGAGCTCAGCGTGTTTGGCAACGACTACGACACCCCCGACGGCAGCTGCATCCGTGACTTCATTGACGTGGTTGACCTGGCCAAGGCCCACGTAATCGCCGTGGAGCGCATGCTNGCCGACAAGAGCCCCGAGAGCATCGAAATCTTCAACCTCGGCACAGGCCGCGGAGTGTCNGTGCTCGANCTCATTGACACGTTTGAAGCCGCNACAGGCGTCAAAGTGCCCCACCGCATAGCCCCNCGCCGCGCCGGCGACATCGAGAAGGTGTGGGCCGACCCCAGCCACGCCAACAACGTGCTGGGCTGGACCGCCGCCACCCCNGTGGCCGAGACCATGCTCAACGCCTGGCACTGGCAGCAGCGCCTCCGNGAGCGCGGCATCATGTAAGACCCTCANNNNCNCNCAAANAANNAGCGGAGCTGCTTCANNTGAGGCAGCTCCGCTTGTTATTTCGGGGTCAGGAACGTGAGGGATTAATACTCGTTCCAGGGACGGATTTCAATGTCATCAAGAGGGATGGTGGTGAACGCCTCGATGAANGCCGACGCCAGGCGGGCATTGGTCAGCAGGGGCACATTGAGGTCAATCGCAGCACGGCGAATCTTGTAACCGTTGGTCAGCTCGGCGCTCGAGAGGTTCTTCGGGATGTTGACCACCAGGTCAATGGCCTTGTCATGCAGCAGCTGCAGCGCCTGAGGCTCGCGGTCACTCTCGCTGGGCCAGTAAACCTTCACGGCGGGGATGCCATTGTCGTTCAGGAACTGGTGGGTGCCGCCGGTGGCGTAGATGCGATAGCCCTTGTTGTGGAGCGCATGAGCGGCGTCGAGCATATCGGCCTTCTGACGGGGACCGCCGGTCGACATCAGCACACCGCCCTTGCCCGGCACTCGCATGCCCACAGAGAGCATTGCCTTGAGCAGAGCGTCGGCTGAGTCAGTGCCGATGCAGCCCACCTCGCCGGTCGACGACATGTCCACACCCAGCACGGGGTCAGCACCCTGCAGACGCGAGAAGCTGAACTGCGACGCCTTGATGCCCACATANTCGAGGTCAAAGGCGCTCTTTCCGGGCTTCTCCACNGGCAGACCGAGCATCACACGGGTGGCNAGGTCAATAAAGTTGATTTTCAGCACCTTGCTCACGAAGGGGAACGAGCGCGACGCGCGCAGGTTACATTCAATGACCTTGATGTCATTGTTCTTGGCAAGGAACTGGATGTTAAACGGTCCTGAGATGTTCAGAGCCTTGGCGATCTGCGACGACACCTTCTTNATGCGGCGCACGGTCTCGATNTANAGCTTCTGGGGAGGGAACTGGATGGTGGCGTCGCCGGAGTGAACGCCGGCATACTCAATGTGTTCCGAAATGGCATACACCTTGATTTCACCGTTCTGGGCCACGGCNTCCATCTCAATCTCCTTGGCGTTCTGGATAAACTCGCTCACCACCACGGGGTGCTGCTTCGACACATTGGCCGCAAGCTGCAGGAAGCGGTGGAGCTCCTCAGGATTNGAGCAGACNTTCATGGCCGCGCCTGACAGCACGTAGCTGGGACGCACAAGCACCGGGAAGCCCACCTCGTCGATAAACTTGTTGATGTCATCAAACGATGTCAGCTCGCGCCAGCGCGGCTGGTCAATGCCCAGACGGTCAAGCATGGCCGAGAACTTNTTGCGGTCCTCGGCATTGTCAATGCTGGAGGCGGAGGTGCCCAGGATGTTCACACCCTCGGCNTCAAGGCGGGTGGCGAGGTTGTTGGGAATCTGGCCGCCCACGGAGAGGATGGTGCCGTGGGGCTGCTCAAGCTCCAGGATGTCCATCACGCGCTCATAGGTGAGCTCGTCAAAGTAAAGGCGGTCACACATGTCATAGTCCGTCGACACTGTCTCGGGATTGTAATTGATCATCACCGAGCGCCAGCCCTGCTTCTTGACAGTGAGCAGAGCGTTGACCGAACACCAGTCAAACTCCACCGATGAGCCGATGCGGTAAGCGCCTGAGCCGAGCACCACGATTGAGCGGTGGTCATGCAGATAGTCAACGTCGTTCTGAGTGCCGTTGTAAGTCAGGTAGAGATAATTTGTCTGCGCGGGATATTCGGCTGCCAGAGTGTCAATCTGCTTCACCACGGGGACAATGCCCATGCTCTTTCGCAGGGCGCGCACCTTGCGGTTCACATCCTCGGCATGAGCGGTCATCTCCTCCTTCTCCACNGCGCGGCCAATCTGGAAGTCGCTGAAGCCCTGCTCCTTGGCCTGGCGCACCAGCGCTTCGGGGAGCGCTTCGAGAGTGTCAAACTCCTCAAGCTCGCGCTCGGTGTTGACAATCTCCTGCAGGCGATAGAGGAACCATTTGTCAATCTTGGTCAGGTCATGGATGCGGTCAACGGTATAGCCCTCGCGCATGGCCTTGGCAATGGCGAAGATGCGGCGGTCAGTGGGCTCCTTGAGCGCGTGGTCAAGGTCAGAGATGTTCATGTCGCGGTTACCCACGAATCCGTGCATACCCTGGCCGATCATGCGCAAGCCCTTCTGAATCACCTCCTCAAAGGTGCGGCCTATGGCCATAACCTCGCCAACCGACTTCATCGACGAGCCGATTTCGCGGCGCACACCGTGGAACTTACCAAGGTCCCAGCGGGGAATCTTGCACACTATATAGTCAAGCGCCGGCTCGAAGAAGGCCGACGTCTCCTTCGTCACGGAGTTCTTCAGGTCAAAGAGGCCGTAGCCCAGGCCGAGCTTAGCGGCCACGAAGGCAAGAGGATAGCCGGTGGCCTTCGATGCCAGCGCCGACGAACGGCTCAGGCGCGCGTTGACCTCGATAACGCGATAGTCCATCGACGTGGGGTCGTAGGCATACTGCACGTTACATTCGCCCACGATGCCGATGTGGCGCACAATNTTGATGGCAAGCGCGCGCAGCATGTGATAGTCCTCATTGCTCAGAGTCTGCGAGGGAGCCACCACGATNCTCTCGCCGGTGTGGATGCCCAGCGGGTCGAAGTTCTCCATGTTGCAGACGGTGATACAGTTGTCAAAGCGGTCACGGACCACCTCATATTCAACCTCTTTCCAGCCCTTGAGCGACTTCTCGATGAGCACCTGGGGCGAGAATGANAGGGCCTTTTCTGTCAGGGCGCGCAGCTCGGTCTCGTCGTCGCAGAATCCGCTGCCCAGGCCGCCCAGGGCATAGGCGGCGCGCACAATGACGGGATAGCCCAGNCGCTCTGCGGCCTTGATGGCATCGTCAATGGTGCTCACGGCCTCGCTCTTGATGGTCTTCACGTCAATGGCGTCGAGCTTCTTCACAAAGAGCTCGCGGTCCTCGGTGTCCATGATGGCCTGCACGGGGGTGCCGAGCACTTTCACACCGTATTTCTCCAGCACGCCGCTCTCGTAGAGCTCCACGCCGCAGTTGAGCGCCGTCTGGCCGCCGAATGAGAGCAGCACNCCGTCAGGACGCTCGCGGGCNATGACCTTCTCCACAAAGTAAGGGGTCACGGGGAGGAAGTAAATCTTGTCGGCAAAGCCGTCAGAGGTCTGCACCGTGGCGATGTTGGGGTTGATCAGCACGGTTTCAATCCCCTCCTCCTTCAGCGCTTTGAGAGCCTGTGAGCCGGAATAGTCAAACTCGCCGGCCTCGCCGATTTTGAGGGCGCCGCTGCCAAGCAGCAACACTTTCTTTATCTTGTTATCCTGTGATGACATATCTTAATGGGGGTGTTAAGGGGAGGGATTAAAGCATTGCTACAAACTCATCGAAAAGAAACTCGGTGTCCTTGGGGCCGCTGGAGGCCTCGGGGTGGAACTGAGCCGAGAAGAAGGGCTTGGTCTTGTGGCGGATGCCCTCGTTGGTGCCGTCGTTCATGTTGATGAACAGGGGCTCCCAGTCAGCGGGCAGAGTGGAATCGTCAACGGCAAATCCGTGGTTCTGCGAGGTGATGAAGCATTCATTGGTTCCGGCGCGGCGCACGGGCTGATTGTGGCTTCTGTGGCCGTATTTGAGCTTAAACACCTTGGCGCCGGCGGCCTTTGAGAGCAGCTGATTGCCCATGCAGATGCCGCAGATGGGCTTGCCGGTCTCGATGGCNTTGCGGATGTTGACCACGGTCTCCTCGGCCATGTCGGGNTTGCCGGGACCGTTGGAGATGAACAGGCCGTCGTAAGGAATGGTGTTGAAATCGTAGTTCCAGGGCACTCGGATCACCTTCACGCCGCGGCGCGTCAGACAGCGGATGATGTTGTGCTTCACACCGCAGTCCACCAACACCACAGTCTTCTCGCCGCTGCCATGCTCCTCCACTTCGGTGCATGACACTTCGGCCACCAGGTTCTCCTTGTTGGGATCATAGAAGGGGATGTCCTCGGCGCCCTCGGGGATAATCTTGCCCAGCATGGAGCCGCGCTCGCGCAGATGCTTGGTCAGGGCGCGGGTGTCGATGCCGTAGATGCCGGGGATTTTCTCCTCGCGCAGCCACTGTCCCAGCGAGCGGTCGGCCTGCCAGTGGTTATGGTCAAAGCTATAGTCCTGNGCAATGATGGCGCGGGCATGGATGTGGTCACTTTCGTAATACTCGCTCACATCGTCCTTTTCGCGGCGGGGNGGCACGCCGTAATTGCCTAAAATGGGATAGGTGGTCACAAGAATCTGCCCCCTGTAGGAAGGGTCGGTGAGACTCTCGGGATAACCGGTCATTGCCGTGTTAAACACTACCTCGCCGGCCGTAGCGGCTTCATAACCGAAGGATTTGCCCTCAAACCTGGTTCCATCCTCAAGCACCAATGTGGCGCGCTTAGTTTGTCGCATGCGATAGAATGAAGTGATGAATAAATGAGCGGCCATCCGGCGGCCCCTTATTCACGGGCCCCACAAGAAAACCGTGCAAAGTTAAGAAATTTTTCCCGATATCCCACCATCATCACCCTGCCAATCCGGGACATCAGCATCAAAATTCAACGGAATGATTGCTGNCAACGTTCTTCCCGNAGCCTCNATGAATGTATATGCCCGGCTTTAACGCCCTNTCTTGGAGGGGACTGCATGAGTCAGCGCAAGCTTGAAAAACAAAAAAACGGAGACTCGGAGCCTCCGTTTTTCTTTATCAGCTTATTTCAGGGGGTGATGGGATTNTCACTTCCAGGTGAATGTGATTACGCCGTAAGGGTCATCGCCTTCCCAGAATTTGGTGGGGAAGCCGGCGGTGTTGAACTCCCAATGAAACACATAGGTATCAGTGTACTCATCGCCACCCTCCTTGCCAAACTTCGTGTAGCCCAGGGGCAGATTCTTCACAGCCTTGCCAAGCAAGCCGGCATAGTAAGCCACGGCAATATTGTCAAGGTCCACATTCCATTCATCGAACATCATGATATTGCCCTTGTTTTCATAGGGAGCCTTGACTTCGGAGTCGGTGTAGATAAAAGTTGAGGTGCTGTAGTCGCCGTCGGTTTCTTTTTCCAACACTTCGGTAAGGTTACCGTCGGTGTAGGNCAGAGTGAAGGTTTCATCATTATCGCTTGAGCAAACGTAGNTCATACGGCCTTCAGCGTCATACTTGAATTCATATGTCTCAGTTTCGGTGCCATAGCTGTCAGTGTACTCTTCCAGAGCATAGGTGATGAAGCCCTGTTCGTTGAGACGGAGATAGTACACGATTTTTTCATCGTCATAATTTTTATAGGTCACCGTCATTTTGGCGTCGAATGATTCGGCGCGCGAGAACGAACCGTATTCAAAAGCAGTGGTCTGGTAGTCGTCTTCGATTTTGATTACCTGACCTTTATCGTTGGTGGTAAGCGNAGCTCCGTCAACCATGGCGGGCAGGCCGTTGGTGAACACATTGTCAGCCGAGGGGCCNACGGGCTTAACCACATCGGGCACATCGGGAAGCGAGGGCTCATTGTTGTCATCATCGCTGCACGACACAAGGGCCACAGCACACGCACAGAACGCAATCGGCGCGAATTTAAGAAATCTGTTCATAAAAAATTCTTATTAANGTTGGTTATAGGTTGGTAACTTTCAGCATNGATTATTCTCAGAAGGGATAGCCCACGGCAAAGTGGAAGGTGGCGTCGCGGTGCCAGTCAGGGTGGATGATGGGCCAGCGCTCCTGATTGCGCGCGGGGTTCACGGCCTTAAGGCCCAGGTCAAAGCGCAGCAGGAANTAGGTGAAGTCAAGGCGCAGGCCNATGCCGTAGGAGGCGGCTATCTGCTTGTAGAACTCGCCGAAGCGAAACACACCGCCCGGCTGATTCTCATAGTCACGNATGGTCCAGATGTTGCCGCCGTCCACAAACAGCGCNCCCTCCAGAATCCAGAACAGCTTGGCGCGATACTCAGCACTGAGAATCAGCGAGATGTCNCCACACTGATTGATGAAGTCCGTCACNGAGTTGCGNCCGTCAAAGCAGCCCGGGCCGAGAGTGCGCACGCTCCANCCTCTCACACCGTTGGCGCCGCCGGCNTAGAAGCGCTTCTCAAAGGGCAGGGCGCTGGAGTTGCCGTAAGGCACCCCCACTCCGGCCCCCACACGGAAGGCAAGCCCGTGGCGCTGAGTGAAGTTGCGNATCACCGNATACTCAAACTCCGCCTTGGCATATTGGCTATACTGAATGTCGAAAATCTTATACACCCCGTCGCTNCGCTTCTGGCCGCTGATNGCCGAGANGGCGCGNAGGAGGTTGCCCGCCGTCTCCACGGAGGCGCGCAGCGTGTAGACCACCGGCTGGAAGGGGCTGCTGCGGCGCGAGGTCATGCCGGGCANGCGGCGGTTGGTGTGATANTAGGAANAGGCTATGTCCATAATGAAATGGTCCTCATAGCTGTAGCGCAGCAGGGGGTTGGAGGGGGCTATCTGGTCAAGGAAGTCAAGGGTNCTCTTGGGCAGCCTCACATAGTTGATGCTGAGCAGGTCAAGGGTGCGGCGGGTCAGATTATTGGCATCGCCCCACTTGTATTTCCATGCGGCGCCGAAGATGATGCGGGTGTACTCGGGCCGCTCCTGATAGTTAAATGACAGGGCCACCTCCGTGACGGCTTTCACACGCTTGCGCAGCCCTCCGGAGAGGAAGGGGAAGGCAAACTTGGGGAAGGTGAAGCCCACCTCGCCGGCATATTCCTGATAGTTGTTGTTAATCAGGCCGTCGAGGTTGCCCGAGAGGCTCTCGTAGCTGGCGCGGAACTTGGCCGTGAGCAGGCGCGAGCGGTGGGCCAGNTTGCGGTGTTGATAGGTCAGGCCCACGCCGAAACCGAAGTCGCCCTCNGAGTTGGTGCCTTCCACGTCAAAGGTCAGCCCCTGCTTCTTGTTGCGGGTGAGCATGATGTAGGCNTCGAGCATGGGATGGCCGTCNANGGTGCCCGCCGGGCGCATCTCGATGTTGATTGACTTGACAATGCCNAGCCCGCTGAGGTATTCATAGGTGCGGTCCACGCTCCGNGCGCTGTAACGCCGCCCGGGCTCGATGAAGCACTTCTCCTCAAGCGTGCCGGGGGTGAGCCAGNGGTCAGGGCCGTAAAGNAAGGTGTAGCCGCGGTTCATNACCGTGTCAGTGGCGGCGGCAATGGTCTGGTCAAGGGTGTAGCCCAGGTGATAGTCAGTGAGGAAGGTGACATTGCGGATATAGTACACCTCATGCACCGGCAGCTGCTTCACGGCAGCCTCGGCGCGCCCCGCCGGGGGATTGACAATCATGGTCAGGTCCACATCCTTTGAGCCGGTCACGGTGTCGGCCGTGAAGGTGATATACTCNTTTGAGAAGTTNTAGTAGCCNCGGTTGCGCAGGCGGTCGGCAATGGCGGTGCGCTCGGCGTCNAGCTCGTCGCGGTCCAGGAGGTCGCCNCGGCGCAGGGTNAAGCGCGCGGAGTCGCTCATCACAATGCGCCGCACCGCCGTGTCAGGAATCTCATAGTCAATGGAGGCTATGCGCATCGGCGTGCCGGCCACTATGTTATAGGTCACGTCGATTTTCTTCTTGCGGGGACGCATCACGGTGTCGCAGCTCACCGAAGCATCAAGATAGCCGCGGTTAATGAGCGCCTGGNGGAGCTGACTGACCGAGGCATCGGTGAGGTTCTGCTGATAAATCACCGGNGGCTGACCCATGCCGCGCAGCCANCGGTTCCACCACTTGGTGGAGTCGCGCCCCGAGAGGTTNTAGGTGGCCAGCTGCAGCTTGGCAAAGCCGAGCACCTTGTGGTTAGGCGTCTGCCGCAGATAGTTGACCAGCTCNGNGCTTGACAGGTCAGGGTGCTTGTCCTCGATGTTTATCTTCACATGGTCAACAAGATACGCTCCCTCAGGCACATGCTTGACCGAGGAGCAGCTCCACATCAGAGCCATTCCCGCCAGAGCCGCAAGCCATGTTATTAAGGNGGAGCGATTCATTTGCGACCGCGAAGTTACGAAAAATCTCCCAACCCCCAACTNNTGCCGCTCAACTCCCGGCTCTTTTCAACATTCCTTTGAGGCGCTGCCANCCCGCCTTGCCCAGAATGAGCAAGGCGGTGTATTGCAGCGTCTTGGCAAGTCCGAAAAAGGTCACCCACAGCGCTCCCTTCACGGCGGCGCCGAGCGGCAGGAGCATCTGCAGGAACGAGATGGCATAACACAGGGCGCAGAGCGCAGCCACAATCACTCCGGTGCGAAACGACAGCCCCCGGAGCCAGTTGCCAATCCTGAGCAGCAGCGTCTTCATCAGTCAAACACTTTGTCCCAGTCCTTCCACACCGCCTCGTAGCCCAGGCTGCGGATTTCGGCGGCCACCTCGGCGGGNGTGCGGTCATCGCTCACCTCAAACTGCTCCAGGGCNTCGGGGGTTGAGCAGTAGCCGCCNGGCTCGGTGCGGCTNCCGGCACTCATGGAGGTGACGCCCAGCTTCATCATGTTGGCGCGGAAGCGGGGNTTCTCGCGGGTGCTGTAGGAAATGTCCACATCGTTGTCAAAAAGGCGGAAGGCAAAGGTGAGNTGCGCCAGCTCGCGGTCAGTCATCACCACCGACGGCGTGTAGCCCCCCTCGGCGGGACACATGCGGGGGAAGTTGACGCTGAAACGGGTCTGCCAGTAGTTGCGGCGCAGNTAGCGCAGGTGGCGGGCCATCATGGTCACNTCGGTGCGCCAGTCCTCGAGCCCTATGAGCACNCCCATCCCTATCTTGTGGACCCCGGCCTGACCCATGCGGTCAAAGCCGTTCACGCGCCACTCAAAGAACGATTTCATGCCGCGGGGGTGATAGTTCTTATAGTTAGCCTCGTTATAGGTTTCCTGNAAGCACACCACTCCGTTGAGGCCGCTCTCGGTGAGCCGCGCATAGTCACGCGCCTTCATCGGCATCACCTCGATGGTGAGATTGTTGAAGTAAGGGCGCGCCGTGTGGAGCACCTTCTCAAGATAGTCCACGCCGTTGAGGGCCGGAAACTCGCCCGACACNATGAGCAGATTCTCGAAGGGTCCCAGGCGGCGTATGGCCTCACACTCGGCCTTCACCTGCTCCATGGTCAGAGTGACGCGCTCCAGCGGATTGTGATGGTTNAAGCCGCAGTACACGCAATGATTCGTGCACGCGTTTGACACATACATNGGTATGTAAAGCGAAATCGTCTTGCCGAAGCGGCGCAGGGTGATGTCGCGGCTCCGCGCAGCCATCCGCTCCAGATAAGGAGCGGCGGCAGGCGATATCAGGGCCATGAAGTCGTCCTCGTCAAGGTGCTCCTTGGCGAGGGCGGCCTCCACGTGGCGGCCTGTCTTTGAGGCTATGCGGGCCGTNGTCTCGTCCCAGTCATAGCGCTTCAGTTCGTCGTAAAACATTGCTGTGCTCGATTATTTGGCGCAGTCCTCGGCCATGGCCGATGAGATGCGCATGGCGCAGAAGTTGGGGCCACACATGGTGCAGAAGCGCTCGTCGCCNTCGTTGCGNTGGCTGGCCACATAGTACTCCTTGGCTCTCTCGGGGTCAAGCGAGAGNTTAAACTGGTCCTTCCAGCGGAATTCAAAGCGGGCTTTNCTCAGGGCGTTGTCACGCACCTGCGCACCGGGATGCTGCTTGGCAAGGTCAGCGGCGTGGGCGGCGATTTTGTAGGTCACCACACCGGTGCGCACATCCTCAAGCCCGGGCAGCGCCAGGTGTTCCTTGGGGGTCACGTAGCAAATCATGGCNGTGCCCATCCAGGCAATCTGGGCGGCGCCGATGGCTGAGGTGATATGGTCATAGGCGGGGGCAATGTCAGTGGTGAGCGGGCCGAGGGTGTAGAAGGGGGCTTCGTGACACTTCTCAATCTGGCGGTCCATGTTCTCGCGGATTTTGTGCATGGGCACATGGCCGGGGCCCTCTATGAGCACCTGCACATTGTGCTTCCAGGCAATCTCGGTGAGCTCGCCCAGCACGTCNAGCTCAAGGAACTGNGAGCGGTCATTGGCGTCGTGGATTGAGCCGGGGCGCAGGCCGTCGCCGAGTGACACNGCCACATCGTAGCGGGCCAGAATCTCGCAGATTTCCTCAAAGCGGGTGTAGAGGAAGTTCTCCTCGCCGTGAATCACGGCCCAGCGGGTCATGATGGAGCCGCCGCGGCTCACAATGCCGGTGAGGCGCTCGCCCACCATGTCGGCATGGGCGCGCAGNGCGCCGGCGTGGATGGTGAAATAGTCCACACCCTGCTCACACTGCTCAATGAGCGTGTCGCGATAGATTTCCCAGGTGAGGTCCTCCACNCGNCCGTTCACCTTTTCCAGNGCCTGATAGACNGGCACGGTGCCCACCGGCACGGGACAGTTGCGNATAATCCACTCGCGGGTCTCGTGGATATTGTCGCCGGTGGAGAGGTCCATCAGCGTGTCGCCGCCCCAGTAGCAGCTCCACACGGCTTTCTTCACCTCCTCCTCGATGCCGCTTGACAGGGCTGAGTTGCCGATNTTGGTGTTGAGCTTCACCAGGAAGTTNCGGCCTATGATCATGGGCTCGGCCTCNGGGTGGTTGATGTTGGCGGGGAGCACNGCGCGGCCGCGGGCAATCTCGGAGCGCACGAATTCAGGGGTGATATGGCTCTCGATGCCGAGGGCNTCGGCGTTCATGTTCTCGCGGATNGCCACATACTCCATCTCGGGCGTAATCACTCCGGCGCGGGCCAGGGCCATCTGGGTGATGCCGCGTCCGGCCTTGCCGCGCAGGGGCGCNTGGCGGTGGGGGAAGCGGATGGCGTCGAGCGTGGGGTCGGCCTCGCGCATGCGGCCATATTCGCTGGTGATTTCGCTCAGCTGCTCCAGGTCGTCGCGGCGGGCGGTCCACTCGGCGCGCATGCGGGGCAGGCCGCGGTTGATGTCAATCTCCACGGCGGGGTCGGTGTAAGGACCGCTGGTGTCATACACCATCACAGGGTCATTCTGACGGGTGATGCGGTTGCCTTCGGCGTCAATCTTCACCGTGGGGGTGAGGTTGACNTGNCGCATGGCCACCTTCACCTCAGGGTGGAGCTTGCCCTGCATATAGATTTTTTCAGAGCCGGGATAGGCTCGGAGGTCGATATTGTCAATTTTCATGATTGGTTTGTTAGGGGGTCAATGTGTCAGTGTTAGTCAAGGAATGAGGTCAGGGGGCTGCTGNCTTCCGCGCGGTCACTCACGGCGCCGAGGCCGGCGCGGTANGCGCGGCGTCCGGCCACCACGGCCTCACGGAAGGCTATGGCCATCTCCACAGGGTCGCCGGCCACGGCAATGGCNGTGTTCACCAACACGGCGTCGGCTCCCATCTCCATGGCCTCGGCGGCGTGGGAGGGAGCGCCNAGTCCGGCGTCGATCACCACAGGCACGCGGCTCTCGGCGATGATGATTTCCAGCAGGTCACGTGTGCGCAGCCCTTTGTTGGTGCCNATGGGTGCGCCCAGNGGCATCACNGCGGCGGTGCCGGCCTCTTCAAGGCGCTTGCAGAGCACGGGGTCAGCCTGNATGTAAGGGAGCACCTTGAAGCCCATCTTGGCAAGCTGCTCGGTGGCCTTGAGGGTCTCCACAGGGTCAGGGAGCAGATACTTNGGGTCAGGATGGATTTCGAGCTTGAGGAAGTCGGTGCCGAACACGTCGCGCGAGAGCTGCGCCGCCAGCACGGCCTCCTCGGCGTTGCGCACTCCGGAGGTGTTGGGCAGCAGCTGCACGTGGTCACGGTTAAGGTGGGCCAGCATGTCGTCCTCGTCGTCGTGCTCCATGTCAATGCGTTTCATGGCCACGGTGATCATCTCTGACTCGGAGGCGAGGATGGCTTCGAGCATGAGGCGGTTAGAGGCAAACTTGCCCGTTCCCACAAAGAGGCGCGAGGTGAAGTCGCGTCCGCCAATTCTGAGTATATCGTTCATCGTCGGGTGATTATGTCGTTAAGGGTTTCAATNTAGCGGGCGGTNCGCTCNGCAGGGTCAGGGGCGTTGATAATGTCGCCTGACACGGCCAGNCCGCTCACTCCCGCAGCCATCAGGGGCNCCACATCGTCAAGGGTCACGCCNCCGATGGCCACAATGGGAATCTCCATCCCGGCGGCGCGCACNCGGCTCACAATGTCGCGGTAGCCTTCCAGACCGAGCACCGGGGCCAGCCGGGCCTTGGTGGTGGTGTGGCGGAAGGGGCCGAGGCCCACATAGTCCACGTCGGCGCCGCGCAGGGCGAGGATGTCGTCGGCGGTGTTGGCCGTGGCGCCTATCACGGCGTGGGGGCCCAGCAGCTCGCGGGCTTCGCGCACGGGCATATCCTCTTTGCCAAGATGCACGCCTGACACTTTGAGGTCGTTGACCACGTTCACGCGGTCGTCAATAATCAGAAACGTGTCAGTTTCCTGACACATGGGGATGATTTCCAGAGCCGTTTCGCGCACTTCTTCGTCAGTGGCGTCCTTCATCCGCAGCTGAACCCAGCGGCAGCCGCCTTCAATGGCCATCTGCACTTCCTCGGCTATCGAGTAGCGNTCACTGGGATGGGTGATAAACTGAAGCATATATTATTANGGTGTTGAGGGGGGATTATTATTCTGTGGGGTGCCAGGCGGCCGTGAGCATGGCGTAGCCGGCAAAGTTGTAGGCGGCGAGCTCGGCGAGGCGGGCGGGGGTAACGCCGCCAAGGGCTATCACGTCGATGCCGCTCACGCCGTCAAGGCTCCTAAGCTCCTCAGGGGTGAAGGCGGCGCGATAGCCGGCTTTGCTCAGGCTGTCAAACACGGGGCTGAGGGTCACATAGCTCAGCCCGGCGCGGCNGCAGCGCTCAATCTCGCNAAGGGTGTGGCACGATGCGCTCAGGCAGCCNGCNTAGCCCTCCGGGGGGAGGGGNCAGCGGCGGTTCAGATGGAGGCCGCCGAGGTTAAACTCGTTGGTCAGGTCAAAGTGGCCGTGGAGGTGGAGGCGNCCGTGGTGGCGGGGAGCCACNCCGGCTATAATCTCCATCATGCGGCGCANCGAGGTGCGGGGATGGCGCAGATGCACGTCAGTGAAGGCCCCGCTGTCAAGCAGGGCGTTGATGCGGCGCCCTTCGTCGTCAAAGGGCTCCTCGGGNGTGACGGCTATGCGCCGGCGCATCTCAGCCGCCATAGAAGGCTTTGATGATGAGCACGGTGTCGCCGTCGCTGAGCTTGGTGGTGGCGCGGGCNGCGCTTGTCACCACGGTGCCGTTGAGGGCCGTGGCTATGCCCGTGGNGGGGGCTTGCGCGGCGGCAAGGGCGTCGGCAAGGGTGGCGCCATCAGGGAGGCTCACGGGTTTGTCGTTGATTTTCACTTCCATTTGCGCTGGAGTTTTTGGCGTTTGGGGTCAAAGAAATGGTTCATGGGGCCGTGGCCGCCNCCGATGGTCACGTCAGCTCCGGCCTGNAGGGCGCGGGTCACGTAGGCTTTGGCGCGCCCCACGGCTGTGCGCAGGTCGTCGCCGAGGGCCAGCCGGGCGGCTATGCAGGCTGAGAGGGAGCAGCCCGTGCCGTGGGTGTTGACGGTGTCAACGGCGTCGGCGCGCAGCGGAATGAGCTTGGTGCTCCCTTCCATGATGAGATAGTCGGTCTTGGTGCCGGGGGTGTCCTTGTCGCCCCCNTTGAGCAGCAGGTTGCGGCAGCCCATGTCGCGNAGGCGCAGGGCTTGCTCGCCGGGGTCNTCNGTNCCGGTCAGGGCGCGGGCTTCGTCGGCGTTGGGGGTCACTATCAGGGCCAGGGGCAGCAGCTCGGCCACGAGGGTGCTCACGGCCTCGGGGTCAAGGAGCATGGACCCGGAGGTCGACACCATCACAGGGTCCACCACCAGATTTTCAAGCTCGGCGGCGCGGATGGCGCCGGCCACAGCCCNGATTATCGGGGCGCTGAACAGCATGCCGGTNTTGGTGGCCAGGGGGCGGATGTCGCTGCTCACGGCGGCNATCTGNCCCTCCACTATGGCNGGGCTCACGGGCTCCACGGCGCTCACNCCNAGGGTGTTCTGAACCGTGATGGCGGTGATGGCACTCATGGCATAGCATCCCTGGGCGGATATGGTCTTGATATCTGCCTGAATCCCGGCGCCGCCTGAACAGTCGGAGCCGGCTATGGTTAACACGGGATAGTATTGGCTCATAGCTTCCTTGGTGGGTTGGCTGATTGACTCTTGATGAGTGGTNCCGCCGGAAGCGGGCCGAGCCGTCGTTGCTTGGAGACAATCCCTGCGCCGGTGCTAACCGTATCAGGTTCCAAGGGTATGAATCTCAGCCGAATTGCTTGCTTCGGCACCCCTTTGTCCAATCAGTGTGGTTGCAAATTTAGGGGTTTCGGTGGGTTTTGGATGTGATTTAAGTCTGTTTAACAATGCCGGGNAGGATTGTTGCACANCTGCNGCGCCATCTTTGCAGCGTAATCACATCTCACATACATAATTATGAAAACAATATCCTCCTCCGACATTATTTTCGCCACTGTGTCAATGCGCGGCAGCCTCGTGGCTCAGCTCTGCATCAGCGGCATCGCTTCGTTCAAAGAAATCCTGGCGCGGGTGCGTCAGGCCATAGGGGCCCGCGTGGGNCTGGCCACACTCAAGCTGCGCAACGGCTCGCAGGGCTGGACCGACAGTCGCACTCTGGTGTTCTGACCCTTCGCCGCGCCGGGGCCTCAGGGGTTGAGCATGTCGGGGTTNTAGAAGTCAAGCACGGCCTGNGCCTGCTCGAGCGCCACGGCTCCGGGCCCGTCAGGGGCTATGCGCGCCGAGGCGGTGTAGTCAGTGATGGCCTCTGCACGGCGCTGCATGCGCCAGTACACTTTGCCGCGGGCATAAAGAACCTCGGCGTTGTCAGGATGGTGCTCCACGGCCTCTTGCGCAACTTTAAGCGCCTCTTCAAGACTATTTGACCGTAATAATGCGTTTATATTTTCGAGAACAGTCATTCTTTTGTTAATTTTACGGCAAATTTAGTCATTTTATCATGAATCTCCGCATTTTATTCGTTGCCCTTTCGGGGCTCATATTATCGCTGGCTGCCGGGGCGGCCGACCCTGTGCTGACGCATTTCTCGGCTGCTCAGTGTGAGGGCTCTTACATGCCTTACCCTGCTGTGAGCCCNGTCGAGGTGCCTGANTCGCTGGAGCCCGTGATGGTCAACCACGTGGGGCGCCACGGGGCCCGCTTCCCGTCAAGCAGCAAGAACATCCTGAAGGTCACCGAGGCGCTTGACCGCGCCGAGGCCGCCGGCACCATCACCCCCGCCGGGCGCGAGATGCGACGCCTGTGTNGGCTCATCACNGACAACACCGCCGGCCGCTGGGGCGCGCTTGACTCTCTGGGNATGNCCGAGCAGCGCGGCATAGCCTCGCGCATGATGGCCTCGTTTCCCGGTCTGCTGGCCGATGGCGAGGNGCGCGTNGAGGCNCTGTCAAGCTATTCNCCGCGCTGCATCATGAGCATGTACACCTTCGCNCATCAGCTCTCGCGCCTCAACAATCGCCTGGAAATCACCACCTCCTCNGGCCGNCAGAATTCGCCCCTGATGCGCCCNTTTGACCTNGATGCGGACTATCGCGAATATCGTCAGAGCGGGGCCTNNGANGCTCCGCTGGAGGCTCTCGGGGTNCANCTCATCACTGACGCTCCGCTGCGACGCATCCTCGGCAAGAACGCCGAGCTGGGCTCTGACAGCGAGATGCGTGAGCTCGCCATGGCCGAATATGCCGTGGTGGCNTGCGCCGCCGCCATGGGCATCAACTCNGGATGGGACCGCTTCTTCACTCTTGATGAATATAACCGCCTCTGGGCCGTCAGCAATCTNCGCCACTATCTGCAGTATAGCGCCTCCACNCTCACCACAGCCACGGNCGACATGGCTTCGCCGCTGCTCCGCAATCTCATCGACACCACCGACAAGGCCGCGCAGGGCTCGCTCGGNGCCGCNGCAATCCTCCGCTTCGGCCATGCCGAGACGCTCATGCCNCTGCTGGCNCTGATGCACATTCCCGGCTGCTATTACATGACCAATTATTTCGACACTGTGGCAATGCACTGGCGCGACTTCTANGTTGTGCCCATGGCGGCNAACCTCCAGCTCATCCTCCTGCGCCACAAGGACAACGGACGGCTCTACCTGCGCGTGGACCTCAACGAAACTCCCGTGCCNCTCATCCCCGGCCGCTCGGCGCTCTACACTCCCTGGGAGTCGGCCCGCGAATACCTCACCCGCTGCCTCCCCCTCATTGACCGATGACCTCCCCACACACACTAACGGACCGCAAGGCTNANCCTNGCGGTCCGTTAGNGTTNATAGCTCTCCGAGGGAGCNGNTCAATAGGTNATCTTNGNCTCAAGCTCCTTTGCCTGGTCAATCATCCGCTGAATCTCGCTTTCGGCNGGCACNCGGTTACAGAGGTTGCGCTCATNGTTNACCTCCACGAGCTTGGCATGGAGATTGGCGGCCANGCGGTGGCGAAGCTCCTTCACTGTGTCNACTCCCGCGGCCTCAAGAAGCTCGGCAAACTGNCCGGCTATCCCNTTGATGCGAAACAGGTCGGCATGGTTGGCCCAGCGCAGAATCAGNTTCTCGGAAATGCCGGTTTCCTCAGCCAGCTGCTCGCGGCCTTTCTTGGTTGAAGCTTTTTCAAGCAGCTCATCGGTGGTGGTGACTGANGCTGCAATGAGTTTCTCGGCATACACGTTGCCGATGCCCTCCACTTCAATGATTTTGTAAGCCATTGTAGTAACGTTATTAGTGTGTTGACCTACCTCCTTTCAAGCGATTCGGTTTTCTCTTACANTAATATATACAATCCCGCAGCCCGCAGTGTTCTTTAACATTCCCGCTCAGCCCCCTTCCCGGCCCACATTTGAAGCCGGAATACAACATTCGCAAACTTTTTTATCGCATCCGCCAAAGATTTTTAACTTTTTTTTGGAAATGAATTAAAAACCGATTACATTTGCAACCATCACATCCAAAAGTTTGAAAATCATGAAAAAGTTANCTCTNCTCCTCCTCTCGGCAGTGGCCACGCTCTCTGCTTTCGCCGAAAACGCGTTTGTGCCCGGCACTCAGTGGCATGAATNTGTCAGAATCCCNGGGCCCGAANAGGGGCAAGNAACNATTNNTAAGTTTGTCTANGAGCTCGGCGACGTTCAGGAAATNGCCGGCAAGGACGCCATGCCCCTCTATTNCTCTNTNAACGGCGNTGACTCCNNGCTCTCCACATATNTTGCCTCAGAGGGCGANAAGGTCTTCTTCCTCAGTGACAACGAATGGTATCTGGCCTATGACTTCGGTCTGGCCGAGGGNGAATCATGCGTTGTCTATGGTATTGGCAATCCCTCCCACTCAGCAGAAATAACCGCATACCGGCACTNTTGTGGAGGGCGACACTGAATGGCTCACCTTCAATGCCATAGACCTCACTTACCCTGAGCTTAATGACAGNCATGACGGCGAATGGATTAAGGGAGTGGGCAGCTTCTGCGGCCCTGAGGACAATCTTTTCTTTATGATGTGCGGTCCCGAAATCNACCTTGAAAAGGTGGTGAACGGCAACAAGGTTTACTNTCAGTCAGCCNCCGCCGGAATCCAAGCCGTTGAAACAGAGGACGCGCCCGANGNCCCCTCGGCAATCTACACTCTCAGCGGCCTGCGCGTGACCTCCGCAGCCACCCCCGGCCTCTACCTNGTGAAAAAGGGCTCCACGNTCACCAAGACCCTCATCCGCTGACGCCTCCCCCTCCANCTCACAGCGCCGCCGACGCCCCCGCAGCATCGGCGGCGCCTTTTTTTCCCTCCGCCGCCCGCCCCTCCGCGACAACAAAAACNATTGAGAATCAATCGTAACCACCCGCAAACNCCCCTCCGANGATTTGACTCGGAGGAGCGGGCNGCCCGAACGGCCGCCCCTACATCCGTTTGCGCCAATGTGCAATGCCACACCTTCACCACCCTGCAAACCAACCCGCAAAATGTAGGGTCGCCCCGAGACCCCGCTAAAGAATGTAGGGGCGGCCGTTCTGGCCGCCNGCACTCCGCGACAACAAAAACNATTGAGAATCAATCGTAACCACCCGCAAACACCCCTCCGAAGATTTGACTCGGATGTAGGGGCGGCCCGAACGGCCGCCCCTACATCCGTTTGCGCCAATGTGCAATGCCACACCTTCACCACCCTGCAAACCGACCCGCAAAATGTAGGGTCGCCCCGAAGCCCCTACATCCGTTTGCGCCAATGTGCAATGCCACACCTTCACCACCCTGCAAACCGACCNGCAAAATGTAGGGTCGCCCCGAGAGATATGCAAACACCGATGGCGNCCTCCTCACATTTTTAACAATTTAACCGGGTTTTACATCTNANCNNAAATTAGTGGCCAAAATGTTTGGCCGTTTGCAGGATAGTGGCTAACTTTGCGGTCGATTTCGTAATCTCTGGCAGGACAAGCAGCCTGGCCATATTGCGAGCTAATGTTAACATTCAATAAACCATAGTAATGGACTTAATCAAGATTGCCAACGAGGCATTTGCCACCGGCAAAAGCACCACTCACCCCGACTTCCAGCCCGGCGACACCATCACCGTAGCTTATCGTATCAAGGAAGGTAACAAGGAGCGTATCCAGCAGTATCGTGGTGTAGTGATCCGCATCTCAGGCGAGGGCGAAAAGAAGCGTTTCACCGTGCGCAAGATGAGCGACAACATCGGCGTGGAGCGTATCTTCCCCATCGAATCGCCCTTTATTGATTCTATCACCGTCAACAAGTATGGCAAGGTGCGCCGCGCCAAGCTCTACTACCTCCGCGCCCTCACCGGCAAGAAGGCTCGTATCAAGGAGCGCCGCGTAGCGAAGTAATTTCGCCCCGGCTCCAAGCCATCAACCGAACCCCATCAACAATGCTGTCCCGACTCCCGGGGCAGCATTGTCGGTTTATATGCCCCTCCCGAAAATGCAGGAGCCCGGGCGTTTGCGGCCTGGGCTCCGCAGCCACGGATGAAAATTTTACATTTTTTACACTGCGGCATAACACTTTCGGCACTCTCTTTTCCCGCTATTTTTCGTAACTTTGCAGGTTGAATCTCCCCGGCCGCCGCTGCAGCCCGCACGGCGGCTCATACGACACTCTTGACAGCTCTTTTTCAATGGAATACACCATCCGTGACATAGCCCGCGCTCTCAGCATCAATCCCCCCGCAGCCCCTGCCGCCGAGGCGAAGGTGTCGGTGCTCCTCACCGACAGCCGCTCGCTCGTGTCGGCNCCTGACTCTATTTTCTTCGCCCTCCGCACCCCCACNGGCGACGGCCACCGCTATCTCGCCGAGCTCTACGCCCGCGGAGTGCGCCACTTTGTGGTGGAGAGCGGCGCCGCCCCCTCGCCGGGCCCCGAGGCCGTGGTGATGGAGGTGNCTGACACGNCTGCCGCCCTCCGCAAGCTCGCCGCGGCCCATCGCAGCCGCTTCGCGCAGGTGCCCGTCATTGCCGTCACCGGCTCGCGCGGCAAGACCATTGTCAAGGAGTGGCTCCACCTGCTGCTGGGNGCCGACAGNAGGGTCACCCGAAGNCCCCGCAGCTTCAACTCGCAGATTGGCGTGCCCCTGAGCGTCTGGCAGATGGACGGCGACACNCAGCTGGCCATCTTNGAGGCCGGAGTGTCACGCTCAGCCGAGATGGCCCCCCTGGAGGAGATTCTGCGCCCCGACGTGACCATCATCACCAACATCACCGACGANCACCACGAGGGCTTCCCCTCGCGCGCCGCCAAGGCCGCCGAGAAGGTGAGCCTGGCACGCCGCTCGCGCGCNGTGGTNTATTGCGCCGACATGCCCGAGGTGGACNGCGCCGTCAGCGCCCTNCCCGCAGCCGTNGAGAGGCTGGGATGGTCAGCGGTCAATGAGTCGGCCCCCTGCTTCGTCACCACCTCCGCCGGCCCCGCCTCCACCGAGGTGGCCTACACATTCCGCCCCACCGGCATCACGGGAGTGNCCACGGTGCCCTTCACCGCNCNGNCCGACGTGGAGAANGCCATCCACTGCCTCGTCACGCTGCTCCGNCTGGGCGTGGCCCCGGAGCAGATTGCGGAGCGCATGAGCCGNCTGCCCCACGTTGACACCCGCCTGGAGGTNATTGAGGGCNTNAGCGGCTCCATGCTCGTCAATGACCGCTTCACCAACGANCTCCAGTCGCTCACCACGGCCCTTGACTTCGCCCGCCGCCGCGCCACCCCCGAGGCCCCCCTGTGGCTCATCCTGGGCGACCTCCTGCCCGAGCCCCGGCTCACCCCCGCCGAGCTCTATTCACGCGTGGCGGCNCTGCTGAAGCTCCACGGCATCACGCGCCTCACCGGCATAGGCCCGCAGCTGCAGGCCCACGCCGCGCTCTTCGGCCCCGGCGCCACCTTCTTCCCNGACACTGACAGCTTCCTGAGCNGCATAGACCCCGAGCGATTCCACGGCTCNCTGGTGCTCGTCAAGGGNGCCCCCGATGCCGGNTTTGACCGCATCACCGAGCGNCTTGAGCGCCGCCAGCATGAAACGGTGCTGGAGGTCAANCTCGACGCCGTGGCCCGCAANCTCAGCTTCTTCCGCTCGCGCCTCAAGCCCTCCACCGGCATTGTCTGCATGGTCAAGGCCTTTGGCTACGGNGCCGGCAGCTATGAGCTGGCCAAGACCCTCCAGAGCCAGGGAGCCGCTTATCTGGCNGTGGCNGCCCACGATGAAGGCACTGACCTGCGCCGNGCCGGCATCACCATGCCCATCATGGTGCTCAACCCCAAGGTGGCCGACTATGGNCCCCTCTTCGACTATAACCTCGAGCCTGAAATCTATTCGCTCGACATCCTCCGCCAGATCATTGCCGAGGCCANCCGCCGAGGCGTGAAGAACTATCCCGTCCACATCAAGCTCGACACCGGCATGCACCGCCTGGGATTCCTNGAGGAGGAGCTCCCGGAAGTGGCATCNCTGCTNCTGAGCCAGGACGCCGTGACNCCCAAGAGCATTTTCAGCCACCTGTGCTGCGCCGACGACCCNGCNGACGACGACTACACCCACATGCANTTTGACTACTTTGACCGCTGCACAGCCTACTTCCAGAGCCGCTTCAGCCACCGCATCCTGCGCCACATCCTCAACTCGGCCGGCATTATCCGNTTCCCCGAGCATCAGTGTGACATGGTNCGCCTCGGCATTGGCCTCTACGGCATCCACATCCTCCCCGACGGNAGCGACGCCGCCCTGGANCGGGTGAGCTCNCTCCGCTCGGTCATCATCTCCATCCGCNACTGGCCCGCCGGCACCACCATAGGCTACAACCGCCGCGGACGCCTCACGCGCCCCTCCCGCATAGCCACNATCCCCATAGGCTATGCCGACGGCCTTGACCGCCATCTGGGCTACGGCAACCTCTCGGTCAACGTCAACGGCCATCCCTGCCCCACTGTGGGAAGCATCTGCATGGACGTGATGATGATTGACGTCACTGACGCGCCCTGCGCCGTGGGTGACCGTGTGGAGCTCTTCGGCAACGAGGTGCCCACCGAAGAGGTGGCCTCCTCACTCACCACCATCCCTTATGAAATTCTCACCTCGGTGTCGCGCCGCGTAAAGCGCGTNTACTANCGTGAATAATAACTCCCCTCTCGAATTTGGAACAGAACATAACAGTTAAAGGCGCACGTGTCAACAACCTGCGCAACATAAATGTGGAAGTGCCGCGAGGCAAGCTCGTGGTCATCACCGGTCTCAGCGGCAGCGGAAAGTCGTCGCTGGCATTTGACACTCTCTATGCCGANGGNCAGCGTCGCTACGTGGAGAGCCTCAGCGCCTACGCCCGCCAGTTTCTGGGCAAGATGGCAAAGCCNGAGGCCGACTTCATCAAGGGCCTNCCCCCCGCCATCGCCATNGAGCAGAAGGTCAACACCCGCAACCCCCGAAGCACCGTGGGAACCTCCACGGAAATNTATGACTACCTGCGCCTGCTCTTTGCCCGCGTGGGCCGCACCATCTCGCCCGTGTCNGGCNCNGAGGTCAGGAAGCACACCGTTGACGATGTNGTGGCCGCTGCCTGCGCCTACCCCGACGGCACCCGAATAGCCGTCAGCGCCCCCATCGTGCTNCCNGAAGGGCGAGCCTTCGCAACNCAGCTCGACATCTACGCCAAGGAGGGCTACTCGCGCCTGCTCCACACCNCCTCAGGCCGCTTCGTCACCATCGAGGAGCTGAAAGCCGANGCTCCGGCATCNCCNGAGGGCTACGAACTGCTCATTGACCGCCTGGCCGTGAGCAGCGACGCCGACGAGACGAGCCGCCTGGCCGACTCCGTGGAAACCGCCTTCTTCGAGGGGCGTGACCGCGCAGCCCTGTGGGTGTGGGAGCCTGACGCCGAGCCCCGCCGCCTTGACTTCTCAAAGCGCTTCGAGGCCGACGGCATNACCTTCCCCGAGCCCTCT
Organism: Bacteroides sp.; assembly: GCA_014802445.1. GTDB lineage: Bacteria > Bacteroidota > Bacteroidia > Bacteroidales > Muribaculaceae > CAG-1031. The sequence goes on along the minus strand of JAAVCF010000003.1, from coordinate 19,086 downwards.
GACCTCCTCTTNAACTTCAACAATCCTTACGGCGCATGCCCCCGCTGCGAGGGCTTCGGCCGCGTNATCGGAATCGATGAGAAGCTCGTGGTGCCTGACCCNACGCTCTCGGTCTATGACGACGCNGTGGTGTGCTGGCGCGGNGAGAAGATGAGCAAATGGAAGGCCGACCTCATTGCCGTGGCCTCNCGCGCTGACTTCCCCATCCATCGCCCTTACATTGACCTCACCCCTGAGCAGAANGACTTCCTCTGGCACGGCGGCCACGGTTTCGGAGGCATTGACGGCTTCTTCAAGATGGTGGAGGAGAACCAGTATAAAATCCAGTATCGCGTCATGCTGGCCCGCTATCGCGGCAAGACGCTCTGCCCGGTGTGTCACGGCAAGCGCCTGCGCCCCGAGGCCTCCAACGTGCGCATAGCCTCGCGCACCATCACTGACCTTGTCACCATGCCCGTCAGCGAGCTCCGCGCCTTCTTCGCATCGCTCACCCTCTCTGACACCGANGCGCGCATAGCNTCGCGCCTGCTCACCGAAATCACCAACCGCCTGAGCTTCCTTGACGATGTGGGCCTGGGCTATCTCACCCTTGACCGCCTGTCGTCGTCGCTCTCCGGCGGCGAGAGCCAGCGCATCAACCTGGCCACCTCGNTGGGCAGCGCTCTGGTGGGCTCGCTCTACATCCTCGACGAGCCCAGCATCGGCCTCCATTCGCGCGACACNCGCCGCCTCATCAGTGTGCTCCGCCGCCTCCAGTCCATCGGCAACACGGTGGTCATNGTGGAGCATGACGANGAGATTATGCGTGAGGCCGACTGGATTATCGACGTGGGCCCCGACGCCGGGCGCCACGGTGGCGAAATNGTCTTTGCCGGTCCCCCCGAGAANCTCCCCGNGGCCTCGCGGAGCTACACCGCNCGCTATCTCACCGGNGCGCTCTCCATCCCCGTNCCCAAGCAGCGCCGCAAGTGGACTGACTATATCGAGGTGGAGGGTGCNCGCGAACACAATCTGCAGAACGTCACCGCCCGCTTCCCGCTGGGTGTNATGACNGCCGTGACNGGTGTGAGCGGCTCAGGCAAGTCAACCCTGGTGCGCGACATCCTCTATCGGGCCATGGTGCGCCATCTGGGCGACCCCGCCGACGCGCCCGGCACNTTCAAGGGCCTCCGCGGCGACATGAGCCGCATCAAGGCCATTGAGTTCATTGACCAGAACCCNATCGGCAAGTCGTCGCGCTCAAACCCCGCCACATATCTCAANGCCTACGACGANATCCGCAAGCTCTTCGCTGACCAGCAGGGAGCCAAGCAGATGGGCTTCTCGCCGTCCTACTTCTCGTTCAACGCCGAGGGGGGCCGATGCGAGGAGTGCAAGGGCGAGGGCACCATCACCATCGAGATGCAGTTTATGGCTGACATCACCATCCCTTGCGAGAGCTGCCACGGGCAGCGCTTCAAGCGCGAGGTGCTTGACGTGCGCTATCGCGACCGCTCCATCGCCGATGTGCTGGACATGACTGTCAACCAGGCCATTGAATTCTTCAGCGAGGGCTCCGGCTCCACTGAGCGCAAGATTGTCAAGCGCCTGCAGCCGCTGGCCGACGTGGGCCTGGGCTACATCAAGCTCGGCCAGAGCTCCTCAACCCTCTCNGGCGGCGAGAANCAGCGCGTGAANCTGGCNTTCTACCTCGCCGGCGAGAGCCGCGANCCCACAATGTTCATCTTCGACGANCCCACCACNGGNCTCCATTTCCACGACATCACAAAGCTCCTCGACTCCTTNTCGCGCCTCATTGCCAAGGGCCACACGGTCATTGTCATCGAGCACAACATGGACGTCATCAAATGCGCTGACCATGTGATAGACATAGGGCCGGAGGGCGGCGACGCCGGCGGNCAAATCGTGGCCGAGGGTACCCCCGAACAGATTGCCGCCAACCCCGCGAGCCACACCGGCCGCTATCTCGCCGAGAAGCTCCGCTGATGCGGAGCCTCCCGGGCGGGAGGGGAGGAAGTGAAGCCTCAGAAGCTGAAGCTCACTCCGATTGAAGGTATAATGGCATGTGCNTTATAGTCAGCGGTGAAGGTTGCCTCGGCGGGCAGCCCGAGCTGNGGCATTGAGGCNGCCAGGAGNTCGGTGTAGGTCACCGATGCATTGTCCTTGCCGCAACCGGCCACATACATGAACGCCACATCCACACTCAGCTGAGGGATGGGACGGAACGACAGGCCCACAGCCGGCTCAATCTTGGTCATGCCGGGGGTCTCGGGGTTATAGTGGTCNGAATTGACGGGGGTGGTGTCGACCATCACGCCGGCTCTCACGTCGAGGCGGCTCGTGGCGGCATACTGCGCGCCNAGGGCCANGGCCCACGCATTGCTGTAGTTCTTGGGNAGATGCTGATTGTAAGGGGTCAGCTGCTCGCTCAGAAACTCCACATCGAGGCTCTTGTAGGCGTTCCAGCCGGTCAGGCGGCCGTCAAGGGCCAGCGTGAGCCCCTTCACGGGCTTCCATGATGCGCCAAGCGAGAGCACCCACGGTGCGGGCATCTCAGCGCGGAAGTTGGCGTGGTCAAGCACNTCGAGGGTCTCGCCAAGAAGCTGGCGGGCCACNTCGTTGGCATAGGTCAGCGACGCATCGCCGGCCTTCACCTTCATGTCAACCTGCGAGCGGAACGATGCGCCCACAGTGACAGTGCGGGTCACATCCCACATTGCGCCGACATTGATTCCGCAACGCAAACCCGCACTGCCATTGAGATTGAGCGACGCCGGAGTGGTATCGCCGAAGGGGGCGCCCATGCCAAGNGCCGTGGTGAGACGGTCAAGGGTTGATGCGCTCACAAGTCCTTTGTTGAGATCAACCGAGCCCCATGAGATGGTAAGGCCCGCGCCCACCGAGAGGTTGGGAAGCACGCGCCATGCCACGGTGGGCTGCACGGTGTAGACCTTCAGCGACACGTTNTGGCTCAGCACTGCCCCGGGCCAGTTGTCGGTCCAGTTGATTGATGAGCCGTAAGGGGTGTAGAAGGTGATACCGGCCTTTATATTCCTGTTGATTGAGAATGCCGCACTCGCCATCAGCGGGGTGCTGGCGTTGTTGTCGGTGGTGTAGGTCTGCCCGTCAACGGTTGCCTTGGCAGTGGCCATGATGGGGGTGAAGGAGGCCGAAAGGTCAAGCGTGCGGTCCATAAAGCCCAGGCCCGCGGGGTTNAAGTACATGCTTTCGGCATCCAGATGCAGGGCGGCTCCGGTGTGAGCCATGCCCAACTGCTTTGTCGAGAGGGTGTTTACCTGATAACCTTCAGCGGCGGCGCCGAGGGCAACGGCCACGCCCAGCGCGGCAAGTGTCAGTCGTTTCATATGCTTTCTTTTTGGTTCGAGGCCGCAAAGGTAGGCATATTTTTCTAAACATCCGATTTTTTGTCCTTATTTTCCTCGCTCAATGGTCAAGGGCGCTGAGCAGGCGTGTGTCCTCGGGGGTGAAGCCGGAGGCGGTGAGAGCCACGGCTTCGTTGTGGTCGTTGAGATACACCCGCTTGTGCTCCTTGAAGCGGGGCGAGGCCACGGAGTAGGTGNCATCNGCCTTCGGGGTCACCACTCCGGCAATGTCGAGCGCCGTAGGAAAGAAGGTGCTGTTGGAGGGGATGCGGGCNNGNGCATGGCGCGNCAGCTGNGCGTCGGTCTGAGGATAGCGGGCGCGGTAGCTGTCTGACAGCCACACCAGGAAGGGCACTCTCAGCTGATAGAACGACGGGCANGGCGAGGCGTGGAGAAACTGNTGGCGGGCATCGTCAAAGATGTCCTCTCCGTGGTCGCTGGTGTAGACCATCGCGGCCACTCCGGGCTGCTTGCCAAGCGAAATCAGCACATGGTCAAGCATTCGGTCAGTCAGGGCTATGGTGTTGTCGTAGGCGTTCACCAGTGCGTCGCGGTTGTCCACATTGGCCTCGGCGTAAGCGTCAGGCGTGAAGCGGGCATACTCGCGCGGATANCGGTCNCGATAGTTGAAGTGTGAGCCNTAGCAGTGGAGCACAATCAGGCGCTTGCGGCTCTTGTCTGACCGCAGATAGCGGTCAAAGGTGCGCGCCAGAGTCATGTCGTTGGCNTCGGGGATGTTGAGNCCGTCGGGCTCGCGGATNAANAGGCAGGTGTCGGCCTCNGCGCCGAAAAAGTCAATGAATGAGCCGTTACGGCGCTGGCAGGAGATGAATGCGGTGGAGAATCCGGCCTCGCGGAAGGCGGAGATGATGCTCTTCACGGCATAGATGGAGTCGCCGTAGGTGGCCGGGGTGAGATGGCTCAGCAGCAGGGGCACACTCTTGTGTGTGGTGTTTGACTCGCTCATGGCGCGGGNGAAGTTGTGGAGCTTCGTGCCATACACTCCGCTGAGCATCGGAGTGGTGTTGCGCTCGTAGCCGTTGAGACCCCAGTGGTCGGCACGCGAGGTCTCCCCCACAATCAGCACGTAGGTTTCAGGCAGTGTGTCNGGGTGCACTGACCGNGCNTCGAAGCGGAAGTTGCGCGAGGTGGCGTCGTAGTTCGACAGCTTCANNGAGTGGTTCACGGCAAGCCCTATGTTGTAGCCCACNTTGACGGGATAGAGGTCGGTGCGCATCGAGTAGGCCTTGTCNGCGGCGAAGCACACCGCCAGGCCGGCCAGTCCGAGCCCACACATCACCATGCTGCCNCGNCGCCCGCGCCGCAACACTGACGGACNAAACTCTATCTTCTTGTGCCACAGGTACACTCCCAGCGCCANCGGCGGCACATAGAGCAGCCCCACCACTATCAGNGTGGGCCAAAGGTTGGCAAGCAGCTCGCCGGCCTCGCCGGGGTTGGTGGTGGTCAGATTCAGAAACATGTCCACGGCAATCACTGACCTCCCGTAGAGGCTCAGNAACACAATCTGAAACGCNGCCAGAAACACCACCGGAAACAGAATCCACACCGTCCGCCCCACGTTGGGCGACAGCGACAGCACCACGCCATACACGCCCAGCGGCAATACCACATTGACCAGGATGGCCGCCGGAGTGAGGTGTTCGGTAAACGACAGCAGGACATTCGGCACTATCAGCGCCACCAGAAAGAGGATGAAAATCAACCNCTGNGAGTGCATCTGCCTTAAGATGTGATTAAAANGCTTCATTGATGTTGAATTCTACGCCCCAGGTGCCGCGCCCCACGCCCACATCAACGCGCACATTGACGCGCTGCTTGAACTCGAAGCGATAGCCCACACCTGCGTTGGGCAGGATTTTATACCATCGGAGCTCCTTGAAGGTGGGAAACACTGTCCCCGCTCCGGCCCAGACTACGATGCCGCTGCGGCGCCACACATGCTGACGCAGCTCCACGGTGACATCCGCCGAGCATTTATCACGATACTGGCCTTCATAGTAGCCGCGCATGGTCGATGAGCCGCCAAACGTGGCCATATCCGTCCAGGGGGTCCGCCCGTAGGTGAACAGCCCGCGCACTTTCCCGGCCACCACGCCCCCTTTCCACACCTGGCGATAGTGGGCGGCCTCNAAGCTTGTCGATGAGAATGAGTGGGTGGTNTTGCCCAGAAAGCGGGGGAAAAACCGCTGGGTCAGATTGAGATACCATCCTGAATGGGGGTCGGTGATGACGTCGCGGGTGTCGAGCACGGCTTTCAAGCCGGCTCCCACGGAGGTCACCACACGGGGCTCGCCGTCCCACACCGTCNTNGGNTCCTTGCGGCGGGCNGCCTCGGTGCGGGCCACCTCCACCAGCGGGCCCACAAAGATGTGGCCACCACCCANACGGGTNAGATAGTCGGCCTTGAAGGCGAGTTTNCGNTGCTCNAATTTGCTCTTCTCTTTATCGCGCGCGGCCTCGTAGCCTATCCCCCAGAAGTAGGTGGGAAATGACTCNAACCTGAGCGAATAGTCAATCCTGTGGGCGTCGCCGGGGAAAATATGCACCCCCTCAAGCCCGAAGGAATAGAAGAGCGACGTGCTCAGCTGGGCCTTCAGGGCCACTTCGCTGGGCTGGGTNACCGTNTCGGCAAGTGACTGATAGTAAAGCCCGGANCCCACAAGCCCGATGCCGAATTTGGTGTCGGAGGAATAGAAGGGCCCGCCTATGAAGGAGAAGTCCACNTTCTTGCGCTCGCGGGGCTTGTTGCTCTCGTCGAAGTAATTTATCACGCGTGTGATGAGATTNCCNCGCCCCTTGGCCGCCACACTGTCAGGTGTCTCGGCATGACCGGCGGNGGTGGCGGCCAGTGCCACCATCCCNACCATCATAATCCTATGGGCCGTAAATTTTCTCATGAACGTGAACGTGAATTGTTACTTANCTCCTTTTTAACAATCCAAAATTCCGTTTAGTTTTTATTCACGCTCTTTTCACCCCTGAGCGAACATTCCCCACCCTCACGGATGTTATATANGGAAATCNGCCGNGCTGCGCGGCCCGTTCTCACGTTCATTGTTGATTATTATGAAACTCCTCACATCACTCGTCACATTGGCGCTCTCGCTCCTCACTGCTCTCTCCGCCGCAGCGCAGGTCCCGGCCGATTCGCTGAGCGTAACCATCTCGGAGATTACGGAGACCGTGGCGAGCACCGANTCGCTNCCTGATGCCGACACTGCCGCCGTGAGCCTCTTGACGGTCAGCGAGGTGCCGAATCTCAAACCGATGAAGCGCCCCCACGACGACCTCTTCCAGCTGCCTTACTCCATGTGGACGCGCCGCGAAAACTGGGTGCGCCTGGCNGAGAACACTGCCGTGCTTTTCGGTGCCGGATTCGCCACTCTGGGCATTCTGGAGCTGCTGCCGGAGAACGCCACGGCGTGGAACAAGGACGACGTGTCGGGCAAGTCAATGTTCAAGCGTTGGTGGGAACANTTCCATGCCGGTCCGGTGTGGGACAGTGACCAGCCCGTGTTTAACTACATCCTCCACCCCTATGCCGGCGCGGCTTACTATATGAGCGCGCGCTCTCAGGGCTTCAATGTGCTGGGCTCGTTCATCTATGGGGCGTTTATCTCCACAGTGTTCTGGGAGCTGGGNATTGAGTGCTTCAATGAGGTGCCTTCCATTCAGGACCTTATCATCACCCCCGTGGGCGGCATGATTCTGGGCGAGGCCTTTTACCTGCTCAAGCGCCACATNGTGGCTCATGACTATCGCCTGGCCGGCTCCCCGGTGCTGGGCAATGCCGTGGTGTTTCTCATTGACCCGGTCAATGAGGTGCTCGGCCTGATTTTCGGCAACTCGGCGCGCCAGTGGATAAANTATAACCGCGGCATGCAGCTCAGCTCGTCATGGCAGCCNGNNATGCCCGGCGGGGGCTTCGGACTCTCCATCACCGCCACGTTCTGACAGCGCTTAATGTTGTGAGGATTGGCGGGAAATAGCTATCTTTACCGTCTCAAATGTAACGCTCAAATGAAACGTCTCGTAATTTTCGACCTTGACGGCACCCTGCTCAACACCATCTCTGACCTCGGAGAGGCTGCCAATCACGCTCTTGAATCAATGGGCTACCCCGTCCACAGCCTCTCGGCCTANCCCTTCTATGTGGGCAACGGCGTGACGCGGCTCCTTGAGCGAGTGTGTCCCGAGGANGCNCGCACTCCGCGCAACATCGAACTCCTGCGCCGCCATTTCGTGGAATATTACGACGCTCACAACACCATCCACACCCTCCCCTATCCCGGCATCCCCGAGATGCTTCTGTCGCTCCGCAAGATGGACATTGCCGTGGCCGTGGCCTCNAATAANTACCAGGCCGCNGTGGANGCNCTNGTGCACCACTATTTCCCTGACATAGAGTGGGCCGCNATCGAGGGGCAGAAGGAGGATGTGCCCATCAAGCCTGACCCCTCGATTGTGTTTGAGATTCTGGGCAAGGCNCCCACGGCAAAGGCCGATGTGCTTTATGTGGGCGATTCGGGGGTCGACATGGAGACTGCCCGCCGNGCCTGNGTGGAGTCAGTGGGGGTCACNTGGGGCTTCCGCTCCATCAAGGAGCTCCGCGAGCATTACGCTGACCACATCATCAACAAGCCCGTGGAAATCCTCGGATTCCTGGGCGACTGACGCCNCTCTCCCCTCCCCGCCTACCCTCTCCTCGCCACCCCTCTTTATTCGTCAGAGCCTAAGACCCCGTTCCCCTATATTGTTAAGGCTGGGGNCGCATATCTCTGAGTGATTTTTGTCTTGTGATGAAGGAGCGTAGCCGTAGCTACGTGACTGAAGAACAAGGCAAAAAGCGCCGGAGAGATGCGATGATAAGGCAATTTTATGCATCNGACAATTAATTCCGCCAAAATTCAGCCTCATCCCGAGTTCATCACTGTCATATTTATTCTCNGTTGTCCGTGGCAGAAATGTCCTTCGCCCCGCCCCAGCGTTAACAAATATTGGGGTACGGGGTCTAAAACCAAAAGCGCCGTGAGGGCGTTATATTGGTAAACGTTTCTTCATCACAAAATTAGAGAATCTATGAAACAATTGGCTCTGTTATTGTTAGCATCGGTCTCGGCGGCATCAGCTTCCGCCCTGACAGTGGAGCCCATACGCTACGGCGATATGAACTCTTGGGTTACACGCCACATAAAGGAAAGCGCCGTGATTGGCGGCAATTCCAAAACCCTTTACGAAGTGGGACCCGCCCGAACCATCGAGGGAAATAAAGCCTACTCCAATCTCGGCGGCTCNCCCTGGGCCACCAGCAATGTNTATGCNAAGGTNTCAGGCGTCACCAAGGGCTCCAACGCCGTCTATCCCGCTGACCATCCCGGAGCGGGAAAATGCGCCAAGCTCGCCACAGANATGCAGAGCATCAAGGTGCTCGGCATGGTCAACATGGATGTGATGGTGGCCGGAAGCATGTTTCTGGGCCANATTCTTGAGCCGATTTCATCCACCAAGAATCCTTATGCCAAGATGGACATGGGCGTCCCTTACGCCAAGCGCCCCCAGGCTCTGGTGTTTGACTTCAAGGTTGACATGCCCAAAACCAACACCCGCACAAAATCATCGGGCTTCGGCAGCAAAAAAACTCTCCCCGGACGTGACCACGCTGTGGCTTTCGTGATGCTCCAGCGCCGCTGGGAGGAGCCTGACGGCTCAATCCATGCCAAGCGTGTGGCCACTGGCTGCGAGAAGTTCACTTCCGCCGCCCCCTGGAACTCAAACCATTCACTCCCCCTGATTTATGGCAATCCCACCGGCAAGCCCGGCTATGACCCTATGGTTGTGGGCCTCAAGACAGGCGCCAACGCTTATTATGCCCGCAATTCNAAGGGCAAGATGGTGCCGGTCATCGAGGAGGGCTGGGANGATGCCTCGGCCACTCCCACCCATGCCATCGTGATGTTCAGCGCCGGTGGNGGCGAGCCTTACGTTGGCACCGAGGGCCTGACGTTCTATGTCGACAATGTGGGCTTCGGATTCTGACCNCTCTCCCCTTCTCTGCTTTTCGATTCACCAACACCCCTAAATGCGATGAAAAAGATACTCCCCCTTCTCTCTCTGCTCGCCATCGGCGCCGCGTTCCAGTCATGTGACAATGCCTCCACTCTCTCAAAGGAGCTTGACGGTTCTTGGTCAGGCGCTCCCGAGCCTCTGTTTGATTCAGGTGCGTCAAGCGCCACCATTATCGAAACATGGACTTTCGCCCCGTCCGACTCGTCGGACACTTCCGGCTCGCTCATCCTCACGGCCCTCACTTCGGTCACCGGCTCCATCAGCGGTGCNGAGGGCATCTCGGTGCCCGTGAGCGTCACCGCAAGCGGCTATGCCACAGTCACCGGCACATGGGAGGCCCTGAGNGTTGACCGNGTGAACGTGGCCCTTGACCCGTCGTCAATGACCGTCAAAGTCGACCCCGATGCCGTCATTATCAATGCCGACGTTATCGGCGATGCTGCGGCAGCGCCNAATGTGGCGACTCTGCGCCCNCAGCTGGCCGAAAGCATCAAGACCCAGATGGAAAAAGCGGTGAGCCAGCGCTATGCCGACATCAATCANCTCACAAGCGTGTCAGTGACGGACAATTCAAGCACTCTCAAGTTCAAGGTCAACAAAACCTCCTATTCCCTCACCCGTCAGAATCAATGANGCNTCTGACCCACATTTTCGGCACCCTCGGATATACTATCCGGGGGTGTCGTCGCGTTTTAAGGTTATGAAACATCTTTTCGCCTTAATTACGGCGCTGACCGTGCTGGTGCTCACGGGCTCTTGCTCAGGCGCCAAGCTCTCCGTGGCCGATGANCAGATGGCCCGCGGAGAATATTTCGACGCGCAAAAAACATACCGTAAAATCTACAATAAGCTCACCCGCAAGGANGAACGCCCCCTGCGNGGCGAGGTGGCCTTCAAGATGGCCGAGTGTTACCGCCGCCTCAACATGAGNGCGCGCGCCTCGGCGGCTTATCAGAATGCCATCCGCTATGGCTATCCCGACTCNACGGCGCGACTGCAGATGGCCCGCATGCTNCATGCCGAGGGCAAGTATNTCCCGGCGGCCAAGGCTTATGAGGAGTATCTTGAGCTGGACCCTGACAATCCCGTGGCCATATCAGGCCTGGCGGGNGCGCGTGAGGCCCAGAGGCTCAAAGCGCAGCGCACTCGCTATGTGGTGCGNCAGTCAAGGCTGCTCAATTCGCGCCGAGCTGACTTCGCCCCAATGTTTAACGGTGCTGACCAGCTCTATTTCACCACCACCAATGAGAAGGTGATGGGCACCAACCGCTCTGAAATCACCGGCATGAAGAAGAGTGACATCTGGNTCTCGAAGAAGAACGAGCGCGGCGAGTGGCAGCGCCCCGAGGCCGTGGAGGGCGAGCTGAATTCTGACCTCGACGAGGGCATCATATCCTTCTCGCCTGACGGCACCACAATGTATCTGAGCAAGGCNCGNCGCGAGCCTAACGCATCCACAGGAGTGGAAATCTACACCTCTCAGCGCAGCGACGCAAAGTGGAGCACTCCGGTGAAGTTTGAAATCACGGCCGACACCGTGTCGAGCTACGCACACCCCGCCGTGAGCCCTTCAGGCGAGTATCTCTANTTCACTTCCGACATGCCCGGCGAGGGNGGAAAGGACATCTGGCGCATCAACCTCAAGGAGCGCGCCGGCTCNCTGGAGAATCTGGGCTCTGACATCAACACNCCCGGCGATGAGATGTTCCCCTATCTGCTCACTGACTCTCTGCTCTACTTTGCCAGCGACGGTCACCCCGGCATGGGCGGNCTCGACATTTTCAGCGCCATGCTNCGCCCCGACGGACGCTGGGAGGTGACCAACATGGGCTCCCCCATCAACTCCGAGGGCGATGACTTCGGCATCACGTTCCTCCCCGGNGCGGCTCACCCTGAGGGCTTCCTGAGCTCNAACCGTGGCGANGGNCGCGGGTATGANCANATTTATTCCTTTGAGCTCCCTGACCTCAAAATCACCATCTCCGGATGGGTGCTTGACCATGACGAGGAGCCTGTCAATCAGGCCGTGATTCGCATTGTGGGCAATGACGGCTCGGTCCAGAAAACCGTGGCCAAGGCCGACGGCTCGTTCTCNTTCCCCCTCAATCGCGGNGTGAGCTATGTGATGATGGCCGGNGCAAAGGGCTTCCTCAACGCGCGCCAGGAGTTTACCGCNGACAATGCCGAGGAGGATGCCGAGTATGAGATTGACTTCATCCTGGCCTCGCTCACCAAGCCTAACATTGTGGAGAACATCTTCTATGACTATGACAAGGCCACTCTGCGCCCCGAAAGCACCGAGGCGCTGGATGAGCTTGTGCGNCTGCTCAACGACAATCCCAACATCACCATCGAGATGGCTTCTCACACTGACCGCCACGGCACNGAGGAGTATAACATCAACCTCTCCGAGCGCCGCGCAATGGCCGTGATTGACTATCTGGTGGAGCANGGCATTGCCGCTGACCGCCTNCAGCATCANGGCTACGGCAAGTCGCGCCCCAAAACGGTGACTCGCCGCGTGGCCACTCAGTTCCCGCAGTTCAAGGAGGGCGACGTGCTCACCGAGGAGTATATCCTNGCTCTGCCTGANGAGGAGGACCGCGAGGCGGCTGACCAGGTGAACCGTCGCACCGAGTTTCAGGTTCTATCTGTTGACTATCGAATGTATTNATGGAATTCCGCACGGTTGTTTCTCCGCTGGCCGGCTCGGGCCTGGTTATTGACCACGCTTGCGAGTGTCTGCTGNTGGGGTCCTGCTTCTCCGACGAGGTGGGACGCCGCCTGCAGCGCGACGGCTTNCGCGTGACGGTCAATCCCGGCGGCGCNCTTTACAATCCGCTGTCGCTGCNGGCGTGGGTGGAGAGGATGGCNTCGCAGGTNCCGTTTGCCGAGGGGGAGTTCGTGGAAGGGCCTGACGGNCGGTTCCACTCATGGATGCACTCCACGGCTTTCTCGCGCGNCTCGCTGGCTGAGGCTGTGGAGGTGGCCCAATGCTCGCTCAGGGAGGGCGCCGAGGCGCTGCGCCGCGCGGCAGTGGTGTTTCTGACGCTGGGNTCCACGAGGGTGTTCCGCCTCCGNGCCGAGGGGGGACGTGTGGTCACCAACTGCCATAAGCACCACCCTGCCGAGTTTGCNGAGNANCGCCTGTCGCTTGATGACACCGTGGNGGCTCTCCGGGCCACGGTCAGCGCCNTCGCCGCCGTCAATCCCGCTGCCAAGGTGGTGTGGACGGTCAGCCCCGTGCGCCATCCCGGTCAGGGNGGNCTGCATGCCAACNTGCTCTCNAAGGCCACGCTGCTCCTTGCCGCCGATGCCGNGGNCGGGATTTACTTCCCGGCNTTNGAGGCGCTTAACGATGACNTGCGTGACTATCGTTTCTATGCGGCCGACATGCGCCACCCTTCCGAGGTGGGCGCTGACTATGTCTATGAGCTGCTCTGCCGCTCGTTCATGTCCGATNCCACCCGCNCCCGCGCGCTGGAGTGTCGGCGCGAGAGCCTGCGCAGGGCCCACATTTCACTTCACTGTAAATAACCTCTGTTAACACTCACTCATTATGAACGTTGGAGACAAGATGCCCGACCTTCTGGGCACCGACGCCGAGGGCCGCGAAGTGCGCCTCAGCGATTTTCCGGGCCGCCGCGTGGCCCTGTGCTTCTATCCCAAGGACAACACNTCAGGCTGCACGGCCGANGCTTGCAGCCTGCGCGACAATTATCAGCAGCTCCTTGACAAGGGCTATCAGGTGATTGGCGTGAGCGTGGACCCCGCCGAGTCACACCGCAAGTTCGCAGCCAAGAATTCGCTCCCTTACCCTCTGATTGCNGACACTGACAAGCGCCTGGTGGAGCTGGCCGGTGTGTGGGGCGAGAAGTCNATGTATGGCCGCAAGTATATGGGCACTTTCCGCACCACCTTCATCATCGCCCCTGACGGCACGGTGGAGCGCATCATCACCCCCAAGGAAATCAAAACCAAAACCCACGGCGAGCAGCTCCTGGCTCTCTGAGCCTGCGCTCAGCGCCGTCTCTCCATCCCCCCTGGCTCTCTGAATGAAAGGCTTCAGGATAATTCTTCTCTGCATGGCGGCCCTGGCGGTGCTCTCGGCATCGCAGGCTTGCCGCCGTGAGCCCGAGCCGCAGCGCGACTTCTATTCCGAGGTCAAGTCGGTGCGCAAGCTCGTGCTGGCCCGCATGTGTGTCACCAAGATGGCCTCCGTGGACGACATTGACCCGTCAAAGGCCGAGAATCTGCGCGAGATGGCTGAGGGTATCCTCGATGCCGTGAAGCCGGGTGCGCGCAAGGCGGTGTATTCCTACGACACCACTCTCCAGGCCTATATCGACCTCTCGGAGCTGTCGCGCGACGATGTGGTGGTTGACCCGCAGGCGCGCACAGTCACCGTGACGCTTCCGCCGGTGAAGGTGGAGGTGAGTGGCCGCGACGCGGGCATCCGCGAGGAGCATTACAGGGTCACGGGCCTGCGCAGCAACATCAACGCCGCTGAGCGGGCTCAGATCAAGGAGCGCATGAGCCGCGCCCTCAGCAGCGAGATTGAGAGCCGCCCCGCGTTCAGGGAACGTCTGGAGGCCGAGGCGCGCATCAAGGCCGAAAGTTGGCTCACGGCTCTGCTGGGAGGTGACGGTGACTTCACGGTCAACGTGAGGTTTCGCAACCGACCGGGCGCCCTTTAACCCTCTTTAACTGTCATGGCTATGAAGCGCTTACGCATTGTTCTGATTACGGCCGCGATGCTCTTGGCAGCGGCCGCGGCTCTCCACATCTTCATGACCGGCCGCCGGGAGGCTCCGTCGCGTGTCAGTCTCAGCGAGGCTCGCATTGCTTCGGTGAAGTCAATGCTGAGGCTCTGCTCGCTGGAGTTCTACGATGAGGTGCCCGTGCGTGGCTCGGTGGGCTCGCGCCACATCTTTGCCCGCACCACTCTCACAGGCTCCGTAGGCTTTGACCTTGACAGTCTGGAGTGCCGCATGGAGGGCGACACGCTGGTGGTGGTCCTGCCGCCGGAGGTGGTGGAAATCCGCGAGGCGGCGGAGCCGGACGCTTATCGGGTCTTCGACACGTGGAATGACCGCCTGCTCGGCTCGTCGGTGTTCACCACAGCTGAGGAGAATGCCATCAAGGCCAAGGTCATTGAGGGCTACCGCCGCAGGGTGTATGCCCGTGGCTACGTGGACCGTGCACGCAGGGAGGCCGCCGAGAGCCTCACTGGGATGCTCACCGCCCTCACCGGCGGTCCGGTGAGAGTCAGCGACCCGGGGCCGGCTCACTGACGGGCCGCGCGCCGGGCCTCGATAATGCGCGCAAAGCTCTCGGGGAGGCGCACATTGTAGAGGTCATAGGCCTCGTCAAAGAGCGGGGCTATCTCTTCATCGGTAAACCCGGCTATCCCGCAGCCTATGCGGGTCACATAGAAGGTGTTCTGGTCACACTCGCGCGCCACCTCTATAAATCGGTCCACATAGGGCTTGATTGTCTCCACGCCGCCCTGCATGGTGGGGATGGCATAGCTCTGTCCCTGCAGCCCCTCGCCGCAGCCCCATTGAGCGCCGAAGCGGCTCATGGCGGTGCGGGCAGCTCCGCCGCAGTGATGTCCCGCAAGGTTGCTGCCGAACACAAAGATGTCGTCAGGCTCAAGCGTGGTGATAAGTTCAGGTGTGTACTTCATTGTAATCTGTTATTTATCAGGACCGTCATCGTCAATGCGCTTCACTTCGTCCACGCCCTCGATGGCGGCAATGTGATTGATTATGGTTTTCAGCTCGGCCGAGGAGTGGACCCCCAGGCGGATGCGACACACCACGATGTTACGCTCCGTGCGGGTGTTGAATGACTCCATGCAGAGGTTGAGCGTGTTGGTGATGCAATCGGCAAGGTCAATGAGTAGGTGGTGACGGTCAACGGCTCTCACCTGCAGCGTCACGGGATAGAGCGTGGCATCCGGCAGAAAGGCCACTGACACCACGTCGTCGCCAAACGATGAGGCCATGCTGATGGCCTCGCGGCAGTCGCGCTTATGCACCGTCACGTCAGGGTGCGCTCCGTGGCTGCGGATGCCAATCACCTCTTCGCCGGGCATGGGGCGGCACCGCGGGCAGCGGCGATAAGGGGCCGTGGGCAGCTGCTCGCGATAGCGCCGGATGGCCTTCTTGGCCTTATAGGTGTGGGCAAACCGCTCCCAGTCAGGCTCGGGATGAATGGCCGGGTCAGTGAAAATCTCCACCACATCGCCACGCCGCAGAGGCGTCGTCACAGGGTCGAGGCGCCCGTTGATGCGGGCATACTTGGCATGGTCGCCCAGCGCCGTGTGGACCTCATAGGCAAAGTCAATCACCGTGGAGTTCTGAGGCAGAATCACCTTCTCACCCTTGGGCGTGAACACCTGGATGTCGTCGTTATAGAACGTGGTGATGATGTCCTCCATATAGCTCGCATCGCCTCCTGAACGCCCTATGGTGTCACGGAGCACCTTGCGAAACTTCTCAATCCACCGGCGCAGATTCTCCTCCTTGCGGTCGGCCACACAGCCCAGCTGCGACTGTCGGGTCATTGACTCGCTACTGATGTGCACCTCCTGCCAGCGCCCGAAATCGGGCAGCAGCTTCACGTGGATGCTCTGATAGCCGTTCTCCTTCGGCGAGTCGATATAGTTGCTCATGCTGCAATGCTTCTCCTTGAAGCGGTCAGTCAGGATGCAATAGATGCGCATGGCCATCTCCTTCTCCAGCAGCGGCGAGCACCCTCCCCCGTCGAACACCACCTCCACGAAGTGACGATACTTCAGATGGTTGAAATCATCGCCATACTTCTTCATCTTGCGCCACAGGCTGAACGGCCGCCGGAAGTCAACATACACCCTCGCCTTGATGCCCGCCTCGGCCAGAGTCTGCTCAATCTGGCAACGAAACGTCTCCAGATTGCTACGGTTGTGCTCCACATGGCGCGCAATCAAATCCGAAATCTCCTCGAACTCCGCCGGACAGCGATAGCGAAACGACAGATTCTCAAGCTCCGTCTTGATATTGTAAAGCCCCAGGCGATTGGCCAGCGGCGCATAGAAATAGTCGGTCTCGCCGGCAATCTTCATCTGCTTCTCCGGCTTCATCGACTCAAGAGTGCGCATATTGTGAAGACGGTCGGCCAGCTTCACCAGGATAGCACGCATGTCATACTGCATCGAATCCAGCAGCTGACGATAATTGTCAAGCTGCTTTGACATCTCGTAATCCTTGGTGGGCTTCTTCGTAACCACCTTGACAAGGAAAGCCACATCCTCGCCAAACATCCGCCGGATATCCTCGATAGTATAATCCGTGTCCTCCACCACATCATGAAGGAAACAAGCAATCACTGCATTCGGCTCAAGCATCAGCTCCTCCGCAGCAATGTTGGCCACCGCTATAGGATGGAGAATGTAAGGCTCGCCCGTCTTGCGCTTCTGACTCGCATGAGCCTCACGCGCCAGCTCGAAAGCACTCCGGATGCGCACCATATCCTCGGCCGACACACGGCGCGCCATAGCCTCAAACACTCGGCCGGCGCGCTCATCAATGATTGCATTATAATCAGTCTCCATACCGCAAAAATAACAAAAAATCCCCCATTCTGAAAAACCTTATCCCCAACACCCTGATTTTCAACTCCAAGAAAATAAATAACCAAAAAAGTTCCCAAAAAATTTGCACAAACCAAAAATCCTCCCTACCTTTGCAGAGCAAAAGCAAAAAACACGGTGCCATAGCTCAGTTGGTAGAGCAAAGGACTGAAAATCCTTGTGTCCCCGGTTCGATTCCTGGTGGCACCACAGTAAAAATCGCTAATGATCTAATTTACAGATTGTTAGCGATTTTTCATTCAACCCAAATCGAACGAGTTCCCTATAAAGTTACCTATAACACCACCCTCTAAACCCAACTGAACGGCACTCAACCGACCTGAATAAATCAAAACTGAATCTTTTAACATTTTTTAATACAGTACCATTGAATCTATCATTTTCTATTCTATTATAAAACTAAGTAATCGAATATTATAAGCCCAAGATTTATGTATAAACGAGAGGTACACGAATATGCTCAACAAGTAAAACGTAATGTTGAGAAAAACATTCAAAAGAACGCAAATAAACATGCAAAATTTTGGGACTATCCAGCGTGTGTTTCTATCTGTTTTGGTAGAAAACTTGGCTTTTATGTTAAAGGATACTCTCATAGTCCAAACGGGACAATATGGCACTCGATTTTAGAACGAGAAATGAAAAAAGTTGGAATTATAGGTCAGGCCACAAGGATATGTAAGAATATTCTAGGAAAATGTGCCGAACAGCATTCAGGAAATAATTACATGAAAGAGGCTCATGAAACGAATCTGGCTAACCTCAATTTTTCCCCTACTGTTAGACCTCGAACAGGTCAAGTTATAAAACCCTGTAAAAACTGCAAAAACATCTTCCCCAATCTATAAATTATGGAATACTCTGAATCCTACATATTCTCCAAAGACATTGATTGGTTTTTCAAAATGAATAACCGATATATTCACGTTGCATCAGCAGGTGGAAAACTTCCGGCCATTATTAATGATAGAGAAAAACTGCGACAAATTCAATATGAAGTCTATAATTTGCCATATATTTTTTCAGCGGAAGAAATACGCATCAATCAGGGATTCATTAGACAGCTCTTATCTCCGCAGCTTAACGATAATCCTCAAATATATGATAGCTACGTGGAATCATTTACCAACTTTGCCAGAAAAGGATTTATCTCATGTGACAGGACTGAGATCGAAAATGAAATGAGCAATATCTACCACGTCGTTTGTGTACCTCCATCATTTGATTTCGGTCTTCAAATTGAGAACATACCAATAATTATCAATCAGGATTACCAACTTAACATCAATCAGATAGGCATAAAATTCTTGGACATAGTTAAATAATACGAAAAAAGAAGGGTATATAAGTGATACCATTCAGGCATTCAAATGGTTTTGTAAATCGTGGGTCAATGGAGACCTGCGATTTACAATGATTTTTGATGAAAAATATTCAATCTGGAGCGAATCGCCCCCCAGTTCCTCTATTTCAACCCGACCGATGACTGGAAACCGAAACCACCCAAACCAGAACCTAAGCAAGAACAAAAGGAGCAAAGCCCGAAACCTAAGAATAGCAGTACTCAACCGTCTAAACAAAATCGAATCTGACACCGGGAGAAATTGAGGCTATCAAAGCAATGAGAGTCAATCCCCACATCCCCGAAGACGCCAAACCACCCTTACCCGAAGTATACTAACTATATCCTTCCATAAAAAGCGAATAGGACAGCCGAAAGGCTCCTATTCGCTTTTTTAGTAGATTGATATATGAATTTGATAATTGGAATATCTTCGTCATTCGATAATCCTTGCATTATTTGCGGGGGCGTCCTCCACGATTTCCTCCGCGATTTCCTCCGCGATTTTCGGTGAAGGGTTTGGCGTCTTCGGTCAGTTTGAGTTCGGTGCCGTTGGAGAGTTCAACTTCGTATCCACCACGTTTACGTGAAATTTCTACGATGCTTTGACCGGCATAGTTTGTGGACACATATTT
>JAAVCF010000002.1:17473-219362 GCA_014802445.1 Bacteroides sp. | reverse complement strand
GCCGACCGCGAGCGTTCGCGCCAGTATCGCCTCCGGCAGGAGGCCTCGGGCGAGAGCGGCCTCGACGCTTACCTTCGCCAGAAAGGTGCCCGCTCCATCGCCGAGATTCTTGACAGCGCGGCCGGTTAAGCGCGGTGTGCGCTGATGGGCTTAGAAGTCAACGGTTAGGCGCACGTTAAGCTGGCGGCGGGTGAGATAGTTGGGCACGGCATACTGGATTTCATTGACGTCAGTGACCCAGTAGTAGGAGCTGACGTTGGAGATGTCGAGCAGGTTGAAGCAGTCGAGCCCGAGCCAGATGCTCTTGAAGTGGCGCCAGAAGTTGTCGCGTGTCTGCCCGTCCTTGAGGGGGGTGAGGAGGCCGTAGCTGAGGCCTATGTCGAGGCGCTTGTAGGCGGGGGTGCGGAAATAGTTCACGTCGCGGCTCGAGCGGGGCGCGGTGACGGGGAGGCCGTCGCTGAAGATGCCGCGGAGGCTGAATTTGAGCTTGGGAAACTTGGGGAAGTAGTCGGTGAAGTAGAGAGCCACCGAATAGCGCTGATCAGTGGGGCGGGGCACCTTCTTGCCGTTGAGCGTCTCCTGGGTCTTCATCAGCGAGAATGACACCCATGAGTCAGTGCCGGGCACAAACTGGCCGAAGAACTTCATGTCAAGGCCCATAGCGTAGCCTGATGACTGGTTCATGCCGGAGTAGACAATCTTCAGGTTGTCAATCTCATAGGGGATGAGGTTGCCAAGCGACTTATAGTAGAGTTCGCCCGACAGCTTGAAGGGGCGGTTCATGGCGCGGAAAGTGTAGTCAGAGCCGAGAATCACCTGATATGAGCGCTGCGATTTGATGTCGCGGTTAAGGGTGATGGTCTGGTTGCCGTCGGCATCGGTCTGCGCCACACGATACTCCTTGAAGAACGGCGACTGATAGTAGAGCCCCGTGGCGAAGCGGAAAGTCCAGAGGGGGTGAGCGTCAGGCACGAATCCGATGTTGACGCGCGGGCTGGCCAGGAACTCCTTGTTGAAGCTCCAGTAGCTCATGCGGAGTCCGGCATTGATGTTGAAATAGCCCAGTGAGGAGTTGATGCGCCAGGTGTCCATGGCGTAGAGCGAGAAGCGGGTGGAGGAGATGTCGTGGTGAGATGAAAGGTTGTAGACCACCTTCACCAGGTCAGGGTCAGTGGGGAGCGAATAGCCTGCCGAGTCGCGGCGTTCCCACTCGCGGGAGCGCTCCATGATGCGCTCCGAGTTGAGCTGCAGCCCATAGCTGAGGGTGTGATTCTTGATGCCGGTGTTGCCACGTAGACCCACTGAAATCACCGAAGCCTTCAGGCGGTTACGCGCATGCTCATGATAGCGGCCCACGCCGAGCTCGCCGCCCACCTCGTCGGTGCCCGCCTGGTCAAGCCAGTATTCGCCGGCAATGTCATAGGTCACCAGTTCGTTGCTCAGATAGCCCGAGGCGGTGAGGGTGAAGTCAGTGGCCCGCGAGGGGCGATATGTGGCGCTCAGGGCGCCGAACCATGTTTCGAACTTGTCCTTCTCCTGACCGTCGAAATAAACTGTAAACTGCTTTGCATCAGCCGATGTGCCGAAATTGGTCTGACGATCAACGGGGGTGAAGTTGTAGTTGTTGACGGCAATGTTGCCAAGGAAGTTGAAGCGCCACTTGGCTGAGGGGGTGAGCGTCAGCGAGGTCTGATAGTCAAAGAACGAAGGGTCATATTCGCCCTTTGTTTCCATAGAGCTAAGGAGGGATGCGTTGCGCTTGTAGCGGATGCCGTGGAGCTGGCTAAACTTCTTGGAGCTCTGGCCTACGGCGAGCGATGCGCCCATGAGCGATGCGCTCACCGAGCCCTCGAAGGCCTCGGGGTCACGATAGGTGATGTCAAGCACGCTCGACATCTTGTCGCCATACTCGGCGGTGAATCCGCCCGTGGAGAATCCGATTGACCCCACGAGGTCAGGGTTGATGATGCTCAGGCCCTCCTGCTGACCCGACGAGATGAGCAGCGGGCGATACACCTCTATGCCGTTGATATACACACTGTTTTCATCGTATGAGCCGCCGCGCACGCTATATTGCGACGACATCTCGTTGGACGAGTTGACGCCCGCCATGGTGGTGATGAGCGCCTCCACCGAGCCGCCTGACACGTCAGGCGAGAGCTTCATGTCGTCGCGGTCAATGCTGACCATCGAGCCCGTCTGGCGGCGGATTTCGGTTACCTCCACCTCGCCCAGCTCAACCGACGACGGCATCAGGCGCATGTTGACCGTCACGTCGCCCTGCGCGTCGAGCAGCATGCGCTTCTCCTCCTTGAATCCGATGCATGAGAAGAACACGGTGATGGTGTCGCGGCGGGCCGTGGTGAGCGAATATTCACCCTCCAGGCCGGTGTTGGTGCCGATGGCAGTGCCGCCGATTCGCACGGTGACAAATTCCACCGGCTTGTCGTCGCGGTCAGTAACCTTGCCGTGGATGCGAACATTATCAGCCGCGAAAGCCGATGTAATGACCATGATGGTCAGCAATATAGCGGATAAACGAAATTTCAGCTGGTTCATACGCTAATATTAACGCCGCGCGCGGCTGTTTATTGCCCTCGGGGGAGGAGCCGGGGTCAGAAATCCACCGTGGGAGGCTGCCAAAGGCAGGGGCGCCCGGCGGCGAGCGATTCAGGAAGCAGGATGATGCGCTGGTTAGCGCTGCCGCGGAATGAGAGCGAGGGGTCACGCAGCTCGCTGCGGAAAGGACCGTCGACAATCACGTCGACCCCTCTGACGGCATCCAGCAAGCGCTGATGGTCAAGGATTTGCTCGAAGGTGTAGCCCGTGTAGAGCCACACGGAGCTCACCCCTGCGCCGCGCAGAGCCTCCACGAGCCGCCCCGTGGCCTCGGGATGAAACAGAGGGTCGCCGCCGGTGAGCGTGACGGGAAACTCATTCTCCGACACTATCCCGACAATCTCGGCCACGGTCATCGAGCGCCCCCCGGCGGGGTCCCATGACCCGGGATTCTGACACCCCGGACAGGCATGGGAGCAGCCGGCCAGATAGATGGCCGTGCGCAGTCCCGGACCGTCTACGCTCGTGCCCGGGATGATGTCAAGCACATTAACTGTCACTGAGCCTGAGGGATTACTTGTGGACCACACGGTCATTCAGCTCAGCCAGCTTGGCCTTGTTCCAGCGGTCAGTGGTGCCCACAAGGTAGCCCGTGATGCGCTGCAGGCGGTCAATGTTGCGGCTGTGGCAGTGGGGACACTCCTGAAGATTGTCCTGCGCGTCCTCATATCCGCAGTCCATGCAGCGGTTGCGGTTGTGGTTGACCGAGCCATAGCCAATGTTATACTTGTCCATGAGGTCCACAATGTCAGCAATGGCCTGAGGATTGTGGGTGGCGTCGCCGTCAATCTCCACGTAGAAGATGTGGCCGCCGCCGCACAGCTCATGATAGGGCGCCTCGATTTTGGCCTTGTGGCGCGGCGAGCAGTGGTAGTAAACCGGCACATGGTTTGAGTTGGTGTAATACGTGCGGTCAGTGATGCCGGGGAGCACGCCGAATGAGCGGCGGTCCTTGCTCGTGAACTTGCCGCTGAGGCCCTCGGCGGGAGTGGCGAGCACCGAGAAGTTATGCTGATAGCGCTCGGAGAACTCGTTGACGCGCGAGCGCATGTGGCTCACAATGCGCAGGCCCAGCGCCTGTGACTCCTCGCTCTCGCCATGGTGCTTGCCGGTGAGCGCCACCAGACACTCTGCCAGGCCAATGAAGCCGATGCCGAGGGTGCCCTGGTTGATTACGGGCTCAATGGTGTCGTCGGGGCGCAGCGCTTCGCCGCCGTTCCACAGGCGCGACATCAGCAGGGGGAACTGCTTGGCCAGGGCGGTTTTCTGGAAGTCAAAGCGGTCACAGAGCTGGCGCGCGGTGATTTCCAGCACCTCGTCGAGCTTGGCGAAGAAGCGGCGCAGGCGCTCCTCGGGGTCCTTGATCATCATTGTCTCGATGGCTATGCGCACAATGTTGATGGTGGTGAAGGAGAGGTTGCCGCGGCCTATTGAGGTTTTCTCGCCGAAGCGGTTCTCGAACACTCGGGTGCGGCATCCCATGGTTGCCACCTCGTATTTATAGCGCTCGGGGTCATTTGCGTCCCACTTCTCGTGGCGGTTAAACGTAGCGTCCAGGTTCACGAAGTTGGGGAAGAAGCGGCGCGCGGTGACCTTGCAGGCAAGCTGATAGAGGTCATAATTGCGGTCAGAGGGCAGATAGCTCACGCCGCGCTTCTTCTTCCAAATCTGGATAGGGAAGATGGCAGTGGCTCCGTTGCCCACACCCTCATAGGTGGAGCGGAGCAGCTCGCGGATGATGCAGCGTCCCTCGGCGGAGGTGTCGGTGCCATAGTTGATGGAGCTGAACACCACCTGGTTGCCGCCGCGAGAGTGGATGGTGTTCATGTTGTGGATAAACGCCTCCATGGCCTGATGAACGCGGCTCACGGTGGTGTTGACGGCATGCTGCAGCAGGCGGGGGCGCCCGGTGAGACCGTCGAGCGACTTGCTGATAAAGTCGTCAAGCTCAACGTTGTAGAGGTCAGAAAGGTCCTCGCCGCTCACCTGCTCCAGGCCCTTGAGCTCCTCGATGAACGATGAGCGCACAAAGGGTGCCAGATAGAAGTCAAACGCCGGGATGGCCTGACCGCCGTGCATCTCGTTCTGCGCCGTTTCCAGCGATATGCAGCCGATTATGCTCGCCGTTTCAATGCGCTTGGCCGGGCGGCTCTCGCCGTGGCCTGCCGTGAAGCCGTGCTTCAGGATACGGTCAAGGGGGTGCTGCACGCAGGTGAGTGATTTGGTGGGGTAGTAGTCCTTGTCGTGGATGTGGATATACCCGTTCTTCACCGCCTCACGGGCTTCGGGGGAGAGGAGATAGTCATCCACAAACGGCTTGGTGGTCTCGCTGGCGAATTTCATCATCATTCCCGCTGGCGAGTCGGTGTTCATGTTGGCGTTTTCACGCGTGATGTCATTGTTTTTAGCCTCGATGATTTCCAGGAACATATCGCGGGTCTTGGCGCGGCGGGCAATGTTGCGCTGGTCGCGATAGGCTATATAGCGCTTGGCCACCTCCTTGCGGGGGCTCTTCATGAGCTCCAGCTCCACACGGTCCTGAATCTCCTCGACGGTCATGCGGTCATTGCCGGTCACGCCTATGCGGTCAGCAATCTTCTGGAGGAGCGACTCGTCCTCGCCCTTTTCGGTCTGGAGCATCGCCTTGCGAATTGCGGCCTTGATTTTTTCTTCATTGTAGCCCACAATTCGGCCATCGCGCTTTATAACGGTCTGTATCATTGGAATGAGATGTGTTCGGATAAAAGAGAATGAATCAACAGCAGCAAAAGTAGGCAAAATCTTTTGAGTGTGCAACCTGCCGAGTGTTAAAGAAATCGGTTTTGGACAACAATTTGTACAATTCAAAAATGTAAAGTGCTGTAAAATAGACAACTAAAAATTTTTTCGGGAAACTTTATTTGTTTTAACGTGATTGCGATTGCCGGGAATGGTTGTTTGGAGGCGTCGGATGAACGGCGCAGAATTGCCCCGAACACCCTGCCGCTCAGCCTCTCCGGCCCTTTGCAGGCGAGGGGAGATGAAGGATAAGAGAGAAATTTTGCGGATTTTTTCGCGAAAAGCTTGCATTGTTAAAAAAAAGGTGATACCTTTGCACCGCAAAACCACAGCAAGGTACCTTGGCCGAGTGGTTAGGCAACGGTCTGCAAAACCGTGTACAGCAGTTCGAATCTGCTAGGTACCTCCAAATTCCTGCCCGCTCAATGCGGGCAGTTTTTGTTTAGCCACAAGCCACATTATGGACTTTCTGATAGAGTTTACCGGGACCGGCCTCGCTTACGGCCGAGTGGCCCTCGAGGTGAAGGGGCCCGCCGGGGTGATGCCCGGGCTCACAGCCGTGACCGGGCCAAACGGAAGCGGCAAGACCACTCTCGGCAATGTGATTGCCAAAGGGCGCCACGCCTTTAACAACCGCATGACCTTTGCCCGCCCCGAGATGACAACGGTCATGCTGGCCTTTACTGACATCCACTCGCTTGCCGGCATTGATGCCGAATATGCCGCGCAGCGCCATGAGGCCACCATGAATGACTATGTGCCTGATGTGGCTTCGATTGTAGGCGCCAAAGCCCGCTCCGAGCGCTGGATTGAGCTCACCCGCGCGCTGGGGCTGAAGGATGTGCTCACCAAGAAAATCAACTATCTCTCAAGCGGGGAGCTGCGCAAGCTGCTGCTTGTCAACACCCTGCTGACGGAGCCTGACATCCTGGTGCTCGATAACCCTTACATTGGTCTCGACGCCGCCGGCCGCCGCGAGTTTGACCTGACGCTTCAGCGCCTGATTGCCGGAGGCCTCAATGTGGTGATGCTGCTCTGCGACGCTCAGGATGTGCCCGAGTTTGCCGACGCTGTTCTCCCCCTATATAATAAGGTGGTGGGGCCTGTGGTTACCGACCGCGCCGCCATCGAGGCCATGCGCCGCCCCGCGCCTGAGCCTCAGCTTCCACCGCTTCCGCCCATGCGCCCCTCAGCCGCCCCTGAGGCCGAGATAGCTTTCGCCATCACCTCAGGCACGGTGAAATATGGCGAGCGGGTGATTTTCAGCGGCCTTGACTGGACGGTGAGGCAGGGCGAATGCTGGGCCCTCTCGGGCCGTAACGGCAGCGGCAAGTCGATGTTGCTGAGTCTGGTCTGTGCCGACAATCCGCAGGGCTATTCCAATGACATAGTGCTCTTTGACCGCCGCCGCGGGACGGGCGAGAGCATCTGGGACATCAAGGACAGGATTGGCTACGTCTCGCCGGAGATGCAGCTCTATTTCCGCAGCACGGTGCCGGTGGTGGACATTGTGGTGCAGGGCATGCGCCCCTTCCTGGGCCGCTACCGCGCCGTGACCGAGGCCGAGCAGGCCGAGGCCCTTCAGTGGCTCACCCTTCTGGGAATAGCGCCGCTGGCGGGGCGGAGGTTTGGCGAGCTCTCCACGGGCGAGCAGCGCCTGGTGCTCGTGGCGCGGGTGCTGGCCCGGCAGCCTGACCTGATGGTGCTCGACGAGCCCTTCCACGGCCTCGACGCCGAGCATAAAGCCCTGCTGCGCCGCATCATAGACGAAATGGTGAGCCGCAGCGGCGCCGCCCTGATTTTCGTGACCCACTATGAGGAAGAGGTGCCGAAGTGTGTAACGCATTTTAAGAAACTGTCATAAGTGACCTTAAATGTTGACCTTGCGGTAAAGATTTATTTTGTGAAAACGCTTATTTCCATTAAATTTGTGGACAGATAGCCAACTTTATGACTGACCAACGAATCTATGGCCTGATAGGGTATCCGCTTACCCACTCGTTTTCGCAAAACTATTTCAATCAGAAATTTGAGGCCGAAAACATCAATGCCCGTTATCTCAACTTCGAGATTGCCGACATTGGCGACCTCATGAAAGTGTTTGCCGAATATCCCACACTCAGCGGCCTCAACGTGACCATTCCTTACAAGGAGCAAGTGATTGCCTACCTTGACTCGCTTGACCCCGTGGCGGCCGAAATCGGCGCGGTCAACGTGGTCAAAATCATCCGCAAGAGCGACGATGATGAAGACTTTACGCTGCGCGGATATAACAGTGACATAATCGGGTTCTCTGACTCCATCAAGCCGCTGCTAACCCCTGACCGCCGCCGCGCGCTGGTGCTCGGCACCGGCGGAGCCTCCAAGGCCGTTGTGGCGGGGCTAAGGAGCCTGGGTGTGGAGTCGACCCTGGTGTCGCGCACGGCACGTCCCGGCGTAGTCACCTATAATGATATCAGTCAAGAGATTATGGAGAGCCACAAGGTGATTGTGAACACCACGCCGCTGGGCATGTATCCCCACACGGATGAGTGTCCCGACATCCCTTACCATCTCCTCAACTCAAGTTATCTCTGCTATGACCTGCTCTACAATCCTGACGTGACCCTGTTCATGAAACGCGCCGCAGAGTTTGGGGCCGAGGTTAAAAACGGGCTTGAAATGCTTCTGCTGCAAGCCTTTGCATCATGGACAATCTGGAATCAATCCAACATATGAAACAGTTTTCAAGCTGGCTTTACATAGCCCTGATAATCATTATTGCCCTCCCGCTGACCCGCATGGGACTCCCTTGGGAGGCCAATGCGCCGATAGCCCTGCTCGTGGGCTTGATTTTCGCGATGGTGTTTGAGAACCCCCATCCGAAGTTCAACAAGAAGTGCTCCAAGTATCTGCTTCAGGCCGCCGTGGTGGGCCTGGGCTTCGGCATGAACCTCATTGAGTCGCTCAAGAGCGGCGCTGAGGGCATGGCCTTTTCAGTGGTGTCGGTGCTTGGAGTGATGATAGTAGGTGTGTTGGTGGGCTACGGCCTCCACATTAACCGCAAGACCACCTATCTTATCTCCTCGGGCACAGCCATTTGCGGCGGTAGCGCCATTGCTGCCATCGGTCCGGTGCTGAAAGCGAGCGAGAAGGAGATGGCCGTGTCGCTCGGCGTGATTTTCATCCTCAACTCCATAGCCCTGTTCATCTTCCCCCCGCTGGGACGCTGGCTGGAGATGTCGCAGGAGCAGTTCGGCACCTGGGCGGCCATTGCCATCCACGACACCTCATCGGTGGTGGGCGCCGGCGAAGCCTTCGGCGAGACAGCCCTGCAGACCGCCACACTCATCAAGCTCACCCGAGCCCTGTGGATTATCCCTCTGGCGTTTGTGACCATGCTCGTGTTTCGCGAGAAAGGGTCGAAGATTTCCATCCCCTGGTTCATCTTCCTGTTTGTGCTGGCCATGGTGGTCAACACTTATTGCTCTCTGCCTCAGCAGCTCACCTCAGTGCTCGTGCTCCTTGCGCGCCGCGCCATGGTGGTGACCCTGTTTATGATAGGAGCGAGTCTGTCGCTCTCCACCATCCGCAGTGTGGGCTCCCGGCCGCTTGTGCTGGCCGTGCTGCTCTGGGCGGTGATTGGCTTCAGCTCACTGGCTGTGGTGCTCTGGACCATCCCCTGATAACGGTTTAATCTGCTTATGAAAGCTCCGTGGTCATTGGTGCCTGTGGCGTTTCCTTTGGCCGCTGTGACGGGAGGCGTGCTTCTTTGGAAAGCGGGCCTCCCGTTCTGCACTCCGGCGGTGCTGACGGTGCTGGCCGTTGTGGCCCTGCTTCTGAGGCGCCGCGAGGTGGCAGTGATGACCGCATGGGTGGCAGTGGGGTGTGTGGCCGGATTCCTCCGAGGTCCCGGCGAGATGCCCCCGCAGCTCGAAGGGCGCCCGGCATGCTATTCGGCGGTGGTGGAGCGCATCAGGGAGAGCGAGAGTGCAACCACGATGACCCTGCGCGTTGACAGCGTTGACGGTGAGCCCGTGCGCCCCTTTGAGGCAGCCGCCACCGTGCCCTCCTTCTTCGCGTCGCCCCGCACCAACGACAGGCTCAGGCTGCGCGCCGCCTTTGGCCATCCGCATCCGCTTATGGACCTCCCTGACGAGATTGACCCCCTGGAGCAGCGCGGGATGGTGACCACCATCGTGCCGCTCGACTCACTGCGGGGCGCATGGCCCGAGAAGGGCGTGGGGCGCGCGCTGCAGCGGCTGCGCGCCGATGTGTCGGAGCGGGTGTTCAGGTCACCCCTGAGTCCGCCCACGGCAGTGTTTATCAACGCCGTCATCACCGGCGACACCGAGCCGCTGACGGCCTCTGACCGCGAGCGGTTTGCCGCCGCAGGCCTGTCACACATCCTGGCTCTGAGCGGCCTCCACGTGGGGCTGATAGCATGGATGGCCGGGGCGCTGCTCTTTCCCTTCTTCCCCTCGCGCCACAGCCGCGCGCGGCGCCTGACGGTGATTGCCGTGGTGTGGGTGTTCGCGGTCATGACGGGCCTGTCGGCCTCGGTGACGCGCGCGGCGGTGATGTGTACGGTGGTGATGGCTGGGGGGATGCTCGGTCGCCGTCACTCCTCCTTCAATTCCCTCTGCCTCGCCGCTCTGCTGATACTGCTCTTTGACCCGTCGGCGCTCTTCACCCCCGGTTTTCAACTCACATTTGCCGCCGTGGCGGGGATTCTGGCCGTGGTGCCGCTGGCCGACAAGCTTCCGCCTCACCTGCGCTTCCTGCGCGAAGTGGCGTTAATGGTCATGGTGCCGCTGGCGGCCGTCACGGCCACGGCGCTGATTTCGGCTTACTATTTCCACACCCTGCCGGTCCACTTCCTCGGGGCCAACATCCTCGTGGCCTGGCTGATGCCGCCGGCGGTGATGACCGGACTCCTGGCTGTGGCCACAGGGATTCCGGCGGTAGCGGCTGTGGCCGACGCGCTTTATGCGGCCATTGACGGCACGGCGGCCTTCTTCGCCTCGCTGCCCGGATTTCGCGCCGGGTTCTATCCTGAGGCGGCGGGGGTGGTGATGGGGTGCGCCGCCATCGCCTTTGCGGCCTTCGGCCTCATTCGTCGCCGCAAGGCGAGTCTGGTGATGGCCCTGATGTGTGTGGCCGCATGGGGAGTGGTGGAGCTGCGCGCAGGGCGCCCCGAGGATGAGGGGAGGGTTTACTTTGCGCGCTCGCTGCAGTCGTTTGACGTGGTGGTGAACAGCGGAGGGAGGCTGGTGGTGACCACCTCGGCGCGGAGGCAGGACCAGGGAGCGGTGAGAGACCGCGCGGCGTATCGCTATCGCGATTTTATGGGGCGCCGGGGGATTGACAGTGTGGAGGTGGCTGCCGATGTGGAGCTGCCCGGCTTCTCGCGGCGGGCCGACACGCTCACCATTGCCGGCCGAAGGTTCTGCCTGCTCACGGAGCGCCATAAGGCGATGCCCGGCCACTGGCGGGGCACAGTGATAGCCACCTCGCGCTTCCGGGGTGATATTGTGGCCGCCACGGCCTGCAAAGGGGTTGACACAGTGATGATTGCGGCTGACATGCACCCCCGCCGCGCCGCCCGTTATCTGGCGGAGCTTGAGGCTGCGGGGGTCAGCGCGGTGAGCCTGCGCGACGGGGCGGTGAGCTACACGTTGTACTGAAACGCCCCCTCGGCAAGGAGCTGGCGATAGCCAATGTTGAAATAGGTGCGGTCAAAATCGGCGGGGCGCACAATGCGTCCGTCCCATATCACCAGGTCAAGGTCGAGATGCACCTGACCCTCAATGTTTTCAAGCTCATTGCGCCCGGCCAGACGCTCCTGCTCCTTGAGCCACACGATGACATCCTCCATCGTCATGGTGGTCATGCCTGAGAACACGGCGTTGAAATAGGGTGCATCGTGGCCGTTGACGGCCTGTGTTTCATACACGGCCGACACGTTGGCATCGGTGAACTTGCCACAGAGGGCCTCGATGGCAGACTGCATGCGAAACTCGCGGTCGGTGGTATTGCTGCCTATTCCCACCACAAGGGCTGTCTTATTCATTTCTGGGGGATACCTTTCATTGTGAGTGCTATGCGTCCGCGCTGCACGTCGACGTCCATCACCTTGACGTGGACCATCTGGCCTATGCGGACCACTTCGTGAGCCGACGTGATGAAGTCGTCGCTCAGCTGCGAGATGTGAATCAGTCCGTTTTCCTTGAGGCCTATGTCCACAAACACGCCGAAGGCCGTTATGTTGTTGACCTTGCCGGTGAGTTCCATGCCCAGGTGGAGGTCGTCAATCTTCCTAACTCCTTCGTCATAGGCAGGCTCTTCAGCTTTCTCGCGGGGGTCACGGCCCGGTTTCTCCAGCTCCAGGACAATGTCAGTGAGGGTGGGCAGGCCGGTTTTCTTGGTCACATAGCGGTCAAGCTCGATGGAGTGGAGCAGGTGCTTGTCGCGCGTGAGGCGTTCCACGCTGGCGTTGATGTCGGCGGCCATGCGCTCCACCAGCTCATAGCTCTCGGGATGGATGCCGGTGTTGTCGAGCACATTGGCAGCGCGGGGAATCCTGAGGAAGCCGGCGCAGAGCTGATAGGTCTTCTCGCCCATGCGGGGCACGTTGAGCAGCTGGCTGCGCGAGGTGAAGTCGCCATGCTCCTGACGGTAGGCCACGATGTTGGCCGCCAGCTGTGGGCCGATGCCGCTCACGTAGCTCAGCAGGCGGCGCGAGGCGGTGTTGAGGTTCACGCCCACGCTGTTGACGCAGCTCTGAACCGTGTAGTCAAGCGCATCCTTGAGGCGCTGCTGATTGACATCGTGCTGATACTGTCCCACGCCTATTGACTTGGGGTCAATCTTCACCAGCTCCGCCAGAGGGTCAAGCAGGCGGCGGCCTATGGACACGGCGCCGCGCACGGTGACATCCTGGTCAGGAAACTCCTCGATGGCAATGTCGGAGGCTGAATAGATGCTGGCCCCCTGCTCGCTGACCATGAATATCTGCACCTTACGGGGCAGCTGGAGCGAGGCCACGAAGCGCTCTGTCTCTCGGCCGGCGGTGCCGTTGCCAATGGCTATGGCGTCGATGGAATATCGGTCAACGAGGAAGCAGAGGGTCTCCGAGGCACCGTAGAAGTCATTGGCCGGAGGGCAGGGATAGATAACGTCGTGGTCAAGGAGATTGCCCTGAGCGTCAAGACACACCACCTTGCAGCCGGTGCGGAATCCGGGGTCAATGGCGAGGATGCGTTTGTTTTCAAGCGGAGCGGCCATGAGCAGCTGCGCCACATTGTCGGCAAACATGGAGATGGCCGTGGTGTCGCTCTTCTCCTTCAGCGCGGCGCCGATTTCGTTCTCGATGGAGGGGCGCATCAGGCGGCGGTAGCCGTCGGCCACGGCCTGCTTCACCAGTGCGGCCGACTCAGGGGTGGCGCCTGACTTGACGAACATGCGCGTGAGGCGCTCAATCATCTCATCATCCTCGATGGTGATTGACACATTGAGCACCCCCTCGGCTTCGCCCCGGCGCATGGCCAGGTAACGATGGGAGTTGCAGGTGCGCACGGGCTCGCTGAAGTCAAAATAGTTCTGATAGTTGCGGGCGGCTTCGGGGTCGGCTCCCTTGGTGAGGCGGCTGTTGACCTTGCCGTTGCGGTTAAAGCGGGCGCGGACAATGGAGCGGGCCTTCTCGCTTTCGCTCACCCACTCGGCAATGATGTCGCGGGCACCGGCCAGGGCGCTGTCGGCATCGGCCACATCGCCCTTGACGAAGCGCTTGGCGGCGCGGTTTATATCGTCAGAGTTCTGAGCCATGATTATGCGGGCCAGCGGTTCCAGACCCAGCTCGCGGGCGGCCTGGGCGCGGGTGCGCCGGCGGGGTTTGAAGGGCATGTAGATGTCCTCGAGTGTCACGGGGTCAAGGGTGTCGGCAATGCGCTGCTCCAGCTCGGGGGTTAGCTCACCCTGAGCGCGGATGGCATCGACGATAAACTCCTTACGCTTGTCGAGCTCGGTCAGGAGATTGTGGCGCAGCTGGACGTTGCGCACGTTGATTTCCGACATTCCGCCGGTGGCTTCTTTACGGTAACGGGCAATGAAGGGTACGGTGGCGCCGTCGTCAAGCAATCTGAGTGTGGCAGCCACATGCTTCCGCATTAAATTGAATTCCTGGCTGATGATAGCCGCGTGTTCCTGCAACATTATTGATCGGTATTGGATCGGGTTAACGTTATCACGGTGATTTCAGGCACTGCCTGGCCTATTCTCACAGGCACGCCAACGGCGCCGAGGCCTATGTTGACGTAGAGCTGCCGGCCGTCGGAGCTATGATAGAGGCCGCCCCAGAGGGGATAGCGATATTTGGCCGGTGACCATCCGAAGAGTTCACACTGCATGGCGTGAGTGTGGCCGGCAAGTGTCAGTGCAATGTTATTGTTAGGGTTGTCAGCAATTGAGTCGCTCCAGTGCATGGGATTGTGCGAGAGGAGGATTTTTGTCACCTTGTCGGAGGCGTCGGGATAGGCGCGGCGTAGTGAGCCGTAGGTGGGGAAGGGGGGATCGCCTATGTTCTCCACGCCTATGAGGGCTATCGAGTCGTTGCCGCGGCGGAGCATTACGGTGGTGTCACGCAGCAGGGTGAGGCCGCTGCGGCGCTGGAGGCTGTAGAGCAGCTCCATGTTGGCCTGCTTGGCCTCGGGGGAGCTCCATTCGCTGTAGTCGCCATAGTCATGGTTGCCGAGGATGGAGTAGACGCCGTCAGGGGCATGGAGGCGCGACAGGGGTGCCACGTGGGGCACGAGCTCGTCGCTGCGCATGTTGACGATGTCGCCGGTGAACACAATCAGGTCACCGCCAAGGGCGTTGATGCGCTCCACGGCTTTATGGATGAAGGTGGTGTCGGAGGCGTAGGTGCCCACATGGGCATCGCTGAACTGCACAATCCGGTAGCCCTCGAAGCGCTCGGGGAGGTCAGGAATCTCAATCGTCACCTCGTTGACATGGAGCGAGGTGCGGGTCACCAGGGCGCTCCACCATAGCCCGACGAAGCAGGCCACTGCTATCACCACGCCGCTCATGCTGAGCCATTTGGCGCGGCGGGAGTGCCACAGGCGCGGGATTCGAGCCAGAAGGTCGAAGATGAAGAAGAGGAATTTGGGGATGTAGACGCTGAAATAGCCGAAGAGAAGCCACATCACAGTCAGCAGGGTGGCGTCGGACCCCGAGCGGCGCGGCAGCGAGATGGTGACGATGACCATTATCAGCAGGGCCACGGCCGTGACGGCCTGAACCACCGAGGCACCTTTCCACCGGCATCGCTGCCTGATAGCGCGATAGATATAGAGGTCTATACCGGCATTAATGGCGAGCAGGATAATCAGTGGAAGAAGATGGAGTCGCATCGGTCAGTGAGGGGAGGGTGGAGGGGGTGATTAGGCTTCGTGATGCAGGGCGCCTTTTGAGGCTTCAACCTTGTTTTTGAGCGGGTTGGCATACATGGTATACATCATTCGCTTCATAAACTCGCGCTCCTCGGCGGTGACGTCGGTGGCTTCCACCTTGTCAAGCTGATGGTCCACGTAGGCTTCAAAGGCTTCCTTCTCGGCAGCGGTGTAGAGCATCTCATACTTATGGTCGCCGCAAAGGAGGTCGTGGGCTATATAGTTGATAGCATAGATTTTATAGCGGGAATGGATGCTGGTGTCAATCATCCGGCACACATCTTCGAGCACCGTGGCGCGGTCAGCGCCGGCATCGATGGCGGCAATCCTGTCGGTCAGACACTCGCCGATGGAGAAGTGGACGCGCCCCTTGAACTGGAGCAGACCCGTTTCCATGCTGAACAGGTCGTCGCGCTGTGACTTCTTAAACTCGGGGTCACGCTTCTTCATCAGGAATTCGCGGGCCTTGAGATAATCGTTGGGGTCAAACTCATAGGTGATTGACACCGGGCAGAGGTTGATACTCTCGAGGTTCTGCGCCGCCGTGCCGCCCCCTTCAAGGGCGAGCATCTTGATGAGGCTTTCCTGGGTGCGGTCACTGGAGTCCTTGGCTCGGCCTTCGCGCTGGGCAATCCACACACTCTCATGCTTTTCATTGATGGCATAGTGGATGTAGGCCGAGAGCTCCTTGGCGGCGTCGAGGGCTTCGAGGCGGCGTCCGCCGCGCTTGACAATGAAGCAGTTGTTGATGCGCACAAGGGTTGAAATCCAGTCAAAAATCAGCAGGTTGGAGCCGATGGCCACTTCCGACGCGCGACGTCCGGCGCGGAAGAAGCAGATGTTGAGAAAAGCCGCGTCAAGAACAATGTCGCGGTGGTTGGTTATGAAAGTGTATTGCTTATTCTG
This sequence comes from Bacteroides sp., assembly GCA_014802445.1. Lineage (GTDB taxonomy): Bacteria > Bacteroidota > Bacteroidia > Bacteroidales > Muribaculaceae > CAG-1031. Next base: position 203,628 of record JAAVCF010000002.1, on the reverse strand, counting down.
TTCAATATTCTCCATGCCGCTCACCGACACCCCTGAGGTGGTTTTCTTGGCAAGCATCTCCATGAAGGGCCACATCACTTCACGCTGAAATGTGTGCTTGTCCTTTACGGAAAGGAGGAATTTGACGAATTCGGGATAGTCAACGTCCGGCATGACGTATTTAATCGCATGTTCAAGTCCGGGCTCTTTGACCAGACGGGCCATGTTTTCATGGAAATGCGCGTCGTCCACCGGAGCAATTTCCGCAAACTTCTGTAGTTCGTCGCTCATTGGTTACAAGTTTGGAGTGAGGCCTGAGCCTCATTGTTCACGCTGTCAAAATTACAACTTATTTCAAATATATCAAACCCGTGAAAGCTGATTTTGATGGTGGATTTAGCTATATTTTGGTTAATAAGAGTAAATGCAAGCGGCTGATTTCGCAACGAAAGTGCAGACTTGCGTTATGACTGCTTGCCTGCTGCGTAGCGGCGCCATCTTTCAATCATGGCGGTCATGTCGGCGGGCACCTCTGAGGTGAAGAACATCTCCTGGCCTGTCACCGGATGGACAAAGCCGAGGGTGCGTGCATGCAAGGCCTGGCGGGGACAGGTGTCGAAGCAGTTGGCAACGAATTTGCGATAGCTTGCCGTGCGCTCGCCGCGCAGGATTTCGTCGCCGCCGTAGCGGGCGTCGTTGAGCAGCGGGTGGCCGATGTGGCGCATGTGGACGCGAATCTGATGTGTGCGCCCCGTTTCGAGCACGCATCTGACCACGCTCACCGGTCCGAGGTTTTCCAGCACTTCATAGTGGGTCACGGCATGCTTGCCGCGCTCGCCGTCGGGAAACACTGCCATGCGAAGACGGTCGCGCAGGTCACGGTCAATGTTGCCCGTAATGGTGCCTTTGGCGGGGTCAGGCACGCCCCACACCACGGCGTTATATTCACGCTTGGTGGTCTTGTTGAAAAACTGCTTGCCAAGGCTGGTCTTGGCGTCAGGGGTCTTGGCCACGACGAGCAGGCCCGAGGTGTCCTTGTCAATGCGGTGCACAAGGCCCATGCGGGGGTCGTTGACGTCATAGTTGGGGTTGTCGCGGAAGTGCCATGCCAGGGCGTTGACAAGGGTGCCGTGGTAGTTGCCGTGGCCGGGATGCACCACAAGGCCCGGGGGCTTGTTGACCACCAGCAGCGCCTCGTCCTCATAGACAATGTCAAGAGGAATATCCTCCGGGATAATCTCGAGCTCATAGCGGGGACGGTCCATGACAATCTGGATAACGTCGAGGGGCTTGACGCGATAGTTTGACTTCACGGCCTTGCCGTTGACAAGGATGCATCCGGCCTCGGCGGCCTGCTGGATGCGGTTGCGCGAGGATTTCTGCATCCTCTCGGTCAGGAATTTGTCAACGCGCAGCAACTGCTGTCCGGCGTCGGCGGTGAAGCGGAAATGCTCGTAGAGGCCGTTCTCGTCGGGCTCGGCGCTGACCACGGAGCCGGGGGTGGCGTCGGGCGTCAGGTCAAGGTCGTCGTCAGAAAAGGTCATAGTGCTCTGCCGTGGGTTCGGTGTCTTCGTTCATTAATGAGTCGGCCGAGGGGGCAAAGGGGTCGATGCCTGAGCCCACCTGCAGGATGATGGCGGCGTTGATGGGCACGCGGGCGCCTGTGGTGAGGCGATGGCCTTTGTAGGTGGCGCCGAGCACCAGTCCTTCAAACTCGGAGATAACCTCCTCCTCGCTCACGTTCTTGATGCCGAGGCCCTCAAGGATGGCGCGGGCCTGGCGTGAGGAGATGTCGGTGAGGCGGGGCAGGGTAATCATCTTGGGATTCACGGCGTTGATGGTCAGATAGATGAGTCGGCCGGGCTTCACCTTGGTGTTCACGCGAGGGTTCTGGTCAACCACATAGCCGGGACGGGCCTTGGTGTCGTAGACGGAGTCAGTGATTTCCACCGTGAATCCCTGATTCTCAAGCTGCATCACGGCGCTCTCATAGGATTGGTTTCTGACGTCGGGCACAATCTCCACCTTTTCGTGGTCAGTCCAGAAATCGAGCCATGTCAGCGCCAGCCAGCCCAGGGCCAGCCCCACAGCCGCCATGAGCAGCAGATTGATGCCTATCACCGCCCAGCGGGTGCGCGGTTTGCCTGATTGTTCGGGATTCTTGTTCATCCGTAGTGTTAGCTAAAACTCGCCGCAAATTTAGTAAAAATATAGTTTGGTTGAGCCAAAATAGGGCCGGATGATAAATTTTAGGTGTGTTTTGTTGCAAATTAAATGTAGTGGGATTATATTTGCAACTGTTATCAACCAATCCGATTATGAAAAAGCAGATTTTTATAGCAGGGGCGCTGATGGCGGCTCTGTCACTGTCAGTGGCGTCATGCGGTGACGACGATGCCCCCGTGGTTAAGGTTCCCGCTGAAGAGGAGGCGACGGCCGAGGGTGAGTATGCCCTCCTTGCCCGCATTGTGGCCGGCGATGAGGATGCCACTCTTGTGCGCTCTGAGATTGCGCTATATAATATGGATGGATTGACCGCCGGCGAGTGGGAGTCTGTCTCGCTTGAAGATATGGTTGGCTTCTCCGCTGTCACGCCTTCTGTAATCACCCTCCATGCCGGAAAGTCATGGCATGAGGTGGCCCCGTTCAGTGAAAGCATGGGCCCGAGTCGCTTTGGAATGGCTCTGGCCGTTCTCTCCGCAGCCCACGGCAAGGACTACAAGGCTTACACGCCGGCCCCTGTGGTGCTTGATGTTGACGCTTCCACATTGCAGTTCGGCGCTGCCACGTTTCCGCTCTCGGCCGTGTCGGCTCAAGGGCTGACGCTTGAATATGTGAGCAGCTACAGCGGAGGGCGCACGCCCGAAACAGGAGGCTCCCACAAGGAGGTGTCGGTCTACACCTTTGCCGCCACCGGCACCTTTGACAAGGCCGACGCCCTGCGCTTTGACACCACCATCGAGGCCTACGACTGGCTCATCAGCGAGTTCAGCAACACCTTTGGCGACAGGGTCAACCTCAATGACTATTTCTGGCAATGGGTGATTCTTGACAACCCCTATTTCTATCTCACTGACCTCCTCCATGAGCGCGACGCGCTGAAATAATCATTCTCCTCCTCTCCAGCCAGCGAGCGCCCGGAATGTGGCTTTTCAAAGCCCTTTTCGGGCGCCGGCAATATAAATGCGTAAAAAATCCGAAGGATATCACCCGATTTTCCTGAAAAAGCATTATCTTTGCAAATTGTAAAGTGAACCGCCCTTATGCAATCGATTTCAAAAGTCCTCATGCTCCTGCTCGCTTGTCTGTCGCTGGCCTCGTGCGGCGAATATCAGAAAGCGCAGAAAAGCCGAGACTACGAGTATAAGCTTGACTTCGCCCGCCGCGCTTTCGAGCAAAAAAAATATGTGCAGGCTGCCACCATCCTCACTGACATTGTCACAGTGTTCAAAGGCAGCGACAAGGCCGAGGAGACCCTCTATCTCCTTGCCCTGAGCCATTATGAAAACAAGGACTACATCAACTCAGGAGCCTTCTTCAAAACTTATTATCAGCGCTATCCCCGAGGAAAGTACACCGAGCTGGCCCGCTTCTATTCAGGCTATGGCTATTACCTTGACTCTCCCGACCCTCAGCTTGACCAGTCAGGCACCATCAAGGCTATCGAGGAGCTTCAGGCCTTTCTTGACTACTTCCCCCGAAGCGACAAAGTGACCATTGCCCAGAATGCCATCTTCGAGCTTCAGGACAAGCTCACCCTCAAGCAGCTCCAGAATGCCCAGCTCTACTATAACCTGGGAACCTACATGGGCAATAACTACGAGAGCGCCGTTATCGTGGCCCGCAACGCTATCAAGGATTATCCCTACTCAAAATATAAAGAAGACCTGGAAATGCTCATCCTCAAAGCCCGCTTTCAGGAAGCCTCACACAGTGTGGCCGAGAAAAAGGAGGAGCGATTCCGCGACGTCATTGACGAATACTATTCATTTGTCAATAACTACCCCGACGGCCCCAACCGCAAAGAGGCCGACGATATCTTTAAGGTGGCTCAGCGCCACGTCACTGACAGATAACAAAACAAGAAAAACAGCATAACATTAAATCCCCGGAAGAATAATGGACTACAAAAAGACCAACGCTCCGCTGAACACCGTCACCCGCGACATGATTTCAATGTCGGAGGACACCGGAAATGTATATGAAACCGTGTGCATCATCGCCAAGCGCTCTAATCAGATTGCCGGCGAGATGAAGCATGATCTCGAGAAAAAGCTTCAGGAGTTTGCGTCGCTCAACGACAACCTTGAGGAAATCTCGGAAAACCGCGAGCAGATTGAAATCTCGCGCTACTATGAGAAGCTCCCCAAGCCCACCCTCATTGCCACTCAGGAATATAAGGACCACAAAATCCTGTTCCGCAACCCCCTCAAGGACAAGCCCAATCTGGACTAATCCCACTTTGACGCCAAAATGCTTGCAAATTAGAAAACAAAGCATTACCTTTGCACCGCTTTTAAGCAACTTACTCTATCATTTTCATTTTTATTAATACCTCTGAAAGAATGCATTTAGATTCTGAAGAAAAGAAAGAGATCTTCGAGAAGTACGGTAAGGGCAAGACTGACACTGGCTCACCTGAAGCGCAGATTGCATTATTCTCTATCCGTATCGCTCATTTGACTGAACACCTTAAGTCAAATCACAAAGATCATACTACTGCACGCGCTCTTAAGGCCCTCGTTGGTAAGCGTCGTCGCCTGCTGGATTACCTGATCCGCAAGGACATCAACCGCTACCGCGCTATCATCGCCCAGAAAGAGCTTGGTATCCGCAAGTAAGCCTCACGACCCGCTTAAGGACTACAAAACCCCATTAAAAAATCCCGCCTCTCATAGAGAGCGCGGGATTTTTTGTGGCCTCCCGGGGGGACTGGGCCGTCACCGCTGATTGAAGTAGGCCGGATGGAGGCTCACGGGTGTAAGGCCCCGGCCGGGGTGCGGGCGCCCGAAGCCGGCCACGCGGCCTGAAATCGTGTCGCCTTGCTCGGCCGAGAGATGGTTGACCTTCACCATCCCCGAGCAGTGGATGTAGCGCCCGTCGCGGTCATGGATGGCCACATGGTCAATCTTGCCGTTGCCGCTGCGGTCAAAGAAGATAAGGTCAGCCGGAGCCTCGGGATGGTCAAGAGGGGCGCTGTCGGTGCTCTGCATCCACGCATCGCGCCTGATTATCATGCCATTGGCGAAATAGCAGAGGCTCACGAGCCCCGAGCAGTCCATTGCCGCGCCGCTCATGCCGCCCCACAGGTAGGGGGCGCCCATCAGCGCGAAGGCTGTCGCGGTCACTCCGTGAGGGTCAAAATCGCGCGCGGAAAGAGCCTCAAAGTCGGCCACGGTGCCTTCGGTCACCATCCCGCTCCGTCCGTCAGGCATCATCACCGAGCCGTCGGCAGCTGCCTCAAGGATGGAGTTGAGCGGCAGCCTGACCACCACGGCGGCGCCGGCGGTCACCGTGGCCCCTGCGGGGGAGGTGACAATCACCCTCGGCGCGCTGCGCCATTCGTCAAGAGGGCGCTCGGTCACTGACTGCGCCGTCATGTAGCCACTGTAGCCGTCAGGGGTGGTCACCATGAGCCATTCGCCCACGGTGTCGGTGATTTCCAGCGGTGTGCCGGCCACAACCTGGCTCACCATCTGGGCGGCGTGGCGCGGCTCGTCGCGCATGCAGCCCACAGGCACATTGACCAGTCCCTCGCCCGCAGCCGCGGTCACTGCGGCCACTGTGGCGATGAGTGAAAAAAGCGTCGTTCTCATAGTGCAAAAATAGCAAAATGTTTGCAATTGTCGCTCCGTTGCCGTAATTTTGTAGAAACGCTTAAAACCCTGTTGTCAATGAAAAGAATTATTGCTTTCCTGATTGCTCTGGTGGCCGTGGTGGCCGCTTTTGCCGAGTATAACGTCATGCTGGCCCCTCAGCAGAAATATGGCGGCAAGTTTGGCTATGTCAATGCCAATGGCCTCTATGTGATTCCGGCAAAGTTTGACGATGCACGCCATTTTTTCAACGATTTTGCGGCGGTGGAAATCAATGGCAAGTGGGGGTTCATCAACCGTCAGGGACGCTTCCTGGTGAAGCCTCAGTATCGCTTTGTGATGGACTTCAACCGCGGCTATGCGATTGTGCGTGACTTCAATGGCAAGTGGGGCGCGGTCAACACCAAGGGCGAGCTCGAGATTCCCTGCGAATATGACCGCCATGAGGACCTCCTCAACCTGAAGGTGATTCGCCTCACTCCTGAACAGGTGGAGATGCTCAAAAAGTTAGGCCTCTGACCCTCCTGCCGGCTCAACAATGACGCGGTGGCGTGTGTTATTAAATCATAATGAACACACGTGAAGAAATAAAAAAACTGTGGCGCGAGAGCTTCAATGACTCCGACGAGTTTGTTGACATGTTCTTCTCCCGCGTCTATAATGATGACGATGCTCTGCTCCTGACCCGTCAGGAGGGTGGGGCGCCGGTGTCGGCCATGCTCCTCCAGCGTTACCGTCTGAAGTTTCATGACTCCGAGCCGGGGCTGGCCTATGTGTGTGGCGCCGCCACACGCCGCAGCGAGCGCGGCAAGGGCCACATGTCAACCCTCATGATTCATGCGCTGGAGGAGGCCCGCAGCCGCGGCGACGCTTTCTGCGCCCTGATTCCGGCCCATTCATGGCTCTATCCTTACTATTCGCGGTTCGGCTTCCGGAGTGTGTTTCTGGTGCGCGACGACCGTTACACAGCCCTCCATCCTTTCAATCAGGAAGAGGGTGACTATGAGGCGGTTGACAATCCGTTTGACGAGACTGTCTACGAGGCGTTTACCCGCCTGGAGCATCTTGAGCCATGCCGTGTGCTCCATTCGCGGCGCGACTTCCTCAACATTCTCGACGATGTGCGCCTTGACGGTGGCGCGGTGGCCATCATCGCCTCGCCTGAGCGCGACGGGCGCATCGTGGCGATGGCATGGGGCGTGGAGCGCGACGGTATGGTGAGAGTCACCGAACTGCTGGGCGAAACCGAGGCTGACCGCATTGCCGCCCTCCGCAGGCTCCGCCGTGACTTCCCGGGCTTGCCGTTCACCGTCGGGGTGGTGCCGCGCGGCGGGGGCCTCGACAATCGCCGCCGCCTGTCGCCGCGAGGCATGTGTCGCGTGGTCAATGTGCTGACTGTCCTGGAGGCTATCGCTCAGGCCCATCCGCGCTGGCGCTCCCGCATCCGAGTCACTGACCGCCTGCTGTCCGAGAACAGCCATTTTTACGTTGCTGCCGCCGGCCGGGTGACCGTTGACGATGAATGTACCGACATGCCTGACCTCGACATTGACATTGAGACATTTACGTCGCTCGTGTTCAGCTCGCCGGAGATTGGCTCCATCACCGGACTCCCCTCCGTGCGCCCCGCAATCTCCCTCATGCTTGATTGATTATCAGCTAAAATATAATCTGACACTCTAACCTTGTCGGATTTTTTTGCTAAATTTGCGTGATAAAAACTCACGCATGAAGAGAATCGCAGTAGTGGGGTCAACCGGCTCTATCGGCACCCAGACACTCGACATTATAGCAACATATCCTGACCGCTTTACAGCCACGGTGCTCACCGCCGGAAGCAATGTTGAACTGCTTGTCAGTCAATCGCTGCGTTTCCGTCCCGCTCTGGCTGTCATTGCTGATGAGTCAGCCTACGGCCGCCTCCGCGACGCTCTGGAGCCTCACGGCATTGCCGCAGCCTGCGGAGCCTCGGCCATTGCCGCTGCCATGGAGCGCGACGATGTTGACATGGTGGTCACCGCCACCGTGGGCTACAGCGGCCTCGAACCAACCATCCGCGCCATCCGCGCAAACAAGGATATAGCGCTGGCCAACAAGGAGACCCTCGTGGTGGCCGGCGAACTCGTCACCGACCTCCTTTCGCGCTCATCATCAAAGGTCTATCCCGTCGACTCGGAGCACTCTGCAATCTATCAGTGCCTCATGGGCGAGGACCCCGCCACAGTGGAGCGCCTCATAATCACAGCCTCCGGAGGCCCCTTCCTGCGCCTCGACGCCGAGAGCCTGGCCGGAGTGACCGCCGAGCAGGCCCTGCGTCACCCCAACTGGGAGATGGGCGCAAAAATCACCATTGACTCAGCCACGATGCTCAACAAGGCCTTTGAAATCATCGAGGCCCGCTGGCTCTTCGGCATCGCCCCCGAGCGCATCACGGCGCTGGTTCACCCTCAGTCAATTGTCCACTCCATGGTGGAGTTTCGCGACGGTGCCATCAAGGCACAGCTCGGCACCCCTGACATGCACCTGCCCATCCTCCTGGCGCTGGGCGAGGGGAGCCGCCTCTGCTCAACCCGTCCGGCCCTCACCCCTGCGCGGATGGCGCAGCTCACCTTTGAGGAGCCTGACACCCGCCGCTTCCCCTGCCTCACCCTTGCCTATGAGGCGCTCAAGGCCGGAGGCAACACCGCGTGCGTCATCAATGCCGCCAATGAGGTGGCCAACGCCGCTTTCCGCCACGGCGAGATTCGCTTCCCCGATATTTACACCATCATCACTGACACTGTGGCCAAGGCCACGCGCATTGACCGTCCCGCCTATGCCGACTATGTGGCCTCCAATGCCGAGGCTCGCGAGATTGCCTCGCGCCTTGTCAGTGAAAATTCTAAAATCTACACTCTGTAATCCCTCCAAATGGAATCATTTCTCATCAAAGCCGCGCAGCTCATCGTTGCCCTTGCCTTCCTTGTGATTATCCACGAGTTCGGTCACTTTGTCTTTGCGCGCATCTTCGGAATAAAGGTTGAAAAATTCTACATGTTTTTCAATCCTGGCCTGTCGCTCTTCAAGTGGAAACCGCGCCGCCATGTGGGCGTGCTCTCCAAGATGAAGTATTTCGACGACGATGCCCGTCAGGAAGACGCCGAGACTCAGGCGCTTGAAAAGTCCGAAAAGGCCTATGAAGAGGCCTATAACGCCTGGAAAAAGACTGACCAAACTCAGGCGGGCCCCGAGAAGCAGCAGTTGGACGCCGCCGAGGCTGCCATGGAGCATGACCTTGCGGTGCGCGCGCGCCGTGACGCCGTGGAGTTCGAGCAAGCCAAAAAGGAGTCGAAATGGCGCCGCTTCTGGGGCCACACCGAATACGGCATCGGCTGGCTCCCCCTGGGCGGCTACTGCAAAATCGGCGGCATGATTGACGAGTCAATGGACACCGCCCAGATGAAAAACGAGCCCCAGCCCTGGGAGTTCCGAACCAAGCCCGCATGGCAGCGCCTGCTGGTGATGCTCGGCGGTGTGCTGTTCAATTTCATCCTCGCCATAATCATCTATGCCGGCATCGCCTTCCACTGGGGCGACAAGTACATCCCCTTTGAGAATGCCGCCGAGGGCTTTGACTTTGTGCCCGCCGCTCAGGAGGCAGGATTCCGCAACGGCGACATCCCCCTCTCGGCCGACGGCCGCAAGCTTGACGCCGCTCAGTCTGACTGGCAGCTCCGCATGATTGAAGCCAAGGAGGTGAAGGTGCTCCGCAACAAGCGCGACACCGTCACCATCGCCATCCCCTCCGACTTCCTTTTCCGCCTCAACGACGACAAGGGCTTCCTCGCCTATCGCCTGCCGGCGGTGGTTGACAAGACCGTCAACGGCGAGCCTGCCGCTAAAGCGGGCCTCGTGGAGGGTGACCGCATTGTGAGCGTCGACACCCTCTCCACTCCCACGATGACCGAGCTCGCCCCCGCGCTTTTGGACAGGGCCGATAAGCTGACCCGCCTCGGTGTGGTGCGCGGCGATTCGCTAATCACCGTGGCCGCCACCCCTAACAGCTACGGCAAGCTCGGCTTCCAGCTCCGCCGCCTGGAGGATGTGTATCCCGCAGTCACCATCCGCTATTCGCTGCTTCAGTCATTCCCTCAGGGATGGAAGCAGGGCACGGGCATGCTCTCTAACTATGCCGGCTCAATGAAGCATGTGGCTTCAAAGGAGGGCGCCGAATCGCTCGGCGGCTTCGGTGCGCTCGGCAACATGTTTCCTGACCGCTGGAACTGGTATGCCTTCTGGCAGATTACGGCGTTCCTCTCCGTGGCCCTGGCGTTTATGAACATCATTCCCATTCCGGGCCTCGACGGCGGCCATGTGATGTTCCTCCTCTGGGAGATTATCACCCGCCGCAAGGTGCCTCAGAATGTGCTCATTGTGGCGCAGTATATCGGCATGGCGTTCCTGCTTCTGCTCCTGCTCTATGCCAATGGCAACGATATTTTCCGCGCCTTCCGCTAATAAGCTTCGTATCAACCATCTAACTTCCATTTTGTGAAAGTAACTCTTAAACGTGGCAAAGAAGAATCGCTCATGCGATTCCATCCCTGGGTGTTTTCCGGGGCCATCGCTTCCCTACCTGACTCGGTGGAGGAGGGCGATGTGGTTGAAGTGATAGCCTCCGACGGCCGCTTTCTCGGCTACGGCCACTATCAGATAGGCAGCATTGCCGTCCGTATTCTCTCCTCTGACCCCGAGGTGAAGATTGACCGTGAGTTCTATGCGGCCCGTCTGGCCGACGCTTTCCGCATGCGTCGCGCCCTCGGCCTGGTGCGCCCTGACAACACTGCCTTCCGCCTTGTGCACGGCGAGGGCGATTTCCTCCCCGGACTGATTGTGGATGTGTATGGCGACACGGCCGTCATGCAGGCCCATTCGCCGGGCATGCACTTTGCGCGCAACATTATCGCTCAGGAGCTCTGCGCCCTCCCCGGCGCCGGGATTGCCAACGTTTACTATAAGTCGGAAACCACGCTCCCTTACAAAGCTGAGCTCGACCCGCAGAATGACTATATCGTGGGCGGCTTTCACACCAATGTGGCGCTGGAAAACGGCCTGAAGTTCCATGTTGACTGGCTCAAAGGGCAGAAGACGGGCTTCTTCGTTGACCAGCGTGACAACCGCTCGCTGCTGGAGCATTACAGCAAGGGGCGCCGGGTGCTCAACATGTTCTGCTACACGGGCGGCTTCTCCGTCTATGCCCTCCGCGGCGGTGCCGAGCTGGTTCATTCTGTCGACTCGTCGGCCAAGGCAGTGAGCCTCACTGACGCCAATGTGTCGCTCAATTTCCCCGACAATGCCGACGGGCGTCACAAGGCTTTCGCCCTTGATGCCTTCAAGTATCTGGGTGAGATGAAAAAAGGTGAGTATGACCTCATGGTGCTTGACCCTCCGGCGTTTGCCAAGCATCGCGGCGCCATCCGCAATGCCCTCCGCGGCTATCAGCGCCTCAATGCCCTCGGCATTGAGAAGATTGCCCCCGGAGGCATCCTCTTCACCTTCTCATGCTCTCAGGCGGTGAGCCGCGAGCAGTTCCGCCTGGCAGTGTTCTCCGCGGCCGCCCAGACAGGGCGCCGGGTGCGCATCCTCCATCAGCTCACCCAGCCGGCTGACCATCCGGTCAACATCTATCATCCTGAGGGTGAGTATCTGAAGGGTCTCATTCTCTATGTGGAGTAATCCCCACGCTCTCCTCATCATAAGCTTAAATTAAAACCAATCAAGATATGTCATTCCGCAACATCATGACTTCAATCGCTCTCTCGGCCGTGGCCGGTGTGGCCTCTGCTTCGGCTGTGCCCGCTCCCACCGCCGAGCCGTTTCCCTATGTGGCCGACCGCTTTGTCGACATTGAGGTGCTCCGCTATCCCGTCCCTGACTTTGAAAGCCTCTCGCCTCAGCAGCGTCTGCTTGTTTATTATCTCACCGAGGCCGCTCTCACCGGACGCGACATCCTCTGGGACCAGAACAACCGTTACAATCTGGCGCTGAGAAACCTCCTGGAGGATATCTACACCGATTATAAAGGTGACCGCAACAGTGCCGAGTTCAAGGCTTTCCACACTTATCTGAAGCAGGTGTGGTTTGCCAACGGCATCCACCATCATTATTCAATGGACAAGTTCGTGCCCGAGTTTTCACGCGATTGGTTCAATGCCGCCGTGGCCTCGCTGCCCGCATCGAAGCGTCCCGCCAACCTCTCTGAAATCACTGAGCTGATTTTCAACCCCTCGGTCATGCCCAAGCGTGTGAATCAGGCTGAGGGTGAGGACCTCATCCTCACGTCGGCCAACAATATGTATGAGGGTGTAACCCAGGCCGAGGTGGAGAACTATTTCAACGCTCTGAAGGACACCACTGACGTGAGCCCAATAAGCTATGGCCTCAACACCCGCGTGGCCAAGATTGACGGCAAGGTGGTGGAGCAGCCTTACAAGGTGGGAGGCGTCTATTCCAAGGCCATTGAGCGCATCGTGGCCAATCTCCGCAAGGCATGCGCCTATGCCGAAAATCCCTCTCAGCTGGCTGTGATTCAGAAGCTCATTGAGTTCTATGAAACCGGCAACCTGCGTGACTTCGACGAATACTCCATCCTCTGGGTGGGCGACACTGACTCTCGCGTCGACTTCATCAATGGCTTCATCGAGAGCTATGGCGACCCTCTGGGCATGACAGGCTCATGGGAGTCGATTGTCAACTTCAAGGACCTTGGCGCGAGCCATCGCACAGAGGTGGTCAGCTCTAACGCTCAGTGGTTTGAGGACCATTCGCCCGTTGACCCCCGCTTCCGCAAGCCCAACGTTAAGGGCGTGACCGCCAAAGTTATCACCGCCGCCATCCTTGCCGGCGACTCATATCCCGCCACCCCCATCGGCATCAACCTCCCCAATGCCAACTGGATTCGCGCAGCCCATGGCTCAAAGTCAGTGACGCTGGAGAATATCACCCGCGCCTACGACGAGGCAAGCCACGGCAACGGATTCAATGAGGAGTTTGTGGATGATGCGGCCATGCGTGACCTCATGGACAAGTATCTTTTTGACACTGATAACCTCCACACTGACCTCCACGAATGTCTCGGCCACGCCTCAGGCCGTCTGCTCCCCGGCGTTGACCCCGACGCGCTCAAGGCCCACGGCTCTACGCTCGAGGAGGCTCGCGCCGACCTCTTTGCCCTCTATTATCTGGGCGATCCCAAGCTCATCGAGCTCGGCCTGCTTGACAATCCTGACGCTTACAAGGCTCAGTATTACAAGCAGATGCTCAACGGCCTCATGACCCAGCTCATGCGCATCGAGCCGGGCAAGGACGTGGAGGAGGCCCACATGCGCAATCGCAAGCTCATTGCCGAATGGTGTCTCGACAAGGGAGCCGCTGACAATGTTATGGAGCTGGTGAAGGTCAACGGCAAGACTTATCTGCGCATCAATGACTATGAGAAGCTGCGCGGCCTGTTCGGCGCTCTTCTGGCCGAGATTCAGCGCATCAAGAGCGAGGGTGACTATGAGGCCGGACGTGACCTCGTGGAGACCTACGCTGTCAAGGTTGACCCAGCGCTTCATCAGGAGGTGCTTGACCGCTACGCCACTCTTGACATCGCTCCTTACCGCGGTTTCGTTAACCCCGCCTACACTCTGGTGACCGATGACAAGGGCAATCCCGTTGACGCCAAAATCAGCTATGGCGAGGACTACACAGACCAGATGCTCCGTTACAGCAAGGACTATAACACTCTCTCACGATGAAAAAGATTTTTCGCACTCTCGTTTGCCTCGTGCTGCTGGCCGTGTCGGCGTCAGCGTCGGCTCAGTTTCGCTATGGCCCCACGGCCGGCGTTACCATCTCTGACCTCCATTTCAAGCAGGACCTCTTCAGCGTTGACCAGGCTGTCGGCGGTCTGGCTGGCATCACGGCCGAGATGATGTTTCCCGGTATAGGCTTCGGCATTGATTTCGGCCTGCAGTATGAGCTGCGCGGCGCTTTCACCAATCTTGGCGAGCGCAAGCTCTGGCAGTCAGAGGGCTATGGCCGTGAACACGTCATGCTGCATTACGTGTCGCTCCCCATCCATCTCCGCTTCAAGTGGACCCGCATGGATGGTCTGGAGGATTACATTGCGCCGTTTGTCTATGGCGGTCCCGAGTTTGGCTTCCTGGCCGGCCACAGTCGCATTGACGCTTATGATTATGCCGGCGGCGAAGTGGGTCTCGCAGTGGGCCTCGGTGCCGAACTGTTCAAGAACTGGCAGGTGTCTGCCGCCTACTGCTGGGGCATGACCTACGCCCTTAAGACGGCGCAGCTCACCAACCTCAGCGCTCAGAACCGCACCTGGACCGTGCGCTTCGCCTATCTCTTCTGACGCTCAGCAGCCATTATAAACCTTTTACGGGCACGGAAGCCGCAATGGCCGTCCGTGCCCGTTGTGTGTGTTGTCAGAACATTATCGCCGCCGTAAAGGTCAGTCGGGTGGGGGTGACGGGATAAAAATGCGTCATCTCGCCCATCGTGGAGAAGAACCGCTTGGAGGGCGTCAGGCCGATGCTGTAGAGCGCCGAAAAGCGGAATATGCCGAACGAGGCGCCTATGCCGGCCTCCCAGTAGGCGTTGACGCGTCGGGGTGAACCGTCGTTGAAGCGGATATAATACTGATGGGCCTTTGAGTCGGTGGGGTCGATAACCCTCTGCACCAGTCCTGCCGTCAGTCCCGGACCGGTCTCCACATAGATGTTGGCCTTAGAGTTGAAGTCATAGCGATAGAGCGCATGCAAGGGGAAGTACATGGCCGCCTCCTCAATACGGGCCGTCTCGGCGTTGTTGCGACACGAATAGATTTCGCAATACACGCCTGTGGCCACGCCCAGCCCGTAGCGAAACACCGGCTCAACAGGCACTCCGAATCTCACTCCCTGCATGTTGCCCCCCTCGGCCCAGTAGTTGCCCCAGTGGCGCTCACCACCGGCCGAGTAGGAGTACCATTTCTGCGAGTAGCTCACACTGATGCCCCACCAGCGGTTTCCGATCCATTTGAATCCCTCCGCCTGCAGCGCGCTCACGGAGCTCACCGCAATCCATAATATAAATAGCAAACGTTTCATACCGTTAAAACATCCTAACCCCCTTAACCGTTCATTATTATGTGAATATAATTGTGCCTCGGGTTGCGGGGCGGTTGAAAAAATTGTAAATTTGTGGTTATGACAATATCAGAGCTTTCCAAGAGCATGCGGCAGAAGCTTGCTCCGCGTTTTGGCGACAGCGAGACTCAGTGGATGGTCCGCGAGGTGATGGAGCAGGTGTTTGCCCGCTCGCGCACCGACCTTATTGTTGACGGTGACAAACCTGCCGCCCCGGTGCGAGTGGAGCTGGTTGACAAGATTGTCGCCCGGCTGCTCGCCAATGAGCCTCTGCAGTATATCCTGGGCTATGAAACGTTTATGGGTCTGAAGTTTAAGGTCACCCCGGCGGTGCTCATTCCCCGCCCTGAGACGGAGGAGCTCGTGGAGCTCATCGTTAGCCGCTACGGTGAGCGCAAGGACCTGCGGGTTCTTGACCTCGGCACAGGCAGCGGATGCATAGCCCTGTCGCTCTCGCGTTATCTCCCTTTCTCGGAGGTTACGGGGGTCGACATCAGTGACGATGCGCTGGCAGTGGCGCGTGACAATGCCGCCTCGCTCGGTGTGCGCAGCGCCACATTCGTCAAGGCCGACATGCTTGACCTCCACCTCCCCGGAAAGTTCGACATCGTGGTCAGCAATCCCCCCTATGTGATGGAGAGCGAGCGCGCCTCAATGCAGCCCAATGTGCTTGACTATGAGCCTCAACACGCCCTCTTTGTGCCCGACGATGACCCCCTTAAGTTCTACAAGGCTGCGGCTCTCTTTGCCCGCACGGCTCTCAATCCCGGCGGTGCTCTCTTCTTTGAGCTCAATCCGCTCACGGCCGACGCTCTGGCACAGTGGCTGAAGGAGCAGGGATGGGACTCGGTGGAGATTGTCAACGATGCCCGTGGCTTAAAGCGTTTCATGGTGGCCAAGCTTCCGCAGGAGTCATGATAAGAAAGCAAACAAAGATGACGGTGGAGGCTGCCGCAGGACGCCTCAAGGCCCTCTGCGCCGCTTCGGAACAGTGTAGCGGCGACTTGCGCCGGAAAATGGCCCGCTGGGGGCTCACCGAGCGCCAGGCGTCAATGGTCATTGAAGAGCTTGAGCGTGAGCGCTTTGTTGACGACTTCCGCTTTGCCAAGGCCTATGCGCATGATAAGCTGCTGTTCAGCGGCTGGGGGCGCTACAAGATTTCTCAGGGCCTCTGGGCAAAGGGGGTGGGGCGCGACGAGATTGATGAGGCTATAGAGGCTCTTGACCCCGACGACTATCGCCGTAAGGCTTACGATATTATAAGGACGCGCGCGCGCGATATGGAGCCTGACCGCGAGTCGAAGATGAAGCTGCTGCGGTTTGGCGCCGGTCGCGGCTTTGAGACATCGCTGCTGGTCAAAATCATTAACTCTCCGGCATTGTGGGAAGTGCAATCGCCCGACTGATAGCCGCTGCGGCCCGCTGGGGTGAGGACCTCCTGGCTCAGATTTACCCGCGGGTGTGCACCGTGTGCCACACTTCGCTCGTGGAGGGTGAGCAGGGGCTCTGTCTCCATTGCCTTGCCGGGCTGCCGCGCACTCTCATCCACACCTCGCGCTTCAACACTCTCCATGAGCGCCTGTCGTCGCCGGGTGTCCTCGTGGACCGCGCCGGAGCTTGGTTTTTCTATCTCCGCAAGAATGAGTATTCGGCCATGATTCATGACGCCAAGTATCGCGGAATGTTTAGCCTGGCGCGCCTTTGGGGCGAGATTTATGCGCGGGAGATTGTGGCCGACGGTTTCTTCGACGGCATGGACGCGATTCTGCCGGTGCCGATGCACATCAGCAAGCAGCGCCGCCGAGGCTATAATCAGGCGCATGAGATTGCGCTGGGAATCAGCAAGGTCACCGGTATTCCAGTGGCAGGCAACCTTGTGGCGCGGCGTCCCCACGACACTCAGACGCGCAAAAACGCCTGGCAGCGATGGATTAATGCGCGCCACACCTATGAGGTGGACCGGCCGGCCGAACTTGCCGGGAAGCATGTGCTGGTGGTGGACGATGTGGTCACCACCGGAGCCACAATGCTCGCCTGCCTCACCGCGCTCCACTCACTCCCCTCAGCTCCCAAAACGAGCGTTCTGGCCCTTGCAGCCACTCATTTACGCTGACACCCGGCGCCCCGTCAGGATTCCCTTAGTTTCTTAATGTAAGTTAAAAGTGGCATGGAGATTAAACTTCATGCCTAATGCCGCGTCTAACCATCAGAAACAAGATAAAACAAGTAAAAAACTTCAAAAACATTTTTCTATTATGAACAAGATCATCCTTAGCCTCGCCATTCTCGCCTCATCGGCTTTCTCATTCAGTGCATACGCCGACAATGCCGCCGGCGCTCCCGAAAAAGCCAAGCAGGAATGCAACGCAAAAGCAAAGTGTGAAAAGGGTCGCAAGGACCGCAAGTCGCCCTTTGACGGTCTCAACCTCTCGGCCGACCAGCAGTCCAAAATCAAGGAGCTGCGTCAGCAGTGCAAGACCCGCAAAACCGAGGTGCGCCAGATGCAGGCTCAAGCACGCAAGGAGTATCAGACTCAGCTGCAGCAGATTCTCACCCCCGAGCAGTATGCTCAGTATGAGCAGAACATGAAGGCTGGCCGCCATGACAAGAAGTACGGCGACCGTCGCGGCCACGGCAAGAAGATGAAGGGCGGTCCCAAGGGCCGAAGAGATTCTCTTGGCGCTGCTAAGTGCCACGGCGTGGCTCCCGCTCCCTGCACTTGCAATAAAACTGACATTAAGTAAAGGTTATAGATAATAAAGAGTATGCGTCCGTATTGGCTGTGACAGCTGATACGGATGCTTTTTTTGTGTCGTTTTTTCAATAAAGATTGTTAAATTTGCGTGACCTTAATAACTTTACTCATGAAAATCAGAAGTCTTTCTGTTGCCGCGGCCTTGACTGCGGCGTTCCTGTCAGTGGATGCGCAGCCGTTGCAGCTACGTCCGGACAACATTGACGAGATTGTCAACGCCATGACCCTCGAGGAGAAGGCCGTGCTGCTTGTAGGTGGCGGTAACGCCGGATTCGTAGGCGGTGCCGCTGTGGGCTCCACAGAGAATTATGTGCCGGGTGCGGCGGGCACCACTGTTGCCATTGAGCGTCTGGGCATTCCCGCCACAGTGCTCACCGACGGCCCTGCCGGCGTGCGCATCAACCCTCACCGCAAGGGCGACTCCAACACCTATTTCGCCACCGGCTTCCCCGTGGGTGTTTGTCTGGCCTCTACGTGGAACACTGACCTCGTTGAGCAGGTGGGTGAAGCCATTGGCAACGAGGTGCTTGAATATGGCTGCGACGTGATTCTCGCGCCGGGCATGAACGTGCACCGCTCGCCGCTCTGTGGCCGCAACTTCGAATACTATTCGGAGGACCCCGTGCTCACCGGCAAAATCGCCGCCGCTTATGTCAACGGCGTTCAGAGCAACGGTGTGGGCACATCGCTCAAGCATTTCGCCGCCAACTCTCAGGAAACCAACCGTCTTGCTGTCGACGAGATTGTGTCGCCCCGCGCACTGCGTGAAATCTATCTCAAAGGCTTCGAGATTGCCGTCAAGGAGTCAAAGCCTTGGACTGTCATGGCAAGCTATAACCGTCTCAACGGCCCCTTCACTCAGGAGAATCCTGAGCTGCTCACCACCGTGCTCCGCGACGAGTGGGGCTTTGACGGAATCGTGATGACCGACTGGATTGGCCCGCGCCACACCGATGCTCAGATTCGCGCCGGCAATGACCTCATGGAGCCGGGCATGCACTCGCAGCCTGAGGAGATTGTTGCCAAGGTCAATGATGGCAGCCTCGACATCAAGGATGTGGACGCTTGTGTGCGCCGCGTGCTCTCTTACATTGTCAAGACTCCCCGCTATCGTCAGTATGCTTATTCCAACAAGCCTGACCTTCAGCAGCATGCTGCCGTAACTCGCCAGTCGGCAACGGAGGGCATGGTGCTCCTCAAGAACGATGGAGTGACTCTGCCGCTTACCCCCAACGACACCATAGCCATGTTTGGCCTCACCTCCTACGATTTCATTGGCGGCGGCTCAGGCTCGGGCCACGTTAACCGTCCCTATGTCATTGACCTGCTGGAGGGTTTCAACAATGCCGGCCTGGTGGTGACCCCCGAACTCCGCTCTCTCTATCAGAGCTACAAGGCCTATCAGCAGGCCAACCATGAGGCCAACCGCGCTCCTCATGAGTTTTACTGGGGCCAGATTACCTTCCCCGAACTTGACATTGACCGCCGTGCCATCGACAAGCAGGCTGCCATTGCTGACATTGCCGTTATCACCCTCGGCCGCTCTTCAGGCGAAGGTGTTGACCGTCTGATTAACAATGACTTTAACCTCTCCGAAGTGGAGCGTCGCCTGCTCGACAATGTGTGCGACGCATTCCAGTCACGCGGCAAGAAGGTGGTGGTGATTCTCAATGTTGGCGGCGTCATCGAAACCGCTTCGTGGAAGGACCGCCCCGATGCCATCCTTCTGGCATGGCAGCCCGGTCAGGAGGGCGGCAACTCCGTGGCCGATGTGCTCACCGGTAAGGAGACTCCCTCAGGCAAGCTCTCTCAAACCTGGCCCGTGGCAGCTATGGACCATCCCTCGTCGGCCAATTTCCCCATCGGCGAGAAGGAGAACCATCCCGATGCCATGTTCGGTCACTGGCGCGCCAAGAAGAACGTTGACTACACTCTCCATTCCGAGGGCATCAACATTGGCTATCGCTACTTCGACACCGAGGGCAAAGAGGTGTCATATCCCTTCGGCTACGGCCTGAGCTACACCACCTTTGCCTATTCAAAGCCCACCCTCAAGGCCGGTAAGGATGGCTTCACCGCCACCGTCACCGTCACCAACACCGGCAAGGTTGCCGGCAAGGAGGTGGTGGAGCTCTATGTGGCATCCCCCACCGTTGAAGGCTTTGCCAAGCCCGCCAATGAACTTAAGGCCTTCGCCAAGACCCGCAAGCTCGAGCCCGGCGAAAGCCAGACTCTCACCTTCCGCGTCACTGACTATGACCTGGCTTCCTATCATGAAGATTCTCACTCATGGGTTGCCGACAAGGGCCGCTACACCGTGAAGTTCGGAGCCTCCGTGGCCGACATCCGCGCCAACGCCGTCTACAATCTCCCCGCCAACAAGGTTTGGGAAACCGCCGACGTGCTCCACGCCTCGCGCCCCCTCTGATTCTCAACCGACATTCGGATAACAAAATTGCTGCGAAGAGAAATCTTCGCAGCAATTGTTTTTTCGTGTGGGTGGCGGGATAGGGGAGAGCCTCAGAAGGTGACGCCGAAGCGGGCGCTCACCAGGTGGTCGCCGTGGTTAATCTCGGTCACTCCGTGCTCCGAGCCGTAGGAGCTCATGCCGTTATATGTGTAGGCCACTGAGAAGTAGCTCTTGAACTTGCTGCTGATGGCAAGGTTGAAGCCGAGTCCGGGCGAGATGTAGAATGTGGTCTGCGACGTGTTGTCTGACATGTTGTTGAGCGCGCAGCCCGTGCGCAGGTCAAGAAAGCAGAGCGACGGCGTCGAGCGGAAGCTGGTGCGCACAATTGCATAGAACGGGAAGGTGCGGCAGCTGTTTGACACCATCATGTTGATTCCGGCGCCCACTCCCGCAATGTCCAGAAATCTGTTCTTATAGCCAAAGAAGGCGTTGATGTCAAACGATGACATGTCGTTGCCGCTCACGTCGATGCTGCCGCCGGCTTCGGCACCCCAGGCAAAATGACTCTGGGCCGATGCGGGCAGCGCCAGTGAGGCGGCGCCGAGAATTGATAGGAGGATGCGGCGGAGGTTCATCATCATGCTTTTTTGAAAAGGATTGAGGCCCAGCGGTCACGCTCGGTGAAGTCAACCATGCGGAGTCCGCAGGCTTCAGCAGCCGCTTTCACCACCGGGATGTCGTCGGTGTAGAACCCGCTGAACACAGCCTCCGCACCGTCGGCCATGGTGGCGACATAGGCGGGGAGATCAGCCGTGATGACATTGCGGTTGATGTTGGCCAGAAACAGGTTGATGCCGCTCACGCCCTGAAGTGCCGAAGCGTCGCCCAGCGCCAGCTCAATCTCTGGATGCCCGTTCAGAGCCACATTGTCAAGGGCGTTGGCATAGGCAAACTCGTCAATCTCCACCCCCTTCACCTTGGCACCGCGCATGGCGGCAAGGATGGCGAGGATGGCCGTGCCGGTGCCCATATCCATCACGTTCTTACCCTCGAGCTCCATCCCCAGCAGGCGCTCAATGATGAGCGATGTGGTGGCATGATGCCCCGTGCCGAATGCCATTTTCGGGTCAATGGTGATGTCGTATTCAGCTTCGGGATAGTCAGTGTGGAAAGAGCTGTGAATCACACACCTCCCGTCGGCGGCAACGATAGGCTGAAAGTAGTTGCGCTCCCACTCTGAATTCCAGTCGCGCCCCTCAATGGTCTGAGTGCTGACGCTGATTGACGTGCTGAGGGGGAATGATTCAACGAGCCCTTTGAGCGCTTCGCTGTCAAAAAGCTCCTGGCGGATGTAGGCGGTGAGGCCGGTGGCATCCGGCACAAAACTTTCATAACCGGCGTCGGCCAGACATGCGGCCATAACGTCGGTTATAACTTCTGAGCAGGGCTCACAGTCAAAGCGAGCCTCGATATAGTCGTTCATAAGCCGGGAAATAGATTTTTCACGCGAATTTAGCTATTATCCCCGAGCTTTATTTCTTTTTCTTGCGAAATTTTCCCAAAAAGCGAAACACTTTTGATCCGACGCTGAACGCCATGATGCCGTATTCCATGAACGGAACCATCGAGGCCACCCGCCTCACTCTGTTGGTCACACTCTCGGTGGCACCTTTCTTTGTGGCTCCCAGACGGTTGTAGAGGCGCTCTTTTTCAAGCTCGCGCCGCGCCGCCACGTAGGCGCGCCGGTAGCGAAGGTCTTCAAGTGTGTAACCCTTCCAGTGGTCGTCGTTCTGAGGCCGGGCGGCTACCAGTGATTGATTCTTTTGCATAATCGTCAGTGAGGTTAAGGGTTAGCGCAGGATCAGGCGCGAAATAAACTTGGCAACGGGGTTGATCAGCAATTCCCGCCTGAACACGATGAACACCACCAGCACCAGGGCATATACGGCCGCCATGATAGTGTAGGCCAGCGCCATGCTCATCAGGTCGCCCAGCCAGTGGACGCAAGCAATGGAGAAGAAGAAGAAAATCAGGATGGCAAGCACGCCGATAACCACCGCTGTGGCTATCGCTGTGAGCAGAATGGTGATTTTCTCCGCGCCGGTGAGTTTGGCATATTCGAGGTTGAGCTCGAGATATCGGCGTATCTCGGCCCACAATGTCTTTAACGATGATTCTTTCTCGGCCATATATAAATAGGTGTTGAAGATTGCCTGACTCTCACGGCACCGACAGGCGCCAGCCGACGCTCCCGATGCCCGTGACGGTCAGGATAGTATGCATTGACTCATTGAGCCGTCTGTCCCCCCGCCGGGGAAGCCGCGGATGCTTAATCGTCAATCTCAGTGGTGAGCTGCTCCACCAGAGCGTCAATTTCGCTGTCAGAGCAGCAGATGCCCTTCTTGCGGAGCATGGTCTTGATGCGCTGACGCACATCCTCGCCCTTCTCGGGAGCGAAAAGCACAGCTGCACCGGCGCCCACGATAGCACCGCCCAGAAAAGCATAAAGCAGAGTCAGATTGTTCATTGTTCTTGATTTTGAATGGGTTACCACCCCTGCATGCGGAGTGTCGGAATTAAATTGCTAATGCCGCCGAGGCCGGAGCACAGAGCGACATAATTATGAGGGAGAGAGGAGAATGGAGTAAGAAGTTATCTTTCTGTTGCAGAATCACTTCTTAATCTCTTCTGCAATTTCGTCAGCGAGTTCTTCGATTTTGCTGCGACGGAGCTTCACGCCCTTGCTCTTCAGATACTCGATGATGTCCTCACGAGTCTTCTCGCCCTTTTCGGGGGCCATGAGCAAACCTACGGTTGCGCCGGCAACGGCACCGCCAATCACAGCTAAAACAACGTTTAATGCTTTCATAATTTTTTATTTTTTGATGAGTTGAATTTCGGTTTCTGCACTTAAAACGCCGTGGTCCCGAAAAAGGTTCACGCCATCTGCTCAAAATTACAATTTTTCCGCCTCCCCCGCAAATTTTCTCCCGAATAACATTCAGTTATTTATATAACTCGTAATGAATTTGGGTGTTAATCGGCGGAGTGTTCTGTCAGCTGTGTTTGAAAGTGCGTTAGCAAATGTCTTGATTATCGGTGAGAAAATCATTGAGAGAAGCCAAAAACCAACAAATAATGCCGAGAACATTAACACGCTTTCTCCCAGAGTCCTCTCTATATAGAATTTGTGGATAGCGTCGTACAGATAATGATATCCTAACAGGCCATCCTGAAGCAGATAGCAGCCGAGCGCAGCGCCGGCCACTCGGTTAACCACCTTACTCTTTAACTCGAGATGTGAGAACCACATTACCAAAGTGGCTGAGGCAAGGATGATTGGCAGGCTGTTATATTTAACTGTTAACATTCTGACGGGATTAATGTCTGCAACGCTAAAACATACACCGCTTATAAGCATAATCAAAAGGCTTGCAAACAGCCAACAATTCTTTTTTATTCTTGAAAAATTGTCTTTATCGCGCCGTAAATAGTAGGCAAGAATATAGCAATAAACACCCTGAAGAAGTGAATATCCGTCAGGATTGCACGTGTTTAATCCAATGGAACAACTATAAACCTGAACGAAGGTCAGCAAAATAGTTAATTTGCGTAACATTGGCATGGGCATTCCCTTCAGCGCTCCATTGATAAACGGAGCAAAGATTAGCATTACGAAGTATACTTTTATAAACCAGTAGCAACTCCCACTTATGGGAAATAAAAGATTCTTTATTAATGTTGTCAATTGAATGGGGGAAGAGGTGAGCCAACATCCGGCAATATTAATCAAAGTGAAGCAAAGGATTGTAACAGCTAATTGGATGATGCTCTTAAATGAAAATTTAATCAGAAACCATCCTGAGATCATAAAGAAAAGATTGACCCCGCAGATTATAAACGGTAGGATAAAATTATACAACCCATGAGGCATTGAGTCTCTCCCGATGCCATGTACGAAGAAATGATATATAACTATCATTGACATAGCTACAATGCGAAGCAGTTCCCATGATGAGTTTCTTGGTGCTTTTTTCGATTCAGAAAGTAATGGAAGCTGATTGCTCATAGCGACAAATTATAACAGGATTTATACTGGGTATAAGTTTTTACAACTGTCAAAGATACAACATTTTATGCGTGCGAACAAATATTAGGCTGCCCTTTTTTTGCGCATCATATTCGCATCATATTTTTGAGAAAAGTTTTGCAGGAGTGGTAGGGAGGTTGTAAATTTGCGGATGGAACGGTGCCCCGTATGGGCTCAAATGGGAACGAGGTGAGAGTCCTCGACAGTCCCGCTGCTGTAAGCTTCATGATTCCGCCGCTGTGATGCCACTGGCCTCGGGCCGGGAAGGCGCGGACGGAAGGAGCGAGTCAGAATACCTGCCGTTTCCGTTGTTGTGTCACAATCTCACATGTGCTCCCGCGAGGACGGGATGAACAGTTTATGAACAAAGATTTTTTCTGTCATCATGCGTGTGCGGCGGTGCTCGGTCCCTGAGCGTTGCCTGCGCTTCTTTTCTGTCTTAAAAAAAGCGGGAGCTTCAGTGATGAAGTTCCCGCTTTATGCTGTGGGTTAGTGGATTGGACGGTTAGAAGAGATAGGCAGCGGTGACGGTCCAGTAGCGGTTCTTGCCCTGGATGTCGGCGCCGTTGACCACTCCGAAGGTCTCCATAGCCTTGGTGAGCCCCAGGCCGTATGAGGCGTGAATCTGAACCTTGCGCACCAGTTCCACGCCAAGGCCGAAGTTCCAGGCGCAGTCCACGCTGCGGTTCTTGTAGGCATCGCTGATGTGCTTGCGGCTGGTGAGGAACGACACGCTGGGGCCGGTGGTCACAAACGGTGCGATGATGTGGGAGATGGCGGGAAGTGAGAGTTTGTATTTGAGGTTCAGAGGAATGTCGATATAGTCACGATTGTTGCTCACAATGTTGTTTTCCTCCATGAAGCGGGCGTTGCGGCGCACATACATGGCTGAGAGGTCGAAGCCCACACCGATAATCGGAGCGGTAAACTCGAGCATCACACCACCGGTGAAGCCGGCGCGGTTCTCACTGTCAAAGATGTCGGAGTTGAGGCTGAGGCGGTCAACGTTCATACCCGCTTTCACACCGAAACGAATCTGGCTCTGTACCGGAACCATCGAACCGAAAGCAAGTACGATGGCAAGAATAGAAAGTCGTAAAAAATTTTTCATAAATAAATATGTTAGTGCCGCAAAATTAAGCTTTTTTTGTGGCGTTGGCAAAAGTTGAGTAATTTTGGGGAAACTTTTTTATGATTATGAATCCCAAAGTAAGTATAATCATGGGCAGCACCAGTGATCTGCCCATCATGCGCAAAGCCGCTGAATTTTTCGATGCCATGGAGGTGCCCTTTGAAATGAACGCCCTCTCGGCTCATCGCACTCCCGCTCAGGTTGAAGAGTTTGCCCGCGGAGCCAAGGCCCGTGGCATTGAGGTGATTATCGCCGCTGCAGGCATGGCCGCCGCGCTGCCCGGAGTGATTGCCGCCATGACTCCGCTGCCTGTTATCGGTGTGCCCATCTCGTCCACTCTCGACGGTCAGGACGCTCTTCTTGCCATTGTCCAGATGCCTCCGGGCATCCCCGTGGCCACTGTGGCCATTGACGGTGCCCTCAATGCCGCCGTGCTGGCTGTGCAGATCATGAGCCTGGCCGACGACGCTCTCGCCGCCCGCTATGAGGTGTTCCGCTCGCGCCTGAGCGACAAGATTGTCAAGGCCAACAGTGATCTGGCCGAGGTGAAGTTTAAGTTCAAAACCAACTGATGGGCCGCTACGATTACCGTCGCCGCCCCACAGTGGCCGTCCGTGTGGGCAATGTTGAGATTGGAGCAGACAATCCCGTGAAGCTCCAGTCAATGACCAACACCTCCACAATGGACACCGAGGGCAGTATAGCTCAGTGTGAGCGCATTGCTGCTGCCGGGGCCCACATTGTGCGCCTCACGGCCCAGGGGGTGCGCGAGAGCGAGAATCTCGCCTCCATCCGCGCCGGACTGCGCGACCGTGGGGTCGACATCCCTCTTGTGGCCGACATCCACTTCAATCCCAAGGCGGCTTTTGACGCCGCCACAAGGGTGGAGAAGGTCCGCATCAATCCCGGAAATTTCGTCGATCCGGGCCGCGTGTTCAAGAAGATTGACTACACCGACGCCGAGTATGCCGCCGAGCTTGAGAAAATCGAGCGAGTGTTTGGCGAGTTCCTTGACCTCTGCGTGGCCAATGACACAGCCGTGCGTCTCGGCGTGAACCACGGCTCGCTCTCTGACCGCATCATGAGCCGCTATGGCGACACTCCCGCCGGCATGGTGGAGAGCGCCATGGAGTTTCTCCGCGTGGCCCGTCGCCGCGGATTCAGCCGCATTGTCATCTCCATCAAGGCCTCCAATGTGGTGGTAATGGTGCAGACCGTGCGCCTGCTTGTCAAGGCCATGGATGCCGAGGATATGCACTTCCCGCTCCATCTGGGAGTGACCGAGGCCGGCGATGGCGAGGATGGCCGAGTGAAGAGTGCCGTAGGCATCGGCACCCTCCTCTCCGAGGGTCTCGGCGACACCATTCGTGTGAGTCTCAGCGAGGCCCCCGAGGCCGAGGTGCCCGTGGCGCGGATTATAGCCGACTATATCGCCTCTCTCGCCTCAGCTCCCTCCATAGATTCCGACGCGCCCTTGGCTCCCGACCCTCACGGTACTGTCCCCATGGTGGCCTCGGCTGTGCGCAGCGATGATTTCGACCCTGACCGCTCGCCTGACATCTTTGCCGACGATTCCCGCATAGTGCGTCATGACCTGGCCGATTCGCCTGAGAAGCTCACCGTCACCCCCTCCTCAATCATCCTCCTCACCGGCAGTCACCCCAACTTCTCCGCCGCCGCGATGGCGCGCATCAGCGAGCTCCGCGCGGCGGCCATCACTAACCGAGTGATTGTCAGCTGTCGCCTCGAAGGTGAGAGCCGCGAGCGTGCCACGGTGCTGCCTTCGGTCATGCTCGGCACCTTGCTCATGAACGGCTTTACAGGAGGCGTGATGATAGAATCCACGGCACTCACACCCCGCGAGTGTGTGTCGCTTGCTTTCGGCATCCTTCAGGCTGCCCGCCTGCGCATCACCCGCACAGAGTATATTGCCTGCCCCGGCTGCGGCCGCACCCTCTTTGACCTTCAGGACACCCTCCGCCGTGTCAAGGAGGCCACCGCTTCGCTCAAAGGGCTGAAAATAGGCGTGATGGGCTGTATAGTCAACGGCCCCGGCGAGATGGCCGACGCTGACTATGGCTACGTTGGCGCCGGTGTGGGCCGTGTGAGCCTCTATAAGGGCAAGGAGTGCGTGATGCGCAACATCCCTCAGGATGAGGCCATCCCGCGCCTGGTGGAGTTCCTCAAGTCGGAAGGCTACGACTTATGAATTCCGCTTTCTCCTCTGTTGACGCCCTGATGATGCGCCGTGCGCTGCAGCTGGCACGCGACGGCGCTCTCCACGCTCACCCCAATCCTATGGTGGGCGCCGTCATCGCCACACCCTCAGGCCGCGTCATAGGCGAGGGGTGGCACCGCCGCTGCGGCGAAGGCCACGCCGAGGTCAATGCCGTGGCTTCCGTAGCTCCTTCTGACCGCCATCTGCTCTCGCAGTCAACCATCTATGTGACTCTCGAACCGTGCAGCCACTACGGCAAGACGCCCCCCTGCGCCAAGCTCATCATCGAGTCAGGCATCCCGCGCGTAATCGCCGCCACGCTCGACCCCTTCGCCAAGGTGTCGGGCAGGGGAGTGGCCATGCTTCGCGAGGCGGGCGTCGAGGTGCTCACCGGTCTGATGGAGGAGGAGGCGCGCAGCCTCAACCGTCCCTTTTTCACCGCTCACACTCTCCGTCGTCCTTTCATCACCCTTAAATGGGCTCAGAGTGCCGACGGCTACATTGACGGCCGCAATCCCGGCGAAGGTCCTGCCGCCATCTCGTCGCCTGTGACCCGCGCCGAGGCCCACAAGCTTCGCGCCTGTCACGATGCTATCCTCGTGGGCTCCGGAACCCTCTGGGCCGATGCTCCATCACTCACCGTGCGCCATTTTGCAGGTGACTCCCCCCGTCGCTTCGTAGCCTCCCGTTCAGGGCTCACGGTGGCTCCTGACGGCTGGCAGGTGTGTGGCGAGCCGTCTGTCGCCGAGCTCGCTGCGGCGCTCTATGAGCAGGGGGTCACATCGCTCCTCGTGGAGGGTGGTGCGCGCCTGCTCCAATCGTTCATTGACGCGGGCCTCTACGATGCGCTCCATGTGGAGGTGGACCCTTCATGCCGCCTCGCCTCCAAGACCGTCACCGTTAAGGCCCCGCGCATCAGTCTGCCCGGCGAGGCGCCCATAGTCATGGATTCCCACCTTATTTATATAGCCAACACTCATTAATTAATCATACTTGCTATCATGAAAAAACTTTTGATTTCAGCAGCCGCCGTGGCTCTCCTTGCCACAGGCGCACAGGCCGGATCCCGGCAGAGCAAAGCGCTCCCCGGCGACGTGATTCTCCACGCTTGGTCATGGTCATTCGACACCATCGCCGCCAATATGCGTGACATTGCCGAGGCCGGTTACACCTATGTCCAGACTTCACCCGCCAACACCTGCTATGTTGGCGAGGACGGTGGCATGGCTCTCTTCAGCAGCGAGGGCGACGAGCGTAAGGGAAAGTGGTATTATTACTATCAGCCCACTGACTGGAAGATAGGCAACTATCTCCTCGGCACCCGTGACCAGTTCAAGGCCATGGCGGACAGTGCCATGAAGTATAATGTCAAGGTCATCGTGGATGTGCTCCCCAATCACACAGCCATTGACCACACTGCCGTGCTCCCTGACCTTGACCGCGCCGTAGGCGGCCATGAGAACCTCTACCATGCCAACGGCTTCACCCCCATCACCAAGTGGAACGACCGCTATGAGTGTACCACCGGCGAGATGGGCGGCCTCCCCGATGTCAACACTGAAAACCCTGATTTTCAGTATTACTATCTCCAGTATGTCAACGATCTGGTGAACCTCGGCGCCCGAGGCTTCCGCTATGATACCGCCAAACACATAGGCCTCCCCTCCGATCCCCTCGACGCAAAGTCCACCCGCAATAATTTCTGGGACGTGGCCACAGGCCGCGAAGCCGTCAAGGGCCTCTCTCTCCTGATGCCTGACAGCCTCTTTATCTACGGCGAGGTGCTCCAGGACCGCAACACCAAGGAAACGGAGTATGCCGAATATATGGACCTCACTGCCAGCTCTTACGGTCATGCTCTGCGCAAGGCTCTCGAAGCCGGAGATGCCAAGGCCGACGACCTCCTTTCATGGCACCATCCCGCTCCTGACCATCTGGTGACATGGGTGGAATCACACGACACCTATTGCAACGCTCACGAAAGCGCCCACCTGCCCGACGAACTCATCCGTCAGGGCTGGGTAATCCTCACCGCCCGCGCTCAGGGCACGCCCCTCTTCTTCAGCCGCCCCGCCGGCAGCACTCGCGAGAACTACTGGGGTAACAACCTCGTCGGTGCCCGTGGCAACGATGAGTTCAAGCATCCTGAGGTGGTGGCTGTCAACCGCTTCCGTCAGACCATGGCCGGCGAGCCCGAGAAGATTGACTGGACCAACGACGGCTCTGTAGTGGCCGTGAGCCGCGGCTCTCGCGGTGTGGCCGTGGCCAATATCTCGCAGAAGGACCGCAAGATTGACCTCCCCTCGATGCTCCCTGACGGCACCTACACCGACGCTGTCCACTCGCTCTCATTCAAGGTCAAAAACGGTCGCCTCACAGGTCGCATCCCCGCCCTCACCTCGTGCCTCCTTTATTAATACCCGCAATTCCACTCCCTCATATCGTAGCGCGGACCCCCTCGGGCCCGCGCTGCTGACGTTCATCAGGAAAGTACCGCAATTTTTGAGCAAGGTGTTTCATCAGCGGAATTTTTTTGCTAACTTTGCAACATGATTCGCCTTACGGAACATATAGCCTATCTGCTCACGCGCCATGACTGTGTCATCGTGCCGGGGTGGGGCGCTTTCATCGTCAGCCGCGTCTCGGCGCGTTTCGATGAGGCTTCGGGTTGCTTTCTGGCTCCCCGCCGTGAGGTGACGTTCAACGCCGCCGTCAATGCCAACGACGGTCTGCTGGCCAACAGCGTCAGCCGCCGCGAGGGACTCACCTATGTCAAGGCCGTGGATGCCATTGCCGCTGAGGTGGATTCCCTGCGCCATCAGCTTGAGCTTGACGGCGAGGTGGTGATTCCCCGCGTGGGTCGCTTTGTGCGCTCCGAGTCGGCCGCATCCCCTCTGTTTGAGCCTTTTGAGGACTGTGTGGCCAACGCTGCCCTTGGCGCTCTCCCCGCTGTGCGCGTTCGCCGTCAGGCGGAGGTTCCCGCCATCGAGCCGTTCAGCCCCGCCGCTCAGCCCCGCCGCGGCCGCCGCGTGCGCATCCCCGCTTTTGTGAGGGTTGCCGCTGCCATGGCCGTGCTCCTCATCATGGGCTTTGCGCTCACTGACCGCTCGCTCACTGACCCTGCATCAAAGGTGGATTTTGCATCCATGAGTCCGTCGCACGTGTCGGCCCGGGCTTCATCGCTTGTCACTGACGATGTGCACACCGACGGTGAACTCCTTATAGCCATCCCCGCGGCTGAAGCAGAGCCTGAAGCCGCGGTCGCCCATGCTGAACGCGGCGATTTCTATCTCATAGTGGCCTCTCTGACATCTCATTCTCAGGCCCGCCGGTTCATTGCCTGGATGGGCGACCCCTCGCTGCGAATCCTCGCCGCCGACGGCCGTTACCGTGTCTATGTGGCTCAGGCCGGCACTTTTGACGATGCCACTGCCGCTAAAACTTCCGCCATTTCCGCCCGCTATCCTGATGCTTGGGTGTATGGCCGCTGATTTTCAGGCCGGAACTTTTTCAGGCGCCCGGGGGTTATTAGTTTGATACTCTTAAAGTCAATACCTCTATGAAAGATTTCCACCAGATGCTCATTGAGCGTCATTCAATCCGTAAATACACTGACCAACCTCTCACCGCTGATGAAGTGAAGCTCATCCTTGAAGCCGCACTCCTGTCGCCATGCTCCAAGAGCAGCCGCGCCTGGCAGTTTGTGGTGGTGGAGGACAAGAAC
Source organism: Bacteroides sp. (assembly GCA_014802445.1). Classification (GTDB taxonomy): domain Bacteria; phylum Bacteroidota; class Bacteroidia; order Bacteroidales; family Muribaculaceae; genus CAG-1031. The sequence goes on along the minus strand of JAAVCF010000002.1, from coordinate 172,334 downwards.
ACGCTTCTCGGTCTGGCCGACTGCAAGATGGGCGGCACCGTGCCTCTCAAAAACTGCGTTCTCGCAGTGGTTGTGGCCATGGACCCCGAGAAGTCGGAAGCCTGGATTGAGGACGGCTCCGTGGCCGCAAGCTATATGCAGCTGCAGGCCGCCGCGCTTGGCCTCGGCTCTTGCTGGGTGGAGTTTCGCGGCCGCATGACTGCCGACGGCACCCCCTCGGAGGAAGCCGTCAGAGCTCTCCTCGGAATCCCTGACAATCTTAACCCCATGTGTGCCGTCACCTTCGGCCACATCAATGAACAGCGCAAGCCCGTTGACCCTGACAAGCTCCTTTGGGAGAAGGTTCATGTAGGCTCATTCCGCCAAGATGATGCTGAATGATTTAGGTCTTGACACCTCTGTGGTGATTCTCGGTTCAGGGGGCGTGGCCACTTCGCTGGCCCGCGCCCTTGACGACACCGTGGGCTACAGTGTCCGTCAGATTTACAGCCCTCACCTGGCGCATGCCGAGGCTCTTGCCGGTAAGCTCGCTGTTGCCGAGGCCATTGACCGAGTGGAGGATATGATGCCTGACGCAGACATCGTAATCATCTCTGTCACTGACGATGCCGTGGCGCAGCTTGTGGCGTCGCTCACCCCGCGCTCTGACACCCTTTGGCTCCACACCTCGGGCTCGCTCCCTGCCTCCGTTCTGGCTCCGCTGGGGCCGCGCTACGGTGTGCTCTATCCGTTGCAGACTTTCAGTCGCAGCCGCGAGGTGCGCATGGCCCGTGTGCCCATCTTCATCGAGGCAAGCACCGAGGAGGCTATGGTGACTCTGCGCCGTCTTGCCGACAGCCTGTCAGACACTGTTCACGAGGCTGACAGCGAGCGCCGCCGCCGCCTCCACGTGGCCGCCGTGTTCGCCTGTAATTTCGCCAACCATCTGTGGGCCATCGCCGATGATCTCCTCACGGCCGACGACCTGTCGTTTGACGTGCTCGTCCCTCTGCTGAAGGAGACTCTTGAAAAGGCGGCCGACGATAATCCATCCGACGGGCAGACCGGCCCCGCGCGGCGTGGCGACCGCTCCGTCATGGAGGCTCATCAGGCCATGCTCTCGCCTGCCAATGCCGAAATCTATCGTTTGCTCTCACAGTCAATCATCTCCCGCTATGATTTCTTATGATTTGAAGCTCATCCGCGCCGTGGCTTTCGATGTTGACGGTGTGTTGTCGCCGTCAACCATCCCTCTGGGGCCTGACGGCATGCCCTCACGCATGGTCAACATCAAGGACGGCTATGCCATGCAGCTCGCCGTAAAGCGAGGTCTCAAGCTGGCCATCATCACCGGGGCCGATTCTGAGGCCATAGCCGTGCGCTATCGCGCTCTGGGGGTGTCTGACATCTACCTCCGCGCTTCCTCCAAGCTCCCCATCCTTCATCAATGGATGGAGCTCCATCATCTTGAGCCTTATGAGGTGGCATATTTGGGCGATGATATCCCTGACCTCCCTTGCATGCAGGCCGTGGATCTCTCCGTGGCGCCGGCCGATGCGGCCCTTGAGATTCGTCAGGCGGCGCGCTATGTGTCGCCCATCGTGGGCGGTTACGGTGTGGGGCGCGATGTCCTGGAACAGGTCATGAAAGCCAAGGGCTTGTGGATGAATAATGTAGAGGCCTTCGGCTGGTGATTAACCCGCTTTCACTTAACGCACTATGGAACTCCTTCCCAATCTTCGTGACAAGAAAATATCGCTGGCCAGCGCTTCGCCGCGCCGCCGCGAGCTCATGGGCCTGTTAGGCATTGATTTCGCCGTTGCTCCGTCAGTGGAGGTCAATGAGGTTTATCCTGATTCGCTTCCCGCCGAGGAGGTGCCTCTGTTTCTCTCGCGCCTGAAGGCCGAGGGCTATCGCAGCATTATGACTCCTGACGATTTGTTTATCACCGCCGACACGGTGGTGATTATCGACGATGATGTCATAGGCAAGCCGCACGACGAGGCGGATGCCGCCGCAATGCTCGGCCGACTGTCAGGCAGGCGCCACACGGTTGTGACCGGTGTGACGCTTTCCACGCTTGACCGCATGGAGAGTTTCAGCGTGGACACGGCGGTTGACTTCGCGCCTCTTACAGCTGAGGAGATTGCGTTCTATGTGAGCCGTTTCCGCCCGCTCGACAAGGCTGGGGCCTACGGCATCCAGGAATGGATTGGTGCCATCGGCATCAAGGGGATTGAGGGTAGTTTCTACAATGTCATGGGGCTGCCCGTTCATCGTCTCTGGAACGCGCTGCGCAGCTTCTGACGCTCTTTCACTTGCGCTTCTTCTTGGCGCGATGATGTGCGCCGCTTGGTGCCCGATTTCTTCTTTGAGCTCTTCTTGCGGCTGCTGTTGGTGTAGGCGCTCTTTTTCAGCGAGCCGGTGATGTCAAAGGTCTCGGCTGCAGGGCGGTCCTCATCTTTGAGGCTGTGGTTAAAGAGCCAGTCGTAGCTCTCGCGGAGGTAGAAGAATCGCGCGGGCGCGGAGTGGTTCATGCCGGGTATGCGGTCGTAATTAAGGCGGGTGGTCTCGCCGGTGGCTTTCACGGCTTCCACCACACGGTCACTCTGACTCACGCTCACGGCTCGGTCGCCGGTGCCGTGGATAATCCACAGAGGCACATCCTTGAGCCCCGAGAGGTCCCTAACCGAACCGCCGCCGCAGAATGCCATTGCCGCGGCTATCTCGTCAGGGTAGGTGGCAGCCATGTCGATGGCTCCGTAGCCGCCCAGACTCATCCCTATCACATAGATGCGGTCATAGTCAATGTTGTGATTCTCGCCCACTGCGTCGATGATTTTCATCACTTTTTCGGGCTTCCATGCCCCGCCGGGATTCTGAGGGGCAATGACGTAGGCGTCGATGTTGTGGCCTTTCTCAATGGCGTCGATGGTGCCGTAGCGCTTCACGCGGTTGAGGTCGTTGCCGCAGAGGCTCGCGCCGTGGAGAAACACCACCACCGGCTTCGGCTCCTCCTCGCTGTCAAGGTCGTTGTCAGGGTTGTAGAGCCAATAGTTGTAGCTGCCGGGCACATCGCCGCGGTGGGCCGTTAGGCTTTGGGCCCATGCGGGTGCGCTCAGGGTGAGTGCGGTGAGTATATGAATCAGTCGGAGTTTCATTGGAGTGATACTTTGTAGATTGTCTGACCGCGTGAGCCCACAACGGCCGTGTTGCCTGTCACCACGGGTGATGACTCGAAGTTGTTGCCCACCCTTCGGCGGGTGATGATACGGCCTGTGGCGGCGTCAACAATGTAGAGGTTGCCGGCGCAGTCGCCGGTGAGGATAAACATCTCGTTGTCCTCATTGAGGAAGCCCACGGGCGATGACCATGAGTAGTAGCTCAGTGGCGTGGCCCAGCGGGTGGCGCCCGTAGCGCGGTCAAAGGCCATGAGCTGACCGTTGCGGCCGTCGGTGTTGAGCACGCAGTTGGCGAATATCAGGCCTGAGGCGTTGCCCTGCCCGGGGAGGGGTGAGGCATAGAAGCCGCCGTCAAAATGCTTCTCGTCCACATCGGCGCGCTGCCCCTCGATGCGGCGTTCCCACACGGGCTTGCCCGTCAGGGCATCGAGTTTGGCGAACAGCGCCGTGCCTTCCCCCTGGCGGTCAATCTCGGAGCACACATACACGTAGGCGCGCCCGTCCTCCTCGGTCACCACGGGCGTGGCGTCGCTGTCGTCGCCGGTTGCATAGTGCCATATCGGGCGGAGAGTTGAGAGATTGATGCAGAGTATGTTGCCGTGGTTGTCGGCCACGTAACCGTAGTTTCTGTACACGGACATCGAGGCTTCCATGCCGGGCGCTGAGCCGCCCACACGGTAGCGCAGCAGGCTGTGGAGGCGGGTGGTGCAGTCAGGCTCCACGAGCCATTTGTAGAGGGTGCCGTTCTCTCCGGGGCGAAACAGGAACCGGCCTGTTCTGATGGCCGAGGAGTCATAGGCTCCCCAGCCGCGTTCGGCTCCCGGGTCGCGGTCAAACATGGAGGTCAGCGTGTGGGTCTGCAGGCTGAAGGTCATGGCGCCGAAGGGTTGCTCGGCAGGCACTCCCTGACCCACGTAGAGGTTGCCGTTAAGCGTGGGGTCAAGTGACACCGTTCCCTTTATGGGATTGGTGGTGGGGAGGGGTCGGCGCGATGCCTTTCCGGTCTCGTAGTCAATGAAGTAGACCTCTGAGGCGAGTGAGCCAACGATTATCTCGCGGGGCGATGCTTCGCTGCTCATCACCCCTGCTTGCTTGAAGCGCTCCAGGAGCTCTGCGGGCCATTCCACATACAGTGGCTGTCCGGTCCAGCCCGTTCCGCCTCCCCAGCGGCCGTAGTCAGTGTCGCGGTCGTCTGTGGCGGTCTCAAACACCCATTCGGTCACTATCTTCTCCGGGCGCCCTTTCACGCGTCCGCCAAAGTCGGCATCCCGGCGCAGGTTGCCGCGGAATGTGAGCGCTCCGGGAGCGGTGGAGTAGAGGTCGCTCGCAGGGTCCACCTCGGCGCTTACCGTCGAGTCCTTCACGATGACGCGGAAGGTCACGTCGGCAGCTGTGGGTTGAGGTGTGTCAGGCAGCTCGCTCACTATTGGCTCAGGGATTTCCGCGAGCGTTTGGTCAGCCACGCTGTCGGTCATGCTGTCCGAGCTGCCGGAGCTTCGATGGCCGCAACTGCTCAGGATGATGGCTGCCGTGAGGACGGGGAGATAACGCATGGCTGTGTGTCAGTGGTTAAGATGTCAGGGTTCGTCAGGAGCCTCGGCGGCAACGATTCTGAAGCCGGAGGCTGAGTAGGTGAAGTCAATGAGGTCAAGGGCGTGTAGGCGCGCTATCAGCTCCAGGGTGGCCTCGCGGGTAAGGCGCCCGTGGCGCGACAGCTCTTCGGGAGTCATCGGCCCGTTGGCCTCAAGGGCTTCCAGGAGCAGGCTCTCGGCTCCGCTTATGCTCATAACCAGGGGGGTGTCGACGCAACGGCGGCGCCATGAGCGGGTCATAAACTCCGGTGCGGCTATGTTTTCGTCGGCCACACGGAAGTAGGCTTTCCAGCGGCCCTTCTCCTCCTTGACCTCCACGGGGCGCACTTCGGAGCGGGCTATGTCGACGCGAAACACCACGGCGCCCCCTTCAACCCTGAAGGCGGTCACCTCAATGTGCTGCTCGGGGCGGCAATACATCTGCGCCGCTTGTTCTACAACGTAGATGTCCTCTTCGTTGCGCACTCCGGCTATCGCGCCGTTGTCCTTCACCCCTATCAGCAGTCGGCCTCCGCCATTATTGGCGAAGGCTGAGATGGAGCGGGCAATCTTGCGGGCGTCGGAGATGGCAAATTTGAAGTCCTGGTGTTCGTGTTCGCCTTCGGCAATGAGTCGGTTGATGTAATATGTGCCTTTAACGGCTTTCAGGTCCTTCACTCTGCGGGGTAACTGAAATTTTGGTCAGTGGCGTGGTCAAGTACGTCGATGAAGCGTGATGCGGCGGCGCGGGCTTCCGCAAGGTCCATGAATGAGTAGTTGCCACAGTCGCGGGGCGTGGCGCCGGGCACCTCGCCCTCAAACCCGGCTATGAAGGTCATGGTGCGGCGCAGGAGGTCAACAATCTGGCGGGGCGACACTTCGCCCTGCACAATGAGATAATTGCCCGTGCAGCAGCCCATAGGCCCCCAGTAGACTATCCTCGTGCTCCACTCCTCGTCGTTGCGCAGGAAGGTGGCCGCAAGGTGCTCCATGGCATGAAGCGCTTTGGGGGTCAGAGCGGCCTCGCGGTTGGGGCGCGTCATCCTGACGTCGAAGGTGGTCAGCACGTCGCCCGCGGGGGTCACGTCGCGGCGTGACACATACACGCCCGGCTCAAGCCGTGTGTGGTCAATGGTGAATGAGGGAATCTTCTTCATAGGGGCAGCTCTCTGAGGATGTTGCTCATGACGGTGAAGGTGGAACGCGGTGCATCGTCCCAGAAGTTTTCATACTGACTGATATTGTCATCGGCTCCGGGGGTGTCACTCACCACTCGCAGCGCAAAGAAGGGCACCTTGTTAAGATAGCAGGTCTGAGCTATGGCTGCGCTCTCCATGTCAACGGCCTCAGCCTCGGGGAAGAGGTCGAGAATGCGGTCCACCTCCTCGGCTTTCGACACGAAGATGTCGCCCGAGCAGATAAGCCCGTGGCGCATATTGGCGGGGGCATCCTCGTTGAGGCAGGGCAGCTCGGCAACCTCGCGGGCGCTCTCAAAGAACATGGGGCAGCCTGCCGCCTGACCGGGGTCGGTGTCAGGGCCGCACCACACATCGTGGTAAGCCACGCGGTCACCAACCACCACATCGAGCACTCCCGCTCCGTAGCCTGTGCCGCCGGCCACTCCTGTGTTGATTATCAGCTCCGGACTGAAGTTGTCAATCAGCGCCTGTGTGCTCAAGGCCGCATTGACCTTGCCGATGCCACACTGCATGGCCACAATGTCATGGCCACACACTTGGCCGGTGTGAAACGTCCGCGGCCCTATCTGAAGGTCGGCGGGATTCTCAAGCAGGGGGAGCAGCAGGGCAAGCTCTTTGCCCATTGCCACGATGATTCCGATTTTCATGACAAAGAATGTATTTCAATGCAAAAGTAGCAAAAAAATTTCCTTCGTCCAACCCGCCGCCAGCCCCGCCACCCCAATAACGGTCCGGGCCAATGAGGCCTCAACGTGGCGAGTCAGCTTCCGGATTGGCGGCAGAGATGTGTTTGATGGATGTGATGCCCTCACTTTTGGCTCCGATGTAGGTGCCCATCCTCACGCCGCCACGCTCACAATCCGTCATCACGAATTTGTCAGCTATGGAAAGAGTGTTGACCGTGCCTGCATCGCCGGCACGCAGTTTAATATTGTGAGCATCAACTATTACAAACCGCGTTGGATGCTCCGTCTTTCTCAAGGTGCACCATTTCTCACCGCCCCATTCCGCCCTGACTATGGCTCCGCACTCCAGATCGGCCGACACAATGACGCTATCCTCCGAGAATCCGGATTCTTCATTACCGCCGCATTGGGCGCAGAATGCATACCAATCGCGGAAGCCTGCATATCGGGCCAGAACCGAGAGGGTGGTGTAGGTGGGAGCGTGTGACGACTTTACGTAGCCCCACACTCTTTTGAGGGTTGAAATGCCCAGACTCTTTGTTGTTGCTGTCTGAATGTCGGTGGAGAGGCTCACAAAGTCGGTGGGGGAGTTGGGAGTGCTTCCAAACTTTCGCTCCACGGCTTCCTTCAGAAGGTCTAAGTTCTGATAGTCGGTCTGCATAGTTAATCAATTAATTGTCAGCAAAAGTAAACCTGAAATCCGAATTCACACTCTGTCAGGTTGTTAATAAATAATAATTTGAACCATAATGAACCGGCTGCCCAGCTTTCGGTTAAATGTTAACACTCTATTTTTGCATACAGAAAAAGAGCGGACCTATGACGCTATATTCGGCAAATATTTATAATTTTGCGAAAACTAAAATATAGTCACGCAATGTAAAAATCTTGCTGATATAACGACATACTGTTTCTGACCTGCACTGGTTTGCTTCGTTGAAATCTCGCAAATTCCAAATGAAGCCGCAAATCACAGCAGCGATGATTCATCACTCATGGCAGTGGTGGACCGCTCTGTTCTTTTCGGACTTCAAGGCAATGCGAGAGCCTCAACGATCGATATGAATAGATGTCGGACCATCGCTGCTTCGTATATTGCACCCTTAACAAATTGATATATAAATCAACAACCATGAAACGAACAGTTAAAATTCTATGCGCTATAATGCTTGGCATCATGGCACAGCTTTCAACCTCTTGCGTCAATGGCGACCCCGAAACGGAGGCCGCTCTGGAAGGCGTATGGAAAACCAGCCTCTCAATGACTGAAAGTGGCATTTCAATGGTTGCAACAAGTTTGGAAACTTACACACTGTCTGACCATCAGTTTCATACAGAAGTCACCATGAGAGCAGGCTACCCTATCAATGCGCGTCTTTGCACCGTCACATACTCAGGTACGTGGGTGGCTACTAAAGAGATCCTGTATCAGGACATCGACAAAAATTCCATAACATTCTCTTTCAACAATGCATTGCTTGACTCGGAGGACAAAGAAGAGTTCAAGAATGACTTTCTGGAAGATCTTAAGAAAGATAACTACTCTGAAGGTATGCGGTTCAAAAGTCCCATCACCGACACTTTTGAAGCAGAGGATGATGAAGGAACACACTTCACCTACACTCGCCAATCCTGATTTGATTTAACAACGTGGGCTCAACCCCTTGATTATCATCTAAACAAAATCTTTAATCAATGATAAGTAACCGCATGGACCAAGCAAAAAAATGTTTTTCGAGACTTAAAAACAGTCTCGGTGCAGCTATCAGAATCATCCTCCTGCTTCCTCTCATGTCATGTCAGCAGGCATCTGGTGATGTGACTCTTTCCCGGTTGTTTAATGGTGAGAAAATAACAGATGAAGGAATTCCCGCAGTATATTTTGTATCTATTGACAATCATAACATAGGTTTAACTTTTGAAATGTGTAATAACTACAGTGACAGTGTGGATATATCTCGAACTAATCTCTATGGCTATGACTGTGGTTACGCTACTGTTCCTTTCAATAACGGGAAGATGAAAGGAGTGGTTTTTAGGGAAGAAGCTATTTCTGACGGAGAGAGCTTTGACATTTTTTTTCTTGACATCAACCATTTGGTCCTCAAATGTAATGGAGCTACAGATTACTTTGTGTCAACGACGTACCTAAATAAGTTAGCCGACGAGTCAGAGACTGTAAGATACATCAGGCATCGTGGCCAGGGAAGAATTCAAGATTCGGATGTAGATTATCCTCTTGAAATCACAATTTTTGACTATCCCATGATCAATGGGGAAACGGTAAAGTTGGCGCGTGTAGATTTCGGATATTACAAAGTAAATGACGACGGAACTATAGATATTCCGGAATACTATTCATCTGATTCTGATGGTGAGTCCGTCCCCGGCAAAATCAGTTTTGAATCCAAAGAGGGTGAAGATATGAGAATTTCATACTACCTTTTCGGTGGTGAAAAGAGATGGAATTCGTTCTCTAAAGTTTCTACCCGTTAAGCGGCGGAGAGAAGGGACTTATGAGATAGTCTTAATCAACCACTTACTTTCCAACAGGCAACGTAAAGCCATGCAAACACCTGTCAGCCAGACAGAGAATGGCAATGTTGAATCAGACAAATATAACCTTGGAGAGCATAATTTAGAAATTTAATAACATTAATTTAATAATAATGCCAACATTATCATTTAATGGTATCGGTCTGGAGAAGTTCCGAATGCCATATTATTGCTTGTTGATTCTGACATGCTTATCTCTTCTCTTCAACATTTATAGTACTTTTGATGGTGATAACGCATCATTAGAGATGATATCTGCAGCCTGCGATATTTTGTCGCTCTGGCCCTGGTACTGGATGATGACTAAACTAAGCGCTTCTTTGATGGATGAAACCATCCGGAAGAGAATCCAATGGGTGTTTGGTCCCATTCTGATTGGTCAGATTGTGAATCTTATTTCACTTCTCTCTCATCAGGATTGGTTGATGGCAGTTGGAGGGATTGCAGTGTTTATGGGTTATGCGTTCTATTTCAGTATAGGAGTACGCTGTATTCGCTTTGGTGTCGGCAGTGTAAAAAAATTCGGCAATTATCTTGTCTATATCACCTTCCTGTTGAACTTTGTGATTTTGTGTGTATTTATTGCCATTTTTACAACAGGCGACGTAAAGCCATTTGTTGGAGCTACCTGTATTTTAATAGCTACTTGTTTTGTCTGGCCTCTGGGGTATGCGCTCGATGCCATAAAAAGGATGCATACTGACACCATCCAAACACCTGTCAGCCAGACAGGAAATGCCAATGTTGAATCGCCCTCCGTCCCCCAGTCAAATAATGAAGAGAATGGATTGTCAGTCGTTCAGCCTCTCAGATTACAGAAGCTTCAATGGACCAATAATAGCGTGTGGATGCTGCTGGCGCTTGTGGTTCTAACCGCTGTCACGACTTTGATGCGTTATACTGACCATCCTGTCCCTTTCGTTGTTACACTCCTTTGGATCTTAGGCAATGGTGTAATGTTGGCACTTCTGTATCGATTCTTCGAGGCTTTGAACACAAGCTATCCCTCGGTAAATAAATCCGGGCTCACACGATGGTTTTTATATTTTTACGCAGCGATTATTTTAATCGGTGTTCCCTCTGTCTATATAAGTGCCGACTATGGGATGATGATTGACCACCTTTCCACATTAGACATCCTCAGGAAAATCAATGGCGTTCTTAATCTCATTTTTTGGGGCATTGCAGCCAAGACAGGTTGGGATTTTCGACGGTTATTCAAGGGTGTGAGTCCGAAGTTGAATAAACTGGGCACTATAATTCTGGTTTTTAGCATAGTGGGAATTTTGGAATCGTTTTTCTTATTTAAGAGTACGGATAGGGTTGATCTCTGGACATCATACTCTCAAATCCAAGAAGATTTTTTTATCGCCCTCGTTTCAACTATCATTGCATCTCTGATTGCTGCATGGATTGTGCTCTGGCCTGTGCGAATCATGGTGAAGCTACTGAGGAATGGAGAAGGTGACTGGATTCCGGAAGAACCGGCGAAGTCAATGACTCATGTCGGTGAAGGCCCCAATGCCGCTGAAGCCTCCGAAGCCGCTGAAGCCGCTGAAGCTCTGAGCGAGGAACCGTCGGAACCTGTGGACCCCAGCCGTGATAATCCCCAATATTCTGACGAGTATTACATGGCAATGTCTGAGTACGACAAAGAATCAACCAAAAAAATGATTTGGATAATTATTGGTGTGGTGCTGACAGTGCTCATTGCAATTGTTGCGTATCTCAAATTTCATGACAATTCCAACTCTGATTTTGTCACTGCTGACGCCTTCGCAGAGAATGTAATCGAAGGAGACGATTATGTGACTGAAGGTGGTGACTATCATGAAGCCAACTTGATAAATGTAATCTTGAATAAGCCGTTTAGACAGGTTGACGGGCTGAATGTACGTTTCTTTAAGGGCGAATTTATCAATGGTAGCAAGCGCTATCCCATTATGATGGCGTTTTGCGAGTCTCCCGATGATGCCGGCCACATCTGTGGAATTGCGTATAAGAATCTCAGTCAGGGCACAATCCTGGACATGGACGGCATGTTCTCTCCGACCAGTATGCAGTTCACCGGTTATGACGGAAACACGGAACTTGAGATTGTCTTGTCCGGTGTGAAGAATGGTGAGAGTGTAATTATCGGTCACGCCACTTATGGTAGCTTAACAACCTCCGTTGAGCTTTGGTCAACAGGTGATACTTTCAGACTTCCTGAATCTATAAAGTTACAGGGAACTCAAACTCTCCCTGACTGGCTAAGCCTTTCGGTCCTTAAAACCTTCGGTCAATCCAATCTTGGAATTAAGCCGGGTGAATATATGCGTGATCTGTTCCGCTCTATGTCGGATGGCCTTGGGAAAACCGGACGTTTTGAAGGAACGATGAATGAGAATCCGATAGTGTTCGACATGAAAATTGATTATGACGGTAAAGTCACAGGTCGCTATGCCCTTAAGTCCTCACCGAGTGATGATGGAGATGTCACAGGCAATTGGATTTCCTTCCATGGTGACGTCCTTATGGATTCGGATTTTGGCGCTTATTATGTAATCTTGGAAGCTAAAAATCCTCACACCGAAGGCCTATATGAGTATATCCTCCTGGAGCATAAACCTTTTGACGAATGGAGCGGAAAGAGTTTCAGAAAGTCAGACATGGACAATGGGGGTAATGTCAAGTTCAGTACAGTAAACATCTCTCTTCCTTACCGTGACTAAAACCACGGAGCGTGGCATAAACGGTCCAAATTTAGGCCAATTATGCCACGCCATTAATGGATGTTGTCCTACTGACACCTTCGAGGCAGCGGACTGCGAAGGCCAATCAGTAACCTTCACCCGCAAAAGCGAACTCTGGGCACAATCCTGAACATGGACGGCATGTTCTCTCCGACAAGTATGCAGCTCATTGGTTATGACGGTAGTCCTGAATTCCTAAACCTTATCTATATATCTGAAAGCACTTGAGGGGTCAATCCTCAAGTGCTTTTTTAGATTCTTGTTCTTCATTCTCTCTTGTGACCGCTCCATTCAACTCAGGATGGCGCTTGGCGGCTTCTTGCCTGTGAGAGCGCTCTAAATCAAGCCTGAAAGAAAAACTCGCGTAGAAGTTCACATAACGTTCTATCTCTTTCATTATCTCCTCCACCTTTTGAGTGTCAGGTTGAAGCTCTGTTTCAAGCCATTTGCGCATGTCTTGTTTTACCAGCCAACGCCAGTGGCCCGCAAGTTGTAATTGATTGGAACTGACGGTTGTCATGGTATCTATCAATGTAAGATGATCTTTGAACCTCCGGCCGGCCGCTTGTTGGAACTTCTCCGCCAATCGAGCCTTGAATTCGGGGCTGTCAGTATCAACTGTCCGGCGCTGACTGTCATCTTGGGGCTCTTCAACTTTAAGTTCCGCCGGTTGTCTTCCTGACTGTGTTACGCGATTGCTGAGTGACTCCGGATTACTATTCTCTGCAATCTTCTCCGATGATGGCCGGGTCTGCTCTTCGCTCTCGGAGAGTGTGGTCACCTTTCCCTCCGGCATCGGATGATTGTGTTGCCAAAGAAAGTAAATCCCTCCCGCAAGAATCGCTGTGGCGGCAACGGCGGAAATGAACATGCCTCTTTTTCGCGATGAATGCCGGCGGCTGATAAGGTCAATGATTTCGTTGGCACTCTTTGGCCGGTAGTCCACATTCTTTGACACGCATTTTCGCCACACGCCCTTCATCTGTCCCCTGCCATCCATCAGTTCCAAAATTTTGCCGATGGAATACACATCTGTCACGATTGAGGCTTTGCTGTCGGCCAGCATGTTTTCAGGGGCAGTGAATCCGCGGGTTCCACCGGGCAAGTCAAGCAAATCAAAGCCTACACCACGGCATAGGCCGAAGTCAATGATTTTTATGAACGCGCCGTCGCGGGTCACAAGGATGTTGGATGGCTTGAGATCGCAATGCACCATCTGGTGGGAATGGATGTAGGACACCGCCGCGCAAATCTGGCTCACGATGTTGAGCTGTTCGTTCCGGCTTAACTCAGGATGAGTGGCAAGATATTCATCAAGCGTGGAGCCATCCACATACTCCATGAGAATAGCCTCTCCCAGTCCCGGCACAGTGTCAAATCCGAGCATGGCCACAATGCCTCGATGGGACATCATTGACCCCACGGCATACTCTTTTCTGAGGAGCCGCTTATGGAATGAGCTGTCGCGATATTGAGCTTTAAGGGCCTTGAGCACAATCCTCCGGCCTTTGTGAAGGCTCACATACACTGAGCACCATCCGCGTTCAGATTCATGCAGAAGCCGCATGTCAGCCCATGTGCAGTCAATCACCGAGTCAATGGAATCTGACGTAAATAAGGAATCAGTGCTACTTTCGTTCACATCACTTTCTGTTAGCAGGATAATGAGCGGTTCAGGATGTTGAAGATGCCGCTCTGCTACAAAGTTAGCTATTTATTCTCACTTTACAAATGGCGTGCCGGGGGTTTTCGCGGGGTGGGGGGGAGGCAGTTTTTTTATTTTTGGAGGATAACCCCACTTTGACGCGGAAAATCACTAAATTTGCACTAAGAAACTCCAAACATCAAGGAAATGGATATCAAAGAATCAATGCACCACATCCTCGCGGAGGAAAGCCGCGCTGTGGCTGCGATTCCCTATTCCGACGCTTATGACAGGGCCGTCGAAACTATCATTGAACGTGTTCACTCCCGAGGCGGCAAGCTCGTCACCTCAGGCATGGGCAAGGCGGGGCAGATTGCCATGAACATCGCCACGACGTTTTCGTCAACCGGCACTCCCGCCGTCTATCTCCATCCCAGTGAGGCTCAGCACGGTGACCTGGGGGTGCTCCAGCCTGACGACGTTATGCTCCTGATCAGCAACTCGGGCAAGACGCGCGAGATTGTAGACCTTGTGAGCCTGGCCCGCGGCCTCTATCCTCAGATTCCCATGATCGTCATCACCGGCCATCCTGAGAATGAACTTTCGTCGATGCCTGACATGATTACCCTTGCCACGGGAACCACCACCGAGGTGTGTCCCCTCGGCCTGACGCCCACCACCTCCACCACGCTCATGACCGTTATCGGCGATGTGCTGGTGGTCAACGTTATGCGCATCACAGGCTTTACGGCCTCAAAGTATGCCCTGCGCCACCACGGCGGCTATCTGGGCCACAAATCACGCTCTGACGCTTCTAAACAATGAAAGCAATATCTCTCGAAAACGTCTTTATCACCCCCACCTCCGACACCGAGGCGCTAAGGGCGCTTGCCCGCCGCAATCCCTCGATGGCCGAGCTGCGCCACACTCTGGCCGATGTGCCCTTTAACACGGCCTACGACTTCTTCCGCGCCATGGCCAAGGACCGCATTGAGCGGGGTGAGATTGACCGTGCCATTACCATCATTCGTGAAACCGACGCTCTACTGCTCCGTGCCGGGGTGGACGAGGGGGCCCGCCTTGACATGCACGCGGCTCTGATGCAGGTGCTCACAGCGCTGCAGATTGAGCAGAATGACTATTCTGAAGCGCTTGTCACCGCTGCCACCACTCTCTCGCTCCTCTCTCAGGAGCCCAAGCGCAAGGACGAGCCTTTCCTGTCGGTGCTCGGCTCGCTGCTTTATGATATAGCTTTCCTCCACGGTGAGCGCAGCGAGTTCAAGCAGGCCGAGCGCGAGCTCGAAAAGTCAATAAAGATTTTTGAGCGTCTGGCCAAGACACAGCCTGAGCGCTACGGCTCGGCCGTGATTATGGCGCAGAACGCCGCCACCTCCATCTATCGCTCGCGCGTGAAGCAGGTCAACCTTCTGGCCCACTATCAGGTGGCCACATCCACCTATCTCCAGATGGTCAATTCAGGCATCGAGGATTCAATGGTGCGCCTGGTAGACTCGCTCTACACCGAGGGCAAAACCCTGGCTCAGATGGGGCGCAATCGCGAAGCGGTGCAGTATTTCACCCGTGCGCTGAAATATCTCACGAAGATGAACCCCGTTTTTGACCTCCGCCAGCTCGAAATGTCCATTGACCTCGGCGAAGCTCTCCTGCAGGTGCCCGCCTCACGCGACAAGGGTATCCACCTGCTCAACACCATGCTTCACAAGGCCACGAAAATCAACGCCGAGGAGGCTCACCGCCGCATTGTCGACATTCTTCTCAACGCCAAGAGTCGCCGCCTCGACATCCTCGGCCTCTGGCACAAAATCTTCCCCAAATAACTCCTAACTCCTAACTATCAATGTCCCAGCATAATCCCACCACTGAAGTTCCCCGCCTTGACAATCTCAGAGTGGCCATCGTCACCACTGAGTGGAACAGTTTCATCACCTCTGAGCTCGCTGAGTCAGCCCGCAAACGCCTCATTGAGCTCGGATGCGAGCCTGACGATGCGGTGATCTACACCGTCCCCGGCGCCGTAGAGCTCACCTTTGCCGCTTCGCAGATTATCGAAGCGAGCCTGTTTGATGCCGTGATTGTGTGTGGCTGCGTGATTCGCGGCGGCACTCCTCATTTTGACTATGTGTGTCAGAGTGTCACCCAGGGCGTCACTTCGCTCAATGCCGATTGTGACATCCCGGTGATTTTCGGCGTTCTTACTGTCGATAATGAGGAGCAGGCGCGTGAACGTCTCAACAAAGGTCCTGAATACGCCGACACAGCCGTCAAGATGGTGGCTTTCAAGCGTATGCTTGAGGACGCCTGACGTTTGTCAGCGTATCACCGTATCAGCGCATCACCGAGATATTAAACGGGCCCCGGGGCGGTGTCAATGACAGCGCATCGGCAGGCCCGTTCATCGTTAGCTTGCCTTCCAGTCCACGAAGGCGGTTGAGGTCACGGGCCACGAACCCCATTGTGCGCCTCAGATTCAGCTCTATGCAAGGGTTCAGGAGCCCTGAATCAGCTGCGAGCATATCCACTCCCAGCGGACCCGCGTAGCCCGACTCGGCCAGCACCTCGCCCAAAATCCTTTCGAGCTTGGTCACAGTGCTTTTCAGCTCGGCAAGCTCCGTGCGCTCGCCAATCATCGCCTCAAGCTCCTGCTGAGGCGCCACGAGGTTACCGGCATAAGCCCCGGCGGCCGAGCTGGCAAACACTGACCATCCGGCAAACTCCACCCGCCCCTGGGCCGAGCGCTCAAATAGCGCCGCAAAGTCAAGCCCTGTGCCTGAGTTGCGCTCAAGCATCACGCTCCCCTGGCGGCGGATGATGCCTTCAAGGAATGGTCGCGTGGCCGCAGCATCGGCGTTGCTCACAGGCATCACGCCGCGCCCGCTGCATGACCACGGACTCTTGGCAAACACCCCTTCCGGCGTCTGCCTGATATATTCAAGGGCCGCCTCGGCGGTCATGGCCTCAAGCCCTTCATCGGCCCCTAAAGCGCGGCGGATGGTGATGGCGGTGCGGCGGTGGCTGAGGCGTCGCAGTGTGTCGAGTGTGGCGGGGCAGGGCAGCAGGTCAGAGGCCACCCCTTCGCGGGCCAGCAGTGACGCAGCGTTGGCGCTCCATCCCCATGCCTCGGCGGCTTCGGCGCCGGCGCAACTGCCGGTGGCTATCGTCAGGCCGTGAGTGCGCCTGAGCCACGCTGCATCCTCTTCGAGGCCGCGCCCGGCAATGATGTCGGCCTCGCCGCTCCACCATGCGGGCAGCAGAGCCCCTGCCCGCGCAAAAGCTGCCGAAGCACCGGGAGGCGTGTAGGCCGCCCGGCCTGCGGCAAGCGCGAGGTCATTCTGAGGGTTGAAAAGTCGGGCCGTGACCATTAAAGATCGGCCAGGCCTGCAATGGCGGCCTTCTGGTCGGCCGCGCCAAACACGTAGTTGCCGGCCACGAGGATGTCAGCACCGGCCTCAACGAGCTGGCGTCCTGTCTCGAGGTTCACTCCGCCGTCCACTTCAATGGTGGCCGCCGAGCCGCTGCGGGCAATGAGGTCGCGCAGACGGCGCACTTTGTCGAGGGTGCCGCTGATAAACTTCTGACCCCCGAAACCGGGGTTGACCGACATGAGGAGCACCATATCCACCTCGGTCACAATGTCTTCAAGCAGACACACCGGAGTGGCCGGATTCAGCGTCACGGCAGCCTTCATTCCGGCAGCCTTGATTTGCTGAACGGTGCGGTGGAGGTGGGTACATGCCTCATAGTGCACGTTCATGATTTCGGCACCGATGTCGCGCACCTGGTTGACGAACCTGCCGGGGTCAACAATCATCAGGTGCACGTCAAGAGGCTTGCGTGCAAGCGGTTGGATTGACTTCAGCACCGGGAAGCCGAAGGAAATGTTGGGCACAAACACACCGTCCATAACGTCAATGTGAATCATTGACGCACGGCTCTCGTTGAGCATCTCCACATCGCGGCCCAGATTGGCAAAATCAGCCGAGAGAAGGGAGGGCGAAACTTGGGTCATAATCTGTCAGGAAGTTTTTTTAGGTTTGAATGCGTTCCAGAGAATATAGGCCAGCGCGGCCACGCCTATGGCCAGTCCGGCATAGGTCAGATAATCGTTATATTGCTCCACCTTGGTGAAGAGGTCGGCCAGCGAAACTGTCTTGCCGAGCCACCATCCCAATGCGGCCAGGATGCCGTTCCAAATCAGCGCGCCAAGGCCGGTGAACACGGTAAACACCACAATGTTCATCCGCGCCAACCCGGCAGGGATGGAGATGAGCTGGCGCACGGCGGGAATCAGGCGGCCTATGAAAGTCGATGCCGCGCCGTGCTTGTCGAAATATTTCTCGGCTTGCTCAACCTTCTCGGGAGTGATTAGGCAGGCGCGTCCCAGTCGGCTCGATGCGAAGGCGTAGACAATGGGCCGGCCAATCCAGAGCGACAGGAAATAGTTGATGAGAGCGCCCACAATAGCCCCGGCCGTGGCCACCGCAACCACCGCAAAGAGGTTCATATCCCCTTTGGTGCAGGCAAGATAAGCCGCCGGAGGTACAATCACCTCGCTCGGAAACGGGATGAAGGAGCTCTCCACCACCATCAGCAGAAACACCAGCCAATAGCTCGCATTGTCCACCACCCATTGAAAAATGGCCTGTGCGTCAATGATGGACAGCGAAACCATGTCGAGAATCATCGCGCAGCCAAAGTGTTAGCGTTGTTCACAATCTGCTGGTAGGCATACACACCGGCTTGCGACACTTCCACAATCACCTCCGAGCCGTCGGCCGAGGGGAGGGCCACATGGGTGTCATCAACAAAGGTCATCAGCTTCACGGGCTCGCTGCCGGGCATGTTGACATACCACGATGAGGTGTCCTCGTTGAAGTCAAGGCGCACGGCGGTGCCATCGTTCTCGCTTTCAATGGTGTAGCCCTTGCCGTCGCATTTTACCAGATAACGGCCGTCCTGACCGTCGATAATCTTGGTGCCTTTGGCCATGGGGTTGCTGCCGCTCCAGAATTCAATGGAGTTGAGCACAAGCAGGTCAGCCAGGCCGGTCACTTCGTAAACGGGGAGCACCCAAAATGCCACAAACACCAGTTCGTTCAGAAACTTGTTGCCAACCTGATTGTTCCATGCAAGCACACGGTTGGTAAGGGCGAATTTGCCGATGCATGAAGAGGTGAGCATCGAGCCGCAGAGAGCGGTGATAACCGCAACGGTCAGAAATGTCTTTTTCATCTCAGTGGGGATTTTATCGTTACTTTTTTACTTTTTCACAACACTTATTATAGAAGGCGAACACTCTAGACACGTGGTCAATTGTCTGTCGCCCGTTGAAATATCCGTTTTTACACACCGGGTCGTTATAATATTCCGGCTTGCTTTTCATCATCAGGGCCGGCGCCACGTTGCCTTCCCACTTCTGCGGGTTCAGCCCGTGCTTTCCGGCCAGCGCTATGGCATCGAGGATGTGGGCCAGCCCTGAATTGTAGGCCGCCATGACAAAGCGGGCTCTCTCGTCGGGGTCGGGCACGCGTGAGGCGAGGCTCTTGTCGAGGTCGTTGAGGATTTTCACGGCCGTGGCCACTGACTTGTCATTGTCAAGCACATCGTCGGCCGTAAGCCCGTAGGCCTTTGCCGTGGAGGGCATTATCTGCATCATGCCGCGGGCACCGGCCCACGACACCACCGAGGCGTCAAACATGCTCTCCGTCCATCCCAGGGCCGCCACCAGGCGCCAGTCCCACCGGGTGTCGCGGCAGTGGCGGCGGAACATATCGTCGAACGGTGAGGCCACTCCTTCCTTGAAGTCAAGCAGGGCGGCACGCCCCGTAGCCTTGCTCAGTTCAAAGTAACGCTTGAGCAACACTGCCTGCGCATCGCGGGTGCGCTTGCGCCCCATCCATGCGTCAATGCTGTCCGCCAGCCATTTGCTGTGAGGCGACACGCCCCACTGCGATCGCTGCGGGAAGCTCACCTGAAGCGAGATGTCAAGGTCAGGGTAATATGTCTTGTTTACCAGTGCAATGTCACTATCCACCACCGTAAGCGGAATCGAGTCGCGGCTCACCAGGTCAATGAGGTCCTCCGTGATCATCTCCTCGCGGTCAACGGAGTGGATTCGGATTCCGCCGCCAATCTCGTTGTTGAGGTTCTCCAGGCGCGCCATATATTTCGAGCCGGCCTCCACAAACACGTCGCGCCCCGCCAGCTGAGTGACGTCGGAAATCAGCGCTCGCCCTTTCACTTTGGGCTGCACCAGCACCTGGCTGGTGATGTTCTCCGGCCCGCAGGCCAGCACGTGTTCCTTATATTCAGCCGTCACCGGCACCTCATAGGCAATGAGGTCCACCTGCCCCGAGTCAAGCATCTCCACGGCTGCCGACAGTGACGGTGCAATCTCCAGATTGACGGCGAAGCCTTTGTCGGCGGCCATGCGCATAATCAGGTCATAATCATAGCCCATCGTCTCCTCGCGATAGAGGAAGTAGGACGACGGGCTGTAAAGCGTGGCCACCCTCAGCGTGTCAGGCAGGGGCATGGCTGTCAGGGCCGAATCGGCCGTATCATTCTTCTCCTCGCGGCCTGAGCCGCAGGAGGATGTGACGGTGGCGGCCATCGTGGCGGCTGCAAGCAGCACGGCTGCCGGAAGTAGGCGGAAGCCGCTCATTGGCGTATCAGTATTCGAAAGTGCCCTTGTCGCTGATGATTGTCAGGCGGTTGGCGGGAGCATCGCTCACGCGGCCCACAATGCGTGCGGGGATTCCGAATTCCTCGCTCATGGCAATCACGGCCTCGGCATCCTCGGGACGCACATAGATTTCCATGCGGTGGCCCATGTTGAACACCTTGTACATCTCGGCCCAGTCAGTGCCGCTTTCGCGCTGAATCATCTCAAACAGGGGAGGCACGGGGAAGAGGTTGTCCTTGACCACATGCTTGTTCTCCACAAAGTGCATCACCTTGGTCTGTGCGCCGCCCGAGCAGTGAACCATGCCATGAATCTTGGACCGCATGGTCTCAAGCAGTTTCTTGATTACGGGGGCATAGGTGCGGGTGGGGGAGAGCACAAGGCGGCCGGCGTCGAGGACCGTACCCTCCACGGGGTCGGTAAGCGCCACGGAGCCGCTGTAAACCAGCTCCTCGGGCACCGCTGCGTCATACGTCTGCGGATACTTGCGGGCCACCTCCTTTGAGAACACATCGTGGCGGGCCGAGGTGAGGCCGTTGCTACCCATACCGCCGTTGTAGCCTGTCTCATAAGTGGCCTGACCGTAGGATGCGAGGCCCACAATCACGTCGCCGTCGGCAATGTTGGCGTTGTTGATTACGTCGGCGCGACGCATGCGGCAGGTGACGGTGCTGTCAACGATGATGGTGCGCACAAGGTCGCCCACGTCGGCTGTTTCGCCGCCGGTTGACCATATGCTGATGCCGCTTTCGCGCAGCTCGGCAAGGAGTTCCTCGGTGCCGTTGATGATGGCTGCAATCACCTCGCCGGGAATGAGCATCTTGTTGCGTCCGATGGTGGATGACACAAGGATGTTGTCAGTGGCGCCCACGCAGAGCAGGTCGTCAAGGTTCATCACCAGAGCATCCTGGGCTATACCGCGCCACACGCTCAGGTCGCCCGTCTCACGCCAGTAGGCGTAGGCCAGCGATGATTTCGTGCCGGCGCCGTCGGCGTGCATGATGTTACACCACTCGGGGTCACCGCCCAGTATGTCGGGGATAATTTTGCAGAAAGCCTTGGGGAAAATGCCTTTGTCTACATTTTTGATGGCATTGTGCACGTCCTCCTTTGAGGCCGACACACCGCGCATGTTGTATCTCTGGTCGCTCATTTACGGTAAGGTTGGTAAATTCCGTGGCAAAGTTAGTTAAAAAATGTGCCTTGCGCAAGGCCGGCGCCGCAATTTGGGGCAGGATGTCCGCTTTTGCCGTTTTTGTCGCCTTAATTTTGCAGCAAAACATTTTTTATCCGCTTATGAATTTCCCTATCGAAAAATGGTGTGAGGCTATGAAGTCAATGCCTGCCGCCGACCGCCACGCCGTGATTGGCGCCGTTTGTGATTACATCCATTTCGGCTATGACACCCCGAAGCTTCAGGGCAGCCTCATGGCTCTCTTCTCGCTCATCCGCCTGGAGGTGGATGCCATCAAGCGCCGCCGCATGAAGGCCCGTAAGCCGGCCGCGTCAGTGCCGGCCGACGTGCAGCCGCAGGCCGCGCCGAAGCGTGAAGAATCCACGGTGTCGCCCGTCATTGCGCAGAGCGTCAGAAACTGGGACAAGGTGTTCTCGCCGGGCAGCTCGCCGGGCAATCAGGGAGGCCCCGGCGAGGCCCGAAGCCCGGGAGGCGGGCACGGCGCTAAGAGTAATAATAAGAAGAATAAGAACAAGGGGATTCCGTATGACCGGAATCGTTATGGCGCTTTGTCGCCGTCGGCTGCCGGCGATGCCCAGCGGCGGTTCTGAAGCTCGGCCATGCGAGCCTCGGAGGGGTTGGCTCCGGGCTGCCAGAAGCTCTGATGGCCCAATGCGTCGGGCATGAACTGTTGCTTCACAAAGTTGTCCTTGAAGTCGTGGGCGTACTTGTAGTCATGGCCGTAGCCCATCTCCTTCATCAGCGATGTAGGAGCGTTGCGCAGATGCAGGGGCACGGGGAGATTGCCCGTTTTCTCCACCAGGGCCAGCGCCTTGTTGATGGCCATGTAGGCCGAGTTGCTCTTAGGCGATGTGGCCAGATAAACCACACACTCGGCCAGCGGAATCCGCCCTTCTGGCCATCCTATTTTATGGAGCACATCGAAAGTGGCGTTGGCCACCACCATTGCCTGCGGGTTGGCGAGTCCGATATCCTCCGAGGCCAGAATCACCAGGCGTCGGGCAATGAATTTGGGATCCTCGCCTCCGGCAATCATCCTTGCCAGCCAATAGATGGCGGCGTCAGGGTCGCTGCCGCGGATGCTTTTGATGAAGGCTGAGATGATGTCGTAGTGCATCTCGCCGTTCTTGTCGTAGGCGGCGGGGTTTTCCTGCAGGCGTTCGGTGACAATCTTGTCGGTGACGGTGATGGTTTCACCCTGCGGGGTGGAGCGCTCAAGGAGGTCAAGAATGTTGAGCAGCTTGCGTCCGTCGCCCCCGGCAAACCGAAACAGTGCCGTGGTTTCCTTCACCTCCACTTTTCGCTCGGCCAGCATCGCGTCTTTGGTCAGCGCGCGCTCAAGGAGCTGATTCAGCTCGGCCTCGTCGAGCGGACGCAGGGTGTAGACCTGCGCGCGCGAAAGCAGCGGCCTGATAACCTCGAACGACGGATTCTCCGTGGTGGCGCCTATAAGTGTCACCGTGCCGCTCTCCACGGCGCCGAGCAGTGAATCCTGCTGCGACTTGTTGAAGCGGTGGATTTCATCTATAAAGAGGATGGGCCTTGACTGGTTGAAGATGCTGCCGGCCTCGGCGCGACATCGCTCAAGCACTTCGCGCACCTCCTTCACCCCGGAGTGGACGGCTGAGAGGGTGTGGAAGGGTGCCTTGACCGTGTTGGCTATAATCCGGGCAAGGGTGGTTTTGCCCACCCCCGGAGGGCCCCAGAGGATGAACGACGACACCTGTCCGGTGTCAATCATTCGGCGTACAATGCTGTCAGGCCCGGTGAGATGGGTCTGGCCTATATAGTCGTCGAGGGTGCGGGGGCGGAGGCGTTCCGCAAGCGGTGGATGTGTCATGACGGATTGTAATCGTTGATCGGATGCAAGCGTCCGCGGTTTCGGTGTCGGTGATTTTTCAATTTGGCTTTGAGGGCTGTAAATTAGTGTATCTCAGCTGTATAAGCTTGTGGTGGAGAAATTACGGCCTTCCGTGGTTGCTTGGTAACACAAAATTAATCAATAAAACGCTTGGAGGTTCTAAAATTTTCATAATTTTGCAAGTGACAACCAATGTTGTCCCAAATCTAACTATTACCATATTATTAGAATGAAGAAGCACAATTTTTATGCCGGCCCGTCAATTCTGAGCCAGTACACCATCAAGAACACTGCCGACGCAGTTATCAACTTCGCCGACATGGGTCTCTCTCTGCTTGAGATTTCTCACCGCAGCAAGGAGTTTCAGGCCGTTATGGATGAAGCTCAGCAGCTTGTAAAGGAACTTCTTGAAGTGCCCGAAGGTTACTCAGTGCTCTTTCTCGGCGGTGGCGCCAGCCTCCAGTTCTGCATGATTCCCTTCAACCTGTTGAAGAAGAAGGCTGCCTATCTCGACACCGGCACCTGGGCCCACAACGCCATCAAGGAAGCCCGCATCTTCGGCGACGTTGACGTGGTGGGTTCATCAGAAGCTGACGGCTACACCTACATCCCCAAGTTTGAGGTGCCCGACGACGTTGACTACTTCCACTACACCTCTAATAATACCATCTACGGAACCGAGATGCGCTATGACCCCGACGTGAAGGTGCCCATGGTTGCCGACATGTCATCTGACATCTTCTCTCGTCCCGTTGACGTGGCCAAGTATGACGCCATCTATGCCGGCGCTCAGAAGAACCTTGCTCCCGCAGGTGTGACCATCATCATCGTCAAGGATGAGGCTCTGGGCCACGTTGACCGCGTTATCCCCACAATGCTTGACTATCGCACCCACGTTAAGAAGGGTTCGATGTTCAACACTCCTCCCGTGCTCCCCATCTTCTCTGCCCTCCAGACCCTCCGCCTCTATAAGGAAATGGGTGGTGTCAAAGTGCTTGAGAAGCTTGACCTTGACAAGGCCGGCAAGCTCTATGAGGCTATTGACTCAAGCCGCATGTTCACCGGCACCGTCACCAACCCCGCTGACCGCTCAATCATGAACGTTTGCTTCGTCATGAAGCCTGAATATAAGGAACTCGAGCCCGAGTTTATCAAGTTTGCCGGCGAACGCGGCATTGTGGGCATCAAGGGCCACCGCAGCGTGGGCGGCTTCCGTGCGTCGCTCTACAATGCACTCCCCATGGAGAGCGTTGACGCTCTCGTGGAAGCTATGGCTGATTTTCAGAAGAAGCATTGATTAACCCCTCTCATTCATCATTCGTTTTTAAGCAATGAAAGTTCTCGTAGCTACTGAAAAGCCGTTTGCCCCCGTGGCTGTTGACGGCATCCGCGATGTTGTGGAGGGTGCAGGCCATGTGATGGCTCTGCTTGAAAAGTACACCGACAAGCAGCAGCTCCTCGACGCTGTGGCCGATGCCGACGCTCTCATTATCCGCAGCGACAAGGTGGATAAGGATGTGCTCGATGCCGCCAAGAAGCTCAAAATTGTGGTGCGCGCCGGTGCCGGTTATGACAATGTTGATTTGGCTGAAGCCACTGCTCATGGAGTGGTGGTGGAGAACACTCCCGGTCAGAACTCCAACGCTGTGGCCGAGCTCGTGTTTGGCATGGCCGTGCTCATGGCCCGCAATAACTACAATGGCAAGGCAGGTACTGAGCTCAAAGGCAAGCGCCTGGGCATCCACGCCTTCGGCCAGGTGGGTCGCAACGTGGCCCGCATTGCCAAGGGCTTCGGCATGGAGGTCAGCGCCCTTGACCCCTATTGCCCTGAGCAGGACATGATTGCCGCAGGCGTGAAGCCCGTCCACACCGTGGAGGACCTTTACCGCGAAAGTGACTATCTCTCGCTCCATATCCCCGCCACCGCCGAGACTCGTGGCTCTGTCAACGCTGCCCTCATTGACCTCCTCCCCAAGGGTGGAGTGCTCATCAACACCGCCCGCAAGGAGGTGATTGACGAGGCCGGCCTGAAGGAAGCCATGGAGCGTCGCCCCGACATAAAGTACGTGGCCGACGTGCGTCCCGACAATGCCGATGAGCTCACCGAGGCTTTTGCCGAACGTGTGTTCTTCACTCCCAAGAAGATGGGCGCCCAGACAGCTGAGGCCAACATCAACGCCGGCCTCGCTGCCGCTCGTCAGATTGTGGCCTTCTTCCGCGACGGCGACACCCGTTTCCGCGTCAACAAGTAATCCCCCGTTATCCGCTCATATAAGCCGCGCTTCCGGACGCTTCCGGGAGCGCGGCTTTGCTTTTTCTGTTGCGTGCTGTCGGCTCACCTGTGTTAAAATTAGGTTAAATTTGGTTAATATTATTGCGCGGTTACATATTGTTACATTAACTTTGCGGCAGAGATTATACGACGGCGCTGATATAACCTTACAGCAGTGACGGCGCCATACCATGAAGATTTACTTCAATTTTATCATACTTACCTATTTTAACCTTAACTTTTTATGAAAAAGTATTTACTGATGCTGACCCTTTTCGCGGCTCTTTGCGTGTCGCCGCTGGCCGCATTTGCCGGCACGGGTATTCATCTTAACAGCCCTGATTTCGGCTATGCAACCAATGGCCCTGAATTTAATCAGGTGGTGGGCATCGATGGCTATGACTATGAAGCTCATGTGACCTATAACGGCAATCAGGATGAAGGTTTTCAGGTTTTTGTCCTGAGCGAAAACACCTATTACAAAATCAATGATGCTGACCACAATGTGTGGGTTGACGGTGCTGCCCGCACCATGAATGCCAACGGTTCGGCCGCATGGCTCTGCTGGTGGCACAACAATGATGACGACTGGAATCCTCAGGGTGATTTCTGGTTCTATTGGAACAACACCACCAAGAGTGTCCTCGTCACCACTCAGCGCCGCGCATCTGTGTCGGCTATGGAAATGCTCGGTATCTTCGACAACAATCCCACCGACTGGCGCGACGATGACAGCGCTCTCCGCGCTTTCGGTCCCAACGCTAACTATGAATGGACTTCAGAGAATCAGCCTGACGATGTAACGATGTACACCGCCACTGTTGACTTCTATTCTCCCAAAAACAATTTCCGCTTCCGCTACAATGGTGACCAGTATGGTCCCTCGTCAACTGACGGCGAAGTATCGGGCGAACTCACCATCTCCACTGATGTGGTTAACGATGTGCAGCAGTACCAGATTGGCAATTCCTACATGATTGGCTCCGGCCGTTACGC
Organism: Bacteroides sp.; assembly: GCA_014802445.1. GTDB lineage: Bacteria > Bacteroidota > Bacteroidia > Bacteroidales > Muribaculaceae > CAG-1031. The sequence continues at coordinate 145,754 of JAAVCF010000002.1, read as the reverse complement.
TGTCAATGTCTATGTGAAGAATGAGAAAATCATCCACTTCCAGATGGTTAAGCTCGGTGCCACCAGCTATTTCGACGAGGAATTCGGCGTGAACCTCTATGTGCGCGGCAACGGTAACTTCGCAGGTAACGATGGCGCAGCATGGGCCATAGGCAATGCCATGACTCGCCTCACCGACAGTGCCAACGATGCTTTTGCAGGCAAATATGTGTGGTATGCCGAATATGACCGCATTCTCGACGCTGACCAGTTCAAAATCGGCACAGGCGAAGCCAAAAACTGGATGTGGGGCTTCACCACGTTCAACCCCAATGCCAATATGGGCAGCTATGACAACCTCGCTTATGACCGCTATCTGAGCTCACCCCAGGTTGTGGGCGTTGACACCAACATGTCAATGGCTGCTGACTCCAAGGAAGGCGCCACTGTCTATGTGGTCCTCATCTATGATCCCGTTGAGCCTGACAACACTCAGGTGCTCGTCACTTACACCAACCCCGCTGAAGAAGAGGTTGTCGACATCTTCGGCAAGGGCCTCTATCTCCATTACAACACCACTGACGACGAACTGGGCATCCAAACCGGCAATAAGGTTGTGGAGATGGAGCGTGACCCCGAACTCCCTCACATTTTCCGCTGCACGGTTTATATCCCCACCGGTGACACTCACTTCTCCTTTGCCACCGCTGCTGATTATATCAACAATGCTGACCGTTTCGGTCCCGCAAATAATCCCGATGCAGCCGACGATTCTGAAATGCCCCTCTTCCAGTCAGGCGACATGATTTCTTCTGAGCTCAATGACTATGAGGACTATCTCAACGACGACGGTGAAACCCCTGACCCCGAAAACGCTGGCGCTTGGGTGCTCACCGATGATGAGAACAAGTCAATGATGCCCTACGAATTTATCTTCGACACCGCTAATAACACTGTCAAGGTGCAGCGTGCCATCGTCACCGGCATTGAGACCATTGAGAATGTAGCCGACGCCTCCGCCGTTTATTACAATCTTCAGGGTGTGAAGGTGGCTAATCCTCAGGCAGGCCACATCTACATTGTGAAGTGCGGTAGCAGCGTGAGCAAGCAGATGATGCGTTAATAAGCACGGAAACAGCTTCAACATAGTGAACCCGGACGCCGAGATAGCGTCCGGGTTCATTGTTTTTTTCAGCGGAGCGGGGCAGTGGCTCACTTTTTGAGCAGGGCGGCCCACTCGGCCAGTCGGCTGTCAGTGAGGTCGGCATGGTTGGTCTCGTCAAGGAGCAGACCCACGGCCACACCCTCGCCCGTGTCGGCGCTGGAGTCTTTGAATGTGAAGGATCCGTCAGGGAAGGCTCCTATGAATTCGGCGCCCGTTTTCTTCAGGCGGTCATAGAGTGTGCCCACGGCGTTGCAGAAGGTGTCGGTCATTGACTCGTCGCCCACGCCGAAGAGTGCAATCTTCTTGCCGCGCAGCGATAGCTCCTCAAGTCCGGCAATGAAGTCCTGCCAGTCATCCTGAAGATCGCCCGAGCCCCATGTCGAGGTGCCGAGCACCAGCAGGTCGTAATCAGCCACATCGGAGGGTGCTGACTCTGCTACATTGTGAATATCGGCGTCGGCCACTCCGAGCAGGCCGCCGAGACGCTTTGCCACGCTTTCAGTGGTGCCGGTGGTCGAACCGTAGAAAATACCTGTTTTCATACCTTTTACGTGATTGTTCAATTGTTAAACACATCGGCGCGCTCCTCGGTTCAGCCCCGGGCGTGATTTTAGGGTGAAGCGGAGGAGGGTTCCACTCTGAATCAGGACAACAAAAAAGCAGGATATCGTGTGTCGTGTTGAGTTTTTTTGTAATTTTGCGGTCTGAAACGTCAAAAACCACTACGAATGTCGGAAAACAAGAAAATCAAAACGGCTCTGGTGTCGGTGTTCCATAAGGACGGACTCGACGAAATCCTTGCCCTCCTCCATAAAGACGGTGTTAAATTCCTTTCAACCGGCGGCACCCGCAGCTTCATCGAAGGCCTCGGCTATCCCTGTGACGCTGTGGAGGACCTCACCGGTTACCCCTCAATCCTTGGCGGACGTGTCAAGACACTCCACCCCAAGGTGTTCGGCGGCATTCTGTCGCGCCGTGACAATGCCCAGGACAAAGAGCAGGTGGCCGAATTTGAGATTCCCGACATTGACCTGGTGATTGTTGACCTCTATCCGTTCCGTGACACTGTGGCGAGCGGCGCTGACCATGCAGCAATCATCGAGAAGATTGACATAGGCGGCATTTCGCTCATTCGTGCAGCCGCAAAGAACTTCAACGATGTTGTCATCGTGGCTTCAAAGGGACAATATGCTCCCCTGCTTGACATGCTCAAGCGTCAGGGCGCTGTGTCAACCCTTGATGACCGTCGCAAGTTTGCCCGTGATGCCTTCATGGTGTCGTCAGGCTATGACTCTGAGATTTTCAACTATTTCCAGAGCCTCGATGAGGAGCCTGTGGCTCTCCGTGAGGCCGTGGATGGCGCTATGGCAATGCGCTACGGCGAGAATCCTCATCAGCGCGGCTACTTCTTCGGTGACCTCGACAAAATCTTTACCAAGCTCCACGGTAAAGACATCTCTTACAATAATCTCCTTGACATCGACGCTGCGGTTAACCTCATTGCCGAGTTTGACGGCACCACTTTCGCCGTGCTGAAACACAACAACGCCTGCGGCCTTGCCTCACGCGACACTGTGCTCGACGCCTGGAAGGACGCCCTCGCCGGTGACCCCGTGAGCGCCTTCGGCGGTGTGCTCATCACCAACGCCCCCATTGACCTGGCCACTGCCGAGGAGATTAACCGCATCTTCTTTGAGGTTATCATCGCTCCCGCTTACTCTGACGAGGCGCTGGAGGTCCTCAAGCAGAAGAAAAACCGCATCATCCTGGTTCAGAAAGCGCAGCCTGACACCACCCGTCAAATTCGCACCTGCCTCAACGGCGCTCTGGTTCAGGACCGCGACCTGAAGGTGGAAACCACCGCTGACCTCGAGCCGATGACTGACAAGCATGTCACCGATGCCGAGGCTGCCGACCTCCTCTTCGCCAACAAGATTGTGAAGCACAGCAAGTCAAATGCCATTGTGCTTGCCAAGAACCGCCAGCTTCTGGCAAGCGGTGTGGGCCAGACCTCACGCGTCGATGCTCTCCGTCAGGCCATCGCCAAGGCCCGCTCGTTTGAGTTTGACCTCAACGGTGCCGTGATGGCAAGCGATGCCTTCTTCCCCTTCGCTGACTGTGTGGAGATTGCAGCCGAGGCAGGCGTCAAGGCCGTGATTCAGCCCGGCGGCTCCATCCGCGATGCCGAATCGGTGGACTTCTGCAACGCCCACGGCATTGCAATGGTGAAGACCGGTGTGCGCCACTTCAAGCATTGATTCAGTTAACCCGAGATAATAATCTTTCCTCTTTAATAGCAATAACGCAACCCCTATGGGACTTTTTTCAGGTTTCTTTTCTCTGACCAAAGAGATTGCCATTGACCTCGGCACCGCTAACACCATCATCATCCACAATGACCGCATAGTCATTGACGAGCCTTCAATCGTGGCTCTGGAGAAGCGCACCGGCAAGCCTATTGCCGTGGGCACTCAGGCTCAGGAGATGAAGGGTAAGGAAAACCCCGGAATCGAGACTATCCGCCCCCTCAAGAAGGGCGTCATAGCAGACTTCAACGCCGCCGAAATCATGATTCGCGGCCTGGTGAAGAAGGCAAGCACCAAGAGCAACTGGTTCTCCCCCTCGCTCAAAATGGTGATTGGCATCCCCTCGGGCTCTACCGAGGTGGAGATTCGCGCCGTGCGTGACTCATCAGAGCATGCAGGCGGCCGCGATGTCTATATGATTTACGAGCCTATGGCTGCCGCACTCGGCATCGGTCTTGACGTGCTGGCTCCCGAGGGCAACATGATTGTGGACATAGGTGGCGGCACCACCGAGATTGCCGTAATCTCACTGGGCGGCATTGTCAGCAACAAGTCAATCCAGATTGCCGGTGATGACCTCACCGCCGACATTATGGAGCACATGGGCCGCGTCCACAACATCCGCGTGGGCGAGCGCACTGCCGAGCAGATTAAGATTCATGTGGGCTCGGCTCTCACCGAGCTTGAGAATCCTCCTGCTGACTTTGTGGTTCACGGTCCTAACAAGATGACCGCCCTGCCCATGGAGGTGCCTGTGAGCTATCAGGAGATTTCTCACGCCATAGAGCGCTCAATCGCCAAAATCGAGGCGGCTGTGCTCTCTGCGCTTGAGCAGACTCCCCCCGAGCTCTATGCTGACATTGTGCGCAACGGCATCTACCTTGCCGGCGGCGGCGCTCTCCTGCGTGGCCTCGACAAGCGCCTCACCGACAAAATCGGCATCCAGTTCCACACCGCCGAGGATCCCCTGCTGGCTGTGGCCAAAGGCACCGGCGTGGCGCTCAAGAACATTGACCGCTTCTCGTTCCTGATTCGTTAATCGGGGCGATTAGTCCATCCCGGCCCCTGTGCTGCACCCTCGAAGCGCGTGAGAGAAATTTTCAGTTTCATATTCCGCTACTCGCAATGGCTGCTCTTTGCCGTGTTCACGGCGGTGAGCTGCCTATTGCTGTTTTCATCCAACCCCTTTCAGCACTATGTGTTCCTCACATCGGCCGGAGGGGTGGCTTCGAGTGTCTATCGCACCACAAACAGCATCACCGGCTATTTCGCCCTGCGCGAAATCAATGATGACCTCCAGCGCCGCAATGCCGAGCTGGAGCGTGAGCTGCTGGGCCTCAAGGCTGAGCTGCAGGAGAGAAACCTCCGCATCTATGCCGACACGATGAAGGTTGACACCGTGCTGTCGCGCTACTCGTTCATCCTTGCCAACGTCATCAACAACAGTGTCAACCGCCCCTACAACTACATCACACTCGACAAGGGCTCGGCCGACGGCCTCAAGCCCGAGATGGGAGTGGTGGACCATAACGGAGTGGTGGGCATTGTCAACGTCACCGGCCCTCACACAGCCCGCGTCATGTCGCTCCTCAATCCCTATCAGCCCCTCTCCTGCAAGGTCAAGGGGAGCGAGTATGTGGGCTCGCTGCAGTGGGACGGCAAGGACTATCGCACAGCCGTGCTGGAGGAGCTTCCCCGCCATGTGGTGATCCACAAGGGTGACACCATCGTCACCAGCGGCTTCTCATCAGCGTTCCCTCAGGGTGTCCCCGTGGGCACCGTCCTCAGTTCAAAGACTGACAAGTCTGACAACTTCTATTCTATCAGGGTCAAGCTCTTTACTGACTTCTCCACACTCTCCACTGTCAGAGTTATCGTTGACTCCCTCACCGATGAGCTGAAGGTGGTGGAGAAGGACATTTCGCAACCCAAAACCAAGATGCAATAACCGTTAACACTCAGGCACTCCCTCCGGATGACAAAGAATTTCATACAGCTCGCAGTGCTTACCCTGGCCCTTGTTCTGGCTCAGGGGATTGTGTTCAACCACATCTGTCTGTTCAATGTGGCTGTCCCGGTGGTATTCGTCTACGCGCTTTTCAAGCTCCCAATCACGCTCTCGGTTAATTGGGTGCTCACTTTCGGCTTCCTGCTGGGCCTGACTGTCGACATGTTTTCCGACACCTACGGCATGAACGCCCTGGCCTGCACCATCACGGCGATGCTCCGCCGCCCGGTGCTGAGGCTCTACATGCCCCGAGGCGATGAGCCGGCCGACCCCATCCCCTCAATCCGCTCGATAGGGCAGAGCGTCTATCTGAAGTATTTGCTTACAATGACGCTCATTTATTGCATCCTGATATTCACCATTGAGACATTCACATTTTTCAACTTCTGGCGCCTGATTCTCCGCATCATCTTCAGCACCATCCTCTCGCTGGCAGTGATGCTCGGAGTCGACTGCCTGTTCAGCAGCGGCCGTGAGAAAAGACTATAAGCTTGCAAAGCGTAAATACGTGATTGGTGGTTTCATCGTGGTCATCGCGCTGATCTACCTTTTGCGACTGTTTAATCTCCAGGTCATAGACACCAAGTATAAGGACTCGGCCGACTCCAACGCCTTCTTGCGCAAGGCTATCTACCCCTCGCGAGGCATCATCTATGACCGCAACGGCCAGCTTGTGGTGTTCAACCAGTCGGCCTACGACGTCATGCTCGTGCCGCGCGACGTGGAGGAGTTTGACACCCTCGACTTCTGCCGCACCGTCTCTATCACCCCCGAGGAGCTCCGCAAACGCTTCGAGGAGATGCGCGACAAGCGTCTCAACCCCGGCTATTCAAGCTATTCACCCCAGCGCCTGCTCTCTCACCTCTCGCCCGAGAACTACGGGCGCCTGCAGGAGAAGCTCTACCGCTTCCCCGGATTTTTTGTCCAGAAAAGGATTTTACGCCAGTATAGCCGCCCGGTGGCAGCCAACGTGCTGGGCAACATCCGCGAAGTGTCGCAAAAGGACATCGAGAATGACGACTACTATTCACCCGGTGACTACACCGGCGACCTCGGAGTGGAGAAGAGCTTCGAACCCTTCCTGCGCGGCCGCAAGGGTCAGGAAATATTCATCCGCGCCGCCAGCGGGCGCATTCAGGGACGCTATGAAGATGGCGCTCATGACCTCCCGGCGGTGAGCGGAAAGAACCTCAAACTGTCAATTGACATTGACCTTCAGCAGTATGCCGAGTCGCTGATGGTCAACAAAAAAGGCGCCGTGGTGGCCATCGAGCCCTCCACAGGCGAGATTCTCTGCCTGGTGTCAAGCCCCACCTACGACCCCAATCTGCTCGTAGGCCGCGAGCGCGGCAAGAACTATGCGCGTCTGGTCAACGACCTTGACCGCCCCCTATATGACCGTGCCATCATGGCCGGTTATCCCCCCGGTTCAACCTTCAAGCCCACTCAGGGCCTCATCCTGCTGCAGGAGGGAATTGTGGGCCTCGGCACAGCCTATCCCTGTTATCACGGCTATATCAACGGCGGCCTACGCGTGGGCTGCCACGGTCATGCATCGCCCATAGCGCTGAAGCCGGCCCTGCAGACATCCTGCAACGCCTACTTCTGCTGGGGCTTCAAGAACATGGTTGACAAGCGCAGCAAGTATGGCACTTCGGCCAAAGCCTTCGAGGTGTGGAAAAACCACCTTGTTTCAATGGGCTATGGCTATCCTCTCGGCATCGACCTCCCCGGCGAGAAGCGCGGCTTCCTCCCCAATGCCAAGTTCTACGACAAACGCTACGGCGAGGGCCATTGGAGTGCCAACACCATCATCTCCGTGTCAATCGGGCAGGGTGAGGTGCTCGCTACCCCTCTTCAGATTGCCAACCTCTGCGCCACTGTGGCCAACCGCGGATGGTTCATCACACCCCATATTGTCAAGGAGATAGAGGACACCGTCATTGACTCCGACTACACCACCAAGCGCTATCCCACAATTGACCGGGCTCATTACATCCCCGTGGCCGAGGGTATGCGCATGGCCGTGACCGGCGGCACCTGCCGCGCTGCCAACCTCCCCGACATTGAGGTGGCCGGCAAGACAGGCACCGCCCAGAACCCCCACGGACGTGACCACTCCGCCTTCATGGGCTTCGCCCCGTTTGACAATCCAAAGATTGCCGTGGCCGTCTATGTGGAGAATGCCGGCTTCGGTGCCACCTTCGGTGTGCCCATCGGCTCGCTCGTGATTGAAAAGTATCTCAAAGGCTCCATTTCATCTGCCCGCAAGGGCATGGAGGAGCGCATGCTTAACTCCAACACCATACAATACAGTGGAACGAAGAAGCACTGAAACATCGGTTTTCCGCAACGTTGACTGGATTACGGTGGTAATCTACATGCTGCTGGTGATAGGGGGTGTGTTCTGCATCTACTCCGCCAGCTATGACTTTGACCATGCCAGCATATTCTCCTTCTCGGAGTTCTCAGGTAAGCAGATTCGCTGGATTGTGCTGTCAATGGCGCTTGGCCTTGTGCTGCTGCTTATTGACGCCAGAATCTTTGAAACTTACGCTTACCCGGCCTATATAGCTATGTTGCTGCTTCTTGCGGTGACGATTGTTATAGCGCCTGACATTAAGGGCTCGCGGTCGTGGCTCGTGCTTGGCCCCATGAGTCTGCAGCCAGCCGAGTTTGCCAAATGCACCACGGCATTGGCTCTGGCCAAACTCTTCTCAGGATATAACTTCCAGCTCAACGCCTCGCGCAACAACTATTTCAAGGCCCTGGCCATCATCTTCATCCCCGTGCTGCTCATCCTCGCCCAGAAGGAGACGGGCTCCGCGCTCACCTATATGGCGCTCTTCTTCGTGCTCTATCGTGAAGGCATGAGCGGCCTGGTGCTCCTTGCGGCGCTCTGTGCGGTGGTGTTCTTTGTGGTGGCCGTGAAGTTCTCGGCCCCCCTTTTCCTCGGCATCCCCGTGGGTCAGGCAGTGGTGTTCTCCATCATCATGGTGCTGATGGTGCTGATGGTGGGCGGCTACAGTCGCCGCCCCGTCGAGGCCCGTTACCTCTTCTTCTGGTTTGCAGGCACCTCGGTGCTGGCCTCCGTGCTGACTCTCTGCGGCGTGGCCGTGCCCGGCTACGTGTTCTTCCTCGGGGTTATTCTCGTGTGCTGCGGCTACTGCGTGTTTGTCAGATTCCACACCGCAGCGCGGCGCATGGGCCTTGTGATAGCCACGGTGATAGCCTCGCTGGTGTTTGTGTTCAGTATTGACTTCGCATTCAACAAGGTGCTTCAGCCTCATCAGCAGATGCGCATCAAGGTGGCTCTCGGTATCGAGGAGGACCTTCGCGGCGCCGGCTACAATGTCAATCAGTCAAAAATAGCCATCGGTTCGGGCGGCATGTTCGGCAAAGGCTTCCTTAACGGCACCCAGACCAAGCTCAAATATGTGCCCGAACAGCACACTGACTTCATCTTCTGCACCATCGGTGAAGAGCAGGGCTTTGTGGGGGCAACAGCCGTGTTGCTCCTCTTCCTGGCGCTGATTCTGAGGGTCATTTCTATTGCCGAGCGCCAGCAGAGCGTGTTTGTGAGAGTTTATGGCTATTGCGTGGCCTCCTATTTCATCTTCCACCTTGCCATTAACATTGGCATGGTGATAGGCCTCTGCCCGGTGATAGGCATCCCGCTGCCGTTTTTCAGCTACGGCGGCTCATCACTGTGGGGCTTCACCTTCCTGCTCTTCATCCTGCTGCGCCTCGATGCTGCGCGCAAGTCTTAGATTAGAACGGGCGCTTGGGTTTAAGAGCCTGAAATTCCTTGATGTAGAAGGGCACGGAATAGGCCGTGTCAATGAACTGGCGGTTGTGCCATGCGCGCTCCGACAGAGCCGTCATCTGCGAGGCCAGGGGCACGATGTCACTGACATAATGCGCCGCCGGATTGGTGATGACTTCACGCGCCTTGTCGCTGCCGTTGCCACACATCACCACCTCGCCGCGCGCCAGCACTTCGCTGAAGCTATCCGCGTCAAGAATCATGGCGCAGGGCTCCATCTCGGTTTCCAGCGAGAGGTTGTAGACTGCGGTGTAAACCTCCATGCGCCGCGCATCGATCATCGGTGCGAAGAACGGCTCGCCGTTATAGTCGGCGCTGAACATGGCCTCCACAGCCAGCAGCTCCAGAGTGGGCACGCCAATCAGCGGAATGTCAAGCGCATAAGCCAGACCCTTGGCCTCGCTCAAACCAATGCGGAGGCCGGTGTAGCTGCCCGGACCGAGCGACACTGCCACAGCGTCGAGCTTCAGCTCATGGTCACGCGCATGGTCAAGACACCCTTTAACAAAATCACTGAGAGCGGCGGCATGGTTGCGACCGCTGAAGTCCTCAAAGTGGCAAAGCACGGTGCCTTCGGCGGTGAGGGCTGCCGAGCACACATCGGTGGAGGTTTCTATGTTGAGTATAACAGCCATTCGTGAAAACGGAAAAATGGTGAGAGCGGGCAGCCGTGAATCCGGCATTATCCGCCATTAATTTTCTGCAAAATTACCAAAATACGCCCAAAATCGCTAATTTTGTAAAAAAATAACCCATACACGTCCATGCTCCTATCCATGACAGGCTTCGGGAAATCGGTTGCAGTGACCCCCGAACGCAAAATCACCGTAGAAATAAAATCGCTTAACAGCAAGCAGGCTGATATATCCACCCGTGTGCCCTCATTGTGCCGCGAGATAGAGATGGAGATGCGCAACAGGGCTGCCGCCGTGCTCCAGCGCGGCAAGATTGACCTCATGCTGCAGCTTGAGGCCACGGGTCACGCCTCTGTTCCGGCCATTGACCTGGGAGCCATGAAGGCCTACAAGGAGCAGATAGAGCATATGGCCGAAGAGCTCGGCATCCCCGAGCCGGCCGACTGGTATGCCACACTGCTGCGTCTGCCCGAGGTGCTCAAAAACGACAATAGCGCCGACAGCCTTGACGACCAGACCCGTCAGGCCGTGTTTGACACTCTCGATGCCGCCCTCGACGAGCTCATGGCCTTCCGCAGCCAGGAGGGCCACAAGCTGGAAATGTTCTTCGCCGAGCGCATAGAGCGTATCAGCGGCTATCTTGCCGAGGTGGAGGACTATGAGAGCGAACGTGTGGCCCGCATCCGCGAGCGTATTGACGAAGGGATGCGCAGTCTCAATCACGATGTCGACGCCTCACGTGTGGAGCAGGAGATGATTTTCTACATTGAAAAGCTCGATGTCAACGAAGAAAAACAGCGTCTGGCCGCCCACATGGCCTACTTCCTCGAGACCATGAATGCTGCCCCCGGCCAAGGCAAAAAGCTCGGCTTCATAGCTCAGGAAATGGGCCGTGAAATCAACACCCTCGGCTCCAAGAGCAACCATGCCGAGATGCAGCGACTGGTGGTGAAGATGAAGGACGAGCTCGAGCAGATTAAGGAGCAGGTGCTTAACGTGATGTGATTCAGCATCAACAGCTTATCCCCCCTGATAAACCACTCAAATGAAAGGCAAAGTCATTATAATATCCGCCCCCTCGGGGTGTGGCAAGTCAACCATCATCAAAGCCATCCTTGACAAAGGAGAGATTGATCTGAAGTTCTCCGTGTCGGCCACCAACCGCTCGCCCCGTCAGGGAGAGCAGGACGGCGTGCATTACCATTTCCTGACCGACGACGAATTCCGCCGCCACATTGAGGCCGGTGACTTCGTGGAGTTTGAGGAAGTGTATGCAGGACGCTTCTACGGTACCCTCCGCTCCGAGATTGAAAACGTTTGCGAGTCAGGCCACAACTGCGTGCTTGACATCGACGTAAAGGGAGCGGTCAACGTCAAGCGTCTGCTTGGCGACCGCGCCATGTCAATTTTCATCATGCCGCCGAGCATTGACGCCCTTCGCAGCCGCCTGCTGGGCCGCGCCACCGACTCGGCCGAAGAGATAGCCCGCCGTGTGGACAAAGCCGCCCAGGAGATTGAATATGCTCCGGAGTTTGACAATGTGGTGGTCAACGACATCCTGCCCGATGCCGTTGCCCAGGTGGAATCAAAAATAAAAGAATTCGTAGCGCAATGAGTGAACACACAAGTATAGTAGGCATCCTCGGCGGGTCATTTAACCCTGTCCATATAGGCCACCTCATGCTGGCCAGCTATCTGCGTCAGTTTGCCGGCCTTGACGACGTGTGGCTCACCCTTTCGCCTCTCAACCCCCTGAAGTCACACCCTGACGAACTGATTCCAGACTTTCAGCGCCTGGAGATGCTCAAAATAGCCACCCGCGATGCCTCCCACGGCATAGGAGTGTGCGACATAGAGCTCTCCATGCCCCGCCCGAGCTACACCATCGACACCCTGCGGGTGCTCTCGCGCCGCTATCCCCGCAAGCGCTTCAAGCTCATTATCGGCAGTGACAACTGGCGAATTTTCGAGCAGTGGAAGGACTATGAAACCATCCTTGAGGACTACGGTGTGATTGTGTATCCCCGCCCCGGCTACCCTGTGCCGAACCGCTATGAGGACGGCATGGAGGTGGTGGACGCCCCGCTTAGCTCGCTGTCAAGCACCTTTGTGCGCAGCTCAATCCTCCGCGGCAAGGACATGACCTATTTCCTTCCCCCCGGCGTTTATGAGTATATAAAGGAAAAAGGAATTTACTCAAAGGTTTCACTCTGACATCCCACCTGACTATGGACCTCCAATCATCAATCCTCACCCCCGGCATGCTCGCTTTCATAGCCCTTGCCAACGAATACTGCCAGGCACTCGAAAAGGCGCGCGACACCGAGCGCGATACCTTCGTGGCCACTATGCTCCGACTGCTTCCCCGCCTCTATATGACTGCCACTGACCTCAATATAGTGCTTGATATAGATCAGGAAGATGATGCCGTGCTTGACCAGATTCTGGACGAAGACACCTACAACGCCGTGCGCGACGGTGTGGCCGCGCTTATGGGCGGTGACGACGTATTTCTGGAAACCTTTGAGGAGGACATGAAGTACTCCGACACCCCCATCGGAGCAAGCATTTCAGAGAACCTGGCCGACATATTCCAGGTGCTTTACAACTCCACCGAGATGGTCAAGGAAGCCCCCGTGGAGCGGATTCCCGCCATCCTGCAGGCCGTGAAGGAGGATTTTGAAAATTATTGGAGCCAGACCCTCTGCAATGTTCTCCGTCCGCTGAACCACATCCGTTATTTTGCACCCCGCAGCGAGGATTAACCCGCTGATAACTGCTTGTTCAGCCCCCGAAAGGGGGCTTTTGTTGTTCATGACTGTTAAATAAAGTTAAATGGGGGGGGGTAAAAATTATAATGTCAGTTAAGAAATTACAGATTTGCTTAAATTTGCATGATTCAATTGACCGTCTCTAATTGTCAATCAGTGAGCAGCCTGCCCATTGAAAGCAATTAAACGGTTTATTGGGTTAAAATGAAGATTGGCTTAACAGCACACACACAAACACAACGCATTAAAAACACGATGCATCAGTTATACCCCCAACGGGGTGGATTGATTCACAGTTTATCAATTGTATACTTTTTATTATCACACTTTAATTTTATTATCACACTTTAATTAATCATCAGTTTTAATGAAAAAGACTCTGCTTTCGCTGACATTGGCGCTCCTATCGGCGTCAGGCCTGTCGGCCCAGGACACGAACTGTCTTTTCCACTCATCTACTGATTTTAACCCGTTTATGACGGTCACGCAAGCGGATTATGGGAAGAACTCCTATGATCCGACAAAGCTTGTGGACGGCAACACGACCTCTAATGCGGGCTGGGGTGACAACACCCTGAATCAGGAAGGAATTGACATTGCATCTGACCCCGCCTGGATGTTGTTTGATTTCTTCACGGACTATCATCTGACCGGGCTTGAAATCTACTTTAATGATGCCACGCGAGGAGAATTCTATGTGGAATTCTTTGATGTCAACAACTCTCTCCTCAGCACCATTGAAGGGCAGGAACTCCCTTCAGGAGCTGGCGGCAAGGCTCTCATCCCTATCGATGTGGATGGAGCGCGCTATGTGAAGCTCAACTTCACCAAGGCCTATCAGCCGGGGTGGGGTATTCAGATCAAAGAAGTGTGCTTCTACGGCTCCAAGACTGACGCGTCAGGCAATCTGGCGGCCTACAAGCCCATCAGCGAGATGCCGAATCTCATCTACACCGACGGCCCCTGGGCGGGCACCATCACCGGCACTGATGCAAGCTCCAGCCTCGGAAACATCATTGACGGCAGTGAAGACACGCAGGGCGGCTGGACCGACGGCAAGCTCGGTGCTGACCGCGATGTGGCCCCAGGCAACTATTTCACCATTGACCTCAAGCGCCGATGCAACATCTCGGCGATTGAAGTGGTCAATGCCAATGCCACCATTCAGGGTTATAACGTCACATTCTATGCTGAAAATCCTGATGTCAATCCCGCGGCTGCGCCTGTCTACACATATAATTATGTGACTGAAACCACCGCTGACAAGTCAGTGGAGCAGATTTATCTCCGTGAAGAAGTGAAAGGCGCCCGTTATGTGAGATTTGAAATCACACGACTTAAGGCTCCCGATTGGGGCGGCCGCATCCGTGAGGTGCGCCTCTATGGCCTTAACAACAGGATGCTGACTGTTGACAAGGTGGTTCTGTCAACAACCCGTCTGGCCGCCGGCCAAACCAGCTATGTGAAGGTGCAGGGATATGATGAAGACGGCGAATTGATTTTTGACAACATCGACGCCACCTTCAATGTGACCGGCACAGCTTTCACCATCGGCGAAAAGACTGACAACGGTTATCCCTTCACCGGAGTGAGCGAAACCGCCGGTGAAACGCTTACCTTCACCACCAATATTCCCGGTGTTGACGAGCAGACCGGTTCGGCCGTTATCGTTGTGGGCAAAGCCATCAGCGATATGACCAATCTCATCTACAACGACGGCATCTGGAAATCCGAAATCACCGGCTACAGTCCCGAACCCGTTCAGAACATTCAGAACATCATTGACGGTGACGAGGAAACACAGGGCGGCTGGGCCGACAACAAGCTCGGCAACAGTAACGACCTTGACCCCAATGAGAACTATTTCACCATTGACCTCAAGCGTCGATGCAACATCTCAGCCCTGCAGATGGTCAACCCCGATGCCACCATCATGGGCTACATCGTGAAATTCTATGCTGTGGATCCCGATGCCAACCCCAATGCGGAGCCCCTTTACAGCTATGACTATCTCACCACCATCTTTGGCAAGGGCACCACTGACATCTATCTGCCCGACGTGGTTACCGGTGCACGCTATATAAAATTCTGCCTCACCAAGCTCAGAACATATGCCTGGGGCGGTCGCTTCTATGAAGTGCGCGCCTTTGGCCCTGACAACCGTGTGCCCTCTGTTGACAAGCTCAGCCTCAGCACCAACATGCTCGTTGTGGGCCGCACCACTTATGTGAAAGTGCAGGGTGTGACCGAGGAGGGCGATGTGCTCTTTGACAACCTCGACGCTGAATTCACTCTCGGCAACATGGCCCGCCTGGGCACCAACTTCCGCATCGGCGCCAAGACTGATGAGGGTTATCCCTTCTTCGGCCTTCACGAATCAGTGGTGGAAAGCCTCAGCTTCACCGCCGACATTCAGGGTGTGGGCGAGAAGTCAGGTTCGACCGACATCATCGTTGCCTCACCTCTGAACCAGCACGTGTGTCTGCTTAACCACACCACTAATGAAACCGCCGTGGCCATCCAGGCCCGTCCCACCGACGAGTTTAACGCTGACAACGCCATCAACGGCGTGGACGGCAGTGACTTCTTCCTTTCAGGCTGGGATGCCACCACCATCGCCAAGACTGAGAATGGTCTTGACCCGGACAGAAACTGGTGGGCCGTTGACCTCGGCTTCCCCGCCACCGTCGAAGCGCTCCGCATTATCTGGAACGACAATTATGCAAGCCGCTACAAGATTGAGCTCTTTGACGAGAACTATGACCTCTGGGAGCACCTGAGAAATCCCGCCGAGGCGTCAGAACACGCCCTTTACACCCTCGAGTTCACCTATGACGGCACCCCTGAGGCCCACACTGACATTGTGCGCTTCGAACAGGTGTTTGAAAAGGTTAATCAGGTTCGTGTGACCATGCTTGACGCTGCCACTGACAACGGTGTGCAGTTCCACGAAGTGTGTCTCTTTGGCCGCGACAACGAGGACTACATTATCAATGACCTTGCTCTTGTGCGCAAGAACGTCAACGTTGGCGAAACCCGCGAGTATGCCATCTATGGTCTGACCAACAGCGGCTACACCGTCGGCACAATCGACGATGCCGTGATGGAAGTGATTGAAGAAGAGGTGGAGGATTACCGCGGTCGCGCAGTGATTGACAACTCGAAACACACCATCACCGGTGTGCGCAACGGTCGCACCCCCGTGCGTATCACCTGGGGCGACATCGTGACCGAGACCTTCCTTGAAGTAACCACCGGTGACTGGACCAACTCGGTGAACATTGCCCGCAGCTTCAGCTCTGATAAGGTGTCAACCCCCTCAACCAACGGCTTCACTCAGGGTAACCCCCGCGCTGAAGTTTACTCAAAGGGCATCAAGGGTCTTGCCAACGAACGTCCCGACGGCCTGATTGACGGTGACTGGATGAGCTGGACCATCACTGCCGACGAAATGGACGAGGAGGTTAACCCCTATGTGGTTATTGACCTTGGCTATTCATTCCTGATCAACGAGTTTAATATCCACTGGAATGCCGATGCCGGCAGCGAGAATCAGGAAGGCTCTTACATAATGCTCTCAGGCAACTATAAGGTGTATGGCTCTAACGACAACAACGAGTGGAAGGAAATCTACACCGTTGCCAACCGCTCACAGCGCACCTATGTGCCTGACCGCCACACATTCCAGGCCGAGAACTTCCGATACCTGAAGTTTGAGTTCACCAGCCCCAAGACCTACGGACAGAATGTGTCAATCAACGAAATCACCGTTGGCGGCCCTCAGTTCCTTAACGCTCAGGGTAACCTCATTGACTATCCGGACACCCGCATGCTCAGCGTGGTCACTCCCACCTTCGACTGCTCTAACCAGGCTAACCGCTCGATTGACAATGACTGGATTGTCACCTCTACTGACCTCAACCAGAACAATCCGCTGAAGCTGTCATATCTCGGCGTGGACTGCTATGGTCGCGAGTTTGTGGACAATGATGACAATGTGCGCCTCTATATCCTTGACGAGAATAATGAGCTCGGCACCGAAATCGTGACCAACGGCAAGACCGTGCATTACCGCGAGATTACCTGGCCCTGCTATATCTATGATCCCGACAAGGTGGGCGCCGAGAGCGTGCGCGCCGTGGCAAGCCTGCCTGACGGATCGGAAATCGTGTCGAAGGATTTCACTATCTACACCTTCTCTGACCGTGGCAACGTGAACCGCTATGCGTATGCTTACGACAATGCCGTTGACTACGACGAGAACTGGGAAGTCGACGGTAAGCCCGGTATCGGTGACCGTGACCTTTCTTTCCTTGGCACCGCTCCTCAGAATGCATCTGACGGCTCTTACGGCTCATGGTATGCCGTTGGTTACTACGGCCCCGGCGACCACATGGGTCAGACCTACAAGTATCCTGCCAACACCACCCTTGAGCGACCCTATGAGCTGATCATGGACTATCGCGGCGAGGACTATGACGCCGAAGGTGCCACTGCTTCACGCTATGTGAAGGAGCTGGATATGATCGGCCTCCAGTTTGAAGGTGCTTATGCCCGTGACTACAATGTTCACCTGCTGTTCTGTGATGAGGATGGCAACGTGATGAAGAATGAGGACGGCACTGACAAGTGGGAAGAAGTGGCCTCCTTCGTCGGTCTGCGCTGGATGGGTGTGGGTCAGGTTGAGACTCAGCGCATCTATCCCGCCGATGAGAACGGCTTCCCCCTCCTTGATGAGGAAGGTCGCGTCATCCCCTGGAAGAATGTGGCAGCCGTTAAGGTTGAGCTCGTGACCCTCGGCACCCAGTGGGGCCTGAAGATTATGGAATCAGCCATCTACGGTGTGCTCAACAAGACCGTGCTCCAGCTGGGCATGCAGCAGGGCGTTTACGCTGACCGCGAAGCCAGCGAGGCCGGCAATGCCTACTATTCATTTGACCTCGATGTGAAGACTGACTTCTCTGAGAGTGACTATGTGTCGTCAGAGCTCGAGTCGCTGGCCAACGAGCTTCCCAAAGTGCAGTCTTACCGCGTAAGCCTCGAGATGGAGAAGCTTCAGGGCGGCCGCTATGTTAACGATTCCTTCACCGAAACCACTCGCCCCGCCGGCGTGATGGTGGGCGGTCAGGAGATTACCGGCGAAATCGATGCCGACGGCTTCTATGTGTTTGACGTGCCTGTGGCCGCTCCTGATGCCGACGATCTCCGCTCGATGATGGTTCCCGAGCTTCTTGTGAAGCATGTGGATCCCTCACGCAACTATCGTGCTACCGCAGTGGCACTCAATGCCGACGGCGATGTTGTGGCCGAGGTGGAAATCAACCAGACTGACCTTGAGCAGCTCGTGATGCCCGCCACCACATTTGCTCCCGCAGCGCTGACTGTAAGCGCCGTGGATGGCGAGATTGCTGACTATGACACTCTCATTCATGCAAGCGAGGGCCGCCAGGCTGCCGCTATCGGCTCAACCGCCGATGCCCACAAGGCTCCTTATCACAAGGTCAACAAGGCTTCTGTGAACGGCGCGTTTGCCGCTCTGGCAGTGACTGATGATGTGATTGCCAACTGGGACATTGCTTATGAAACCAGTGTGACAGTCAACGACCGCACCAACACTTACACCACCACCTTTGAACGCGGCACCGGTCTGAACCACACCACTGAGGCTCAGATTGACTATGTGCCCGTGATGACCTCGAATGTCACCGCCGGCGAGGCTCTTGCCGAACAGCTGGCTGAGGCTCCCGAGGATGTGAAGGGCCAGATGCTGATTACTCCCGATGCTCAGAGCGAGCTGAAGGTGACCAGCACCAACGCCGTGACCTATATCCGCGCCGACAAGAGCGCCACTGTGAAGGCTACCGCCGTGACTGCCAGCGTGGCTCAGACTGCGCTCAACGATGTGGTGCTCCCCGTGGACGGCATCGCCTCTGACGCCAAGCCCGAGTATGTGGCTGATGATGATTGCAGCCGCTGGGATGCTTACGTGAACCACACGTTCAGCGTGCCCACTCCCGAGCTCAACAACTTTGTAGGCTTCTATGCTTCTAACAATGTTCATGCGCTGCTTGACGCCCACCACGGCGCCGCCAACGGATTCTTCAAGGGTGGTGTGCCTATGGCCACCACGCCTGCGGTAACTCCCGAGGAGAACGAGCCCGCTGCTGCCGCCGCCATCAATAATGACACCGACAACTTCGGTTGGGTGGCTGCCCGCGACGGTGTGCTCACTCTGCGCCTCCACCACATGGCCACCGAACCTGCTGACTTCCGTGGCGACCTTGACGATGTGTACTCTCTGGTAACCAATGAGTATCCTCTGATTCTCGCTCCCGTTGATGAAAACGGTGTGGTGTCAGAAACCGTTGCTCCCCGCCTGAATATTGCCGGCGGCGTGACCGAGCTTAAGGCTGCTCCTGCCGCTCGTGAGGCTGAGGCTAACATTCAGTCAGTGATGGCTGCCGCAGCTGTCAAGACTCCTGTGAATGTTTCCACTCTCACAGGCATTGACAGTGTGAGCGTGGCTGTCGGTTCGCTTGCAGTGTATCCCAACCCCGCCGATGATGTGGTGAGCGTGAGCGCTTCCTCAGCTCTCGGCGAAATCGGAGTGTTCACTCTTGACGGACGTCTCGTGAAGCAGGCTGAAAGCTCTGAAACGAAGGCCACCATCAATGTGGGCGACCTCACCTCAGGTCTCTACATTGTGCGCGCAGCCGGTGCTTCAGCTCGCCTGATTAAGCGTTAAAGAACCTAACACATCCCAATATCTTGAAAGGCGTCGTCTCGTGAGGGACGACGCCTTTTTTCTGCGCTTTTGGCGCGCTGCGGAACGTGTGGGAGGGATGGAGGGGAAGGAGGACGGGAGATGATTGGAGGATGCTAAAAAGGCGCCGTCCCGAAGCCGGGAGGCGCCTTTGATTATGCGGAGGGGAGGGGGGATTACTTTTTGATGGTGTCGATGTGGGTGCGGATGTGATTGAAGATTTCATCGACGGTGCCAGTGCCTTTCACTCCGTGGTAGCTGCCTTCGTTGAGATAGTAGTCACGCAGGGGCTGGGTGGTGGAGTGGTACACGTTGAGGCGGTTCTTGATGGTGTCGGGATTGTCATCGCTTCGGCCGGAGTCCTTGCCGCGCTTCACAAGGCGGTCCATGAGTTCGGCATCGTCCACTTCGAGGCCCACAACGGTGTGGAGCGAAGTGCCGCGGCGCTCAAGCATTTTCTTGAGGGCGTCGGCCTGGGGGATGGTGCGGGGAAAGCCGTCGAAAATCACGCCGTTGGCAGCCTTGGGGGTGTCAAGCTCGGTCTCGAGGATGCGGATCATAAGGTCGTCGGGGATGAGCTGGCCTTTTGAGATGTAGCTGTCGGCAATCTTGCCGAGGTCGGTGCCGCGGCTTATCTGGTCACGAAGAAGCTCGCCGGTGGATATGTGGTGCAATCCGTAGGTGTCGATAATCTTTTCGCTCTGTGTGCCTTTTCCGCTGCCGGGGGCGCCGAAAATTACGAGATTGAACATGGTGATGAGTGGGGAATGTGGATAATGATGATTGTAGATGTTTCTGCCGGAGATGAGGAGGGGTGAGTTATTCGGCAGAGTTGTTTTCTGATTCGTGGACCCAGATGTCAGGGAGGTTGCGTGCCAGCCCGTCGAGGTCAAGGCCGAAGCCGATGATGAATTTGTTTGGGATGTTGAAGCCCACGTAGTCAGGCTTGACATCCTTCTTGAGCGCTTCGGGCTTGAAAAGGAGGGTGGCAATGCGGAGAGTGGCGGGCTTGCGGGCTTCGAGGTCGGCTTTGAGCTTGTGGATGGTGTTGCCGGTGTCAATGATGTCCTCCACCACAATCACGGAGCGGCCTTCAATGTCGGCCGAGAGGCCCATGATTTCTTTGACAACGCCTGTGGAGCCTGTGCCCTGGTAGCTGCTGAGCTTTATAAAGGCAATCTCGGCGTCGGTGTCAATCTGGCGGAAGAGGTCAGAAGCAAAAGGGAATGCGCCGTTGAGGACGCATATAATCAGGGGGCGCTTGCCGCGGAATTCCTCGGTTATCTGCCGGCCGATTTCACGGATGCGGTCAGCGATTTGTTCTCTATCGATGTAGGGCACGAATGAGAGCCCGTCGTATTGAATTCGCTTCATTAAGGTTAAGGCGTTTAGAAAATCAAATTTGAGGGCAAAGTTACGAAATTCTTTTGACAACGGAGTGATTTGCCGGGGGTAAAAAAAGGGGAGACAGTCAGCGTGTCTGACTGTCTCCCGGGGATATGTTCCTGAATTCGGAGCGGGGGGAACGCTTAGGCGTTCTTCACCTTGTCCACGATTGCCTTGAAGGCAGCGGGATTGTTGAGAGCGAGGTCAGCGAGGACCTTGCGGTTAATCTCAATGCCGCTTTTGTGGATGAGGCCCATGAGCTTGCTGTAAGAGAGATCCTCCATGCGAGCAGCAGCGTTGATACGCTGAATCCAGAGAGCGCGGAAGTTGCGCTTCTTGTCCTTGCGGTCACGGTAAGCGTAAGTGAGACCCTTTTCCCAAGTGTTCTTGGCTACGGTCCACACGTTACGACGGCAACCGAAGTAGCCACGGGTGAGTTTGAGGATTTTCTTGCGGCGGGCACGAGAGGCCACGTGGTTTACTGATCTTGGCATTTTAGTTGATGGTTGTGGATGTCAGCGGCAATGATTTTGCGCTTGCGGGGCTGGGCATCCGGTTAAAAAATGGGTTTCGAATTAAAATGTAAAGAGACAGGGGTGACTCTTACGACTTGAGCGCGAGGAGTTCCTTAACGGCGCTTACGTTTGTCTTGTCAACCAGAGTGAAGTGGTCAAGATTGCGTTTCTGCTTCTTGGTCTTCTTGGTGAGGATGTGGCTGTGGTAAGCGTGTTTTCTCTTGATCTTTCCTGATCCGGTAAGGGCGAACCTCTTTTTGGCACCGGAGTTAGTCTTAATCTTGGGCATTGTGTTGTTGTTAAAAAATATTAATTCGAGTTTTGGTCCCGGTCGACACGCGGCCGGGGCCTTTTTAGAGTCATTGCTGGTTCTTTTTCTTGGGCGTGATCATGATGGTCATGCGCTTACCTTCAAGGACGGGCATCTGCTCAACTTTGCCGTACTCTTCGAGGTCCTGCGCAAAGCGGAGGAGGAGCACTTCGCCCTGCTCCTTGAAGAGGATGGAGCGGCCTTTGAAGAACACGTAGCTCTTCACTTTTGCACCTTCCTGGAGGAAGCCGATGGCGTGTTTGAGCTTGAAGGCGTAGTCATGATCATCAGTCTGCGGACCGAAGCGGATTTCCTTAACCACCACCTTGGTGGCCTTGGCTTTCTGCTCCTTCTGGCGCTTCTTCTGCTGATAGAGGAACTTGCTGTAGTCCAGAATCTTGCAGACGGGAGGCTCAGCGGTGGGCGAGATCTCGATGAGGTCAAGCTCAAGCTCCTGAGCGATTTTGAGCGCCTGCTGGATGGGGTAGATTCCCGGCTCCACATTGTCACCTACGAGGCGTACCTCACGGGCTCGGATGTGTTCATTCGTGGCATAGGGATCGCGAGGGTTGTTACGACCTTGGGGGCCACGTTGCGGACCGCGACGACCGGGAGCACCTGAGGGACTCGGACGGCGTATTCCGGGATTAAAGGGTTTTTTCTCCATTCAGCGGGATTAGTTTTGGTTGATCATTTCGTTGACTTCCTGAGTCAAATTCTGCGCAAAGGTAGCAATTTTTACGGAACCTTTATCACCTTCGCCCTGTTTTCTTACAGAAACTTCGCCATTTTCCTTCTCTTTTTCGCCTACAATGAGGAGATAGGGGATTCGGCGGAGCTCATTGTCGCGGATTTTCTTGCCGATTTTCTCGTTGCGGTCATCGACGATGGCGCGCACGTCGGCTGCGTTGAGCTGCTTGGCCACCTCATAAGCGTAGTCGTTAAACTTCTCGCTGATGGGGAGCACCACGGCCTGGTCAGGGGCGAGCCATAGGGGGAAGCGTCCGGCGGTGTGCTCAAGGAGCACGGCCACGAAGCGTTCCATCGAGCCGAAGGGGGCGCGATGAATCATCACGGGACGATGCTTCTGATTGTCGGCGCCGGTGTATTCGAGCTCGAAGCGTTCGGGGAGGTTATAGTCCACCTGGATGGTGCCGAGCTGCCAGCGGCGGCCGATGGCATCCTTGACCATGAAGTCGAGCTTGGGACCGTAGAATGCGGCTTCGCCGAGCTCGGTGCGGGCGTTGAGGCCCTTCTCGGCGCAGGCTTCAATGATGGCCTGCTCGGCAAGGTGCCAGTTTTCATCGCTGCCAATGTACTTATCCTTATTGTTGGGGTCACGGAGCGAAATCTGGGCTTCGAAGTTGTCGAATTTGAGAGCCTTGAAGATGTAGAGGATGATGTCCATCACCTTGAGGAACTCGTCCTTAATCTGCTCAGGGGCGCAGAAAATGTGGGCGTCGTCCTGCGTGAAGCCGCGCACACGGGTGAGGCCGTGGAGCTCACCGCTCTGCTCATAGCGATAGACGGTGCCGAACTCGGCCAGGCGCAGGGGGAGTTCACGGTAGCTGCGGGGATAGGCGCGGAAAATCTCGCAGTGGTGAGGGCAGTTCATGGGTTTGAGCAGGTATTCCTCGCCCTCCTCGGGGGTGTGGATGGGCTGGAATGAGTCCTTGCCGTATTTTGCATAGTGGCCTGAGGTTACATAGAGCATCTTGTTGCCTATGTGGGGGGTGATTACCTGCTGGTAGCCATACTGCTTCTGGATTTTGCGGAGGAACTGCTCCAGGCGGTCGCGCAGGGCTGCGCCTTTGGGAAGCCAGAGGGGAAGGCCGGCGCCCACCTTCTGTGAGAAGGCGAAGAGCTCCATCTCCTTGCCGAGTTTGCGGTGGTCACGCTTTTTGGCTTCCTCAAGCATGGCGAGATACTCGTCGAGCATCTTCTGCTTGGGGAAGGTGATGCCGTAGACGCGCACCAGCTGGTCACGCTTTTCATCGCCGCGCCAGTAAGCGCCGGCGAGCGACATGATTTTCACGGCCTTGATGGGGGCGGTGGTGTCGATGTGAGGACCGCGGCAGAGGTCGGTAAATGAGCCCTGAGTGTAGGTGGAGATGGTGCCGTCCTCGAGCTCGGAGATGAGTTCACACTTATAGTTTTCGCCACGGTCGCCGAACATTTTGAGGGCGTCGGCCTTGGTGATGTCGGCGCGGACAATGGGCTGCTTGGTGCGGGCCAGCTCCAGCATCTTCTTTTCGATGCGGGGGAAGTCGGCAGCGGTGATGGTGTGTTCACCGGGGTCAACGTCGTAGTAGAAACCGTTTTCAATGGCGGGGCCGATGCCGAACTTTA
Organism: Bacteroides sp.; assembly: GCA_014802445.1. Classification (GTDB taxonomy): domain Bacteria; phylum Bacteroidota; class Bacteroidia; order Bacteroidales; family Muribaculaceae; genus CAG-1031. The sequence continues at coordinate 121,741 of JAAVCF010000002.1, read as the reverse complement.
TTCCGGGATAGAGCTCCTGGAGGGCTTCGGCGAGCAGGTGGGCCGAAGAGTGCCAGAAGGCGTGCTTGCCTTCATTGTCCTCCCACTTGTGAAGCTTCAGCGAAGCGTCGGCAGTGATGGGGCGGGCAATGTCCCAAGGCTGATCGTTAACGGTGGCGGCCAGCACCTCCTTAGCCAGCTGAGGGCTGAGGCTGCGGGCAATGTCAAGCGGGGTTACACCGCTTTCAAATTCCTTGACAGAAGAGTCGGGAAAAGTGATTTTTATGCTCATGTAGTAAATTGGTTATCACGACCCATACGGACGGGCCGCGCTTACAGACTGCAAAGTTACAAACATTATCATTACAATTCAAGCAAAAAATCCCTGAAAAACGCAAAAATCCGTCCCCCCCCAGCGCACTTTGGGCAGCGCTGACGGCGGGGGGTGAAAATGTTCTGTCAATGGTGAGCTAAGCTTGGTCAGGATAAAAGCAAGTCCAATTCAGAGTGTCAGTGGTGTTGGAAATGGGGTGGGGTGAGTAGAGCCAGTTGGCCCCCTTCTTAATAATCACGCCGCCTGCAAGCGGCTGCTGAGCTGTGGAGTTCTCCTTTATGTAGGCCAGCAAGGCATTGTGCTTCTCGGGTGCAAAAAGGTCACTATTTTCACTCTTAGTGTCAAAAAGATAGATGTGACCGTTTTTCATGCGGATAACGAAATCAACGAAAAACAATCCCTTTTCTCCCCCATCGCCTTTGTGGTATTCAATGGCATAATTGGCCTTACCATTATCGCCGTTCTTATACCACCAGTCAATATACTGCGTGTTCTCCTCAAGGAATTTTACGAATTCTTTTTCGGGACTGGATGCGGAATTTAGCTGAACAAACGGGAGCAGTGCATGGTTTTCAGCTTCAGCAACATGGTTGGTGTCCGCATCATAAATGCGCAGCTCAGGCACTTCCCAATCATGTTCTTTATATACGCGGTTTGCAGCAGAGATATGGGCGTCAATTGCACGTTTCCGAGCATACCTTTCGAGAGCAATATCAAGCAATCGGTCAAATTTTGGCTTATTGTCATGATACAGCACCACTTTCTTTGCGTCGGTTTCATAGATGCCGAATAAATCGGCAATAAGCTCCGTCAGCAAGCTCGCTATTTTGTCGGTACGTCCTTTCCGCTCAAACTGTCCACCTTTGCCCTCGATATAGGCAAGAAAAACGCCATCGATCTCGCCGGAAGTTCTGGCAAATTTAGCGCGGTCAACTGTTAGCGTTTGCACCTCGTTTTGGAAGTGAACATCTTTGGGAATTTCGACATTGATAGTCTTAACATCCAGTCGGATAGAGTTCTTGACTCTCCGACGATTTTCATTTATAGTTAAATCGTCGGTTTCGGGGAGAGATTGGTACTCTTCGACATCCCCGCGAATAGCAGCCAATTCAGCAATCGAGAAAAGACCACCTCCCTCTTCAAGTCGCCAAAATTCGGTAGCAGTGTCGTATAGAACCTTTCGGAAGTCGGGGCCAAGATAGTTGCGCTCTATGTTCGGTCGCTCGGAATAAACCGATTTTAGCGATACGTTGCAAAGATTGGCGCGGCGATGAGCGGTGAGTGTATCATTCAGAATGTAATCTGCATCAGCCGAAACAATGTCGATTTTATCTTTGGCGATGTCAGTATAAACGTAGCCAACGTTAAGCAATTCATCAGTGTAGTGCTTTTGTTCAGGCATGCGGAGGATGCGCCCAACGGTCTGAACAGTAAACTGCTCGCTTTGGAGTTTACGGAAGATAAGAAGAACAGCGGCTCGCGGACAGTCCCAGCCCAGAGCAATAGCTTCCTTAAATAGAAGCACCTGTGCGAGATTTGTAGGATTTTCAAGTCCTGCAAGATTTGACTTCTCATTTGAAAGCCAAACGGCGAGTTTGCCGTTATCCACGGTAATGTCGCACATATATTTAAGGTACATTTTGACCTGCTCCGCCACTTTTTCGTCCTCGGTAGTCATTGACTCCTTTTTATCATTAGGGAGTTGGATAAGCAGCAATGGGTTAAGGTTTACACCTTGAGCCTTATAACCCTCGGCGATTTGGTTGCGCTTTTCAAGAGCTATTTTTATAAGCCGCTCGTTAAGTGCCGTTTCATTTTCGATGCTGCTTACATCGATTTCAGGATTAAGCACCACCTCTTTCTTAATCATNTCNGCTGCTATNACGTNCTGNCGNTANACTTTTGTTCGCTCGTCNGGGAANGNNGTTTTGGGAGTNGCNGAGATGCGAAGCTCAACAGCGGGATTGATNCGTTCAAGNACCTGNCGNGNCTTATCNGCNTTATTTGACCAGAACATGTGTTCNTCGTCNATNATGGCTATAATCGGTAATNCGAGTTCNTCTTGTGTTCGGCGGGTNANTTCATAGATTGATGCNCTGCTNTCGCNGTCGCGCACCATTANNTTNTTNTNCTTGNNNACACTCTCCCAGTTAACGAAAAGAATCTCGCCCGGCTGAATGCCTTCGCTTTGGTCAAGTTCGTCAAACATAACCGGAGTGAGCTTACGGGTTTCCCCGAANGCACCTTTNAGNCTNNNNTAGCTNTGNANNTGNAGTTTNCGNGGAGCAAACCATATAAAGGCGCACTCCTTGAAACGGCTGTCGCCGCGGGTGCGCAGCTCGTCAACAATGTTGGCAAGTGTCTGACAAGTCATTACGGTTTTGCCCGCTCCTGTAGGCGCCTCGAATACAATCTTACGTCGGGAGCCTCCAAGGTTAAGCAGTTTAATTGTCTTGTCCGTTAGTTCGCTAATTGCGTCCTGTTGATATTTCAGCGTTTTCATTCGTTGCCTCGTTCTTTAGTTCCTAAAGCGGCTTCGCCGGTTGCCTCTGCAAATAATCCTCCTAATTTTGTTTTATCAGCATCGTTGAGTGGAATCTCGTCAGATTCCAATGGCTGAGTTCGCCGCTTTGGGAGAACGCGTTGATAAGCATTGTAGATGGCTTGCGGCAACGCACAGAGCTCCACTTTGTCGATAACCGGCTCGAAACATGCCTCCCACGGGTCTTCGCTCGGAGAGAACACATAAACCTTTATTTTAGAGTCTGTTTCCACAGAGGTAACCTTTAGCTCGCTGCCGGTATCNGCGGCAATCATCGTCACTATTTCATCCACATATCGCTCATCGTAGATTATGAGNATTTTCTTGCCGGACTGCTCGAAATAGCGATAGATGTTTTTGAATGTTGGCATGCCTGCAAACTGTTTCTGCTCAGCATAGAGGTTTTCCTTGATGCAGAGCATGTCGGTGGCCAGATGAACCAATCGCCGCATATTCTTGGGGGAGCGGCTCCGCCCGACAAAGTCCGTGCGGTAGTAACGGAGATTGTTATTGTGCAGACCCTCCACATGTTCGCCGTTAGGTTTCGTATAACCCTCAATTACACGCTTGTTTCGCTCGTAAGTTACGTTTTCGCAAATATGTTTATCAATACCGTCTTTGTCTTTTTCAATGGCTTGGCACAAAATACATGTACGTTTACCACCATCCTCGGCATTGAGTTGCATTACGGCTTGTAATGTTGTACCCGACCCCGCGAAAAAATCTAATATTATCCCTTTAGGGAAATTAGCCATAAAAACAAGATCTTTGATAAGTTCGACTGGTTTAGCATATGTAAATACCGACATCAAAGTTTGAAAAATTGATTTTACTGCTTCGGAGCCTTTTGCATTAATATAATTGTCACTAAACCAAGTATTAAATTGTTTTGTAGTTGATTTTTGACTTCTTACTTTCTCGTATGCAATATAAGTGCCATTTTCCCTAACTTCAAAAATCACATCGTTATCATTGACAGCTTTTAATAATTTGTTTTTACCCCAGCGCCACCGTCCTTCACTACCATCATTTCTAATAGGATATACTTCAATGCCATTAGGTCCTGGTATAGGGAACCACATAGACGGAGAATCTTCTCGACGCGACCCCGCCCCCCATTTATTCAACTCTCGCCCCTTGGTATAAGTGCCTTTTTCATCAACAAGTTCTAAAGAAATTTCTTTTTTTTCTTCTCCTGTAAATTGATTTAAAGACTCGAATCTTTTTGCATAAATTATAATATAGTCATGTACGGTCTTTATATTGGCAGCACGACTGCCTCCTTTGATGGCTTGCCTACAAATAGTTGCGACATGGTTATGTTCTCCAAATAATTCTTTATCATTACAGAGTAATGTAAGGTTCGCCATTTCATTATCATCTATTGAAATGAATATAACACCTCTTTCTGAAAGTAACTTTTTGGCTATTCGTAACCGTCTTTTCATGAACGACAACCACATGGAGTGTTTATAACAATCCTCGGAGTTTACGAACTTGTCATTATATATGAAGTCATCATTACCTGTGTTGTACGGTGGGTCGATGTAGATTACATCAATCTTTCCGGCGTGGGTGTAGGCGAGGGTGGTTAGCGCTTCAAGGTTGTCGCCCTCGATTAGGATATGATTAGGAGCATCGGGGCCGGCATGAGTTAATGCGCGGTTTTTGTCCTCGATTAGAACAGGCAGCTCATCGCGCAGACGCTCTTCAACTGCTTCGGACTTGTCTTCCCATACAAGTCCATAGGTCTTGGTTTCGCGGAGCAAACCGAGGAGAGCAGAACGTTCCTCATCGGTCAGTCCGTCCAATGATTTTATACGGTCAATTAACTTCTGACGGTCAGTCGCTTTCATGACGATTCAAATTGTCGCCAATACCCCTCTGCGACCGGTTAAACAGAAAAAAGCGTAGGTATCTGTACCGTTGCTATTCTTCGGACAGGGAACCTGGCAGAACCATGACAGTAGAATAACAACGCAGACCCCACGCCTATGCAAGTACCCCAAACCCACTCCATGCCCGAAAAGGCATAGAATGAGCCCGGATAGGTAGATACATACCCGTGGGCGCCTACTTTACAATATTCTTGACTGTCGTTCTTAAACTGCCAGGTTTTTGTCCGACAAGAATAAAGCGCGAGTAAACGCCTTTTATATTTTCCTCCCGCCTCGCTTCCNCTCTTGGAAGACGCACGGCGTGAGTCTATCTGCAAAAATAGTCAATTTATATAANTTNATACTCAAATTAGCTTCAGAAATTTCAGATGCGGCATAAAAAAGCAAAACCGCGGAGGGGNGAGCCTCGCGGTTTTGCGGTTATGGAAGAACTGAATGAAGGGGCGNATTAGTCGGCCAGGTCAACGGCGTAGTACATCTTGCGGCCGGTGGGGTAGAGGCCGGTGATGAACATCACGTGGTCATCGTCGCTCTTGATGATGGCGTTGTAGATTTTCTCAACGTCGTCCACNTTGCTTACCTGCATNTTGTTGATGTCGAGGATGATGAAGCCGTCCTTGATGCCTGCGGCCTTAAACTTGCCGTCCTTGAGTCCGGTGACCTGCAGGCCTGATGAGATGCGGAGCTCCTTGCAGGTGGCTTCGTCCACGGCCTTGAAGGCGCAGCCNAGNTCAGTGACNCTNCCGGCGGCGGTGACGTTGGTGTTGCCCTGATTGTTGAGCAGGGTCACCTTGGCGGTNTGTTTCTTATTGTTNCGGATGTAGGTGACGGTGATGACGTCGCCGGGGCGATAGCNGGCCACCTGCTCCTGAAGCTGGGCGGAGTTCTTGACAGNGGTGCCNTTGATGTCCACAATGACGTCGCCCTCCTCGATGCCTGCTTCACGGGCNCTTGAGCGGTCAGANACNCCNCCCACATAGACACCTTCGCTCACGGNGGTGATGCCGTGCTCCTTGGCGAGCTTGGCGGTGAGGTCAATGATTGACACACCGAGCACAGCGCGCTGAACGGTNCCATANTGGCGGATGTCACTCACAATCTTCTTGACGATGGAGGTGGGGATGGCGAATGAGTAGCCTGAGTAGCTNCCGGTNTTGGAGTAGATGGCGGTGTTGATGCCCACNAGCTCACCATTGAGGTTNACNAGCGCGCCGCCCGAGTTGCCGGGATTGACGGCGGCATCGGTCTGGATGTAGGCTTCGATGCCCATGTTGCGCGAGTGGGTCACGCCGGAGATGCTTCGCGCCTTTGCGCTGACAATGCCNGTGGTGACGGTNGANGTGAAGCCGAAAGGATTGCCCACGGCGAGCACCCATTCGCCCACCTTGAGCTTGTCGCTGTCGCCCATGGGAATCACGGGGAGAGAATCGTCAACGTCAATCTTCACCAGAGCAAGGTCAGTGGTGGCGTCGGAGCCCACCACGGTGGCATTGAACGAGCGATTGTCATTGAGGGTCACCTCCAGGCGGTCAGCGCCGTCAATAACGTGATTGTTGGTGACGATGTAACCGTCAGGGCTGATTATGACTCCCGAGCCGAGGCCCAGCTGCTGCTGAGCGCTCTCATCGTTCTCGCTGTCATTACGNCGCTGCTGAGGCTGCTGCTGACGGGGCGAGCCGAAGAAGAATTCGAAGAACGGGTCGTTGCCGAAGGGATTGTAGCCCCCGCCCGAGTTGCGNCCGCGATTATAGCGCGGGGTGGCGAAGCTCTTGATTGACACCACACCGTTGACAGTGCTTTCAGCAGCCTTGGTGAAATCGGTGTTGGCCACCATGGCCGCCTGAGCNGCGGTGTAATAGCCACGCTGCGCTCCGGCATCGTCGNTGACGGNGAGCTCCACTTGGNGCGAGCTTGAGGGAATGAGGTCAGCCGACTTCATGGCGGTGACCGTAACAGCGCTGCTTGCCACTGCCACGCCACCTGCAATGAGGGCCATTGTCAAAAATGTCTTATCTTTCATCATGGAGTGTGATGGATTTAGGATTTTACTGTTTTTTCGGTTTATTCGTTACTATGACGGCAAAATGCAGGCCATGTTACATGCGAGNNCGTTCGGTTTAAGGTATATTAACCCTCGGGGNGCTCCCTTAACCAATTTCAACACTTCAANGAGGCGGCGGGGCGGAAAATATGTTGTAATTTCGTGACGTAACAATATTCTGCTTTCCGATATGAGAATTTTACGCAATGCCATGATTGTCNTGGCAGCCTCGATAACNGTGTCGGCTATGGCCGAGAAAGTGGTGATTCTNCACACCAACGACACTCACAGTCAGATTGACCCGATGGCCGACGGCACCGGTGGAGTGGCNCGTCGCAAGGTGNTGATTGACAGTGTNAGAGCCGTCGAGCCNAACGTGATTCTGATTGATGCCGGCGATGCCGTGCAGGGGTCGCTCTTCTTCACCTTCTTCAAAGGCGAGGTGGANCAGAAGCTNATGAACCTGCAGGGCTATGACATCCAGATTCTGGGCAACCACGAGTTTGACAACGGNCTNGATGCNCTGAAGNNGCAGCTTGACNNNGCNGANGCAGAGCTGCTTTCGNCCAACTACAACTTTGACGGCACACCNCTNGAAGGNATGTTNCGCCCNTACAGCATCCGNAAAGTGGGCNACAAGCGCATAGGCTTCGTGGCCATAAACATCAATCCCAANGGNCTGATTCANGATGCTGCTTACNCCGGGATGGANTATCTCGANGCCATTGAGGCNGCCAATGCCCTGGCGTGGTATCTGCGCCACGTTGAGAAGGTGGACAAGGTGATTGCCGTGACCCACATAGGCTATGACAACATCAACGGCGAGAGCGACGTGCGCCTGGCCTCCGAGAGNCGCAACATAGATATAATAATAGGTGGTCACTCCCACACCTTCATTGATCCCGCCACGGAGATGGCCCANGTGAAGAATGCCGACGGCAAGGATGTGCTCGTGCTTCAAACCAAAAGCCGCGGAGCCTATGTGGGCGAGCTGACCCTTGACCTCGATGCTGACACNGCCTCGGCGCGCCTTATCCCCGTGGACAAGCGCCTNGACAGCCGNGCCGACCCCGCAGTGGCNGNNCTGCTCGCGCCNTATCGTCAAGCCGTTGACTCATTGACCTCCNTCAAAGTGGGCAAANCGGCNATGGACTTCCCTCAGNACTCNCAGCGCCTGCTCAATCTCCTGAGCGACTATGTGATGACCCGCGGAGCCGAGNTGGCANGNAGCCCCGTTGANCTCGCCATCATGAACAAAGGAGGCATCCGNAACTCCNTNGCCAAAGGCAACGTGACCAAAGGGCAGATAATGAACATGCTNCCCTTCAANAACTCCATNGTGGTTATGGACATCAAGGGTTCCGACCTCCTTGAGAANCTTGAAATCATGGCCCGTCAGGGAGGCAACGGCCTCAGCGAAGGGATGNCCGTNAGNTATGACCCTGCAACCGGCAAGGTGAAGAGCGCCACGCTCCNCGGNAAGNCGATTGACCCCGAAAGCACCTATCGCCTGGCNACCATCTCNTATCTGGCAGCCGGCGGCGACTATATGGTNCCCCTGACCCGCGGCAAGATTGTGGCNGAGAGNCAGACCGTGATTTATAACGACATNATTGACAGCCTGGANCANGGAAGCATGCGCGGCAAGCCGCTNAAAGCCTCTGATGCACCCCGCATGACCCCCGCAGCAGAATGATGAAGAAAGGNCTCANCATGCTCCTGGGCGCCCTGACCATTGCCGCAGCGNCGATGGCCCTCGCCCCCGGCGGCGCNCCCTCGCCGCTCCCCAAGGCCGCCACTGACACTCCGGCCGATAATGNCGAGCAGCGGTGGGTGGACTCCGTCTACNCCGCGCTCACGCCNCGNCAGCGCGTGGCGCAGCTCTTCGTGCCNCATCTNACCGTCAAAGANACCCCCGCAGGGCGNCGCCTCATTAATAAATATGTGGCNGAGGACGGAGTGGGCGGCCTNCTGCTCGGTTCGGGCGACNTTGCCGCCTATGCTGCGCTGAACGGCTATGCGCAGTCACTGGCCGACGTGCCCCTGATGATTACGGCCGATGCCGAGTGGGGCCTGTCNATGCGCCTCTCNGACGCNCCCCGCTTNCCTCACAACATAGCGCTCGGNGCCTCGGCCGACACNGCNGCCCTNGCCGCTTATGGCCGCGAGATGGCCCGCGAATGTCGCCGCCTGGGAATCACNGTGAGCTTCGCCCCGGTGGCCGATGTGAANTCCAACGCCGCCAATCCCGTGATCGGTTACCGCTCNTTCGGCGAGGACCCCGCAAAGGTGGCCGCGCTTTCAGCCGCCTANGCCCGAGGGNTGGAGGAGGGGGGAGTGATGTCAGTGGGCAAGCATTTCCCCGGCCACGGCGACACCTCCACTGACTCCCACAAGACCCTTCCCGTGGTCAACCGCTCNGTNAAAGAGCTTGAGAAGGTGGAGCTGGTGCCGTTTGATGTCCTGATTAAAAGCGGGATGAACGGAATCATGGTGGGACANATCAAAGTGNCCTCGCTTGACCCCTCGGGAACCCCNGCCTCCCTCTCNGAGAGGGTAATCACCNGGCTGCTCCGCGAGAAGATGGGNTTTNACGGCCTGATATTCACCGATGCTNTGGAAATGGCCGGAGCNCAGGTGAAAGGGGCCAACAANTGCGTNCTGGCNCTGAAAGCCGGTGCGGATGTGCTGCTGGGCTCGCTCAAACCCTCCACGGATATTGACGCCGTGATNGANGCCGTGGACCGCGGAGGCCTTGACCCGCGNAAAGTGGAGCAGAGCATACGCCGAGTGCTCGCTTATAAGTACCGCCTCGGACTCACCCGTCCTCANACCGTGAAANCAGCCGGCGCCAAANCTGACATAAATNACGCCCAGGCTGCCGCNGTGAAGCAGATNCTGGCNCGCGCGGCCATNACTGTGGTGAGAAACGATGATGACATGCTCCCGCTGNGAGCCGGCGATAAGGTGAGCGTGANCTCNGTGGGNGCCGCNGAGAGCAATCNCTTCACTGCCTGCGTGAAGCGCCTGTGTTCAGAAGGGGAGTGTGAGCTCACGCCGTCGACTGCCGCNGNTGTGGTTCTTGCGCCGGTGATGTCAAGCAATGCCGAAGCTGTGGCACGGCTCACATCGCTCAANGCCTCAGCNGGCGCGAAGCTCGTGCCGGTGTTCTTCCTCAACCCCTACAAAGTGAGCGCCTTTGCGGCNGTGGTGAAGGACCTCCCCGCCTTTGTGATTGCGGGGGATAACACTCCGGAGCTGTGTGAAGCGGCGGCGGAGGCAATCTTCGGTCAGGANGATGCNCGAGGNCGTGTGCCCGTTAANATNAANGGNGTGGCGCGNCCNGGCGACGGAGTGNCGCTCACCGCGCANCGCACCGGCCACTCGCTTCCGGCCACNGTGGGAGTGTCGCCCGCACTGACCCTAACCATTGATTCGCTCATCAACTGCGGACTGNCCACGAAAGCCTTCACGGGTTGCCAGGTGATGGTGGTGAAGGATGGACAGATAATCTATGACAAAAGCGCCGGGACCGTAAATGGTCCCGGTTCTGCAAACGTGACCCGCGAAACTCTCTTTGACCTCGCATCAGTGAGCAAAGTGGCGGGCACCCTCACCGGCCTCATGGCNGCNTATGAGAAAGGNCTTTTCAAGCTCGATGACCGCCTGGAAAAACACTTTCCCGAGCTTGCCGACGACCCNAAGGGGAAGATAACCGTCAGNCAGCTCATGCTNCACGAATCAGGACTTCCTGCGGCCATCAATGTCACGGCAGCCGTGATTGACACGGCGAGNGTGGCCGGACAGCGGATTCTGACNTCGCGCCGCGATGCTGTCCACACCATCCCGGTGGAGACCATGTGGGGCCACAAAGATGCGCAGCTGCGGGGCGACCTCTATCTGTGGGCCGACGCNGAGACCGGCGAGTTTGAGCTCCCTGTGGCTAAAGGCCTCTACGCATCGCCCGAAGCCTATGACTATCTCATGGGCAAGGTGATGGATACGAAGCGCAACGCATCGTCGGCCTACAGATATTCCGACCTCAACTTCCTTCTGCTGATGGAGCTGGAGCAGAGGCTCACGGGAAGGAATCATGAGGAGTGGGTGGATGAGGCCATCTATGCCCCCTTAGGGATTGACAGAATGACCTATCGCCCCCTTGAACTTTTTGATACTGACGAGATTGCCGCCACGGAGCAGGACCGCTTTCTGCGCCGCCAGAAAGTGCATGGCTATGTACATGACGAGACGGCGGCTTTCATGGGAGGGGTGGCCGGCAATGCCGGACTCTTTGCCAACGCCGCATCGCTGGTGACGCTCTGCGAGATGCTTCACGGTCGTGGCACCTACGGCGGCAAAAGGATTCTGAAAGAGAAAACCGTTGACACCTTCCTCACGCCCCGGTCAACCTCAGGGAAGCGAGGGCTGGGATTCGACACCGCCGGCGGCGGCCGCTACATAGGCCACACCGGCTTCACCGGCACATGCTTCTGGATGGACCCGACAAGGGGAGTGACGGTGGTGGTGCTGACCAANAGGGTCAACCCCACGCGAGATAACAAAGCCTGGAACCGGCTCAATTTCCGCAGCCGGATTCTTGATGCAGTGGAAAGCGCAATGTCACGATAGGCGAGGAAATGTCCGGAAAATTCCGGTTTTGGCCCAAACAACGCCGGATTCAACATTTTTTAATCTCTTTTAGCGTTGTGGCCAAAAGCAATTCAGCTTCATCATTGTTTTATAGATAAAGAATGAAACAATAGAGTTAGTAAAACAACAAATGAAGCAACAGAAGAAATTCTAAAGTTACATCCCTCGTCCTTTATATTGGGTAGTGATACCAGGTATTGAGGCTCTCATAAATAAATAGTTGAAACGTGAGAAGGCGCCTGATCCTCGTTGGTCAGGCGCCTTTTTGCCGTAATAAATAATGGGGGAGGGACAGGTACAAAAAAAAATTACTCGTCTTCCCGACGAATAATCTTCCTACCTTAAATCTAATACCATGAAAAACTGATGCAAATGTAAGGCGAATTTTTGAAACGGCAAGCGGTGGAGTGTGCTNATTAACAAATTTTAACTGCTGTAAAACATAAAAATAGGACATNCCGCACGNATTTNGCCTAATCGGCCCTATTTTCCCGCCATTTCGGACACAGAATAAATTGTGTGGGATGAATAGATATTCTAATTAAAAATGCTATCTTTGCGGTATTGGAAACAAAACCTCATTAATAACCAATATTGATATGGATTTCCTTACAAACGAAAAACTTACCATCGTTGGCGCAGCCGGCATGATCGGCTCTAACATGGCTCAGACCGCTCTGATGATGCGTCTGACCCCCAACATCTGTCTCTATGACCCCTATGCACCCGGCCTCGAAGGTGTGGCTGAGGAGCTTTACCAGTGTGCCTTTGAAGGTGTTAACCTCACCTGGACCACCGACATCAAGGAAGCTCTCACCGGTGCCAAGTATATCGTATCATCAGGCGGTGCTGCCCGCAAGGCCGGCATGACCCGTGAGGACCTCCTCAAGGGCAACGCTCAGATTGCCGAGGACTTCGGTAAGAACGTAAAGGCTTACTGCCCCGACGTGAAGTTTGTAGTGGTTATTTTCAACCCCGCCGACATCACCGGTCTGATCACTCTTCTCTACTCAGGNCTCAAGCCCTCACAGGTTGCCACTCTGGCCGCTCTTGACAGCACCCGTCTGCAGAACGAGCTCGTGAAGTACTTCAAAGTTCCCGCTGAAAAGGTGGTTAACTCACGCACCTACGGTGGCCACGGCGAACAGATGGCCGTTTACGCTTCAACCACTGTTGTCGACGGCAAGCCTCTGACCGAAATCATCGGCACCGAGGCNCTCCCCGCTGAAGAATGGGCTGAGATGAAGCAGCGCGTGATTCAGGGTGGCAAGCGCATCATCGACCTCCGCGGACGTTCTTCGTTCCAGAGCCCCTCTTACCTCTCAATCGAGACCATCGCAGCCGCTATGGGTGGCAAGCCCTTCACCTGGCCCGTTGGTACCTACGTTAACGACGACCGCTTCCAGCACATCCTCATGGCTATGGAAACCGTTGTTGACAAGAACGGCATCTCTTACAAGGANCCCCAGGGCAATGCCGAAGAGATGGCAGAACTCGAAAAGAGCTACAAGCACCTCTGCGAAATGCGCGACGAGGTTATCGAGCTCGGCATCCTGCCTCCCGTTGACCAGTGGAAGGATTACAACCCCAACCTCTGATTCGCGGATTAATAGAACGCATCATTACCATAGCATCGCGCTCGCTTCGTCAAGAAGGGGCGCGATGCTTCTTTTTGTCCATACCGAGCCATTNCACCCTGAAGCGGACATAATGCGCCGATTTTTCCTGNGACANGACNNTAGCCTCGGGGCGACCCTACATTTTGCGGATGGTTGGAGAGCGGTTTTGTCGCGGAGTGCGGGCGGCCAGAACGGCCGCCCCTACATTCTTTAGAGGGGCATCGGCACTCCCGNCCCGNAACGNCAACAGTANGTCTNAACAACCNNTTTTTTACATNGACNCCCCCCAAAAAAAAATCACTCGAAACAAACCTTTAGGAAGGTTGATTCAGAGTGATTTAGGATGTGTGAGCGGTAGACGAGGCTCGAACTCGCGACCCTGGGCTTGGGAAGCCCATGCTCTACCAACTGAGCTACTACCGCGAACGGTGACACAAAAGTAACNCTTTTCAGCGGATAATGCAAGCCCCGGGCGATTTTTCAGCGGCGAAAAAAGNGAGCGGCAGGCTCCCGNGAANCGGGAAAGCCTGCCGCTGCTTGATGGGTGAAATCCTGCGGGAGGATTAGAAGTAGCGCTTGTAGTTGGCAAACTCGAGGTCGTTNATNGCGGCTGAGGCCATGGCGGGGTCGAGCTTCTTNACCTGAGCGAGATTNTTCATCACGTCAGTGGCGTTGTTGGTGCGGGCAGCCACGATAGCCTTGAGATAGTAAGTGGTGGCGTCGGGAGTGTTGACCGCATTGAGGGTTGACATNGCCTTNCTGTAGTCCTTGGCGAGAATCTGAGCCACGGCAGCGTTGTTGGTCTTAGAGTTGCCGAANGCACGCACGGCAGCGTTNGCATCACCCTGCTGGATGTAGTAAACGCCGAGAGCGTCGCCCAGACCTTCATAGCCGGCAGCCTTGCCGAAGGCGGTGTTGGCAGCGGCAGCGTCGTTGTCAAGCAGAGCAATGAGGCCCTGNTTCATCTGCACTTCGGGAGCTGAGGGGTTGAGCTGGGCGGCCTTGTCGAAGTTGGCAGCGGCGCTGTTGTAGTCCTTCAGGCGATANTTCACGAGGCCGAGGTTGTTGAAGCCGCGATAGTCGTTGGGATAGATGCGGGTGGCCTGCTCGTANATCTTGAGCTGACGGTTGGGGTCGTCAGTGAGGGTGGCAGCATAGAGGAGCTCGTCGGCAGTGAGGGTAGAGGGGTCGGTGTCAACGGCACGGTTGATTTCGTTGTCGCTCTTGCCAATCACGTCGATAGAGGCTGTGATGCGAGAGTAACGNAGCTGAGGAAGAATCTGGTCAGCCAGTTCATCAAACACGCTTGAGAGATTGCGGATTTCCTGCTCGCGGGTCTCGGGATCGTTATACATTGAGAGGACAGAGAGGATGAGGTCCTTGTCCTGGATGTTGCTGGCGGCAACGAGGCGCTGGAAGCCTTCCCAGTCCTCAGGGGTGAACTGTGAGGTGAGTTCNCCGAATTCGGTCACCTTGTCCTTCTTGAGCTGACGCTGGAGATAGTCCTGAGTGTTGCGCTCGCGGTTTTCGGCCAGACGGGTGTTGAACTCGAGGGTACCTTCGGGCGAAGCGTATGACTGGATGTTGAGCTCNTTGATTTCACGGAATGTGTCGTTAGCGGCATCAGCGATGGTCTTGTTGAGGTCACGCACTTCCTTTGAGTCAAGCTCAGACTGGCGGAGGTTGGCCTGGTTGATGAGGAAGCGGATGTCGGCGGAATATTTTTCGTTGATGATGCGCTGGAACTTGTCGGGGGTGAGCGCGGGGTCAACTGTGGCAGCGTCGGCGAGGGTAGAAGTGGCGAGGCAGCCGTCGGCCACCTTCACGCGGGGGAGCACATATTTTTTGCCACCCTGCTCAACAGCGAAAGTGAGGTAAAGCTCGCTGTTCTGCATCTCTGGCTGATAAGAGTAGTTCACGGGGATAGTCAGGCGACCGCCGTTGGCGTAGGACACCACGGTGTTGTTGCCGCGCACTTTCTCACCCTGGAAGCTGATTGACGAGTAAGGGAGCTCTGTGCCTGCGAAGGCGAGCACGGGGGTGACGGTGAGTACGGCGTCCTTGACGAAGAACTTCGCGGGAATGTTGCCGGTCACAACTGCGGGAACCCTGTAAGCCACCACTTCAAGAGGATTGGGGGTCGTCGAGAAATAATCGGCGGGGAGTTCCTTCATTTTAGAACCGCAAGAGCTCATAATAAGAGCCGCTGCACCACCTACGAGGGTGATTGAAAGAAATTTTTTCATGTTCAATGAACGTATGAATTGTTTAATGATTGGATTTCGGTTTGAAACGTATGCAAAAATAACAAAAAAAGATTTATGCTCCGATATTTTCGGAAAAAAAACGCTCCGGCTGCGTAACAGTCGGAGCGTGGTTTTTTTATGTTGCTACGTTGCTGAGTCAGGCGGCTGACTGTCAGTTGGCAGCAGGGATTTCGTAGAAGGGGATGTCAACCAGGCGGATGTTCATCACCAGCGATGAGAACGGGGGGAAGGGCTTGGTTGTAGATGCCCCGTAAGCAAGGGTGTAAGGGAGAACCACCTGAACGGAGTCGCCAACGTGCATGTCCATCAGCGCTATAGCAAACCCCTGGATTGTTTTCTGGGGGCAGAAGCGGGCTATGCCGCGGCCATATTCAGTCTTGGTGTAGGACGAGTCGGCCGGGACACCATTGCAGAGGCGCGAGTAATAGATGAGGTCACACGTGCTGGTGAGCATGGGCTGCAGATTTCCGGCAGTTTCCTCACGGTCATTGAAATAGTGGATGAGGATTTCAGCCGCGGGATTCCATGTTGGATAGAGCACACGGTAAAACGGCTTGCCGTCGGCATCGAGACTGTCGCGCTGAGAGGTGTAGAAGGCGTTGTTGATATCGCGCCACTTCTCATATTTGCTCCACACCTTCGATGAGTCATTGTCTTTATCGCTATTGCAACCGGAGGTCATGGCAATCATGACTGCCGACAGAATCATAGCGAGAGCAAAGGGGAGTTTCTTCATTGAGGGTGAGATTAGAATTCAACTTTGGGAGCCTTTTCGGCGCCTGCTTCGGCAGTGAACTGGGGTTTTTCCTTGAAGCCGAACCATCCTGCATAAATCACGGTGGGGAACTTCTTGATGGAAGTGTTGAAGTCCTGAACCGCCTGGGTGTAGCGGCTGCGGGCAGTGGTTACACGGTTTTCGGTGCCTTCAAGCTGAACTTGCAAGTCCTTGAAGTTTTCGTTGGCTTTGAGGTCGGGATAAGCTTCGCTGACGGCGAGGAGTGACTTCAGAGCGCCGGTGAGCTCATTCTGCGCCTCCTGAAANTTGCGNAGCGAAGCTTCGTCAAGCTGGTCGGCNGTGATGTTTATTGAGGTGGCTTTGGCGCGCGCTTCGGTCACCTTTTCAAATGTGCTCTCTTCATGGGTGGCATAACCCTTGACGGTGGCCACAAGGTTGGGAATCAGGTCGGCACGTCGCTGATACTGATTCTCCACTTCGGCCCAGGATTGATTGACAGTCTGGTCCTTTTCGACGAGTGAATTGTAGTTGCATGATGTCAGGAACGGCATCATGGCCACTAATAGAGCCAGATAGATACGATGGATTCGCTTCATTGAGATGGGGGATTATCCGAGCTTGCGGAGGAGTGAGTTAATTGACACGCTGTCGTGGATAAGCTTATGGAGGTCAGCCACATTGACGCGTTCCTGAGTCATGGAGTCGCGATGACGCAGAGTGACGGTGTTGTCCTCAAGAGTCTGGTGGTCAACGGTGATACAGAAGGGGGTNCCGATGGCATCCTGGCGGCGGTAGCGCTTNCCGATGGAGTCCTTCTCATCGTAGTGGGTTGAGAAGTCAAACTTGAGGTCGTTGACAATCTCGCGNGCCTTGTCGGGCAGACCATCCTTGCGCACAAGGGGGAGCACGGCACACTTCACGGGAGCGAGGGGAGCGGGGAGGTGGAGCACCACGCGGGTCTCGCCACCTTCGAGCTTCTGCTCCTCATAGCTTGAGCAGAGCACTGTGAGGAACATGCGGTCAACACCGATAGAGGTTTCGATNACGTAAGGCACATAGCTCTCATTGAGCTCAGGNTCAAAGTACTTAATGTTCTTNCCTGAGAACTTCTCATGCTGTGAGAGGTCAAAATTGGTGCGTGAGTGGATNCCCTCCACTTCCTTGAAGCCGAAAGGCATCTGGAATTCGATGTCAGTGGCGGCGTTGGCATAGTGNGCCAGCTTTTCGTGGTCGTGGTAGCGATACTTCTCGTCGCCGAGGCCGAGGGCCTTNTGCCAGTTGAGGCGGGTTTCCTTCCACTTNTTGAACCATTCGAGCTCAGAGCCGGGACGCACGAAGAACTGCATCTCCATCTGCTCAAACTCACGCATGCGGAAGATGAACTGACGGGCCACAATCTCGTTGCGGAAAGCCTTNCCGATCTGGGCGATGCCGAAGGGGATGCGCATGCGGCCGGTTTTCTGCACGTTGAGATAGTTGACAAAGATGCCCTGAGCTGTTTCGGGGCGNAGGTAAACCGTCATGGCACCGTCGGCCGTGGAGCCCATCTCGGTCTTGAACATGAGGTTAAACTGGCGCACGTCGGTCCAGTTGCGTGTTCCTGAGATGGGGCACACAATCTCTTCATCGAGGATAATCTGGCGGAGTTCG
This sequence comes from Bacteroides sp., assembly GCA_014802445.1. Taxonomy (GTDB): domain Bacteria; phylum Bacteroidota; class Bacteroidia; order Bacteroidales; family Muribaculaceae; genus CAG-1031. The sequence continues at coordinate 104,025 of JAAVCF010000002.1, read as the reverse complement.
TCGAGATTATTGTCGTTCATGGCCACAGAGAAGCGCTCGTGGAGAGCATCACGCTTGGCTTTGATGTCGAGNACACGGCCGTTGGTGGCGCGGAACTGCTCCTCGTCGAAAGAGTCGCCGAANCGCTTGCGGCCCTTTGCNACCTCCTTCTCAATCTTCTCGTCCATCTTGGCTATCTGCTCCTCGATGAGGACATCAGCACGATAGCGCTTCTTTGAGTCACGGTTNTCAATCAGGGGATCATTGAAGGCGTCAACGTGGCCCGAAGCNTTCCAGATGGTGGGGTGCATGAAGATTGCCGAATCAATGCCGACGATGTTTTCATGAAGCAGGGTCATAGCGTCCCACCAGTAGCGCTTGATGTTGTTTTTGAGCTCCACGCCGTTCTGACCGTAGTCATACACAGCCGAAAGACCGTCGTAAATCTCGCTTGACTGGAANACAAAGCCGTATTCCTTGGCGTGAGAAACTATTTTTTTGAACACATCGTCCTGAGTAGCCATAGATTCGTCAGTTATAATGGGTTGTNATTNTTAGTTATAATTATTGTGGNGGCCACTCACTGAGACNGAGCGGCACAATCGGCCACAAAGATAGTGAAAAATCCCGAAATGGCTGCAGAGATTCGCGATTCAATTTTTATCGCTATCTTTGCATTAAAATTTGAAACTTATCATGTCACATACCCGTCAAGAAAAGATAGAAGCCCTCGGAAAACTCATCGACACGCTCGACGTGCTCCGCGTGAAATGTCCGTGGGATGCAAAGCAGACCAANGAATCGCTNCGTCCCAACACAGTGGAGGAGGTTTATGAACTTTGCGACGCCCTNATTCGAGAGGATAACGTCAACATCCGCAAGGAGTTGGGCGACNTCCTGCTCCATGTGTTGTTCTACTCGAAGATNGGNGAGGAGAAGGGCGAGTTTGATTTTGCCGACGTGTGTGAGTCGCAGAATGAGAAACTGATTTTCCGNCATCCCCANGTGTTTGGCGANGTCAAGGCCGACGATGCCCANGCCGTGGAGANAAACTGGGAGCAAATCAAGCTCAAAGAGAAGGGGGGCAACCGCAGCGTTCTGGCCGGTGTGCCCTCGGCCATGCCTGCGCTTATCAAGGCCTATCGCGTTCAGGAGAAGGCCGCCAACTCAGGCTTTGACTGGGAGCAGCCCGCTCAGGTGTGGGCCAAGGTCAAGGAGGAAATCGGCGAGCTTGATGCCGAGCTTGCACGAGCCGACAAGGATAAGATTGAGCAGGAGATGGGCGATGTGATTTTCAGCATCGTCAATGCGGCGCGCCTCTACGGTGTGAACCCTGAGAATGCTCTTGAGAAAACCAATCTCAAATTCATCCGCCGCTTCAACCATATCGAAGAGCGAGCCCGCCAGGAGGGTAAGAACCTCAAGGATATGACTCTCGATGAGATGGATGCACTGTGGAACGAAGCTAAGACCCTGGAATGATGCGCAAAGTCCTGATTGTAATGTCAATGCTCTGCTGCATGCTTGCTGCAGAGGCTAAGATTGTCAAGACCCACAAGGCAGGCAGCCCCGTAGTTACCGATGCCCGCCCCGGCTCAGGAGGAGTGTTCACTCTGGTCATTGACTCCATTGACTATCGTCCTGACCTGACGAGAGTGTACTGTCACATCAACGGCACCCCCAACACCGCGCAGCGCATCGACGCCGTGACGCTGACCAATGCCACCCGCNCTTTGGCCGCCACTGATATCGACGGTGTGGAGATGAAGCATTATTTCCAGTTTGAGGAGGACGGCACCCTGGCTCTCGAGATTGACTTTGCGCCCACATCAGTGATTCGTCGCGGCAGCATCTCCTTTGTCACCCCTCTGGGCACCTACACCTATAATATAAAATGAAGCTCTGCATCACGGAGAAACCGTCAGTGGCTGCCGATATTGCCAAGATTTTCGGCAACGGTCCGCGTCGCGACGGATATTATGACTGCGGAGAGTGGAAAATNACCTGGACATTCGGTCACCTCTGCTGCCTTAAGGAGCCGCATGACTACACCGAGCTGTGGAAGCGCTGGTCACTGGGTCAGTTGCCCATGATTCCCGCCAAGTTCGGGATAAAGCTCATTGACATTGACAATTACAAACGCCAGTTTGACGTAATCAAAAAGCTTGCGGCCGAGGCCACAGAGGTGATAAACTGTGGTGATGCCGGGCAGGAGGGAGAGCTCATCCAGCGCTGGGTCATGCAGATGGCCGGGGTGAAATGTCCGGTGAAGCGCCTGTGGATATCGTCGCTAACCGATGAGTCAATCCGCGAGGGATTTGCCAACCTCCAGCCTGAATCGAAGTTTCAGAATCTNTATCTTGCCGGACTGTCACGCGCCATAGGCGACTGGCTGCTCGGTATGAACGCCACACGCCTCTACAGTCTGAAATATTCCGCACCNGGCAATGTTCTCTCCATCGGGCGNGTTCAAACTCCCACNCTGGCCCTCGTGGTTAAGCGTCACAAAGAAATCANCGAATTCACTCCCGAGGANTATTGGGANCTCAAAACNCTCTATCGCGGCGTGACNTTCAACGCCGTCAAGGGGCGCTTCACTACCGAAGCNCAGGGGCAGGAAGCAATTGAGAAAATCAGNACCGCGCCGCTTACCATCACATCAGTAGAGCAAAAGAACGGACGCGAAGCNCCNCCGCGNCTCTTTGACCTGACATCGCTCCAGGTGGAGGCCAACAAGCGCTGGGGGTGGAGTGCCGACGACACTCTGCGCCTCATCCAGTCACTCTATGAGAAGAAGGTGACCACCTATCCGCGTGTCGACACCACCTACCTCACTGACGACGTCTATCCCAAAGTGCCAGGCATCCTGAAGAATCTCACCCCCTACGCNTCGCTCACCNCGCCGCTGCTCGGCACACGCCTGCCGAAGACNAAGAAGGTGTTTGACAACTCCAAGGTCACCGACCANCATGCNATTATNCCCACCGGCGCACCNCTCGGCGCGCTCGTTGGTGACGAAAAGAAGCTGTTTCATCTCATTGCAATGAGATTTATTGCCGCTTTTTATCCCGACTGNAAATTCAATCAGACCCAGGTGGAGGCTAAGGTCACCGACATNCTTTTCAAGGCAACNGGCAAGGTCATAACTGACCTTGGATGGAAAGCCCTGTTTGCTCAGGANAAGAGTGACGATAATGANGATGACAAGACCTTGCCNCAGTTTGCCGTAGGCGAAAGNGGACCTCACGAGCCCTCGCTGATAAAGAAAACCACCCAGCCCCCGAAGTATTACGACGAGGGNACACTGCTCAAAGCCATGGAAGCGGCNGGAAAGACCGTGGATGATGAAGAGCTGCGGGAAGCACTGAAAGCCAACGGCATAGGTCGCCCNTCNACNCGCGCATCAATCATTGAAACACTTGTCAAGCGCCGCTATATTTACCGCAAGGGAAAAACCATTATGGCCTCACAGGCCGGCATNGACCTTATAGGGCTCATTCAGGAGGANCTGCTTAAAAGCGCCAANCTCACCGGCATTTGGGAGAACAANCTGCGCCGCATTGAAAGCGGCGACTATAATTCNGCCGAATTCATCGACGANCTCAAAGTGATGGTGCGCGATGTGGTTATAAGCGTTCTGAGTGACAACTCNAACCGCCGNATTNTGCTTGAAGAGGCTGTTCCCGAGCCGGCAAAGAAGNCCAAGAAAGCCAAGGATCCTAACAAGCCTAAGGCGCCGAGAGTGACGAAAATAGAGCAGATTCTCTGTCCCGCCTGCGGGGAAGGCCACCTGCTTAAAGGGCGCACAGCCTACGGTTGCAGCCGNTATGCCGAAGGGTGCAAGATGATGTTGCCCTTTACCGANTATCCCGACACTCTCACTCCCGGACAGCTCAACAAAATGGTTAAAAAACTGACNAAATGAACAATCTTGTAGCTCAATATATAGGCGTGGCTCTGGCCGTAATCCTTGCCGTGGCGTGGATAGTGAGGCGCATTGTGCGCCGCCGCCGATGTCGGAAAGAGGGGTGCAACTGTTCGGTGCCGAGCCACTGCGAAGGCTGCGAACTGGCAGAGCACTGNCGTTCACGCAAGTAGNGNCTCACGCACCTTGCGCGGAAGCTTCTTGACCACCTCGGAATAGCTGTGGCTCACCAGCTCGCGGATGAAATCGTCAGTCAGCGAGCCGGTGAGGAGTATTNCGTTCCAATACTTCTTGTTCCAGTGCCATGCCGGGCGAATTTCGGTGTGTTCCTCGCGCATCTGTTCTGCTAAAGNTGCATCAGCCTTTGCCACAAACAGNTCGGGACGGTTGAGGTCAATACACACGAAAATCTTGCCGGCCACNCGCAGAAGCAGNATGTCATCGCCAAAAGCACAATCTTCCGTCACTCCNCTGAAGGTGAAGCAGAATTCACGCAGACTCTCAATGTTCATAGTCAAGAAGCTGCGTGAAGCTGTCAATTATGATGTCGGGCGAAGCTGTGAGGAGTCGCTCACGCGATTGATTGCCGTAGGTGACGGCGCAGGTGCGGCATCCTGCCCGTCGGCCCATCTCAATGTCGTANACNGTGTCGCCNACCACAATCGCTTCCTCGGGCNCGCAGCCGGCATCGGCGAGTGCNGCCANAGTGAGATCCGGCGCGGGCTTTTTGTTGACTGCGTCCTCGTCNGCCTTGAGAATGTCAATGTAGGCTGCGATGTCAAGAACCTTCAGCAGCTCCTTCAGTGANTCGCGGCCGCGGCTGGTGGCTATTGCCANAGTGTGGCCNNGCTGTTTGAGCGTGGCGAGCGTGTCCTTCACACCAGGGAAGAGCGTCACTCCTGCGTAGCCNAGCTTGAAATAACTGTCGCGGTAAATGTCNACNGCCTCCTTGATTTGGGCCTCGGTGGTGAGATTNCCGGCCTGACGGAGTGATTCGCCGATGGGGAGCCCTATGAGAGATTTCAGGAAATCCTCATCAACCGGCGGCAGCCCCAATGTTTTGAGCGTGAGAGCAGTGGTGTCCACAATGCTTTTGTGGGTGTCGGCCAGAGTGCCGTCAAAGTCAAATACATACATTTTCATTCCGTCAGGNNGTGGNGGTTACTTGTTAATCACGATGGAGGCGTCAGAGCCGTTCCATTTCACAGTGAAGCGGAGAGTGCGNGTGGCTGNGTCNTANTTCCAGCCCTTTANNCGCTTGCCGAGATAGCTCACNGACGCNGGACGGTTNNTGGCCTCAATCTCAAAGGTAATCTCGCGGCTTGCAGGAGCTCCGGCATAGGTGCCCTCGGCGCTNAGGTTGATGGTGATGGCGGTTTCAGTGTCCGANCCCTTGAAGGTGAGNAGGGTGTAGTCACCGTTGACAAGNGANGCAGGGGAAGTGCGGTCATCGTCAAACATGGTGAACGATGATGCCACACCTTCGAGCGGGAAATACTTCACCAGCAGGCGGTCAGAGCGATAGTCNCCGGTGTTGTCCATCTTATAGTCGGCCAGNGGGATGAAAGCGCCGGCNCGCACAAACATGGGAAGNNTTTCCAGCGGAGCNGGGTAGGTGACAGTGGTGCCTCCCTGATAGNTCTTTTCGGGATTGCTCCAGTCAATCCATGTGCCCTCGGGGAANGTCACGTCGCGACTCGTGGCACCCTGTTCGAGCACAGGGGCTATCAGCACGTCGCGGCCCCACAGATACTCATCCTGACGTCCTGCGGGCGCTCCCGAGCCGGANTAGAAATTGACCGGNCGCACCAGCGGCAGNCCCATCGAGGCATTCTCATAGGCCAGAGNGTAGTTNTANGGCAGCCAGCGATAGCGCTCCTTAATGAGGGGTTCGATGATGTAGGCCTGCTCGGGATACTTGAACGGCTCGGCATCAACNGTGGAGTGGGTGCGCAGAATGGGGGAGAAGGTGCCTAACTGNAGCCANCGCACATACAGCTCGGGGTCACGGGGATTGGCAGGGTCAACAGCGAAGCCGCCNACGTCGTGACTCATGTAGCCGAGGCCGCTGAGGCCTGAGTTGAGCATGATGTTGATTTGAGGCTGAAGGCCGCCCCATGAGCGCGACACGTCGGTTGACCAGGGATAGACATTGTAACGCTGCAGNCCGGTGGTGCCTCCGCGCATCATGGTCATCAGTCGGCGGTCAGGNTAGCGTTCCTTAAACATGTCGTAGATNATGCTGCTCCAGTCATTGCCATACTTATTGTGGTACTCACGGGNGGTCAGGCCGTTGGCNTGGATGCCGGTGACGGGATGCACCTCGGGCTCGCCAAGGTCGCCCCACCAGCCGCCCACNCCTTCCTCGGTGAGCTGATGATANCGGTCAGCAAGCCAAGCGCGGGTGTCGGGATTGCTCACGTCAAACATGCCGCCTTCACCCACCCAGATNGTCACATCATGAGGATTGCCCACTGAGTCGCGCANAAACATGTTGCGCGATGAGAGAAGATTGTAGTTGTCAATGCCGCGGCTNTTACGGAGCACGTAGGGCTGCGANATAATGACNGTGTTCACGCCGCGGTTCTTGAGNTCAGCCATCATCTTCTTATGGTCAGGCCATTGCTCGGGNTCCCAGGCAAGGCGTCCCATATCCTCCTCNTTNCCATACCAGTAGAGGTCAAGCACTACACCGTCCAGTGGGTANCCGGCCGTCTTGAGCGAGTCGACAATGCCGATTGTCTGATCCTGTGTGCGATAGCCGTATTTCGATGTAATATACCCGAGNCTCCAGAACGGAGGAAGCTCCTGNCGGCCGGTGATGGCNGACAGTTCGCGGACCACTCCTTCAAGNGAGCCCGCACCNTTGATGAAATAGTAAGAAACGGGAGTGCGTGACTCGGTGATATATTCAATNGGGTTTGACATCACCATCTCGGCGGCNGCATAGTCGTCAAAGAGCAGNGCGTAGCCGTTGGAGGAGATGAACAGGGGCATGGTGATGTTCATCTGACGGATGCGGGGGTCAGTGGCAGTGTAGCCGTAGTTCTGGCGGTTATACATAACCAGAGTGTCNCCGGCAAGGTTGAACGAATAGCCGCGTTCACCNCCGCCGTAAAATTCGCCTCCGCCCACNGTGGAGATTTTCATCATTCTCTTGCCGTCGGNCANGCAGCGNCGTCCGTTGTCACTGATAGNGCGGTCTGNGCCGGCTGTGATNTTGACAGCGCCGTCCTTCTTGTTGAGGGTCACGGTGAGGCCTTCGGGAGTGGCCATGACAATGCCGTGGCGGGTGGTGAAGGATGAAAGCTTGAAGTCTGACGGCACGGCTACTGANGCCCCGCTGTCAAGGGCTTTCTCATCCTTAAGGGTGTTAGTCACTTTCACCACATTCTCGTTGATGAAATCGATGGTCACCGTGCGNCCNTTGTCAGTGTNAGTGATNATGCAATGGTTGTCGGCGGCGGTCACTGTTGTTGACCATCCGAGAACCAGACAAAGAGTAGCAGAGAAAAAGGCTTTCATTCAAGTATGATATAAATGTGNGAGGCTAATAATCGAAGTCAAGCGTGAAATTGTCAACCCACAGCGTCGACCCGTTTCCGCCGGTGAAATAGTCGCCGAGCTTGGAAGCGGAGGCCACGATAAGCATGTAGGTGGGCGTGCGGTAGGTGTCCCTGTATTCCAGATTGACCTCAAACGGGATGTAATTGTCAATCGAATAGCCGTATTCCACNTTGCCGTAGGCCACAACATCGGAGGCCGTGGGATCAAAGAGGTGACGGTTGTTNGGGTTGGTGCGAATCTGGAAAGGCTCGGGCGAGTCAATGAGCGCGCACCACACTATGCACGTGTCAGGGCGCCCTTTCAGGTTTTCANAGCCCGCTGATGAGTGGGAAATCTCGGTGCATTTATATTTCAGGTAGCCCTTCAGGCGAGTGGGATGAAGNGTGAAGGGGCGTCCAAAGTCAAGGATGCCGTTTGTGCCGTCGGTTTTCACATAGACGCCGGCAAATAGGTTGCCGGCAGCGAGTTTGCCAAGCGAGCCGATGCCCACAAAGCGGGTTTCGAGGCACGCCGCCTGGCCGTTGCCGNTTGACGTGTCATCGGTGGGGAANGTGTTTGAGGTGCCGAGAGTGGTTGAGCCCTTGTTGCCGGTGTCCCANTAACTTTCGGCGCCTTCGGCCCAGGGNTTCCACNCCTTACCGTTGAGCCACCAGTCATCCATTGANCCGTTGGGGATNGAGTAGAGTGCAGCAGTGGTAAACTCTATTTCGTTGCTGAACTCGTCGTCACTGTAAGCNCGGGCCACATAGGTGGTTTCGGGGCGNAGATGAATGAGACGTCCGCGCATTGAGCCCCCNTCCACNGTTATTTCCGTAGCGGGAACNTCGAGCCACACGGGGTCGTCATAGGGGCGATACTGGAGGCCGTTGTCGCGTCCCTCCTGAGCCGACACATACATCCATGCCACCTGNGTCCAGGCNTCGACGCGTTCAAGAGCGATGGTGGCTTCGGTGGTNTGCACATAGATGGTCCAGGTGACGGTNCGTCCGTGTTCGGTCACCTCCACATCNACCGGNGCNGTGAANTCNGCNGNATGNCCNGTNAGTTCAGGCGAATAGGTGGCCACCACNCTTTCAAGCTTCATTGAGGTGACAGTGAGAGCTTTNAGGTCNGCATTNTCNGACACACTNAGCACCACACGCTTGCCTATGGGGTCAATGGTTGATGCACCAATCTGTCCTTCTATAGTGAAGTAACGGTCAATGGGCTGCACGGCCGAGATGGTCCANTCATAGTCCTGATAAAGGCTCACCGAGGTTTTCAGAGGAGATGACAGGTTAACTCCTGCGGCAAACATCATTGAGTCAGGCCATTCGGCACCGGCNGGGGTGAGNGTAAAGCTTGAGAGCTTCACGTTCTCAATGTCGGCCTCTTCGTCAAGAAACAGGGTNATGCTGCGTGTTATCGAGTCAACCGAGGCCGGCTGGAGCTGATGTTNNACCTCAATTGAGGCTATATTNGCCTGNATGCGAGGATAAGGGATGTCGTTCTTTATGCAGCCGGCCAGAATGAGAGTGAGGAATGNCGCCAGNGCNAGGATATGCTTAGATGTGAACACCGATACCGAATTTTATGTTGAACAGATTGAATTTGAAGTTNGCTCCCGAGGTGGTTCGTGAGCCTTCGTTGGCCCCGTCGGTNGTCTGGCTCTCATGGGTCAGATGNACGCCAAACACACCGAACGAGATGTTGAATGACACNTAATCCATGATNAACATACACANNCCNGGGCTGAAATTGAGAGCCGCCGAGGTGCGGGTNGTGCGGGTGTCGCGCGGAGCATCGTTATACATGCGCATGAATCGCGACGAACCACTTGCCGCTTCCAGCTCCACCTCATTGAAGATGGCGAAGCGCTTCTCGGTGGAGAGGCCAATATAGTTGCGATAGAAAAAGGCCACACCGTAGGATTGGGACGAATAGCTCACATCGCGGAGATTAAAGCTCAAATCNTCGTCAAAGTCCATGGCCATGCTGTTGAGNTCAGCATTTCCTTTTGTGTAGTTGAAGCGCAGACCCAGCGACTGGTTGTTGCGGATGAAATAGCTGATGGAGGGGTTCAGCGAGTAGAGCTTACCTTTGAAATCCACATCCTTGATGAGTGAAAGAATCTGGAGGTCATCGGCGTTAAACTCACCGTAGGATGCGGTGAGTCCGAAAGCCCACTGTCCTTTGGGGATGAAGAGGAAGTTGAACAGTCCGCGGTCATAACGGCCCAGATTGCGCTGGGGAATAATCATGCTGACTGTGTCATTGCCCACAATGACCATTTCATCCTTTATGTCATGCTCAATGGTTGAGACTGATGAAAATTGCGACACGTCAGGCGCCGAGGCGTTAAGCGAGTCAGGAGTTTCGGCGGCGTGCAAACCTGCAGCAAGCATCACCGTCGTTGCGATAAGAAAAAGTCGGATTTTTTTCATGATGATTGCTGATGGTTAAATGTAAAATGCAACGCCGAACGACACTGAAAACAGGTTGATGCGGAAGTTGGCGCTCTTGGAATTTCGCGTAGCGTGATAAATCTGGTCAGTGGTGGAGTCGGTTTTGGTGTAGGAGAATCCGAGCACTCCGATGCTGACCTCAAGGGCGGAATAGTTTGACAGAAACATGATAACGCCGGGAGTAAGGCCCAGGTCAACCGACACATTCTTTTCGTAAGTGCCGGTGAGTGATTCGCCGGTGCCGCTCACAAGCTTNGTCTGTCCGCCGCCAAGCTGCAGCTGCACCTCGTTGAAAAAGCCGAAGCGCTGCGACTTGCCGAGCGAGATATAGTTGCGGAACGATGCCGTGCCGCAATATTGCTGACTGATGGAGTAGAGATTGTCAATGTCGTANGAGGTGTCGCTTCCGAGCACAAAGCTGGCGCCGTCGAGCTTGGTTTTGGANCGGNTGTAGGCAAAGCGGCCGCCGGCGGCAAGATTATCATGAAAGGCAAACATTAGCATCGGACTCACCTTGAAGGTGTAGGTGTCGCCGGTCATGTTTTCAATAATCAGAAANTGATAGTTGTCCTGATTTGACTGGGAATAGCTGATGTTAAATCCGGTGATCCATTGCCCCTTGGGGACGAACGACACCTGCTCCAGCCCGCGGCTGAAATGCTCCTGAGCTGAGGCACCGGGCGAGAGCGTTCCTGCTGCCAAAAGGGTGATAATGCCGGAAATCAGATATTTTAGTAGTTTTGACATTCTCTGTTTTCGTGGGGTTAATAAGCAAATGTGAGGTTGTCAAGCTGCAGGCGCGAGCCGAGAGCCGAACCTGTGGAGGCATCGAAATAGACCGGCACATTGGCTGATTCATGGTCAATGCCGCCAATCTTTGACGATGAGGCACACATGACCTTGATGCGGGTGGCCTTGACACCAAACATATAATAGTTAAGAGGAATTGTAAAAGCTGTGTAGCCTGTGGCCGGGGCAAGGAGCGCCTCGCCGGAGGCGATAACCAGTTCACTGCCCGAGGCGTAGCCGAGCACCTCCACCGTCACCAGTCCCATGTCTGACGGGTCGGCGGGGGTGGGATGATAGGTGTAGAAGCCGTTGAGAGATGAGGGGCGTGATTTGAACGGGACACCTTCTGTCATGGTCTCCGTGGGCACAGGGAAAGGCTTGAAGGTGTAGCTTCCGAGCCATATTTTCCCGGCAGCGCGCCATCTCACGTTGGGGATGTTGCGGGAATATTTCACGTAGGGGAGTGATTCCTGGAGATAGTCGGGAATCTCTTCGCCGTCAGGGTCAAAGGCCGCGCTAACCAATTCCACGGCATAATCGGCCGATGCGGCTTTCTCAATGCTGTAGACGGAGGGCTGCATATACCATGTGTTGGCGCGCTTGGATGAGGTGTTGAACGTCTTGTCGTTGGTGTTGGCCCAGCGTGTGGGAGTGTAGTATTCAAACGAGGCTTTGTTAAGGCAGTTGAATATCTCGGCAAATGTCTGAGAGTAAAGGCCTCCGCTCTGCATATCGTGCCATTTGACGGTTTTCTTCACATCCTCAAAATCTCCGTTGGGGAGCTCTTCGGCCGATTCGGTGACGATTTTCACCTCCTGATAGTTAAAGAGATCCTCAGGCATCAGCGTTGCCGCGAGGGTATAAGCCTTTGAGGGCGAGAGGCCGATAACGGTGAGCAGTCCTTTCTCTTCGTCGCGGCTTTGAATCACTGCGGGGGACCCGTTGGCATAGATGAGCATGCGGCGCACAATGACGGGCAGCAATTCGGGGTGTGACTCGGAAGCGATTCTCAGCGTCACTTTTGAGGCAAAGGGGTCAGCTTCGATGGTAAATTCAGGCGGCACACGCTGCAACTCCAACCGGGCCTTGAGCTGTTCGCCATAGTAAACCATGAGGGTGATGGGGCCGGTGCCGTCAGGCATCTTCAGGGTAACGCGATAAGTGCCATTGTCAAGCGGCTCGGCACCCAGCAATTCGGCTTGGCATTGCGAGCCGTCAGCCTCGAGGATGTCAGTGCGGAGCTTATCGGCCAACGTACCTGTAGGAGTGGCCACCACCAGCTCCAGAATGTTGATGCCGATAATAATGTCGCTTGCTGATACGAGCTTGAACGATACGGGCAACGTGTTGACTGTGAGCACTGACGGAGCAGACTGACGCCCAGCTTCATCCGTCACCACGAGTGAGAATTCAGAGGTGTTACTGCCATTGTCCATAAACTGGAGATTGTCAAGCAGCGGGGTGATGTCGAAGCGCGTTGTTCCGTTTCCGATAGCCGGAATTGCAACTCCGTTCTCTTCAAGAAACGCTCGCTGAGTGGCTGTGGGGTGAGCCAGGTCAATCTGTAATGGGGCGCCTGCGGCGCGCATTGAAGCGGAGTTGATGGTCAGGATGGCATCCTGCAGAGTCGAGGCGGAGTTAATGGTAAACTCCATGGCATCAGCTGGCTGCGTGAGCTCCAGGAGGTCAATGGAGGCAGTGACCGAGCCTCCGCAGGTCACAGTGGGGGCCGGAGCGTCAAGCAGTTCCCGGGTAATGGTGATGCGTTTAAGCTCTTTGCCTCCGGAAGTCAGCACCATGTCCGCGCCATCAGCATCAAGCAGCAGCTCGGTGAGCACGCCGGCGGTTATATCTACATTATTGGCCAGGCGCAGGGTAGCCTTGTCTGTAACCGGGGTCACAGAAACGCTCATCGGTTGGGGACGCACAAAGGCGGTGCGTGTCTCTGTGCGGTCAAAATTGAGGAATGTGCCTCCCTCGGCATGAATCATGGCACTCCATCCCGGGAATGCCTGATTGAACCGCTCGGTGGCTTCAAGCTTCACTGGCACATTGAGCAGGGTGGCACTGAGGGTGAAATGATTGGTGGATCCTTCCACCAATTGCTCGGTTTGAGTGGCGCCGAAGCAGGGCATGTCAAACCCTTCCTCGTCCTCGTTGCCTGACAATACGGTAAACTGATACTCTTCAGCACGATATCGGCCATTCTGCTGGAAGGCTGTGAAGCTGTTCCAGTGGTGAGCCATGTCGGGCGAATTGAGGGGTGTGATGTCAAGCGAGAACTCTGACTGAGAGGGCAGGGTGAGGTCAACTCCCTCAGGTTCTACAACTTCAAGGCTGATACTCAGCAGTCCCGTCCCATTATAGAAGTCGGGCTTGGAGTCATCGCTGCAGGAGCAAAGAAGCATGCCTGCGGCAACAACGGGCAGAAATGTAAGTTTTGACCACATATTCAGCCCGTAAAGATAGCAAATAATCTTAAATTATGAAAATTTCAATTTAGGAGCGGACATGATTTTATAGCCGGCCCAGACCATGAAAATAGACATCAACGGGCTGAGAATGTTGAAGATGCAGTAAGGAAAGTAGGTGACCGTTGCCACACCGAGAACGGTGGATTGGGTCATGCCGCATGAGTTCCAGGGAATGAGCACGGAGGTGGCCGACACGGAGTCCTCCAAAGCCCGGGAGAGCACGCGGCGGCGCATGCCGTTGCGAACGTAAAGCTTCTTATAGAGATTGCCTCCGAGGATAATCGAGAGGTATTGGTCGCCTGTGAAGCTGTTGATTAACAGTCCGCTGCCAACGGTGGCCGACACGATTGAGCGGGGTGTGCGCAGGTGGCGGCTCACGGCGCGGGTGATGGTGGTGAGCATGCCTGTGCCCATCATCACACCCCCGAAAATCATGGCGCAGCTCACCAGACGCAATGTGGGGAGCATGCCGGCCATGCCTCCGGTGCCAATCAGGGTGGAAAGAAGTTCGTTGGAGGTGGGAACCTGAGTTGACACGAAAATCACCTTCAGCGCGGCGATGACGGGCGAAGCGTGGACCGCGGCGGCAATCTGAGGCTGAAACACGAACATTGAGGTCAGCCCCAGCAGCGAGCTGACGCCGAGGATGATGTTGGTGTTGACCCTTTTGTAAATCAGGATACCGGTGGCTGCTGGCACAATCAGCACCCAGGGAGTGAGGTTAAAGGTCGATTCCAGTGCCGCTACCATCTCACCGCTGTGGGCTTCAGAAGCCACGTCTGAAAAGATACCCACACATGCAAACACTGTCAGCGCCACAATCATGGCAGGGAGGGAGGTCAGCATGGTGTAGCGGATATGGTCAAAGAGGCTCACGCCTACGGTGGAGGAGGCCAGCACCGTCGTGTCGCTCATAGGTGACACTTTGTCGCCGAAATATGCGCCGGAGATTATTGCGCCGGCAATCCATCCGGGGCTATAGCCAAGCACGGTGCCGATGCCCATGAAGGCCACGCCAATGGTGGCGATGGTGGTCCACGAGCTACCTGTCAGCACCGAAATGAGCGCACACACGCTGCACGTAACGAACAGAAACAGAGGGGGACTCAGGAGTTTGAGACCATACTGAATCATCACGGGCACCACGCCGCCAAGCATCCATGTGGCGGCAATAGTCCCGATGAGAAGCAAAATCGAGAATGAAGGGATAATCTGGCGGGCACTTTTCAGCAGTCCGAGTTTGAGNAGGCGCACAGGTCGTCGNTAGNCNGCCAGTCCGATTACGGCTGCCACAACGGCTGATANGAGCAGAGCCGCAGATCCATACTCCTGAACATTGTCAGTACCTTCAATCGCGATGGTNGCCACAAGGATTCCTATGAGAAGCATCACCGGAGTGAGTGCAGCGAGGACCGAAGGGCGGGTAACAAAATTGTGTGTGGGATTGGTCACTGAGGGAAATACTGTGTTATGTTTTTATAGATTGGAGTGCAAATATAATACAAAATTCGTTGCCAATCTTCNTTTCTGAAGTTTTGACAACGAATTTTAATATGGTTTAATATCTCAGTGAGATTATTTGGCTTCNGAAAGCTCNGTGCGGGTGCCGCGCAGGAAGTCGGCCACGGCCATACGTCGCTTTCCCTGAGGCTGGAGCTGAAGGATTTCCAGAGGTGCGTCAGCGCAGTCAATGGTCATTGTGCCGTCGCCNCCCAGGGTTATCCNGCCGGGCACNATGTCNNNTTTTTTGTCTAAAATCCTTGTTTCAAAGATTTTGACGTCGCCTAACGGTTCAATCCGGGTCCATGCGGCGGGGTAAGGCGACAGACCGCGCACGAGNTTATGAACTGCCTCGGCGCTCNGCGTCCAGTCAATGTGACAGGTGTCNTTGAAGATTTTAGGGGCGGGGGTGGGCTCAGTGCCGCCGGTCAGCGAGTCCTGAGGGATGGTGGTGAGTGTGCCGGCCTCTATGTCGCGTATGGTTTTGAGAGTCAGCTCGGCCCCGAGCTCCATGAGGCGGTCATGCACGTCGCCCACATTATCCTCCGGAGCAATGGTGATTTTCTCCTGGGCGATGATGTCGCCGGTGTCAATCTCATGCTTGAGGAAGAAGGTGGTCACACCGGTCTCGGTGTCACCGTTGATGACTGCCCAGTTAATTGGGGCCGCTCCGCGATAGCGCGGCAGCAGGGAGGCATGGAGATTGAAGGTGCCCAGGCGGGGCATGCGCCACACCACCTCGGGAAGCATGCGGAATGCTATCACCACGAAGAGGTCAGCGTCAATGGCGCGGAGTTCGTCAACGAATTCGGGAGCTTTGAGCGACACCGGTTGCAGCAGTTTCAGCCCGCGCTCCACGGCCAGCTGTTTCACGGCCGACTGCAGCATCTTGTGGCCGCGCCCGGCGGGTTTG
The DNA here is from genome assembly GCA_014802445.1 of Bacteroides sp. Lineage (GTDB taxonomy): Bacteria > Bacteroidota > Bacteroidia > Bacteroidales > Muribaculaceae > CAG-1031. The sequence continues at coordinate 88,434 of JAAVCF010000002.1, read as the reverse complement.
TCAGGCATGGTCACCACGGCGGCAATCTCCACTCCGGCATCAAGCAGGTGGCGGAGTGAATATGCGGCAAATTCTGGTGTTCCTAAAAAAACTATCTTCATTGGTCAGTGGGATTGTCAAGATGAGCAAAGCCTTTCCATGACTCCGGCACGGGGGCTGTCACCGAAATTTTTTCTTTGCTGACTGGATGGATAAACTCAATGTGGCGGGCGAGGAGTGAGATGGAGCCGTCAGGGTTGGAACGCTTGTCGCCATATTTCAGGTCGCCCTTGATGGGACAGCCGATGGCTGAGAGCTGCACACGAATCTGGTGCTTGCGCCCCGTTTCAAGATTGATTTCAAGAAGATGGAAGCGTTCGGATGAGGCAATGTGACGATAGGAGAGGGCGGCACGTTTGGCACCCTGACGCGGTTCGCGCCAGGCTGTTGACTTGTTGGTGCGCTCCACGGTGGTGATGTAGTGCTCCAGGCGTCCTTCTGTAGGCTCGGGCATGTTACGGGTCAGTGCCCAATAGGTTTTCTTAACCTCGCCGTTGCGAAACATCTCGTTCATCCTCGCCAGCGCCTTTGAGGTTTTGGCAAACACCACAAGGCCGCCCACCGGACGGTCAAGGCGGTGGGTGACGCCAACAAACACATTGCCCGGCTTGGCATACTTTTCTTTAAGCCAGCCCTTGAGGGTTTCGCTCAGAGGTGTGTCGCCGGTCTTGTCGCCCTGCACAATCTCGCCGGGCGCTTTGTTGACTATGATGATGTGATTGTCCTCGTAGACTACTTCCATCTGTTCACAACGTTACGGAGTTCGGCAAGACGTTCCATGAGTCGGGGCAGCTCCGAAAGGGGGAGCATGTTGGCGCCGTCGCTCTTGGCTTTAGCCGGCTCGGGATGGGTTTCGAGAAACAGGCCGTCAACGCCGGCAGCCACTCCCGCACGCGCGATGGTCTCAATTAGGTCAGGACGTCCGCCGGTCACTCCCGCCGCCTGATTGGGCTGCTGGAGCGAGTGGGTGACATCGAGAATCACCGGAGCTCCGAAGGCCTGCATGGTGGGGATGCCGCGATAGTCCACGATTAGGTCCTGATAGCCGAACGACACGCCGCGCTCCGTCAGCGCAACATTGTCATTGCCTGCCTCACGCACCTTTCCAAGTGCAAACTGCATTGCTTCAGGGGAGAGAAACTGACCCTTCTTGATGTTGACGGCACGGCCTGTGCGGGCGGCGGCAACGAGCAGGTCGGTCTGGCGGCAGAGGAATGCGGGAATCTGGAGCACATCCACAAATTCAGCAGCCATGTCAGCTTCCGAGGCATTATGGATGTCAGTCACCACGGGCACACCGTAGAGCTTTCTGACCTTGGCGAGAACAGAGAGCGCCTTTTCGTCGCCTATGCCGGTGAAGGAGTCGAGGCGCGAGCGGTTGGCCTTGCGGTAAGAGCCCTTGAACACAGTGGGGATGCCGAGAGGACGGGTTACCTCCAGAATCTCACCGGCTATATCTACAGCCATCTGCTCTCCTTCAATCACACAGGGACCGGCAAGGAGGAAAAACTGAGGCTGCGAGGCATATTCGCGGAACGAGAACGGATTGTTTCCGCTTTCATTATGGTTAGGATTCATGTTTGCTGATTTTGGTTGCAAAATTAGTGAATTTTCAGCGCACGCGCCCGGGATTGCGCGCAATAAATTCTTTCCAGCTCGACGGCCCTGACACCTTTGCCGGCCGCGACGATTCATAGAAATGGCAGAGAGCAGCGCCGAGGGCATCTGTGGCATCAAGCTCAATGTCAAGGCTTTCAGCGGGAATGTTGAGGATGCGGCGAAGCATTTCGCGTATCTGCTCCTTTGAGGCACCGCCATTGCCAGTTATGGCCATCTTGATTTTTCGCGGCTCATATTCTGTGATTGGGACATCGCGCGAAAGTGCCGCAGCTATGGCCACACCCTGAGCGCGCCCGAGTTTGAGCATCGACTGCACGTTCTTTCCGAAAAAGGGAGCTTCAATGGCCATCTCATCAGGCAAATACTGCTCCACAAGGCTTTGCACACGCTCGAAAATGCGGTGAAGCCTCAGATAATGGCTGTCAAACTTGTTGAGCCGGATAACTCCAAGGGCAATCATGGAGGGCGTCTTGCCCTTGATGCCGAGAATGCCGTAGCCCATCAGGTTTGTGCCGGGATCAATACCTATAATAATACGGTCCCACTGTTTGAGATTTCCGCTTTCCATTATTGCAAGGGGAGAATCTTCATGTAAGTGGTGAAATGAACAAGGCGCTCCCCGAAGCGGCGGGAGAGGTCATCGCGCAGAGCTGACGCGATGTCGCTGTCATGCCATGCTATCGCGGTCTGCTCATCGTCGGCAGTCATCTGGAAGCAGTAGCTCACGGTTTCGGGGTCAGGCTGCACGAGCAGGCGGGCCAGAGTGGGGGCGCCCATGCCGGGGTAGGCGCTGAGGGCGGCAGTGTAGTCATTACGCACCCAGGCAAGGAAGCTGTCCTCCACACTCAGGTGCATGTGAAAAGATGTGTTAAGAAGAATCATTTCAGAGGTTTGCGGAAAATGTTGCGCACAAGGAATCCTATGTGGCGAATCATGGTGGGCACCAGGCCGTAGTAATGGCTCATGATGCGGAAGCGTTCAATGAGCGAGGCACGATGGTTGGCTGTGGTCACTCCTTCGCTGAGGTAGTCAATCACAATGTCGTCAATGTAAACGTTGTGGCGAGAGTGCATCAGGCATCTCACACACCAGTCATAGTCGCTCGAAAAACGATACGAGGTGTCGTAGGTCGACACCACTTTGGCGTTGGCACAGAAGGCCTGATGACACACGAGCATGCCGTTTCTGAACGATTTCAGGGTCAGTTTCTCAGGTGCGCGGAGATGGCGGTCACCGAGCCTGCGGCCTTCGCCGTCAACAATCTGCGTCTGACCATACACCACCCCCGGATAGTCATTGGCCATAATGGCGTCGTGATACTGCTGCAGGGTGTCAGGTGAATGGAATCTGTCGCCGGCGTTGAGGAAGATGAGGTAATTCCCATGAGCCATTCCCAGCCCCTTGTTCATGGCATCATAGAGACCGTTGTCAGGTTCCGACACGATTTTGGAGTGGGGGATGGCTGCCTGACGGACCAACTCAACGGTTGAATCGGAGGATTTGCCGTCAATGACAATGTATTCAAAGTCAGTGCACGTTTGCTCCTTGACGCTCTTTAGTGTGGCCGGAAGCGTTGAAGCAGCGTTGAAGGTGACGGTTATGATGGAGAACATGGGTGCCATATACTGCAAATTTAACACTTCAGATGCGTAAATGCAAGAGGACCGCCCTGTTTTTTTAGGACGGTCCTCAAGGAATGAGTATGGGATGATGAAATTTGTTACTTCACGAGCATTTTCTTGCCGTTGATGATGTAGATGCCGGGTTCGGTGATGCGGCTGATGCGCATGCCCTGGAGATTGTAGATTATCTGCTCGGCGGGCAGGATGGCTTCGATGGTGGAAATGGAGGCGGTGTAAGTGCCGGTGGTGGTGAGCACTGCGCGGTCATAACCGTCGGTGCAGTCAACTTTCACATTGACCACGTCGCCGTCTTTGAGCGTTGCGCCGTTGAGGAGGTACACGTTGCCGTTGTCATGACCGTCATTTCCGTCGCCGATGCCGAAGATGTCGCTCTCAGAGCTGATGAGATAGTCAGAGTTGACTGCGCAGAATTCGTTGCTAAACGATGAGTCACCGAAGAATTTGAAGTTAACCACAGAGGGGTTGAGCGTCTTGCCAACTTCAAAGGTGTGGGTGTAAACGTCGCCGTCCTTCTGCATGGGGATGGCACGGCTTTCGCTCCAGCCCCAGTCGCCGTCGATATATGACTCGGCACCGACGGAGTTAATGCCGCCGATAATCCAGATGCCCTTGGGGGCGGGGATGGGCTGACCTTCGGTGAAGGTGACCTTTGCCACGGCTTTGTCAGTGCCTGCGGTGCAGTCGAGGGTCACCAGAAGGCGGTCGCGGTTGTTGAGGGTCACACCGTCCTTGAGCTTCACGTTGCCATCCTCTTCAGTGTCAATGTAGAGATAGGGGTTCTCCTCCATAGTCACGTGATACTTGCCTGCTGATGCCAGGAAGCCGTAGGCGTCGTCGAGCACAGGAGAAGCGAAGAATTTGAAGTTGACATCGTCGGCGCGCAGGTTTTGTCCGGCGATAAACTCAAAGGTGTGGATTTTGCCGTTTGAGGTCATCGGGAGGACGTTCTGATCCCATGCGTAATAGCTGTCGGAGGGCACGTAGCCGTCAATGCCCACACTGCGGTAGCTGCCGAAGATGTAGGCGGCGTCAGAGCCGTCGGCCTTCATTGAGGGCAGGGGCTTCTGATACACGCGCACATAATCCACGAGCATCTCAATAGGGAGCGCATTAGCGTCAACGCCCTGATAGCCGCCCCAGTCACCACCCCAGGCAAGGTTAAGGATAATATAGTAAGGCTTGTCGTAGGGCCAGTTGCGGAAGCCTTTGTGGTCATTGGCATAGTCGAGCATCACTTCGCCGTCCACGTAGGTGGTGATGCGGTCGTTGGTCCATTCTATTGCGTAGATGTGGAAATCATCCTCGGCGCCCTCAATAAGGCGTGAAGCTGTAATCTGAGTGTTGTTGGTGTGGTTATGTCCGATAGCGTGAAGGCTTGAGGAGGTGATGTTGGCATCAACGCCCACCTCTTCCATAATGTCAATTTCGCCACAAGTGGGCCATGTTTCTGACCACCAGTCAACGCCTGAAGGCATCATCCAGAATGCGGGCCAGGTGCCTTTGCCTTTGGGAAGCTTGATGCGGGCCTCCATGTAGCCGTAGCGCCAGCCGTTCACATCGTTGCCTGACAAGGCGTTGACGCGACCGGAGTAAATCAGTCCGTCAGAGCCTTTGAAGCAGTTGATAACGAGGTTGCCGTTTTTGATTTCGGTGGTGTGGCGACCGTCAATGGTCTGAGTACCGGGCTTGTAAGTCTGGAGCTCGTTATTGACGTTGCCGGCGCGCCAGTCTTCCCATTGCCATTTGTCGGCAGAGAGCTGTGTGCCTTCATTGAATTCGTCGCTCCACACCAGTGAGTAGCCTGCAGGCGCGTCAGCAAGTGCATGAGCGGCGGTGAGCAGCGCAGGTGTCACCACAAGAGCTTTAAGTAACTGTGAAAACATTAGTGTGAGATTGGTATAATTATTGAAAATAGTGATGCAAAGATAGGAAAAACAACCGTAATTTTGCGAATTTCTGGCCATTTATTCGGACATAATGCTTCAAAAAGGAACATTATGAGAGTGCCGAAACCAATTCCGGTTTCGGCACTCCTAATTGTAAAATTGTCAGGGTTAAAGATTCATGCCTATTCCGAATAGGGCAAAATCGTATATAACAGGGTCATCAGGCCGGAAGCGGCGTAGCCGCGATGTGAGCTCATCGACGGTGCGACGGTCGTTGGCTTTACGGGTGACGAGGCCGAGCTCGCGACTCACGTCGCCCACATGGACATCAAGAGGAATAAACAGCTGCGCAGGTGTGATGACATCCCACACCCCCATGTCAACTATACCGTCGTCTCTGACGAGCCATCTCAGCGCCATGTTTACGCGCTTGAGCGCCGTAGTTTTGAGATTCTGCGGTAGGCAACGGCTGTCGGCCACACCTCCGTTGGCGGCGGCAATCTCTCGGTTGATACCCTCCACAAGCTTCCATGCGGGGGCCTCGCTTGAGGCTATCTTCTCGGCCCGTGCAAACTCAAGCAGGGAGCCGTGGCGGGCGTAGATGGCCCGGAGTCCGCGGAGATAATGCTGAAGGTTGCGGGCAAAAAAGGTGCGGTGGATGTTAAGCTCAGGGGGCAGGTCCTCATAGCCTTCGTCCATCACGTAAGCGTGTGGCTCATGGTCCATGAGCGTGAGCATTTTGTCACAGTCACGGCAAATCATCTTGCGGTTGCCCCAAGCTATAGTGGCGCTGAGCAGGGCAGCTATCTCAATGTCCTGAAGCGAGGAAAATCGGCGCGGAAACTGCACCGGGTCCTCGCCTATGAAGGCGGGGCTGTTAATCCGGGCAGCTTCCGTGTCAAGAAGTTCGTGGAGTTCGTTGTCGGTCATCAGCGTCCTGAGTTGTGAATCATATCGCGCAGCTCGGTGTTGAACGTCGCGGCCTGCTGGAGCTTGTCAAGGGTCAGGTGCATGCGGTAACGCCAGTAGTGGCGGGGATTGGCGGGCACGTTGATTTGCTCCTCGCGGGGGTCCTTGCGGCGAATGTCGCCGTCCATGGCGAGCATGTCCTGGAGGGGGAGGATGCAGAGCATTGANGGGCTCTTGAAGTGGAGGTCAACAATCTTGCGGCATATCCAGGGTTCGGCATANTGGGGTGCGGCGCCGCCTTCATGGAGCACGTTGTTATAGAACTGCTGAGTGGCAGCGGGGTCTTCCTCCCACCATTGGCGGATGCCGCCCATGTCGTGGGTGGATGTGGTGCACACCGAATAGTAGGGGTAGTTCCATGTGTTGCCGAATTGCGACTGTGGGTCCTTGGGCATGCGCTGAATCTCGAGGGCGAGAATCTCCAGCTGGTTCATTACGGCGGGCACGCAGTCAGGAATCATTCCGAGGTCCTCGGCGCAGACGAGCATATTGGTGGCATCGGTGAGTGCGGGAAGCTTCCACATGGCTTTGCCATACCAGAAGTCGTTGTGGCGACGATAGAAGAAGTCGTTGTAAAGACGGTCAAATGTCCACTTCTCATAGTCGGTGAGCGAGCGGTAGATGTAAGTGAACTGAGCCGAGATGCGGGGATGGTACTTCCCTTTCTCCACGGGGTCCTCTATGAACAGCACATTGTCAATCAGTCCGAGGAGGCCGTCGCAGATGCGGCTGTTCTTGTCGTTCTTCTCCTGCCCGGCGAAGTAGTCGGCCACCTTGCGCTGAGTGTCAAATTCGGGGCGAAGGCGGTAACGGCCGTAGCCGGCATCGAGCAGGAAGCGGTTGCGCACCTCCTCGGTGTATTCGCCGAAGAAGTCGCCAAGGAACCAGTCCATGATGAAGGGTGTGGTCTGCTTGTCCACGTCAATCCAGAAGTCATAGCTGTTACGCAGCTCNTCGGGAGTGAAGGGAAGGGCGGGGTTGAACACACCCAGAAGTCCGTGGAGGGCGTCCATGGGAATCTGCCATATGCGGAAGAATCCCAGCACGTGGTCAATGCGGTAGGCGTCAAAGTATTCTGCCATCTTGCGGAAGCGGGCTTTCCACCATGCAAAGCCGTCCTTGTTCATCTCNTCCCANTTGTAGGTGGGGAAGCCCCAGTTCTGACCCANAACGGAGAAGTCGTCCGGCGGTGCGCCTGCCTGACAGTCGAGATTAAACAAGCGGGGATTAATCCAGGCGTCAACGCTGTTGCGCGAGATGCCGATGGGTATGTCGCCCTTTATGGCTATGCCCTTGGAGCGGGCATAGTCCACCACCTCACGCAGCTGCTTGTCAAGGAAATACTGCTGGAAGAGGACAAAATTGATTTCATCAGGCTGCTCNTTGATGATGCGCTCAAGCTTGGCGGGTGTGTAGTCGGCATATTCGCCCCANCGGTCCATATCGGCGGTGCCGTTCATGTCGCGCAGGGTGCAGAATGCGGCGTAGGGGAGGAGCCATTCCGAGTTCGCTTCCACAAATGCTTTGAAGGGNGCCGAGGCGATAACTTTTGCACCTTCCTGAGCGAAGAGCTCGCGGGTCCACTGTCGCTTGGCATTGTTCACCCTCTCATAGTCAATCTCGGGCAGAGAGTTAAGCTGGGNGCGCAGGTCTTCGTAGCGTTNGGCGGCCTCTTTGTCGGCCAAGGGCGCAATCAGCTCCGGGCGGAGATACATGGGGTGAAGCGCGAAGGTGGAGTTGGCGTTATAAGGGTAGGAGTCAGTCCATGTGTGGGTCATGGTGGTGTCGTTGATCGGCAGAATCTGAACGAAGCGCTGACCCGTAGAGGCAGCCCAGTCCACCAGTTTCTTGATGTCATAAAAGTCACCGGCACCGAAATCCTCGTCGCTCCTAAGGGCAAACACGGGNATGGCCACGCCGGCACCTCGCCAGGGAGTGAGAGGATTGACAAACCTCAGTCCGGCAATCACCACGGCGGCATCACATTCATTGTCAGGGAGGGTGAAGCGGCGGTTGTCGCGCATTTCCCATGCCACCACCTCTCCGGTAGCCTTGTCGAGGATGAGGAATTTGTATTCAAAGGAGCCTTTGAGGCCACGCATGCTGAATGAGCCGCTCCATTCGGGGAAGCAGGCGTCGCTCAGGCGGAGGGCTTTTGCAGGGTCCCAGTTGCCAAGGGCGTCAATGTTGCCGCTGACGGCTATCACACGGTTTTGTGACACCATCGGAGCCCACACACGCAGGTTGATGCTGCCGGCGGACGCGATGACAGGTGCCTGACGGTGGTCGCGGTTGTTGATACACTCGGTGAAGGCCGAAGAGTAATAGGGCTTGTCAAGCGGCTGGTCCTGCCATTGGTCGAAGATGTCGGCAGTGGCAATGCCGGGTGAGGCCATGAAGATGTGAGCGGGGCCCCATTCATGACGCTCTGAGCCGTTGTCGTGGCGCACTATGTATTTATATTCAAGCTCTTTGCCTGCGGGCAGCTCGGCATCGATTTCAAGATGCCAGGTCTCACCGCCATGACATTCCATAGCTGCAGCGGCAGCTTCATTACCGTTTCCGAGGGCAGGGATGTTGCCTGAAATGTAGAGCGACTCGCCCCAGGCGGTACGGTAGTCAACATTGAATTTTATTCTCATCGCTATTGCAAGTATGAATTGATTTTAATGGTGCTAAGTTAGTAATTTCGGTTAAAATATGCAATCTATTACACAGGAATTGACAATATGGGCATGTCGGCCTTGAAAAGCATGCGGTGAGCAAGCGTGGGATTGAAGATTCTGGAGAGGATGCCGCGCCGGCGGTTGGGGATGCAGAACAGGTCGGCAGGGTGGCGTTCCACTAATTTGCGGAGACTCTCGGCAAAGTCATCGGCAGGGAGCTCCACGAGGCTGAAATCAAGCCTGGGATAATGATCTGTGCAATATGTCAGCAGGCTTTCCAGAGCCGAGGTGTCGGCAGTGGGGAAGCGGCGCGAGGGCATGTTGACTATTGTCACTTCGGTGTCTTTGTTAAGCGGCATGAGACGTGACATTGTGTCAATTGCCACGATATCCTGCTGGTCAGGGGTGGCGAAGTAGACAATGCGCTTCACATCGTCCGGGGTTTCAAGCTCGGAGTTCTCGGGAAGCGACAACACGGGATAGCGCACCGTGTCAAGCACTTCGGCGGTGACACTGCCTATCACTTCGCGCTCCTTCTTCTCGGCGGCTCGGGTGCCCATCACAATCAGCAGCGGGCCAATCTCCTTTGCCGTCATGGCTATTGCTTCTTCGGGAATACCTTCGGTCACCTTCATCTCAATCAGGGCCGAGGGCATCTTGCCCTGAGCTATCTCATTGTTAATCCGCTCTCCAAATCTGTGCATGGCTGCTTCCTCGTTGCGGTCAGTGAGCTCGTCGGCCGCCAACTGCTCGGTCCGGTCAAAGTCAAGCTCGTCGCTCAGTGGCGGAGGCGACAGAAGCGAAGGGGTGATGAAGGAGTGGAAAAGATACACTCCGGTGTCATGTGCGGCGGCAATTGACAGGGCCATCCTGCATGCTTTGACGCTGTTTTCTGACAGGTCAGTGGGCACGAGCACCTGTGCCACGGGATTAAACATAGCGTCATCATCCATAATCAGCGAGCCGGGCACTTCAATAATGCGGAGCGCCTTGGCAAGGTCATGCTCATGGATTCTGACTCTCACACCGGGCGACACAATGGGATGCTCAAGGTTCACATTCTGAAGGGCCACTTCAATGCCTGCCTCCTCAAGGGTGTGCTTCAGGCGGAGGGCATATGGGAAGGTGTGGATGGCAATGGTTATCTGTCGCATAATTTCGGAGTTAGTGGATATAAGGCAACCGTCGGCGGTGAGCCCCGTTTGCTTAGGGGTTAACGCGCCGACGGCTGTTATCGTTCAGTGTGGGGTGAATTTATTCTTTTTCTTCTCCGATAATTTCAACGGCCATGTCGTAGATAGTGGTGTCGTCAAGCACAACGATGCCACCGTCAGGACCCGGTTCGATGTGTACACCGCAGTTTTTACCGAATTCATAGTTGCTTCCACCGAAGTAGTTACGTACTGTTTGGACTGTCACATTGAGCTTGTCGGCAATCTCACGGGTTGCACCGTCGGGCAGGCTGTCTTTGATGCGACGAAGATCATTGAAAGAAATAGTTTTAGTCATGATACTATCTATTTAAGTGGAACATTCTTCTGGTTTGATGTTTTGAAGTGCTTAAAAATAGAAAGTATTTTTTATTTGACCAAATATTTCTTTGCAAATGTAGGCATGTTGTTAAACATGTTTTTATCTCACCCTTTCTGCATGGCGTGAATTAATCCATGCACGGTGTTGATTATCAATTTCTACATCATACCACATCCCGGGCACTGAGTCAGTTACGGAGCGCACAGAGTCAAGAATTTTCAGAGCGGTGCCTTCATGAAGGAGCATGGCTTCTTCTGAGCGGTCACGCGGCTCGCGGGGCGACGTGGAAAGGATGGTTGACGGCTCGGTGACTACGGCCATAGTGGTGTCAGTCTGAATAGAGGCTCCACGGATGGCAAGGAAGAGGGCTATGCCGGTGATGACGAGCATGGCCAAACCGCCGAAAAATCCCGCTTTGCGATAGCTGACAGTGGAGGAGAAAACGTAGAGGGCCACGAGTGCACAGGTGGCAGCAAAAGCTCCGAAAGCAATCCAGGCCCATGTGTCGGAGCGGGCCGCTGAGGCTGCGGAGTCAATGGCATTGCCAAGGAAGGTGCCTCGCTCGCCGGGCCGGTCGGTTATGCGCGAGTTGACAAATTCAAGATTCTCACGTGCGTCTTTATAGGTGGGGTCAAGGCGGAGGGCGCGATGATAGTTGAGAATAGCGAGTCCGGGACGGTTGAGGCGATAGTAGGCGTTGCCGAGGTTATAGTAAAGTTGAGGTGACAGGCCCTCATCGGCAAGTGCTTTTGTGTAGAGCTCGGCGGCTTTCTGATAGTCAGAGGTTGAGTAGGCCGAGTCAGCAGCTTCTATCACGGATGAAGCCTTTGCGCTTGAGGCCATCAGTGTCAGAGTGATGATTGTGAAAAATATGCGGAGCTTCATTTTGTTCGGAGGTTTTCAATCTTGTTGATGACGGCAGTTACGGTTTCAAACACACGGTCAATCTCGCCGGCACTCTGAGGTGTGTAGCGGGCCATCTCGCATGTGTCAAGAATCTCGGCCACCTCATTGCGGAGCTGCTCTGAGGCACCACGCTGCTCAAGCTGCTGAGAGATTACGTCGCGCGACAGTTTGCCGGCGGGAATGGTGAATTTGTCGCTCAAGTAGCCGGTGAGTGCCCGGAGTGTCTCGGCATAGAAGGCATCGGCATCGCGGGCCTGAAGCAGCTTGCGGGCGGCAGCCAGGCGCTTGCGGGCCACCTTGCCGGCGCTGGCCAGTCGGCGTCCCTCCACATCGGCGGCAAGTTTCAGTCGGCGACGGTTGGCCACAATGGTGACGGCCAGAATCACAGCCGGAGCTGCGAAGAGCCACCAAAACCATCCGCGCTTAATCACCGGCTCGGCTCTCCAGCCTGGTTGCTTGTTGCCGAGAGCTATGTGGCGGATGTCGGTGTTTTTGGCGGCAATCTCCTCCTGGTCCTTCGACACGGCGGCTGCCGTGCCCTTACCCACCTTTATATTATAGGTGGGAGTGGTGAGGGTGACATATTCGCGCTTCACGGGGTCAAAGTAGACGAAGCTGTCGCTACCTATGCGGAAATCGCCCGTGGTTTGAGGCACGAAAGTGTATTCCACGGTCATGGTGCCCATCACGCTCGGACCGCTCACCACACTCTGGATGTCGCTTTTCGGGGTGTATTGTTCGAATTCGGACGGGAAGTCAATAACAGGCTCTTTGAGGTACTTAATGTTGCCGGTGCCGCGGATGGTGTAGATTAGCGTGCCGGCATCATTGGTGAGGAATTTGTCGCCTACCAGACGGGTCTCTACACTGAAGGTGCCTACGGCGCCGCTGAAGCCTGCAGGCTTGGGTGAGGGGAGGGGGGTTACGTCGACGGTGACACTGTTGGAGCTAACCTTAATCTGGCGTGTGCGCGGCTGGCGCACGGTGAGGAATCCTCCCATGTTCACGTTGTCATACTGCACCACCGACAGGTCATAGTTGCCTGAGTTGATGGTGAGTTTGCCCGGCTTTTGAGGAAATATTATGCACTTTTTGAGTACGGCGGTCAAGTAGGACTGTCCGTTGAGGGTCTCCTCCTGATTGAGCGCCGGGGTAACGTCGCACTCCTGAATCAGGAATCCGTCAAAGCTGGGCTGCTTTGTGGGCATAAACTCCGAGATGGTGTACTTCGTGTAGAGTTTGATGGTGCACTCAATGGCTTCCTGCTCATACACTTGGCTCCGTGACAGGTAGATGCGCACAAACACGTCATTGGCCCCTACAGCGCGGTCACTCGTCTGAGTGTCGGCGTCATACATGTCAACCGGTCTGCTTGATGCAGGTTTCGAAGCGTTAGCCGCCGGTTGAACGGTGAATTTCTGAGGCTTGGTAGAGTAGCGTTTGCCGTCAACCACCACCGTGGCTTCGGGGATGGTGTAAGTGCCGGCTTTTTCCGCTGCATAGGTGTAGGTGAACTCCATTCGTGACGATGACTGCATCTGGCCGTTGATGGCTGTGTAGCTCCTCGATGTGGAGATGCTCGGGCCGTAAATGAGCTTGCACCCGTTGATTTGCGACACTTTTATGTCGCGACTCTCACCATTGTCAAGGCGGAATGTCACGGAGAATTTCTGACCTTCATAAACGGTGTGAACCGGAAGCACCGTAAATGATGTTGCGGCACTCATCTTGATGACGAGTGTCGCAATCACGGCGAATATCATTAGGAATCGCTTCATAGTCAATAGTAAGCTTTTACCAGGGATTGGTCACCACGCGCCGGCCTGCTGAGTTGGCTTTACGCTTTTCGGCTTCCTGAACTCGGCGACGTGTGGCAGCCTCTTCATTTTCCATAGCCTTGAGAATCTTCTCGGCATTCTCGTCGCTCAAACCGCTTTGCGGCTGTGGTTGCTGTGGCTGCTTTTCGTCCTTTTTATCTTGATTTTGGTTTTGATTCTGGTCCTGGTTTTGGTCCTTGTTCTGTTCCTGATCTTTGTTCTGGTCTTTGTTTTGGTCCTGATTCTGATCCTGGTTCTGGTCTTGGTCCTGATTCTCTTTCTTGAGCTGGGCCAGGCGAAGATTGTCACGTGCCTGATCGTCGTCAGGGTTGAAGCGGAGAGATTGCTTGTAGGCAGCAATGGCGGGATCCCATTGCTCCACATTGTAAGCCATGTTGCCGATGTTGTAAGCCGCTTTGGACGCAAGAAGGGTATCGGTTGAAGAGTTTTCCATCACCTCCGTCAGAATCTTGCGGGCGTCGTCAAGGAGCTTCTTACCGCTTTCGCCGGCACCGGCCTGACGAATCATTGACATGGCCAGATTGTACTTGGCTTCCATGTTTGCGGGGTCAGAGCTGACGGCTTTGGTGTAGGCTGCTTCGGCATCCTTATATCTGTCGGCAGCATAGAGTTCGTTGCCCTCGGCATTGTAACGGCGCGATGCTCGCTGCTCCGCGGTGCTGTCGGAGCAGGATGTCAGGGCCATAACACAAGCCACGGCAACAAGCAGAAATAGAGTGCGCTGTTTCATTTTTTGCCGGATTTAGGGTTGCCGGTCGAGAAGAAGGTGATTTTCTTCAGCCAGGAAATTTTACGGGTCACAGTCATAGCCTCGATAACGAGGAAAATCAGAGCCAGCCATGCAAACACCGGAAACTGCTCGGCCTGAGGCGAGAAGGTGGTGCGCATGAAGTCGCTCTTGGCGAGGGTGTCGAGCTTTGAATCAAGGTCAGCCACAGCGTTGTTGCTGCTGCCGTTTATGAAGGCGCCTTTGCCGGCATCGGCAATCTTCTGAGCTTCTTCCTCATTGAGGCGGGTCACAACCTGATTGCCCTGGCTGTCCTTCATATATTCGTTTGTGCTACGGTTGATGATGATGGGCGCGCCTTTGCCGCTGCCAAGACCAATCACATCCACCTGAATCCCGGCCGATGCGGCGCGCTTGGCTGACTGCACGGCATCATCCTCGAAGTTCTCACCGTCAGTGATGATTACGATGGCTTTACCGCCCTTGTCGTCAGGGGTAAATGAGTCCATGGCCATGTCAATGGCAGCGCCGATGGCTGTGCCCTGGGTGGGCACCATCTCGGTTGACACTCCGTTGACAAACATCTGTGCAGATATGCGGTCGGCTGTNACGGGAAGCTGNGTGTAGGCATCGCCGGCAAACACAATCAGGCCCACTTTGTCGTCTCTCATTGACTTTATGAGGCGTTCAAGCAGGTGCTTGGCGCGGTCAAGGCGTGAGATGCCGCGGGGATCGTCAGTGGCCGAGGCGAGCATTGAGTTTGACACGTCAAGACAGAGCATAATCTCTATGCCTCGACTGGTCTCTGTTTCACGTGCGCTCTCTTCCAGGGTGGCGCTTGCGCGAGGTCGGGCAAGTACAATCACCAGCAGGCTCAGAGCAACCAAAGAGAGGGCCAGCTTCACCCAGGGCATGTAGAGCGATGCCTCAGGCATCAAGGCGGCAAGCACCTCGGGATTGCCGTAGCGGCGCAGCTTGCGGCGGCGTGCCACACGCGACAGCCAGAAAAGGCCGCCCACTGCCGGCACGAGCAGCAGCAAATATAGCAGTTTGGGATATGCGAAGCTTATCATAGCGTGAGTTTCGGATTAGGGTAGGGTGCGGAGGATGGTGGTGCGCATCACCAGCACTATTATAAACATGGCAAGTGCGGCTATTGCCCAAGGCATGTAGTCATCCTCGGTCTGACTGAAATTCTTCACGTCCATCTCGGTTTTCTCAAGTTTGTCTATCTCATCAAACACTTCTGAGAGGACATTGGCCGACGTGGCGCGGAAATACTGTCCGCCGGTGATGTCGGCAATCTGTTTGAGCGTGGCCTCGTCAATCACTACGGGAAGGTTGACATACTGGATGCGTCCGGCCATATCCTCCTGCGGATAAGGCGCTGTGCCGTTGGAGCCTACGCCGATAGTGTAGACCTTGATACCGTTCTTGGCGGCAATCTCGGCGGCGGTGATGGGGGCAACGTTCCCGGTGTTGTTCGAGCCGTCAGTGAGCAGGATGATGCTCTTTGACTTGGCTTTGCCTTCGCGGATGCGGTTAATGGCGGTGGCGAGGCCGTCGCCTATGGCTGTGCCGTCCTGAAGCATGCCCATCTTGAGGTCATGGATATAGTTGGCCAGCAGGGCGCGGTCAGTTGTCATGGGAAGGGCTGTGAAGCTCTCTGCGGCAAAAATCACCAGTCCCATATTGTCGCCTTCGCGGCCTGACACAAAGCGCTGGGCCACATTCTTGGCTGCCTCGAAGCGGTCAGGCTTGAAGTCACGGGCAAGCATGGAGGTGGAGATGTCCATTGCCAGCACAATGTCAGTGCCTTCAACAGACGAGGTGCGCCATGCGTCGGTGGTCTGAGGGCGGGAGAGGATAACCACCACACAGGCAATCACGGCCATCTGAAGCGCAAACGCCACATGACGTAGCGAGGCTTTCCATGAGCCGGGGAGCTTGGCGAAAGGTACCGTGGTCGATACGCTCAGAGATGCGTGGATGTTTCGCTGCTTCCAGACGTACCATGCCGTAAGGGCTACAGGCACCGCCAAGAGCCACAGCAAATGAGGATGGGCTAAGAGAATTGCGGGTGTCATTTCTTTTCGGGGGCCTGAGTGGGTTTAACTTCGGTGGGCTCAACAGGACGCGTGTCCTCCACAAACTGCATTGCCGAGCGGAATGTCTTGACGTTATCGTCAGGCAGCGGGCGCACTTTGGCAAACTTCACGAAATCGGCCATGCTCAGAATTTCGCTCATGTAGCGGCGTGTGAGGCGGGTCTCTTCGTTGGCTTTCAGCGCTTCGAGGATTTCTGACGATGTCATCTCCATGGCGTTTATGCCGAAGCGGTCCTGGAGATAAACACGCAGAATCTCCGTGAGGCGTGTGTAGTACTCCTTTTCCTGACCCTGCTCGCAGAGCTTTTCTTCTCGCAGGCGGTTGAGGGCGCCCACGGCTGCCTCGTAAGGCGGAATCTTGCGTTCCACCACACGCACGCCCTCTTTGCCTTTCGACTTGTAGAACCACTTGAACCACACGAACAAACCTGCGGCAATGGCCAGCAGAGCGGCCAGAATCCAGCCGCCGTAGTCCACGAGCCAGTCGGGCAGACGGTCGGTCCATCTCAGCCCTGCATCAGCTGTGCCGGCATAGTCATGAATGTCGGTCAGCGAGTCAACAGCCACGGGAATCACCTTTAGAGCGAGGGTGCCGGAGGCAATGGTCTCGTTCCCCTCCACATAAAGCACGGGGGGCAGAGTGTAGAATCCCGAGTCAAATGACTGGATGACGATGTTACGGCGGAGTTCCCAGCGGTTGTTACCGAGCGACACAGTGTCAGTGACACCTGCGTCGGAAATCTCCACTTCGGCAGGCATTTTCTTGTCCTGGACCACCAACACACCCCGTGGTTCGCCGTCACGGAGCATCTGCACCTTCACAACGGTCTTTTTGCCCATAAGCAAATAAGCCGAATCAAGCTGCTGGGTGAGCTGCGGACGGGCTGCTGCGGGAAGTGCAATCGCCGTCAGGGCTATTAGGGTGATTAATAGATTCTTAATCATGAGGGAATCGGATGAAGTGAGTTTAACGGGCCACGCCTCGCTTGCGGAACAGGGTCATCAGTGCGCGCACATAGTCTTCGTCGGTCGACACCGACACGAAGTCAACCTTGCTGCTACGCATCACCGCCGTCATCTCCTGCTGACGGTCATACCACCATTTGCCGAGTGCCTGTCGCACACGCTTTGACGAGGTGTCAATCCAGCGGTCCTGACCGGTTTCGAGGTCGGTGATACGCATCAGGCCCACATCGGGAATCGTGGCGTCACGCTTGTCATAAATCTGCATGGCAATGACATCGTGCTTTCCGGAGGCTATGCTGAGTGCCTTGGAATAGTCATGAGTGTCAATGAAGTCGCTCAGCAGGAAGGTGGTGCAACGCTTTTTCAGCGCATCGGTGAAGTAGCGGAGCGCCACGCCAATGTCAGTGCCGGTGTTTTCGGGCTTGAAATCCAGAAGCTGGCTGATGAGGAACAGTATGTGACGCTTACCCTTTTTGGGCGGGATGAACTTCTCGATTTTGTCAGAGAAGAAGATCATGCCTATTTTGTCGTTGTTCTGAATGGCCGAGAAGGCTATCGTGGCAGCCACTTCGGCAATCATCTCGCGCTTCTCGGGTCCTTCGGCGCCGAAAAGTCGGCTTCGCGACACATCCACGAGCAGCATCACGGTCATCTCGCGCTCCTCTTCATACACCTTGACAAACGGACGGTTGTGGCGCGCCGTGACGTTCCAGTCAATGTCACGGATGTCATCGCCATACTGGTATTCCCTGACCTCGGCAAATGTCATGCCGCGCCCTTTGAAGGCCGAGTGATATTCACCCGCGAAGATGTTGCTTGACAGTCCGCGGGTTTTAATCTCGATCTTCCTGATGCGCTTTATAAGTTCAGAGGCTTCCATTGTTGCCATTTGTGAGTGTTAGAGAATCAGGGCACAACAACCTTGTCGAGGATTTCCGAGATGATATCGTCGGTGGTGATGTTGTTAGCCTCGGCTTCATAGGTAAGGCCGATGCGGTGGCGGAGCACGTCGTGACACACGGCGCGGACATCTTCGGGAATCACGTAGCCGCGCTGGCGCAGGAAGGCATAGGCACGGGCTGCGCGCGCAAGGCCGATGGAGGCACGGGGCGATGCACCGAACGAAATGATGTTAGTGAGGTTCTTGAGGTCATAGTCGGCAGGGAAGCGGGTGGCAAACACAATGTCGACAATATAGCGCTCAATCTTTTCGTCAATGTAGATTTGCTCCACAACCTTCTGGGCTTCAAGAATGTCAGAGGGCTTGAGGATGGCCTGGGGCTTGCGCTCGTCGCCGCTGATGTTGCGGCGGATAATCTGCATCTCCTCGTTCTTTGAGGGATAGCCGATGATGACTTTGAGAAGGAAGCGGTCCACCTGTGCTTCGGGCAGAGGATAGGTGCCTTCCTGCTCAATGGGGTTCTGGGTGGCCATGACGAAGAAGGGCTCTTCGAGGCCGAAGGTGCGCTCGCCGATAGTAACCTGGCGTTCCTGCATGGCCTCCAGGAGTGCGCTCTGAACCTTGGCCGGAGCGCGGTTGATTTCGTCGGCAAGGACGAAGTTGGCAAAGATGGGACCGCGTTTGATCTGGAACTGCTCTTTCTGAACAGAGTAAATCATTGTGCCGATAAGGTCGGCAGGCAGAAGGTCAGGGGTAAACTGGATGCGGCTGTATTTGGCATCAATCAGCTGTGCGAGTGTCTTGATGGCGAGGGTTTTTGCCAGACCGGGCACGCCTTCAAGCAGCACGTGGCCATTGCTCAGAAGGGCAATAAGGAGTGCGTCCACAAGGTGTTTCTGACCCACGATGGTGCTGTCCATGCCGTGGGTGATGAGATTCACAAAATCGCTCTTTGAAGCCACCAACTCGTTAAGTTGCTTGATGTTGACGGAATCGCTCATAAGTTATGAAAGGTAGGTGTTTAATTCTGTTTGGTTATAATGCATAAAGAGTGACATATAGCTATGCCGCTTTATGACACAAAATTAACTATATTAACGTTTGAGCAGGCCTGCGCAAATGTTAATTTTCGCTATATTTAGTTTAACAGGTTAAACGCAATCAGAAGCGCGAGTAGATTTCAACCGCTTTTGAACGCGCACGCTCCAGACCTTCAGGGTCGTTGCGGTCAATACCATACTCTGCGGCATTGGGGATTACCACCACTGTTCCGGGCTGCACTTTCTCGGGATGGCATGAGTCAAGCGCGGCTGCGTTTTTCTCGTAAATGTAGACCCAAAATGCGCGCTCGCCGTAGTGACGGCGTGCCATGGTGGTGAAAAAGTTACTTGATGACACGGTGTCGGTGATTATAGCCGGTTTTGTGGCAACAGTTTGCGTGTCAGCGTCATCTGCATCGGTGGGTGTGATTGTTTGTTCTTCTATCAGGGGTGATGGTGCGGGAGTTGACACGGTGACGTAAGGAATCAGCAGATACATCACTCCAAGACCCATCACGAATCCGATAAAGGTGAAAAGAATGGCATAGAGAGCTGAGAATGACCCTCCGCCTTTGTTATCGGAAAGCTCGGCTCGCTCTTCCTCCTCTTCAATCTCTTCCCGGACAGATTCTGCAATAAGTTCAGACTTCGGCGGGATAGTCTTAATTGTCTCTATGATTGGTTTTTTCGGTTCCTCAACCGGCTCTTGAACAATCTCTTCTGCCTGCTCAATCACCGGCTCTAGTTCAGGCTCGATGACGGGCTCGGGCTCAGGAATAACCACTGTCGCCGGCTCCGGTTCGGGAATAGGCTCTGGAGTAGGCTCAGATTGCTCCTCTTGCGTAGTAGGCTCTTCAGATTGCTCTGACTCATCAGCTACACTGTTGAGCATCTCCTCAGTCACACCCTCGTTAAGCTCCACAGCCTCAAAGAATGAGAAGGGAGCGTTGACCGCTTCGGCAAGCGAAGGGTCAGGCACAAACGTTCCGTTGCTGAAAAATTCGCCAAGCCCTTTCACCTTGGCGCTTCGTAAAGTGTCGCCGCTATCGTCGCTTGATTCAAGGATGGTGGAAATCTCCACGAAGATGGCCGTGATGAAAGTGCGTGCGTCGTCAACGCTCAGTTCACACTCCTTGGCCAGCATCTCGGCCAAATGGTTAATGGTGAGTTTGTCGGTCATTGAAGTCGTTTACGGAGTGATGCGCTGGGGTTGAAAATCACGTTGATGGCCGGGGGGAGGAGCATGCGTTTTCCATCCTCACCGGTATCCACACGTTCCTCTGTTTTTGCAGTAGTGAATTCTCCAAATCCCGGCACGGCAATGGTCTGACCATCGCAGAGTGAGTCTTTGATTATGCCGGTGAGCATGTCGGTGAGCCTGTTAACAGTCTTTACATCCATGCCGACAGCTTCGGCCACACGGGTGTTGAATGAAGGGATTTTAGCCATCAGAGGAGTGTTTTTTCAATGTGATAGCGCGGACGCTTTTTAACTTCGAGGAATATCTTGCCCACATACTCTCCCACAATGCCTACAGCCATGAGCACAAGGCTGCCCAGGAACCACACAGAGAACATGATTGATGCCCAGCCTGACAGCACGGGCTTGCCGAAGTAGCTGACAAGCACATAAATAGCCACGGCCACGTCAACCAGTAGCAACGTCAGTCCGGTCAGGAAAATCAGGCGCATGGGGCGCGCCGAGAAGCTCGTGATGCCATCGATGGAGAAAGACAGCATTTTGCCGAGGGGATACTTTGACTCACCGGCAGCTCGGGCGGCGCGGTCATAATGCACAATGGCGGTTTTAAGCCCCATCTGAGCCACAATGCCGCGGAGAAAAAGGTTTGACTCGCCATAGTCCGAGAGCATATGGAGCGCGCGATTGCTCATGAGCCTGTAGTCGGCATGGTCATAGACCGTGTCAAGGCCCATTGTCTTTTGGAACCGGTAAAATCCGCGAGCTGTGGTGCGCTTGAACCATGTGTCCGTGTCGCGGCTGGCCCTCACGCCAAACACAATTTCGTTTCCTTGGTTAAACAGTTTGACCATCTCCACTATCGCATCAGGATCGTCCTGGAGGTCAGCGTCAATTGACACTGCGGCGTCACAATGGTCCTCCACAGCCTCGAGCCCTGCCAGCAGGGCGTATTGATGGCCGCGGTTATGAGCGAGTGACACACCCTTGACCCTTGGGTCAGAGGTGTGCCACTGTTCTATTATCTTCCAGGTTTCGTCACGGCTGCCGTCATTGCTGCACACTATGTAGCTCTCCGGAGAGGCTATTCCTTCGGCGGCCATACTGTCAAGCACTCCCAGCAGGCGCGGGAGGGTGATGGGGAGCACGGCACTTTCGTTGTAACACGGTANTACAATGGCGATAACCGGAAGCATATCTGTCAGTAGGGGTTGGGATTACTTAATAGCTTCGGGCAAAGAGCACTCGGCGAGCCGAGGGTTTGCCGGTCACCATNCACACACCGGGNGTGGTGTCGCCATCCAGAGGGATGCAGCGGATGGTAGCTTTGGTGTCGGCCTTGATTTTCTCTTCTGTTTCGGTGGTGCCATCCCAGTGAGCGAGGATGAAGCCGCCCTTCTCGATTTCCTTCTTGAATTCGTCGTAGGTCTCTACGGTGCGGGTCATCTCCTCACGGTGGTTGAGGGCTTTGCGGTAGATATTGTCCTGAATCTCATCAAGCAGCGCTTTGACGTGAGCTGCGATGCCATCGAGCTTCTCAACGCTCTTTTCAAGAGTGTCGCGGCGTACGAGTTCCACAGTGCCGTTCTCAATGTCGCGGGCACCGATGGCAAGTCTCACGGGCACACCCTTGAGCTCATAGTCGGCAAACTTGAAGCCGGGGCGGCGGTTGTCGGCATCGTCATACTTGACGCTTACGCCGAGGGCACGGAGTTCGTTGACGATAGGCTCAACATGCTTTGAGATTTCGGCCAGCTGCTCGTTGTTTTTGTAGATAGGCACGATGACCACCTGGATGGGAGCCAGCGCAGGGGGAAGTACCAGGCCGTTGTCGTCGCTATGGGTCATGATGAGCGCGCCCATCAGGCGGGTTGATACGCCCCACGAGGTGGCCCAAACATATTCGGGCTTGTTCTCTTTGTTTACGAAGGTCACATCGAAGGCCTTGGCAAAGTTCTGGCCCAGGAAGTGAGAGGTGCCGCTCTGCAGTGCCTTGCCGTCCTGCATCATAGCCTCGATGGTGTAGGTGTCGATTGCGCCGGCAAAGCGTTCGTTGGCACTCTTCACGCCCTTGATGACGGGCACAGCCATGAACCTTTCGGCAAAGTCGGCATAGACGTTCAACATCTGCTTGGTCTTGGCCTCGGCCTCTTCGCGGGTGGCATGAGCGGTGTGGCCTTCCTGCCAGAGGAATTCGGCGGTGCGCAGGAACATGCGTGTGCGCATCTCCCAGCGGAGCACGTTGGCCCACTGATTGCACAGGATGGGCAGATCACGATAGCTCTGAATCCAGTTCTTATAGGTGTTCCAGATGATTGTCTCCGAGGTAGGACGCACAATCAGTTCCTCTTCAAGCTTGGCGTCGGGGTCAACCACCACACCGTTGCCGTCAGGGTCATTCTTGAGTCGGTAATGGGTTACAACGGCACACTCCTTGGCGAAGCCTTCCACATGCTCGGCTTCACGACAAAGGAACGATTTGGGAATCAGCAGAGGGAAGTAGGCGTTCTGCACCCCTGTTTCCTTAAACATGCGGTCAAGCTCGTGCTGCATCTTTTCCCAGATAGCATAGCCGTAGGGCTTGATGACCATACAGCCGCGCACTGCGCTCTGTTCTGCCAAACCGGCCTTGACAACAAGGTCGTTATACCATTGCGAGTAATCTTCACTGCGCTTGGTGAGATCTTTGAGTTCTTTTGCCATGTAAGAAAATGTTTATTCAGTGCAAAGGTATGAAAAATAGTGCGAACAAAAAAGCGCGCAACGTTGATGGTTGCGCGCAATATTTCGGGTTAAGTAAGATTTATCAGTCAATCTGCACCACAAGGTAGTTGGTGAGCTGCCAGAATTTGGCGGGATTGGTGATTCTGAGAATCTTCGATCCGTCAGAGGTGGTGTCGATAGTGTAGGAGTCGGCAGGCTGCGAGGTGAGCACTTTTGCCTTCTTGCTGTGGAGCGAGATGGTGGTCAGTGTGCGCTTGTCGCCGGTGGTGAAGTAGCTCTGGTCAAAGTCGCCCTTCATGATCTTGGTCTTGCGCAGGAAGCCGGTTTCAAGAATCTTCTGTTTGCGGAGCTCATCCTTTGAGCCGATGGCATAGAAGCATTCGTTGAGCTCGTTCGTGGCGCGGGTTGCTGCCTGTTCGGCCTGAGCACGTTCGGCGCGTTCGCTGTTGAGGCCGGTGTTGAGTGAGTCAACGGCGGTGTTGAGGGTCTTCACCTGGCCGTCAAGCTGTTCAATCTGGATGTTAGCCTGAGCGAGTTTTTCGGTCAGACCGGCAATCTCGTTCTGCTGTTCGGCAATCTGGTTTTTCAGTGACTGGATTGTCTTGAGGTGCTTCTCGTTGGCTGCGCCTTGCTCTTTGAGCTTGGCTTCGAGGGCTTCAAGACGCTGACGACGGTCGCGCAGGGCCAGCTGGATGGTCTGCATGTCCTGGCGAATCTGCTCCTTGCGGCTCTGCGACTCAGCGCTGAGGTCAACGGGAGCTGACACAATCTTTTCCAGGTCCTTAATCTGGGCCATGCCGTCGGAAATTTCATTAAGCAGGGAGAACAGGCTGTCCTGTGTGGCGAGGGTTTCCTGAAGGTCGCCGCGGAGTTCCGCGTTTTCGGTTTCAGCTTGTTTCAGCTTGTCGCCATTGCAGCCTGTCAGCATTGTTAGAGCAGCAGCTGCGCAAAAGGCAATCTTTTTCATGTCTATAACAGTTGAAAGTGAATATGAAATTCTTAGTCGTCAGTTGATGTCCGGAATTTATTTTTATGGACGTTTTTGGGCACATCGGTGTTCCCAGACAAAATTATAACGATTTCCCCTTTGGGATTGTTCAGGGTAAAGTGGTCAATGAGCTCTTTGAGGGTACCTCTCACTGTTTGCTCGTGTAGCTTGGATATTTCACGCGACACACTGGCCGGGCGCTCTTCGCCACACACTTCTGAAAGCTGGGTGAGGGTTTTGACAAGTCGCAGTGGCGACTCATATATTATGGTGGTGCGCTGTTCTGCGGCAATCTCGCTCAGGCGCGTGGCACGTCCCTTTTTCGGAGGCAGGAAGCCTTCGAAGCAGAAGCGTTCACACGGCAGGCCGGAGCTCACCAGCGCCGGCACGAAGGCTGTGGGCCCGGGGAGGGTTATCACCTCTATGTCGCGTCGACGGCATTCGCGGCTCAGCAGAAAGCCGGGGTCACTGATGCCGGGAGTGCCGGCATCGCTCACTAATGCCATCCGTTCGCCCGCTTCAAGCCTGCTGATCATCCCTTCAAGGGCTGCATGCTCGTTGAATTTGTGGAAGCTCATCGTGGGCACGTTGATCTCGAAGTGGCGCAGGAGATTGCCGCTGGTGCGGGTGTCCTCACAGAGAATCAGCGAGCATGAGCGCAACACCTCGATGGCTCGCGGGGCCATGTCGGCAAGATTACCCACCGGGGTGGGAACCATGTATAATGTCCCGCTCATCGTGCAAAGTGTTTGGCAACGAAGCTCAGGAAGTAATCCGTGGCGGGGTTGTCGGGGTCCATTTCGAGGGTTTCGAAGCAGTAGGTTTTTGCGTCGTCAAAAGTGGACATGGCGCTGATGGAATCAAGAGCATGGTTGAGCACATTGTTGCTCATGTCAAACAGCTCGCGGCAAAACAGGTAGCGGTCATTGATGGTGAGCGCTTTGCGAAGGTCGCGGGCGGCAGCCCCGGCAAGCTTGTCGCCCAGGCACACGGGTTCGGAAGCTGCGGCGACCTCCGGGGCTGGTGCTGATTCGGGCTCAGGCGTGGCTTCCTTTGCAGGCTCAGGCTCAGGCTCGGGTTCGGGTTCGGGTTCGGCCACAGCAATAGGTTCGGGCTCTGAAATAACCTCCTCGGCTTCACGCTCGGCTGTCTGCGGCTTCGCGCTACCGTCGGCCGCAGGAGTGCAAAGGGCGGCGAGCTCAGCGGTTTTCTCTTGGAGCATAGTCTCAACCTCGGCGGGAACATCGTCGCGCTGGCGGAGCATCAGTAACAGCCCTTCGGTTTCGAGGGCAAGGCGCAGGGCCTTTTCTTGTAAGTCGGGAGTCATATTTACTTGTCAATCGGTTATTTGCTCATCCTCGCTCTCAGGAGCGTAGCCCTCTTGAGGATTAGCTTCCGGTGCGAAGATTTCCATTAACACATCCTTTATTGTGGCGCGGAGTTTGCCGCGGTCACATTTGAAATTGTTACACATCACAACCACAGCGTGAGTGGGTGTGCCATATTCGTCGAGTTTGTATCCGGCATAACTCTGCACTCCGCGCATTGAGCCGGTTTTGAGCACCATCCGCCCTTCAAGCGGGGTGCCTTTGAGGAAGTTTCTCACCGTGCCTTCTCGCCCCACTGTGGGGAACAGTCTCACATAGCTCGGGGCTACGAGACTCTCCGCCATCCATTCAAGAACTTCGGCAAGGAAGCGCGGGGTGAGGCGATTGCTGCGCGACAGTCCGCTGCCGTCCTCCAGAATCACTCCGTGGAGGTTCACTTCATTGTCAGTCCAGATGTCAAGCTCCTCGGCTATAGCTTCCTGACGCTTTTCGCCGGGAGCGAGGGTGCGGAGCATCCCCTCGGCGTAAAGGTTGTCGCTTCTCACCATCAGGCTGCGCATTATGTCGACGTAGCGGGGCGACACGTGGGTGTAAATCAGCTCAGTGTGGTTCGAGGGTTTAATGTCGGCCCCTTCCACGGCAATCCCTGCATCGGCCAGCTTGCTTTTCACTGCCGCCTCCATAGTGGAGCAGGGCAGGGGGTTGGCTATCGTCATGCTGCGGCTCTTCCCAGCAGTGCCGGTAAGCTTGAGTTTGCGGCTATGTCGGTCACGCTTGAGCGAGAGGCGTTTGCCGGGTGCTTTCTCTATCTCCAAGCCGGGTGTAGCGGGCGAAGTGGTGCATGCGGGAAGACTGAGCACGGTTATATTGTCCCCATAATTGGCTCCGAACAGCTCGGCGCCGTATTTCTCCGTTAGGTCCTCGTCCATCCATCCTGAGGGGATGTCGCAAGGGCCCATTTCGGCTTCATCAATGATTATGCGGCCTTTCACGCGGTTTATGCCGAGAGCTTTTACGCCGGCGGCTATGGAGTCGGCAAACCCGCGCACGCCTCCCATGTGTCGCGATTCAATGGTGGGATCGCCCGTACAGCTCACCACTATATTACCCTCAAGCACCCCGTTCTTGATTTTGCCCAACGCGGCCACGGGGGTCACAAACCGCTCGGCCGAGTCTTTGAGGCACAGCACTGACGCTGTGGTGACGGCTTTGGTCACTGAAGCGGGGATGAACGGTCGCGCCCCGTTGATGTCCGTTATTACCTCGCCAGTGGCAAGGTCAATGACATACACTCCTGACACATCGGCAAAACTCCCCGGCACGGCCGGCGATTTCTGCGGAAGGGTTGACGGTCCGGCCTGAAGAGGCACGGCCATCATCAGCAGTGCGAGGGTGGCAGTGAGGAGTGTGGTGACGCGAAAGTTCAGATTCATAGAGCGAAATTACAAAAAATGTGACAATCAAGAGGAAGAAAAATCAAACCTTTTGACGCTTTTTGGCAAAAAAAGTGTAATTTCGCACCGAAATTCTTTCGTCAACCAAGCCAATCATGGTTACCAAAACTCGCGAAAAACTTATCGAGGTAGCTCGTCAACTCTTTGCTCATAAGGGCATTGAGAACACAACCATGAACGATATTGCCACAGCAAGCGAGAAAGGTCGACGCACAATCTACACCTATTTCAAAAACAAGCGCGAAATTTATAACGCCGTCATAGAACGCGAGAGCGAACACCTCGTTGCGCGTCTCCGTGAGGTTGTGGACAGCAACCTCGAACCGGTGGAAAAACTTCGCGTCTATCTCGAAACTCGCTTTGACATCGTTGACGATGCTGTCCACAAGCAGGACTCGTCGCTCAAAACCCTTTTCGGGCGCGACTTCCGACGCATTGACAAAATCCGTCGTCTCGCCATCGTCAAGGAACAGGAGCTCTTTTCAGCTCTTATCCATGAGGGTGTGGCCACAGGATGCTTTCGCCGTGAGCAGGCCGAGAGGCTGCTAACTTTGGAAACTGTGGTGTTTCAAGGTGTTGACTATTCTCATCTGCGCAACAATTTCAATGAGCTCGGCTTCAACCGTGAGTCGCTGCGGAGCAGGGTGGTGGGCTTCCTTGTTGACGGAGTGATTAACAATAACACTGACAACGAACAATCAGAATAATCATTATATCATTATCATTATGAAACTTCTTGAAGGAAAAACGGCTCTTATCACCGGCGCTGCCCGCGGTATCGGCAAGGCGCTTGCTGTTAAGTTTGCACAGGAAGGTGCAAACATTGCGTTCACTGACCTTGTTATCGACGACAATGCCAAAGCCACTGAAGCTGAAATTGCAGCTCTCGGTGTGAAGGTGAAGGGCTACGCTTCTGATGCTTCTAATTTCAACCAGACCAAAGAGGTTGTTACCGAGGTTCACAAGGATTTCGGCAGCATCGACATCCTTGTCAACAATGCAGGTATCACTAAGGACGGTCTGATGATGCGAATGTCAGAGGCTCAGTGGGATGCAGTTATCGCTGTCAACCTCAAGAGCGCTTTCAATTTCATCAACGCCATTCTCCCCATCATGCTCCGTCAGAAGAGCGGCAGCATCATCAATATGGCTTCTGTTGTCGGTGTTCACGGCAACGCAGGTCAGAGCAACTATGCCGCTTCAAAGGCCGGCCTGATTGCACTCGCCAAGTCAATCGCTCAAGAGGTGGGTTCTCGCGGCATCCGTGCCAACGCCATCGCCCCCGGCTTTATCGAAACCGCCATGACCGCTGCACTTCCTGATGATGTGCGCGCTGAATGGTGCAAGAAAATTCCCCTGCGCCGCGGCGGCCAGGTTGAGGACATCGCCAACGTTGCAACCTTCCTTGCAAGTGACATGTCAAGCTATGTCACCGGCCAGGTTATCCAGGTTGACGGCGGTATGAACATGTAATAAATGTCATAATCATTCCAAATTCATATCCCTGTTTTTGAGGAGTGGAGTCGTGAGATTCTGCTCCTCTTCCTTTTTCCTGAGCAATCCCTCGCGGCCTCTCGTTTGTTATAACATGAGACCCTGCGGCCGGATGCGATTTGCGCATTTGCCGCTTTTTGAGTATCTTTGAACGATTTTTACATTTTCGGAAGCTAAGGGTGTGCCGCTTCTCCGCGCAGAATCTCCATGCTTTCCTGCTTCCGCTTGATTTTGAATAACTTAATACAGATGTTAAGATATAACACTCAGCTTGAACGTCTCGTTCTTCCCGAATACGGGCGCAACATTCAGCGCATGGTCAATTACTGCATGACCATCCCTGACCGCGAGGAGCGTAATCATTGCGCTCGCTCCATCATCCGCGCCATGGGAAATCTCTTCCCCGAACTGCGTAGCGGTGAATCTTGCTCCAAGCTTTGGGACCATCTGGCACTCATGAGCGGTTTTCAGCTCGATATCGACTGGCCCGAAGGGGTGATTACCGAGGATAAACTTGACTCAAAGCCTGAAAAGGTACCTTATCCCACTTCACGAATCCGCCTGCGCCAGTATGGCCGCTCGCTTGAATACATGATTGTCAAGGCTGCCGCTATGGAGCCGGGCGCCGAGCGTGATGAACTGGTCATCATGCTGGCAAACCAGATGAAGAAGAATCTTGCTGCCGTGGATCGCGACGGTGCTTGCGACGCCCGTGTGTTCAAGGATTTGGCCGACTACACTCACGGCGAAATTCGTCTTGATCCCGAGCAGGTGGTTCTTCATGATTATCAGATTATTGCACCGGTAACGGGCAAAAAGAAGCGTAAACGGTGATTGCTCGCAGCGAAATATTCCCCGTGGGTGTCTTTAACAAGCCTCACGGTGTCAACGGAGAGATTTCGGCGACTTTCGATGATGGTGTCGACCCCTCGGCAACTGATTGCGTTGTCGTTGACATTGATGGCATCTACGTGCCGTTTTTCATCACCGCTTTGCGGCCTAAGGGGCGTGATTCGTTTCTGCTGACCATTGACGGTATTGCCGATGAAAATCAGGCTAAACTACTGGTCAACAAGCAGATTTTCATGCGGGCTGCTCACCGTCAGGAGATTATTGAGCCTGACGACGAGGAGGCCGACGGCCTTTATGCCGCTGACCTCATTGGTTTTGAGATGCTCGATGAGAACGGTGCCCGTCTGGGCCGCATCACTGACATCAATGATGCCACGGCCAATGTGCTCTTTGTTGTGGAGTCATCTGATGGCAGTGAGATTCTTGTGCCGGTGGCAGATGAGTTTATCACTGATATTGACACCGAGCGCTCCACCATCACCGTCAGCTTGCCTGACGGGCTGGTGTAAAGTCATTGTTTCATTTTAGAATACGTGTTTATGTACGACGAACAGGAAGCTATACAATTTATCCGCACCTCCACCGGCTCCATCCTCGATTGCTATGATGATGACCAGATTCTCAACATCATTGACATCGTGTGGGACTGGCAGGAGGCTAACGGCTATCTCGAGATTGACGCTGATGATGACGACGAGATTGATGTCGCCGCGCTCACTGACCATGCTGTCCATCTGCTTCGCAAGGACAAGGGCAATGAGGTTAAGGATGAGCATGTGCGTCTTATCGTTGAGGCAGAACTTGAATTTGAGGATTCTCTCTGATGAAGATTTCGCTTGGCAGTTTGTTGAAGGCTCTGTGTCTGATGGTTCTCATCGCGGCTCCGTTTGCCGGCCGCGCTGAGGCTGATGACCCGTGGCTGAACTATGACGAGGCTATGTTCATGGACATGGATCTTGACGAAAACATCGCCACTCCTAAGCTTCAGAGCAATGAGGAGCGGC
Source organism: Bacteroides sp. (assembly GCA_014802445.1). Lineage (GTDB taxonomy): Bacteria > Bacteroidota > Bacteroidia > Bacteroidales > Muribaculaceae > CAG-1031. Next base: position 58,552 of record JAAVCF010000002.1, on the reverse strand, counting down.
AGTTTGTCAGGAGCTACATGCGAGGCGTTGCTTCTGACCTGGTCCGCAAAAAGTTCACAGTCGATCTTGACCGTGATGATGAGGTGGTGGTGGTCACTGTGCCCACAGATCGCATCTTCCTCCCCAATGACACTCTGCTCAGCCCGCGTGCCCCCGGCGTTCTCAATCCGCTGCTATCCTACATGAAGGATGCCGGAATTTTCAAAATCGTCTACACTGTCCACACGGACAATACCGGCTCCAAGGCATATAACAATGAACTGTCGCAGCAGCGAGTCAATTCGCTCTATGATTGGATGCTTGACAATGTCAATGAGGATATTGTCATAATCCCTTATGCTATGGGCGATTCCGACCCTGTGGCTGACAATGACACCCGCAAGGGGCGTGCCGAGAATCGTCGTGTGGAGTTCTATTTCATCCCCGGGCCTGACCTTATTCTCCAGGGCCGCAAATAGCCCTTGCATTTCAGCGGAGAAAATCGTAACTTTGCAAGTCCAAAATCATTCGCCCCAATGGGATTTTTTAATAAGTTATTTAGCAGAGAAAAGAAAGAGACGCTCGACAAGGGCCTTGAACGCACCAAGATAGGCGTCTTTGCAAAGATAGCCCGCGCCGTGGCGGGTAAGAGCAAGGTCGATGATGAAGTGCTCGATAATCTCGAAGAGGTTTTTGTGACTTCAGATGTCGGCGTTGAAACCACTCTCAAAATCATTGAACGCCTTGAGCAGCGCGTTGCGCGCGACAAATACGTTGGCTCTGACGAGCTTAACGATTTGCTGTGTGACGAAATCTGTCAGCTGCTCGCCGAGAATAACACTGACCCCACGCGTGAGGATTTCAGTCTGCCCGAGAATGCGCAGCTCCCTTACGTGATTATGGTTGTCGGTGTGAACGGTGTGGGCAAAACCACCACCATCGGCAAGCTCGCCGCTCAGTATAAGAAGGCCGGCTATAAGGTTATGCTCGGCGCTGCCGACACGTTCCGTGCCGCTGCCATTGAGCAGCTTGACGTTTGGGGTCAGCGCGCAGGCGTCCCCGTGGTTAAGCAGCAGCTTGGCAGTGACCCTGCGGCTGTGGCTTTTGACACTCTTCAGAGTGCCAAGGCTCAGGGCGTTGATGTGGTGATTATCGACACCGCCGGCCGCCTTCATAACAAGAAGGGCCTCATGGACGAGCTCACAAAGATTCGCAATGTCATGAAGAAGATTGTGCCTGACGCTCCTCAGGAGGTGCTGCTGGTGCTTGACGGTTCTACAGGACAGAATGCGTTTGAACAGGCTCGCCAGTTCACTGCCGCCACTGATGTTAACGCTCTTGCTGTCACCAAGCTTGATGGCACGGCCAAGGGTGGTGTGGTGATAGGCATCAGTGACCAGTTCCGTATTCCGGTGAAGTACATCGGTCTTGGTGAGGGTATTGATGACCTGCAGGTGTTCCACAAAACGGAATTCGTAAAGTCACTTTTCGGAAAGAACTAAAGGAGAACAATGCAACGCTCAAAGCAGGTTGTAGATGTTATCACTCTTGGCTGCTCCAAGAATCTCGTTGATTCGGAGCGGCTTATGAGCATGCTTGATAATGCCGGTTATCGCGTTGTCCATGACCCCGAGGGGGCCGTGGGCAAAGGCCACATCGTGGTTGTCAACACGTGTGGTTTCATCGGCGATGCCAAGGAGGAGTCTGTCAATGAAATTCTAAAGTGGGCCGCCGAGCGTTCTGAGGGGCGCATTTCGCAGCTGATTGTCATGGGCTGCCTTTCGGAGCGCTATCGTAATGAACTGGCCGCAGAGATTCCCGAGGTTGACCGCTGGTATGGCAAGACTGATTGGGTCACTCTTGCTGCCGATCTGGCGAAGGCTAAACCTGGCGCTGCGCCTTATGACCGTGTTATCACCACTCCTCGCCATCATGCTTATCTGAAGATTGCGGAGGGGTGTAACCGTTTCTGCGCTTTCTGTGCCATCCCGCTTATAACCGGACGTTTCCGCTCCCGCTCTGTTGAGGATGTGGTGGCTGAGGTGAAAACTCTCGTGGCAAAGGGTGTCAAGGAGTTCAATGTCATTGCTCAGGATTTGTCGAGTTATGGCCGTGACCTCTATGGCAAGAGCGCGCTGGCGCAGCTTGTCGATGCCATTGCCGACGTGGAGGGTGTGGAATGGATTCGTCTGCACTATGCCTATCCTGCTGATTTTCCTATGGATGTGCTCGATGTCATGGCTCGCCGTGACAATGTGTGCAAATATCTCGATATAGCTCTGCAGCATATTGCTGACCCTGTGTTGTCAAATATGCGTCGTCACATTGATGCCAAGGCCACCCGCGAGCTCCTTGCGGAGATTCGTCGCCGTGTGCCGGGCATCCACATCCGCACCACGCTCATGACCGGCTTCCCCGGTGAGGGCGAGAAGGAGTTTGAAGAACTGATGGAGTTTGTGCGCGAGCAGCGGTTTGAACGCATGGGTGCGTTTGCCTATTGTGAGGAGGACGACACCTACGGCGCTCTCCATTTCTCTGACGATATTCCGCGGGAGGTGAAGCAGCGTCGCCTCGATGCGCTTATGGAGCTCCAGGAGGCTATCTCACTTGAGCTTCAGGAGGAAAAAATTGGAAAAACGGTGCGCGTGATTATTGACCGCGAGGAGTCGGATTACTATGTGGGTCGCACTCAGTGGGATTCTCCCGAGGTTGACCCCGAGGTGCTTGTCCGCAAGTCGGTTGCCATGCGCAAGGGTGAGTTCTATGACGTCCGCGTTGTGGAGGCTCTCCCGTTTGAACTTATTGCAGAACCTGTTGTATGAAACAAGACATTATTTCGGAAAAGCAGCAGCGCGCGGTCAATTTGTGTCTGTATTACAATTTGCCTTTTGCCCTTGTGGGGCGTCCGGGCAAGCCGTTGCAGTTCATGGCCTCGGTGCCTTCTGAAGATGAATGTCGTAATGAATGGGCCTCCACTGACCCTGACTGGGATGGCTTCATTATCAATTTCTTCGCTAACGACGAGGAGTATGTGGCGGGCGTAAGAAACGTTTTCAATGAGGACACTGTTATTGATTTCATTGAAAGCAACCATGAGTTCTATCCGCCGTCGCTCATTGAGCCTCCCTGTTCTGAGAGCACTGACAGGCTCAAATATATCGCTATGGCCACGAGCATTGTCTCGCGCCTCAAGCGTGAGGGTGGCAAGACGGTTTTTTCTCGAGTAGTTGTTGAGAATTCGTCGCGCAATGTTGTGAGTGTGGCCGAGCGTTATTTCAGCCATTTCCCCTCCACGTTCCGCTATCTGTGCTTCACCCAGGAAACAGGGGTGTGGCTCGGGGCCACTCCCGAGGTGGTGGCTGACTACACATTGTCAACCGGCCTGCTCCACACCATGGCTCTCGCAGGTACAATGCTTGCCGATGATTCCGAATGGGACAATAAGAACATTGAGGAGCACGCTTTTGTCACCGGTTATATCTTCAATGTCCTCGAATCGCTTGGCGCCACAAAGATAATGGAGGCTGATCCCGAGGAGTTGCATTTCGGCCCGGTGAAGCACCTGCTCACTCCCATCAAGGCTTATCTCAAAACTCCAAATCCACGCGGGATGCTCTATTCGCTGAGCCCCACTCCTGCAGTGGCGGGAACGCCGCGTGATCGTGCAATCTCCGAAATTTTCCTCTGCGAAACTCACAATCGTCTCTGCTATGGCGGTTTTGTGGGCCTGAAGGAGGGCAATAAGCTCCGTGTGTGGGCCAATCTGCGCTGCGCAACTGTGCGCACCGATGAAAGCCACCCCGATAAGGAGCATTTCACCTATTATATATATGCCGGCGGAGGACTCACCTCGCGCTCGGTTCCGGCCGATGAATGGGAAGAGGGACAGGCCAAAACCTGTCTGCTCCAGGAGGCCGTAAAATCTGATTATTGACTCTGTTTTACTATAAAAGACTCTTAGACAGTTAGAAACCTATGGAGAAGAAAAACAAGGCCGGCAAGGTTGTTCTCATAGTAGTTATTGCAGTTGCAATTGTGTTTGGTGTGTCGTTTATGCCGCTTGAAAAGTGGACCGGTGGCAAAATCAAGGATTTTTCTCTTTTCCGTGACATCATGCCTGACTCATTGTTGACAGAGTCTGACGCCGGCGAGCTTGATGGTCTTGACCCAGAGCTGGTGAAGGCTCAGCAGCAGGCTTCGGCCGTGGCTTCTCAGCTTGATGCCGACGGCAATCCGCTTTATAATGACTCCATCATGTCTGACGTCAAGCCTTCAAAGGTTGACGGTATGGTGGTGATTGAGGACTACACCGTTGGTGAAGTGGGCCTCTACCATTTCCGCAAGGCTATCGATGAGGGTCGCCTGGCCCGTATGACTGTCGTTGGTGACAGCTATATCGAGGGCGACATCTTCACTCAGAATCTGCGTGAGAATCTCCAGTCGGCTTATGGCGGCCAGGGTGTGGGCTACATGAATATGCACAGTGACTTCCCCGGTTTCCGTCGCTCTGTGAAGCAGGGTGGTGACGGTTGGACCGAATATGCTGCCGCTAAGAAGGGCAACGCCAACTATTTCGGCATCTCCGAACACTATTTTATGCCTAAGGGAAATGCTCTCTCCACCTACACCGGCACCTCTCAGCTCAAGCATGTTGACTCATGGAGCGTGTCGCAGTTCCTCTTTATCTCGCCAAACAGCACTACCATAATGATTAAGACCACAGGCGATTGGAAGGAATATCCCGTCACCGGCTCGCCTGAGGTGCAGTGCATCACCGTCAATGAGCCCACAACGGAGTTTGACATCCGCACTTCCGACTCAAAACTCGTGGCTCTCGGTGTGTGGCTCGATGGTGAGAAAGGCGTGGGCGTTGACTGTATGTCATCGCGCGGATATTCGGGCATCACTCTCACAAAGGTTGATGTTGACCTTTGCCGCAAAATGTCCAAATTTATCAATTATGACCTTATTGTGCTGGAGTTCGGCATCAATGCCATGACAGCTAAGCAAACTGACTATACCGTCTATGCCAACAAGATTGTGGAGGTAATCAACCACGTGCGCCGCTGCTATCCCGCGGCCGACATCCTGCTCATGGGCATCGGTGACCGTGGCGAGAAGGTGGCCGGAACCGTCCGCTCTATGCGCACTGCTCCTGCCATGATTGCCGCTCAGCGTGATGCTGCCCGTCGTGCTCACTGTCTGTTCTGGGACACTCGCGAGGCTATGGGCGGCGAGGACGCCATTGTGCGCTGGTCGTCTGACGGTCGTGCCAACAAGGACTATATCCACCTCACCCACAAGGGTGGCGCAGAGCTGGGCAAACTCATGTCTGACGCTCTCCAACAGATGATTAACAAATAACTTTTGAACCATTGATGAAACATCGCTATATAACTGCGCTTATCGCTGCATTGATTGCAGCTTCGCCGGCCCCTCCCGGGCTGGTGATGATGGCCTCGGCTCAACAAGCTTCGTCATCCTCGTTCACCGAGGAGGAGAGTGAGGATGAGAGCGACGGCGAGGATGAGGAGTCGATTGACGCCGATGACAATCAGGCTTCGGTGCGCGAGAATGCCGTGATTGATTTCGGCGACATTTCAGATGATGACATTGACATTCCCGTGCCTTCGTTTATCAATCAAAGCCGTAACCACATCATGCTCAATGGTGCCGACTGGTCTGCTCTGCGCAAGGCTTTCAGCAACGCTGCCACAGCGCCCGTGAGCATTGTCCATATAGGCGACAGTCACATCCAGGCTGACATTAATACGGCTACAACCCGTGAGCTGCTCCAGTATGATTTCGGTAACGCCGGTCGAGGAATCATCAGCCCGCTCAAAATGAGCGGCACCAATCAGCCGTCGGACTACACATTCAACAGCAAGGACAATTGGAGCCATGTGCGCCTCATGAGCCGCAACTGGGATCGTCCCATGGGCTTCACCGGCGCGTCGGTTCACCCTCTTCTGCAGCGCAGCAGCATCACCGTGGGCACCAAGTCAACTGATGATTACAATCCCTTCACTTCCGTCACTCTGTTCCATGGTGGTAAGATGACCATTGACAGTGTGGTGGGCGAAGGTGGCCGCAAGGTCAATTTCCGAGCAATCCCGTCGCGTGACTACACCACCATCCTCATGGCTTCACAGGAAACGCAGGTGACCGTCTATTTCTCTTCCACCGGCGACCTCACTCTCTACGGTGCCTCGCTCTCCGGCAATAAGCCCGGTCTCTTCTACCATGCCATCGGTAACAATGGTGCCACCTATGCCACATATAACAAAATTGGTAATGTCGGCACCGGCATTGCGGCTCTCAGCCCTAATCTGGTCATTGTGTCGCTGGGCACAAACGAGGCGTTCGGCAGCATCTCCCCCGAAACGTTCTATAACACCATTGACCGCCTGGTCCGCAACATTCGCGCGGCCAATCCTGACGCTCAGGTGCTTCTGGTCACTCCCATGGAATGTCAGCGCTCGGTGTCGCGCACGGTCAGCAAAAAGGTGGCCACCGGGGGAAAGAAGAGGCGCAATGGCAAGCGCTCACGCCGACGCACCAAGACTGTCAAGTCAACCGTTCGCTCTTATCAGCGCAACACCAACATAACTCCTCTGCGCAACGAGATTTTGCGTTATGGCCGTGACAATAACATCGCCGTGCTTGACTGGTACGAAGTGGCCGGCGGCGCTGGTGCTTCTGACACCTGGGTGGCTAATAATCTCTTCGCCAAGGACCGCGTTCATCATTCCTACAAGGGCTATCATCTGCAGGGTCGCCTGCTCTATGATGCTCTCATTGACGCTCTCAAGAATAACTGAAAACTATCGTGGATAATTTACAGGTCGACATCAATAAGCTCATCAATGTGCTGAAATACGACGAAGCTAATCCGTTGCTTTTCAACACCGGCCTTTTCATGCTCCTGTTTGTGGCCTTCATCGGGCTCTATCGCCTGCTGCAGCGCTTCAGGACGGTAAAGATGATTTTTGTCATCCTCTTCTCGCTCTATTTCTATTACAAGTCATCCTCGGCCTATTGCTTCATTCTGCTCGGAGTGTGCATAAGCGATTATGTGCTGGGCATGCTCATGGGTAAGACCTCGGCCCGCTTCGGCCGCCGGCTTGTAGTCCTGCTCAATGTGGTTATCAATGTGGGCATGTTGGTCTATTTCAAGTATTTCAACCTCCTCATTGACACCATCACCCAGTTCACCTCCACACGCTTCGATGCTCTCGACGTCATTCTCCCGGCGGGCATTTCGTTCTTCACCTTCCGCTCCATCAGCTACATCGTCGACATCTATCGCGGCCATATTGAGCCATGCCGCAACTTTTTGGACTATACGTTTTATCTCACCTTCTTCCCGCCACTGCTTGCCGGTCCTGTGGTCAGGGCCAAGGACATGCTTCCGCAGGTTGCCGCCAACCCCGTTGCCACGCGCGCAATGGTGGGCGAGGGGCTCTTCCTCATCATTGCCGGCTTGGTCAAAAAGGTCATAGTGGCCGACTTTATCAGTGGCAATTTCGTTGATCGTATTTTCGACAACCCGTCGCTTTACAGTGGCTTCGAGAACCTCATGGGCATCTATGGGTTTACCATCCAGCTTTACTGCGACTTTTCCGGTTATTCCGACATGGCCATCGGTTTGGCGCTGCTGCTCGGATTCCGTTTCAAGGACAATTTCCGCTCTCCTTTCAAGGCGCAGAGCCCCACGGAGTTCTGGCATCGCTGGCACATTTCGCTGTCTACATGGCTGCGTGATTATGTCTACATCCCCATGGGTGGCAGCCGATGCTCAAAGCCTCGCGCCTATTTCAATCAGTTTGCCACAATGGTGGTGGGTGGCCTGTGGCACGGCGCATCGTGGATGTATGTCATCTGGGGCGCGCTCCACGGCTTCCTCCTCGTGATTCATAAGTCTCTCAAAAGCCTCTTCCCCAAGCTCCCTGACCATAAAAAGGGTTCTTGGTGGCGCATGACGGCCAACATCTTCCTGACGTTCAATCTCGTGGCTCTAACATTCGTGTTCTTCCGCATGCGCTCGCTTGAGCAGGCTCAGCAGATGGGACACCAGATTTTCCACGACTTCCATCTCACCGTGGCGCCGCAGTTCATCGCAGGCTATTTCACCATCATTCTGGCCTGCATGCTCGGCTATTTCATGCACATGATGCCCGGGAGCTGGACTCAGAAAGCCAAGGAGCTCTACATGGCCGTGCCTTTCTGGGTTCAGGCGCTTATTCTCGCCATCGTGATTCTGATTGTCATTCAGGTTCGCCAGAGCGATATTGTACCATTCATTTACCTCCAATACTGATGGCACGTCAGGAATACATTGAAAAGAATCGACAGTGGCTGGCCGATAAGAGTCGCGAGCCTGGAGTTATCACCATTGACAAGGGTGTTTGCTATAAGGTCCTGAAAAAGGGCAATCCCGCCCTGCCTTCGCCTAACCGCGGAAGTGTGGTCACCGTCCACTACACCGGTAAGACAATCAACGGCAAGACCTTCGACAGCAGCAGGGGAGGGGTGGCTCCCGCCTTCCGCCTCCGCGAACTCATCCCCGGGTGGATTATCGCCCTTCAGAAGATGCATCCGGGCGAACGTTGCGAGGTTTATATCCCTGCTGAGCAGGCCTATGGCAAAATCTCTCAGCCCGGCATTCCCGGTGGCTCCACGCTTATCTTTGACATTGAGCTCATCTCGGTGATGTGAGCCTCTCAACGTAGCGATTGGAAATCCTCAATTGTCTCCTTTAGCAGACGCTTGAACGTGTTGTTATGGAAAAATCCTGACTTCATGCTCTCCACCGCGCGCGTGATTCTCGGCAGAAAATCCGCAATGAGTTCATTCTTGTCGATAAACACCAGAGTCTCGCCCAGAAATTTGGCCATTGAGCGCTGAGTGGTGTCCTTTATCCAGCAGTCGGAGCCTGTAGCGCAAAACCGCTCCACAAGGTAGGTCATAATCTCCCCAGTAAACTCCCCGCCGGGATTGAACGATGCAAAATCCTTCACCGCCTTGCGCAGTCGGGTCATCCTGGGGCGCGCTCTGCCGCGACTCACACGACCCAGTTCCTTGTCGATCACTCCCTTATATTTTCCCATCATCTTGTCCACATCCGGGTCCACAAAAAAGTCAAGGAACTCCTTGGCCTCCTTGCGAGCTTCATACACCTCAAGCACCAACGCCTGAAGCTGGTCACGGTCAAGATTGACAAGCACCTTCTTTAATTGAGTTTTCGACATATTGGTAACGCATTACTGGGTTAACTCACAAAGGTATAACAAATTCTGCAAAAATCACCGGTCCAGGCAAATCAGAATTAACCTATCTTAACAATCAAAACCTCCCAAACTATCTCATAAATCACTACCTTTGCATCACCAAAGGAGTGGTGCTCGAGTGGCTGAAGAGGCACGCCTGGAAAGCGTGTATACCCCAAAAGGGTATCCCGAGTTCGAATCTCGGTCACTCCGCAAAAATTAAATTCCGCAAGCAGAGTTGCCTGCGGATTTTTGTTATTTATATGGATAATCCGACACTTTACATAATCGCAGGGTGCAACGGGGCCGGAAAAACAACGGCTTCCTACACCGTTTTACCCAAATTTTAGAGTGTCGTGAGTTTGTTAATGCTGACGAGATTGCCAAAGGGCTTTCACCATTTAATCCCGATTCGGTGGCTATTGAAGCCGGAAAACTGATGCTCAAACGGATTGAGCAAAGAACTTCTTTTGCAATAGAAACCACTCTTGCCACCCGCAGTTATGCTTCACTGGTTAATAGAGCGCATAGGCTTGGTTATCGAGTAGTTTTGCTATTTTTTGGCTATCCTCTCCTGAAATGGCAATTGAACGTGTAGCCAAACGTGTAAGTGAGGGAGGACATAATATCCCGACTGACACTATTACGCGTCGCTATTGGTTGGGCTTGCAGAATTTCTTCTATATTTTTACCCCTATCGTTGATAGTTGGATGTTTTTTGAAAATCTCAATCAGCCTAATTTATTGGCTGATGACGTAGCAATTATTTATTTTCCAAAATTAAAGAATCATGTCAGAACAAGAAAAAAAGGACTTGCAGGATAAAATCTGCAAAGGTCTGAAGATGTCCTATGAGAATCTTTTGCATCGCAAAGCTTCTCTTGGTAGTAGCTGATGAAAACGGACAACCCCGCATTATTCCTGCTCAGGAAGCCCTTGAGGAATACTTAAAATCAAATCAGCGCACCTCAAGATAATTAGCCCTCACTTCTACACATTCTATCAGAAATAAGTGTAGGGCAACCCGCCCATCACGGTAAAATGTAGGGGCGTCCGTGCGAGCAGCTGTCCTCCGCGACAATGCCACTGCGAACCCTGTTAACTCTTTGACGGAGTGTTGCTCTCAAGACGTACGTGTGAGTGATCCCCCCTTGAGATTATGCTATCTTGGATTTTGTAATCAACGGGGTGCTTAAAAATCGGACCATCAAACACAAACGTGTGATATTCGCCATTTTCGCCGCAAATGTCCAAATCTTTGGGATATTCCTCGATGAAGCGCGAATCAATAATCCTCCCCAGTAGCTTTCTCGGCAGTTTTGATTCATCCACAGAAACGATAACCGCCTTAAATCCAAGCGTGACGAAATTGGTTATAATCTCCGTCGGATCCATTCCCCATAATGGAAACAAAGTGGAAAAACCCGCTTCTTTGCATTTTGTCTCGCGCTGTTTTCGCAGGTCATCCAAAAATATATCTCCGAAAATAGAGGTGTGAATCCCTTGCTCGCTGAAAAAAATTCATCTCCTTTTTCATCCCGTCGGCATAGGATGAATCAAAACCTGTGCTGAAAATCCGCAATGGAATCCTGATAGCCTCTGCCTGACTCTCAAGCAAGGTAGAGGGAATTTCGTGCATGCCGATTCTGTTAGTGTTGTAATCAACCACACTAAACAGATAGCCGACCTCAATGTCAGAACTTTGCAACGCATAATGCAATGCCAGCGCTGAATCTTTGCCGGAACTCCAATTAAAAAATGATTGCTTAATCAATGTCATCTGGCTCAGAATCCTCAAAGAGGTCTGATAGCTCACCGGTGTTCTCGTTTTAGTCGAAGTCACCCCAGCCGTCATGCTCCGGGTCGCCATTGTAAGCGTCAAAATCTTCGTATTCGTTCATAAATCATCTGTTTCATTCTATTATTTCGGTGTAGGTGCGAGCGGTGTAGGCAAGGTTAAGTTGCTCGGCAATGGTCTTGACAATCCGGGCTTTTTCGGTGTTGGCAATCCCGGTGAAAATAAACCATCCTCCCTTTGAAGCCTTGCTTGAAGCCGGGTCATATTTCAGCTTCGACACCAGCGGAATGTCAGGTTTCGCCTCTATGTTCATAGCGGCAACTTTCTCAATCCCCACTTCTTCTATAAACCTCATAAACGTCAAGTAGGCAAACTTCTCTGACCACACTTCTCCCTCAGGAGTGATAATCTCCAAAACCTTGCGTTTTTTCCTTCGCGGTGCCTCTTCTGATTCCTCATCATCATTAAATGATGGGCAACAAGCCTCACTGTCAGCGACTTCATCAAACGCCACTCTCGGCTCCTCATTGGGCCTGAAATCAATCATAACCCTGATTGCCGACGGAAGGTCCTTTGACAGTGCCAACAAATCATCGCTGAGCCTCATTAGCCCGGCACTGATAATTTTCTTTGCCGAATCAAACGGTGACAATTCATGCGCCGCGTTATAGGCGTCCAGCAGGCTACGGTAACGCAACATGAATGCCATAACTTCCGCCACAGTCTGCGCCCCGATATGCGGAATGCAATGAAGATTAGCGGGGTCTAAGGTGAGAATGTCGCGAGTGTTCTTGCAGTTTAGAGTTTTAAGCGCATGAAGAGTTCTTGTCCCGAACTGACTGTCTTCGTATAGCCGGTCAATGGCAGTGTCAAGACTCACCTCCGGATTCGGGGGCATTAACTGGAGAGTTTTAAGGTTTAATTTCTTGGGCATTGGGTGAGGGATTAGGCGGCAGTGATGGATTTATGGAGGTTGGCCACGAAGTCGACGCAACTCTCAGTAAGGTTCTCGCGGCTCTGATTCTTAATCTGTCCTGTAATCATGGATTGCAGAGTTTAAGGAGTGAAATAGATGCAAATTTAGCGTTTTTTCGGAAATTCCGGCCATAAAGAGCGGGATTTCAACTAACGGCGCCCCCGTGGCTGACAAAGATAAACACGGGGATGTGCAAAATTCAAGCACATCCCCGTTAAAAAATGCTTTATGGATGAAGCCGCTAATCGGCAGCGCTTTGAGGCTCAAGGCGGCGTTTGTGGTGGTCATAGGTGATATAGCCAGCGCTCACAATTCCAAGGAGCACCTGGGTGACGGTCTGGAAGGCCCACACCACCATGGCATAGGTGGTGGCGTCGGCGCTGTCTATGCCGTAGAGCGACAGGGCGAATATTACCGCCAGATTCCACGGTCCGAGGCCCCCTGAGGCGGGGATGGCTATGCTCAGCGAACCGAACACAAACACCACCAGGCCCGGCAGGAGTCCGTAGCAGAGGTCGGGGCGCACGAGGGTGCGGGTGAACGGGAACGCAAAGAAGCAGAGATAGGTCATCAGAAAATAAGCCACCCAGATGAGCAGGGTATAGGTCCAGAACCGCACCTGATGCTTCATCGTGAACAGCACACGGAAACCGCCCCACAGGTTTTGCGCTTCCTGCTTGATACGCAGGATCACCCGGTTTTGACACCGCGAGCGCATCAGCGCCACGACCCCAATCACCACCGCGCCGAGCACAATCCACAGTGCCGGCGACGAGATGATGCTCACCACGTCGCGTCCCACGGCATAATGGTCCAAAAACTTTTTTATGACCGGATTTGCCACCAGTACAGCCAGCAGCGTGAGCGTCACGATCATGATGGCGTCGGAAATCCTGTCGCCAAGGTCGGTGCCGACCACGGTGGTGAACGACGCTTTCTGGCGGCGCGACACATACACGCATCGCCACACCTCGCCAACTCCCGTCAGCACCAGATTCAGCGCATAAGCGCCGTAAATGGTCACCATCTCCGCAAACGGCGGCATGCGCTTAACCCCGGCGGCGCGGAGCTGGATGCCCCAGCGGATGCCCCTGATGCTGCGCGAAACAACGAGCACTGCACACATCAGCAGCAGCCAACGATAGTCACACGTCTCCCGCGTGATGCGCAGGATAGTGTGGAGATTAACCTTCTGGAACAGCCACACAATCAGGCCCACCGACACCCCCAGCGAGAACAGGCCGGTGAGCGCCGTGCGCAAGTCTTTCTTCTCCTTGGAGGAGGCCGAACCAGGCGTGATGTTATTCTTGACAGACATAGGCAATCAAATCAATAACCCTTTCAATAATTCTAACAGCATTATCGCCGCGATGGTTTATAAAAACCCTCGCCGCAATGCACCCATGCGCAAATCATCCACCAAGGAATGTAGGGGCGGCCGTTCTGGCCGCCCGCCCTCCGCGACAAAACCCTCGCCGCAATCCCACCATGCGGGCTGGCATCCCCCTAAAAAAACGGCCCCGCCTCCTCGGAGGGAAGCAGGGGCCGGCTATGGTCCGCGACGCGGGCGCGATTAGCGCTCGGCGCGCATGGGATTGTTCAGGAAATCCTCGTAGGCCAGGCGTATGCCGTCAGCGAGCTCAGTGGTGTAGGTCCAGCCCAGGGCCGTGGCTTTGCTCACGTCAAGGAGCTTGCGCGGCGTGCCGTTGGGGCGCGAGGTGTCCCACAGAATCTCGCCTTCGTAGCCCGTGATTTCTGCCACCATCTCGGTGAGCTCCTTGATGGTGAGCTCCTTGCCGGTGCCGGCATTGACGGTTTCGTTGCCGCTGTAATGGTTCATCAGGAACACACACAGGTTGGCAAGGTCATCCACGTAGAGAAACTCACGCAGCGGACTTCCGTCGCCCCAGCAGGTCACACTCTTCAGCCCTGCCTCCTTGGCCTCATGGAAGCGGCGAATGAGCGCCGGGAGCACGTGGGAGTGTTCGGGATGATAGTTGTCGTTGGGGCCGTAGAGGTTAGTGGGCATGACGGAGATATAATCCGTGCCATACTGGCGGTTGAGATACTCACAGTATTTCAAGCCGCTGATTTTGGCCAGGGCATAAGCCTCGTTGGTTTTCTCCAGCTCAGAGGTGAGCAGGCATGACTCAGGCATGGGCTGCGGCGCCATGCGCGGATAAATGCAGGATGACCCTAAAAATTCAAGCTTCTTGCAGCCGTTTTTCCAGGCGGCGTGGATTACGTTCATTTCCAGCATCATGTTGTCATACATGAAGTCGGCCAAAGCGCTGGAATTGGCTATGATGCCGCCCACCTTGGCCGCGGCGAGAAACACATAGTCAGGCCTCTCCTCGGCGAAAAAGCGGTCCACGGCCTGCTGGTCAATGAGGTCAAGCTCAGCGTGGGTGCGGGTGATAATGTTGGTGTAGCCCTGGCGCTGAAGCTCGCGCACGATAGCTGAGCCCACCATGCCGCGATGGCCCGCCACATAGATTTTGGAATCCTTCTCCATCATTTCACGATTCCTTTCTCCAGATACTCGGCCAGATTCATCTTCACCTGCTCGCCGGCACGCTCCACGGCCACCTTGGCCATGTCGGCATCCACCATGAGGTTCACCAGCTGCTCAAACGACGTTTTCTTCGTCGGGTCCCAGCCGAGCTTCTGCTTGGCCTTGGTGGGGTCGCCCCAAAGGTTAACCACGTCGGTGGGACGGTAGAAGTCAGGCGACACCTCGATAATCACGCGGCCCGTGGCCTTGTCAATGCCCTTCTCATTCTCACCCTCGCCGACGAATTCCAGCTCTATGCCGGCACGGCGGAAGGCGTAGAGGCAGAACTCACGCACGGAGTGTTGCTCGCCGGTGGCAATCACGAAATCTTCAGGCTCAGGCTGCTGAAGGATGAGCCACATGCATTCCACATAATCCTTGGCATAGCCCCAGTCACGCAGCGACGACAGATTGCCAAGATAGAGCTTGTCCTGCTTGCCCTGAGCAATGCGGGCGGCGGCCAGAGTGATTTTGCGGGTAACGAAGGTCTCGCCGCGGCGCTCGCTCTCATGATTGAAAAGGATGCCTGAGCAGGCATACATGCCATAGGCTTCGCGATACTCCTTGACAATCCAGAAGCCGTAGAGCTTGGCAACGGCGTAAGGAGAGTAGGGGTGGAAGGGGGTGTTTTCATTCTGCGGCACCTCCTCCACCTTGCCGTAGAGCTCCGAGGTGGAAGCCTGATAGAAGCGGCAGGTGGGGGCCAGTCCACACTGGCGGATGCCCTCGAGGATGCGGAGCACACCGGTGGCATCAACGTCGGCCGTAAACTCGGGCGAGTCGAAGCTTACCTGCACATGGCTCTGAGCAGCAAGGTTATACACCTCGTCGGGCCTAACCTTGTTGAGCACCTGGATGATTGACATTGAGTCGCCCAGGTCGGCATAATGAAGATGAAAGTTCTCATGACCTTCAAGGTGAGCAATGCGCTCGCGGAAGTCGACCGATGAGCGGCGGATGGTGCCGTGAACATCATAGCCCTTCTCGAGCAAGAGTTCAGCCAGGAACGAGCCGTCCTGACCTGTAATTCCTGTGATGAGTGCAGTCTTCATTCTTATATACTGGTTTTCTTGATTGTTAATGGTTAATTGTTCTTACCGTTCATCTTCACCCGCCACTCCTGATAGAGTAGCCCCGGCAGGGTGCGGATGATGTCGAAGCAGCGACGCGCCTGCTTGCGGGGTTCCTGACTCAGGCGGTGCACAAACTCCAGATGATGCTTCACCATCCATTGAGGAGCGCGGTTGGTGTCCACGCCGCTGTAAAACTTAAACGCCGCCCCCACGGCAATCATCACCCCGTGACTCAGATGAGGCTTGAGCATTGACATGAAAATCTCCTGCTTGGGCGCCCCGAGGGCAATCCAGATAATTTCGGCGCCGTCCTGCTCAATCATCCGCGCGATGGCCGGATAATCAAACTCTTCCACGTTGCGAAACGGAAGCTCCACAAACTTCATGCTCTCCACAGCGGGATTCATCAGCGTCAGATTCTCCTTCAGACCATCGAGAATGGGCTGCTGAGTGCCGAGAAAAATCATGCGGTGCTTTCCGCCGGCCACCACGTCCCTGAAGATTTCGCTGCCGCAATATTGCTCTAACCGCTCGCCGTAGATCCACTTTATGTAGAGGGGCACATAGCTGCTGTCGCAAATAGAAAACATCCCGCCGTTCACCACTGCCATATAGTCGCTGTTGCGGTTTGCCGTATTGAGAATCACTCCATCGGCCACGCATATATAGTCGGCCCCGGGCTGGTTAACACGCTCGTCAATAGATTGATGCACTCGCCCACGGTCAAACTCGTAGCGAATGTTGAAATACGTTTTCATACGTCGTCGTAAGAATGAAAAGACACAAAATCAGCGATAAACAGGCCCGCGCCCATCTATCCGTCAAATGTCAACTAAGTGAGTGTAATGCTTGCAGATGTCAAGCCCTATTTCCTTCCAAATCCGTCCCTCTCATCCCCCGAATCATCTTAATGCTGAGCCTGGTTAGATTCCAATTTTTTCTTGAAGTAATCCATAACCTTTTTTTCGTGTTTTATTCTGGATGCCACATAGTTCTTATTCTTGTAGAAAAGCCATTTCACCATGAGGCTGAAACGAGTGAGTCGTGTAATTGTTATTGCACGCTTAGTTCCCACGGTCTCTGTAATAAGGCTATCGTATTCCCTTATGTCCTTTTCAAAAGAATAAGTGGATTTTTTGTCTGCTTTGGCTGACACACCTCCCAAGTGAATAATCTCAGCATCTGAATAGTAGATTGTCTTATATCCAGCCCTTGATGTTCTGTAGCCAAATTCCGGTTCTTCGCCGTAAAACACCAGATTTTCATTCATACCTCCCACTTTGGTATACTTTTTAGCCGGAATCATCATGCAGGCACCTGAAACCCAGCCCGTCTGGTGTGTTTTATCCGGCTTCCTATAAAAAGCGGGATCAACCTTATAAAGAGGTAACATCTTATCCAGACAAAACAGCGAGACTACATGCTTATAAGGGTTGAACATCAAAGGCACTCCGCATGATTGCAATGACTTATCTTTGTTGAGTATCTTGGGGCCGATACAGATGACATCATCTGACTGAGTATCAAAGAAGTCAATCATCTTCTGGAGGTTATCTCCATAAACGAGGGTATCGCTGTTCAGCAAGAGAAGATATTCCCCTTTCGCAATTGCAGCACCTTGATTATTAGCTATAGCAAAAAATCGATTATCCGGATTTGCAATTACTTTTACTTCGGGGAATTCAGAACGAATCATCTCAACAGACCCATCAGAAGAGTTATTATCGACAACGATAATTTCGAATGTGTCGCGCCATTCTGCATTCTGAATACTTTTAAGGCATTCTCTGGTTACATCCTTAGTGTTGTAACTAACGATTATAATGCTGAGTTTTACCCCCCCCCTAAATGGTTGGTTCATAATTAGTTAGTATAATATTAATATGTATGTTATTTTGGAAAGTCCAATCCTCATGAGTTCTGATGAAGAATCGTCTCATGGAGTGGCATCCGTAGTAATTTTATTTATTAAGTTGTTCCACATAGAAGCTATAACCTTAGTGGAGTAATGAGAAATTAGCTTTTGCTTAGCCTTTGAACCCAGTCGGAGTGTTTCTGTCTGGTCATTCCACAGTTTCATGATGGCCAGTTCAAGACTCTTAGAATCGCCTGGGGTGAAGAGCTCACCAATAGCGTCACATCCCTTGCCGATAATCTCAGTGAAACCACCATGGTCAGGCGCAATGGTGGCCTTTGAGTAAGATGCAGCTTCAAGAATTGTCATCGGGAATCCTTCGTACCATTTCGATGCCATTACTATGAACCGTGCATTTGCATAAAATTCTGCAAGTTCACGGGCATTTAGATACCCGGTTAATTCCACATTATCAGGAACATCCTCCACGAGCTCTTTATCCCGGACAGCCCCGGCCAATCTGAAGCTGATTTCAGGATGCCGGCGAGCAACTTCCATTATCATGTCTACTCCCTTTTCCCTACTGATTCTTCCGCTGAATGCCACATAATCGCCCGGTCGCGACTCAGCGTTCTCAATAGCATCCACCGAATTGGGGATTACGATGATTCTCTCCTCCGGAAATCCGGCCTTGATGAGCTTTTGACGCTGAAAATCAGTAATGCAGGCAAACGTGTCTACACAGTCGGCATAATGGCGCTTCAAGCGGGCCACGGCATTGCGGGCTGCATAACCAATGGATTTCAATGCAGAATGTTCGCAGTTATATCTCACGCATCCCCATTCGTTTCCCTTCTCCAGACAAAGCTCACAAGGGCGTCCGTCACGCATGAAAAGTCCCGTGGGGCAGATGAGCCTGAAGTTGTGGATTGTCATCACCACAGGCACCCCTGCTTTTTTGCATTCCCGCAAAGCTGCCGGTGAGATGAAAGGGTAGAGGTTGTGAACATTGACCACGTCAGGCTTCTCACGCTCAATCGCTTCACGCATAGCCCTAACTCCCGACGGACAATAGATTCCTGAAACAAACCCCTTGATCTTGCCGCTTATCGACTCTCGGGCTCCTGCGGTGGTCATTCGCAACTGAGCAACACTGTGCCCCATTTCACTCAGCATAGTTGCCATCTTATCAACCACGGCCTCCTCGCCGGAATACTTCCCGTAGTCATTATGAACCAGCAAAACTTTCATATTGCAAAACCGCCAATTTGTTTTACAACTTTTGCAGGTTGTCCGGCCAAAATACAATTTCCTTCAGAAAAGGCCTTGTTAACTAGTGAGTTGGAAGCGACAACAGTATTATCCTTTATCACTGCACCTTTCATTATAGATGTGTTTGCGGCAATCCACACGCTATTACCCACTGTAATCTCAGTCGGGGGATTTATCCACTTTCCATCTGTGGAATATATGCGATGAGCATCGCTATCCATAATCATGGAATTCCAACTGAGTTGCACATCATCACCAAATGTAATTGATTTACTACATATTATTGATGTGGTTCCGGATATAGCAAAGTTTCTACCCAATGATAATTTTCCCTCGGATTTTACATTTATGATCGCGCCATGACCGATGTGTGCATCATCCTGAAAAATAAGC
Organism: Bacteroides sp.; assembly: GCA_014802445.1. Taxonomy (GTDB): domain Bacteria; phylum Bacteroidota; class Bacteroidia; order Bacteroidales; family Muribaculaceae; genus CAG-1031. Next base: position 39,383 of record JAAVCF010000002.1, on the reverse strand, counting down.
TTCCCTCGTTTTTCTATTGATAGAAGTGTATGTTGTCCGTGCACATCAATAGCATCTGCTTCGTGAAATCCGATGCGAATCAATCCCAATTTGCACCGACTGTTTATCATAATGCAATCCCGATGTAATCTCTTTATTCTTACATTTGCGGCTATCCAAACCGGTAGCTTAATAGCCTGGCAAAATGGAAGATATCGAAAGTTAAACCAAATAGTTTTAGGTATTGAACAAACAATTTTTGTTAATTGTGCCATAGGAGGTGCTTTTCGGTGTATTTCGCAGCATTAATCAATTGTAGTCCGCTAATCATTCATTGATATAGACCTCATCAAAATGCTCAGGAACACGACTTTCTATGGGTGGCAGTTTCCGCCAATCTCCATACACGTGTGAAAGATATTCGTCAGCTTTCTCAATACACATATATCTTCGATTCTCGAACGGTACCAGCTTGTAATCGGAAAGCAGATTCTTAGGAACGCATTCCTTTACACGATAGCGACCCCCTGTCAGGCACACGGAATCTGCATCTTCAAAAGGATATTTTGACAGCAATTCAAATAATTGACGATGAAGTGTAGCTGTGCTCGGTACAGTTAACCGTTTGAGCAAGTACTTGCAGTAGTATAACACTCTCTTGAACTTACGCTGTGTGGGGATGTAGAGATAGTATTTTCCACTTCTCCTTAGCTTTTCATACAGATCAAACAATCTATCGATATGCTCCTCAATCATTTCGTTTGCAGGTAATCCGTCAACTGGAAATATGTCGACGAAACACTTCTGTTATCGATTATATTGCCCGATTTAGTAAAGGTACGAGTGTCATACACTTTTGCAAATGAACTTATGTAGTTTTTATCCACACGATGGTCTACAGCTGCCAAGTATTCTTTCCCTGGCTTATAGTTGTCCATAAAATATTCATAATCCGGTCGGGGCATCATGATATCGATATCATCGTCCCAAGGGATATATCCCTTGTGGCGCATAGCGCCAATCATTGTTCCGCTTGTGAGGGTGTAGTGAAGGTTATGTGCGGAGCAATAGTTGTGGATATCATCCATTATCTGCATTTGCAGTTCTCTGACTTCTTTAATTGTAAGCAATCTTTCAGTCATGCTTTAATTATTTTAAGTTCAACGATTTATTGTATTTCCCCGAGACATTAAGCCAAGTAAACGTATTGCGGCGACCATAGTTATTCTTGCCAATAGTCCCAAGGATGCTGGGGTTAGCTGAAATTCGCTTAAAGATATTCACCAAATCACCCTCATTTTTGAATATAAAGCCGTTCTCTTCATCGTTAATGATTTCCGGTGCTATACCCACTGGTGTGGAAATCACACATCGACCAAGAACGTAAGGCTCGACAATACTTTGTCCGAATGTTTCACTATTGCTCGCTACAATTGCAGCATTGCTTTCAAGATACAATCGCTTTACATCTTTCTTGGAAATAAACCCCGGAAAGAACACACGTTGAGCGATACCCAGATCTTTTGCCAATTGCTTCATTCGCTCCATTAAATCACCATTGCCTGGAAGGGTAAGTGTAGATTTCATGTCTTTGCTCTCATAGATGAATTTAGCGAACGAGCGTATTATCAAATCCTGATTCTTTCCTTCTCTGAATTGTGCAGGGAAAATTAAATGCAAGCCATCAGTTATCGGTGGTATATATTCAGAAATAAAGTACTCATCATTTATACCAAGTGGAATCATTTCTATCTTGTAGGATAATAATCGGAACTTTTTACGTAGGTAGTCCGTCATGCATATCACATGGTCAGCAAACATAAACAGCGCAGTTCCTATTATGACCTGAGCTATTCTAGATTTTACTGTACTATTATGTCTGAAACCATGTATAGTATAGGCAATCTCAAGTTTATGCTTTAGGCAAAGCTTACTTTTAATCATTGCTACCAATCCGAGCTGCCAATTATTCTGGACATGAATAATACTGATTTTCTGTTGAATGATTATGCTTTGTAGAATTTTTACCAGCTTTGAAAAGTTAGAGTGCTCATCCAAACCTTCAATTCGAACTAACCTAATTCCATTGTCTGCAATCACCTTTGCTAGTCCTTTCTCCTGTTCTTTTTCACCAGCCACAGCAACTACATCCACCCCCGAGGCATGTAATGAAATCAGTTGATCTGTCAGTAATGAACTGAGCCCGATTTTATAATCTGAGGCGAAATACAACAGCTTTTTATTGCTCATTTCTTAAGTGTTCAAAAGTGTTATGCCATTTGTTCATTGTCGATTCCACTGAGAATCGTTCTGTGGCTTTCTTGTGTGCACGACTTCCCATATCACTGCGAAGATTCGGACTCTCCATAAGTTGAATTAAAGCATTGGCAAAAGAGTGAATGTCATTCTGTTTAATCAGGAAGCCATTAAATTTATCATCAATAATTTCGGCTGGGCCACATGGACAGTTGAATGAAACTGGCGGCAGCCCGAATGACATGGCCTCCAAAATGGCCATTCCAAATCCCTCGTAGCGCGACGGAAAACAGAAGATGGAGTGGGTGCGATACAATGATTGAACGTCTTGTACTGGTGGAAGAATCTTAACACTTTCCCCAAGATTGTATTCCAGTATTGCTTTTCTTAATACTTGCTCGTCTGGTCCTGACCCAACAATATCCAAAGTCCATTTATCTCTAACTTCGGCCGGAATGGTGGCCCAGACTTTTAACAATGTGTCAAACCCTTTCTGAGGACACAAACGTCCAATAGCAAGCGCTCTTTTTGTGTCAAGATTGCTAAGTTCGGATCCGAGAGGTTCGAAAGATAGAGGGTTTGATATTATAGTCATATTTTTGTAACCTTTTCCCCAATCTGCAGCATCCATTTTACTTAGAACTACAAACTGATCGTATGCTCTTATGGCTCTTCGGTCTAAATAGTCAAGAATATGATTAATAGCCCGCATTGTGAATGAAACCCCATTACTGCGAGCATCAAGGGTGCGAAACTGCTTTGAAAAATGCAGTTCAAGTACTTTTTTACTTCCATCCTTAATAGAGGGCAGAAATGTCATCTCATGCGTAAACATGGATACCGTAATGTCTGGACGATATTCTTTCAACAAATCTGTCAGCAATCTACGATGTTTCCTTTTAGCGGCAATACGTGCTTTAATTCTTTTTACAAGAGGTTGCATTTTGATTTCCTCATAATCTATTCCGAGATCAACAAACTTGATTCTCTCAGAAAATGAATAGAAAGGCTTGCGTGACCGCTGACTTGTGGTTACCACCATTACCTCATAGCCAAGTTTATCCGCAAGATAATTAGCCTTTATGGAAAGTACTCTCTCCATGCCTCCGGAATTACAGGTGGACGGTATGCAATAAACTATCTTCACTTGTGGATTATCTTATTTAGAATTATTTCAGGCATAAATGAAAGAGCCATCAATCCCCATGCTTTCACATTTCTCGGATTATACTTAACAGCTTTGACCGCACACTTAAATGCCGGAATGCGATTTCGTCGGTTGAGATTTATGACAGCACGCATTTTGTACCAAAAAGAAACATATTCCGTTATTCCTCTTTTTGGAAATTCATCTGACAAACGAATGAGTTCGTTGCCAACAGCATCATTTGTTGATGTCAGGTCACACGGCACTTTGCCAGTCGGGCCTGTAGTCGGCGTATAATATTTAGCTAATGTTTTGTTAAGCCTGGCAATCCTATATTTTGCGGCAAGTTTTGCCCACGTGATTAAATCCTCTCCGGAGGTTACACCTTCAGGAAATCCGTGGCTGCTTATAAGCGCCATTTTTGATGCGACGACGGCTGATGTCCATAACGGGGCGTCGGAAATTGAAGCAATATGGAAGTATCGATCTGACAAACATCTTTCATCATCTAAATTTTTGCATCGAACTATAGATGGCCTTTTGTTCCCATTTTCATCAATGAATTCGTATCCAACAGTGAATACATCGCAGTCTTTATGACGATTGATTAGAGCGTTTATTGAAGACAAATATTCTGGATACCATTGATCATCGGCATCAAGAAATGCCACATATTCTCCTTTTGACTCTTGGATGCCTCGGTTTCGGGCAGCTGAAACACCGGCATTCTCTTGAGATATTATGCGTATGCGACTATCCTTGAGCTCCGCAACTATTTCGGCAGAGCCGTCCGTTGATCCGTCATCAACAATGATAATTTCAAAATCCTGAAAAGTCTGGGCAAGCACGGAATTGAGGGTTTCCTCAATTTTATGAGCTTTATTATATAGTGGAATTACTATAGAAATCATAGAAACGTTATAGGTCATTGCTCAGCCTTTCATTCAACGCTAATGTCATCCCATAAAAACCATATGGCATGGACAGTGTAGCCATTGAAAAACCAACTGTATTATCCGAATATAATGTCACAAGTACTCCCATTAATGATGCCCCCGCTGTGATTGCAAACAGTTTAATTCTGTCATCATCTGTATTCCAATATATTTTGAAGCAATGGCAGAAAATGAGCAAGGAAAATGCTATATACAGATACATACCAATGAGGCCATTGTCGCATTTCATTTGAACAAAATCGCTATGTGGAACCACAAGTCCTCCAAACACATAGTGAGTATACATATATTGCTGAACAGAACCGGTTCCTGAACCGGTTAGCTTGTGACCGTCAAAGAACATATTCTCCAAAAACTCCCACATTACTATTCGAGTATTAGTATTTACATCATCCAAATCTAATTCTCCTGAGGTAAAACCCTCCAAATCGGCATTTTCCACATCATCAAAGAACATCTTTTCATGAAGCTCAGGGACTGTGAACACCGCAATTACGCCGGCTACTAATATTCCCAGAATAATCGGCAGCGCTTTCAACCGCCACCTGATTAATGCAAAAGTCATAATAGCCACCCCGGAGCCCAATATTGATGTTCTAAGAATCCAGATACAACAGGGGAAGAGGAAGAGTAAAGAATAAATAAGATTTTTCCTCTTTTCTGTGGAAAAGAAAAAAAGTGCTATTGAAAATGTCATCAGAGAAATAAAATGAATGGCGCGAGCGGTCATATACCAAAGCACACCCGGAAAAAACATTTTCAAGATAAATGGTGTAAATGATAATACAAGAGCTATTGTACCAATCCACCGAGCACTTAAAGCTGATTTCAAAGCTGTTGGAAAATTATCTATAGCAGCTGTTGCAAAAAGACAGAAGATAAGTGGGTAGGAGTATTTGAGAACCATTCGTATACCATATCCCCATGACGGGCCATAAATACAACCGATCAGTAGCCATACCAAATATACAGCATATAGTTTTAACGGTAATGACCAGATTGGCTTATGAGATACAATTGAAAAACCTATGAAGCACAATACCATAATTACCATTAAACGAATTGCCATCAGGTCTATCGGTAGAGGTGCCGAAAATGCTAATAAGCCCGTTGAGAAGGTCAGAACCCAGAACATCTCAGGGCCCGTCAAAAGCAAGTCATCTCTTTTGTCAAATGGACTCTTGACTATTTTCCCTTCCGAAATCAAGAATTTGTAAGCATACCAAGAAATCAGAAGAAAGTATATTATGTTTAGGTATATCATTTTGTCAGTGTGTTATACAGTGCGGATATCTGTGTTTTGTAAGTTTCGTCAGAAAAATCTATGGCTCGAGAGAGGGTAGTTTGTGAGAAAGTATTGAGCAGATTATTGTCAATTGATAATTCGGTGATTTTTTCTGCTAAATCAATCACCGAGTCCGGTTCATGCAGCAATCCCGTCACGCCGTTCTGAACCACCTCGGGGAGCCCGCCGGTGTTGGCAGCCACAACCACGCATCCTCGGGCCATACCTTCAATAGCAGTGAGGCCGAATCCCTCCGAACGCGATGGCATCAGCAGTATGTCTATGCTGTCATAACAGTCCTGAAGCTCTGACTGAGCCTTCCGTCCAACAAACTCGGTGACGTTGCCAATCCCGGCTTCCCTGACCTGTCTCTCCATCAGCTCCCTTTGCGAACCGTCCCCCACAATCAGCAGTCTCAGCCGCGGATTGTGCAGATATGCCTCTGCAAATGCGGGAACCACCAAATCCATTCCTTTTATCGGCTCCAATCGGCTCACTACGCCCACTGTAATATCCTCTCCCGCTTCTTTAGCTCGGCGAGGGTTCTTAAGGATGGAGATATGCGACGGAATGTTGTTATAGATTGTAAAATGTTTCCCGCGAGTTCCGTCAAAAAGCTTCGATGTCCCGAAATAGCTGCGCTCGGCGCGCTCCGTTATACACTGAAACCCCGACAAAACATGATTGGTTAAGAGCTTAATCACCCTCAAACCCTTACGTGAGTAAATATCGCCCGCTGTATGCGAGGTCGCCACGATTTTCTTAACACCTAAAGCTCTTAAAATAAGAATCGGCAACGTTCCCGGAGCCATGTATTGCACGTGGGCCACCTCCGGGCGGAATTCCTTGACAGCCTCTCGCAATCCTTTCCAAAGATGGGCAGTAACCGCCTTGATTCCGGCCGGCCGCTTACCATCCGCCGACAGCAGTCTCACCTCCGCTCCGGCATCCTCATAGCGCTTCGCCATTCCTTCATTATGTTCGAAATAGCAAACCACCAAAGGCCTGTGACCCGCAGCCACAAGCGCCTCCACCAAACTGAGCGTCTGAATCTCAGTGCCCCCGGTCAGCAAGCACGGTATCCCCACAAGCACTCTCATCTTAAAAACTTTTTACGATAATATTCTACCGTTGGTCTGGGGTCAGAAATATTGAAATTAAGTTGACACTTTGTTTGAAGCAAGTTGCAAATCCAACGCCAACGGCTCACTCTGCCTTCACGAACATGGAGAGCATCGGTGGATAAATCCATTAAATACGTTGTCTTCACATTTCCCTCCGGCTCCATCTTTCCATTTATATAGAAGTCCAGAAGATTAACTCCCGCTGCAGTGGCAGCATAGGCCAGACCATCGTGACGGAAATTCATCTCCATAAAATAGTTCGTATTATCAGCATGCAGTAATTCAATGCTGAACGGACCGCGATAACCGGTGGTTTCAACAAAGCGCTTTAATGGCTCAACATCCACCGGTAGGCTCCTTATCTGCTCATATACTCCAAATGAGCAGGGGCCGTTTGGCGACGGATAGTGCCGTAATTTGCGTATGCCCCCCGGGATTGCCACACCATGCTCATTGACAGCACCGATCAGATTGATTTCATAATCTTTATCGATAAACTGCTGCACTATGAACTGATTGCACCTTGAATTCTTCTTCAAACTCTTTTCAAGTTCTTGGCGGGTAGAGCAGATGTGGATGTCTGCTTTCTCTCCTCGGTTGCTATCATTCGGCTTAATAAGCACTGGATAGGTCAATTGAGGAATCGATTCACCTCGATTATAAATGACCGATTGTGGTACTGTCACCCCGCACTGCGCCGCCAGCTCACACTGAGCACTCTTGGTGAAAAGTCTGCCGATACGCTGACCCTGCATTGGTGTACGGTAATATCGTGAAAACTCAGCTTCGTTTTGATCAAGAATCTCCGCAGCTTTATCATTCGAGCAAATAATCCACGCTCCCCGATGATTTGTTCTTAGCTCGTGAAGCTTACCCATTGCTTCATTAACTGTTCCCACCCTTATGGTTTCTCTCACATACTTGCTTTTGCTAACAAAAAGCCTGTCGTCGCCCACGAGAATCAATAGCGGATTAATTCCTGCCCGGCCAAGCGACCTTATCAACCCCAATGTGTTGTTAAACGAGTCGCCAACAACAATCACCCCCTCCTTACGCTGCTTCTTCATGCTGCACAGCGTAAAGTGGTGAACCCCAATTGATTATCTCGGGTGGGGGGGGGTAAATGCCTGATTTTCAGTAGGCTATCTCGCACAATAGTGCGAATGCTTGATGTGGTGCCACTGAAAGTATTCACGTGTATAAATCCGTTGCTCCAGCCTGATTTATAGTTCTCATCACCCCGAAGATGGTCATAAACTTCGTAGCCTTGTTCAACTGCTCGCCGCATGAGAAAGAACAAATGCACTTTAGTAGGTGAGAACTTAGAGAAGTCCTTATTCCCGGCCGGCATGTAGTAGTAATACCGGCCCTTATATGTGAATCCCAAATGCCATGCAATCTCTGTTTCACCAACCAAAAGAGTCGAGAAGTGAACCACTCCAGCTCTCAGCCCTATCTTTAGCAGGTTTTCATGAAAGTGGGGTGCCTTGTAAGCATTAGGCCAGCGGAGTGCGTGTTGGTGCATAAATTGTGTGAAGGTCTCTTCCGGGATATCCTCCCATGAATGGAATTCCCTCAAGCGAAGCGGGCCTATCTCCTCAAGTCTCCGCATCTGCCGGCGTAAATCACCTCGAAGCGATGTCTTGAAAAATTTCATCAGAGAATCTTCGTCAGGTACATCCTTCAAGTCAAGCCTCGGACAGATTTCTCCTTTTTGCCAGTCTGACCCATAGGCCATCGCATCTGTAATTCCCTCGATTGTGAATGAATCGATTGTATATTTTGATTTAAGAAAAGAAATCAATTCACTCCAGAATGAAGAAATAGCTTCCTTATCGGGTCGTTCACCATTAACAATTGGATCATGATAGTCAAAATCGCTGTAGCCAATGGCTACAAGCGTACGCACAAAAGCATTTTTCCAATTTCTTGTCCAAAGCACCAATGGTAGATACATCGCTGATTCTCCATTGACGCCTTTAATATAAATCGGAGTCATCTTTCGAAGCGGAACATAAGTTTTCATCCATGCTTCTATCATTGCAGGATGAAAGAACACATGCTCGCTCTGCACTGACTCAGGAATTGAGTCGATTATTTCGAAGTTCCACATCTGAAATAGAGTTCAATGTTTCCGCTATTTGCCTCCGTGAAAACCTTGGGAAGAACACCGCTCCAAGGCCTGCCGCAGGGCGCCAGCGGTTTGATATACTCGTCCATGGCCCGCATCTTCAGGCTATGCTCCTCGGGCGTCAAGCGCAGAGCAGCCGCATTCTTCCAGTCAAGGCCCCGCCAAACGTTGTAATACCACATCCACACGCAGTATTCCCACACCTCTGCCGTTGAAGGCACAATCCTTTTCACAATCTCTGCCGTCTTCACATGATCAGACCATCCCTCACCCCAGTGAGGCACAAGGATTGTGTCAGGCTTAAGCTCTTCAATCAATGCCCGTAGCCGGCTCATATCTTTACCGTCTTCGTCAATCCTCCCGTCAGTAAAGTCAAGCTCGTGAACCTGTGTCTCCGGCACCCCAAGCACAGCTAATGCTTTCCTTGTCAGCCCTCTTCGCGCAGCAACAATCTCACGCTCTGCCGTCCCGCAACAGCCTCTGTGCGACCCTTCGCCACCCGTCATGATAACAATGTGAGGCGCAGTCCCCTCAGCCACCAACCGGCCAATGAGTCCCCCGCACCCAATCACCTCATCATCAGGATGTGGCGCCACAATCATCACCTTTCCTTGAAAATTAGGTTGATGCTTCGGAACGCGTAGTTTTAGAAATGCAACGTGTGCCTTACGCACTTCATTAATTACACAAATCTTATTAATCACGGCTTAGCCTTGTTTTTGCATTACTCATCCTATAAGGAACCGCCCAACCCTTGTTTTTAGTAGGAGCCAAGTAAGTCCCAACGACAAGATGAATGAACTTATGAAAAAGACCAAAGGAAATAAAATTGGATAATTCATCGCCAATGTCTCAAGTCCAAAAAGTCCAATGGCAGTAGAACTTATCAAAAATGGCTGGAGCCAATTATGGAAAACATATATTCCGTAAGAATGCTTATTGAGCCAGTTAAATTTACGTATTACACCTCCATCTGCGCTTATGAATCTAAAGAGAATAAAATTAATCCAAAACCAGAAAAGTATAGCAACTGATATATTTGCGAGCTCTGTGTACCATGTATGAATAGTATTACTCTCCAGGTAATTACATTTGACCCAAGAGCCACAAATGAAAATGCTAAGCAGAATGAAAGAATATATATACCTGTGATTATTCATCACCCCATAAAGTTTATCTCTATTCAGATAAATTTGGTATCCAAAATAAAACCAGAAGTACCATCTTAGAAAATTTGGTAATGCGAAAAACGGGACTGAGATGTGAGGAAGGATATCGAAGCAGAAGAACACAGTAAGTATTGTCGCTTTCCACCATGTTGATTTATTAAATGGTAGAAATGATTGTAGCCGGGTGAATATGAAGCACCAAAATAGCATAGGAATGAACCAAAGATGCTGATAGCCCCATCTATAATAAGGTTCCCAACTGAAATCATTGATTGAAAGCATGAAAACTGTTGCAAACACAAAGAATGGCAAAATAAGTCTCTTGAACTTATTCTGTAGCAAAGCTTTGAATGTGGCATACTTGCCTTTGTCATTTTCCAGATGTGAGAACAGATACCCACTAATCATAATGAAAAGTGGCATCCTGAACTGAAGAATCAGACAGTTAATGTTGTAATACATCTGGTGATACATATCCATTGATTTGGGAAAATGCCCTGGTACCATCATCATATAGTACGCATGAAAGGCTACAACCATGACAATAGCTATCGAGCGGATAATCACCACGTCATTAAGCCGAGAGGATTTATCAAAATATTGTTTTGTCATACATATAGTTTAGCGTCCGTATCAAAATGTATAATCTTCACTATGCAAGGCATGAAGTCTTACATAAACTGATACAAAAGCCAATTGCTGGTTAGATTAGAATGACTCTGAATTTACGATAATAAGCATCAATTGTTAAGTAGGGTGCGAACTTCTTCAACTACAGCTTCTGGGGAAAAGTTGCGATACTTCGCCATATCACCCTTAAAGCGTCTATTTGCACATTGAAAGTCACTTAAAACCTTCTTGAATGTTGAAGCTATATCATCTGCGAGCAGATTATTTGCTAAGTAGTAACTTGACCCTTTCTTAAAAAGGTCCGCGGCAAATCCTTTTTCGGGAGATATAGCCATTATTGGGAGGCCTGTTTGCAGATAATCTGTAATTTTACTTGCGAAAAAGATTCCTTTTTCAAGTCGAGCTTCAAGAAGGACTAACACATCGTATGACTGCATCTTAGCCAAGGCCTTGAGATAAGGGAAACTGCCAATAAATTTCACATGACTCTCCAGACCATATTTTGCTATCAGTTCCTTTGAATAGTCATTGATATGACCCATTATGTGAAACTCAAATGAATCAATCCCGTCATCAATGAGACCACGCATTGCTTGGAACGTAGTTTCAGGATTTCTTTCAGCTGAAAGATTCCCGGAATGTAAAAATCTGATTTTGCCGTCATTTAGATTGGGCTCTCCGGCAGGCCAAGCAGACTCTACCAGTCCAATATGCGGAAGGATGGCCGTACGATGGCTTTTCAGTAATGGAAAATGTTCTGTGAAATGTGCACGTAATGAATCAGAGGGGAAAGTATCCACATCTGCAGCGTTCAAAAGCATGGCTGTCTGCTTCATGAGTTTCTTCTGCTTTGAAGGAGATAGATTATGCTTATATTGGCCGGGCCAAATAGGTATTGCAGGGTCATTCCAGTTAGCAATCCATCTGCACCGGGTATTTTTCTTTAGCATATACCCAACCATATGTGCCGTATCGTTGGGAGAACGGGTCATAACGGCATCATAATGCTTTGTTTTCATGAGCTGAAGAGCCTTTTCATAAGCCCTACGCGCCCATCGTACTCCTGGCACAAATTGACCACCCATCTTGAGCCCTGAATAAAGCACATCAACCATCTGAGTAAGTTTATTCCCGGCGTTATACTTTACAATGTGTGCTGTTGGTTCCAACACATCCCATGGCGCTGTCCAGTCTGCTCCATATGATGGACCATCATCAACCTTTGAAATCGCATCAATCTCCACACCGTTTTCTATCAAAGCCATCGCTAACTTTCCGTTGCAAAGATTCTCGGAAAACAGATATGGCGGATAGCCGGTGGCAATCATCAGAAGTCTCATAGTCAGCGCAGTGCATCTACAATTCGTTCACAAGCCTTTCCGTCCCCATAAGGATTGACGGCCTGGCTCATTTCTTCATAATAGTCTTCATTATCAAGCAGTGCTGAAACTTCGCCTACAATCTTGTCGTAATCAGTACCGACAAGTTTAACGGTTCCTGCTGTTAGTGCTTCTGGGCGCTCCGTTGTGTCACGCATCACGAGCACCGGCTTACCCAAGCCGGGAGCTTCCTCTTGTATCCCGCCGCTATCTGTAAGTACGATGTCCGACTTCTCCATCAGACACACAAACGACAGATATTCAAGAGGTTCGATAAAGAACATGTTCCCAAGATTGCTCAGGTCATTGCCAAACACCTCATGAATGGGCTTTCGCACATTAGGATTCAAATGCATCGGATAAACAAAATCCACCTCGGGATACTTTTCTGAAAGCGATTTAATAGCTCGACACATTGAGATGAACCCGTCACCGAAGTTCTCTCTTCTGTGACCCGTAATAAGAACCAACTTCTTATTGCCTTCAAGCCGAGATGTGTCGTATCCTGCTGTTTTCAGCATTCCGGATAGTTTGACTTTAAGTTGATTATCAGATTTAATTTTATCAACAACCATATAGAGGGCGTCGATAACAGTGTTACCTGTCACATGAATCGCATCACTGGCAACTCCTTCAGCCAGAAGGTTTTCTCGGCTCAAAGGTGTAGGTGCGAAATCAAAAACAGCAATTCTACCTGTAATCTGTCGATTCATTTCTTCCGGCCAAGGAGAGTAGATATTGTGCGTCCTGAGGCCTGCTTCCACATGTCCAACAGGCGTCTGGTTATAAAAAGCTGCAAGTGCAGCTGCTGTTGAAGTCGTTGTGTCTCCGTGCACAAGAACCACATCAGGCTTAGCTTCACGAAGCACATCTCGCATTCCAAGGAGAACTCGCGAGGTCACATCATACAAATCCTGCCCCTGCTTCATAATATTCAGATCATAATCAGGCTTTATGTCAAATAATTCCAACACCTGATCAAGCATCTGTCTGTGTTGGCCGGTAACACAGACAACCGTTTCAAAATCTTTAGGGTATTTCTGAAACTCTTTTACCAGAGGAGCCATCTTAATAGCCTCGGGACGGGTCCCGAATACAAGCATTATTTTCTTCATTTTGTAACTATATTTATAGCCTTAAAAATGTCTTCCTTTATACGGTTTGTAAAGTCAACCGATTTAGCATACTCATTTTTGCTAATACTTTCGAGCGAGGAGGATATTCTATCAAATGTTTCTGTGAGCCACTCGATTGACAATTTGGTGTCCACAATAACATTTTCCGTCATACCAAATTGCGTTAAAAATTCCAGAGTCTTGGGGTGATAGGCCATAGCCATGAGGGGGGTGCCGGTAGCTAACGCAAAAATGGTGCTATGAGTCTTATGACCGAGAAACACCTTGCATTTCGACACTTCATTCAAGTGGTCTTGTGTTTCTAAATCCTCAAAATAAACGCTGCACTTTTCTGGAGCCAGTGTTTTAGAAATAATTTCATTGATAAAGGGGCGGTCATCAGGGCCGGTTCCCTTGATTTCCATCGGGAAGAATCTCACATTGTAACCCTTAGAGATTACATAGTCACAAAATTTTGCAAGTGTCTTTTGATATGTTGACTTTTCCTCACTCGTTCTATATTGTGTACAATATATAGCTATTCCAATAGCATTGTCCCTTTTATCAATCGATTTATACTCAATGAATTCTGAAAGAGATAATACACTTTCAAAAGTGGGTATGACGTTCGCGCCGTCTCCTATAAATTTTTTAAGACACTCCTGAGAGTTATTCTCACGTGGCATAAGAATGCACTTACTCAAAAGTTTTTGAGTAAGTTTTCTGTTACGTTCATTATAAAACTCAAATGGCCCAAAAGATTGCGAAAAACATATCATTGGCTTTTGGGAAAGGATACTCATGGCATCAAAATTAATTCCAGATACCAAATCCTTTGAAAGCAATGTAGTAAAGTGATGTCCACCTACGCTGATTACAACGTCTGCCTTTACTAACGCATCATAAAAGTCAGGATTAGTAAAGTACCGGGCAATGGAGAGTCCATTTAGAAAGGTCTCTCTCATAGTCGTAAATGTGTATTTCTTAATTTTATTAAGTATTTTCCAATAGACTTTTGCAGCTGACACATTGTCGTAATCCCAAGCCCAAGGAACAAAGCGAATATCCTCGTGTTGATAATACGAATATCCTATCCATAAATCTGGATTGGAAGTCGCTACAGTAATACCAGCGTTCGGGTACCGAGCCTTTAAAATCCGGCACATTGCATAAAGCACAGCTCGGTCACCTTTATTTCCTGAATACTGATTGACTAAGAATATATTCATATCTCTTTTCTTGCTGGAACCTCAAATTCTGAATTAGCATATCCCATCACTGCGCAGAGAACAATCTGATGATGCGTTGGGATATTAAGTAGCTTTCGCAGCTCAGCTTCTTCTTCTGAACTTTTCTGAGCCCATGATAGGAGTGTGCCGGATATTCCCAATGTCGTTGCTCCTAACATAACATTTTGAACTCCTAAACATGTATCTACAACTGGCAAGTATATTTCGCTCGGCCAGACATAACCTAATACATCTGCCGAAAATGCCCAAAAAGAAGGGATATGGTTGCTGAAACCCGTACCTCCTTTGCAACACTTAAGACACTTTGATGCTAAATCAGGATTATTGGTCGCATGAATGAAAATAGGCTGTTTATTGCAACTGCTGGATGCCCAATTCGCAAGTCTAATAAGCTTGTTCATATCTTCTTGTAATACAGGCTTATCTGAAAAATCACGATTAGAACGGCGCGCTTCAACTAAATCCTTGAATTCATTAAACGAAATGACATGCTCAGGTTTTTGTCCGCATAAAGGTTCAAATCCATTGCCACTTTGTAGTTTTTCATAGGCTTCAAGTTTTTTAATCGCCCATAAAACTGTGGGGTCATTAGCGTATTTGGTTTTGATAAGATGATTGACAGATTGCTTCAACAAGTGGTAGTAACGACCACTATGTCCCGGAGAAGCGTCTTTCCGATGCAGCCCTTTGTCCAAGATATGCCCATATTTACGCATCAGTAAAATCTCTTTTTCATCACTATCCCCCAATGCCATGTCGAAATTCCGTTCCGCATCATTAATTATCGTTTTGTAATAAGACGGAACTAAAATTGCACCGTTACAAATCAATTTATAGACTCTGAATGGAACAATTTTTTTTAAGATAATTCCGAATGCTTTTTTTACTGACATTTTATCTAAATCTGAATCTATGGACAAACCTGCGCATTCCGTTTGATGAAATATAGAGTAACGAAAAAGCGACTATTGCATAAATAAACACTGTTATGACTGCATACATTACCCAATTCACATAGCTTGAGGCTGGATCAATGCTCAGGCGAGGGCTAATGAAATAAATCACAATAAATGCGGGCACAATAACTGTTACTACCAACTTGATAAATCCAAGCCAATATTTCCACACAGGCTCCTTAAAACCTTTCCAGAATAAATAGATTGGTTTCCAAATTCCTACGATGAGAATCTGACTAACAAGACCGCCCAAAAGAACACCGGACAATCCCCAATGAGAACCGCAAATTATGGCAACAGTAAGGTTTATCACGATTTCACTTATCGGGGCCCATATATCTGCAAACATTCCATAACCGAAGAGAAATTGCATCACGCCTCCTCGAGTATAGCCAATGAAGACATTCAGGGTTATAAGGTAAACTATAGTGTCAGAAAGAAGATAGTTTTTACCTAACCAAATGGATATAAATGGTTCTATAAGTACCAGTATGGCAAACGCAAAAGTGCCTCCAATAAAATAGCGCATACTCAGCAACTCCCAAAACAGATTGATAATTTTGGTTCGATTACCTTCGGCGATAAGATTCCCAATGCTGGCGCCGCTACTCTCCAAAAATGTATTGACAAAATTCGCAAGTTTGTCTGTTATTATGGTATAATTCCCATAAAATGCCACAATCTGCAGATTCACAAATGCATACGTAAGGAAAGGGACCGTTTGGTACTGCACAAAATAGCTTATTTTCTGGATAAAAAGCTGCTTCGTTTTTGTGAGCACCTGATTGTGAACACTAAGAAGTTCTCGCCCTCGCTTTACCTCTGTTCTAAGCCAGGGATAAGTTTGGTTAATTTTCCAATTCAGAATAAATGAATAGAGCACACCAAATAACAATTCAATTCCAATCCAGAAATAGTAAGACCCCGTATAGTAAGCTGTTACCATTTGAATTAGAATCTTGATGATGTTCATTGTCTGAAAATATCCTGTCACAACATAGTTGCGCTGGTCGGCTCCGAGAAGATTTTGTCGATAATTTATGAAGTACCCTATTAATGAGGATGTTAAAAACGCATAATAGGCCAAATAAATAATAGGCATGTTAAAACCGGTATTACTGTCCGGAAAGATAAGAGGGAGAAAGAAGGAGAGAATTATTCCGCTTCCGAGTATAATGAAACCAATCCATCGGTAGAGGTAACCCATAACTGAGATTATCTCATTAATTTTCGTTTGGTCTTTCTCAAATAAAGGCTTATATAGAACGTAGCCAATAGCCGACCCAATGCCAAGTTCTGCTAAATTTAGAAAACCTAACAAGTTTTGAAGGGTGCCTGTTAGACCCACAAAATTCGCCCCAAGGCAATCCAAAAAAATCTTGCGTGAAAAGAAGCTAAGAATGAGCGTCAAAAAGTAAAACACGAGGTTGACTCGTGCATTCAAAAGTGTCTTCTTTACACGTGATTCTTGATTATTTATGGTTGAAGTGCTCAATGTGGCTGAATAAAATCTTTATTTTACGCTTTCCGCTCGGTCTCTCACTCATAAAGCTTTTCGCCGGTTTTTCGCTCCCGGCAGCGGATGGCTCGAGACAGCAGATTGTTGACCAAGTACCACAGTCCCAGGTCGATGATGAAGAGCAGAGTGATGTTGATAAACGAGCTCAGCACGTAGTTCAGCGCTATCAGCACCATGCTCGACACAACAATCGTCGGCATTGCCACACGCTGATGCATTCCCAGCGCCAGCAGCTTGTGGTGAATATGAGTCTTGTCAGGCAAAAACGGATTGCGATGTGCCTTTATGCGGTGGATATAAACCCTCACAACGTCAAGACATGGAATCAGCAGCGGCGCAAAAGCCAGCACTGCTGAATTTGTCGGAAACTCCGCGTCGTCAATCTGAGTGATTCTGATGCTCAGCACGCTTAAAATCAGTCCGATGGTCAGCGCGCCCGTGTCGCCCATAAAAATCTTGCTATGCTTTTTCGCGTTGCCAAACACGTTGTAGTAGAAGAACGGCACCAGCGCTCCGAGCGTTGCATATGCAAGCATCGCGTAAATATGACATCCTGCTTTTGTCAGAACAAGCCCGTAAAACACACACGCTATTGCGCTAAGCCCCGATGCCAACCCGTCAATGCCGTCAATAAGGTTAATAGCATTCGTAATGAACACGGTAAGAAGCACCGTCAGCACCACCGCCGCCCACATCGGCATCACGTAAACCCACAGAAACCCATGTAGATTGTCAATGTAAATCCCGCCGGCCACAATCAGCAGCCCCGACAGAATCTGAGAGCCGAACTTGGCTCTATACTTCAGTCCAATCAGGTCATCCGCCATCCCTATAAGATAGAGGATGATAATCGCGCACCCAATGAAACACAGCCCGCTAATATCTTTTCCTGCAAGCAAGCTCGCATCAGTCGAGTAGAACTTGAAGCAGAGACCCATCACAATCAGAATCGAAAACAAAATGGCCGGAAAGAAAGCTATCCCGCCCAGGCGAGGCACCGCTCCCTTGTGAATCTTTCTCGGATCAATATCGTCAAAAAGATTCTTCCTGAAAGCAATCAATAGAATCTGCGGCAGGATAAACCCCGCAATGAGTGCCACCGTGACAAACACCCATACGTAAATTAATAACCAGTTCATGAGAATCGTGATGTAAATGAAAGGTTTCTGTGTTGTGTTTTTCCTATGCCTTTTCAGCGTCTATGACTCCATGCCGACCATCCGACATTGCCATGATTCGCTGCCCTAAAACGCTGCTGTCTCTAAGGCCCGGCCAGTCTTATGCCGGGCATTTCCTCGCAATCGTTGAGGCTCAGTGGAGGAGGGGAGGAGAGAGGAGAATGTGTGTGCGCCGCCGGCTTTACTTCTTCTTGCCTGTAGCGCCGTAGTTGTAACCGTAACCATAGCCGTAGCGATACGTGTGTCCGTAGCCATATTCACTGTGTTCCTCGTAGCTTTGTGACAATTCTCCCACAGACCGAACACACGATGTTTGGCTATGGAGCCCTCATGTTTCAAATGTGCTGTTAAGACTAAACTCACCTCTTGGTATAGTTGTTTATCATAGCAACACACCATTTAAGGCTTTCCACGCCTCCGGCGTCGCCAACGCCGTGAGGCATTGTCGTAACTCTTTCTGTATCAGTATTTGCATTCATTAAAGATGAATCCAAATAATTATGTTTTGTCACAATCTCGTTTTAGAGATATGCAATAGTAGTGCAAATTTACGAAATTTTCTACATTTAGGCAAATCCATAGATTGACAAGACCCTGTATCACCCGCTCTGCTGTAGCGACATTTACCTACTATTGAATACCCTTCCTTCACGTTCTGTTTAACAAATCAAGATTTAGAGTGTGTCTAAATCTTTGGCATCGTTTCTTAACGAAGACTGCATATTTGCCTAACTGGTAGTTGACGCTTAACTTTATCTCAAGTTATAAGGTCTGTGGCCGTTTACATGGAAGTCAACAGAATTGATTGGTTGCAGATAATCTGTTTCGCCAATTCTCATTCTATCCTGCAGCTCTCTGTTCGCGCTTAATCAACGCCACGACCGGATATAACTGACGAGAACATTTGAGCCACTTTCGGCGCAAATGTCCTCGTCATCCATTAGCTGATTAAAAAAGAAAAAAGCTGCCGAATCCCCAACTGAGGTCCGGCAGCTTTTTATCTGCTATATATGTCTCTAAATTCTTCTAAACTTCTGCCATGCGTCGGTGGGCTTCAGCCTTTAGTTTATTTGCATAATCCTGAGGATTGAGGCATTCACCTTCTCCACGTCATACTTATCTTCCGCCATCTCTCGGCTCCTTCCGCCAAGCCTCTGAGCCAACTCTGCATCATCAAGAATCTTGGCAACAGCCGTTTCAAGCTGGTCAACGTCTTTAACCGCTACGAGGAAACCATTCTCTCCATCCACCACTGTTTCGCGACATCCCGGTGCATCCGTGGTCACAACCGGTCGGCCGCTTGCCATCGCTTCAAGCACCGTTTTGGGGGTGCCTTCGTGATACGACGGAAGCACATACACCGTGCATTCATTGATGTAAGGTCTCACATCTGACTGCTCGCCGAAGTATTCCACCACGCCGGTGTCTATCAATGGTTTCAGGTCTTCGGGGGTGATAGCGCTCGGATTGGTGTCATAAGGTCCCACAAGCAGACATCTCACGTCCCCGTATCTCTCCTTGATTCTCCTGGCAAGCTCAAGATATTCTCCCACACCTTTGTCCCTGATCAGTCTGCCTATAAAGAGGATAGCCCTCTGAGAGGATAGTGGTTGCACAGTGAATTTGGCCAGATTCACCCCTGACCCGTTGATTATCTCTGCTTGACTCCCTTTCAGCAGGCCGCGGGAAATAAGCTCGTCTCTGTCATCACTGTTCTGGAAAATCACTTTCTGTGAGCGTCTGAAGGCAAGCTTATATTGAGCGCTGAGAACCGTTCTCACGAGCTTTGACTTTAAGCCGGTTCCTCTGAATATTGAGCCAAGGCCCGCCACCAAGGGATAGTTCTCAATGCTCTTGTCGGCAGTGTGGGCTGCAAGGATGCCATAAACTATTGTCTTGGCCTGATACGCAAAAATCTTATCCGGTCGTTCTTCCTTGATAAGCTTTTTCAGCGCCTTATAGGTTGTGATNTCAGCCGCCACATTCAANCCATTNCTGCTCACGGGAATAGCTCTGTACGTAATCCCGAACTCCTTGAACTTATGAGCCCATTTGTCCTCNGGCTCGTTGCCCACGGCTNTCACTTCCGCNCCTGCTTTCTGAAAAGCTTTCATCATGTCCATCCTGAACCAAAACAGGCTNGGGGTATGGCTTGACAACACCAGTATCTTCATTCGTAATGATTCTATTATTCCACCATGAAACTTCCGCCGCCAATCATGTCAGAACATCCCGCTCTCGGAACCTTGTGAGTTACCGCAGAAGTTTAATCCTGTCATTAATCCGGCCAAGCAGATGATAGAGTGGTTTTATTGGAAATGGTAAACAGAATAAGTTGATAACCAGATTTTTCAATCCGAATTTAACCGATAGTCTGTTCCATAGNATAGGATAGGGATAAAATCCCTTTTCTTTAAGTTGTTTAAGAGCTTCTTTCCGTGCTTCCTTTCCGGANATTAATGCGTACATCAACACGTTTTGAGTGCTCCAATTTCGTCTGTTGATGAGGTGTGTAACCTCATTCTCGTCCAGCAAGTGCTTATAGTCAGCTAAGGCTTTATCATACGTCATAGTCATCCCCATTGCGCTATCCATTTGCCTCTTTGTCTTCTCTGAGGTCCTCTGTGTATGCATTGCCGAGCTAGGATGGATTCTATATTTATATATAGCGTTAGCCACATATTTTATCCTCGGTTTGAAAAACATNACCCAAAACACCCAGAGCGTATCTTCACCATACCTGAGCGAGGTGTCGAAGCTGATTTTATGCTTTTCGAGATAATCCCTTCGGACAATTAGATTGATCGCAGTTGCACCGGNATCTGACTGGCCAATAGGCTGCAAATGAAAGTCTGATTCGCTATAGGGATGCGAGTCCCTATTCACTCTCTCCTTCTCTATTTTTAGGATATCGAGATGATTGGCGTAAATGAAGTTGACCACATCGCTCAAACAATCCTCCACGATATAATCATCAGCATCTACAAACCACACATAATCACCTTTAGCTTCTTTCAAACCGCGATTTCGCGCTGCGCTTACTCCGCTGTTGGCCTGAGAGATAATTTTACCCCCCCCCCCGTAATGCGTTANTAAACAGGCTGTTAANTNTTNTTGCGCTTCCGTCGGTAGAGCCATCGTCCACTCCGATGATTTCATAATCAACACCAAGCTGCAGTCCCTTTTGTGACATGCAGCTGCTGATGCAATCCTTGAGATACTCTCCGGGATTATAAATTGGAATAATGATTGATAGCTTCATGATGCNTTANGTTTATTTTCTCCAGACCATTTTATTGACCACAGTGACATAGGATTGAATGATTTTTACCACGATTGTGCTCACATTCTCGCCCACATACACATCTACGGGGGTTCCCAAGTCGCNACTGTTGTTCATCGCAATGGCTGTCTCAACGGCTTGAAGCAGTGACACTTCGTCAATNCCTGCGAGGATGAAGCCGGCATTGTCAAGGCTNTCAGGTCGCTCGGTTGAGGTGCGGATACACACCGCCGGAAACGGATGGCCNACCGAGGTGAAGAAGCTTGACTCTTCAGGCAGCGTGCCTGAATCGGAGATAACGGCGGCCGCATTCATCTGNAAGCAGTTATAGTCATGAAATCCCAGTGGCTCATGCTGAATCACTCGCCTGTCNAGCTTAAATCCGGATTGCTCTATGCGCTTGCGGCTGCGCGGGTGNCAGCTGTAGAGTATCGGCAGGTCATACTTCTCTGCAATGGCATTGATTGCGTTGAAGAGGCTGAGGAAGTTTTTCTCGGTGTCAATGTTCTCTTCCCTGTGTGCCGACAGNAGGATATACTTGCCTTTTTNNNNT
>JAAVCF010000002.1:0-17467 GCA_014802445.1 Bacteroides sp. | reverse complement strand
CGCTGGTGAATGTCGCTTGCTTCAATCTCCTCGAGGTTCTGATGAAGCACTTCGGCCATCGGCGAACCGGTCACGTAGGTGCGTTCCTTAGGCAGCCCGCACTCTGCAAGATAGCGGCGTGCATGCTCCGAGTANCATAGATTGACATCCGAGATAATGTCCACAATTCGGCGATTTGTCTCTTCGGGCAGACATTCGTCCTTGCAGCGGTTGCCCGCTTCCATATGGAAAATAGGGATGTGGAGTCGCTTAGCCCCGATTGCCGACAGACAGGAATTTGTGTCGCCAAGAATCAACAGTGCGTCAGGCTTNGTGGCNGCCATNAGCTTGTATGAGCAGTTAATTATATTACCTACGGTTGCACCGAGATCATCGCCCACTGCATCCATATACACTTCAGGATCTGCAAGCTTCAGGTCCTTGAAGAACACGCCGTTGAGGTTGTAGTCATAGTTCTGACCGGTGTGAGCCAGAATTACGTCAAAATACTTTCGGCATTTGTTAATCGTAGCGGATAAGCGGATAATCTCGGGGCGAGTGCCCACAATTATCAGAAGCTTAAGCTTGCCATTGTTGGCAAAATGTATGTCGTTGTAGTCTGTCTTCATTGATAGTCAATTGTTTGTGTTGTTGCTTTTGCGCTCCACGGGGTCGTAGAAAGTGTCGGGCTTGTTGGGATCGAAAATCTCGTTGCAGTACATCACAGTCACCAGGTCCTCGGTGTCAGAGAGGTTGATGATGTTGTGAGTATAGCCGGGAAGCATGATGACTGACTGAATCTTGTCGCCGCTCACCTCATAGTTGCGCACCTCATCCTCACCTTCTTTCCGCATCTGGATCAGGCCATGACCCTTAACCACAATGAATTGCTCCCACTTTGTATTGTGCCAGTGCTCTCCCTTGGTTATTCCGGGCTTGGAGATGTTGATGCTCACTTGTCCGCACTTGGGTGTGTGAACAAGCTCCGTGAAGCTCCCTCGCGCATCCTCATTCATCTTCAGGTCAAAAACTGCTTTATCCTTGGGTAGATACGACAGATAGGTTGACCATAGCCTCTTGGCAAACCCTTCTGATGGGATTTCCGGAATCATGAGAGTGGTGGGCAGCTCGGCAAACTCGTTAAGCAACTCAACAATCTCGCCAAGCTTAACCTTGAACGTCAAGGGCACTCCACAGTATTTGCCGTCGCTCTTAATCACCGTTTCCAAGCCGTCAAACTCGCAGTGGTGCTCCTTCCCTTGAAGTGCCAAAATCATCTCATCCACAAGGTCGTCAATATAGAGCAGCTCCAGCTCCACGTTCGGGTCATTAACCTGAATAGGCAGGTCATTTGCTATGTTATGGCAGAATGTTGCCACGGCTGAGTTGTAGTTAGGTCTGCACCATTTCCCAAACAGGTTGGGAAAGCGATACACGAGCACTTTAGCCCCGGTCTCCTTGCCATAGTCAAAAAACAGTTCTTCTCCGGCCTTTTTACTTTCTCCGTAGGGATGGCCGGCGTAGCGCCCCATCAGTGTCGCCTGGATTGAACTCGACAGCATCACCGGGCACTTGTTGTCATGACGCTTGAGTGTATCAAGCAGTTTTGAGGCAAACCCGAAGTTACCTTTGCGAAAATCTTCGGGATTCTCCGGACGGTTCACTCCGGCCAGATTAAACACAAAGTCCGCCTCTTTACAGTAACGGTCAAGCTCCTCATCGGTGGAGTCGAGGTCATATTCCATCACCTCCTCAATCTCCACCGGATAATTCCTGGCTTTGCCGTCACGTATATTCTTCAGCTGAGCACACAGGTTTTTACCTACAAACCCCTTGGCCCCGGTCACGAGAATCTTCATCACTGCACAAAGTTACCTTCGCCGCTGAGCTCCTTTTGAATATACTCCAGCGAAGCAATCTTCGCTTTCGTTTCCTCCACATTGAGCTGGCGGGTGTTGTTGGAGTTGAATTCGGTCAACACATTTCGTGTCTCATCGCCCTCTTTGAAGTATTTGTCGTAGTTCAGGCCGCGGTTGTCGGCAGGCACTCTGTAGAAGTCCCCGAGGTCCACAGCCTTTGCACACTCTTCATTCGTCAAAAGCGTTTCATACATCTTTTCGCCATGGCGGATGCCAATAACCTTTATGTCTTCCTTCTTGCCTCCGAACAGTTCACACACTGCTTGAGCCTGCGTGCCGATGGTACATGCCGGTGCTTTCTGAACCAGAATGTCGCCGTTTTCGCCATGTTCAAATGCAAATATAACCAGGTCCACAGCTTCGTCAAGACTCATGATGAAGCGTGTCATTGACGGCTCGGTGAGTGTGATGGGATTTCCTGAGCGTATCTGCTCAATCCAAAGGGGGATTACAGAGCCTCGCGAACACATCACATTGCCGTAGCGCGTGCAGCAGATTTTCGTGTCGCCTGAGTATCTTGACTTGGCCACAGCCACCTTTTCCTCAATAGCTTTGGTAATGCCCATCGCATTAATGGGATAGGCCGCTTTATCAGTCGAAAGGCAGATAACGGCCTTCACCCCGGCCTCAACGGCAGCTGTCAGAATGTTGTCTGTGCCTATAACATTGGTTTTGACTGCCTCCATCGGGAAAAACTCACACGACGGCACCTGCTTCAATGCGGCGGCATGGAAAATGTAGTCCACACCCGGCATCACGCCTTTACATGACTGTAAATCACGCACATCGCCGATGTAAAACTTAATTTTATGAGCAACTTCAGGATAGCGCACCTGATACTCATGGCGCATATCATCCTGTTTTTTCTCATCGCGGCTTAAAATGCGTATCTCCTTTATGTCAGTCTTCAGAAAACGGCGTAAAACCGCATTCCCGAATGAGCCTGTACCCCCCGTAATCAGCAGGGTCTTGTCCTTAAAAATCGACATATTATCTTGGTTTATTAATTTTTGCTATTGCTTTGGTGAATATTGCACTGAACAATACGTGTTCATCCTTATTCATGTAAAACATCCAATAAGACGAAACGCANACAATCAACAACACACCGAATTTAACGAGAAATCCNCCCCAGTTGGTTGGAATGTTAAGCAGATTAAGTCCATATGCGCAGGCCACTGTCAGAAGGGTAGGTATCCATAGACGGTGGTATGTGCTCTTGAAAAAGTCAGCNACTTTTATGCTTAGCTTGTGTTTGTAGATCATGTTCAGTCCTAAAGTCCTAATCATGTAGGTTATGCATATCGAAGCGGATATTCCTATCGCACCCCATAAAGATGAAAACCAAAATGCAAGTGCCACACTGCATAATGCCATCACTATAAAAATGTATGCGGTGTATTTTATGTGATTGGTAGCCACGATTGCTGTGAGACCTATTGTTTGCGATTGGTGAATTATTTCAGGAATTATTAGCAATAAAGCNCACCAATAAGAACTTGAATACTGTGGGCCTACCCATAAGTCTATGAAATTATAACCGACNCAGCTGAAGAATAGGAAGATGGTAAAGACTATCAATACTTGCACTCGTCCGATTTTAATCATTAATGGNGTAAGGTTCTGATTATCGTGAATCACTATTCGTGACACTTTAGGAAGAAACATTCCGTTAAGAGCAGTTGCAAACGTGATTGTGTATCCTTGGATCGTGATGGCTATACCAAGAACAGCGATACTACCGGCTCCTGACATAATTCCGAGGATAGAAGGGGCGAGACTCATAATAATACGGTCGCATAGAGAGATAATGGTTGACCATCCGGAGTAGAGGAGAATCTCCTTTCGCTCTAAAGAATTTTTATAACCGAAGTTTATNTGTGTGTTAGTGAACCGTTTTATGCAATAGAGCTTTAATCCAATCATAATCAGGCCCGCCACGGCATTAACAGTGACGAGGGCATAAAGTCCGTATCCAAGCAAAAGGCANCCGCTCATTAATGCTACAATCAAGATTTTATTGATTAAATCACACAGTTTGAGCTGGATAAACTTTTCATTGGCAGTCAGTATGCCATTAACAGGAATGAAAGGGAAGGANATGACACTGAAAATAGCAGCGATGACATAGACNACCTTAAATTTGCTTATTTCATCCGGTGTGAGACTGTCATANATATACGGGATAAAAAAGTAAACCGCAGTCATCACAATGAGCAAAATGATGTCTATAAGGAAATAGAGCTTATAAACTATTCCCAGACAGTTATCTGCTTTGTCCTGTCTCCCTTCCGCAAGATACTTTGCTATGAAACGCGTAACAGCTGAACTTANGCCGAAATCAAACACAAAAAGTGTGATTACNGACATTGCCAATGTGTAGAGACCGAAGTTGTCACGGCCTATNGAATGTAGCATCCACGGAGTGTATAGCAGTCCTATGAGTATGTTAATGACAATACTCGCATAGGATAAGAATGCTCCTGTTTTAAGTTGTGATGCCATTATTCCAGTTCTTTTCGCTCGATTATTGAAGCTAAATCATCAGTTTTCATTGACGAAAAATTCTCGCAGACAAGAGGCTTGTTATGGCTTCTGAAATATTCATTCAGGGCTGCCTCTANTCTACGGTCATATATTCGCACGGTATCGGTTCTTTTTAATTTAGCAGGACTGCCGGCAATAAGACTGTAGTTTGGAATGAGTGACGTATAGTCTTTGTTAATCAAAGAGTTGGAAGCAACGATTGTTCTATCAGGCAATGAAGAGCCAGGCATAATGGTTGTTCTGTTACCTATCCAACAATTATCACCAATGTGAATGGGATTGATAATTGGATTAATAATTTTGTTCTCCAGACAGATGAAATGGAAGTTGCTATCCGTCAACTGACTGTCCCATGCTATTCTTGTCTGTNGTCCGATTTNTATACNCTTGTAGCATATCACAGAGGTGCGGTCACCGATATGGCTATAATCTTTTAGTTCTAATGTTGCATTGTTATGAACATGAATCGAGGCACCTTGTGAGATCTGTACATCTTTACCCAGAATCATGCGACCGTTTTTCATTATTGAAATTTGTCCGGGACCAGAATGTCTGAAGCCTGCAAAGTTCAGGCCGATTTTCAGCGTTGTGTTCTCCGGAATAATAATGGATCCATCAAGACAAGCAAGCCTTATCCTNCCGTAAACTCTGAGAGGAAACTTAATCGCTTGTGCGAAAGGCAGAGTGCGGAGATTGAGATACGCGGTGCGCCAATAACTTAGTGAAGGTGAACTTGTGCGCGCTTCAATAAACGAAAAGAATCTATTAATTATACTCATAATAACTTTTGAAGGTTATTTACTAAATTGATGTAAAGCTTTTCAATGACATTTCGGTTATCATTGGTTAGTGGTGTACGCTTGATGGCATTGGCAATATCTTCGGGCGTTTGGTGCTCATAAAACACGATGTTCTGAGAGATAGAGGCACGTTCCACTGCTTTNATTTTTATAGANACAACAGAAAGCCCGTTGGTCATGTAGGAAAGGATTTTAGACGGGAATGANGTCTCGTTAAATTTGCTTTCAGGATTTTGAGTGCTTAGTCCGATGTCGCATTTTTGAACCATCTTNATNTAATCNTTNCCGGTTTTTAACCCCTCATAGGTTATCTCCGCGCTTGAGCAAGCATTGATTTTAGCTATTGTAGTGGTAACATTTTCGATGTCCTCTTTGGAGCCGAACCCACAAACATGCAGATGATAATCTTTGGTCAGGTGCTGAGCTGCGAGGATTGAGCTAATGCATCCTTTGCGCCTATCGAAGGTTCCGGCAAAGATCACGTGGATTTGGCCATCATTGAATTTAGGTGTGATTTGAGGACTCACCGTGTAGGTGCCGTACATCACCAGATAGGGCTTATTATGGATGTTGAGTTTCTCGTTGAGAAGCTCGGTAGGGAATATGTAAGCGTCAGCAACATTGAATGTTAGGTATTCAATCTTTCTCAGTGCATTGTATTTGGGTGTCTTCACATCCTGATAAATCTCCTCTACTTCTAAAATAAGACGGAATCCTGTGATGCTCTTTGCCCAACGGATAACATTAAAATACCCTAACGAATGATAAACGATTACCGGCTCATTTTTACGGGTGTGAGTAATGAGGTAGACAAACATGGCCAAGAGATGCCAGAGAAGCTTTATCTTCTTCAAAATCTTTGACTTCCCGCCCCATGAGCAGAAGTGCTTAACTTTCAGATGATTATTGACCTGTCTGGTTGAGCCTTTATAAAACTTACACTTATCCTCTGTGACTTCTGACATGGAAATAATCTTCACGTCGTAGCCGCATTCATTTATGGCCTCACAAATGGATTCCATTTTTGAGGAAGCGGAAGTGACATAATTCCTGCGAACGGGTGAATCCGCGGTGTCATAGTAGGATATGTACTTTACTTCTTTATTCATAGTCAGATTTTTCCGTCTGTTGGCTTGAAGATGTAGTTCTCAGGCAGGCTCATCTGTTCCCAGAAAAACGCGTAATCGTAAGAGCGTTTTACAATGACAGCTGAGAACAGCATGAAAACAGCGATTGCCATGAGCTGTTGGTTTATCCTGAGGCGTTCGCAAAGATTGCGAANAAGTCCACCTAAAATAAAGATACTGAACACAGAGAAATACATCACCACTCTCATCAGAGACTGGTCAATCCATGTCAATGGCATGAAAAACANGCCNGTTGAGATGGCATTNAGGCAGATTAGTGATGTGGTGGAATAACCTTTGGGGCCCGGTTTGACGTACAACATCAGCAAGGCCATGCCAAGCATGAACACCATGAACATTACAGCGCCNGCCGTATCATTTTCTGCGGTAGTGTAATACGCATAACTCTCTGTAAATTCAAANGAGGTGAGATATAACGCAAATGGTCTGAGACCGTAAAACATCACCGGCAGAGACGCCAGAANACACAAAANGAGAACTTTNGGCTTTTTAATCCTTGCAACAAAATAAAACGGNAGAAATATCACTGANGATTTATGAAGCGTCAAAGCGACAAGGCAAATCAGCAGNAAGGGAAAGAATTGGCGGTCCTGAACGAACCTGATGCTGAAAAANAGCAATGCNACNGCNAANGTCTGNCGAATNCCTGTGATGGAGAAGAAGCCATAAAATAGCGCCTGATAGACAAGTACGGCAACTAAAACATCGAACACCGTCAAACAGAAACGNCTCATCATGCTTCTCAATGCAAGAAAGAAGATTATTGCTATGAGAAACAGGAATACCTGGTAGTTGTCAGTGATAATTGACGACAGCTTCATGAACACCAAATAGCCCGGGTCCTTTCCGACACCGGCAATATANGTGCTATAAAAAGCATTGGCAATNTCGCCCCAACTATATCTGACTATACCTTCAAATTTTTTGAAGTATGCATATGTGTCAGGNCCTACGGCNACGTTTCGTAANCCCGATTGCAGAATCATCACCACTGTCATGATGTTGATAAACCTGTTTCTGGGCTTTAACGATGACCGCGAAGCCTGATTGCCGGGCTTTTGGTAATAGAGATATATTAAGCCTGCAATGAGGCATACAATCAGCTGGATAATCATTGGGGTTTATAGGATAGTCGCCTTCATGATTCTGTCAGAAGGCTNTTGTAAACACTCAGGATTTGATGGCAATTTTCCGTCAGTGAGAAGTTTTCAATGGCTCTTTNTCTGCAGGCNCCNCTGCATTCAGCCTTGTTGATTCGGCCCAANGCAGCTATAATGCCGTTAGTGTCGTCAGGATTAACGGTTTCCCCTGTGGTTTTATCCACAAGCTCAGGCATAGCTGTGGTGTTTGACACGATGGCCGGAGTGCCACATGCAAGAGCTTCCGCTATGACCTTTCCAAAGGTCTCTTCCTTAGACAGATGGACAAATGCGTCTGCTGCCGAGTAGAATTTGGCAAGCTCACCTACATTNTCGGTGGCAGGGATGTGGATGACGTTGGAAGGTAAGCTAACGTTTGCCGGCATNTGGCCTACCAAAACAANNGCGTAACGCGAATCAAGGCNGTCAGCGATTTNTAGGAAGCCATTGAGCCCCTTGTTTTCGCTCCATCCNCTTGCCACTCCTAACAGCATTACACGGTCAGAAATTCCGAGANGCTTTTTAATGGCGNCGTCAGAAACAGCGCCTTGTGGCNTGAAAAGGTCAAGGTCAATCCAGTTATACACATGGGTAATCACTTTTGCCTTCGNGAACACCGGCGATTGTTTTGCTTGATTGGCTATCCATTCAGAGACACCGCACACCGCCAGCCGGGGCACNGCCTGGAAGAGCCTTTGCTTTTCGGCAAGGTTTTGTCGGGCCCGGTTACTGAAGAAGTAGTGCTTTCCTCTTTTCAGGAATTTGCAGTCGGAACAGTCACGTTTCCATTCGTCGCAGCCATTGGCAGTATAGTGCATGCAGCCACCGGTAAAGTAGAAGCAATCATCAAGTTGAACGACGGTGGGGATGTCCTTACGTGCAATATAATTAAGGAGCAGCGGGATATGGACAAAATTTGCATGGAGATTATGCAAATGGATTATGTCGGGNTTAAACTCTTCGAGCTCCTTAATCAGACGNTTNGTTGAAGAATAAGAACCATGCCCTGCATTTCCNGTCATTCTGCTTGACAGAGCATGCAGCTTATGGGAGAAATCAGTGCCGAGATACTTCACGTTCACGCCGTGATCTGCCTTGTGCTCACCGTAGTAGGAGATGCACTGATGGCCTTCAGCGGTTAAATACCCGTCAAGCTCCTGGACAGANCGTCCGGTGCTCATTATACCGTAAACNGCATTGATTCTGGCAATCTTCATGAGGATGGTATTGATGGGTATTAGNAGTTATTTTAAGCGTTTAGGNCGGTGTTTGAGGTATNCCCCCAATACGAACGTCATAAATGCGAAACCACCTATCCGGTGTANNNATTTAGCCTGACGGACTTTAGGATGAGAGTCATGCGTAAGAAGGTGAACATACGGCTTAAACTCGTTTTTCACACTGCGTTGACTGCGCGGAAGAAGTTCGATAGAGCCCAGTGTGCAGCAAAGACAATAGGCNAGGAATCCTCTAAACGGANTATTTTCGGTGCTATTGATCAGTGTCTTGTCCCATTTTGAGATGATGTAGAGCATGTCATTGGCATGCTTAAGGCTGAACGATTCCGAAATAGAACCTTCACGCTTGCGATAGCCGTAGAAGTTNTCTGCAACAGCCGCAAACACTTTGGCGTATTGATACACTCTAATGCTCCAGTCCCAATCTTCACTTAGGAGTCCTTTTTCAAAGTAGAGATTGTTGTTGACCAACAAGCTNCGCTTTAATAATTTCTGACANGCCGACCCTACGAAAGCATTCTCTCGCAGGATGGTGGTGAGAGCGTCCGTCTTGCTTTTNCCNTTAATCAGAGCGGGGTTCAGCTCAGGNCCGGGGAAAACGTGTTNGCCAACGAAAGTGGTGCGTCCGAAAAAGACAANGTCAACGTCTGGTGTTTGACCCACTNCATCNGCCAACTTGGCAAGAGCCTCGGAATGCAACCAGTAGTCATCACTGTCGATGAAGATNACATAGTCACCCTTAGCGCTTTGAATTCCTGCATTACGAGCGTCACTGAGGCCTCCATTTGCTTTGTGAATCACCCTTATCCGTGAATCGGAGGCGGCGTATTCATCGCATAGGCGAGGGCAATTATCGGGCGAGCCGTCGTCCACCAGGATGACCTCAAAACTGTTGTAGCTCTGACCTATTATGCTCTGCACACACTCATCAAGAAATTGTTCCACCTTGTAAACCGGAACAATAACGCTGATAAGGGGTTGCTTTTCAGAGTGATGAGAATCTGCCATAAATTTCTCGTTNAATATGGGTGATAAGCCGTTCAGCNTTAAGGTAATCAGTGGTCCGCGAGATTAATGAGAGAGGATTAAAGTCAACTGATTGNAACTCGTCAATGCAGTCCTTAACCTCAGAGCCGGATGANGCCACAAGNGCGAGATGATTGTCNCGCAGAACCTCGATTGANTTTATGCNGGANGGCCCTATTGCCAGAATGGGACGCTGAGCNACCATGTAGTCAATGAGCTTNGTGGAGAAAGAAAGNCGCGTCTGAGCAATGGACNATGNGCTGAATCCTTCTACATGNACCAAGACGTCTGCTTCACGCTGGACCTTTGTCAAGGCATNGAACTTGAGGCCTCCACGCAAGCGGACGCAACCGGTTGCTTCAAGACGTTTATCCAGTTCGATGTCAGGAGATGAGGGAGAGTAAATGTCCAAAACGGCCTTTCCGGGCTCGTAGGAGGCTTTAATCTGCTCGGCGAGCGTCAGTAACTGCGAGCCACGCTCACCACCGTAATTGCCGGTGAAGACAAACGTTGTGACGCCGTCAGGTTTCCAATCGGTGTTAGGCTTAAGGGCCTCTGCTGAAATCCCTTTTCCGATTAAGAAAACGGGCTTTCCGAATGTGGCAGAGTACTCGTCAACCATTTTCTCGGCGAACACCTCAAGATATGCGCACCGACTGATTAAGCGACGGATTTTGTGACGAAGACGGGAGGTGTAGAGGTGGTTGAGCGGTTCCTTGACGAATGGAGCAGTGTAGGAATAAACGTCGTCAGTGATGTGGCCCACGACAGGACACCCGGCAAGCTTGATGATATACTCCTGGACATCGCACATGTAGCCGGATTTATAGATGGGAAGATACAGCAAGTCTGGAGCTATGGATTTGACAAACTCGTCCAAGCCCCGATTTTTCCATCTGCCAATTTTCCAGAAGGCTTCCCGAGCCAAGTAGAAGATTGTGCGGCGCTTTCGTGTGAACTTGTAAGATGCGTCAGGAGCCTCAGAGACAGACATCCCTGCGTTGCTATTTACTTCCCGCCCTGCGGGGGTGGCACTGAAAAAACTCTTCAGAACGTTTTTGTCCGTCATTTGCCATGTGCGGACAACGATGTCATTGTCAGGCACACCTCCCTGACAACAGACGTTGTAAATTTCCACGCCCTTCATTCCACCAAAGAGATTGGTGAAAGTGTTCCCGAAACTGTTTGAATTGTTCCAGGGAGTGCGGGAAACTATGAGTATTTTCAGCGGATTCATACCTTAGAGTCTGGCATCCACTTCCGATGCAGGACGAGTGGCCTTGACGTCGAAAATAACGTGTGTGGGGTTAAGGAGGTGATTCAATTCGAGACCTTCGAACTCACGGTGAGCAACGGCAAGGATTGCAGCATCGAACTTTTCGTTGGCCGGCAGTTCATTGACCACGGTCAAGCCATACTCACGTTCAACAGCTGCAGGGTTAGCCCAAGGGTCATAGATGGTGATGTCAAGATTGTAATCCTTGAGGCTGCGCACGATGTCCACGACTTTTGTGTTGCGCACATCAGGGCAGTTTTCCTTGAAGGTGAATCCGAGAATGAGGATGTGGCTACCAAGCACCTGTATGCCTTTCTTGAGCATGAGCTTAATCACACGGTCGGCAACATATTCGCCCATGCCGTCGTTCATGCGTCGGCCTGCGAGTATAATCTCGGGGTTATAGCCATGACGCTGAGCACACTGCGCAAGATAATAGGGGTCAACACCTATGCAGTGGCCGCCTACCAGTCCGGGAGAGAAGGGGAGGAAGTTCCATTTAGTAGATGCGGCTTCAAGGACATCCTTGGTGTCGATGCCCATGAGAGTGAAAATCTTCGAGAGCTCATTGACAAAGGCGATGTTGATGTCACGCTGAGAGTTCTCGATAACCTTTGCGGCCTCGGCCACCTTGATTGAAGGAGCGAGATGAGTGCCGGCGGAGATGACTGACGAGTAGACGTCATTTACAATCTTGCCAATCTCAGGGGTAGAGCCGGAGGTGACCTTTTTGATCTTCTCGACAGTGTGGAGTTTGTCGCCCGGGTTGATACGCTCGGGAGAGTAACCGGCAAAGAAGTCAGTGTTGAATTTCAGGCCACTGACTTTTTCCACCACGGGGATACATTCATCTTCGGTTACACCGGGGTAGACCGTCGACTCATAAACGACAATGTCGCCGGGCTTGATTACCTTGCCGACGGTGGTTGAAGCACCGTAGAGAGGGGTGAGGTCAGGGTTGTTGTTACGGTCAACGGGGGTGGGGACTGCGACAACATAGAAATTGCAATCACGGATGTCGTCAATGTTGGATGTGCAGACAAAGCCGTGATTGTGAATTGCGTCTTGCAGTAATTCGTCACTGACTTCAAGCGTGGCATCATGNCCTGCCATCAGCGCGGCACATCTGCTCTCATTCATGTCAAATCCCACTGTGGGAAATTTTGTTGAGAACAGACGAGCGAGAGGGAGGCCGACATATCCNAGGCCTATAACACAGATTTTGAATTCTTTNTCCATGTCCGNGNGAANGCTAAAGGTTAGATTTATACCACTCNATAGCTTCNTTGAGGCCCCTTGAAAAGTCGTAGTCAGGGTCATAGCCGAGAAGCGTCCGAGCTTTGCTGATGTCAGCGTTAGAGTGTTTTATGTCACCTTTCCTGTCAGGGCCGAAAATAGGCTGGATGTCCTTGCCGAGCGCCTGAGTGAGAGTGTGATAAATGTCGATAAGATACTCTCTGCCACCATAGGCGATGTTGAAGGCCTGACCCGCAGCGGAGTGGGGAGCGAGACAAGCTTTCAGGTTTGCCTCAATGACATTTTCAATGTAGGTGAAGTCGCGACTCTGGCGACCATCACCGTTGATGGTGGGCTGCTCATCATTAAGCAGCTGCTTGATGAACTTGGGGAGCACGGCTGCATAAGCACCATGAGGATCCTGACGACGGCCAAAGACGTTGAAGTAACGCATGCCGTAAGTGTCAAGGCCATAGTGCATGGTGTACTGCTTAGCCCACTCCTCGTCGCAGCGCTTGGTGACGGCGTAAGGCGACAAGAGGTTGCCTTCCACACCTTCCTGCTTGGGGAGGTGAGCCTCATCACCATAGACAGAAGAGCTTGAAGCGTAGACAAACTTCTTGACACCCTGCTGACGGGCAGCCTCAAGCATGTTGAGCGTGCCCTGAATGTTGTTAAGGCTATAGAAGAGCGGCATCTCAATGGAACGCGGCACACTGCCCCATGCAGCCTGATGGAGCACGAAGTCAACACCCTTGCAAGCTTCGATGCATGTGTCGAGGTCCTTTATGTCGCCCTTCACAAATTCATAGCGAGGGTTTGAGGTAAAGAGGTCAATATTGGACTGTTTGCCGGTGGATAAGTCGTCGAGACACCGCACACGATAGCCCATGGCGAGAATTGCCTCGCAAAGATTTGAGCCGATGAATCCGGCTCCACCAGTGACGAGGAACAATGAATTTTCGGGAAAACTGAGATGACGGTAATCCATCTTGAATTGATAATGATTGAATTAGCTATTTAGGAGTCAGAATCACTTAAAGGTGCCAAGAGGTCAGGATGAATGAACGGTAAGATGACCATGCAGACCCCTTCGATGCGGACAATGACATGCTTGTTTTTCTTGATACGTTGGACCACACCTTCATAACCTTTGTAAATACCATCGGTTATGCGAACACGTTGGCGTTCCTTGAAAATATCTCCGTTGTAGATTTTACATTCAGCTGTGTCATCGGCAGTGAGTAGCCGAAGCAGTTCGATTGAGTTTTCTGAAATGATTTGAATCTCTGAATCATTGGGATACCTGTAGATCCAAAAGGGGACAAGTCCCGGGATGTTTTTGCGAGCGTCCTGTTCGAGAGCGAGGGCATTTTCCGCGGTGGTCTTTATGAAGAGCACATGGGGGATGACCGGTTTGACCCGGAGTTTCGCGCCCTGCGTTTTAATGGATTGGACAGGGAAGAAAACGTCCTCACAATAATCTCTTAGAATATGTTCAGCCCTGAAGTCGTGGTGAGTTTTAATTGCAAACCAATGAGTTTGTGGGCCTTGGAGTGGAGAAGTATCCTTCATTTCATTGTATATTAATTCTTCTGCGCAATGGTGGAGCAAGAGCTTGATTGCGCATCATTCACAACCGTCCGTCTACAAAAGGTTCGGATCTCAAGGAGTAGCCTATACAGGATCTCTGCCAGTGGTTGGATTGCTGATTAACCGAGAGCAAACGCCCGGATGACAAATGCCAATAATGTCACTTATCATAGTGCAAAGTTACTAAAAAAACGGTTAAAAAGAAAAAATGTCAATGAATATGGTGGGGGTTAGAGCCATTTGATTTGGCGGAGCCAGAGGGTGGTGATGAGGGAGAGGGCGAAGCCGACGCCTATGATGGCGGGGAAGGCCCAGGGGCTTGTGGGGGAGATGCCGACGTCGACGTTCATGCCGTAGAAGCTGGCGATGAGGGTTGGAATCATGAGGATGAGGGAGATGCTTGTGAGGCGCTTCATGATGGCGTTGACGTTGTTGGAGATGACGGAGGCGTAGGTGTCGAGGGTTCGGTCGAGCATCTGGATTGCGATGGCTGTGGTGGTGTCGGCCTGTCGCATTTCGATGCTGACGTCGTCGAAGAGCTCGCGGTCAAAGGTGTTGCCGAAGACTCTGTTCATTCGCTCCAGGAGGAGATTGTTGCCGCTGATAGATGCGGCGAAGATGACGAGCGATTTCTGGAGGTTCATGAGCTTGAAGAGGTCTTCATTGCGGATGCTCTGCTGCAGCTCCTTCTCTGCTGCTGCGACGGTGTTGTGTACGTCCTTGAGGTGACGCAGGAACCAATAGGCGCAGCTGTTGATGAGCCGGAGGATGAAGTCAGGCGCGGTGAGGATGTCGAGGTTGCGCTTCTGAGTGTGGTTGATGAAGTCAGTGATGAGGAAGCTGGGATAGTTGCAGATGGTGATGATATAATCTCCGTTGACGAGGATGCCGAGGGGGATGGTCATGAAGGGAATCTCCCTGTCGGTGCAGGTGACGGGGATGCGTAGGATAGTGAAAATCCAGTTGGCGGAGTGCTCCAGACGGGGGCGCTCGTCGATGTCGCTGACGTCGTTGATGAAGTCCTCGGGGACACCGAAACGCGAAATCAGGACCGCAAGGTCGTCGCGGTCAGGCTCGACGACGTTGACCCAGCAACCGGGGTGCCATTCGCCGATTTCGGAGAATCCTTTTTCACATTCGAGATAGGTTATCATGGGGAGTGAAGCTTAGAGGGTTAAGGGAGAGGGGTGAGAGTGAAGTCGATGAGGTTAAAGCGGAGCCTGCGGAAGAGGATGAGGGATTTGAGGCCGAGGTTAGCCTCGTGGTCAGTGAGGGTAGCATCGGATGAGGTGACGAAGATGGATGGGAGGGAGACAGTGGTGCCGGCGATGGTGCAAGAGGGGTGCAAGAGCTTGTAGCCCTGAGTTATGGAGACGCCGCCTATGCCGGCCATGCGGATGGAGTCAGGCACGGCTCCGGCCATGACATCCTGATGGTTCTGCTCAAGGAATTGGCGAGAGAGATCGCCATAGGATGAGTCGCCGGTGTCGACACACATGAGCATGGGGATACCGCCAATGCGCCCCGGGGAGAGGAGGTTCATGGATGATGAGAAGCAGAGGTTAGGCGCTGCGCCACTACGCTCGGGAGCCTTGGCGGGAACGGTGATGACGCTATCAGCGAAATCAATGGTGAGGTCTTTGAGGCGGAGCATCAGTTCGCTGCCCACAACGATGTTGAGGGCGCCAACGTGGCGATTGGCCTCCTCATTGTCAAGGGTGAGGCTCATGACGGCGAAGGGGACATCGCGAACGGTGATGTTGCCCATCTTCAGCTCACGGGCCAAGGCGAAGCGAGCATCGCGGCGGCCAATGCCCGAGACGGTTATTGATGAGCCGAGGGGGATGAGGCCGAGGCGAGTGGCGAGCGTGTCGGAGATGATGTTGACTCCGGCGCCGGTGTCGAACGTGATGGGGACCTCGGAGCCGTTGATGGAGCAATTATTAAGGTGGATAAGGACCGATTCCTTTTCGGCCGGACCCACGGGGACAACACTGAAAGGGATGTGTCCCAGCTCACCATCGAAGGAGATGGTGTAAGGCGAATAGGGGGATAAGGCAGAGTATTGGGTGATGAATCGCTGCACTCCCGCCACGGCTGCCGAGTCGAGATGCTCGCGCGTTGCATCAAGGACTGCGGACAGCATGGCAGCAGCATCAGCGTCAGCACCGGTTCGGCTCATGTCCATTGAGAGCATGACGGCAGAGTTGAGAAGATTCCCAACGTCGAGATACTGAGAGTGGACATTAAGCAGCTCCGTGAAGGCGGGGATTGACATGTCAGGGCGATTGAGACGATTGCCTATGAGCGCTCTGGAATAGGCGTCGAGAAACGGCATGACGGAATCCTTGGGGGCCTGATTATAGACGGAGTCAAGAGCGAACCAGTTGCCGGAGTTCATGGCGGCGGCCAGACGATCGTTGACAGAGGATTGGGCGGACGAGGCAAGTGCTGCCCCGGCAAGCAAGATGGAGATAAGGAGTGATCGCATAATTTGCAAAGGTAGCAAATTATTTCCAAGGGCGGGGTGGGGCTGCGCGGGTAATGCCCGGTTGCGCGGTGGACGGTGGGAGAGGCGACGGCTTTTACGGTATTCCGGGCCGCATGGGACTGAGGAGCGAGCGTGGGCTCGGGCTCGTAGATGATACCATCTTCCATTATTTCATCTTCGAGGTCCTCAACGGTGTCCTCAATGGTTTCCTCAACAGGGTCCTCGATAGGATCAGGAACGGGGAGCGCAGGCTCAGGGAGCGAGGGGTCAAGAAGGACGGGATAACCGAGGAAGGCTGCGAAGAGGGCAATGTCATCGAGAATCATGCGGAGTTCGTGGATGCGATAGTCTCTGCGGGATACCCAACGCGGCTGACTGGTGTTGCGGAGGGGCATGCGCTTGTGGTGACGCGCGGCGCTTATGGCGGCGTGTTCGAGAAAGCGGACGTCGTCGCAAAAAAAGCGGTGGGAGGCGGACACGAAGATGAGAGCGGTGTGCCACCAGGGATTAGAGGCGTGGTTGTTGAGACGATGGTAGGGGTCCATGGTCTGGCCGATGTAGACCTCCTCGGCGCCGTCATCGCCAGTGCCGATGAGGAAGTAGAGGCATGGTGCCTCGGATACGTCGGGGAGGGTGCTGATGAGTGAGCGTCGGTTGCGGGGAATGACGTAGACGTGGGTGGGACAGTTCACGCCTGCGTAGACAAGGCGGGGGCCTTGGAGAGTTCCGTCGAAGAGTATGGTGTGGATTTCTTTCATGGTTGGTTATTTTCCACAAAGGTAAGGGGGCGGGAAAGGGGAGAAGTGGACATCGTGCGGAATTTAGTTAGGAGTTAGGAGTTAGGAGTTAGGAGTTTCTTTTGCCATTTCTTTGCTGCGTTCGTTGAGCATTTTTCGGTTGACCTGAGCGGAGGGTTTTGTGGCGGAGGGGCGGGCGCCCCGAACGGGCGCCCCTACGTTTTGCGGGGTTTTCCATGGTGGTGCGGGGGGATTTTGTGGCGGAGGGGCGGGCGCCCTGAACGGGCGCCCCTACGTTTTGCGGGGTTTTCCATGGTGGTGCGGGGGGATTTTGTGGC
>JAAVCF010000001.1 GCA_014802445.1 Bacteroides sp. | reverse complement strand
TGCTGAGCTTTTTCATTTTCGAGATAGATAATTGTGATGAGATAGATAGATAATTGTGTTGTCAGGGAGCCGTTGTGCTTGTCTGACACTACAAAGTTACGTCACCATTTTGTAACACAACAATCTCAATTGTTAACCAATGTTAACACAATCACATTTCTGTTACAGAATTTATAATGCCATTGTGTATCAATATATTACCCCACATTAGACACTGTTACAGATGTGAAACATGATGATACAGGGTGTTTCAGCCGTGTAACAGTCATCCTGCTTTTCACCCTCCTCTTTGATTCTTCGGCAAAAATGCGTTACTTTGCTGAAACCCTTAACCTCTCAGTATGAAGAAATCTGTTTTATCCCTTCTAATGGTGCTTGCGTGTGGTCTGAGCCTGTCGGCTCAGCGTGTGACGGAGTATTTCAATGTAGGCAATCCAATTAGCTATTGCGCCACTGACTATTGGCTGGCATGGAGCGCCCGCCCTCAAACCTTCTATTATGTTCAGGAGTATCTGCCCCAGGGGGAGACACTGGAGCATTACAATCAGCTTTTCACCGTCAGTGTGCTTTTCTGGGATCTCACTCCCGAGCAGGCTGTCGAGGCCAAGATTGCCGAACTGGAGCAGCGCAAGGCGTCGGACCCTGTGGTTAATTATAAGGTGGCGGAGAACGGCGATGGTGAATATATCCTGGAGTTCGTGGTCAGTGACACCAACAATGGCGAGATAAGCACTGTGGAGGTGGATATCCACTATTATAAGCAGATGACGCTTATGGGCCGCAAGGCTTCCGTGCTCTATTTCTATTCATGTCGCGCCTATGATGACGACATACTGCCCTTCATTCAGTCCATCCCTGAGCGGCGTGCAGAGTGGTATAACGGAATAATCGGACTCAACCTCGTGCCTGACTTTAAGAAAA
This sequence comes from Bacteroides sp., assembly GCA_014802445.1. GTDB lineage: Bacteria > Bacteroidota > Bacteroidia > Bacteroidales > Muribaculaceae > CAG-1031. The sequence goes on along the minus strand of JAAVCF010000001.1, from coordinate 92,544 downwards.
AGTAATCTGTGGGGTGCAAACAAAGAAAGGTCTCGACATTGTCGAGACCTTTCTTATATGAGTGTAGGGGAGTGGTTTACTTCAGCGCGTCCTTAACGGCGTCGTTGGGAACCATTTGCTCCTGGAAGGTGTAAGCGCCGGTTTTGGGCGACTTCACCATTTTGATAACCTTGCTATAGGTACGGCCTTCACCCTTCTGCAGTGAGGCGACGGTTTTCTTTGCCATTTCTTATACTGTATTAAAGGTGGGGGTTGTTATTTGATTTCCTTGTGAACAGTCACTCGCTTGAGGATAGGGTTGTACTTCTTCAGCTCAAGACGCTCGGTGGTGTTCTTGCGGTTCTTGGTCGTGATATAGCGAGAGGTACCGGGCATGCCGCTGGCTTTGTGCTCGGTGCATTCGAGGATGACCTGAACGCGGTTTCCTTTAGCTTTCTTTGCCATCTTCTACAGTATATTAAAAGGTGAGATATTTGATTTCGGTGAGATAGCCCTTTTCGGCGGCATCCTTGATGGCGGCGTTAAGGCCTTTTTTGTTGATGGTGCGGAGGCCGGCGGCGCTGAGGGTCAGAAGAATCCAAGCGTCTTCCTCAACCCAGTAAAACTTCTTGTTGAAGAGGTTCACATTGAATTTACGCTTGGTGCGACGCTTTGAGTGCGACACATTGTTGCCCACCATAGCTTTCTTGCCTGTGATTTGACAAATCTTTGACATGGCTGTTGATGTTGGTCTGGTTTGTTTTTGGTTTGATACGCTCTGGGTTTCATGGCCGCCATCTCAGTTCTCATATCACCGCAAGGTGCATCTTTCCAAACGGCTTTCAAGGATGAGCCATAAAACGTCCGCAAAATTACGCTTTTTAATTTAATCTGCAAAACATTCCGGCTTTTTTTCTTTTTTTATCTCTCCGACACCCCTCCTCAACGCCTTTTTTACTAACTTTGCACTCTCGAATTCATCACTATAACCATAATTATAATGGTAGTATTTTTCAAGAAGGGCGCCGCGCTCGTTACGGCCGTGGAGTCCGACCATAAGCTCGACGCCGCTGAGAATGAACGACTCTCTTGGCTTTTTGACGGCGCCAAGCCCCTTGCCTCGTCTAAAGTGAAAGGCACTTTTGTGGGCCCAAGGCGCGAGATGATAACCCCTTGGAGCACCAACGCCGTGGAAATCACCCAGAACATGGGACTCCAGGGCATCTCCCGAATCGAACAGTATGTTCTGAGTCGCGATGAGAACCCTGCCCACGACAAGATGCTGGAGCGTGTCTATAACGGTCTCGACCAGAACATCTTCAATGTCGACCGTCGCCCCGAACCGATTGTCTACATCGACGATATCACCGAATATAATAAGCGTGAAGGTCTGGCCCTCAACCCCGATGAGGAACAGTATCTCCGCTCTCTCTCCGAGCGTCTGGGCCGCAAGCTCACTGACAGTGAGGTGTTCGGCTTCTCGCAGGTCAACTCCGAACACTGCCGCCACAAGATTTTCAACGGCACCTTCATCATTGACGGTGAGGAGAAGCCCCTGTCGCTCTTCAAGCTCATCAAGAAGACATCGCAGGAAAATCCCAACTCGCTGGTCAGCGCCTATAAAGATAATGTGGCGTTTGTGAAGGGTCCGGCCATCGACATGTTCTATCCCGAACATCCCGAGCGCCCCGACTTCTTCGACATGAAGCGCGTAAAGACCGTCCTCTCGCTCAAGGCTGAGACTCACAACTTCCCCACCACCGTGGAGCCCTTCAACGGCGCTGCCACCGGTTCTGGCGGTGAAATCCGCGACCGTCTCGGCGGCGGCAAGGCTTCGCTTCCGCTGGCCGGCACGGCTGTCTACATGACCTCTTATCCCCGCATGATCGAGGGACGCCCCTGGGAGCTGATGATGAACCCCCGCGTGTGGCTCTATCAGACCCCTGCCGACATCCTCATCAAGGCCTCAAACGGTGCCAGCGACTTCGGCAACAAGTATGGTCAGCCTCTGATCTGCGGCTCGCTCCTGACCTTTGAACACGACGAGAACGGCAAGCAGTATGCCTACGACAAGGTTATCATGCTCGCCGGCGGCGTAGGTTTCGCGCTTGAAAAGGACGCCATCAAGGGTGTGCCCGAGCCCGGCCAGGCCGTGGTGGTGATGGGTGGCGACAACTATCGCATCGGCATGGGCGGCGGAGCCGTATCATCCGTTGAGACAGGTAGCTATGACAACTCCATCGAGCTCAACGCCGTTCAGCGCGCCAACCCCGAGATGCAGAAGCGTGTCAGCAACGTTATCCGTGCGCTGGCCGAAAGCCCCGAGAACCCCATCGTGTCAATCCATGACCACGGTGCCGGCGGCCACCTCAACTCTCTCTCGGAGCTCGTTGAAGAGACCGGCGGACGCATAGACATGTCAGCCCTCCCCGTGGGCGACAAGACTCTCTCAGCCAAGGAAATCATCGGTAACGAGAGCCAGGAACGCATGGGCATGGTGATGAACCGNAAGGATATTCCCCTGGTGGAAGAGATTGCACGCCGCGAGCGCGCCCCCATGTTNGTGGTGGGCGAAACCACCGGCGACGACCGCTTTGTCTTCGAGCAGGCCGACGGCGTTAAGCCCATTGACCTGGAGCTCAACGACATGTTCGGCAATCCCCCCAAGACCGTGATGCGCGACACCACCGTCTCCGTCACCTATCAGGACCCCGAATACTCTGCCGCCAACCTTGAGGAGTATGTCACCAACGTGCTCTCTCTCGAGGCTGTGGCATGTAAGGACTGGCTCACCAACAAGGTTGACCGCTCTGTGACCGGCAAGATTGCCCGTCAGCAGTGTCAGGGCGACCTGCAGCTGCCGCTGAGCGACTGTGGCGTGGTGGCCCTCGACTATAACGGCAAGGAAGGCATTGCCACCTCTATCGGCCATGCTCCTCAGGCTGCCCTCGTTGACTCAGCCCGCGGCTCAGTGCTCGCCATCGCCGAGTCACTCACCAANATTGTCGGCGCCCCGCTCTCCAAGGGNCTCAAGTCAGTNTCACTCTCNGCCAACTGGATGTGGCCCTGCAAGAATCCCGGCGAAGATGCGGCTCTTTACCGCGCTGTGGAGGCTTGCTCCGACTTTGCCTGCGCCCTNGGCATCAACATCCCCACCGGCAAGGACTCNCTGTCAATGACCCAGAAATACGGTGACCAGAAGGTCTATGCCCCCGGCACGGTCATCATCTCGGCCGCCGGTGAGGTGAGCAACGTGCGCCGCACCGTTTCGCCCGTTCTGGCACGCAAGGCTTCTACGCTCTACTATGTCGANTTCTCCGGNGAGGCTCTGAGCCTCGGCGGTTCGGCATTCGCCCAGAGCATGGGTCGCCTNGGCTCCACCGTTCCCTCCGTGGCATCGGCCGAGCAGTTTGCAGCCACTTTTGCCGCCGTGCAGAAGCTGGTGCGCAACCGCGCTCTCCTTGCCGCTCACGANGTGTCGGCCGGAGGTCTGGTGACCACNCTTCTTGAAATGACATTCTCCAACACCGCCGGCGGTATTGACTTCACCACCGAAGGCTTTGCAGAGCTCGGCGAGACTGACCTCATCAAGATTCTCTTTGCCGAGAATCCCGCCCTCGTCATCCAGGTNGCCGAGAGCAAGCGTGAGCGTGTGGAGGCCGAACTTTCGGCTGCAGGCGCCCGCTTCATNGCCATCGGCTCACCCTCGGCAGAGCGCCTGCTCACCGTTAAGCACGGCGACGATTCGCTCCAGATGCTCGGCATTGACCATCTCCGCGATGTGTGGTTCTATCCCTCGTTCCTCCTTGACACCATGCAGAGCGGCGAGAAGCAGGCNGCACTCCGCTATGCCAACTACAAGAANCAGCCNGTGCGCTATCGCTTCCTCCCCGGATTNGACGGCAAGCTGGCNTCACGCGGCCTCTCGCTGGTGCGCAAGGAGCGCAGCGGCATCAAGGCTGCCATCATCCGCGAGAAGGGCACCAACGGTGACCGCGAGATGGCCTANACGCTCTATCTTGCCGGCTTCGACGTNAANGANGTCCACATGACCGACCTCATGACCGGCCGCGANACTCTCGACGATGTGAACATGATTGTGTTCTGNGGCGGCTTCTCNAACAGNGACGTGCTCGGCTCNGCCAAGGGTTGGGCTGCCGACTTCCTCTGGAACGACAACGCGCGTCTGGCTCTGGAACGCTTCTACAAGCGCACCGACACCCTCTCNCTCGGCATCTGCAACGGTTGCCAGCTCATGATTGAGCTTAACCTCATCAANCCCGANCACCCCAAGCGCGCCCGCATGCAGCACAATGTAAGCCACAAGTTCGAGTCACAGTTCCTCGGCCTCGCCATCCCTGAAAACAATTCAGTGATGCTCGGCTCGCTCTCAGGCGTCAAGACCGGCATCTGGGTGGCCCACGGCGAGGGTCGCTTCGAGCTCCCCATGCCCCTTGNGAGCTACAATGTGGTGGCCAAGTACAACTACGCCTCTTATCCCGGCAACCCCAACGGCTCACGCGCCNCTGTGGCCGGCATCTGCTCAGCCGACGGTCGCCACCTGGCNATGATGCCTCACCCCGAGCGCGCCATCTTCCCCTGGCAGTGCGGCGTTTATCCCGCATCGCGTCTCAACGACGACGTGACCCCCTGGATTGACGCTTTCGTCAACGCNCGCCGCTGGATTGAAGAGAAGACCCGCTGAGTCTCNTCCCTGCTTTAAGCATATCCACTAACACTCAGAGCCGCATCACCCCTCNCCCGGGAGATGCGGCTCTTTTTTGGTNCATCCCGCTTGAAAAGCNGACATAAAGAACCCCGGCCGCACATGATGCACGGCCGGGGTGATTGTCGGTTATAATTAAGGTTTACTTCTTCGGNGTCAGCACCACTGCGGCGCCGCCGCTGCGGGCCATGTTCAGAGGCAGGCGAGAGGTGGAATCAACCTCGATTTCCGAAATCTGAACAGGGTAGGGGTTNGTCTCCCAGTCGGCGTTGTCACCGTCGGCAAACACCTTTGCCACATACTTCACGCCCGGCTCCAGGAAGTCAAGCGAGAGCTTGGTGCAGCGCTTGTTGTCGCCGGTCATTGCACCGAGGAACCAGCGNTCGCCGCCNCGCTCCTTACGGGCTACGGTNACATACTGGCCGATGCTTGCTTCGGGCACCACAGTCTTGTCCCANGTGGTGGGGCAGATTGTCAGGAACTCGAATTCGGGACGATTCTCGTAATTCTCAATCATGTCAGAGGCCATCTGCAGGGGAGAGTAGAGCACCACAGCCATGGCAAGCTGCTTGGCGATAGTGGTGTGAGGACGGGTGCCGGGCACGGCTTTGTTCTCATAGTTAAAGATGCCGGGGGTGTAGTCCATGGGGCCTGCAAGGCCACGGGTGAAGGGGAGTGTGACTGTGTGTGACGCGGGATTGCCGCCGTCAGTTGACCATGCATCATACTCGCAGCCGCGCACACCTTCCTGAGTCATCAGGTTAGGCAGAGTGCGCTGGAGCCCGGTAGGCATCACGGGTTCATGGTTGTCAATCATCACGTGATACTTTGCGGCCGTGTCAAGCACCTTGCGATAGTGGCGCACGCCATACTGGCTGTCATGCAGCTCCTTGCCGTCAATCAGGCGGTTTACATAGCCTGTCTTGGCCGAGTTGATGCCCAGACGCTGACAGAGCGCAAAGGCTGAGTCAAGCTGGTTTTCATAGTTTGTGGCAGCGCCGCCGGTTTCGTGGTGAGCAATGAGCTTCACGCCTTTCTCGCGGGCGTAAGCAGCGAGCTCTTCGAGGTCATAGTCAGGATAGGCCTTGGTGAAGGAGAATTTGTCGCCGTTGGCGCTCCAATCACCGTCCCAGCCTTCGTTCCAGCCTTCCACGAGCACGCCCTGGAAGCCGTTGGCGGCAGCAAAGTCAATGTAGCGCTTGGTGTTCTCGGTGGTAGCGCCATGGTTNGGACCCTGTTCCCAGGTGTAATCCTTCATGTGCATACCCCACCAGATGCCGATGTAGCGTCCGGGTTCAATCCAGGCGGTGTCGTCNGCCCATGCGCAAGGCTCGTTGAGGTTAAGCATCAGNCGTGACAGCATGAGGTCACCGGGACATTCAGCCACGATGACGGTGCGCCACGGGGTTGACATTTCGCCCTGGGCGCGCACCTTGTCGCCGTTGCTCCAGGGGGTGAGGTAGCTTTTCAGGCGGGTTGAGCCTTCGGCATCTGGCATAAGGTTCATCTTGGCATAATCAGTCAGCGCTGCCTCGTGGATGGCGAGGTAGAGGCTGTCGGTCACCTTGATGGTCAGGGGCGAGCTCACAGTGTCGAGCTTGCTCACAAGGCGAGGCTCCCACACGTGCTCATAATACTCGTGGTTCCAGGGAATTGACCAGGCCACGGCATCTTCATGGAGGTTAAACTCGGTGGCTTCATCGGTCACCGTGATCTGAGCCACGGCTTCCTGACGGGGGATTACATAGCGGAATCCCACGCCGTCGTCAAACACGCGAAACACAATCGAGAATGACACTCCTGCCGAGTCAAGCTCGGCAAAGTCAGCGGAAATTTCGTTGTAGTGGTTGCGGATGGTTGATTCTTCGCCCCACACGGTTTCCCATGTCTCGTCATGAGAGTCACGGTGGGTGCCACGAAGCTCTGAATTTCGCCCTATGCTGAACTGGCGGGCATCGATAGCGAGGTACGATGTGTCAATCACAGTCCGGTCATGATGACGGACAGTGTAGAACACACGGCCGCTGTCTACACCAAACGACAGGCTGATCTTGCCGTTGGGTGAGGTGGCAACATTTTCTGCGCCGGCCGTCATGCATCCCGTAACCGCAGATGCGGCACAGGTGGCAATGACTGCCGCTCCTAATACTCCGCAGAGGGTTTTAAGTTTCATGTTTTTGTTTTCCTTTTTCTTTTGTGATTTAACTATGGTACAGACGGTTTCCTCGTNCCTGACGCGGGAATGTCGGTCCCAAGCACCGCCNTTATCCTCTTATNGCGGCCTTATGGGTTCCCTGTCAGGAGGGCTGATGATTGTTTAGTGGTTAATGAATGATTGTGAATTATCTGTTTATGCTGCCCGGCCNGGCCTTTCTCAAGGGTCCGTCAGGGCTTAATAATTTGCGGGGTTTATTCGGCTGAACGGATGTTCATCACTTCGGCCTCNAATAGCTCGTTGGCCACTGTTGAACGGTTTTTAGCCTTTGTTTTATAGGTNTTTACAGTGTTGACAGANTAGTTCAGGAAGGTTGCTATGCTGGAAATGTCGTTGATGCCCAGTCGAATCAGGGCAAAAATGCGCATCTCNGGNGTGAGCGAGTTGGCATCAGGGGGCACCACGCCTTCGTTTTCAGGGAAGAGGCTGTTATATTGCTCCACGAAGGCGGGGAAGAGGTTGAGGAAGGTTTTGTCAAACTCTTTTCTCATTTCATCCTTTTCTTTGCGGAGGTCCTGCTCCTTGAGGCTCATTTTCAGGTCGTCATACTGGCGCGCGGCGAGCTTGCGGTTAATCATCTTGTAGAGGCGCTCCATCTTCACAATGTATTGTGAGTTAAGCCAGAAGCCATAGCCAATGTATTCGTCCTTGATTTTGACGCTTTCGCGATATTTTTCGAGGGTTGACCTCAGGCGGGCGTTCTGCTCGTCATTGAGCTTGCGGCTTTCGTCGAGCTCATGGTTCTGGCGGCTGATGATGGCGTTGCTCTTGCTCAGCTGATTACGCTGCTGGTTAATCTTCCATGTGAGGATGCTGATGCCAATCATGGCCAGCACCACCACTCCCAGCACCCACCATAACGCGGTGTTCCTGCGTGTGAGATTCATATAGCGGGTCTGCTCAATCAGGGGCAGGATGTTGGAGATTTCGGCTTTGCGCTGGGGTGCGTTGAAAAATTCGGCGTCCTCCAGAGCGGCGTGGATATAGCGCGAGGCACGGTCAATGTCGTTTTCCTCAAACATCATCTGGGCCAGAAATCCTTTCGATGTCGTTTCGCGCTTTGAGCTCAGGATGTCAAGGATGGCGCTCTGAGCCTTGTAGAAGAGGGTGCGGTCATGGTCACCTTTCTGATAGTAGAGGTCGCCCACCACGGATGAAATCATCGCTTTGTTGCTCATGGTCAGGTTGCTCTGGTCAAGCAGGCGATGGAGGGTCTCGATTTTCTGGTCTGTGTTAAGCGCGGGAAGGGTCTTCGACACCTGGGCATAGTCAGTTTCGAAGCGCCCACGGGGCATGTATTTTATCACCGAGTCACAGTAGGCGAATGACACTGTGGCATTGTCGTCCGTAAAGTGGCAGTCGTTCCAGTTGCTCATGTCGGTGTAAAGGCGGTTGCAGAGGAAAAAGTGTTCGCCTTTAATCTCGTCGGCAACGCCGTTCAGGCGGTTTTCACTCTGCACCTGCTTCAAGATGGCGCTTGCGCGGGTCCATTGTCCGCGCGACACGTAAGCCTGCAGAAGGTCGTTCATGGCTATCATGAACGCATTAGGATTGTTCTGATTCTTCACCTCCTCCAGTTCCCGGCTGGCATAGGTGTAGGCCGAGTCACCCTGAAAGGCGCTGTAGAGGTTGAAAATGTCGTGATAGAGGCGTCCCTTTTCAAGAGGTGTGGCCAGGGGGTTGAGGCGCACAATCTCCTTAACGCTGTCAATTTTCAGCGAGTGGTTCATGTAGTGCGTGTCACGTCGCTCAAGCACACTGTCAAGCTCGGCAAGCTTGGCGCGCGGGTCCGGAGCGCTATCCGCATGGACTGCGCTCCAGGACACCATTGACAGCACAAGAGTTGTTAAAATAGATAAGTGTTTCATCAGTCGATAACGTGAAGCATTGAAATGGTATCAGTAAGGGATTATTGCGATATTGTTATTTAACTAACACTTTAATGGTCTTGCAGCCGGAGGCGTTGACAATGTAGAGGCCGGGGGTGAGGGCGCCGAATGAAGCGCGGGAGCCGGCGCTGCATGCTTTTTCTGAAATTTTCAGGCCGTTTGCCGTGTAGAGGCTTACGAGGCCTTTGTAGTCACCTTCGGAGCTTACAGTGAGGATGTTACCTGTGGTGTAAACCTTGATTTCACCCGTCTGAAGGTTCGTGAGGTTTGAAAATTCGCCGTCAAACGTGAATCCGGTCGGGATTTTGCTCATGTGGCGGGGCGAATTGTCGCTGTAGGTGATGTCGGTGAAAGTGCCGTTGCCCTTGGTGTTCTCAAACCAGAAGCTCCAGCAGTCGTCGCCGTGGCCGTCGATATTGACGCCTTTCACCGTGAGATTGTTGATTTTCTTCATGCTCTTTGAGCCCAGATGGATGGCGTGGCCGCGGCTGCCTGTCACGTCAATGTTCTCCAGGCGGAGGTTGTTGACGTCGTAGAATGTTCCTGAAAGGATGTCGACGGCGCCGGTTGCCGAGCCCCAGAAGCCGCCCTGGGTGCCGGGGGTGCCTGAGATGCATCCGCAATTGATGATGGTGATGTCAGTCATGGCACACTCGCCTTCGGTTGAGAAGCCGGTGCCGTTAAACTCGCCGTTGGCGCGGATGCCGCCTTCCATGCCGTCAATCACCAGCAGGTGATGGGCATTATGACCCTCGCCGCCGAAAAATCCCAGCGATGATGCGCGCCAGTTGTTCTCGGCTGTGCAGTAGGCAAATTCATGGTTGCGGGCCCATGCTCCGGCGCTCCATGAGGCCATGTCGTCATCGCCGTTGTTGCGGAAGCTACAGTGGGTCACCTTGGCTCCGATGGAGCCTTGACAGAGGTTGATACCGTCGGCATAGTTGTTGCGGAAACGGCACCCTGTCACTGTGAGATTCTCGCTCGTGCGGCCGCCGTAGTTGGCTATCCAAGCGCCACATTCAAAGTGGTCAGCGCGGATGTTCTTGATTACTGAGTTCTTACCCCAAGAGCCTGACAGTGCTTTGCCTGAGCCTTTTGTGGAGCCGGGATAGTAGCGCACGCGGCTCACTGTGGTGAGGCTCATGTCAGTGAATTCCACATTGTCCTGATCACACACCACACCGCGATTGCCAATCTCAAGGCGTGAATCACCGTCGGCGGTGAAGTGGAGGGTGGTGTACCACATGCCTGAGCCCGAGAGCTTTGTGCCGATGTGGCTGAGGGTCAGCATCTCGTCGAGCTCATAGATGCCGGGGGCGAGGATAATACGCTTGCCCTGATTCTTGGAGATGAAGCTCTCCAGGCTGTAGCCTGAGCCTTCGTAAACCACCACTTCCTCTTCGGGAAAGTCAGCGGCGGTGAGGGGCTGTCCGGCGTCCTCAAGTTCAATGAAGTCAATGGTGATGTCAATACCATCGTCGGCAGCCTTTTCAAGACGTATCTTCGAGCCCTTGGCGGCATATTCCTTCAGCAGCATGGTTGCTTCGTCGAATCTCATTCGGGCAAAGCGGTTGGCGCCGGGATTGCGGTCAGAGTATTTCTCGGGGGTGTTGGCAATGTCGGTGTACTGCCATGACCAGTAGGAGTTGAGGGTCAGTGTACCGGCCTCTTTTCCGTCAATGAGCACCTTGATGTCCGCTTTCTGGCCGTTGCCCTTTTCGGAGTCAGGCACGGAGAATCTAACGGTGAGTCCGTTGGCAGCTTCGTCAACATTCCATTCCACAAACTCACCGGCCTTTTTCAGAGTCAAAGCGGCTTCGTTGCTCGCTTCGGCCTGGAGGGGCTGCTGGGTGTAAGAGGCAAGGGGTTCGAGAAAGGTGCCGTCGGTGGTGCAGCGACCCGGCTCGGCCTCATATCGTAAATATGGTGCGTCATAATATCCCCGTCCAAGCTCATGAGCAGCAAAGCTCACATGCTGGGCTGAGATTGAGGGAGCCGCAAGGCTCATAGCTAAAATCAGGGGATGAGATATTTTCATGTTCGAGTGATAGTTTCATTGGTGAGTGCAAAAGTATTAAAAATATAATACATTTAATGTGCAAATCGTAGTTTACCCTTATGTTGTAGAGTTTTGTAGAGTTGTTAAACAGCATATAATCAGATAGTAAAATATTTCTGTTGTGAAGTGGGTCTATAAAGCCTCAAAAACGCCCTTTTGAAAATATAATGGATTTTGCCGTTCCGAAGCGCATTATAGTGCTATATCCGGCCGAAATGTGAAAATGATTGAAAATCAGTGAAATATAGTATTTCACTATCTTTTTAGGCTATATATCCATAATATTTCGCCTGTGCGCGAGTCCATTACCATAATTTTGCTTCCGAAATCAAAACCAAACATCTTTTTATTAACCTAAAAAATCACTTCTCATGAAAAAGATTTTTACTCTTGCTTCAGCTCTGCTTCTCGCAGGCAGCGCGTTTGCACAGGACGTTAAGTTTGCTAACCCCACCTATGAATATGAGGGCGAAACTTACTACGTAGTTCAGTACGACCTCGAAAAGGGCGCCTTCGCTGACGCTAACACCTTCAACGTTGACGAAACTTTCGTTTTCGCTATCGACGTTACCGGTTCTCCCATCGCTGACGCTCTCGTGTCATACAACTCTGACCTCGACGGCCAGCTCGGCTGGGGTGTGGCTTTCGACATGTATCCCACCAACCTCGGTGAAAAGAAGGGTGCCACCAACCTCGACGGCCGTCTCTTCAAGATTAAGGACAACGTTTACGGTATGATCTTCAACATGGCTCAGTATGCAGCCGCTACCAACAAGGTTACCTTCAAGAACAAACCCGCTGAAGAAGGTGGCGAATGCTACACCGGCATGGAAGAAGGTTTCGTAACCGCTTTCAATGACAACGTGTTCATGTGGGCTTGGAACGAAAAGGGCACTTGCGGCTGGTGGACAGAGCCTATCGAAGGTGCTTTCCCCTTCACCTCAGGCGCTTATGACCCCGCTAAGAAGGCTTCTCCCGAATTCTACTTCAACGAAGTTGTTCCTGCCACCACTCAGATTTGCACCGGTCTCGAAGCTCAGAACCTCTCAGAGGCTTGGGATGCTGCCGGCTACGCTTATCCCACCGTTGAATTCCTCAACATCGCTCTTGGCAACACTGACGGTATCTCTAACGTAGAGCTCAATGCTGACGTTGTTGCCGTTAACTACTTCGACCTCCAGGGCCGCAAGCTCTCTGCAGCTCCCGCCAACGGTCTCTTCATCCAGCAGAATGTGCTCAGCAACGGTGCAGTTAAGGCTGTTAAGGTTGTGAAGTAATCAATCGTTTGCTGATTCATTTGACTGATAATCTGCAACCGCCGCGCATTGGTTGTCGCCAGGCGCGGCGGTTTCTCTCCCTCTAAAAAGCTCTTCTCCTCCATCCTCTCTGTTCGCCTCGGCGAACACCTCATGCAAATACACAGACTGTTTCCTCAACACAATCTTGCGCCGGGCGCCATGAAAAATCCTCATTCATTCCCGGCATTATCCTCACAATTTCTCTTACTCGATCCTCTACCTTTCTTTAACTTTATTCCTTAAGCAAACACCCATCATGAACATCATTCAAAGAGCCGCCATGGCACTTATGGCTGTTGTGACAGTGCTCCTTCTCCCGGGCACCCTGCATGCGCAGGCACAGGAGATCCACGGCACCGTTATCGAAGCCGCCACCGGTGAGCCGCTTATCGGCGCTTCGGTGATTGTGGTTGGCAGCAAGACAGGCACACAGACTGACTTTGACGGTAATTTTACCCTTAGTGCTGCCCCCGGATCAACAATTAAAGTGACTTATATCGGTTATCAGCCTGACCAGCAGAAAGTGAAGGCCGGTACCGCTAATTATACCTTCGCCCTCGCTGATGACAAGCAGAGTCTCGACGAGGTTATTGTGGTTGGTTACGGCACTCAGAAGCGTTCTGAGGTAACCGGCTCAATTTCAACCGTCAAAGGTGATGCCATCAAGGACCGTTCGGTTAACTCTGTTGCCGACGCTCTCGCCGGTATGGCTGCCGGTGTGGCCGTGACCAAGAGCTCCGGCGCTCCCGGTGAGGCTCCTGACATCATCATCCGCGGTGCCGCGTCAGTCAACGGCATGGCTCCGCTCTACATTGTGGATGGTGTGAAGCAGGGTGCCGGCTTTGACTTCAACACTCGCGACATCGAGTCAATCGAGGTTCTCAAGGACGCCGGTTCTTGCGCCATCTATGGTGCCGAGGCTGCCGGCGGTGTGATTCTCGTGACCACCAAGCGCGGTCAGGCAGGCAACGCTCAGCTCGCTCTCTCAGGACGCTTCGGCTTCCGCAAGGTGAAGAGCAATGTGAAGCTTCTCAACCGCGACCAGTTTATCGACGCCAAGGCCCTCATGGGTGTGGACATCCTCACCCAGGAAGGTGTGGAGGACGGCTCTCTGCTTCCTGACTGCGACTGGATGGACGTGATGTATCACGTTGGCCACGAGCAGGAATACATGCTTTCACTCACCGGCGGCACTGATAAGCTCCGCTACTATGTGAGCGGCGGCTGGTATAAGGAAGAGGGTATCTACCTCGACTCAAGCGCTGACCGCTTCTCGGCTCGCGTGAACGTGGACTATAACATCAACAAAATCTTCTCTGTCGGTACCTCTACCTACGGTTTCGTCAAGAACGAGAATCCCACCCGTGTGAGCGTCTACGGCAACGCAATCCCCTTCCGTACCGTTCCCACCATGGAGCCCCTTGACGAGGATGGCAACTTCCAGACCACTCCTAACTACCTCAACGGCCCTAACCTCTACGGTAACGAGCTCACCTATAAATATCGCGGCAAAGAATATGGTGCCAACATGCTGGCCTATATCAATGTCAACATTCTTCCCGAACTCACCCTGCGCGTCAACGGCGCCGCCAAGTTCGGCGCTTACAACAAGCGCTACTTCTCTGAAGCCTTTGACTTCCGTTCTGTGAAGGACAATGCATGGCTGGAATCAACCGCCGGCACCTCACAGGAACTGACCTACAACGCCACCCTGACCTACGACAAGAAGTTTTTCGAGAACAAATTTGGCCTCAAGGTGATGATCGGTTCCGAGGCTACCAAGTATGACGCTTATGGCAACTACATCCGTGCCATCGACTTCCCCGTTGACGAAGCCTGGTCAGTGAACCTTTCAAGCAAGACTGAAAATGAAACCCGCGACTATCCCGGTGTGGGCCGTGCAATGTCGTTCTTCGGCCGTGTGAACCTCTCTTGGGACAACCGTTACTATCTGACCGCCAACCTCCGTCGCGACGGTTCTGACCGCTTCGGTAAGAACAACCGCTGGGGCACATTCCCCTCTGTCAACGCTATGTGGCGTATCGGTCAGGAGAAATTCGTCAATGAAAATCTTCCCTGGCTCACCGACGCCAAGATTCGCGGCAGCTACGGTATCCTTGGTAACGACGGCATCGCTCAGTTCCTTTACAGCCGCGCCTATGTAGGTGACCAGGTGCTCTATGCCTTCGGTGGCAAAGAGGTGTCAGGCTGGGCAAACTATAAGGTGCCTAACGCCGACATCAAGTGGGAGGAAGTGCATCAGGGTGACTTCGGTATTGACCTGAGCTTCCTTGACAACCGACTCAACGTGACCTACGACTACTATAACCGCCAGACCAAGGACATGCTCTACTGGCAGGTTGTGCCCCTGGCTTCAGGTATCAACTACTATCCCGAGGATGCTGTTAACACCATGCCTATCAACATCGGTAAGGTGAGCAACATTGGCCACGAAATCGTGGTGAACTGGCAGCATCGCGTAGCCGACCTCAACTATAGCGTAGGCTTCAACATGTCATTCAACCAGAATGAAGTGAAAGAGCTCGGCACCGATGGCGCCGCACCCCTCACCTCAGCCGACGGTATCAACCGCACCGAAAACGGCCACGCCATGGCCATGCTCTGGGGCTATAAGGCCATCGGCATCTTCCAGAGCCAGGAGCAGGTTGACGAATACAACGCTAAGGCTCAGGCCGTGGGCCGTCCTTACTACTGGCGAGAAAAGACCTCTGTGGGCGACATCATCTTCGACGACAAGGGTCAGGGCTACGTTAACCAGGACTGCATGGACTTCATCGGCAACCCCTGGCCTAAGGTGACCTATGGTCTTAACATCTCAGGCGAATGGCGCGGCATTGACCTCTCGCTCCAGTTCCAGGGCGCAGGTGACTTCCAGATCTACAACGCCGTGCGTCAGTACACTCAGGCTTGGGCCCAGGGTGACGGCAACACCACCATGGACATCTACAAGACCTCATTCTTCGGCGACAACGGCCTCACTGACCAGCCCCGCTTCGGCGTGCTCGAGGATGGCAAGTGGACCAGCGACCCTTCGAACAACTACAACACCGTCAGCTCATTCTGGGTTGAGGACGGCGACTACTTCAAGCTCAAGAACCTCGTAGTGGGCTACACCCTTCCCCGCAACTGGACCCGCAAGGCCTGCATCCAGAAGGCTCGCCTTTACTTCTCGGCTTCAAACGTGTTCACCATCACCAAGTACTCAGGTGTTGACCCCGAAATCGCAGGTTCAGCCACCATCTCAGGCACCGGCACCTCTATGACCTCACGCGGCGTGGATAACTTCAACCGTTACCTCCCCTCACGCCTCTACTCGATAGGTCTTGACATTCAATTCTAAACCTTCACAACGTTACTACCAACAATGAAACTGTTCAAATATGCGCTTTTAGCGCTCGCGGCAACGGCTGCGACGGGATGTAGCGACTATCTCGAGGTGACTGACGAGTCATCGGTGTCGCCTGACAACTTCCCGTCCAACATAGAGCACGTCGACCTGCTGCTCAACTCCACCTATGCCGGCAGTCACGGCATCGGCCTCTACTCTTACTACTGGTTCCCCCAGATCATCTATCTGCTCGATAAGACTCATGACACCTATGGTGACTATGATGACCGTTCTGACCTGCTGAACAATGCCGCCATGAGCGACAATGCGCGTCTGGCCAAGGCTTACTCGTCAATCATGGAGTGGATTCAGTATGCCAACGCCGCTTCTGACGGCGCTGACGCTTACCGTCCCTCTGTGAAGCAGTCAGAGGTGGCCCGCCTTGACTATATGAAGGGGCAGGCTCTGTTCAACCGCGCTCTCGCTTACTGGCACGCTCAGATTTTCTTCGAGCTTGAAAGCAAGGAAGGCGCTCTGGGCTTCCCCATCATCGAGCATGTGCCCGAAGGCATCGCTGACATGACTCCTCCCCGCGCCACCGTTAAGGAAACCTGGGATTTCGTCATCTCAACCCTCAATGAGGCTTCCGAGCTCCTCAAGGGCAATAATTCCGACAAGACCCGCGCCACCTACTGGGCTGCCCGCGGCCTTCTTGCCAAGGTCTACATGCAGGCCCGCCGTCCGGCTGAGGCCGTGCCCGTGCTTGAGGACATCTTCGCCAATTCAGGCGCTAAGCTCCTTGACAGCGACACTTACTACAAGGCTTTCTTTGCCGACGAGAAGTATGAGTTCAACTCAGAGAACCTCTATGAGCTTGATTTCTCTGTCAACATGAAGCAAAACGGCCCCTGGGGCGGCTTCACCACCGGCTCAGGCATGCAGATGGTGTTCTCTCCCTGGCCCCTCAACCTCAACATGCGCTGGACCAAAACTCCCGCTGCAGGCACCGATGCTCTGACTCAGACCACCGGCGGCTGGGGTAACAACTACGTTCACGATGCCAACGTGGCTCGCTTCGGCTTCCCCCTCGGCACCGCTCCCGGACGTGTTGAAAATCCCAACTATGATGACTCTGAGGACCGTTCTATCAATAATTTCCCCTGGATTCTCGATCCTGACTACGCCGCCAAGTCACAGGCCGTGCGTGACAACAAGGAGTGTGACCCCCGTCTGTTCCTCGCTGCCGCCCAGCCCTGGTTTGACACCTTCCACAATTCTGACGGTGAGGAAATCTGGTACGATACGTCGCCCGAACGTGCTGACCTCGGCTACTTCAGCCACCACTATTTCAGCCCCCGCAAGTTCACTAACCTTGACGGCTATGAGAGCGAGCTGAACTTCTCTAACGGCGCCAACATCCCCCTGATTCGTCTGGCTGACCTCTATCTGCTTTATGCTGAGGCCGTGAAGACCACCAAGCCCGCCGAGGCTCTGGAGTATGTCAACAAGGTTCACCGTCGTGCTTACGGCTATGATCCCAACTCGGCTTCGCCCGTTGACTATGCTTCACTCACAGCCACCACCTGCGCCGCACGTGGCAATGCTGCTGACATCCTGGCCAACGACGTCATCAAGTATGAACGCTGGGCCGAGCTCTTCGCCGAGGGTCAGTGGTGGTTCGACATCCGCCGCTATGAGATTCTCGAGAACGAGATGAAGGTCTACAAGGAGACCCGCGTCGGTAACCTCACCTATCAGGAACGCTCTTATGCGCAGCCTGTGCCTCTCACCGAGATTGAGCGTTACAACTACACTCTCCAGCAGAACTACAACTATTGATCATGCAGGCTGATTGTTCAGCCTACCCTCCAGCTTAAGGAAAAACCGGGTTCGCCCGGTTTTTTTTATGCCTTTATGTCAGGGTTATTGTGCGGGCGAGATGCCGTATTTGTCAATAAGCGCGCGGTAACGGGCCGTGTCCTTGAAGCGTCGCAGTGCGGCGTCAAGGGTGTCGGACAGGGCCTCGTTGTGGCGCCCGAGTGCCCATGAACGGAACTGGGTGAAGGACACTGCTGTGGATATGTCCATATCGGGATAGTCAGAAGCCAGCGCGCGGGCGGTGGAGGCGTTAATCACCGCCAAGGGTATCTCCCCGGCAGCCGTGAGCAGAAAAATCTGTTCGGGCGAGTGGAGCGAGTCGCTGGTCACGTAGATGGTGTCGCCTATCTCGCGCGCAAGGCTGCGCAGGCGGTCGTCGGCGCCTGACCGTGCCACCACCGTCACTCCGCGGCGCGCAAGGTCAAGCTGATTGGCCACGGCGAGTCTCCCCGTCATGTCGCGGCGCTGCACAAGCACCTGGCGGTCAAGAAACACGGGATCGGTGAAGCGGTAGCGCTCGCGAAACTCGGCCGTGACCGGCATCTCGGCAATCACAATGTCAAAATATCCGCTGTCAAGGCGCTCAAGCGCGTTGCTCAGTGACACAATGGGGTGATAGTGGACATGCAGCCCGTTGTCGGCCGCAAGGGCTTCCATGAGTTCATAGCCGAAGCCTGTCAGGGAGTCGCCGTCGGCGCTCATCACTGCCAGGGGAGAGTATTCTATGGCCACGTTAACGGTGTCGCCACCGGGGCGGAGGTCGGCGGAGTGGTCGGCGCGGGGCGTGGAGCAGTGGAGCAGGCAGACCATGCAGGCGCCCACGGCAAGGAGCAGACCCACATAGAGACCCGCGCGTCCTTTTTTAGGCTGGAGGAGGCGTGTCATCAGTGAAAAAATCAGTTAGCGAAATCAATGGCCACACCCATCTGGAAGCGGCGGGGATTCATTGGATAGTTGGGCAGAGCGAAGTAGTTGCGGCCGGTCCAACCTTGGTTGAAGTGGCTGAACATCACGTAGAAACGTGCTTTTTTGAGCTTGAAGTTGGCGTAGGCGTTCATGAAGGGATAGTTGCCCACGAGGGTTTCATGCTGATTGGTGAAGGCCATTGTGGCCGGCTGATAGTTGGGGGCGTAATAGCGGGTGTAGTAGTCGCAGTTGACGCCGAATTGCACCTGAAGCACTCGCGCCACCTTGAACCATAGGTAGAGGTTGGAGTTGACGGCGAGCTTGGGCAGGGGGATTACGTTGTCGTCGGTGGAGGTTTGAAACACCACTTTGTTGTCCCAGTGGAGGATGCCCACGTGGAGCCGCTGGAGCAGCGAGGCGGAGATCACCTGCACGTTTGAGCCGTGCTGCACCGGAAGGCCGTTACTGCCGAAGTAGATGAGGTTCTGCACATTCTCAAGGTCAAAGGTCAGGCGGGTGCCGGTGTGGGGCACGTCAAGGAGGCCGCCGAAGCCGGTGCGCCTGATTTTGCCGAAGTCGTTGTGCCACACAAAGAAGTTGCTCAGATAGTTGTTCATCAGCCACGGGGCGGCCTCGTTGCGGAATGAGCCGTGAGCGCGCACGGTCACGGAGTCGCCGAGCATGCGGAATCGCGTGGATATGCTGCCGTTGACTTTCACCTCTCCTATGGCGGCGCCAATGAGGCCGAACTCAGCCGTGGCGTCAAACTTCAGCAGCGCGCTTTGCTGACGTGTCAGCTGGCCGCCCACCCACAGTAGATTCTGCGTCTTGGCGTGGGGCACGCGCAGCCCTTCGGGCCACGGCGTGAGCGCTTCGGGGCGGTCGGCGCCGCTGTGGGCCGTGGTGTCGGCGGTGAGGGTGTAGCGTCTCACCTCGTGAGTGGCGTAAGCCGCCAGGCCGAAGGGCACCCACTTGTTGAACCCTTCGAGCATAGAGAGGCCCACGGTATTCTTCACGCTCCAATGCTGTGTCTCATCGCGTGTGAGGGTGGGGTTGATGTAGCAGTCGCTCCAGAATTTGGCCGCTTCTGAGGCGTCGGTGTTGTAAAACAGGTGCTTGTCGTCGCGATAGTCGAGGGTCCAGATGAACGACATCACCGGCACGTAGCTGCGGTTCACAAGGGTGTCATTGACGGGTGTCTCTTTCCAGAACCCCACGTTGTAGCGGTTGTTGAGGTAGAGCTGTCCGCCCACCACTCGCGTGTGGGCCGCCGAAAGGCGTGTCGGGATGGTCTTGGCGTCGATGTTGTCGTCACCGCCTTGCAGCTCGGCCGGGTCGGTGATATAGAGGGGGTCAGTGATGCCGCCGTTCTCCTTGTTGAGCAGGTTCCAGTGGTGATAGGCGGCCTGGAGCTGCCAGCGCTCGCCCATGTAGGACGCAGTAGCGCCCCAAGTGAGGTCGTTGACTGCCTGATAGTTATATGAGCCTTTTGAGTAGAGGTAGTCAAGCATGGCGCCAATCTGCAGGCGCTTGTTGACGTTGCCCGAGAATGTGCCTTTGAGGCGATTCTGCTCGTTATCGCGTCCGCCGCCGGTGTTGTAGCTCAGCAGCGTCATCGGCACTCGTGTGTTATAGAACGTGTGGCTATCCCTGTCTGGCATCCACGGAGCTAATGCGTCGTTGAAGAAGAAACTGCTCATGGCGGGGCGCTCGGCATAGACCATGTTGATGCCTTCGCCGCCGAGGTTGCCGGTCGATGCCCACGCGGTCGACACTTCCGAGGGCACCGAGCGCAGCGGATAGTCATAGAGCGCGGTGTCCATCAGTGCCGGCTCATGGAGCCCCAGCGGTGCCATGGTGCGCCATGCAAAGCCGGGCGCAACGGGCTTTTTCGAAGCGGCGCCGGCCACCATCGCGGCAGTGAGGAGCATCAGGGCGGTGAGCAGGCGTTTCATTGTAGTCTGAATAGATAAGCGGCGGTTATTTCAATTGACATGCCGCGTGAGGCTGAAAAGTAGTCCCGCTTGGCTGAGGGGAATATGTTGCCCAGGCCATAGTAATACCGCCCTTCAAGCATCAGCGAGTGGCGTCCTTTCATAATCACTTCCAGACCGAGTCCGCCGGCAATGCCATAGTCAAAGCGATTGCTCACCTCCATGGCAAGCTGCTGATTGGTGCGATAGCCCGCGGGATAGCCGGCCACGGCGCTGACGTTGGTGTAGTCAAAGTTGGCGCTGATGTGGCTGCCTATCATGAACCCCACCTCAGGACCGAGGTTGACAAATCCTTTTACCCTGTCAGAGCCGAAGCGAATCTGGGTCATCACGGGAATCTGGATGTAGCTCAGGGTGCGTGAATAGCTGAAGTTCACTCCGGGGTCATACTTCTCTTTCCATCCTCGCTGCTCAAAGTTGAGCTCGGCAATGAGTCCGAAGAGCTTCTCTTCGGTGTAGCGCATGGCCACACCGGCCATCATCCCCGGCAGGAGCCCCTGGCTCACTTTGGGGGAGAATGACATCATGGACAGCGTGGCTCCGGCTTTGCCGCCGATGGCAAAGTTGGGTTCGTATTGACGCTGTGCGAAAGCCGTCAGCGAGCTGACCGTCAGGATGATATATGCAATGATACGACGCATCAGAGCACGGTTCGTTCAATCATGCCGCCGGGGCGGAAGTTGACAAAGAAGAGCACATTGTTCACCCATCCGGCCGAGCTGTCGGAGGAGGCGCGGCGGAAGTCAAAGCCGTTCTGAACGCCATGGTAGATAGGCGAATAGGCGTTGAAGTCGCCTTTGTTGTGGCGCAGTGCGCGGATAACCATCATGCCGGTGTCGAAGCCAAACAGGCCCTGACGGGGCTGCACCTGCTGCATCGGTGTGCCGAACCAGCGGTTGAAGTTCTCCTCCACATCTTTGCTTATCAGTGATTCGCTGTCGTTGTAGAAGCGGGAGTAGATCATGGTGTTGAGGCTCTGCATCCCTTCCAGCACCTGGCCGCGATAGGTGAGCCATTCGGGATAGCCGAAGAGCATCACGTCGTCAGGCGACACGGCCGCAGCTTTAAGCTCATTTAGTGCGGGGAGGATTTTCTTCAGCTCGGCTTGCTTGCCGCTCACGGGGATGAACACGCAGGGTTCGCCCGCGGGGAGGCCGGCAAGGTCTGACGCTTTGAGCTCGTCGGTGTAGGTGAGCAGCATCGGCGGGTTGCCGGTCTGGTCCAGGCGCAGATGAAGCTCGTCGATAAACTCCTGATGGTCAGTGGGCCCGTCATTGCGGGCTATCACCACAATCTTGTGGCGGGGATAGGTGGAAATCAGGCCGTCAATGGCGAGGTCATACATCGTGTCGTGAGGCATATTTGCCTGCATCACAGCCGGATTGGTCAGGTGGCTGCGGTCGCGCACAAGGAAGGGGTTCATCACCGCCACGCCGTTGTCACGCCCCCAGGCGGCGAGCGCGGCAAGCTGTTCTTCGTTGTTTGGGGCGATAATCATGCTCACGTTTTTCAGCTCGGGTCGGCGTAGGATGGCCATGACGGTGTCGGTGCTCCCTGCGGTGTCAAAGGCGTAGATGTCCACGGGATTGCCTTCGTTGCGCAGGCTGTCGGCAGCGAGCATGAAGCCTTTGAAAAACTCGGTGAAGTTGGCGGCTGACTTATCGGGCGTCTTCTGTGTGAGCATAAAGGGGAGCATCACGGCCACAGCCTGATGCTTCTCGGCTCTGGCAGGGGCGGGTTCGGGTGCCGTCACGGTCTCGGGTGCCGGGGTCTCTTCCACGGCCACGATGTCCATGACATCCTCACTCTTAATCTCCACCGGGCCTGGTGCGGGCTGCGGCACTGACACTTGGGCCGTCTCAGGCACAGCGGGCTGCTCTGTCATGGGCGAGGGGATGGCAAGGCGGTCGCCGGCGTGGAGCACCCCCGTCATCGGGTTGGCGGCTTCAAGCTGGCTCACGGTCACATTGTGCTTGCGGGCTATAGAGTAGAAGGTCTCGCCGTCCTTCACGGTGTACCATCCCTCGGCGTCTTCGCCCTCGGGGGTCGGGCTCACGGCGGTTGCCGCGGGCGTGGCTGCAACAGTGGCTGGCGAGGTGACGGTGAGTGTCATGCCGTTGCGCAGGCCGCCGTCGCGCAGCTGCGGGTTCTGCGCTATGAGCTCCTCGGTGGTGATGCCGTAGCGCTTGCTCAGTCCGTAGATGGTTTCGCCTTTCTCCACTTTGTGGCTCACGGTTTGCGAGCGCATCTCCGATTCTTTCACAGGTATGTATAGAACGGTGTGGGCCTTGAGGCCGTCCTTGATTTCAGGATTGGCGGCCACAAGCTCTTCAGCGGTCACGCCGAGCTTGTTGCTCAGTGAGTAAACGGTTTCCTTGGGTTGCACCTTATAGATATGACACAACACCCCGTTATGCTCCACCACGGGAAGGTCGGCCACCGAGGCCAGCGCCGTGAGGCAGCATCCGGCAATAGCCGAGATAATATAAAGCGAGCGTTTCATATTAACACTTGTCGTTTAATCCGCAAAGTTACCACATTCCCCCCAACCGTGCAACCCTCGGCGCGCTAATCAGCCCTCCGGCGCCTAATTCCGTGAGTTTAAGGGCGGTCTAAGGGCGGATGGTTCGGGATTTTTTGTAACTTTGTGGGTAAAATGGTAAAAAAGTATCTTTTGTTTGCGTCACACGCTTACGCCTACGCCATTATGCGCCCTCTTCAGGATGAAATCCGGCGCAGGGGCCACGAGGTGGCGTGGTTTCTGGAGGACTCCTGTCCCGACAGGCTCCGGCCCGATGAGCTGCGCCTCTCCTCGGTCAGCGAGGTGATGCGATGGAATCCTCTGGCGGTGTTTGCTCCGGGCAATTGGATCTACCCGTTTTTCCCGGGGGTGAAGGTGTGCCTGTTCCACGGATTCCCTATCTGGAAGCGCCGCACCCGCAACAAGCCCGACGGATATTTCGCTCTTCGCGGATGGTTTGACGTTTACTGCACTCAGGGCCCGGCGGGCACCGGCCGTTTCCGTGACCTTGAACGGCAGCATGGCTATTTTAAGGTCTATGAGACGGGCTGGCCCAAGTTTGACAGTTTTTTCGGCCGCTCTCTCCCGCCTGAGGAGCCGCGCTCCGAGCTTACTGTCCTTTATTCCACCACGTTCAGCCGCGGCATCTCCTCGGCATGGGTGATGAAGGATGAGCTGCGCCGTCTTGCCGCCGAGAGGCCGTGGCGATGGATTGTGACGTTTCATCCCAAACTCATTGACCCTGAGCTGCATGCTGCCTATAAACAGCTGGCGGCCGATTTCCCGAATGTGGAGTTCTGCCCGGATGCCAACGGCATTGACACATTTCGCCGCTCCGATGTGATGCTCAGCGACAGCTCCAGCATCATCATCGAGTACCTTATGACGGGCAAGCCCGTGGTGACGCTGCGCAACACTAATCCCGGCCCCTATCTCATTGACGTTGACTCGCCTGCCGACATTCCGGCGGCTATTGAGCGGGCCGCTTCGCGTCCGCCGGAACTTATGAGGGAGATTGAGCTCTATGCCAACCATTGTGACCCTCACCGCGACGGGCTCAACTCGGCGCGAGTGCTTGACGCCGTGGATGATTTCATTGCAAACCATCGGGCGCATATGAAGCGCAAACCGCTGAATCTGTGGCGCAAAATCAAACTCGCATCATCTTTATTCAAAAAATATATTTCATCTAAATTTTAATAGAAAATGAGCAGAATCAAAGCAAAATTACCCGTGGTTGACTTTCGGCGATACCCGGCTAAATGGTTTTATGTTGTTGAATATGAGGGTGCCACTTATCAGGTCCAGATGCTGCCTTTCCAGCGCGAGAGCGGGGAGATGCCCGCGCAGCTCGATTGCCTGATTGAGCGGAAGCCCGGCTCCGACGGCGTTTATATCAAACAGGACTTCGCCCCTCTGCTTGCAGCGAGGTATAAAACCGGCGGTCTATATGATTTTGTGGTCGAGGAGGATTACACAGCTTCATCCACTCCTCATTATAAGGTGGCCGATGGCTCGGGTTTCTGGTTTAAGCTGTATGCGCATGCGGGCAGCAGTGATTTCAGGCGTGGCGACAAGGTGCGCTGCCGCATCACTCGCGTCACGGGCATCAGTGTGTCGCTTGAAGCGGTAGGCCTCATTGCCGATAATCCTAATGAAGTGCTCTCGCTTGACATGCTGCGTCAGCTGGCCGGCGAGGAGCCTGTGCAGCTTCTTATTGATTTTCTGGAGGGCAGCGCCGGTTTCGATGAGGCCGCCGAGATGCTGGAGCGCGGCGATTACAGATGGATTTTCTTGATGATTGATGTGGCATGGAATGAGATTGTGGAGCGCAGCCGCCGCGAACACATGCCCGTAAAGCAGGCCGCCCACGCTTTCCATCGCATCCTACTGAATCTCCTCGAGAATTCGGATTATCTCAACACTCTTGAGCCGGAGGTCAAAGCCGAGGCTCAGGATAGCCTGTCGATGATGACCGCCCGCACCGAGGACCTCCTTGAGGCCATCAAGATTGTGGAGGAGGGTAATGAGCAGGAGTTTATCTCGGAGACGCTCGACAAGATGGCGGCTTCGGGCTACCTCTACCGCCCTGCCGAGAAGCTTCGTCTGCTGATGTTTATCTTCGCTCTGCGCAAGGAGAGCATGGACTCCAACATGCAGAAGCTGCTTGACACCATCCACAAGGGGCGCAAGGCCAATTGGACCGCCGAGCCCTTCCGCAGTGCTTTCATCTCGCAGCTTGAGCTTTATGTGGGCTCAAACCATGCGGGTCTTGACGCGCTCACGGTCATCGACACTCCCGAGACGCGTGACCGCTTCGAGAAGATGCTTCAGGCGCTCGCCATCCAGCAGCTCCTGGCCCGCGAGGGTGAAAACTCGTTCAATCAGGTCATTAACCGCTCGCGTCTATATCGCTATTTCACCTATATCCAGCGCTTTGAGCAGGACCGCCTGCTTGACAAGGCGCTCACCACCGTGCGCTCGCGCACGGTCATCCCCCAGGAGTTTAAGTGGGACGACACGGCTCAGATTGACGCCATGGCCACCCGCCTGCTCGCTCCTGTAGCCACTGATTATTCTCTGCTCCGCTTCGACACACCTGAGGGCATCTTCACCGTCACTGACGGCAAGATGAAGATTGCCACCGGTCCGCAGGCTTCGCGCCCGGCACTCCCGGCAGGTCTGGAGCTCTGGAACGATATAAACGTCAATCTCGCCGAACCGCTGCCTCCCGCACTGCGCCAGCCGCGCACGGTGAGGGACTATAAGAGTGTGTGGGCCGAGATTGAGCGCTCTTTCTTTAACCCTGACCTCGAGGTGGAAAAGGCTGCCGCCGAGGAGCAGAAGCCCACTCCCGATGTGGGCGACCGCGTGACGGTGATTGTTGACAGTATTGATCCGGCCGATGAATTGCGCCTCCATTGCACCATCGTTGACCCTGAGTTCAGCGGTCAGGGCTGGACCACCACCAAGCGCATCACCAACATGGACCGCCACGCGCCTCTGTGGAGCTTCCGCAACACTCATGGCCGCCCTTATCTGCTTGACGCAGAGGTGGAGAGCGTGGATGGCGACGAGATTACCTTCACCATGCGTCCGCCCATCCAGGAGATGATTAGCGAGATTGTGGAGCCGGGCACCGAGGTCAGTGCTGTGATAACCTACTGCTCCGGTGGTCGTTACATTGCCTTCTCTGAGTATGGCTACTCAATGTTTGTCGATGCCAACGGCTTCAATCTCGATCGAAGTATGTTTGTCAGGATTGCCATCACCAATGTTAAGGCCGACGGCTCGGTAGTGTGGGGTAAGTGTGTGGCCACCAATGGCGAGCCTGTGGAGTATGCCGAATCGGTGCAGGCGCTGATGGCCACATTCAGCGACGATAGGGTGGTGGAGCTCCCCGCTGTTCCCGCTCTTGAGGATGCCGAGCAGGATGTCACTCTCTCCACTGATGAGATGCTCACCTCTGATGAGATGGCTGAGATAATGCGCATTGTCGGCCGCAAGGGCGATGTGGAACAGGACCTTGTGAAGCGCTTCAACTATCATTCGTTTGCGCGCCTGATTGCGCGCTTGCTGGGCCTCTCGGCTGAGGCTGACTATTATCTGCAGCGATGCGCCGTGATTGAGGTGCTCGACGATTTTGCCACTAACGGTCAGGTGGATCCGGCGCGTCTGGAGACAATTGCCGGAAAACAGGACATCCTGACCTCCACCGCCGATGGCAGGAAGCTGATGCTCTTGTCAATGCTTGACCGTCCCGAGAGCAATCCCGCCCTTTGGGCTGCCTGTAATGAGAATGCCGGTGAGCTGTCGGCGTCACTGGCGCGACTGGTGCTGGCCTATAACCTCCTTGACGGCTTCAAGATGGCCGATGAGCGCGGCCGCCTGCGTGCGCAGATTTCGCAGCTGCTGGGGCTCAGGCGCGATGTGCAGCCTGAACAGATTGAGAATGGCAACGAGGGTCAGCGCGTGGAGTTCAAAACTTCAGCCATCTATCCCGCAGGTCCCAAGGTGAGGATAGATGTTAAGGCGCAGACTGCCGAGATTGTGGAGAAGATTACCGGCATGCTCAATGCCGATGGCGGACGCATCTATGTGGGTGTGAGCGATGAGGGCTACATCCGCGGTCTGGCTGAGGATATGCGGTTCTTCGGCACTCATGATAAGTTTGAGCTCAACATGCGCAATGCCATCACTCTCCACTGCGGCTTCATCCCCAACGGCAACGCCCACATCCGCACTTCATGGCAGACTCACGGCGACAAGGAGGTGTATGTCATTGACATTGCGCCCGTTTATGACCCCGTGGCCTTTGACGGCATATATTATCAGCGTCAGGGCTCGTCAAACCGTTTCGTGCCTTCGGAGCAGGTGGAGAGCTTCATCGCCGCGCGCCGCAAGCTGGGCGCTCCCGTCGAGGCCGAGGCTGCTCAGCGTCAGGCGCAGCCTGCCGCGAAGGCTCCGGCGGTCACAGCCGTGGTGCCTGCCGCAACCCGTAATGACGATTGCACCATCGCCACAAGCCGCCTCCGCCCGAATGTGCTCCATGAGTCGTCCGAGGGGTATCACCCCGTGAGCGCCTGGCTCTACTTCGGCAGCGATGGCTCTCTCACCGTCACTGACCACGACACATGGATGGAGGAGGATTATCCCCTGGCCATCGCGCTGACGGAGGAGGAGATGAACAATAGCCTCCTGCTCATTTACAAGTCAGGCCATGTGGCCAATGTGCCGATGCGTTATGCCATCAAGGAGTTTGACACCGTGCCGCGCCGCCTCCGCGCTGATGATCCGGTGGTGTTTGCCTCGCCGATTGCTCCCGGTCAGGGCCTTATCCTTTACAGCAGTGACCAAGGCGGCAATCTCTATAAGCAGGCGTTCCGCCCCGAGAGTCTCGTCAAGGTCAAGACGCTCCGCAGTCAGGGTGAGGCACTTATGAAGGACATGACGCCCCAATGGGCCGAATTGATTCCGGAGGGTGAGATGGCCTCTTTCTCGGCTATTGTCCGCAATGCCCAGAGGGTTAAGGGGAGCCTCGCGGCCGATGTGGAGAGTCACACAGCGCCGAGGCTTGGTGTAGTGTTAACATTGCTTAATAAAAAGGGCTGATTGTGAAAAAATCAGTAACTTTACCTCGAATAACCACGTTTCAGCGAACAACATTCAGTTAAAAGTGTTAAAGAAGTAAAAGCTATTCGAAAGAAAAGGCTAAGTTTAACGTTTAACTAACGATTGAAATTTATGAGCAACGGTAAGAAATCATCAGGCACCCCTCAGACGATGCGTAATCTCTTCGGCATCATCATGATTCTGGTTTATGTGGGTGTAGGCATATTGTTCTTTATTGGCTACTTCCCCTGGTTCAGCGGATCATGGGAGTGGGCGCGTTGGACAATCGGCGGTCTGCTCGTGGCGTATGGTCTTTTCCGAGCCTACCGTCAGTTCTCGGGCCTCGATGACCCTTACGGGAGCAATAACGAATAAAATCGGCTGAGAATGAAAATCAAAGCTGTGATGAAACTTGGACAATTTTTGGTTGTGGCTGCGGCAAGTGTCGCGGCCATGACGTCGTGTGACAAGCCGGTTACCTCCACTTCGAGCTCCGGCCTGGCAAAGATTGCCTGCGATGAGACGTTTGAAAACATCATGCAGCAGGAAATCGAGGTGTTTGAATATATCTATCCCAAGGCAAGCATCATGCCTTACTATGTCAGCGAACAGGCTGCCATTGACTCGCTGCTCAATGTGGGCGATGTGAGAACCATCGTCACCACCCGCCGTCTCACTGACGATGAGGTGAAGTATCTTGAGAGCAAGCGCAAGCATGTAAAGCAGTCAAAGATTGCCGTGGATGCCATTGCACTGATTGTCAATCCCAAGAATGACATGACCGAGCCTATCACCGAGCGTGAGCTCGCTCAGGTGTTGGAAGGCAAGATTACCCGCTGGGACCAGCTCGGCCCGTCAAAGATGGGCAAAATCGATGTTGTGTTCGAGCATCAGGGCTCAAGCACGGTCAAGTATATGCGTGACTCGCTGATGAACGGTGCGGAGTTTGGCCCCAATGTCTTCGCGCAGAAAACTAACAAGGATGTGTTCCGTGTGGTGGAGGAGAATCCCAATGCCCTCGGCATCATCGGCGTGAGCTGGATCAGCAGTGACCTCAAGGGCCGCGAGCTCTCAACTGAGGAGCTGGCTCAGTCACTGGAGAAGAATGACACCACTGACCTCGGGTTTAACGACCTTGTGAGGGTGCTTCCCGTCAGAGGCGATTCGTCGCTGGTGGCCCGCAAGCCTTATCAGGCCTACATCTTTGACGGTTCATATCCTCTCTATCGCTCAATCTATATGATTACTGTGGCGGCCAACGGTTCGCTCGGTCACGGTTTCTATAGCTTCGTGACCGGTTTCCAGGGTCAGAAACTGATTCAGATGACCGGCATCCTGCCCGCCACCGTGCGTCCCCGAATGGTCAATGTCAATTAAACCTTCGGGTGTCTGATTTGTCAAAATGAACAATCTAACAAAACAATAAACCAACCCCATGAAAGCAAAATTCATTTTCTCCCTCATGATGGGAGGCTGCGCTGTGGCCGCGATGGCTCAGGGCGGCTATCAGGATGGCGTGGACTATTACAACGCCGACCGCTTTGAAAAGGCTAAGACCATTCTGCAGAATACCCTCAACGATGCCTCGACCAACAAGGCCGTGAGCTTCTATTATCTTGGCTCTCTTGATCTCCGAGAAGGCAACCTCTCAGGTGCCAAGGCTTATTTTGAGAAGGGTATCGCCGCCGATCCCGCCACCGGTTATAACTATGTGGGTCTCGGCGAGATTGCTCTCAAAAACGGCAATGAAAAGGAGGCGGAGACTTATTTCTCTGACGCCGTGAAGCTCGACAAGAAGGACTATGCCGTGAAGGCTGCAATTGCCCGCGCTTATTTCAACGTTGACCCCGTGAAGTATGCCAAGCAGATTGATGACAACATCAAGAAGGCTATGAAGGACTCCAAAAACATGGGCACCGCCGTCTATGTGCTTCAGGGCGATATGGCTCGCGCAAAGAATGAGGTAGGTCCCGCTGCCGGATTCTATGAGCAGGCCATCACCTATGAGGAAGCTGCAGGCAACGTGAACCCCGAGGCTTACGTCAAGTATGCCAACCTTTACAATAAGGTGAACAATGACTATTCTATCGCCAAGCTCGTGGAGCTTAACGATAAGCTGCCTAACTCTGCCCTCGCTCAGAGCGAGCTCGCCGAAAAGTACTATGACTCGGAGCTCTTCTCAAAGGCTGCCGCTCAGTATGCCAAGTACATGAAGAACCCCAACCACTTCCAGCAGGATGAGCAGCGTTATTCACTCCTTCTTTTCTTTGACAAGAAGTACCCCGAATCGCTTGCCATCGCCAAGGACGTGCTCAAGAAGGACCCCTCTAACCACTATATGTATCGCATGGTGCTCGTCAATGACGATGCTCTCGAGAACTATGAGGAGGCTGCCGAATATGGCGCCAAACTGTTCAATGCCGGCGACGTGACTCTCACCAACAATGACTGTGTGACCTATGGTCGCGCTCTCCAGAAGCTTGGTCGTAACGAGGAGGCTGCCGACGTTTATCTCCGCGCTTACAATAATGACCCCCAGAAGAATGAGGGCATGCTCGTGAACCTCAGCGACCTCTATTCTGAACTCGGCGACTATAAGAAGTCGGCTGAGTACCTCCAGAAGTATGTGGATGGTGGAAACGCTTCGCTCACCGATGTGTTTGCCCTTGCAAAGCTCTATGGTGCCACTGCCCAGCAGGCCGCCACTCCCGAGGAGCGTGACGCTGACATTGCCAACGGTGTGAAGTACATCGACATGGCTCTCGAACGCGCCAGCAACAAGGCTTCGCTCCACCGCACCAAGGCTCAGATGCTTACCCTGCGCGACGGCGATAAGCTTTCACAGGAGCTGGCCGACACTTACCTGACCATGCTTGCCGCCTATGAGGAGGAGAACCCCACCGCTATCCAGGACAATCCCGGCATCTTCAAGCAGGCTTACAGTGTGCTCGGCGCTTACTATCAGCAGCAGAAGGACCAGGCCGAGAGCCTCAAGTGGTTTGAAAAGCTCTATGAGCTTGACCCCACCATCCCCGGTCTGAAGCAGATGCTCAAGAAGTAAAAAAGGGTATTATCACCCTGTCATAATGCCGCCCCGCAAGCTTTCGGCTCTGCGGGGCGGCTTGTGTTATGGCGTCAATGTAAAAAAGTGGTTGTTAAGTCATACTGTGGACGTTGCGGGTGGGGAGCGCCGATGGCCCGCTAAAGAATGTAGGGGCGGCCGTTCTGGCCGCCCGCACTCCGCGACAAAACCGCACACCAACCATCCGCAAAATGTAGGGTCGCCCCGAGGCCACAATCCTGTCCCGAGAAAAAATATAAACTGCTTGTAATTGACAATATATCAATGCTTTTACATAGCAAATTGCTTTAGGAGGATTTGGGCTTTTGCCATATTTGGCTAAAGCCCAAATATATGCAAGCACCCATGGTTACCCCCTCACTTTTTTAACACTTTAACCGGGTTTTGCAGCTGACCCGTGTTTTGTCCGCTTTTCGGGCAGGAACGCCCTGCCCGTTGCGCGGGGCAGGGGTGGGCCCAAAAAAGGAAGCGCGGCTCCGGTGTGGAGTCGCGCTCTATTTTTTTCGTCGGTTAGTGTACCTCGGAGAAGATTATTCGCCGGGGATGATTGCCTCGCTGGGGCAAACTTCTGCACAGCTGCCACATTCAATGCAGGTGTCGGGATCGATGTGGTAGATATCGCCCTCAGAGATAGCCTCAACGGGGCAAACGGGAGCGCAAGTGCCGCAAGCTACGCAAGCGTCGGTAATAACGTATGCCATGGTGGTTAATGAATTAGATAATAAAACGAAATTTGGATAATGAATTATGTCTGCAAATTTAATGCTTTTTCGGGATATCCAAGCGGTCAGAGCAAAAAAAATTAGCTGTCGATGGTGGCCCGAATCTCGTCAAGGCGCACAAGTTTCTTGACAATAGCGTAGATGGTGAGGCCCGCCGGGGAGTGAATCTGGAGCTTCGAGGCAATGTTGCGCCGATGGGTCATGACGGTGTTGACTGACACGTTAATCTCGGCGGCGATTTCCTTGTTGGAAAGCCCTTTCACAATGCCCACAATCACCTCCTTTTCGCGGGGTGACAGTTCCTGACGGTCCTCTTCGCCGCGGTTTTCCTCGGCTGTCTCTCTCACTATGGCTTCAAGCCTTGACAGGGGATCATAGAGGTTCAGAAGGTCATCGTAGGCTGCGGTGTGCGCGACTGTGAGTTCGGAGTGCCTGATGCCGGCCACGCGGCAGCTCTCTTTGAGGCGCGCCACGGCTTCAGGGGAGAGGGCCAGCGTATCGACCACCGCAAGCGAGGGCTTGACGGCGGCTATTTGCTCGGGGGTCACGTGGTCGCCGTCAAAGAGCTTCACCGTCACTCCGGGGTCACGAAGCTTCGAGAGCGTGCTGACGATGCCCGTGGCGAGGAGTTGCGAGGGGGTGACCACTGCAATTGTGACGTGCTTCATCGGCCTTGGCGTTTTTCAGCTGCGGCCACGAGGGGCACAAGAATCTCATTCTCAATCACATTGTGGCTCTCAAGGTCTTCCTCCACGTTGAAGATGTCAACCAGCACGTCATACATCTTGTCGGGCTTCGACGTGTTGTAGTAGCGCAGGATGATGTTCTTCAGCTCGTTGAGCGTGCGTGAAATCTCGTCGTCATGCTGACGGCTGAACGTCGAGATGCGATAGTCGGTCTTTTTGCCTTCGGCCAGAGCTCTCACATAGGGCCACACTGTGGTCTCCTCATAGCGGAAGTGGTCATTGACGTGACGCACAAGGTCGTCAAAGAAGTTGACAATGATAGGATTCACGTCAGGGTGGTCAACGTCAAGCGCCTCCAGGAGGTTGGCCCTGATGTGGGGGAACTTGTAATTGAGAAAGTAGTTGTGGCTGTTGTGCAGGAAGTCAACCACTCCCGTCACCGGGGCGTTAAGGAGCATCTTGCTGTCGATGTTGCCTGACAGCAAGAAGTTGACTATCAGCAGGAACACATCCGTGGAAATGCCCTGGCTCTCACACAGCTCCCCTATAGTCAGCGAGCCCACGCCGAGCGGTAGTGAAAACCGGCTCAGCACGGGCAGGATGTTATAGTCCTCGGTAACGAGGTCAACCATCGTATCGCCGGCTGTGAAGCGACGTGACACTTTCATTTATGCTTCTTCTGCGGCCTCTTCAGCCTCTTCGGCGGGAGCTTCTTCTACGAATTCGGTGATGCCGTTGTTAACCAGGAGGTTGTACCACTGGAGAAGCTTCTTGATGTCGGCAGTGTAGACGCGCTCAGTGTCGAAGTCGGGGAGCACCTCGGCAAAGTATGCGCGGAGGTCACCGATGGCCTTGAGGTCAACAGGCTTGGCCTCGTTCTTCTCCTTGACAAGCTCAAGCACTTCGGCCAGGGGACGGTCACCGTCAACGGTGTAAATAGAGATGTCGCCGAGCGAGCTCACGCGGTCACGGGCATAAGCGGGGATGCGCTTGCCGGTGGTGAGTTCTTCAACAATAAGCATATTTTTGCCCTGATTCACAAGACGGAAAAGTCCGGGACGGCCGGATATGGCAAGGATTTTTCTAAGCATTTTGGTGTTTTTATAAAAGAATTTTCACCACAAATTTAGGCAAATTTACCGAAAGTTGGAAATAACGGCCTTTATTTGTAATTTTGCATTCCCTTTAATCATCCTTTATTAATGTGGCCATCGTTATGGGCAGATACTTACGTTACATTTTCCAGCTGATTCTCTCACCCGCTCACGGATGGGAGGATATTGACACGGGCTCACTGCGCCCTCTGGAGATGGCTTCGGCCGGCTTCTATCCCATGACGGCGGTGACAGCGGTGTCAGTGTTTGTCGGCAAGCTGTTTCATCCTCTGCTGACTCTACAGGAACTGCTCATTGACGCTATCGTGACGTTCATGATGTTTTTCCTCGGCTATTTTTTCGCCACGTTTTCGCTGACAACCTTTCTTGGCTCGATGACGGGCTCCTCCGCCTCCGAAGCGCGATGCCAGACCTTCGCGCTCTTCATCATCGGTTTGCTTGAATTAATAGCCATCCTCGGCAATGTTACCCCTATCACCATGGCAATCATCTGGGTGCTACCCATCTATGCCGTGATTGTCATGTTCAAGGGGCGTGAGTTTCTCAAGGTGCCTGAAGCCAAGACGGGGCGGTTTATGCTGCTCGCCATTCCCGGTGTGGTGCTTCCGCCCTACATCCTAAAATACTTTTTCAGTCTGATTCTCAAATGAATGCCAAGGATATAAACATAAAGAACAAGCGTGCCACTTATGATTATGCCATAGGCGACACCTATACAGCCGGAATTGTCCTCACCGGCACCGAAATAAAGTCAGTGAGGGCCGGAAAGGCGTCGCTGGCCGACACTTTCTGCTATGTTGACGAGCGTGGTGAGGTGTGGATTAAGAACATGTATATAGCCGAATATTTCTACGGCTCTTACAACAACCACTCCGCGCGCCGTGACCGCAAGCTGCTCCTCGGCAAGAAGGAGATTGCCAAGCTGGCCAAGAGCGGCAAGGAGACCGGTTTCACCATCATCCCTCTGCGCCTGTTTATCAATGACCGCGGCCTGGCCAAGCTCGTGATTGGTGTGGGCCGGGGCAAGAAGGAGTACGACAAGCGTCAGGCCATCAAGGAACGCGAGGATAAGCGCTACATTGCTCAGCAGTTTAAGCGCTGACGGGTTATTTTTTCGCCTATTGACTGTAACATTTCCTTCGTTTCCGCGTCATTAGTGTAGCAGAGACGCTTTTTTCATTATGACCAGTTTTTTGTGTTATGCTTAATCTGAAACGTTTTTCCCTGATAGTGATGGTGGCTGCGGGTGTGGCCCTGCAGAGTTGCTCTGACAATGAGCCTGACTTTATGGAGCCTCAGGAGCCTGACACCTCGGAGGTTACAATCAGTGCCGTGAGCAATTACAACAGCTATATCACGCCGTTTGAGACCTGTGTGGTCACGGCCAATGTCACCGGAGTTTCATCATCCGGCTATGTCATCACGGGCTATAACCTTGTGGTGGACGATGATGAGCCTATCTATTCCGATGTTCCGGTGTTCTATCTTGAGGGTGCCGATTATGCTCATGGCGCTCACACAATGACGCTTTACGCAGTCATTTCGGACCAAAACGGACATAATGCTTGGAAACCGGTGTTTGAGAACGGTGTGTTCTATGTGTTCTACACCATCCCACACATCCAGGTGGGGGGCAGCCTCTATGTGAGAACAGCCATGCAGGCCACTGACGGAGAGCGCCTGGAGCGTTCGTTCACTATTGATGCCGACGCTTCAGGACGGTTCATTTTCACCAAGGACAGGTTTGAGTGGACCCCTCAGGTCGGTGAGGTGGCTTACTATCTGCTCAACCTCGATTTCAAGCCTCGTGTGGTGGAGGTGCCGGAGGGTATGGAGGCGCAGCTTGCCAATCCGCAGTGGAACATCCCCGGCTCTGAATCAGGCTCTGTGGTGAAGGGCACGGTGCTTGATGTCACCTGGTTCCACCCCATAGAGCAGTCTGACTGGCTCGGCCTCACGCCGTCCTACACCATCATCTATAAGGGTGTGTATGAGGGAGTGGAGCTTGAGGGTCGCACCACGAGCGGCTTCATCATCGAGATGCGCTGACCCCGGGCTTGCTGCACAGGATAAGGTGGCGCTTGCCGTCGAGCGAGCGCACACCATAGATGCGCGCATCTGACGCCTCCTTCACCTTCAGGCGCGTGCGGAGCTCTGCGGCCGTGATGCCGCCCATGTTGCGCACAGCCACTTCAGCCCCCGCCTTAGCCGCGGCGGCGATGGCCTTAATGCCCCGCTTGTCGAAGGGCACCACAGCCTCGACGGTGTAGGCCCTGCCGGGGAAGTCAGCAACGGGAGCACCGGAGTAGAGGTGGGTGTCAGGGGCCGTCTTGGTGAGCCCGTGGCGCACGGCCAGAAGCTTCATTGCACCGCTTTTCATCACCGCCGGGTAAGGCTCGTAGAGAGTGTCGCCCACGGCAGGGAGGCCATACACAGGCGTGGCTGCCTGCTCCTCGGCAGCAGTGTAGCTCATGCGTCCGGCTCCGGCCGTCACGGCTGATATGGTGCCGTTGCCGGGCAGAATGGCCATTAGCTCTTTGCACTCGGATGTGTTGCCCAGCAGTATTATGTCCGCGTCATTATCCAACTCGCTCATGGTCTTCTTGACGTCAAGCATAGGCGATGCTTTGACAATCAGACGCGAGCAGTGAGCGCGCAGCAGCGGCAGCAGAGCCACAACGTCAGGCTGACAGTCAGCGAGGGCATACACGCGGCCCCCGTCGGCGCTACGTCGCGCCGGGTCAATGAAGATGGTGTCGAAGCTTCCCGGGTGCTTCCTGAGCCACTCCACGGAGTCAGCATTGACAATCGTCACATTGTCAAGGCCCAGCGCAGCTGCATTGCGCTCAGCCGCCTCGGCCACGTGGCTTTTCAGCTCACAGGCTGTCACGGAGGCCGCTTTGCGGGCTATGTGAAACGTGTCAATGCCCAGACCGCAAGTCATGTCGAGCACTCTCTCTCCGGGCTCTATGAGCGACGCATGAATCTCGGCTAGCTCGTCGCTTGTGGACTGTTCGCCGGATAGAGAGTCAGGAAACTCAAAGGCCTCGCAGCGCAATGTGTCGGGCAGCTTGGCGGCGTGTTTGTGGCGCATCTCGAGTTGCAGAATCTCGCGCATGCGCTCAGGGTTGCCCCCCGCAGCCAGCCTCATTGCGGCAAAATCCATCAGCCGAACTTGGAGATTTTGCGCAGTGCGTTCTCGTTGATAATCTTGATGCGTCGACCGTCAACCACGATAATCTTCTCGGCAACAAAGCAGGAGAGGGTGCGGATGGCGTTGGAGGTGGTCATGTTTGACAGGTTGGCCAGGTCTTCGCGCGCCATGTAGATGCGGAGCGTGGTGCCATCCTCCTCAAATCCGTAGTTGTCAAGGAGCACACAGAGCGCTTCGGCCAGACGGCCGCGGATGTGCTTCTGGGTGAGGCTGACAATGCGGCTGTCGCTGGTGCCGAGGTTGCGTGACAGCTCGTGGATGAAGAACATGGCCAGGCGATTGTTGCTCTGAATCATCTCCTCTACGAGCTTCATGGGCACGCTGCCAATCACCGACTCCTCAAGAGTGGCTGATGACGAAACGTAACGCTCACGTGCAAAGAAAGCGCGATAGCCGAAGTATTGAACCGGACGGATGAGGCGCAGAATCTGCACTCGGCCGCCTATTCCGTCTTTGTATTTCTTGACCTTTCCCTTGAGCAGGCACCAGATAAACTCGGGCTCCTCGCCTTCGCAGTAGACAATCTGGTTTTTCTTATATGTATGAACCTGAAAATTGTCGATAATCCGGCGCTTCTCGGCATTGTCAAGAACGGTCCAGATTTCCGACAAATCTTCGCTCATTATTTTCTCAAGAGCTTTACGTAACATGAATCTTTCTTTCCTATCGGCGTTTTTCTGTGCCTATATTAGTTTGTCAAAAAAGCCGCTCCGGAATGCCTGAAAGGGCCGCCGGAGCGGTTTGCAAGGCTTGCTGTTACAAAAGTATGAAAAAAAAGGTAACAGAGCGCTCCTGCCGGTAAAAAAATTGACAATTAACGTTTGAGATAGTGGAGGTCAAGCTTGGTGTGGCGCTTTTCGGCGGCATTATTCCAGTGCTCGGCGAGTCCGAGCGAGGTCAGAGTTGTGCCGTCGCCCTCGGGATCATAAGCGGTGCCAGAGGGGGCATTACCGGCCTGAGCGGCCTCGTTGAGATACATGTCGGAGTATGCCGTGTCAGGAGCGTCGGGGAATTCTGTGGTGATGAAATCCACACCCACCATGTCGATGGCCACGGGGTCCTGGCTGCCCAGCAGCGACGAAGGCCAGTCGCCGTTAAACGGCTCCATCTGCCANTTGGGNCCNGGNTTGCCGCTGACGAATTTGGCGCCCAGCAGACCGTCGATGAGATAGAGGATACACTTGCCNCCCAGGTCCTTATGGCCCATATAGTCCACGAAGGTGATATACTTCGGTTCGCCGTTGCGGTTCTGGTCAAAGTTGTTGTGGTGG
Source organism: Bacteroides sp. (assembly GCA_014802445.1). Classification (GTDB taxonomy): domain Bacteria; phylum Bacteroidota; class Bacteroidia; order Bacteroidales; family Muribaculaceae; genus CAG-1031. The sequence continues at coordinate 54,528 of JAAVCF010000001.1, read as the reverse complement.
TTCTTGCGCCAGTCAGCGTGGAGGCTCATTGCGCCATACCAGTTTTTGGCGCAGAGCGTCACGCCCTGACCCACATGGCCTTTCAGCAGGGCGAGGTTGATGATATAGTCAGCTTCGGTGAAGCATGTGGCTATGCCGCGTGCCAGAGGACCATTATCTACGGAATAGGCCATGGCGTCGGCTTTGAACTCCGCCTTGACACGGCCGTTGCCACCGGCATTGTCAACGTAGCTGACGTCGGGGAACTCAGCGTGGCAGAGATTGAACACGGCATCGGTGATGAAGCGGCTCGGCTCNGCGATGGTGATGCACTCCTGAGNNAAGCCNCCGCCGTTGACGAGAGAGCGCAGCAGNGCGAGGACCATAGCNGGGGTGGCGTTCACCTCAGGNGAGTCAGCGTGGCTGTAAGTGTTGTTATTGTTGATTTTAACGGCTATTTTCTGTCCCTCAGNGTAGGGAGTGCCGCCATTGTGATGGGCTATGAGAGCGAGCCAGGCCTCACGCTCGGTTGAAGCNCCGGTGAGGTCNANCACGAGGTCACGCANCATGGNNTCAATGCGCTGCTGGTCAAAGAAGCGGCTGTCGGTCCACATCTCGGCCTCTGCATCGACGGTNACGGCGCCNGGCGCGTGAACCCANGTGACACGGCCGGGAANGATTCCCTTTGCCTCGCCCACGGGGANGTTGCTGTCAAGAGTCTGAGGNACGGGAGTGGCTGCTCCCGCAGTGAGGATAGAGCCCAGAAGAAGGGCAGTGGCTATAATTTTCATTTGTCAGGGGTTTCTTTTGATTTTTTGTCGTACCAGTTCTTCATNACGTAGAANGCCTTTTTGCGCTCTCCACGGTCACTNATGAGGCCTTTGCGNTTGAAATCNNCCTGGATTTCNGGCAGGTGACGGCGCGGCGAGCGGAAGTCCTTGAGAATCCAGGGAGTGCAGCCGGCCAGGCCGGGGATGCGGTCAAGCATGGCCGTGTGGCGGCGGTAGAGGTCNTCCTGATGTTCCTCGGTGAAACGGTGGGTGGCATCGCCGTGGAGGCCATAAAGCGCGCCACCGCCAAACTCGCTGATGAACACCGGCTTCTCAATGGCGAANTCCCATTCAGAGCGGTCACACTTCTCAGGCTGNCCGTCATACCAGCCAATGTACTCATTGAAGGAGATGATGTCAAGCACCTCNCCCAGAGGGTCGTCNACGCTCATNACNCCCGGGCGAATCTCATCCTTCTCCATGGCGGCGCCGATGAGGCGGGTGCCACCATCGAGGGTGCGCGCCTCCTGTGCAAGCTTTGTCAGGAACNCCTGGCGNGCATCAGAGCGGGGAGTNTCNTTGGCGATNGACCAGATNATGATGTTGCAGCGATTGCGGTCACGCGTAATCATGTCGTTGAGCTGNTGAGCGGCGTTGGCATAGGTGTCNGGNTTGTCCCAGTGGATNGTCCAGTAAACGGGAATCTCNGACCATACCATCAGGCCCATNTTCTCGGCCTCGCGCACCATCTCCTCATTGTGGGGATAGTGGGCCAGGCGAACGAAATTGCAGCCCATCTCCTTNGCCCATCCNAGGAGAGTGCGGGCATGGTCGCGACTCCAGGCGCGNCCNCTGTTGTANGGNGTCTCCTCGTGGATGCTGATGCCACGGCAGAAAATTTCGTTGTCATTGAGCAGCAGGCGAGTGCCGTCGGTGCGGATGGTTCGGAAGCCAATNTCNTCGGTGAGAGTGTCGTTGCCGGCGATGATGTTGACNGTGTAGAGGCGCGGNTTNTTNGGGCTCCAACGCTCGGGGTTGGCCTTGAAGNTCACCTTGGCCGTNCCGTCGGGCTCCAGAGAGAGCGTGCGGTTAATCTTCAGCTCCGGAATCTGAATGGTGACGGGCATGGAAGTGTCAGNACCGTCAGTCACCACCGAACACTCNATGACGTTCTTCTCCGANGGGGAGAGCTGCACCGANTAGTCNCGCACAAACGTGGCCGGNGTTTCAACCAGGGTTACNGGGCGGGTGATNCCGCCATANTTCCACCAGTCAGCATTGACAGTGGGAACGCCCTCGGGGCGGCGCTTNTTGTCAACCTTNANCACCAGNGAATTCTCGCCCGGGCGGAGCTTGTCAGTCACCTCAAAATTNAACGGAGTGAAGCCCCCCTCGTGNGANCCCAGGCGCTCACCGTTGAGCCACACAATCGTTTCATAGTTGGCGGCGCCGAAGTGGAGAAACTGACGCTTGCCCGGAGTGATTTCGGGCGTGAAGCGCGTGCGATACCACACCGTGCCCTCATAGTAATAAAGCTCGGGGCGCTGAGTGTTCCAGTCGCCGGGCACCTGCAGAGTCTTGTCAGTGCTGAAATTATACTCCTGAAGGTCAGTGGGGTCAGAGTAGTCACGGTCCTGNGCATAGCCCTGGTCAGTGGGGTTGAGGCGATAGTCATAGTAACCGTTTTCAAAAGGGTCCACAATCGTTTTCCACTGTCCGTCAAGGCTTGTGGTGTTNCGGGCNGGGAGGTTTGTTATCAGCGGAGANGTTCCGGCCGCGAGCAAAGTTGCNGTGGTCAGGCCGCAAAGCAATGCGGCAAAAGAGCGTTTCATGGTGATTGAAGATTATAATCGTGTCTAAAAAAAGGTGGCATAAGATTCGTTGACGCGTGCGTCGGNNCGACGGCGCNCTCAGATGCNCGTCAGCGAGTGAGGAACATCTGGCGCAGAGAAGCGTCNGTGGCAAACACCCCTGAGGTTTCGATGGTGGTGGTGGAAGAGTCCTGCTTCTCCACCCCGCGCATCTTCATGCAGAGATGTTCGGCGGTGCAAGTGACGATGACGTCAGGCGAGCCCGTGGCTCTCACCACAGCCGCGAGCACCTCGGCGGTGAGGCGCTCCTGAAGCTGGAGACGGCGTGCATAGATGTCGACCAGTCGCGCCAGCTTGCTCAGTCCCAGCACCTTTCCCTTGGGAAGATAACCCACGGACACCTTTCCGAAGAAAGGGAGGACATGGTGCTCACACATGGAGTAAAACTCGATGTCACGCACCATAATCATGCCGGAGCCTTCATGAGTGAATACGGCTCCGTTAATAACTTCGCCCTCAGTGCGATGATAGCCCTGAGTGGCATGAAGCAGCGCCTTTGCGGCACGCACGGGAGTTTTTACGAGCCCTTCGCGTTCGGGATTCTCGCCGAGCAGGCGGAGAATGGCCTCCACATGGGCGGCTATGCTGTTGACGGTATTATTATCGGGTTGCATCTCAGTGTCAATCAACTACATTTATGCGGTCCTTCACCACACGGATTTCGCGGCTGAATGCCGGGAATGCCGAGCGCAGCGCCTGAGCGGCCGCTTCGGCGTCAGCGTTGGTTCGGAAGTCGCCCACGCGCACACGCCAGTAAGGCGCCGAATAAATCCTGTAAGTGCGATACTGCGGGAAGCGCGTGGCCACAGTCATTTCCTTTTTGCGCGCCTCATTTTTTGCGGTGCGCACATTATTGTCACTGAACACCTGAATACGATAGCCGGCCATGCCATTATGGGCTTTGACGGGCTCTTTCACCGGTTCGGTGTAGCGCAGGCGGTCATCAAGACCGTCAGGGAGCTGAATCACGGTGGTGGTGTCGGCCTCGATGATGTGAGCCACAATGTCAGGCGCTTGGTCATCAGCCGCGGCCGGCAGAGCCGTGAGGAGAGCCGGGATGAAAGCTAAGATGAATGAAATCAGGTGCTTCATAATCACGAGTGGGGTGGGACGTTCGGTGTGGGGGATTACTTGCTGCGGGGGAGCACATTGACCTTGAGCTTCGCATAGGCTCGGTCAGCCTTTGCGCGTGCCTCCTCAAGAGAGTCGGCAGTGGCGAGAATCACGGCCATACGGCGGTGGCCATTGATTTCGGGCTTGCCGAATATGCGCATCTGCACACCGGGCTCTTCAAGTACCTTCTCCAGGCAGTCCATTTCAATGGTGTCAGTGTCACCCTCCACCACCACGGCGCGCGAGGCCGAGGGGCCGAAGAAACGGATTTCAGGCACGGGGAGGCCGAGCAGCGCGCGAGCGTGGAGGCCAAACTCGCTGAGGTCCTGAGAAATCATGGTCACCATGCCGGTGTCATGCGGACGGGGAGACACCTCGCTGAAAATCACCTCATCACCCTTGATGAAGAGCTCCACGCCGAAGATACCGTAGCCGCCGAGGGCGTCGGTGACCTTGCGGGCAATCTCGCGAGCTTTTTCGAGCGCTACGGGGCTCATGGGCTGAGGCTGCCATGAATAGCGGTAGTCACCATCCTCCTGAATATGGCCCACGGGCTCGCAGAAAGTGGTGCCGGAGAGGCTGCGCACAGTCAGCAGTGTGATTTCATAATCGAACTTCACAAAGCCCTCCACGATAACACGGCCCGCACCGGCGCGGCCGCCTTCCTGCGACACGGCCCATGCATGGTCAATGTCAGCCTCGCTCTTGATGGTGCTCTGGCCGTGGCCGCTGGAGCTCATCACGGGCTTCACCACGCAGGGGATGCCAATTTCCTTGACAGCACGGTCAAACTCCTCGCGGGTGGAAGCGAAGCGGTAAGGAGACGTGGTGACGCCGAGCTCTTCGGCGGCAAGACGGCGGATGCCCTCACGGTTCATGGTGAGCCAAGCTGCGCGGGCGGTGGGAGTGACATTATAGCCCTCCTTTTCCAGCTCCACGAGCACGGGAGTGGCAATAGCCTCTACCTCGGGGATGATATGGTCAGGCTTCTCGGCTTCAATGACACGACGCAGCTCGTCAGGGTCAAGCATATTGAAGACGTGGCTGCGATGGGCCACCTGCATTGCGGGAGCGTTGGGGTAGCGGTCACAAGCCACTACTTCAACACCGTAACGCTGGAGCTCGAGAGCCACTTCCTTACCTAACTCGCCGCTGCCGAGCAGCAGAGCCTTGCGACCTGCGGGGGTCATCACCGATCCTATTTTTGCCATATNGNTATGCTTGGGGTCAGAATTATGNTTTATTATGGTGCAAAGTTACAAAAAGATTATGATAATAAGGCACAAAATTGAGAGAGGAATGGATTGCATACCGGAGCAAAAGCCNGATTACGGACNCTGAGGACAACGAGGACAGGGAGCATCCCCCTCCCGCGGTGGATGCCCCTGACTCANTGTTTAGGGGTTTGCCTTTCGGCCTTTCTCCATTTGGAGATTATGGTTTTTTAGAGTTNTGGGTGGAGAAAGACCTCCGGGGCATCAGCCCTGNGCCGGGCGCGCCGGTCGCGACTGCGACGAGCCCGGGCTATGATGTCAACCGTCGCCGGAATATTTGCCCCTCAGGTGATGATTGACAATGCAAAGTTAAGACCCNGAAAAANCAAAAAGCGGACATCCTGCTGAAAAAAGTCAGGCCTGCTCTTCGAGATAGATTTCGCANGCCATGGCCAGTTCCTCATACCATTCGGANCCGAAGCGNTCAATGAGCGGCTCCTTCAGGAACTGATATAGGCGGATGCCCTTCTTNCGGCCCANCTCCTCGGCCGGGCGGCAGATTTTCCAACGATGGTAATTGACGGCNATGAAAGTGGGATACTCCGTGAGGCGGAGAGGATAGAGGAAGCAAGAGATGGGTTTGCGGAACTCGCANAGCCCTTCGCGNCGCGCCTTGTCGACGGCNCAATAGCAGATGCCGCAGCCNTCGTCGCCGCGAGTGGCGAACACGCAATTGCGCTTGTTGACAAGCTGGGTCACGAGGTCGCCCTCCTCATCAATATAGGCCACGCCGGCCTCCTTGACACGCTCGCGCGACTCGGGGAGCATGTAGCGCTCCACCACGGGCACGAGGCGNTCGAGNTCACGCGCCTCATCCTCGGTGACCGGCGCNCCGGCATCACCTTCAATGCAACATTCGCCCTTGCAGGCTTCGAGGTCACAGCAGAAAAAACGTTCAGCAAGGTCGAGGCTGACGAGGGTGTTCTGAATCTGAAACATGACGGTTTCTTCGGTTGACATTTTTATCAAGATTTGCGCAGANGTCAGGGGCGGGCATAGACCACAGTGGCACCCAGAAGGCGGTCATAACGGGCACCCCGCGGACGGTGGAACACCTTGATGAGATACTCATTTGACGTTTCATGGAAATCGCCCTCGATGCGTGAAGGCGAAGCAGNGCTCTCNCCCGCACGACGGCTGACNTACTGATAATTATAAGCGCCCTGCTTGAGCAGGAGCGACAATTCATAGCAACCCGTGGCGGGATTGTAAATCATGTGGGTGGAAGGGTCGAGACGGTGGCCGGTCATGTCGCCGTCCACATAGATGTCAGTGTCCTTCAGCTCAGGCATNGCCAGTGAGAAATGGACAATGGCATAGTCAGCCTCGGTGTCNCTGTCGGCCGAGNCATACTCACGGATGAAGAAGCGGCCATGCTGAGTNTCGTCATAGCGATAACGGTCATAGCTNCGCGGCTCATCGGCGGCCAGAGTGAAATGATAGAGGGGATCAATATAGTCGATGCTCGCCACTCCACGGCCGGGATAGAGCGTGGAGACAATCTCGAAGCGGCGGAACTCATTTCCGGCATTGTAAATGAGCGGGCGAAGATGCTCATAGACAGCCTTGGTGCCCTGCACGCGCAGAGGGTGGGCGACGGTGACATCGCTCTGCGCGTCGCCATTGCGCGTTATGACCACAGTGAGGTCATCATAGAGATTGTCAACGGGCCACTCGCGAGAGTCAACCGTCAGTTCAAGCTGCTGGTGAGATGCATTGGTGTCAATGTCGGTGCGCGACGTGACATTGCCGTCAACGGCCATCACCGCCTCCGACACGCTGAAACGCGCCCGCAGAATGGTTTCGTCAGGGTCATCCTCCGGATAGACCCTCACCACATAGTTGCCCGACGCCGTGAAGNGCATCNGGCTGTTAGGGAGCGTGATGCGATAGTTGACATAGTGCATCAGNGTGGCCCGCGAGAAATCATANTCCTCCACGTCNGCAATGTTGAANCCNTCAAGGAACTCNCTGTCAACCANATTGTCAGGACGCCACTGNGANTCGNAATGGATAAGCTCGTAGCGCATATAGCGCCGCTCATCNGCCAGCTCGTCAAACACAATCTCAATGCGGTCAGAGGAGTCAAGCACTATCACCGGCACTGAAATCTGCTGACCATTGACCCTNACCTGCAGCGACTTGAAGGCAGGGTGGAGGATGGCCTGCGACGTAGCATCAGCCGCNGAAGCCGCCGGCATCCCACACAGCATCAGCCATGCCACCACACAGAGCGAGGAGAGCCTCAGCAAGAGCCTCATTCCTCAGCCAGTGAATTNTGGAGCAAAGTCACTGCGTTGAGAATCAGCGACGTGCAGTCACGTTTGAGCTCGCCCTTGAGGCGGCGGCACTCTGTGGCGCCGTTCTGCTCCTCAAAAGCCCTTGTCAGCGCCGCCGCGCGGCCGTAAACAGCAGCTTTGCCGAGCCCCTGAGGGCGCGCAATGCCGTCAACGAGCACCATCGACGTGATGGCCCCGCAAGTGAGGCCGCAGCCGCCCACGCCGCCGCCGAGTCCTTCGGCCATCTTGCCGAGCTGCTCAGCCTCAACGGTGCTGTCAGTAACGTCAGGGAAAGCCATAGCCACACAGCGGCTGCAGTTGGCGCCGGCGCGGCGCATATCGAGCGCACGACTGAGACGCTCGTCAAGAGTCAATTTTACCATTGTATAGGTGTTTTGCCGTGGGCCAGGAGATATTCATTGGCCCGCGAGAAATGATGATTACCGAAAAACCCCCGCGACGCGCTCAGCGGCGAAGGATGAGGAGAAGTGAGGACAAGATGGCGCGAGCGGTCAATCACCGCACCCTTTCGCGCCGCATACGAGCCCCAGAGGATGAACACAAGGTTGTCACGGTCAGCCGACAAGCGCGCCACCACCTCATCGGTGAACGCCTCCCAGCCGCGGCCTTGATGAGAGCCCGCACTGTGGGCGCGTACGGTGAGAGTGGCGTTAAGCAGCATGACCCCCTGGCGAGCCCAGCGGCTGAGATCGCCCGAAGCGGGAATCGGGGCGCCGGTGTCGTCATGCACCTCCTTGAAGATGTTGACCAGCGAACGCGGCACCGCCACCCCCGGATTGACCGAAAAAGAGAGACCGTTGGCCTGACCGTCACCGTGGTAAGGATCCTGACCGAGAATGACCACCTTCACATCATTGAAAGGACACGAGTCAAAAGCGGCGAAAATACGTCCCGCCGGCGGAAACACTTTGGCCGAGGCATACTCCTGCCTGACGAAGCTCACAAGCTTCTCGAAATAAGGCTTTTCCCACTCAGCGGCGAGTGCGGCCTTCCATGACGGTTCAATCTTCACCTCCATAATTTGCAAAATTACAAAATCATCCGTAATTTTGCACTATCAATTGTCTCCGTAGTTCAATGGATAGAATAATGGATTCCGGTTCCATCGATTGGGGTTCGACCCCCCACGGGGATACTAAGCCGACGTCAGCTCGTCGGCTTTTTCTATCTTTAACAAGCTAACTCCCATGAAACTCAGCGAGATTATATGCCGAAGCACCCTCGCAGCCGCTGTCTGCGCCGCCCTGCTTTCCACCGGCTGCCGCCCTTCATCCTCCAGCCCTCTGCAAGGGCTTGAGAGCGAGATAGCCGCCGCGGTCGACACCCTCCCCTGCAAGATAGGAGTGGCGGTGATCTATGACAGCCGCGACACCATGACCTACAACAACAGCGCCGACTTCCCGATGATGAGCATGTTTAAGCTCCATGAGGCAGTGGCAGTGTGCAGAGAGCTTGACCGCCGCGGCGCCACCCTTGACTCACTGCTGACCATCAACCGCGCCGACCTCGACTCGCTGACCTGGAGCCCCATGCTCAAAGAGTTTAGCGGAGAGAGCTTCACGGTGAGCCTCGGCACACTGCTTGACTACACACTCATTCACAGTGACAACAATGCCAGCAACCTGCTCTTTGACCGCATAATCGGGCCGATGGAAACGGATTCATGCCTGCGCACCGTCATCTCCGACCAGGATTTCACCATCCGCCACACCGAAGCTACCATGAAGCTCAGCCCTGAACCCCTGAGCTATGAGAACGTGACCTCGCCGCTGGCCTATGCCTGCCTTATAAATAAGGTGATGACCGACACCGTGACCTCGGCCCCCAACCAGACCCGGATAATTGACTGCATGCGCCGCTGCGACACAGGACTTGCCCGCATAGCGGCCTCGCTCCCTGACAGTGTGAGCTTTGCACACCGCACCGGCTCAGGCTACATCAACAGTCGCGGCGAAGTGACGGCCGTGAACGACGGCGGCTACGTGACCCTTCCCGACGGCCGCAGCTACACGATAGCCGTGTTTGTGAAAGACTACGCCGGCCCTCAGGAAGACGCCGAAAAGGCGATAGCCGAAGTGGCCGGCATCATCTATCGCCGCCTCGCTGCGGCTCGCTGACCGGCCCCCAACCCTTAAATCAACCACCAAAACACCGTAAAAAAGCATTATGACCCACAGGAATGTGAGCCGCATAGCCGTGTTCGCGTCAGGCAGCGGCTCAAACGCCGAAAACATCGTGAACTACTTCCGGCAGGAGGACAGCCGCGCCGAAGTGGCTCTGATTGTGTGTAACCGCGCCGAGGCGGGAGTGATTGCGCGCGCCGAGCGCCTGGGAGTGGAATGTGTGGTGATTCCGCGCCCCGAGTGGGCCGAAGCGGACACTGTGATTCAACTCCTTGCGGACCGTGGCATTGACTACATTGTGCTGGCAGGCTTCCTGCTGATGGTGCCCCCGGCGCTGACCGCGCGCTATGCCGGGAGGATGCTCAACATCCACCCCTCGCTGCTGCCCCGCTACGGCGGCAAAGGGATGTATGGCCGCAAGGTCCACGAAGCCGTGGTGGCCGCCGGCGAGACCGTGACCGGCATCACCATCCACCGCGTCACGGAGCGGTACGACGAAGGAGCGCCGGTGTTTCAAGCCACGGTGGAGGTGAGTCCCGCCGACACCCCCGAGACCGTGGAAGCAAAGATTCACGCCCTTGAGAAGCAACACTTTCCGCGAGTGATAGCCGAGACCTTCCTCGGCAAGCAATAAAAAAATCCTTGGCCCGAAAGAGCCAAGGATTTTTTGTGAGTGGAGTGGGGGAGCGGCTTATTCAATGTTAGGTTTTTCCCACACTTTGGTTTCAGTGCAAGCGGCATTGACGGTCTGATTGCCGATGGTGAACTTGAAGTCGCCCTTCTCGAGAGTCCACTTGCCATTATAGTTCACGAAAGCGAGATCGCTTGCGGGGATTGTGAAGCTTACGGTCTTGCTCTCGCCGGCCTTGAGGTCAATCTTGTCGAAGCCGCGCACGCGGAGCACGTCGGGAGTGATTGATGCCACGAGGTCAGAGCTGTAGAAGATAACGGGCTCCATGCCGGCGAGCTTGCCGGTGTTGGTCACGGTCACGCTGACGGTGATGTCGTCGGCGGGAGAGAACTGAGCCTTGTCAACGTTGATGTTGCTGTACTCGAAAGTGGTGTAGCTCATGCCGAAGCCGAAGGGCCACTGCACGTCGATGTCGGCCGAGTAATTGTAAGCGCCGGTCATTGTCTCGACGGTTTCGCAAGGCTTGTGGTCATAGGTGGCCAGAGCGTTGATCCACTTGGGATAAGTGTAAGGCAGCTTGGCGCTGAAGTTGCGCTTGCCGCTGAGGAGCAGAGCCAGCGCGTCGCCGCCATAGTTGCCGGGGAGAAGCACGTCAACCACAGCCTGAGCCAGAGGCTCGATTTCGCGGATGATGCGGGGGCGGCCCTCGTTGAGAATCAGCACGATGGGCTTGCCGGTCTGAGCCAGAGCCTTAACCAGTTCGGTCTGAGCGGCCGAGAGGTGGAGGTCGTTAGTATTGCCGGGAGTTTCGCAGTAAGAGTTTTCGCCGATGCAAGCCACGATGACGTCGACATTCTTGGCAGCCTCCACGGCCTTCTCGATGCGAAGGTTCTGTTCGAGCTCCCATTTGCCGTAGTCGCTCACATAGTCCATGCCCTGCTCGAGCACCACATTTTTTTTGCCATACTCATTGCAGAGAGCCTCGTAGATGGTGTTGTAACCCTCATGATACTCAGCCTCGTCGGTGCCCTGCCAGGTGTAGGACCATCCGCCGTTGAGAGCGCGCATGGAGTTGGCGTTGGGGCCGGTGACGAGGATTTTCTTGCCCTTTGCAAGGGGGAGGATGGCGTTTTCATTCTTCAGGAGGATTTCGCTCTGCACGGCCAGCTCGAGAGCCTGGGCTGCATGCTCCTTGCTGCCGAAGAGAGGATAGTCCTTGGGATTGGTGTCGGGAGTTTCAAAAAGGTTGAGACGTAGCTTCATGCGGACAATGCGCGCCACAGCGTCGTCAATGCGCTCCATGCTCACCTTGCCTTCATTGACAAGTTCCTTGAGCAGGGTGCAGAATTCCATGTCGTAAGGAGTCATTGACATGTCCACACCGGCATTGATGGCCATCATGATAGCCTCCTTATAGTCGGCGGCCACCTTGTCGCGCTTCCAGAGATTGTGGATGTCGGCCCAGTCGGTAACGATCATGCCGTCCCAGTTGAGGTCATCCTTGAGCCATTCGGTGAGCATCTCATAGTTGGCATGGAAGGGGAGGCCGTTGTTGATGCCTGAGTTGACCATCACTGACAGCGCGCCGGCGCGGATGGCCTCCTTGAAAGGAGCGAAATACTTCTCGCGGAGGTCAATGGGGTTGATTGACGAAGGGGTGCGGTCCTTGCCGGTCACGGGGTTGCCGTAAGCCATATAGTGCTTGAGACACGCGGCCACATTGTTCACGCCGATATTGTTATTGTCAGCGCCCTGATAACCCTTGACCATCTCCACAGCCATAGCGCCGTTGATGTAAGGGTCTTCGCCGAAGCTTTCCCAGATGCGGCTCCACACGGGGTTGCGGCCGAGGTCCATCACAGGATTGTAGAGCCAGGGGATGTCGCATGAGCGGCTTTCATAAGCGTTGATGGCAGCGCCCTTGCGCACGAGGTCACGGTTAAACGACGCAGCCATGTTGATTTCCTGGGGGAAGAGGGTGCCGCCCACGGTGTAGGTGGTGCCGTGGTTCTGGTCAACGCCAAACACGTCGGGCACACCGATATATTCCATCGAAGCCTTCTGGATGCCGCTGATGAGGCGATACCACGTCTCCTGGTTCTGAGCATGGCCCTGGGCGGTGTTGAGGATGGAGCCTACGCGGAAGTCGCCGAACACGGTTTTGAGTTTGGCGGGGTCAAGCACCACCTTGCCGTTTTCAGGCTGGTCCTTGCACACAAGGTCAACCACCACTTCACACATCTGGCCCACCTTGTCATCGAGACTCATGCCGCTGACAATTTCGTGGACCCTCGCCTCCATTGCGGGGTCGGCGGGGATTGCAGGAGTTGACATCTCCCTGCCGGCACCGATAACTGCTGAAGTGGCTCCAATCAGAGCCACTGCGCTTAATGCAATTCTTTTCATTTTTGGTTTAAGGTTGAGTATAGGATAGAATTCCTACAAAAGTAGTAATAATTATGCTATTTTACACTGACATAATGCACCCCTACAGCCCGAAAGTAAAAAAATAATGGTCAAAATGATGCAAAATTTTGCAAATCAGGGTTAAAGCTCCGGCAAGAGGTAAAAAAGCGGGAAGACGAAGTGTTAAAATTAGAAAAATAACTGTTAAACAGTTTTTAAGATTGGTAAATAAATCTTTAATTTGTGACTGAAAAACTGTAGCTAACCTGAATCTCTTACCATGCTTCGTCAACGCATTATGTCACGGTTATATATTATTATGGTGTGGACCCTTCTGTTCATACCTCTTGCCGCGACGGGCACACACAAGGCCATACGTGCCAACGAGCAGCTGCTTCAGCGGCTCGACTCAATAATTGAACACAGTGACACTCTCGAGGCTGTGAAGGAGGCCCGCATCTCCGCCATGCGCAGCCGCTTTCACCGCACCCGCGATCCCCGCGTGAAGCTCGAGCAGAGCATGCGGCTCTATGATGAGTACCTGGTGTATGACTCTGACTCAGCCATCCGCTATGCAGCCGAAGCTTCAAGGCTGGCGCGGCGCCTCATGCCTGACAACGCCGCTCTGCTGGCGGCCTGCAACATCAAGGAGGCCTATGCGCTGGGAGCGGGCGGATTCTTTGACGATGCCGTGAGCCGCCTTGAAAAGGTCAACCCCGAAGATCTGTCGATTGACCAGAGGGTGGAGTATTACATCACGGCCGAGTATGTCTACTCGATGCGTACCCTCTACCTCCAGGGTTGCCGCAAAACCTCCGACAGCAGCGTAAATCTCACCCTTGACTCGCGCATGGCCCTGATTGATCTAAGCCGCCAGAATCATCCCGAAGTGCTGTGGATTCCCATAGCCATGGCTATTGAATGTGGCAACGTTGACCATGTGCCAGATTCCATCATAGCCAACCTCCGCGAGGCCGTGGAGGCCTCGACCACCCCGAGCCGCCAGACGGCCATCAACAGCTACTGGCTGGGCCGCTACTATCAGCTGAAGAATGACGAAGAGCAGATGATTCACTATCTGGCCGTGTCGGCAATCAACGATGCTCTCATTGAGAACCGCGACATTGCCTCGGTGATTGACCTGGCCGACTGGCTCTTTCACAACGGCGACCGCCTGCGCGGATATAACTATTATGTGTACAGCAGCGACCAGGTGAGCTCATATCACAACCGCAACCGCCTGCTCAACATGGCCGAAAAGCTCGCCGCCATGCGCGATGCCTATCATGACGACGTGCAGCTCCATGACCGCCGCATGAAGGTGCTTGTGGGAGCGCTGCTGGTGCTCCTTATGGGGCTCATAGTGGCTGCGGCGCGCATTGTCAGGGAAAACCGGCGCCTCAAGCAGGCCCGCACGGCGCTGTCAGATGTCAACGGACGGCTCAAAAACACCATCGTTCAGCGCGACAGCGCCATCAAAGCCCTTGAGAAGACCAATAATGAACTGACCGAGGCCAACGACATCAAGCGTGGAGTGGTGGCCTTCGCCTTTCAGCTCACAGCTGACCATATCAACGCCATTGACGATTTCCGCAAGAAGCTGCTGCGCAAATACAAGCTAAATCAGCAAGCTGACATTGCCACGATTCTTGAGGACACTGATCTCAACAAGGAGCGTTACCGCGATTTCTATCGCGCGTTTGACTCCACGGTGCTCTCCATCTTCCCCCGCTTCGTGGAGGAGTATAACGCCGACCAGCCCGAGGAGTTCCGGGCCGACGCCTCGGCCATCGAGAAGGCCGCGACGCTCAACACCCGCCAGCGCATCTATGCCCTCAGGCGTCTGGGTGTGGAGAAGAGCGCTGACATCGCCAGAATGCTCAATGTGTCCATCCGCACCGTCTACAACAACCGAAATCAGGGCGTTCCTGCCCCTGAATGAGTATATTTTCAGCTAATCAATCCGTTTAACCACCCTGAATTAGTTACCTATTCAAAAAGCTTAACACGTTGATTGTCAGTTTAGATATTGATTGTAACTTTACCGAAGGTCTGCGCGCATGCGAGGAAACCTTTAATATTTCTTAAATTTGTCAATTGAATAATTACTGCAATCTTTCTTCCTTAACTGCCAGCTAATTTTTTATTCACATAATCTTTAACCACTTTTAATCCTGTAGCATGGGAAACTTAAAACATCAGACATTCTGGCGGCTATTCATGGCCGTGGCTATGTTTTGGTTTGTGGGCATGAGCGCATACGCGCAAAGCTTCACTACATCCGGAACAGTGACCGACGAATCTGGTGAGCCCCTGATTGGCGTAACAGTCATGATTCAAGGGACCACCAACGGTACCAGTACCGACATGGACGGTCAGTATTCACTTCAGGCCAACAATGGCCAGCAGCTCGTGTTCAGCTATGTTGGCATGGCCACTCAGACCATTCCTGCAAAGAGCGGCGTGCTCAATGTTGTTCTCAAATCTGAAAGCAACGCACTTGACGAAGTAGTTGTGGTTGGTTACGGCGTTCAGCGTAAGAGCGACGTCACCGGCGCAATCTCCAAGATTGATGGTGACGAGCTGATGAACCTCACCGTCAACAACCCCACCGCGGCTATGGCCGGTAAGACCTCAGGTGTGCAGATTGTAAGCACCTCAGGCGCTCCCGGTTCAACCCCCACCATCCGTGTGCGCGGTTACTCATCTAACTCTGACATGGCTCCTCTGTATGTTGTGGACGGTATCCGTCTGAGCGACATCTCCGGTATCGACCCCAGCCAGATTGAGTCAATCGAAGTGCTCAAGGACGGTGCTTCGGCTGCCATCTACGGTGCTCAGGCCGGTAACGGTGTTGTGCTCATCACCACCAAGGGCGCCAAGAAGGGCGAAAAGTATGGCTCCATCCGCTACGACTTCCAGTGGGCAGGCGAGAGCGTAGGCCATCAGCCCAAGATGCTCAACTCGGCTCAGTACACTCAGTATATGGTAGAGGCCGGCGTGTTTGGTCAGGATGCCTTCGCAGCCAACGGCTGGAACGGCGTGACCGACACCAACTGGTTTGACGTGACCTTCACTTATGGCAACCAGTTCAAGCACACCTTCACCTTCGAGGGTGCCAACGAACGCGGTTCGCTTCTGGCTTCACTCTCTTACCTGACTAACGACGGTCCCGTTCGCGGCGACGCTGACTATTACAAGCGTCTGTCAGGTAACATCAACGCTGACTATCAGATCAAGCCTTGGTTCAAGGTGGGCACCACCAACATCATCGAGCGCTGGCAGACTCGTAGCGTGTCAACCTCTGACGGCTGGGGCGCCATGCTTACCTCAGTCTACGCTCTCGATCCTCTGACTCCCGTGTCAGTATCGCCCGAGCAGATCGGCAACTACGCTCTGATGATGGACCACCAGTCAGAACTCCTCCGCAAGGCTAACGGCGACTACTACGGTATCTCCGCCTTCTACACCGGTGAGAACGTCAACCCCCTCATCATGCGTGACCGTGCCACCGATAAGTATAGCGGTTTCAACGTGACCGGTTCAGCTTACGCAATCTTCAACCCCTGGTCACCCCTGACCTTCACCTCGCGCTTCGGCTACAAGCTGACCTCTCAGCACAATTCACACTACGAAGTGCCTTACTACGGTTCTACCCAGGCTAACTCGCCCAACCTCAACATTAATGCTGAGAACTCAACCGGCATCTACTATCAGTGGGAAAACTTCGTTAACTACAACCAGACCTTCAACGAGGTTCACAACGTAACCGCCATGGCCGGTCTTTCATTCCAGAAGGACGTTTACTCATGGACTTACGGCTCAGCCAACCAGAAGGACGACGTGCCCGCTATCCCCGTCAACAACCCCGAACTCTGGGGCTACCTTGACTATGCTAACGCAGGCGCTGACAAGGGTGTAGGCGGTGGCGAAAATGTTTCCACCCAGTATTCTTGGTTCGGCCGCGTGGGTTACACCTATGCCAACAAGTATATGATCCAGGCTTCACTCCGTGGTGATGCTTATGACAACTCTAAGCTTCCCGTTGACAACCGTTGGGGTTACTTCCCCGCAGTCAGCGCCGGCTGGACACTCTCTCAGGAAGACTTCATGGGCTGGTCACGTCCCGCTCTTGACTTCTTAAAGATTCGCTTCTCTTGGGGTAAGAACGGTTCTGTGGCTCCCCTCGGCGGCTATGTCTACAACTCTGTAATCGGTCCGTTCGCTGCAGGCAACTACGGCTGGGGTCAGTGGAACAACGCCATCTGGACCTGGGACACCAACCAGAGCGGTAACTACAACTGGGTGAACGGTAACGGCCCCACCACCATGGGTAACAACGAACTCTCTTGGGAAACCATGACTCAGTGGGACCTCGGCTTCGACGCCCGCTTCTTCAACAGCCGCCTGTCTCTGGGCTTTGACTACTTCCACAAGGTGACCGACGACCTGCTCGTTTACGGTGTGGTTCCCACCCTCTCACTCGGTGGTGTGACCTCTCCCATCAACGCCGGTAGCGTGCTCAACGAAGGTGTCGAAGTGGAAATCGGCTGGCAGGACCGCGTAGGCGACTTCCGCTACGCAGTGAGCGCCAACGTTTCAACCCTTAAGAACCGCGTGACCAAGCTCCATCCCTCAGTGCCCATCATCAACGGTGCTTCATTCTCTAACCAGGTTGTTACCCGTTTCGAAGTTGGCGAAAAGGTATGGCACTTCTATGGCTATGACTATGCAGGTGTTGATCCCGAAACCGGCCGCGCTCTCTACAACGTGATCCGCGACGGCGAACCCACCGTTACCGACGCTCCTGAGGAAAATGACAAGACCAACATCGGCGACGCTATCCCCGACGTTACTCTCGGTCTGAACATCAACCTCGCTTACAAGGGCATCGACCTTAACATCCAGGGTTCAGGCCAGTTCGGCAACGAAATCTACATGGGCATCCAGCGTCAGGACCGTCTGACCTCTAACCGTATGACCGACGTGTTCTACACCGACCGCTGGACCGAGGACAACCACAACGGTTCAATCCCCGCGGCTGCCGCTATCAACCAGGGCACCGACGCAGAACGTTACCTCTTCTCTTCAGCTATGGTCTACAACGCTTCTTTCTTTAAGATTCGTCAGATCCAGCTCGGTTACACCCTGCCCAAGAACATCACCAAGAAGATTTTCGTAGAAAACTTCCGTGCTTACGTTTCTCTTGATGACTTCTTCACCTTCACTTCCTATCCCGGCCTCGATCCCGAAGTCTCAGCCGGCACAGGCAATATGCAGGGTCTCGACTGGGGTGGTTATCCCGTCACCAAGAAGGTCAGCGTAGGTTTCAATGTTACTTTCTAACACCTTTTAACCATTACCACAATGAGAAAATCACTATATGCAATGCTCGCGGCTGCGTCAATGGGCCTCTGTGCCACCAGCTGTAGCGACCAGCTTGACATTCCCCAGAAGGGTGTGTACGAGACTGCCGGTTATTACTCGACCGACGAAGAGGCAGCCACAGGTCTGGCCCTGTGTATGTCCTACATCAACAACATGGCGTTTGAGATCATCGAGTCAATCAACTGTCTCTCTGACGACGTTTGGCCCGGCGGTGCAAACTCAGGTGACCAGCCCGGTCTCCACCAGTTCTCAGGTTTCTATATCTCAACCGAGAACGATAAGGTCAAGAACATCTACTCATTCTCCTATCGTCTCATCTATCTCTCGAATGTGCTCATCGAAGCTCTCGAGAATAAAGAGGACGCCACTCCTTACATGAAGCAGTGTGTTGCCGAGGCTTACTTCCTCCGCGGCTGGGCTGAATTCTATCTCGGCGTGCTCTGGGGCAATCCTCCTATCGTTGACCACGTTCTCACTCCCGATGAATACGGCTCAGTGGCTAACTCTGAAAAGGGTGCCATGCTCGAGCAGGCTGTGAAGGACTTCCGCCACGCCATCAACACCGGCAACCTCCCCGAGAAGACCGGTCTGGGCGATAAGGAAAATGCCGCTCACTGTACTCTCGGTGCCGCTCAGGCTTTCCTTGGCAAGGCTCTCCTTTTCCAGGGCAAGTATGAAGAAGCTGCCACCGAGCTTGAAAAGGTGATCTCTTCAGGCAAGTATGCTCTCTATGATGGCGAATATGAGGACATCATCAAGGCTGCTTCTAACTGGAGCGACGAGGGTATCTTCGAAATCAACTGCCCTCCCGGCCAGAGCGATGCCACCGCTCCTCAGCTGATGAGCTATGTCTACATCTACGCTGGCTGGCGTGAGGATTTCTTTGACTTCACCAACCTTGCCGCAGGTTTTGACGACTTCAACACCACCGGTTATGGCTTCTTCAATCCTCAGGGTGCTCTCGTTGAGGCTATCAAGAAGTGTGACGGCGATGACACCTATCGTCTCTATTCTATCGTTAAGGACCAGAATTACGTTGAAAACGTGATGGGTATCGCTAAGAAGGAGCAGGCTCCCGCCCACGGCCACGGTCTGTGGTGTGGCTGGAAGAACCGCTACCAGTGGTCAGACGTTGCCCTCAACTGGGGCGGCTGGTCGCCCTTCCCCGCCAACAACTTCCGCTTCATGCGTTACGCCGAAGTGCTCCTGAGCGCTGCCGAGGCTAACTTCCAGAGCGGTAACACCGGCAAGGCTCTCCAGTATGTTAACGAGGTGCGCACTCGTGCTAAGGTTACTCCTCTCACCTCAATTGACCTCGCCAAGATTAAACTCGAGCGTCAGGTTGAGCTCTGTATGGAAGGCCAGCGTTACCTTGACCTCGTGCGTTGGGGCGATGCTTACGACGTGCTCAAGGATCAGGGCAAGAACATCGAGATGCTCGATATCGACGCCAACGGCAACTGGATTCTCGTGCCCGATGCTGCTTCAAGTCCCTCTTACGGCTTCAAGAAGGGTGTGAACGAACTTCTCCCTTATCCCAAGGAAGAAATCGATCAGAACCCCAACATTATCCAGAACCCCGGTTATTAATTTAACCCATTCATAATCCGGCGGCCCCTGTTCATTGCGAGCAGGGGCCGCTTGACGTTTGAGGGGGAGCTGTCAGCTCCGTTTTGTGGCAGGATGTCCGTTTTTGTTGTGGAAAAGTGGTAATTTTGGGGGTTAAACGGTGTTACGCAAGAAATCATGAATAATAAGCACGATAAAATAGAGATTCGCGGTGCGAGGGTTCACAATCTGAGAAATATTGATGTGGATGTGCCTCTGGGCAGGATTGTGGGTGTGGCTGGTGTGTCGGGCTCGGGCAAGTCGTCGCTGGCTCTGGGCGTGCTCTATGCCGAGGGGTCGCGCCGCTATCTTGAGGCTCTGTCCACTTACACCCGGCGGCGAATCTCGCAGGCACCGAGGGCTGATGTGGATGAAATCCGCTATGTGCCGGCGGCCGTGGCGCTTCATCAGCGGCCCGGAGTGCCGGGGGTGAGGAGCACTTTCGGCACGGGCACGGAGCTGCTCAATAGTCTGCGCCTGCTGTTCTCGAGGGTGGCGAGCCACAGGTGTCCGCAGTGTGGCTCTTATCATGAGCCGACGCTGGATGTGGCTGCGGAGCGCGAGATTGTGTGCGGCACGTGCGGGACGCATTTCTTCGGGCCGGGTGCGGAGCAGCTGGCGTTTAACAGCACTGGTGCGTGTCAGAAGTGCGGCGGCACGGGGGTGGTGATGACGGTTGACCGCTCCACGCTTGTGCCTGACGAGTCGCTGAGCATTGATGAGGGCGCTGTGGCACCGTGGAAGAGCCTGATGTGGTCACTGATGACGGATGTGTGTAGGGCAATGGGGGTGCGCACCGATGTGCCTTTCAGCGAGCTGACGGAGCGAGAGCGCGACATTGTGTTTAACGGGCCGGCTGAGAAGCGCACTATTCTCTATAAAGCCAAGAAGACACAGACGGCTGCCGAGCTTGATTTCACGTTCTATAACGCTGTTTACACTGTGGAGAATGCGCTGGCCAAGGTGACCGATGAGAAGGGGATGAAGCGCGTGGAGAAGTTTCTCAAGAGTGAGGTGTGTCCTTGTTGCGGCGGATCGAGGCTGTCGGAGGAGGCCCGGGCGCCACGAGTGGCGGGGATAGGGCTCGATGTGGCCACGGCCATGACTCTCACCGAGGCCATTGAGTGGGTGAAGGGGGTGCCGGAAACGTTGCCCCCTGAGATGCGCCGCATGGCCGAGAATATCGGCGAGGCTTTCCTGCTCACGGCACGGAGGCTGGTGGACCTGGGATTGGGCTATCTGAGCCTTGACCGTGCGAGCGCCACTCTCTCCACCGGTGAGCGCCAGAGGATGCAGCTGGCACGGGTGGTGAGAAATCGCACCACCGGGATTCTCTATGTGCTCGACGAGCCGTCGATTGGACTGCATCCGGCCAACATCAACGGGCTCAAGGGGGTGATGCGTGACCTCATTGAGGATGGCAATTCGGTGGTGCTCGTTGACCATGACACTCAGATTCTCAGCGATGCCGACTGGCTTATCGAGCTGGGACCCGGTGCGGGCGTCAATGGCGGCCGCATTATTGCGCAGGGCACGGTGAAGGAGATTGAGCGTGACCCGGAGTCGCACATAGGACCGTTTCTGGCGGGCAAGGAGGGGGGACGGCTCACACCGCCGGTGCCTGCGGATTCACTCTTTGCCGAGGGGCGGATTGAGATGACCACGCGTGCCATTCACACTGTCCGCCCGCTGGAGGTGGCCATCCCCAAGGGGCGCCTTACGGTGGTGACGGGTGTGTCAGGCTCGGGAAAGACCACTATGGTGCTGGAGAGCCTCGTGCCGGCGCTCCAGGCTGCCGTGGGGGGAGGAGCGCTGCCTGACCATGTGGAGCGGGTGAGCGCGCCGGGCATCAGGCAGGTGAAGCTCATTGACTCCACTCCAATCGGGGCCAATGTGCGCTCCACTGTGGCCACCTATGCCAACATCCATGACGACTTGCGCAAAATCTTCGCGCGCTCGCCGCAGGCCAAGGCCCGCGGACTCAAGGCGGGTGACTTTTCGTATAACACGGGCAGCCTGCGCTGTCCGGTGTGCGACGGCACGGGCACGGTGAGTCTTGACGTGCAGTTCCTGCCGGATGTTGACATCCCTTGTCCGGAGTGTAAGGGCTCGCGCTATTCCAAGGATGCGTGGTCACTGCGCATCCCGGACGCTTCCGGCCATGAGGTGTCACTGCCGGAGCTGATGGATGAGGATGTGGAGCAGGCCATTGAGAAGTGTGGGGCTCACCGCACGGTTGCGGCGCGCCTTTCCACCCTTGAGTCGCTGGGCCTGGGCTATCTCACGCTGGGTGAGGCCACTCCGAGCTTGTCGGGCGGCGAGGCGCAGCGCCTGAAGCTGGCCACGGAGATGGGGCGCGAGCAGGACGATGCTCTGTTCGTGTTTGACGAGCCCACCATTGGCCTCCATCCGCTGGATGTCAGGAAACTTATTGAGGTGTTTCGCCGGCTTATCGCGCTGGGAGCCACGGTGGTGGTCATTGAGCATGACCTTGACGTGATTGAGAATGCAGACTATATCATCGACATGGGTCCCGGCGGAGGCGATGCCGGGGGACGCATTGTGGCCACGGGCACTCCGGCTCAGATTGCCGCTGACAGCAGCAGCGTGACGGGGCGGTTCATCAAGGCCAGTGATTAAGGTTGGTCTTACTCTTCGGTGTAGCTCACCAGATAGCGCAGTCCGGCTGGAGGAGCGGGGCTGTCGGTGAGTTTGGCGAAGCTGCCTCGGCGGTTCTCATAGCGCAGGGTCTCATAGAAGTGGCACAGGGCAATGCCGGTGTCAAGCACGGCAAAGGGGCCTTTGTCAGCGCAATAGAAGTGCACGTGGTGTCCGTCGGTGACAGCGCGCCATGGCTGCGAATTGGTTGATGACGGAGCCAGCCGGAGCATCTCGAGGGCATGGTGGAAGCGATTGTCGGCGCTGACGGGGGTGGAGAAGTCGCCGCTGAAAAAGAGGGTGTCGAAGGGTTTGCGGCGGGTGCTCCCGAAGGCGGCGCGCAGAAGCTTGTCTCTGACGGATTTGGCTTCCGTGCCCACGGGACACACAATCTTCAGGCTTTCGCCGTCGGGCCATGTCTGGCCGCTGTCGAAGCTTGACCCCTTGAATGTGCCGCCAATCCAGCAGGTGCCGAGCCCGAGCATGCAGGCTTTGAGCACTACTTGTTCGAAGCGGAAACCTGCCGAGAGGGCTGAGGCTTCGTCTGAGCCTATGCCCATCAGGAAATAGGTCTCGGCGCCGCGTATCATGCCGTAGGTGGAGGGTTTATAGCCGTTTTTGAGGTCAAAGTCCTTCATGCGGATGGTGACGCTGCCGCCGAAGGGCGATGTGGTTTCGGAGGCCGTTTGGGCAAGCTCGGCGCGCAGGGCGGGGGAGAGGCTTTCGCCGTTGAAGTTTCTCACTGACCGGCGCAGGGTCATTGCTTCTATGATGTTCATCTGTGTGATAGAGGGTTAGAGGGTTTGAAAGGTGATGTCGGTCACGGCCACCGCAGGGGCTTTCTCAGGCGACATCATGGCGTTTATGAGGATGGCGTGGGTGATTCCGAGTGGGTTGCCGGGGGTTATGTCGGAGGGTGTGAGGTCAGTGGGGATGATGAGGCCGGAGTCGAGTAACTGTTGCCGCATGGTTCCGCGGAGCAGCGGGGTGCGGGGTGTGTAGATGGCCTCGGGGGCTTTGAAGAGGAGGTTGGTGTAGGTGGTGTCGGTTATCAGGCCGTTTTTCACTATGATTATTTCGTCGCAGGTGCCGCGGAGGGCGGCGAGGCGGGTAAGGGCGGTGCGGTCGGCGCTTTTGAGGTGATAGTCAAGCGATGACGGTGCATTTACGATTCTGAGGGTCCTGACGGGGCGCGGAGTGTAAGGCTCGAGGTCAATTTGGTGGATGACGGTGTCGTAGGTCACGCGGCATTTATAGAGCCCTGACCCGGGGATGCTCACTGTGCGGAGGGCGGCTTCGAGCAGAGGCTCGGCGGCATGGCTGCCGAAAGCTTCGCTGATGGTGGCGGACATGCGCTGCCGGTGGAGGGGCAGGTGGTGGAAGCGGCAGTGCTCCAGGCGGATGGTTTCGATGTAGAGGCTCATTTGGTTAGGTAGACTTTGGTGAGCAGTTCATCGTACTCTTCGCGGCAGTGGCTGTTGACTGTCACTCCCCCGCCGCTGTGGAAGTAGAGGCGCCCATCGGCGCCGTGCTGGAGGCAGCGAATCATCACAGCCGACTGCATGACGCGGCCGTCGAAGTAGCCGAACACTCCTGTGTACCATTCCCTCGGGGCTATTTCCGAGCGGGCTATGAGGTTCACTGTGGCGCGTTTGGGCGCTCCGGTGATGCTTCCCGCCGGGAGCAAAGGCAGGATGATATCGCCAAAGTCAAAGCGCTTGTCGTGAGGGATTTGACCGGTGATTTCAGAGCTTGTCTGGAGGATGCTTCCGGAAGCTGTGGCTATGCTCTCCACATAGCGCAGGCGCGCCACGCTGACATCCTCGGCCACCATGTTGAGGTCGTTGCGCATGAGGTCAACGATGGTGAAGTGCTCGCAGGTCTCTTTGTAGTCCTCCATCAGTCGGCGCTCGGCGTCGGGGAGGGTGGCATCAATGGTGCCTTTCATCGGAAAGGTGGATATCCTGCCGTTGTCAATGGTCACGAAGGGCTCGGGCGAGAAGCACACAAACTCGTCGGCTATAAGCAGCTTGAAGGGTGCGGAGGAGTGGCGAAACACGTCGTAGAGCCCCGCGGTGCACTCCACCTCCGTTGGCGCCGTGAGGTTGGCCAGAAAGGAGTCGCCGCGCAGCAATCCGCCGCGCAGGGTGGCAAACATCTCCGCATAGCGATGATAGTCAACAGCCTGCTTGATGCGCAGTTGCGGAGCGGGGCGGGCAGCGGTGGAGCGGGGCGCATTACCCCTGCCGTGAATCTCCCACATGATCTCGGAGGGCGCAAAGGGCTGGCGGAGGATGAAGCCGCGCCGGCAGTCATAGTCCACGCCCCACACAAACGGAGCGCCTGCGCGGCCGAGGGCGTTCATCTCCTCTCTGAGTTCATCAAAAGTCACAAGAGTCATCGTGGGCGGACAGAGAATAAAAAAGTGTGTAACTTTGTGCAAAGTTACAAAGAATTGCGATGAAAATTCTCCTGATTGACAATTACGATTCGTTTGTGTTTAACATCGTCGGGTTGCTTCGACAGTGCAGGCGCGAGTTTCCCGGCCTGGAGTGGGATGTGGTGAAAAATGACCGTGTAACGCTCCCTCAGGCCGAGGGTTACGATGGCCTGATTCTTTCGCCGGGTCCCGGACTTCCGGCCGAGGCAGGGCGCATGCCGGAGGTGATAAAACGGTGTGCAGGGCAGATACCCATCCTCGGAGTGTGTCTTGGCTGTCAGGCGATTGCCGAAGCTTTCGGGTGCGGCTTGCGGCAGCTGGACGCGCCACGCCACGGCCACCCCTCGCCGCTCCACATAGAGGACCCTTCTGACCCTCTGGTGGGCTTCCTCAGTGGTCAGCGCGTCACCGTGGGCCGCTATCACTCATGGGTGATTGACGAATCGACCATGGCCGCCGACACTCCGCTCACCGTCACCTCACGCGACGAAGACGGCCTCATCATGTCCATCAGTCACCGCACCCACCCCCTCTTCGGCCTCCAGTTCCACCCCGAAAGCATCATCACCACCCACGGCCCCCACCTCCTCCGCCGCTTCCTCCGCCTCACCGCCGGCTCCGGAAGGAGAAAGGGAGTGTGAAATAATTTTTCACGGTTTTGTCTTGGAAGTTTGGATTGGAATGGTGTAATTTTGCAGTGCAAGCTGTCCGATGTACGGACAGTGGGTAGGATTACATCACCTCGGCAATTCGGCCGCGAAAGTGGCGGAAAGTGATGGAACGGCTCTTCCTCCCCGATGCTTCGGCATCGAAATGACAACATAGATTGCGTCCCGTTTGCAATATTTTGACTTTTAGGTCTGCGCTCCGTGGAGTGGTGGCCTAATGTGAAAATATGCGAATGTTATGAAGCAGGATATCGTTGATAATCTGGAAAACGAGCCGATTTTTATCGGAAAAATTATTGAGGAAGAACTCCGACGCCAGGAGCGTTCGGTGACATGGCTCAGCCGCAAAATCCATTGCGACCGGCGGAATGTCTACGACATTTTCTCTCGCGCATGCATTGACACCGGGCTGCTCTACAAGCTGAGCCTGGCGCTCAACACTGACTTTTTCGCCTATTTTTCACGCTGTTTGCAATATCCTGAAAATGAGCGTTTTACCCCCCCCCATCACGCCTCGCTTGAGGCGTCATGAAGAGGATGATACTGCTTCAGAACCGTCTTGATAATCAGAAGGATGCGGCGTGAGGCCTCCGGCTGTGACCTCAAAGTTGACGCAGAGTGGATGCCCCGGGAATGTTATTGCTCACTTTTGTGAAAAGATGTGTCACACACGCAGGCTAACCCTCCTCATTATGTTTAATAACTTTGCAATTATAAGAATCTAAATAAAAAAACAACAACTCTATTATGGCTAAGAAATCAGCAATTTCAGGCGAATATATTATCACAGTTGAAGATAGCGGCTCAATTCGCGTCCTCAAAATCTACGATAACGTGAAGGGCTCTCTGCGCGAGTGTGCCGACTCAAAGAACTTCGCTTATGACCCCAACTGGACTACCCGTCAGTTCGGCTCAAAGCTCATCAAGGAGTTTGGCGAGGGCAACGAGGCCACCATTGGCGAATACACTATCGTGAAGCGCGACAGCGGCAGCATCGAAACCTACCGCACCTACGACAACACCAAGGGCGCCCTCCGCGAAGTGGCCGAGGCTACCGGCTTTGCCGCCAATCCTGACTGGAACACCCGCCAGTTCGGCTCAAAGCTCGTTGACTTCATTAACGAAAATAAATAAACAGAAGCGAAAGTGGCCCAGCAATCAGCAATTTCAGGCGAATATATCATCACGGTTGAAGATAGCGGGCCAATCAGAGTGTGCCGCATCTTCGACAACGTGATAGCCTCTCTGCGCGAGTGTGCAAAGGCTGTTGGATTCCAATAAGATTCGAAGTGGGCCACCCAGCAGTTCGGCGCTAAACTCATCAAGGAGTACGGCGAAGGCAGTCTGGCCTAAATAGGCGAATACACCATTTCGCGCGACGGTTCGGGCCACATCGATTCCGATCAGGTGTTTGGCAACACACTGCATGCGCTCAGGAAGATAGCCGGCGAGGTTCAGGTGGCCACCGTGGACGACTGGACCACCTGCCTGCCTCAGAGACCGCTTGTTTCGGCCCGGTTCATGCCCAAGCAGACCACCAAGGCTAAGATGCAGGAGATTCTTTACCGCTAAAGTTTTCTTATGGCAAAAAAGACAGCTAAATACGATTGCTACGAGGTGATTGTGGAGGACAACGGCAAGGTTGTGGTAATGCAATCGGGCCAGGTGCTTGCCAACGCCAAGGGCGGCCTGCGCGCTATTGCCGAGGCCGTCGGCTTTGACTTTGACCCCAAATGGACCACGCAGCAGGGCGGCAGCAAACTTGTGAAATTCCTTGCAAGTGCTCCGACCGCTGCGGCTCCGGCCGAGAGCAAATCACAGCTGTCTCCGGCAGAACCAAAGGCGCCCAAGGCAAAGGCTGAATCAGCTGCTACTGCTCCCAAACCTGCCCCCGTAGCGAAAAATAATAACAAACCCAAGGACGAAGAACTGACACCTGAAGAAATGAAACAGCTCGACGAAATACTCAAACGCCTCGACGCCCTGGAGGCCCGAATCGCAAAACTTGAGAAGCCCCGGACCGCAGCAAGTTCTGCTCCTGCCGGTGGTAATCGTGAGGTGATTATCGATACAAAAACCACATCCGATTATATTTATTACAAAACTTCAGAAGGAAGAATCCTGGATGGTGGATACTGGTTTAGAAACTACTCTTTGGAAAGTGCTAACGACTTAAGGGAATTTAAGAAAATTCTCATTGAGATAGACGAGGAGGATGCGATTGATTTCACAGGTTTAGATGCTGATTCACTTAAAGATGTAAAAGAAAAAAACACTGACCGCTACGAGAAGTTTATGATGCAGTTAGCGCGTCTTACTACTAAATATGGTTCAAAGGGCGTCCTTCCTGCTCTTTTGCCTAATGACGTGGCGCTATATTCAAATGGAAATTTCCGTAAAACGTCCGTCTCCAAGAAAAATATCAAATTCTGATGGCTGGGAAAAGTGCTCTGATAGCCGGGCTTACGGAGGATATCACTGCATTTATTGAGCGGCAGCAGGAGCTGATGTTCAATGAGCGCGACTTCCAGATGCAGCTTGCGGTGGCTCTGCGTGCGAGCGGACATTACGATGATGTGGATGTGGAATATTTTATTCCCAATACTCTCGCCCAACCCCGCGGCTACGAATGGAGTAGTGACCTTCGTCTTGACCTGGTGGTGAGAGTCGGACAGGAGTATGCCGTTGTCGAACTCAAATATCCTACCCGAAGAATTGTCACCGACATCGAGCGCTTCAGCACTCTGTTACCCGGAGTGGAGATCGTGAAAAACCACGGTGCGCAGGATATCGTTTCCTATAATTTCTGGAAGGATGTGAGGCGCATAGAGCTCATCCGCGAGCTGTTTCCGGGCAATGTGGCGGGCGGCGTGGCAGTGATGCTGACCAACGAACCCTACTACACCCGTGGCCCGCGTGCAGGCTCGATATGCGATGCTTTTTCCACTGCCGGTGGCCGCGAGCATGTGCACGGGCCGATGAACTGGACGCGCCTCACCTCGACCGCAAAGGGGCTACCGCCGTTCATCCTGACGGGCGACTACTCGGTGGCCTGGCATCCTACCACAATAACTGGTCATCAGTTTTATTACACATTAATAATAGTATAATCACAATAATAGTATAATCACTTAATTCAATCAAAACTATGGCAGTAAAGACAACCGCCGCAGGCAAGATGGATAAGCGCACCAAGGAGTATAAGGTACTCAAGGAGCGTCTGGTCAAGGCACGCGCCGCTAAGGCAAAAGCTTCAGCACCCAAGAAACCTGCATCAAAACTCAAGAGAACCGCCTCAGGCAGGGTGGACAAACGCACCAAGGAAGGCAAGGAGATTGCCGCTCGCATGGCCAAGGCCCGCAAGGCCAAAAACTCTTTGGCTAACCGCCTGAAACGTCTTTTCCGTTAATCCTCAATCGCTAAGAAAAATGAAGACATCCAACGCAACCATAGGTTCTATCCTTGCGGCCATCATCTGGGCCGACGGTGAATTCTCAGAAGTGGAACGCACCACCATCGGCGAAATTGCCGAGGCTCTGGGCCTGACTGAAAAGGAACTGAGCATGAATGTGACCGCCGCCCTGGTGGAACTCAAGAATATGAACGAAGAAAAGGCCACTGACTTTGCCCTGAAGCACGCTGCCAAGGTTAACGATGAGGAAACAGGCGAAGTGTTCCAGGCGCTGCTGCAGATGGCGCTGTGTGACAACGTGCTCACCTACGGCGAAGTTCACAATCTGCTGGCTCTGGCCGACGCCCTGGATATTGACCAGGATGCCGCCGTGCTCATGCTCTGTGACCTCGTGAAGTCAGAGCCCGAGCTTGAAGTGTCCTTCGAACCCGACGACGAAGACTGACACATTCACTGCAATATTAAGGAAGCCATCAGGGCTGCTTAATTAACCCTTAAAGTCAAGAATTATGGCAAGCAAAATAAAAGTTTACGGTAAAGCTCAAAACCGTACAGCCCTTGGCATTGCTCACGCTTACGTGGTGATGTATCCTCAGGCCACTCTCGAAGACCTCCGCAAGGCTTTCCCCAATTCCATCTGCCCTGATAAGGGCGTGGCCGAGAACTTCCTGCCCGTGGACGAGGCTGAGAAGTTCAATAGCAAAATGAGCCTTTATTTCGCCAAGCCCGACGAAGTGATTGATCTTCAGGACGGCTCAAAGGTGGCGCTGTCGCAGGTGTGGTCCAAGCCTTCGTTTGACCGCATGGTGGAGCAGGGCAAGCTCTACGACATTGAAGTGGCCGAGTTTGAAAAGACCATGAAGGGCGAAAAGGGCGGCTACCGCCTTGAATACCTGAATGGTTATGTTCCTCCGGTGGCGGTAGCTTCCAAGAAGGGCCTGCCCTGGTGGCTCTGGCTGCTGCTGGCTCTGCTTGTGGCCGGTGTGGTAGTGGCCCTGTGCCTGCCCCGCGGTGAGAAGGTGGTGGAAGTGGAGAAGATTGTTGAGAAAGAGGTGATTGTGCGCGACACCGTTTTTGTGCAGCAGATTGCCGAAATCGAGACCAATTTCAATGCCGCTCAGTTTGAGCAGGGCAAGGCCGACCTTAACGACGACGCCAAGCTAGCTCTCCATGACCTGGCCAAGGTGATGAAGCAGAACCCCGAGCTGCGCCTGCGCATTGAGGGTCACACTTCAGCCGAAGGTGAAGCCGCCGTCAATCAGAAACTCTCGGAGGATCGCGCTCAGGCTGCCAAGGATTTCCTTGTCAACAAGGAAGGCATTGACGCATCGCGCCTGGAGGCTGTGGGCAAAGGCAGCTCCGAGCTCAAGGATCCCGAGAATCCCACGTCGGACGTGAACCGCCGCACCGAATTCGAGATTATTTGACAGTGCTCTATGCAGATTAATAAAACATTTTGCAGCTTCATCGGCCTTGCTCTGGCCTGCTCCATGATCCTTGGCGGTTGCCGGGAAATGGAGCGGCAGGAGCAGGGGCGCAATTATCTGTCGGAGGTTAAGTCGGTCAACAAGCTTGTGCTCGCGCAGATGACCATTTCAAAGATGGCCACTATTGACGATATAGACCTAGCCAAGGCCGAGGGCATGAAGCAGATGGCCGCCGGATTGATGGATGCCGTGAAAGTGGGCAACCGCAAGGCCGCTTATTCCTACGACACCTATCTGAAAGCCTATGTTGACCTCAGTGGCCTCACGCCCGACGACGTGAAGGTGGACGACGCAACGAAGACCATCACCATCACTCTGCCGCAGGTGCAGACCGAATTTGCCGGACGCGACATGGAGATACGCGAGGACCATTACCGTGTGAGTGGCCTCCGCTCTGAAATCGACGCCAAGGAGCGCGCCGAAATCAAGGAGAAGATGAACGCCGCCCTGAAGCAGGAGGTGGAGGAGAAATCCGAGTTCCGCTCACGCCTCGAAGCTGAGGCCCGCGCCAAGGCCGATGCCTATTTCAAGGCACTCCTGGGCAGTGACGGCTATAACGTAATCGTAAACTTCAAGTGACATGAAAGCTATCAGAACCATTATTGTACTCATCATTCTCGTGGCCGCAGGTTTTGTGGCCTACAAGTGGTACGTGGCTCCTGAAGCCGACAATGTCACCATGCAGGAAGCCAAGATTACCGATGTCACCCCCATGCTTCGCCTCTGTTCGGTGGAGATTTATGATGATGTGCCCGTGAAAGGCACAATAGGCGATCGCCACCTTTTTGGCCGCGTGGCTCTGAAAGGTTCTATCTCGTTTGACCTTGACAGTGTGAAGATGACAGAGAGCGGCGACACTCTTTCTGTCACTCTCCCCCGCGAGATTGTGGACGTGTATGAGTCAACCGATGCCGGAGCCTATCAGGTGATTGACACCTGGAGCGACAGCTTCATGGGTTCGTCGAACTTCACCACCGCCGAAGAGAACAAAATCAAATCAAACGTACGCGACAACTACCGTAAAGGCATCTATCAGAAAGGCTATGTGGCCCGAGCCCGCAAGGAGGCTGTTGCCAATCTCACTTCGCTCCTGGGCGGCCTCACCGGCAAGACTGTTATTGTCACTGACCCGGCCCCGGAGGGTTATCTCAACTAATCAGGAAAATGGCACTCTTTGACAAGATAAAAAACAAAGCCACGGAAATCGGAAATGCTGCGGCCGGAAAGACGGCGAATCTCGCCGAGTGGACTAAGACACTCCCCGAGACCCTCCACAGCTATGCCGACCGGTTTAACCCGGAAGAAATGTGGGAGAAGCTCAAGACTCAGGCCGCGAAAGCGGGTCAGGATCTTGTGGTGATGGTGCTCACAATGTACTACACCATCTGCGACCGCATAAAGGGCACGAACGTGGCCACCGAAGTGCCGATGACTGATGTGTTGCTCCTTGCCGGAGCCATTGCCTATTTCGTGTGTCCGGCCGATTTGATTCCGGATATAATGCCCGGAGTCGGTTATTCCGACGACCTTGCCGCTCTCACCTTTGCTTACAAGAAGGCTTACGGCATATTTTCAACCGCTGCCAAAGGCACAGCCCTGGAAAAGACAGCCGAGCTGCTCGGCGATAAATTCGACCCCGAGACAGCCGCTAAGGTAACGAGCAATTTGCTCTCAAAATAATCCCAAGCATCATTTTTAACCTAAAAATCATATCATTATGGCAGAATTCAAAATTGACGGCCGCATGAAAGTGAAAGGCCTCAAGGAAAAGTTCAAAGAAACTTTCGGACTGACGCTGCGTGTCTACACCACTCTCACTTGCAAGGCTCCCGCTAAGGACGACGCTACGCTGGCTTCAATCCGCGCCGAGGGCGCCAAGGGTGGTGAAATCACCGTGGGCTCTAACCGCAAGGTGGGCAGCTTCGAGAAGATGGTTGCTGATGCCTATGGCATCGGTGTGCAGGTGGCCAACGCTGCCAACACCAAGCTTGCCAACGACGACGACACTCTTGCTGCCGCTGCAAAGAAGTAAACAGAATTAAAACACACAATTCCCGGTAGTGGACGCGCTCCGGTGCGTCCACTACCTTTTTCATTATGAGTAAAGCATTTCATTATGAGTAAAGCATCAGTAAAAGCGGAAATTGACCGCAAAAAAGCCTATGTAGCCACTAAACGCGAGGAGGTGAAGCTGTGGCGCTCGCGCAAAACGGGTTCGAAAGACAAGTCATACAAAGCGTATTGCGACAGCCAGATACGAATGAAGCAATCCGACATTGCGAACCGAATGGCCGAGATAGCCCGCTTGCGCGAACGAATGAAATACGAGAAATGAGCGATTTTTGGAAAGGTGTGATCTCGGTGCTTACCTTACAGTGGCTTTTCGGCGGCGGCAAGAGTGGCGGTGGGTGCGGTTGCCGAGGCTGTTTCACGACGCTTGTGCTTGGCGCTTGCTTCATTCTTTACTTATTAGGACTTTTAGAATAACGGACCTCTAAAGATTTATAACATGAAGATTCCCGGATTATCGTTTTCATTGAAGAGGGCAGTGGGGATTACTGCAGCCAAGCAGAAGATTGCGCGCGCCACCGGCATCCCCACCACACGCCAGGGCCTTGAACGCAAGGTTGGCGCAATGGTGATTGGAACACTTTTGGGCACAGGCAAAAAGAAACGCAGACGTTGAGCGGGAATGGCTTATTCACTTAAGAAATTCAAGGAGGAACTGGCCCGCGCGCTCGACGACAATCTGCACACCCGGCAGTGGCACAACATTGTTGACTGGCTCATTATAGCCATGATTCTGCTGAGCACCACTGAGATTTTCCTGTCAACTTTCGACCTTGACCCGCGGCTGCGGCGGGTGCTGCTGTGGGTGGACGTAGGGACGCTGGTGTTTTTCACCGTGGAGGTGAGCCTGCGCATATGGGTGGCGCCGCTCATCAACCCCAAGTGGAGCGGCTGGCGCGGGCGTCTGCGCTATTGTTTTTCGTTCTACGGGATGATTGACGTGCTGTCGACCTTTCCGTTTTATCTGCAATGGATTTTTCCGCTTCCGGTGTTGGCCTTCAAGACGCTGCGCACGGCGCGAGTGGTACGTACGCTGCGCATAGGTCGCTACACGAAGTCATTTAATCTGCTCTCTGACGCTATCCGTGAGAAGCGCCATGAGCTGATAGTGTCCATGCAGTTTCTGGTGGTCATCACGGTGATTCTGAGCCTTGTGCTGTTTTTTGCCGAGCATGATGTCCAGCCTGAGGTGTATGACAACGGGGCGGTGTCGGTGATGTGGGCCTTCGCGCAGTATATCGGTGACCCGGGTCAGTTTGCCGACACTCCGCCAATCACAGTGACGGGACGTGTGATTGCATGCATTGTGGGTTTGCTGGGTATTGCCATCGTGGCGGTGCCCACGGGCATCATCGGTGCGGGCTTCACTGACGCCATCGAGAACCGTCACCATAAGGAGGAGGTGGAGAGTGACGCCGCCATGCTCCGCAATGGGTTTGAGCGCAAGCTTGACCGGCCCACGGGATTGCAGGTGGTGCCCCCTTACCGCAGTGTGGAGGACCTTAAGGCACGGCTGAGAATGAAGTCGGACAATCTGCAGGAGGCGGTGAATCATGGGCCGGGATTCCGCATTGTCAATCTGGCGGCTGCCGTGCCCACCGATGAAGGGGCCTATGTGCCTGACCGCATTGCCGTGGAGCATTATCTGCAGAACACTGTCTATGGTTGCTGCATTGACCGCGGCTCGCGCATAACCATCGTGGCCCCGTCCAACATGATTGACCCCGGCCTGACTCATTTCTGCTTCTATCTGGCTTATATGGGACAGTTTAACTACATAAGCCGCGAAGTGGGGGAGATGGCGCCTTATAAGTCGTTCTATTCGTTCAAATCCAAGGATGAGGTGGATGGGCTGAAGGAGTATGCCGCCGACCTTGAGAGGCTTATGGCTCGCAAGGGTGCGTGGTCACTGACGGTGTTGGTGGCGAGCGGTGCGCTTGAGCCTCCGTATCCCACCAATGTGCATCTCAGCATAGGCGGCAAGAAGGGCGACACGCGCACCTCCGGCCCTGACCTGTTCATTAAGGACGGCGCCACCTATGAGGCATTTTACAGCACGCTGGAGAAGAAGCTGGCTGACGACCTGAATCTGACAATGGACCATCAGCAATTTCACAACTCACATGCGGCCAATAATTTCCTGCGCAAGCTGACCTTTGAGGATGATGCCAACCACATTATCATGCGCGTGGAGTGGAAGCAGTTGCTGTGGTCACAGAAGCGGCTTGTGTTGGCGCGTGACATTGCGGAAAGCCTCTGTGAGTCAATCCTTAACGCACCGCTGCCGCCGCCGGTGCCCGAGCTCAAAGAGAAAGCGATAGGCTATGACGGCTATGATTGTGCGGCCACCCCGGCTGATCCATCCCAGTCATAAACACGGCAAGGAGCGACGCATTAACGCCGCTCCTTGCTGCTTTTGGTCAATAGCGAGGGAGGTAAATCTGTTTTAGGACTTTTGCCAGGCACTGTTGATTTCCATGGTGATGTGGATTGCCTCTTGGCTCAATTTGTGCATTTTGGCATGAACGGCCGAGCCTCCGGGGATGGCTCGGCCTGAGTCCATGATTCGGATAAATTCAGCTGTGGTCACTTCAGATGGGACATGAAGAAGGCCGCTATTTCATCCATGGGGATTATGTCAAGGCGGTCGTAAAGGTCGCAGTGGTTGGCACCTTTCACGGTGAGCATCTGCTTGTTGTCGCCTTTGAGCTTGGCGAAAGTGTCCTTACCGAAGTAGTATGAGTGTGCCTTGTCACCATGCACAATGAGCACGGCATTTTCCAGCTCGCCGGCATACTCGAAAAACTTGAAGTTAACAAACGGCAGCACTGAGCTGACGTTCCAGCCATCGGTGGAATTGCCTGAACGGGGATGGAATCCGCGGGGCGTTTTGTAGTAGTCATAGTAATCCTTGACGAACTGCGGAGCATCGTCGGGCAGAGGATCAACCACTCCGCCGGCGCGAGAGTATTCACCTTTGCGATAATCATCGGTGCGCTGCTTGGCCAAGGCAGCGCGGGAGGCGTTGCGCTTCTCAGGTGAATTGTCGGCATCGAAATAGCCGTTGGTACTCACCCGGGTCATGTCGTACATTGTGGAGGCCACGGTGGCCTTGATGCGCGGGTCATTGATGGCCGCCTGGATGGCTATTCCGCCCCAGCCACACACGCCGAGGATGCCTATGCGATTGCTGTCCACGAGTGGATGGACCGAAAGGTAATCCACAGCGGCCGAAAAGTCTTCGGTGTTTATGTCGGGCGAGGCTACACGGCGCGGCATGCCACCGCTTTCGCCCGTAAATGAGGGGTCAAAAGCGAGGGTCAGAAACCCCCGCTCGGCAAGCTGCTGAGCGTATAATCCGCTTGACTGCTCCTTTACCGCACCGAATGGGCCGCTAACGGCAATTGCCGGGAGCCGTCCTTCAGATCCTTTGGGGATGTAGAGATCCGTTGCGAGGGTTATGCCGTAACGGTTGACAAAGGTTACCTTGCGGTGGTCAACTTTGTCGCTTTTCGGGTACACCTTGTCCCATTCCTGAGTGAGAGTCAGCTCCTGGACTGGAGCGAGGGCTTGATTTGTGTTGGGATTATTCATAATTTGCGATTTTGATGTCAATGATGATGCAAGAATAATCATCGAGCTTAGAAGGAGTTTATTCATGGAGGTGATAGCAAACTGTCGAGTGCAAAGGTAATATAAACCGGCGAGAATCCGCAGCCCAAAATGGGGTAATGCCTACCTCAATTGCGGATGATTGTGAAGCGGAGAGTAAAACCGCTATATTTGCAACATGAAACATGATTCAACAACTGTGAGGCTCGACTCCATTGACGCCTTTAACAAGCTCTTCGGGCTTGAGACGAAGCATCCGCTGGTTACGGTCGGTGATTGACCTCACGGAGGCAACCAGAGTGGTCAATCACGTGAGGGTGGACTATGAGGTTTATGCCCTCTTTCTTGCCGAAGCGGCCCACCTGACTCCCGGCTATTTCGGCGACATAATTAAGAAGGAGACAGGCCTGACAGCTCAGGAGATAATAACGCGTCATATTGTGGAACGGGCAAAAGAGTGGCTTGCATGTTCCACTGACGATGTGAGCATAATAGCTTATGAATTAGGGTTTCAACATCCGCAGCACTTCTCCCGGATGTTTAAGCGCGTGGCCGGGATGAGTCCCACCCGCTTCAGGGACAAAACAATCCTGCTCCCGGAATAAGAGCCACAGGGGGGGCTACAAGAGTTTTAGGGCGATGGCGGCGCAGGCTTCGGCGTCGGCCAGTGCGTGGTGGTGGTTCTCCATGTTGTAGCCGCAGGCGGCAGCCGAAATATGGAGCTGATGGCTCGGGAGGTCAAGGCTGCGGCGCGAGGCGGCGAGGGTGCAGTGAAATTCATAGCCGGGATAGTCCATCCCGAACTCCTCAAAGGCTGCTTTGAGACAGCTTTCATCAAAGGGACGGTTATGTGCCACCAAGGGGAGGCCTTCAATGCGTGGGGCAATCTGTGACCACACTTCAGGGAATGTGGGGTGATTGTCGGTGTCACTACGTGTGAGCCCGTGGACCTCGGTGGTCCAGTAGGTGTAATAATTGGGAGTGGGGCGGATTAAGCTATAAAACTTATCCACAATCTCACCCTGTCGCACAATCACCACTCCAACGCTGCAAACGCTTGAGCGGCGGCCATTAGCCGTTTCAAAATCAATGGCTGCAAAGTCTGTCATTATTAATCGTTTTTATAAAGTTCATACATATCCCTGATCCAACCCTTCATGGTTTTGCGAAGATGAGGCGGCTCGATGACCTCTATCATTCCGCCAACCTGAAGCAGTTTCATTACAAAATCATAAGTGGGAGCAACGTAGAGCTCAAAGTCGGCATACTCTCCTGCATCCTCAATCAATTGCTGGCTATGGTGGAGGGGCAGCGATTTAAGGTAATACTTGTGGTCCTCGTTGGCCCGCAGGATGATTTTTTCGGGTTTCACGCCTGTTCCCACCACGATGCCGAAGGCCGTAGAGAAATAGTGTTCGGCATTAAAGTCCTTGGGGAGACGGAATGTCTGCGAGGTTACCTCCAGATTCTCGATACGGTCAAGGCCATAGAGACGGATGTCATCAAAATGGTTGTTATGGGCCAGCACATACCATCGGTTGTCAAAGAGTTTCACGCAGTAGGGCTCGATGGGAAACGTGTAGCCCTGCGACTTTTTGAAAGGATGATACGTGATGGTGATTACACGATTATCTTTCATCGCCTCCAGGATGGTGGTCAGATGATAGCGACCGGAGGGAATCTCGTCGACTAAAATGCGCCCCTTTAATGACAGATTCTCACCGATGACATTACCAACCGCAAACGAATCGAGCATCCACTTTTTGAGCTTGTCATCGTCAATGTCTTCAGGGTTAGAGATATAGTAGAGATACCCGCCTGCTTTCTGGCAGTCAATCATTATCCCGAATTGGTCGTAGATTGCGTCGCGCCAGCGATTGAACGTGGCGCGAGGGAGTTCGTTCCCGTCACTGAAATCCTTGTTGCGCGACCAGCAATCGGAAAGGTCCTTATGGGATATCTTGCCGGCACGGCGGATTGTGTCAATCAGCCAAGTGTATTTTTGCAGTTGGTTCATAATCTTTTGAGTTTCATGCCGCAAAGATAGTGAAGGCGTGTGTCATTTCGCGATACACGTTGCGTTATTTTTGAAAACGCAAATAAAATCGTCGGTCATGGCATTTATTTTTGTCTGTCTCTAAAAGTGAGACACCTCATTAATAACTTTGCATCATAAAATCAATCCTTTCAATCAAAAATTGCAGCAAACATCTTTGTAAACCCGCTGAGAATCATTAGATTTGCAATTAAGCAACATAACATAGCATCATTATGGCAAACAATCGACCTCCCAAACGAGGCAGACTATCAGAAACATTCGAGAAAAATCTCAAAACCGGCAAACAGTCAGAAATTTTGAGTTACATTCTCGGCGATAAGGAATTGGATGTTCAATTACGCGATAACTACATCAATGTGTATTATAAAGGTGGTAACATTTTGGAGATGAACCCCCAATCATATAATTTTGATACATTCTACTTTTATCGCCGTAAGGATGGCTCAAAACCTTTTCCAAAATCTCACGTTGAGAAAATAGCGAAAGGAAGCCCCGACAAGATTTCCAAGAATACAAAGGAACCGATACCCAGTGAAGTTGAGGCATTGAAGATTATAGATAGTCTTAACGAGAAAGCTAAGGCTTTGAAGGCTCTTTTAGACACAGACATCAAGGAGTATTTCGACCAGGCAAAGGAAGTCATGACTGAATGGTTCAATGACTGGGATAAGGCTGAGCGTAACGATCAACACACCATAGCAGTAAATAATCGTTCATTCGAGAACGGAAATGATCTTGTTGTGGTGGACATTGAGTTTGCAGTAAGCCGTAATCATTCCTATAATCATGCCACTAACGGAAAGGGCGAGACGAAATCGTGCAGATTCGACATTGTTGCAGTCAATCGCAGCGGTCGGATATATGTGATAGAACTCAAACAAAACAAGGAGGCTGATTCGGATGATAATAAAGCCAACATCAAAATACACACGCAGGATTTTGATAATACAGTTGGCAGGAATGATGCTCAAGCATTTGTTGACGAAATAGCCTTCTTGGTAAATGCAAAGAAACGTATCGGGGTTCTTGATAGCTCGATTACTATAAACACGAGTGAAAAACCCATATTTGCAGTGGCATACAGTGGAGTGGATGCTAATGATTTCAATGAAAAATATCGCAAAAAGGGCCTGACAGTTGTGGAACTTGAAGGGGAAAAGAAACTACTGAAACTGAAATGAAAATCACAGTTCATCGCGGCTCCAATCAGATAGGAGGATGCGTAACCGAATACGAGTCGAACGGATGGAAACTGTTTGTTGATTACGGCGAACAGTTGCCAGGTGCACCTATGTCTGACAAAAAGCTGGAGATAGATGGCCTGACCTGTGGCGACACGCGACAAAGCGCCTTATTGATTACTCACTATCATGGCGACCATATAGGCAGAATCACCGAATTGATGCCGGATATTCCCATATATATGGGGAAGATTGCTAAGGAAATAGCCTCAGGGCTTGCAAGTCATTTAAGCGGAGTCAGCGAAGAGCATCGCATGATGGCCGAGCTTCTTAAAGATGTTTCCACTTTTGTAGCCGGTGAACGGTTCACGTTTGGCGAATTCAAGATTATGCCGATAGTGATTGATCATTCTGCATTTGACGCGTATGCGTTTTGCATTGAGGCAAAAGAACTGAAAGTGTTTCACACCGGGGACTTCAGAACCCACGGTTTTCGAGGCAAGAAATTGCCTCAGGTGATTGAAAAATATGTAGGCAACGCAGACTATGTTGTCTGCGAGGCTACAAACATCAATAGACCGGATGCAACCCTAAAACCGGAGCATGAACTTCAAAAAGATTTTGAAAAGGCCTTTAGAGAGAATCGGTTTAATATTGTCTATGTTTCTTCAACCAACATAGACCGCTTGTTTGGCCTGTATCATGCCGCCGTTAAAGCGCACCGCCCGTTTTATGTGGACGCCTATCAGAAACGGATAATGGATATTGTGGCCGGTCAGGATGCGGTGTGGGGAGAATCATCACTCTATAACTACATAGAAGGACGCGAGCCCCAAACGCTCATGCAGCGAGGCGACGACTTTGTAGCCAATGACAAATTCATAAATTTTGTTTCGGACCACGGATATGTGCTTGTAGCACGTCAGGGAGAGCGGTTTGATAATCTTATAAACCTTCTTCCGGATGAAAGCAGAGTAAAATACCTGTCTATGTGGAGCGGATACCTCGATGAAACGAAAGCGTCATATAATCCGGTGCTTGCCAAATCTGTGGGGAATGAATATCGGACTATGCACACAAGCGGTCACTGCGACATGAAGAGCCTCGATGAGATGTTTTCCGCTCTTCATCCTTATGCCATTATTCCTATTCACACAGACAATCCGCGAGCCTTTGCTGACTTGTTCTGCGACAAGTGGCCTGTGATTCTTCTTAACGACGGGGAATCCTTCGCGGCAATAAAGGATTCGTGGTTTGACACCACAATAGCTAAAGTTATTGCATACAAAACGCCCGATGAGTCTGACCGGATTATTGACAATCCAGAAGGCTTAAGATACGGGGCCCTTGATGAACGTTGCCTTGGCGAATTTCAATGCTGGGAGGATGCCGAGTTTGCGTTGCGACATGTGGTGTATGCCCCTAAGCGTCTGCTTGCATACTCTGTTGAAGCAGACGAAGATATGGCACCCTGGCTTTATGTGGTGTATAATCCTGACTTCACTGAACACTCAGAATATTCTGAAGGAGAACATGAACCGGGAGGTAACAATTATCAACAAAAATGTGGCTTTTCTCAGGGAGATAAGGTCCTTGCCATTATTGAAAACGAGGTGGTGATGCCATGCACATTTGTTGGCCCTGTATCAGAGGAGTTCTTCAAAGAATGTAGGAGGAATGACGGAGTGTCAGATGAAGAAAGGATAGATGAATTTGTGGCTGACATGTGGGATTGGGACTGGGACGCCGTCATTGTGAGACCACTTCTGAAAGTTATTACCGAATTTTCGGAAATAACTTCTGACACCGCGGCACCAAGGATTTATATCTTCCCTTATCGTGACTTGAATCTCTAAGAATATGAAAATACTGCACCTTTCTGACACTCATGGCTGCCATCGCAGGCTCGGGGATTTGCCCGAGGCCGATGTGGTGGTTCATTCGGGCGATTTTACTATGAACGGTAGCGAGGCGGAAGCCATTGACTTTATGAATTGGCTGTGTGACCTGCCTTATGCGCACAAGATTTTCATTTGCGGCAATCACGATGAGTGTCTTTATGGCGCCAATATTGACGGCCTGGATTCAGAGGTTCA
The DNA here is from genome assembly GCA_014802445.1 of Bacteroides sp. Classification (GTDB taxonomy): domain Bacteria; phylum Bacteroidota; class Bacteroidia; order Bacteroidales; family Muribaculaceae; genus CAG-1031. The sequence goes on along the minus strand of JAAVCF010000001.1, from coordinate 13,382 downwards.
TTATCTATGCAATTCCGGCGTGGAGATTGATGGAGTGAAGTTTTATGGTGTGCCGATGTTTATGGGGGATTGCATCACAGACCGCCAGAGCCGTAACTATGGTCGGATTCCAGGCGATACGGACGTTTTGATAACTCATTCTCCGGCCTACGGCATCCTCGATTTTGATGATGGCATCAACTACGGCTCTGGGGAGTTGCTTGCCCGGCTTTCCGCGCTCAATCTAAAAGCCCATCTCTTTGGCCATATCCATGCTCAGCACGGAGTTATGGAGCATAACGGCATCCTCTTCTCCAACGGAGCAATCATTAACGCAGACTATACCAACCTAAATTCTCCCAATGAACTCCTCATTTAATGGGCAGGAGTGTAGAGTATGGGATTTTGGTAATCGGTTGTATTACAACCGGATAGCTTGCCTTTTGAGCATTCCGGATGAAAAAAAACAGCATTGATTTTTGCTGCGCAAATACATTGCGCACCATAAATTGACCTTTGCCGACAATATGATACTAACAGGAAAAACAACTACGGCTGAAATTTTCACAGATAACATAGAGCCGTCTGCTCTTGACTGGATTACAGAACTTTGCAATCATCCTGCGATGGAGGGTGTGCCCATAGTACAGATGCCCGACGTTCACGCCGGGAGCTCATGCAATGTCGGGACAGCCTATCGGATTGGCGGGTGTGTCAATCCTGACCACATAGGTGCTGACATTGGTTGCACCATTTCGATGCACAAACTTTCGGCAACTGTCAATCCCGCTGACTTTGCGCTTCTTGATCATCGGATTCGTGAGGTAATTCCCACAGGCTCAAACATCTGCGCAAAGAATTCGCTTAACGAAAAAGAGCTGTTCAAGTTTCTGAATTCTCAGTACCGCAAAGCACGCTCGGCGGCGCCTGACCTGATTGTTGAATCACCGCGCATCGACGCCCGGTTTATCAGTGATTTCTGCCGACGGCTCAAGCTTCAGGAAGGGATGTTCTATAAGAGCCTTGGCACGCTTGGCGGAGGTAATCATTTTATAGAGTACGGTGAGAATGAGGCTTCCGGCGAAGGATGGCTGACCATCCATTGCGGGTCGCGCAATCTGGGAGTGAAAGTGGCAAACCACTGGCACAACATTGCCACCAATCCCAAACGTGCCCGGCACATAGGTTATCTTTGGGGCGACGCTCTGTGCGGCTATCTCTCTGACATGGTGGTGGCGCAGGCCTATGCGCTTTATAATCATCACATTATCCGCGACAGGATATTCATGATTCTGCGCAAACTCTGCAAGGCAAAGTGCATGGAGTCAATCTTCACCACTCACAATTATATCTCTGTGACCGATGACACTCCCATGCTCCGCAAAGGTGCTATTGATGCCTCAGAAGGTCGGAAAGTTGCGATTCCGTTCAATATGCGCGACGGGATTGCAATCTGCCTCGGAAAAGGAAATGAAAGGTGGCTCAACACGGCTCCTCACGGTGCCGGCAGAATCATGTCGCGCGCTCAGGCCAAGAAGAACATTGCCCTGGCTGATTTTGAGAAATCCATGTCAGGCATATTCTCTACCTCTGTTTGCGCGGGAACTCTCGACGAATCTCCGATGGCTTACAAACCGACAGATGAGATTGTGGAAGCGATACGGCCCACGGTTGAAATCATCTCATTTATAAGACCTAAACTCAACATTAAGGACAACGGAGAATCATGAAGTATGTTCAGCTTACCGCCGGACGAGGCCCGGTGGAATGTGCCAGAGTTGTCACTCTGGTGGCCCAAAAACTGCTCAAGGCATTGCCTGAGTTGCGCCTCACCGCCTTTGAGCCCCACAATCAGGCCGAGGATTGCTATATGTCAATGACTTTGGCAGCCGATGAGATTCCCGAGAGTTTTATCCGTCAGTGGGAGGGGAGCGTTCAGTGGGTTGCTACGAAGAATCCTTATCGCCGCAATCATAAGCGGAAGAACTGGTTTGTGGGGGTGCATTTTTTCGATGAAACAGAATTGCCCACAATCAGCGAGGCAGACATACGCTACGAAACCTGCAGGTCAGGCGGCAAGGGAGGTCAGAATGTCAATAAAGTAGAAACAGCTGTGCGGGCCATCCATATCCCCACAGGCATTGCAGTGAAAGCCTCTGACGAACGCTCTCAGCAACAGAATAAAAAGAATGCCCGTGAACGCCTGCTGCTGCAGCTTCACCGTCAGGGACAGCGGCGTCTGATGGATGCGCAAACCGAAAACTGGAGTCGCCATGCCTCATTAGAGCGCGGCAATCCCGTTAAGACTCTCTCCGGCCCGCTGTGATGCGTCGGCGGAAAAATTGCACCCTCGCAGCTATAATAAACTGCCCTGATATTTCGGTGAATATCAGGGCAATGATTCTGAACGGGGAGGGGAGCGGCTTATTGAGCGGCGGGGTAGCCAATCACGTTGTTCATGATGGGAATTTGGGTGTCGTTAAGGCCAAGGAGGGCCTTGATGTCGTCACTCTTCATTGACGCTCTGGGGCGAGCTGCAAGGCCGAGGCCTGCGGCCGCCACATTGATGTTTTCACAGACAATGCCGGCATCAACGGTGGCCATTATGCCGAGATATTAACCTTACTTATCAAGGCTTCTCGCCATTGACGGTCACAATCTTTGATTGCTTGACCAGCACAAAGTCATATTCGCCACTATATCCGCGGACTTCTCCATTCATGACCACCTTGTCGCCTTTGCTCACATGGCGCAGTTTCAGATAGTCACTGAAAGGCAGTACGCAGAGAGTACGCGTCTTGCCCCCCTTTTTTTCAGAAAGTTCCACTGACGGCAGGCCGTAAACATCGGGCCCCACCTTGACGGCATAGCCCGTGATGTTGACCTTCGGCGCTGAGTTGGCTTTGCCTCTATTTCTTGCCCCGGACCCTTGGGCCTTCATCACGTTATAGACCTCGAGCGCAGTCTTGTTGTCGTTATTTTTCAGCACTGCCGATTCCTGCGTTTGAGCGAAAACCGCTCCAGCCGTCAGTGCAGCTATGGCTATGGATAATAGCGTTTTTTTGATATTCATAATTTTGTCCTCTTGAATTGTGCAAAGAATGTCTTGATGCTTAGACAATCATCATTGGCAATGGTTTAATGCGCTTTGCGAATTAGCGGCTCGCCGCAATGGAGAGTGAGAACATCGATGGTGGGATACACTCCGAAACGGAATGCAATGTTGCCACCCACGCCTGTGCTGACATATAGTTGCTGATTGCCTTCCCGGTAGAGACCTCCCCATTCAGGATAGGTCCATTCTGACGGGGAGAAATTTCCAAGGCGGAACTGCATGGCGTGGGTGTGGCCGGCAAGCATCAGGGGGATGTCAGTGGCAGGCAAAACCTCCCTGCGCCAATGCGAAGGGTCATGCGACAGCAGAATCTTACATTCATTTTCCGGCACATCTTTCAGCGCTTTCTTCAAATCGGATTTATCGGGGAAATGTGCGCTTCCGGCATTCTCTACGCCAACGATGGCAATGCTATCGTTGCCTCGCCTAATCTGCACCGCCCGGTTACGCAGAAGATTCCATCCCATTGCCTCCTCGGCCCTGACCACACGCGCAAGAGCACGGTCAGGAGTGTCATTGCCGTCATAACGATGGTAGATGCAATAGTCATGGTTTCCGAGCACCGAGATTACTCCATCAGGCGCTTTAAGGGCGCTGAGCATCCGGGTGAACTGCGGCAGTTCTTCGGGCGATGTATTGACCAGGTCGCCGGTGAAGACTATAAGATCCGGATGGAGCGAATTGACCCGCTCCACAATTTTTCTGACGGCCCCCGGTGTTGCCCCATAAACTCCTATGTGAAAATCAGTGAGTTGGACAATGCGGTAACCGTCGAAATTCTCAGGCAAATCAGGGAGGGTTATATCCGTGTTCTTCACTTCTAAACGCCGCCAGCCAATCACGGAGCCGTAAAGGGCAATGGCAAACCATACGGCCGCAATGCCTGCACCGGTCCATGACAGGGCAGGATAGAGCGGTGACCAAAGGAGCCCCAGGCCTTTTCCCACGAGCGAGAATACAGTGAATACGAATGTCGGGAGCACGACGCAGATTGTAATCCACATCACACCGTTAAGAATCATCTGACGGGTGTCGCCCGTGAAGAACATCCACAGTATCAGCGCCCAATATATCAGCGCGGGTAAGAAGAGCCACCCCTTCACAAACCACGAAATGCTGCCCAAAGCCGTCTGCGCTATATAAGCGTCGGCCAGTGTGAGCAGCAAGGCTAAAATGCTGAAGATTAGAGCCATTTATTTCATACTTTTTTATCGTTGACAATTTCAATCCTCGATTGCTTCATAAGTGCGACGTCATACTGAGGTACATAGCCTCGCACTTCACCGTTAATCGTGACCTTGTCACCTTTGTGAACGTGACGAAGTTTGAGATAGTCCGTAAATGGCAGTACACATAGTGCGCGGGCACGCCCATCTTTCCTTTCGGAAACCTCTACAGAAGGAAGTCCGAATACATCCGGTCCTACTTTAACGGCATAACCGGAGATGTTCACTCTTACAGGAACTTCAAGGTGTCCCTGTGGTTTTACGGTATCATAGACCTCAATAGCGGTCATGTTATCATTTTCTTTCATAATCATTATTAGTTATAAGTTACAAGTTTTCATTCCATCTTAGCCACTCTGCCGTCGATATATGTCATTTTAAGGAGTCGACCCCCGCGGATTTTTTCACTGCTGAACAGGTTCTCTATTCTCGACATCTGTTCGCCGGAGATACGGACCTCAAGGGCTTTTAAGGCGTCAAGGAGATGATCGGAACTTGTGGTGCCGATTAGAGCGAGCATATCCGGATTTTTCTGCAATGCCCATGCAATGGCGAGATTTGACACACTGCAACCTGCTTCGTCTGCAATCTTCTTAAATTCTTTGACGATGGCAATGTTATAGTCGGCATCCTCGGGGCGATATATGAAGGCCCCAACTCCCGAAGTAGGCAATCCTTTCTCTAACGTACGGTCAGTCAAGAGTCCATGGGCCAACAAACCGTATGCAAGGAATGGAATACCCAACTTCCTGCACATATCAAGGTCGCCGTCTGTCTCGATGCTGCGGTTGATAAGAGAATACGACTTCTCAAACATATAAATCGGGTGAACGGCATTAGCCCTGCGAAGCGTCTCAGGATCAGTCTCTGTCAGTCCTATATTCCTTACAAGACCTTCGTCAACCAGTCGTGAAATTTCTCCGACGACATCCTCAACAGGATATATCTGATCCATGCGGCATGGCTGATACAAATCAACATAGTCAAGTCCGAGACGGCTCAGGGAGTATGTAAGATGAGCACGGATGTTGAAGGGATTCATATCAAGACCGTAAAGTCCGCGCGCAGATGGTAATGCACCGAATTTTACGCTGATAAAATAATCATCGCGATTGTGGTGGCTCAGGGCTTCGCCTACCACCATCTCACTCTCACCGTTACAGTAGAACTCGCCGGTGTTGAGCATTGTCACGCCGTTAGCAAGCGCCGTGTCAATAGTTCTGATACTCTGCTGCTTGTTGCCACGGTTCATGCCCATGCAGCCGAGAGCTATTCTTTTTGTTTGCATAAGCTTATTCATAAATATAGCTTCTTTTATAGTTTATACATCGAGTTTGTACAGCTTCTCAGCATTGACATGTGCTATCATTTCCTTGACTTCCTCGGGAAGATTCGCGTCAGCAAGAAACATTTCGAAGTTTGTGGGCTTAATATACGGATAATCCTCTGAATAGATGATGTGGTCAGGGCGCATCAGCTTCACAAATGCGTAGAGGCTCGTTGCTGACATGATGCCGCTGGGAGTTATCCACACGTTTGAGGTGTAGTAGTCGCGGATGTTGCGTTGCAGGCCTGTTATCTCGGTTGTAAGGATATGTGTCATTCTGTCGAGGTAGGCAGGCATATCATCTCCCCAGTGTCCGGCCACAAATTTCAGCTCAGGATACTTATCGAAGATGCCGCTCAGAATCATCCTGATTACTTGCAGGCCTACATCATAGTGCCATCCGATGGCGCCTGTGCCTAATCCAGCAGCAACGATAGGAGAATAGGACGGCGAGTCATAATAATATTTCTGAATAATCGGATTTATGAAAGCCGGATGGAAATACACTGGTATGTCCAGCGCGGCAGCCTTGTCGAATATAGGAAGGAACTGAGGTTCGTCCATCCAGTGTCCCTGATACTGACCGGCAAGGAGTACGCCTACAAAACCTAACTGTTTGACACATCTCTCAAGTTCGTTGGCGGCAGCTTCGGGATCAGCCATAGGCAATGTAGCCATGCCTCTGAATCTATCGGGATATTTTGAAATATCCTCAGCCATCAGGTCATTCGCCATCTTGCAAATGTCAACAGCCGCATCGGCGGGAACATAATCGCCTACAGGCGAAGTGTACGACAGAATCTGCATTGCGATGCCATGCTGATTCATGTGGGGGATACGGAATTTGTCAATATCCATTAGCTCGGCTGCGGGATACATATTGGCGCAAAGAAAATTCGCAACTTTCTGCTGCTCAGGCGTAAGTTGACGCTTAGGCTCATATTTGGCATTGGCATCAATTACCTTCTGGTTTGTATAATGCTCTTCAATTGTTATCAATTTCATATTACAATTTGTTTTTCTATAAATTCTAACAAATATGACTATTGAAAGTTGGCAAGGTTTAGTCTTTTTTCAATTGATGTTGAAATTATCAACTTGTTTGATAATTTTGGCACTTTTGAATAGCGAATGAACTATAAAGTATATTACAGGTTGTAATGTTATTTATAATGAATTCAACGCCTATCTCAGAATTTAGAAAAAATATGACAGACTTTGACGCAATTCAAAACCTCGTGGTGGCCGAACGAATGTATCGCGTGAGCCACCGAAGCAAAGAGCTCGCAGAGTGCTATGCTCCCGATGCCACTATTCACACCTCATGGCAAAACGGCGGCGTGAGCTCATTCGTGGGCAAAGAATCGGTGGAGGCTCAGAAATCCCTCCCGATTGTGAACCGATGCAATCCGCCGCTGATTAGAATAAACCGGACTTCTGACCGTGCGGTGGTGGAGTACCCTATGACCACCACGCGTGAGCTGATGGTTCACGGAGAGGAGGCGGTGCTGACGTCGTTCATGCTCCTTGTGGAGCGCATTGAGAAAATCAATGGCGTGTGGAAAATCGTGAATATGACGTCGATTAATGAGTATGACACTCTTGCCCCGGCCATCCCCGGAGTGGATTTGAAGATTAACCCTGACGATGTGAAGGGGCTGCGCGAATCTTACCGCTGGCTCGCTTACACCAGAATGCTTGCCGGAGGCACAATCTCCCAGGACCTTGAAGGCACTGACCGTACGGAAAGCGTTCAGAAGATTTATGACACTGCTGATAGCTGGCTAAATGGTAAGTGACTAATACTAATGTTATTATACAAATTACCCCTCCTTCAGATTATTCTGTTGGAGGGGTAATTCATGTTTAATGACTCGTTTCTTAGAGTTTGATTTTGAATATACGCTCGGCGTTGCCCTGTGCAATGAGGTATTTATCTTCCTCTGAGATAGGTGCGTTCTCAATGAAAGCACGCGCATCCGTTTCAGGAATATAGGGATAATCAGCTGCGAAAATAATATGATCGACACCGAACTTGCTGATGCAGTAATTAAGACTGTCGTAATCGTAGATACCACTGGGTGTTACATAGACGTTGCGACGGAAGTAAGTTGAAATCTTTTCCTTAAGACCGGTCACAGATGGAGGCATGGTCTGGTCAAATCGAGGAATGTAGTATGCCACCACTTCTCCCCAGTGGCCGGAGATAACTTTCAGGGAGGGGAAGCGATCGAACACACCGGCAAGAATCATGCGGAGCACCTGAATGCCCGGTTCAAGATGCCATCCGAAACCGTAGCTGCTGAGTATGGTAGTTACCTTGTCGTTAAAGCCGGTGTAGTAAACCTGTTGAACCTCCGGAACGGGGAATCCGGGATGGATATAGATGGGGAGGTCAAGTTCGGTAAGAGCTTCCCACACGGGGTCATATGACGCATCATCAAGGAACTTAGCGCCAACCTGAGGGCGGCCGCTAAGCAGAACGCCCTTAAAGCCGTACTCCTTCACTACACGGCGAAGTTCAGCAGCCGCAGCCTCGGGGCTCACCCAGGGTAGTGTGGCGAATGCTTCAAAACGACCGGGATGGCGTTTTACAAGTGCGGCCAAGTCGTCATTTGCCTTTTTACATAGCTCAACGGCCTGCTTCTCGTCAAGAATCCACTGCGATGGATTTGAATAAGACAGAATCTCCATGGTGATTCCATTCTTGTCCATGTCTTCGATGCGGCCTTTGTCCAAGTCAGTAAGGCTATTTGCGGTAGCTGAACCGGGGAGGTCATCGGCAGCAAATGTTGAAATATAAGAAACGTTGTTTTTTACTACACCGGCAACTGCGGCTCCGATGGCGGAATTGACGGTATGTTCTTCAATAGCTATAATTTTCATAGTCGTTTGTTTTATTTTAGAGTGCTTTTTTACCTTTCACCCACACGCTGTCAATCTTGTCGGCAGCCGAGATGTCCTGCGTCGGGTCACCCTCCACGAGCACAAGGTCGGCGCGTTTGCCGGGCTCTATGCTGCCACGGTCAGTAAGACCGAAAAATTGAGCAGCGTCAACCGTTGTGCCTCGCAGAATTTCAACGTTGGATAAACCGGCCTCCTTGAGCAGTGCAAACTCACGATGGAGGCTTTGGCCATGCTTTATGTGGCAGAGTGCATTGGTGTTATTGGAGTCGGTGCCGACAAGGATTTTTATCCCGGCATCATGCATTGCGCGGACAGTTGCCACCACCACACTGAAATCACCGGCACGTTCGGGCATTACCTTCTTCAGACTGTTCACAAGCCCTTCCTGCATGACCATTGTGGGAATCACCACAACCCCTTTAGCTTTGATTTCATCAATGATTTCCTGCGGGAGCACCACATCCTTGGGAATATGGTTGAGAATGTCCACTCCGCATTTTGCAGCACGTTCATATGCTTCCACCGTGGTGCAGTGGGCTGAGATTTTCTTCCCTTTCTCATGGGCATAACGGACGGCCTCGGCCACCAGCTCCTCGCTGAGCATACCGGTGGTGAGAGGGGGCACATCAAGAATCAGCTTTATAAAGAACGCACCTTTGGCAATCTGCTTATCGATAATGCGGTGCACATCCTCCTTTGTGGCGGCAAAGTCAGGAGCATAGCCCAGTGCCTTGACCATCATAGGGCCGGCCTGTGACTCCACGGGCATGTAGACGCTGCGCACGGATGCGATGGGTTCATCCGGGTCGCGAAGCGAGTCAATAAGCGCGGTGTCCTTACACATTTGGTCAATAAGAGTGGTTACACCATACTCAGCGGCCAAAACGCAGTTGTCGCGACTGTCGATATGCATATGCGTGTCAATGAATCCGGGCAGAAGAGTCTTCCCTGCGCCGTCTATCACGTCACTGCCCGCCGGAACATCGGGTCCGACGCTTTTTATAACTCCATTGTCAATCACCACATTCGTGGGTGATGTGAGCTTCTCGCCGTCGAACACTCTAACGTTTTGGATAGTGGTCATAAAGTTGAATTTTGATTCTGCTAAGTTAACTAAAGAAAAACGTAAATTATTATGGATGGTTCGCGCTGTATGCGGAATTGCTCAATCCATCGCCGTTTCTGCTCAATGCGCCGCCGTTCTTGCGTGAGCAAATGCGTCTCAAAACTGCAATCGTACACTTTTGTGTATAGGCAGGATGGCGCAAATAGAGTAATTTTGCAATAATGAAAAAACATTTCATTATTATGACAAAGAATATCATTTTATTAATATTATTGACATTTGTAACGGTTTCTATTTATGCTCAAGAATTGGTCGACACGTTAAAGTCACATGAACTTAACGAAGTTGTAATTCAGGCTGATAGAATGTATATCACAGTAAATAAAGTCAGCTATTCGCCAACTAAACAGCAACGAAACGCATCTGCAAACGGCACAATGCTTTTGCAGCAGTTGGCTATTCCGCAACTGACTGTAGATGCTCTTGCAGGGACAGTCAAAATGAATACGGGAGAGTCTGTTGCATTTTTTATTGACGGAGTGCCGGCTACAGAAAGTGATGTTGCTGATATGAACACCCGCGATGTTTTACGAGTGGAAATATTAGACTATCCCACCGACCCGAAATTTCGTAATTCCGCCCATGTTGTGAACTATATTATGCAGAAATATGAGTATGGTGGATACACAAAGTTGAACACTACGGAAATGTTCCTGAGCTGTTTTTCATCTTATAATACCCTAAATTCCAAGATGGTTTATAAGAAGATGACTTTTGACGCGAGAGCGTATTACCAATACACTAACAGCTCTCATAACGGGACAAATAAGATTGAACTCTTCCGTTTGCTGGGTTATGAAGATGTGGCTCCCGACGGCATATCTCGCACAAGCATTTGGGATAAGTCCAATTATGTTTTCAATAGACCAAGTGCATCATTTAGAGCTTTGTATCAAGGGAGCAACACCCAGTTTTCTTCTACCCTTAATTGGTCATACCAAGGAAATCGAGCCGACAAAAGAAGTGGAACACTGCAATATACTCCAAACCTGTTTGATGCAGACAGCTGGATGACAAACAGTCCGTCACGCAAGAACAACGTGAGTTGGGCAAACGAGTTTTTTCAGGAACTTCCAAATGATTGGGCTTTGTCAGCTTCTTTTCAACTCTCTTTTGACCACATCAACCAAACACAAGAAATGACGGAAAGTGATTTTACAATCCGCAATCTTATTGCCAAAGAAAATACGTGGGCAACGGAAAGCGAGATTGATATATCTAAGTCATTCAATGACAAGCATGATGTTTCAGTTGAGTGTACGACTGACACCTATGAAAGTTCCATTGATTATATAGGTTCAACGTTAAATAAAAATAACACATCGCAATTGCTTATAGCTCCCGGAGTCACTTATACATTTTCACCAAGCCATAAATTGTATTCGCGCCTTGGAATGTCTGCCACATACTACCGTTCCAAAACATCGAATGTGGAAGAAAGTAAATTCTATCCCACTGTGAATTTTAACATCAACTGGATGCCTGCAAGTGGTCACCGACTGGGGGCATTTTTCAATTATTCCATAGACACTCCCAGCGGATCTCAGACAAATGCCGTTTTGCTTCAAACTGATTTACTCAAGTGGTCGCAGGGCAACCCTGATTTACGCTCTTATCACACAATGTCAACACAATTGAGCTATACGTGGATTCCTTCACAGTATATAAATATATCACCGGTGGCAGCGTGGGTTTACAAACACAATTTTTATGCTGATACCTACTCTCTGACTGAAGATGGTAAAGGAATTTTGGTTAAACCTGAGAATTGCGGAAATTATCATAACATTTGGGGCACTATCAATTTTTCAGCGTATGCCTTCAACCGTAAACTCGTAATGCAAGCCCGTCCCACCGTGTCCTATCATAAATTCACTGATGTGTTTGAACAGTCATATACCAGTCTTTTTGCAACTCTTAATGCAACATATTATTGCGGTCAGTTCTATGTTGGTGCTACATATTCCACCCCCAAGACCTTCTTCAATCAGGCAGATCCAATAAAAAGAAAATCTCGAGCTCAATATTGGTTAATGGCCGGGTGGGGTAATGCTTCTTGGTCTGTTACCGCATTCGTGATCAATCCGTTCCGTAGTCACTGGAAGGGTAATGCAATGATGATTGACACCCCGAATTATAAAATGAATACTGCGATTATTGATGTTAATGACCATAGAAGGGTCAATCTAACGCTTGCATACACATTTGGGTATGGAAAGAAAGTGCAGCGAGGAGATGACCTACAGGACACATCAGGCAGCGCATCATCCATCCGTTGATACTTCGCTGATTCATTGAAATTTACTATATAGTTAAAGACCTGTAAGAAGAAATTACTCATTTATCATAATAATGTTGTAATTTTGCATCAGACAAAAAAGAATCATGAAATTTAATTTATTAAAATTAGCTGTAATCATTTTTGCAGCATGTCCATTGAGCAGCATGGCTCAGAAATGGAATTTCGGAGTAGAAGCAGGATATGTCAACAACACACTTGCTGTAGAGGAATACGCATCCACCCACCGCAACGGCTTTAAGTTTGGTGCGAACGCAGAATACACCCTCCGTAATCACATCTCGTTTGAATCCGGACTGGCATACGTCCGTAAGGGTGCAACCACTTCGGGAGATAATATGCTGAACACTGGAATAAGTTCCATAAAATTTGCTGAGATGGACTATCTTCAGATTCCTCTGATGGCAGGGTATGAGTTCACCATCGGCAAACATTTCAGCATCAAGCCGGAAGTTGGAGGATACTTCGCAGTCGGCATAAACGGTGACTCATTTGTCACGGGAGAGGACAGCTTTAATCAGCCATATGAGGCAAGGGTCAATACCTTCTCACACACCGAGAGCAGTAATGGAGTGGCCCCTTTCAGACCATGCAACCGGGCTGATGGAGGAATGGCTTTCGCATTGAACCTAAACTACCGTCATTTCACACTCAAGGCTGAATACGATCTTGGTCTTGCCACAGCTACATATTATGGCAACGGCAAGCAACGCACACTCTCAGTCTCATTAGCCTATTGGCTGTTCTGAGGAATTTCAAGTAAGTATTCAAAAATAAACAAAATTTTGTCCAATAAATTCACTGTATTGGATAAAATAGTGCGTATTTTATCCAATAAAAGGTGTGTGCTGACTAAAATAGATAAAAAAAGAGCGATATCACAATAAATATGACATCGCTCTATATTGATAATGTTTGCATTGAGATTTTTAGCTCATATGATTCTCCCATGAGCCTTTGGTATCGACACCTGTATCAGCAGCGAGCTTCTCCAGAAGGCTGATTTCGTCATTGCTCAATTTGATTTTGGACGCTATGGCCGCCTCCGCTACATGGCGTGGTTTGGTGACGCCGATAATCGGGTATGTACCCTTGTTTATTGCATAGGCGATTGCAACCTGAGAAACAGTTGCATTATGGGATTCTCCGATTTCGCGCATTGCAGCAATCAGATTGTCAAGTTTAGGAAGTATAGGATTGTATGTCGCTGCACGTCCGCTTCCTTCAGGCATGGGATTAGCTGTGCCGTACTTACCGCTCAGCGCACCTTGTTCAAGTGTCATATAGGCGAAGAAGTCGATGTTGTTTTCCTTGCAGTAGTCAAGTATGCCGGCCTTTTCCGATGAACGGTAAAGAAGGCTGAAGTGGTTCTGCACGGCCGACACTCTGAATCCTGCTTCCCG